>NC_015696.1:0-1922500 GCF_000219045.1 Francisella salina
TAATTAACATAATTATCCACAGGTCTGAGTAATTATGTTTGCTTATTTTTTTTTATTGCAATAAAATCTAACACATTCAATTAATCTATTATGCCTACTATTGGTTATCCTTTATAAATTAAAGGTTATTGGGACATTTTTTTGTTATGACTACATGGAATAAGTGTTTAAAAAAAATAAAAAAAAACCTTTCTACGTTTGAATACAAAACGTGGATTAAACCTATTCATGTAGAGCAAAATAGTAACTTATTCACAATTTATTGTAATAATGAATATTTTAAAAAACATATAAAATCTAAGTATGGAGCACTTATTTTATCAACAATAGAAGAGTTCCATAGTGGTGATTTGCTTATAGAATATTCTAATAAAAAATTTTCTGGTGAAAATTCTTCTGGAGTTACTTCAGTAGGCCCTCAAGCTAATTTTTTCAATCAAAAAAGTGTTGAAATAAAAGATGATTCTGAAGAAGTTAGTTCAAACCAAGAGCTTAAAAAGAATCAAAAGAAATTATCTTCCAAAAAATCTGCCTCCCAAGAATTATTTGGTTTTGATGAAGCGATGCTTATCACGGATAAAGATGATCAAGAATATTCTTTTGGTTTACCATTAAAAGAAAAATATGTTTTTGATAATTTTGTCGTTGGTGATGCAAACAAAATAGCTAGAGCAGCAGCTATGCAAGTATCTATTAATCCTGGTAAATTGCATAACCCATTATTTATATATGGTGGCAGTGGACTTGGTAAAACTCACTTGATGCAGGCTATTGGTAATCATGCTAAAGAGGTTAATCCAAATGCTCGAATCATATACACAAACTCTGAACAATTTATTAAAGATTATGTAAATTCAATTAGATTACAAGATCAAGATGAGTTTCAGAGAGTGTATAGATCTGCAGATATTCTTCTTATAGATGATATTCAGTTCATAGCAGGTAAGGAAGGTACCGCTCAAGAGTTTTTCCATACTTTCAATGCATTATATGAGAGTGGCAAACAGATTATTTTGACTAGTGATAAGTATCCAAATGAAATAGAAGGTTTGGAAGAAAGATTAGTTTCACGTTTTGGATATGGTCTAACAGTTTCTGTAGATATGCCAGATTTAGAAACTAGAATAGCTATTTTGCTTAAAAAAGCACATGATTTAGGTCAAAAACTACCTAATGAAACAGCAGCATTTATTGCTGAGAATGTACGTACGAATGTTAGAGAGTTAGAAGGTGCTTTAAATAGAGTACTTACGACTTCTAAATTTAATCATAAAGATCCTACTATAGAAGTGGCACAAGCTTGCTTAAGAGATGTTATAAAAATACAAGAAAAGAAAGTGAAAATAGATAATATCCAAAAAGTGGTTGCTGATTTTTATAGAATAAGGGTAAAAGACTTAACTTCTAATCAAAGAAGTAGAAATATAGCTAGACCAAGACAAATAGCAATGAGTTTAGCACGTGAACTAACATCTCATAGTTTACCAGAAATTGGTAATGCTTTTGGAGGTAGAGATCACACTACTGTTATGCACGCAGTCAAAGCTATAACTAAATTAAGACAAAGCAATACTTCAATATCTGATGATTATGAGTTGCTTTTAGACAAGATTTCTCGTTAAATAAAAATAGGAACTATTATCAAAGGGGTTTTTAAAAATGAATTTTGTACTAAATAGAGATGACTTACTAAAGCCTTTACAGTCAATGTTATCAGTGGCTAATAGTAAAAGTACAATGCCTTTATTATCATGCATATTGTTTGATATAGATAACAATAATCTTAAAATTACTGCTTCAGATCTTGATACAGAAATATCATGTAATATAGCTGTTAGTTGTAATACAAACATAAAATTAGCGTTGAATGCTGACAAAATATACAATATTGTTAGAAGTTTAAATGATAACTCTATGATCGACTTTAGAATCGATGATAATAAAGTTACAATTATTTCTAATAATAGTACATTTAACCTTATATCACTAAATGCTGATAATTATCCTTTAATTGACAGTAATATTAATGAGCAAGCAAGCTTTGATCTTTCTCAACAAGACTTTCATCACATTATCTCAAAAGTAGATTTTTCTATGGCTAATGATGATACTAGATATTTCTTAAATGGGATGTTTTGGGAAATTAACTCAAATCTATTAAGAGCAGTATCTACAGATGGACACAGAATGTCTATTACAGAGTCTATAGTAGATAGTAAAGTTTTAGATAGTGACTCTCAATCGATAATTCCTAAAAAGGCTATTTTAGAGCTTAAAAAGATAGTTGGTAAAACAGAAGAAAATATCAAAATATGTTTAGGTAAGAACTATCTGAAAGCAGAATTTGGTAATTATGCATTTATATCAAAACTTATAGATGGTCGTTATCCAGATTATCAAAAAGTAATTCCTAAAAATAACACTAAGCTTCTTGCTGTAGATAAGCAAGTTTTGAAAAATTCATTGTTAAGAACATCTATCTTAGCTAATGATAAATACAAAGGTGTACGTTTGAATATATCTCAAGGACAAGTGCTTTTATCTGCAAATAACCCTGATAATGAAAAAGCAGAAGATAAAGTAGAAGTTCAATATAATTATAATGATATGGAAATATGCTTTAATTACAAGTATCTTCTAGATATTATAAATGTTCTAAGTGAAGAAACTATGACTATTTATCTTGATAATCCTAATATGAGCGCTTTAGTTAAGGATGAAAAAGATAATAGCTTGTTCATCATAATGCCAATGAAAATTTAAATTATTTAGTAGTATCTAAAATTGAATTAATAAAGCTTTTTATAGAGTCTTTAGGGATTCCATAAGTAATATAGAAGTTGTCATCAGTATCTTTATTATAGTTTTTTTTATACTTTTAATTATATCTTTGGGGAAATAAACTAAATCAGCTAAGCCGTAATCAATAGCACTATTCTTATATGTATTTTTAGCAATAAAAATAACATTTTTTGAAGCACTTAAAGCTTGTGAACCCATAGAAGATTTATGTACTATAAAAATATTACTTAAAGTTGATAAGCATATAGTGGATGGGTTTTTTGAATCAGTATCAGCAATTACCATATTTTTAATATCTAAAATATTCTTTATATTTTTTTCAAATTCACCATTCGTTTTAGGGTGATAGCTTACTATAGCTATATAATTAGGCATATTTTTTATAGCTTCAGCAAAATTATAAAAAGACTCTTTATAATCTTCAGTAGTATCTCCCGCAAAAACAATAAAATTCTTCTTATAATCAATATTTAAATATTCTATTAAACTTTTTTTTGATGGACATTTTTTATTTGTTTTTTGCCACTCTATAAGGGAGGGATTACCCACGACTATAATATCTTTCGTAGATATATCAATTTTTTGTTTGAATGAATTCTTTGTTTTTTCTGCAACAATAAATAATTTGTCTAGAGATTTATTTTTAAGAGTATTTATAAAGCTGGATGTATAATAATTAGGATCATTTTTTGGATATGGATCAAAGTTATCATAATAAGCAACTTTTTTAACATCATCAAAGCTATTAAGTATTGCTGCTAGCGAGCCACTAGACATACCACTAATTATAATATCAGGCTTATATTTTAAGCTATTTTTTAGGCAGACTATATTATTTTTACTTATTAGATTAGATCTATCTTTTATTAAATAATCATTATCAAACTCTCTTAAACAATTAACATTTTTTATTAGATTATCTTTGAACTTATCTCTAGATTTTCCAATAGCTATAATTTCATAATTTATTTTTCTATTAGATAATTCAGGCATTAATTCTTTAAAAGCATTTGCATCGCCGTAATCATAGCTTAAAAATAAAATATTAGTTGCATAAGAAGTATTAAAAAAAAGTGTTATAAAAGTAACTAAAAATAATTTATATTTCATGTTGATTACTATTTATCAAAAACGACCATTTTATGGTATTTTTAATATATTAGTCAATTTTTATCCTAGCAGATAATTTTATTGATTAAAATCTATTTATTAAGAATAATATATTTGTTTTTGAATACAAATCTTAAAAAATAGGTGAAATAAAATTATGAAAAATACAAAAAAACCTAGCTTATTTACTGCTATAGCATTAAGCGTTGGTACTATGCTTGGTAGTGGATGGCTATATGCTTCTTATTATGCATCACAAGCAGCTGGAGCAGCATCAATTTTCTCATGGATTATAGGAGCTTTTGTAGTTCTTTTAATGGCTTTCTTATTATCAGAACTAGCTGTGAAATATCCTACAAATGGATTATTTACGCGATTAGTAACTATATCGCATAATCAGCATTTTGGTTTTGTAACAGGGTTATCAAACTGGATGCTAGGGCTTATAATTGTACCGTCAGAAGCTATGGCTACAACACAATATATTTCTTCTATATATGAGCCAATTACTCCTTATGTATTTAGCAATGGAGAACTTACTTTTGTAGGTGTTTTGGTAGTTGCAGTATTTATGCTATTGTATACATTGATAAATTATTGGGGTATCAAATCTCTATCAAAAATCAATAACTCATTGACATCTCTAAAGATAATCATACCCATAGCTACATCGGTGATAATAATGATAGCAGCATTTCATTCAAGTAATTTTGGTGGTGAAAATGTTAAATTTATGCCAGATGGAGTTAGTGGTATTTTTAATGCTATTGTTACTTGTGGTATATTTTATTCATTCTTTGGGTTTCAGATGGCAGCTAGTTTCTCAGCAGAGCTAGATAATCCTAGAAAAAATATTCCAATAGCATTAGTCAGTAGTGTATTGATAGTATTATTTATATATTTATTATTACAAATATCATTTATTGGTGGTGTACCTGAGAAAATGCTAGAGAATGGTTGGGGTGGCTTAAATTTTGAATCTCCTTTAGCTCAATTAACAGGAATATTAGGCTTAAATGCTTTAGCTTTGGTACTTTATGCAGATGCTCTTATTAGCCCATCAGGAACAGGTATTATCTATCTAGGTGCTAGTACGCGTATGCTAAATGAAATGTCAAAGGCAAAACAAATGCCTGGTTATTTTGCTAGAGTAACTGAGGGTGTAAACGTTTCGCGTACTTCATTAATTTTTTCATTTATATGCTCTTTGATTTTGATATTTTTCTTTAGAAACTGGCAGATGATAGCTTCTTTAACAACGACTTTTATATTAGTATCATGTATAGCTCTACCTATTGCATACGCAAAAATCAAAGCAAACAAGGCTGATCCTTTACCTTTGAGTTATCTACCTTTTTCTAGAACTATAGCTTTTTTAGTATATATGTTTTTGACATATTTGTTGATGATTGCAGGAATGCTTAACTTAGTTGTTGCATTAGTTCTGCATATAGTGTTTTTCTTAATATACGCATATATAGATAGCAAAGGAGATATTTCTAGAATCACAAAAGCTTTTGCTTCATCATGGGTTATTTTTGCATACTTAGTATCTGAATTAGTATTTGGATATATATATGAAAATATATCTTCTTATAACTTATTTACGCTAGTATTTGTAGTTATATCTGCTATTTTATACGTTTTATTGATAAATCAAAAAAGTTATACAAACATTAAAAATTAAGGCTTTATAACCTTTATATTAAACTCTTTTCTAATTTCTGAAAGAGGTATATTTAGATATTCATCATAATTATACCAATTCCATTTTTTTGACATTTTATAAGCTCTAAATATAGTTAATAAACATATAGGGATATTGCTAAGTGTCACTAAATAAATGATGACAGTATACTTATACTTTCTTTTATAACTATTTATAACAGTTTTATAATCAACATATCTAAGAAACTTTTTATAACCTTTGAGAGTGACATTAGTACCTACTAAAGTCCAAGTGTCATTTATAGCTTCACCTCTAATTTCAAAAGGAATAGTTCCAAATAAAATATGTGTGATATCATGATTTCTAAACCATTTGCTAGCTTCATCATGTCCATCATTTGAGTTTAGGAAAGAGTAATTTTTATTATATTCTTCTAGACTCTCGTGTAATGTTAATTTACAGTTTTGTTCTAAATGCTGCATTATCTAAATTTTAGAAAAAAGAATTTGAATATATAGATATTATAAGACATAAATATAGTAATCAGTTATGAAAAATAGATCTCCGAAGATTTATTCAGCAGAGTTTTCCTTATTTGAATCACAACATTTACTAGCTTGATTTTTGTTACAAGGACAGTCACATTTAGGACCACAGCCACAGTGGCCTTTTTTATGGTATTTAGCGGCAAATAGTACTAAAACGATAGATATAACTACAAGCCATGTATTTTCGTGTACAGAACCAGGAAATATACATAAAATTAGCGTTATAATTTTCAATGCGACAGCAACTCCTAATACCGTTAAAAAGACAGCTAACGCACAAAACCAAAATTGCTTACAGCAAGAATCATTTTCTTTAAATGGACATTTCATTTCTATTCTCCTAAGATTTTTAATGGCATTTATATTTTATCAAAGAAGTAGTGATCTAGCATAGAAAATAATAAATCATAAATAATGATTAGTGTTTAGTTATATAGTTAAGGCTAACAGCAGATAGGATGATAATTAAAGATATCCAAACAGTTATGTTAGAAGGATCATGGTTGATTAATATACCAAAGATAACTCCAAACAAAGGTACTAAGTAGTTAGTAAAAGAGGTAAAAACTGGACCAGCGACTTTTATCAAAGAAGCATAAAGAAAATATACAATACCAGCACAAAATATACCTAAATATACTAAAGAAG
Source organism: Francisella salina (assembly GCF_000219045.1). NCBI lineage: Bacteria > Pseudomonadati > Pseudomonadota > Gammaproteobacteria > Thiotrichales > Francisellaceae > Francisella > Francisella salina. The sequence continues at coordinate 6,778 of NC_015696.1, forward strand.
ATAGTGCAAAAGTAGAAGAATGAATGCTGGCATAGCTTGGCTTAAATATAATCAGTAAGATAGATAACTGTAAAGTTGAAGCAATAAGAATATTTCTTGAAACAATAATAGGATTATCGTGGAAACAAGATTTACTTAAAAGCAATAAAGCTAGCGCAAAGGATGTAGTTGCTAATAGTATTGCTAATATCCCATATATATTTATTGAATGATTGTCAGCTACTAAATTTGGATAAAATAATATTAATAAACCAATAAATCCGACTGAAATACTTAAAATATTAGCAAAAGTTATTCTAGAATTAACTACAAATGGTCCAAGCAAAACAACAAAAAATGGCACTGTTCCAGTCAGAATAGCAGTAATCGATGGACTAGTGAATTTTTGTCCCCATGGTATTAGCATAAAAGGCATTGTAGCTTCAAGAAAAGCTATTAAGGAGTAAATAGCAAAATCTTTTTTGAATGATTTAGATTTTAAACCTAAAAAATAACAAACAAAACAAAGAATCAAACAACCAATAAATGATCTAGCAAAAGCAATCAAAATTGGTGGGAAATGTTCGATAGCTTCTTTTTGAAAGATGAATTGTGAGCCCCAAATAAGTCCTATAGCAAATAGTAAAGAATATTTTTTAATCATTTTTATAAATATTTTAAATTCATAATTGATGACTATTCTATAAAATATTTTCACAAAGCATAAACTTTTTATTGTAAAAAATGTTCGTTGCATGTTTACATTTTCTTAGTTAGAGTTATTACTAAATAGTTTTATAAGAAAATATCCATATGAAAAAATTTTTGATTACTTTTATAATTGTATTGTCATTTAATTCAATAGATGCAAAAAATTTAGAGCTTATGCAACAAAATATCCAAAATTCAAATCAGAATACTAACCAAAATAATAATGAAAATAAGCAACAAGTATCCAAGCAATCACAACAGTTTTTTAATGCTTATAAAGACCAAGATTAGTCAATATTATATTCAGAGAAATTAAAGAAGTCTTTATTACCTTGGGTTTTATTTGTAAGTAATGATTTGTATTGTCTTTGAACAAGAGGTGTTGTGCTAGAAGTTACATCTCCGCGATTCGTTAAGGTACAGCTACTTAAGAACACAATTATAAGAGTAGTGATTAGTGCTTTTTTCATGATATATCTATACCTAAATATCTATAGCTAAATGATAACTATTTAAAAGTTATTATTCAAAAAATTTTTGAATGCAACTGGTGGAGGCGGCGGGACTTGAACCCGCGTCCACAAACTCTCCATCTTTGGATCTACATGCTTAGGCTAATCTATTTGAGTTTAGCTTAGCTATTCCCCAACTAGCCAGGGTAATAGTTAGCGAGTCTGTTAAATACAGCCTTAACTCCCAGACAAAAAGCAAAGACCGTCTTATGCGGAATATGAACGGATGTAAAGATAGTGTCATAAGAAAGACTATCATATCCGTGCGTCTCTAGGTTATTAAGCTAGACTAGGCAGCTTTAGCAACAGCAGCAAAGTTGCTGTCGTTAGCCGCTACGCGGTTTGCTTTTTTGTTGCCAGTTATTATTGGCATTTGTACTGTTATTAACGAGGTTACGGTACTTCCTCGACATGCACCTTAGATTTTGACATTCATGTCGAAACCATATTCGCCCCCATTTGGGTGGATACAATTTATACTTTATTATGATAAATGTCAAATATATATTACAAGACGTTTTATTTAATTATATAAAGAATATGCTTTTAAAAAAACAAGATAACTCATTGGTTATATTAATAGATTTACAAAATTTAACAAACATTAACACCTATTTTCAATAGAAAAAATATAATCTATTTACACTCTTACAATAAAACGTTATTAAATTAGGAAAAATATTATGAAAAAAACAATTTTAAAATTCTCTGCTATCTCAGCAATGTGTGGCTTAGCTTTTGTTCCAACATCAATATTTGCTGCTAATCTATATTGTTATGTAAATGGTGAATATACAGGTAAGCCGCATAAAGAAAAAATAAACCCTAAGCTAGTGGAATTTACAGAATCAGGAGTTAAAAAGCAGGGTTATCTTGTTTCTAAGAAAGAAGCAGACTACTTATTAAAGAAATGTGAAGAGTCTGACTCTAAGTTTAATATCTTAGAGGGAGTTTCTATTGAGGCTCGTTTAGATAATACTTATTTAGGTTCTTTCTTTGGTAAACAATATGGTTATCCAATAGTTACTTTAGATGGCAGTAAATCAAAACCAGAATATATTAGGAGTGCTTTCAAAGCATCTGATGGTACTAATAAGGAAATATTGAGTGTTGATAAGTATCTCAAAGAAAATAAGACTGAGATTAATAATAGATCAACGATGAGTGTCTTAAATAAGGCTGTTTTTGGAGTAAAAAACTACGCACAGGGTTTTGTTAATCCTTTAAGTGGGCAAACAGTTGGAGGACTTAATGGTACAGACCCTAATAATACATCAAACTATATAACAAATTTGATTAAAGAGCATCAAAATAATGGAGTTGTTGACTTAGGTGATGAAGTAATTGTTTATAGTGATAATGAGCAAGCTTTAGCAACTTATTATGGAGAAGATAAAATAGTTAATGATATTACAAAGTTTTCACATATGTATGCCACTAAGCAAAATATAAAACTTTTATATACAGCATCAGTTGAAGCATCAAACGGAGTCCAGCATGCTGTTTTATTAATAGTAGATATTGATAGAGTGGATAATAAAATAGATCTTAAAATAGTTGACTCTTTGATGAGTCAAGCTGCTAATAAGTCTGATAGTGAACTATTAAATAGAATAAGCCACGAACTTACAACTAACCCTACATCTATAGCATATATTAAAGAAACAGTGGAAGAAGATGATTTTACACTTTTAGAAAGTGAGTATCATGTTGAAACATCTATAGAGAATTTGAATATTTAGGCTCCTCTTCAAACAGATTGTGGTAGATATGTAGCAATTTGGATAGATGCTATTATTAATGGAATAGATTACAAAAAACTAGATTCTAATGATTATGGTAATCTTTTAAAGACTTTAAATAGTGGTAAAAAGTATTCTCTACAACAAAAGCATTCTGAAGAAGATATTGGTGATCTTGAAAATCAGATCATTGAGCTAGATGATAATGAACTTTGGGATTAAATATTATAAAATATTGAAAAAAAAATGAGTATTTACTTTGTTTTTTAAGAATAAAAAGCTCCTGTCTATTGTGCTATCTCTAGTTCTTGTTTTAATTACTTTAGTTAACTTGATTTTTATATATGTATCATATCTGTACTATTCTGAGACTCAGATATATAAACCTATAAATATAGTTACTGATTTAAGTTATACATTTTATAATGATTTAGAAAATAAAAGCATTGATTTTAATAAAAAAACTACATTAAGTAAAAGCTCTGCAAATATTGAGTATACAATAACAAAAAAACCAGTTTATAACTTAGTTATAAAAATTAATAATCCAAGTTCTCATCATGAAGCTCGTAGAAAAAATATAGAAAATAGTATAGAAAATAAAAAAGTAATAAAAAATATCTCTGTTTGTTATAAGGGGTATGAAACTTGTTTTAATTTACATATTGAAAGTAAGTCTAAATTTTATTTGTACTATATCTCACTATGTTTATCTCTGATAATCTCAATATTTTTTCCTATATATATCATATATAGCCAGCTCTTATTAATTAACCTTATGCGATTTAAAAGAGTATTATTTAAAATAACAAAAAATGATATAAAGGAATTTTATATATTTACTCCAAGGAATCTTAAATTAATACCCAAAACTATTTTTAAAATAATTATTTCATTAAAAAAAGAAATAAAAAACACACGGTTTACCCTAAATGCAATATCTCATGATCTAAAAACTCCTCTAACAAAAGCAAAACTTTTAATAGAAAATGGAGATACAAGTAACCCTATGATTATTAGCTATTTTAATGATATAGAGTATCTTTTTTCACAAATTGCTACATATAATAGGAGAGACAATAATAAAGAGAAGTTATCAAAAATTGATATTGTAGATTTTACAGAATGCTTGTATGATGATTATAATATGCTTGGTTACCCTATAACATTTTTTTCATCGATAGAACATGGTATTGTATATATACAAAACCAAGCTATAAAGAGGGCCTTTGTAAATATTATAGAAAATGCCTTTAAATATGCAGGTTCTGTAAGTATTTCTATTATTGAATATGATAAAAAAGTTATACAAGTTTCTTTTGTAGATAATGGTCCTGGAATTTCAGAGAATGACCTAAAAAAAGTGTTTACTCCTTTTTTTAGGTCAAATATTGCCAGAAACAGTATGGTGCCAGGTACAGGGCTAGGATTATCTATAGTAAAAAAGGTACTTGATATAAATAATGCTCAAATTGAAGTAAATAATAATGAGCCTAAGGGTTTAAAAGTTTCTATTAAATTTAATAAAATATAATCAAATATCTCCAATCTTTTTTCTTAGTTTGCTTATTGTAACATCTATTTTTCGACTGTAACCATCATTAGAAGCAGAGGCAATAATAATGCTAATATTTTTTGTAGCCAGTGGGGCAGTATTTGTATCTGCGCACTGTGGAACTGTATTAATGTCTCTTAACAATTCTATATATTCATAATTATCTTTAATAATTTATTAAAAGTAAAAGGTGGTATTTCAAGTATCTTTTGATAGTACAAAATATAACAACGTTTTACAATTAGATACAAGTTTGTGTAGATATATGCATTATAATTTTGACTACATTTATCTAATAAGTTACACAGGTATAAAAAAATGATTAAAAAAGTATTAATTCCAGTTGTGTTGGGTGTTATTAGTATCTCGTCTATAGAAAGTGCATTTGCGGAAAAAATTAATGGAGAGCTTTATTGTTATGTAAATGATAAAGAGTATGTGGGTGTGATTAAAAAAGAAAATGTTGAAACATTTTTTACTGATTTTAAAGAAGATGGAAAACAAAAACAAGGTTATTTATTAAGCAACAATGATGCAGAATCTTTTTTAGAAGAGTGTAAAAATATGGTACTTACAAATGATTTAGATAAAAAGAGTAGTACTATAGAAGCTAGGTTTATGGGAAAAGCAAGCTATTTTAGTACTCTCTATAATACGGTAGGTGTTCAATATGGTTACCCTTTAGTTGTTAAAAGTGAGGATGGGCTATATAGAGCTGGCTTTTATAAGGAAGATAGTGAAGCAGTAAAATATGATCAAATAAGAAAAGTTTCTCTATGTGTTAATAATTCAACAAGCTCGAATTTAAAAGATATACAAATTTTCTCTGATGCTGTTCAAATGACACATCTAAAAACTATTAGTAAAAACTTGGAAAGTGGTGAAGGTATTTGCTCTGATATTGAAATTGATAGTAAAAGCTACTTGGGGTTTGATAACTTGATTTCTCAAGATAAAAAATATATGCGTTTACCAAGTTATACTGATGGTGCTCTTCATACATCTAATGAGATTGTTGAGATATATGACAGAGAAGTATCAGAATATTTAGAGGCTAACATGGTTGTTAATAATACTAATCAGCTTATAAATATTAGCATTATAGATAATGAAACTAAAAAAATATTAACAAATTGGTTATCGCGAGTTGATGACGAGACTTTGATTAGTAATTTAATTCTACCTGGCTCTCATGATGCAGGAATGAATGAAGTTGACGCAGAAGTGGATGGTAAATATTTGAGTTCAATTTTATCTAGAAACTATGTATACAATCAAAAAATGAGAGTCGGCAGTCAGCTAATGTCTGGATCCCGAGTTATGGATATACGATTACAAGAAAAGGATGATAATTTGGTTACTTTCCATAAAGCAGCTGGAATTGGAGGTGTTGGGGAAGATATTGATTCAATACTTAATGGCTCCGTTGATTTTATTTCAAAATATCCGACAGAGTTTATTATTTTAAGAGTTAGCAATACTGGTAATAGTGCAATTAAACTTCTTTTAGATAAACTAAAATCACACAAAGTAAAAGATCTACTTTTTGCTCCTAGTACTCCAATATGGGGAGGACTAACAGTTGGAGATGCAAGAGGAAAAATTATGATTATCATAGAACCTAAATTTTTTGAAGAAATAAAAAGCACAGGTTTAGATATTGTATTAGGTGAAAAGATTAAAAAGATTGAGGAATATACTAGTTCTTTTAGTTACATGAGAGGGAATACTTATGGAGGATTTGCAGGAACTCAAAAATTGGAACAAATGATTGTTTTTCAAAATGACAATGCAAATAAAGTAAATTCTGTAAAGAAACCAATAGATCTTGATATTGATTTAGAAAAAGATGTTGGCGATTTGGGTTATTTTAAGGGTGAAAGTCAAATAGTAAGTAATGATATTTCTAGAGACGAAAACAGCGAGATATTTTCAAGTTTTATTGAAAATATCCATACAAGTTCTTTGAACTTAGAGGTTGAAAGAGATTTTGGTTTTCAAGTCAGTTGGACCTTCACTGGGGGATTTGGCGAAGAAAGTTTATTTTCTTTTGATATCCCTTATTTCTCTAATAATGTTAATGCGAGGCTTGCTTTAGAATATCCGCGTTTTATAAAAGAGGTAAAAGTAAAACCTCAGATTGTGAATTTAGATTTTGTTTCACCTGAGTTAATATATCCAATAGTGAAAGATCAGATATATTTATAAATTCTAGAAAATTTGTCAACCAAATAATAATATAGGCTCTTTTCAATTAACTGTATAAATTCTTAATTAAGATGCTAGATTATTTCTAGCAATATATTAAGGATAAAAACATGTCTAAAAATAGAAAATCAGAAGATATATACTCAATGCTAGCAGACTAGATAATATATTCTGGAGTTGATGTTAATCAAATGTTTGAAATGGATATAGCAATAAAAGCCTATCTACAGATACTGGCAATATAGATATATTAGTACCTAGAGATAGAGAGAGTGACTTTGAGCCACAAATAGTTCCTAAAAGAGTAACAAAAATAAATGGCTTAGGCCAGAAAATCATATCTTTATATGCTAAAGGTATGAGTACTACTGATATCCAGAAGCAATTATTTGAGCTGTATGATACAAAGATATGTACAAGCTTTATTAAGTGATGTTACAGAAGCTATTATAGAGGATGTTAAAGCATGGCAAGACAGACCGTTAGAGTCTGTTTATCCTATAGTATTATTTTTTGACTATATAGTCGTTAAAGTCAGAGAAGATAAGCGTATTACCAATAAGGCTGTATATATTGCACTAGTTCTATTGCTAACTGGTCACAAAGATGTATTAGGTCTTTGGATAAGTCAAAATGAAGGTTGTAAGTATTGGCTAGGAGTTTTTACTGAATTAAAGAATAGAGGTTCACAAGATATATTTATAGCTTGTACAGATAATTTAAAGTGTATGTCTGATGCTATACAAGCAACATACCCTCAAACAAAGCATCAGCTTTGTATTGTTCATCAAATTAGAAGCACTTTAAAGTATTTATCTTACAAAGATAAGAAGGAAGCGGCAAGAGAGTTGAAGAAGATATATAATGCTGAAAATATTGATATAGCCGAAGCTGAGCTTGAAAACTTTGCAAGTAAGTATGATGCCAAGTATCTTTTAATTTCAAAGTCATGGCTAAATAACTGGGATAATCTGACTGTATTCTTGCAACACCCTTCCAAAATTCGTAAAGTAATTTATATACCACTAATGTGATAGAATCGCTTAATAGTCAGTTTAGGAAAGTTATTAAAAATAAAAAAATATTTCCTAAAGACGATTCTGTTTTCAAATCTTTATATTTAGCTATAGATTATTTGACTAAAAAATGGTCTATGACTGTGAGATACTGGAGTGAGGATATGCCTTATTTCGCTATCGAATTTGAAGATAGAATTCAGAGGTTTGTGTAGGTGAATTTACACACTTATTTGGAAAGGCTCCTTTCATTAATGGTTTAATTTTTTTGTAGCCAGTGGGGCTATATTAATGTCTCTTAGCACAAATATCTCCGATAGTGTTTGACTTTTGGATTTCAATATTTAAAGAATAGCCATTTTGAGAGCTAGTAACAATAATATTTTTTTCTTTATCTCCAATCTTTTTTCTTAGTTTGCTTATTGCAACATCTATTTTTCGACTGTAACCATCATAAGGACAGTTATATACAGCTTGAAATAGATCATCACGATTTACAAACTCATACACATTATCAATAAGTAAAGATAGTATAGAATATTCAATCATACTCAAGTTATAAATAATATCTTGTTCATTCTTAATAGTTTTCATTAATGTATCAAAAACAAATCCATTAAAAGTTACATACCTATAATCTTCGACTTTATCGGCACTAAGAATACTCTTAACTTTTGCTAATAATAACTTTTTATTAAATGGCTTAGATATATAGTTTTTCGCTCCAAATTCATAAGATAAAATTTGATCTATTTCATCATTAGAAGCAGAGGCAATAATAATGTTAATATTTTTACGTGAACGAAGTCTTTTACAAAAGTCCAACCCATTTTCTCCAGGCATCATAATATCTAATAATATTAAATCAATCTCTTTAAATGACTCTATAATTCGCTCTGCTTTAACAGTAGATTCTGCTGTATAAATATTATATCCTTCATTTTCAAGAATATACCTTAGGCTATTCAAAATTTCTTTTTCATCATCAACAATTAGAATACTTTTCATAAATCACCTCTAAATATTGTTATTTCACTTAAATGAGAAATACATAAAATTATTTATAAATATTTACTTTAGTCCAAGCGTCTATGCCATATTTACCAGTTGGCTTATATGCTTTTAAAGAGCATAAATTTGACTCAATGCCAAGGTTACATCGATATAATTCTTTACCAACAGCCACTATTGTTCCTCCTTTATAATCTTTAATATTATTAGGATAAATATAGTCTACTCCTTCTGGTGTAATATCCTGATTATTATTTATGTCAAAAAATGTATTGCTAACATCATTCCAAGCAAGAAAACCTTTCTTCTCTATAGGATTGTACAAAGGATCATTACAGTATAATTGTTGTTGACATTCAAATCTTTTGTTAGCAACATTAACTATTTGACCTGTTTTATAATCTCCTATACCTTTAGGATAATTAGGTATTTCTCCACTTTTAAGTCTATAAGATCTTTTATTCCCAATATTGCTATCTTTTTTTAATTGAAGCTCTTTCCACGCAAGATCTCCATATAGTCCTCCTGGGATATATATTTCATCATTACAAAGTTTAAAATCTAACGTGGGTTTGCACCTATATACTTTACCTGCAAAGTTGACGACTGTGTTTTCATCGTATGATCCTATTTGATCTGGATATATTATAATATTCATATTATTACTTTGATTTTGACCAAATACCTTCTTCAAATACTTGCTGGTGCTTATATTTGTTGAAACTATTGGTGGTAGATGGATATTAGCAATCAAATTAGTTGTACTCCAGGGGATATGTTTATAATTTAGCACTTTGATATTAGTAGCATCAAAGTCCATACTCCAAAGAGCAAAACCAGCAAAAGAAGCTCTATTTTTTTTCATAAGATTGATTGCTTCATTTATATCTGTATTTGATAGTGTATATATGTTTCTTTTTGATGAGATACCTTCAGTAGCAGGAATCATAAAAACCAGCTTATTAGCAGGTATATTAATAGGTTTATCTATCTCATATTTAGGTTCATTAGCCTTAAATCCTTCTTGGGTAGTCAAAGCCCAAGCAAGTGAAGCTATAAATTTGGCATAACTATCAGACGGTGAAATTTTAGTAAACTGACCATTTTTATGCTTAGAAAAGCTCAAAATAGCTAGAGAAATATCTTCAGAGAATGTATCTAGTAAAATATAATTTATATTACTCATGCCAATATCTTCTAACATCTGAATATAAGCATTATTACTGTAAATATTATCCACACCACTTTTAGCTAATGGAGCAACAATATATTCCCATTCAGGAGAAAAAGTTAACCATAGATTATTATTATTTTGTTTGAGGACTGTTATTAGCTTATTTATTTTTGATGCTATAATTTGAGCATCTTTTTCGTTTTTAGGTATAGCCTTATCTGATAAGTCAAAATTTATACCATTAAAACCATATTCATTAATAGTCTTAACTAAATTGTCAAGATTTACGGTTTGCCAATTAATACTTGAATTATCATCCTCAAAAGAAACTAAAATATGTTTTCCTTTTGACTTCATATAACTAATAAAATCTTTCAGTTCTGAGGGGCTATATATCTTGTCTATAGAACTATCGTTTCGATTTTTAAACAATATCTTAAAGTCACCATTTTTTGTATATGTTACAGCAGCTACAATTATTAGGTTGTATTTACAAACTTCAGGATTTTGGTCGCAGTATTCTTCATTTTTGGGCATTTTTATATCCACAGGGGTAGTATCCATCGACTCATTTAGAGCATTAAAGTTATTACTACCCCACAACGGTAAAAAGCCAGCAATAACAGGACTTTTTTTTGTGTTATAAATTTGCGCGCAAATATTATCATAAATACAGGCTTTAAGGTATCTGGCAAAAGCTCCAGGATTACTATAAGAGTCTCCATATAAATCTGCAGCATAATCAGTATTTAAAGACCATCCAGCAACACCCGCAAATCTAGGTTTAAACTTAAGTTTTTCAAACTCCGGTAACATGAGTTTAACAGCTTCTTTTGTGTTTAGAGATATTGTTGCATTACCTTTTGGATGGTAAATAGTATTGGCTCCTCCCGAAATAGCATTTGTTGGCTCAGATATTATAATCTTTGTCTGAGAAGGTATATCAGTATTATTCATGACTTCTAAATAGCTATTGGAAATAAATTCAGGATCATATTGAGGAGGGTTATTGTATTCTTGCATAAAAAGATAGTCTATAGATCCGCTTTCTATGGCTTTATCATAATCATTGCTTTTGCCTGTAGTTACAAGCTTATAATCATTGATTTGAGGCTCTACAGAAATAACTATATTTGTATCAAGTTTTTTAATATCTGATAAAAGCTGACTAAGAAATTCTGGATATGTAGATTTTCTTAAACTAAAAACAATACCATCTATATCGTTCTCATGTAAGAAAGTAACTATGTTTTTAGCCAAAAGATTAACATCAAAAGAGGAAGCTTGCTTTCCTAGAATTATGGGGTCTTTCCCTAATTTATTTATATCGGGGTGAAATGTATTTGGAATACCTCCAACAGCTAATAAAACTTTCATTCCAGTTTTTTTTGCTTCTTTTATTTTATCTATGGTCGTTTGTATAGAAGTTGAATTAGATGAGTAAAAGCCAATATCAGTATTGTATACCTCGCCATAAGCAATAATAATGACATTATAACCATCACTTCTAGCCTTTTCGATATCAACTCTAGATGTAGAATTAGGAGTCCTAATATCTAAAAAACCTGCTATTATTTTTTTAGGTAGTAGATTTAAAGAGGAGTCAGTTTTATCAATATTTATACTTTCTCTTGGTTGAGCAACTAAATATATAGGTGTAATAAAAAGAAAAACTAAGAATAGAGTAAAAAATCTTCTCATTAATAAATGTAATTAAATATATAAAATAATTTCATTATAACTTTTTATTTTAAAAAAGTTAACTTAAGTAAGAGTAAAATTAATTATGACTATTTTTTAAAGACTAAATATTCTTAGGTATAAGTTGTCTATGCTTATTAATCATTAGGCTCTAAACACTCATCACCACCACCTTTGTAGCAAACTTTGTTATTAGGTTGTTCTTTCCATAAGTTTTTATTGTATGGCTGTACAGTATATTCTGTAGTAATAACTTTGAAAGCATCAAGTATTTCGGTTTCGGAAGGGGTATTAATTAAACGCTTATCTCCTATTTGGTTTGCATATGCATAAGAGTCAACGGTCATAAAGTATTTTCCGTGTTTATCAAATTTAGAGCCTGGATCATTTGATATACCTGCAGGCCCAAAAAATCCAATTCCAGGCATATATGCCAAAGCATTAGCTACTAGCTTTTTATCAGCTTCATCGATATCTATATCATTCCAACAGTTTCCATTTTTGCCATCTATCTCTTTTAATGATAGTTTCTCTAGGTATGTCTTTACTCTTTCGATTTTTTCTCTTTCAGCATCTTTAACTCTATCATTATCTAGTAAATTTTCATATTGATTTGCAAGATTTTGTAAAATATCCTTTTTTACTTGAATATAGTCAGCATTTTGGCTTTTAAAACCTTTGTTTAGTAGTTTCATTACACTTTTATTATCTTGATTTGAATTTAAAGGAATAATATGGTGAAATGCAACGACACCTAGGCCGACATTTTCAAAACCAGAGCCTTCATTTTTATAAAATTTGTATCTATCTGTTTGAGTTCCAAGAATTAACTTACATGCCTGTACTGATGAAAATGTATTTATAGATAATAGACAAGCTGCTAGTAGAAAAAATTTCTTTTTCATGATTTTGTTCTTTTCTCTTTTTAATTGTTTTATGAAAGTTATTAACACTAGAATGATACATTTTTGTATGTAAACTGATGTTAAACGTAGTGTCAAATTGTTAAAAGATGTAAATTGAAAGAGGTATTCGTACACTTAGAGATTTTATTATTTTGCTTAATTCTTTTAAGAAAAACTAAGTTGCATACAAGCTGAAGATAATGCAACAATACCAATAAAAAGTATGAAACCATCAGCTAGTAGATTTTTATATTGCTTTAAATATTTGATTTTATAGATACTATAAATAGGCATAATAAATAGTATTACAGCCAAAACAAGACCACCAATACTAGATATCATATCTAATATATTTGGATTTAAGTAAGCAACTAACCAACATGATAAAAATACCACTGATAAGGTAATGGGTTTTATAGCTTTTTGACTAATTGAGTTTTTTGAAATTTTGCAAACTATACCATCTATACCTTCTTTTGATCCTAAGTAATGTCCAAAAAAAGATTTACTCATAGCAACTAGAGCAACCAGAGGAGCTATATAGTCTAAAGAATAATTATCAAAATGACTTGCTAGATAAGATAATATAGAAACATTCTCTTCTTTGGCAGCTATTAAATCATCTGGAGATAGAGTTAGCATTGAGCTAAATACAAATATGACTACTGTAACAATCATTAATATATTACTAAAAGCAATAATTTTCGATGCTTTTTCATCTGCATTTTGCTTATATTTACTTTTCGTATAAACAGCTAAAGATGAAATAATTGGTGAGTGGTTAAATGAGAATATTAGTATCGGCATAATTACCCATATAGCTAATAAAACACCAGAAAAAGTATGATTATATTCAAAGCTATTATGTAGTATATTTATGTCCCAGTATGGAATCATCCATAGTGAAAGCACTAATAATGCTATGATGAATGGGAAAACCAAAAAGCTCATCACGCGAATAATTAGTTTCTGACCAAAATTGATGATAAATACTAATGAAAGTATGGTAAAGAGGCTCAAAAGAAATCTATTATGTATGTCATAGTGAAGCTGATATTTGAAAAAACTAGCTAGAGTATTTGTAATACCAACACTATAAATCAACAGTATCGGTAATATTGCAAATAAATACAGAATATTAAAAATAATACCACCGAATTTACCAAAGTAGTCATCTGCTACGGCAGTAATATCAGAGTCAGTATTTGGGTTAGATATCACAAACCTACACAATGCACGATGAGACAAAAACACCATTGGAAAAATAAAAACTAATACTACAAGTATTGGTATAATACCTGAAATTCCAGTTTGAATTGGTAAAAAAAGTATGCCAGCCCCAATAGCTGTACCAAAGAGGCTAAGAGACCACATAAAGTCTTCATTTCTTTTCATAGTAAATATATATATCTAGTTAAAAATAAAAACACTTACAGAAAGCTAATAATCAGCAATCTATAAGCCAGGTTCAAAATTAGTTAATAAAATTTAATGTAAAAAGAAGAGATTGTCAAAAAAACAAAGCTATAAATATCTAATTAAATTTAGTTTTGTGATTTTAGAAGTAATGATAGCAGAGACATTCTAATAGGAACACTATATTTGATTTGATCAAAATATTTTGCACACTCAAGCTCATCTATAGATCTATCCATCTCATCAACTCTTGGTAGAGGATGAAGGATTATGAAGTTGCTAGTAGCGGAAATATGTTTTCTATCTAAGTAGCATAAATCTTTATTCTCTAAATAACTCTCTTCATTTGGAAATCTCTCTCTTTGAACACGAGTTACATATAGTACATCTAAATCTTTCAGAGCTTCAGCGCTTACCTCTTCTAGTTCACTAAAAGAATTACCATTTTTCTCAACAAAATCTCTAAGTTTCTCAGGGATTTGCAGTTCTTTTGAAGATATAAATTTAAATGTAGCATTATATTTAGCTAAGATATTAGTTAATGAATGAACTGTACGACCATATTTCAGATCTCCTAAGAAACCAATTTTTAGGTTATCAAGAGAGCCTTTCTCAGAATAGATAGTATATAAATCAACTAATGACTGGGTAGGGTGCTCATTTTCACCATCGCCAGCATTTATCACAGGTGAGTGAACATATTTTGAGAATTCTTCAACACTGTGAGGCTTAGGATGACGCATAACTATGATGTCAGCATATTGATCCATCATTCTACCTGTGTCATCAAGGGTTTCGCCTTTTTGGGTAGAGCTAGAAGCACCGTTTTCTAGTGATATAACCTTACCACCAAGTCTATTCATAGCAGATTCAAAAGAGAACCTTGTTCTAGTACTTGGTTCAAAGAAAAGAGATGCTAGTATTTTGCCTTCTAAATCTTTGATGGGTTCTGAATTAGCTAGTTTATTTTTATAAATATCAGCTTGATGAAATAGTTTATATAAGTCATCTTTAGTAATTTGATCGCCTCGTAGAAGCTTTTGAAATGATAGCATTTTAATACTCCAGAAGATTGTTCCCTTTTGGAACGAAGGGGCGGTAGTCGAAGACGCCACACCCTGTTTATCGGCATCCCTCTCAAGAGGGGAATAGGGTATTTTTTTAAAAAAGTAATGGATCCTATGGTTTTAAGCCATAGGAAGACACATTTTAACTATTAATCCATTCTTTAACAGTTTTAACATCAAAATCATTATTGATTTTGCGCATATCTTTAGCTGCAATAACAAAAGCCTCAAAAGCACCTGCTGTCGTCACATATGGTACTCTACTCATAATAGCAGCTCTTCTAAGAGCTAAGCTGATATTTAACTCTTGTCTAATTGATGTATTAACAAGTAGATCAACCTCGCCGGCTTCGATAGCATTAACTGTACTATGAACCTGACTGTTACCAATATTGTCCGAAGCTTTATCAAATAGTTTACAAGCAATACCATGTTCTCTTAAGAAGCTCTCAGTACCCTTAGTAGCAAATATATTAAATCCTAGTTCTATCAGCTCTTTAACAGGCTCTATTATCTTAGGCTTATCAGCATTACTTACAGATATTAGAATATTTCCTTTTAGAGGTAGTTTATTAAAAGACATCTCTTGAGCCTTATAAAAAGCTACGCCAAATGATCTATCCATACCCATTGCTTCACCTGTAGATTTCATCTCAGGGCCTAAATAGCAGTCTACATCAGCAAATCTTCCAAATGGGAATACCGCTTCTTTGACAGAGAAGTGTCTAGGTATAGGGTTATTTAAGATAAACTCAGATAGCTTTTTACCAAGCATAAGTTTAGTAGCAATATTTGCGATACTATTACCAGTAGCTTTTGCTACAAATGGTACAGTTCTTGATGCTCTTGGGTTTACTTCAATTACATACAGCTCAGCATTTTGATATGCAAATTGGATATTCATTAGACCAATAACATTTAACTCTTTAGCTAGTCTGATAGTTGCTTGCTTAACCTCTTCGATTTGCTCATCAGATAGCGAACGAGTTGGTATAGAGCAAGCCGAGTCACCAGAGTGAATACCCGCTTCCTCGATATGTTCCATAATACCTGCGACAAATACACGATCACCACCATCAGCTAGAGCATCAACGTCTAGTTCTATCGCATCTTCTAGGAATTTATCAATTAGAATAGGACCTTCCAGAATACATTTAGCATTTGTTTCAATATATGTATCTAATTCTTCTTTTGAGTGAACTATTTCCATAGCTCTGCCACCTAGCACATTAGATGGTCTTACAACAACAGGATAGCCGACATTAACAATCTTTTTCTTAAGTTCATTAATGGTATATGCGATAGTGTTTAATGGTTGTTTTAAACCAACCTTATTTAATAGTTCTTTGAATCTCTCTCTATCTTCTGCTAGATCAATCTTATCAGGATCTGTACCTAGTATAGGAATATTATTCTCATGTAGGGCAGATACAAGTTTCAAAGGTGTTTGACCACCAAACTGTACAATTACTCCTAGCACTTCACCTTTACGCATTTCGTTTTTGATAATATCAAGAACATTCTCAGCGCAAAGAGGTTCAAAGTATAATTTATCAGAAGTGTCGTAATCCGTAGAAACTGTCTCAGGGTTACAGTTAATCATGATAGTTTCGATACCTTCCTCTTTGAGTGATTTAGCAGCGTGAACACAAGCATAATCAAACTCAATACCTTGACCAATTCGGTTAGGCCCACCACCTAAAATTATAACTTTTTTCTTATCAGATATTTCTGACTCACAGTCACGTACGATTTCTTCATAGCTATAGTGTTCATAAGTCGAGTATAGATAAGATGATTTAGACTCAAATTCAGCAGCACAAGTATCTACTCTCTTAAAAGTAGGGTAGATCTCTTTACCGAAACGGAAGTTTCTAATATATCTTTCAGTTCTACCAACAAGCTCAGCAATTTTCGCATCAGAAAATCCTAGATTCTTATAAACAGAGAATTCTTCTTTGCTATTTGGCAAACCTGTTTTTTTAAGCTTTTCTTCAGCATCTACAATAATTGCAATTTGTTCAATAAACCAAGGATCTATTTTACAAGCATTATGAATATCTTCTTCAGATATACCAAATCTGAGCGCTTGAGCTACTCTTAGAATTCTCATAGGAGATAACTCTTCTAATGATTTCAGAATAGCTACTTTATTTTCTTCTGTTGAGTTTGACTCACTAACACCTGGTATTTCAACTTGATCTAGACCCTTTAAATCTGTCTCAAGTGATACTAGAGCTTTTTGTAAACTTTCTGTAAAAGATCTACCAATCGCCATAGCTTCGCCAACTGATTTCATTTGTGAAGATAAGTTTGACGGTGTAGTAGGGAATTTCTCAAATGTAAATCTAGGAATTTTAGTAACTATATAATCAATAGTTGGTTCAAATGATGCTGGAGTAACTTTTGTTATGTCATTATCAATCTCATCAAGAGTATAGCCAACAGCTAGTCTAGCAGCAACTTTTGCAATAGGGTAGCCAGTAGCTTTTGATGCTAGTGCAGATGAGCGAGATACTCTTGGATTCATCTCGATCACTACAAGCTTTCCAGTCTCTGGGTTTACTGCAAATTGAACATTTGATCCACCAGTCTCTACGCCTATCTCTCTAAGTACAGCAATCGAAGCATCACGCATGATTTGATATTCTTTGTCTGTAAGAGTTAGTGCTGGAGCTACTGTGATACTATCGCCTGTATGGATACCCATAGGATCGATATTCTCAATTGAGCATATAATAATAGAGTTATCAGCCTTATCACGGATAACCTCCATTTCATACTCTTTCCAGCCTAGGATAGACTCATCAATTAACACTTCATTTGTTGGTGATAGGCTTAGACCATTTTTGACAATTGATTCAAACTCTTCTTTTGTATAAGCGATACCACCACCACTTCCACCAAGTGTAAATGATGGTCTAACAATAGCTGGCAAACCAATATCTTCTAGTGCTTTGCGAGCTTCCTCCATAGATTGTACTACAACGTTTCTTGGCACATCAAGACCAATTTTTGCCATGGCTTTGTTAAAACGCTCTCTATTCTCTGCTTTGTCGATAGAGTCAGCTTTTGCTCCTAGCATTTCAACGCTATACTTCTTTAGTATACCAGCAGCATCTAGCTCTAACGCACAGTTAAGAGCAGTTTGACCACCTACTGTAGGTAAGATTGCATCTGGTTTTTCTCTAGCAATAATTTTGCCAACACTCTCAACTGTAATTGGCTCAATGAAGATCTTATCTGCTGTTGTAGGGTCTGTCATGATGGTTGCTGGGTTTGAGTTTACAAGATAGACTGTGTAGCCATCTTCTTTCAAAACCTTACATGCTTGAGTTCCTGAGTAGTCAAACTCACATGCTTGACCGATAACAATTGGACCAGCACCTAATACTAAAATACTTTTTATATCTGTTCTTTTTGGCATCTTCTTAGTTCCCTTTCTTACTTTCTGCTATCATCTCAGCAAATTCATTAAATAAATACTTACAGTCATGTGGGCCAGGCGAGCTCTCTGGGTGATATTGTACTGCAAAAGCTGGTCTATCTTTGAATCTCAAGCCTTCAACAGTACCATCAAAAAGTGAGCTCATATGAATCTCGATATTATCTGGAACTACATCATCACATACTACAAAACCATGGTTTTGGCTTGTAATGAGAACTTTTTTAGTATCAGCATCTAGTACAGGTTGGTTTACACCACGATGACCTTGGTGCATTTTTTTAGTTTTTAAGCCAGCTGCTAGCGCTAATAGCTGGTTACCTAGACAGATACCAAATATTGGCATTTTGATTTCTAGAAGTTTTTTGATGACTGGCATAGTGTAGTCTGAAGTAGCGAATGGATCTCCAGGACCATTTGATAAGAATACTCCATCAGGGTTATGCTTCATAATATCTTCATAAGTACTATCAGCTGGTACTACAGTTACTTTAAACCCTGCATCTACAAGATTTCTTAAGATGTTGTATTTAACACCATAGTCGATGACTACAACATTATACTTGTATTCTTGTTGGTGGCGATATGATTGTTGTCCCAGTTCAAAGGTATGCTCATCCCACTCATATTCTCTATTAGTAGTTACACTTATTGCTAAATCTCTACCACTTAGGTTAGATTTATTTTTGATACGCGATCTTACATAGTTAGCATCTAGAAACTCACCAGGTTTTACAGACAGTATAGCAACCCTTACAGCACCTTCTTTGCGAATCTTACGCACAATTGCACGCGTGTCCACACCACATATACCAACGATATTTCTATTTTTTAACCATGTATCAATATGTTTTTTTGATCTGAAATTTGATGGGCTAGTTAGGTTTTCTCTAACAATTAGACCTTTGGCAAATACACCAAGTGATTCATTATCTTCGTTATTGATACCGACATTACCAATATGTGGAAATGTAAATGTGATAATTTGACCAGCATAAGAAGGATCTGTTAATGTTTCTTGGTAACCAGTCATTGAAGTGTTGAAACAAATTTCGCCGTCTGTCCAACCACGAACTCCTATTGATCTACCAAGATAGTATGTACCATCTGGGAAAACCAATATAGCATTAGTCATATCGTTAGCTAATATCATAATAAAACAACCTTTTTGTGATAAATTGAATTGGAAGAAAAAAAGAGTTTGAAAGTTTTTTCTGTCATTACTTTTTACAAAGTTAATAGGCAAATTGAAAGTATTGTAGGCATTCGAGACCTATATGTAAAGACTGTTTTCTTAAGTTTTGACTAAAGTTGATTTTGGTCTAGTTTTAAAGCTATTTTTATACTACAATTAACTTTTATCTCTTCAAAAAAATCCATTTTTTTCTACAAAATTAATATTTAATCTTTCATGATTTATCTATGATGATATTGGTTTTAGATAAGGTATTAAATATAAGTAGAGATAAGTTTTTGGTGTATGGTATGCTGATTATGCTAATTGCATAACGGGAGGTGGAAAAGAGTTAGAACTTGTACCACCTACTTGATATAAACTAAATCCAAAATTTAGAGTTGCTAAACTAATTGTGATTACTAATATTGCTTTTTTCATTTTGATTACCTTTTTTATTATGTTCTGTATCGAGATGTGAGTATTATTGCAGAGATTGCTTATAAATAAAAATATGTTATTTTTATTTTGTATATAAGTTTTATTGATATTTGGTGGGGATTAGTGAGCATAGTAATAATATAAGGTTATAAAATCATAGTTTTCATTTTTTAAAATGATAATATATGTGAATTATTTAGTAATATTGCTAAACCAAGTTATGAAAAAAATTATTGCGACATTCACATTACTATTTTTGTTGATACCGCTAGGATACTCTGAAGGTAAGCTAGTTTTTGTATCTATGATTACACGCCATGGTGATAGAGCACCATTTGCAAATATCAAAAATGCTGACTATGACTGGGGAACAGAATTATCTGAGCTTACTCCTATAGGTATGCATCAAGAATTTATACTAGGAAGTAAATTAAGACAAAGATATATCAAAAACTTTAAGTTACTTTCATGTAAATATAAGAATCAGAGTATTTTTGTACTATCTAGTCATACTAATCGTACTGTAGAGAGTGCACAGAGTTTATTAATGGGGCTATATCCAGCAGGTACGGGACCTGTTTTGGCTAATGGACAGCGCGCCATTAATGGAGGCTTCCAACCAATTCCTATTATGACTCTGTCAGCAGATTCTAAGCTTATACAATTTCCTTATGAGCAGTATTTGGCTGTGTTGAGAGAGTATGTCTATAACTCTAAAATATGGCAAGATAAGACTAAAGAAGCAGAGCCTAACTTTGCAAAATGGCAGCAAATATTAGGTAATAAAATATCAGGGTTAAATGATGTGATCACTGTAGGCGATGTTTTGATAGTTGCTAAGGCACATGGTAAGCCTCTACCAAAAGGGCTATCTCAAGAAGATGCTGATCAGATAATAGCTCTTACAGATTGGGGCTTAGCACAACAATTCAAATCACAAAAAGTTGCCTATATTATGGGTGGCGAACTTACTAATAGAATAATACAAGATTTAAATAATGCTGCTGAAGATAAATCCAAATATAAAATGACTTATTACTCAGGTCATGATTTGACTCTTTTGGAAGTAATGGGGACATTAGGAGTACCTCTAGCTGAAGCACCAGGCTATGCAAGTAATATGCAATTTGAGCTTTTCAAAGATAGCGATACTTATAAGGTTAAGCTTAGGTATGATGGGAAGTATGTCAAATTACCAATTATGGATGATGATGACAGTTGTACACTAGATGCTCTAAATAAATATATTCAGGGTATTAATAAAAAATTTCAAAAGTAAGTTCTAATTATTTTCTTAGATAAGCGGTGTAATATTGCTCAGTCATTCCTTCAGCCTTTCGGTAGTCTGGAATATTTTCTCTTTGCTTACTATCAATTAGTTCAAACTCAATATTTGGAGAGAAGTTCTTTATCAGCTCAGCTTGGGTAACACTATATGGAGGAGTCTGAGATTTTTTGTCATGCTCCATAACGAGTAGTAGGATTTGAGTATTATCAGAGCATACTTGTAGCATCATCTTTGCATATCTAGCTCTTATATCTTCTGGCAAAGCAATATAAGCTCCTCTATCATACCAAATATCAAAAGCGGGTAGGTTTTGGGCTATTTTAGGTAAGTTAAAAATATCTGTTACATATATCTCGATGTCATCGCCTTTATAGAGCCTATAGTTATTGCCATCTACAACCTCATATTTGATATTATTTTGGCTAAAAAATGATAAAACAGCTTTTTCTGAAAGCTCCACACCGACTACCTTAACGCCGTTAGCTAAAAAGTACAGCATATCTATACTACTTCCACACATTGGCACTAAACATACTGAAGAGCTATTTATATTTAATTTAGAAAAGTGCTTAACTAGAAATTCATTTGGCGACTCTTGACAGAAATCGACATCATTGTTTTGCCATCTATCTAACCAATATTGGTTATGGTTTATCTCGACTTTGCTCATATTATCTTTAATTGGTAATTTATTTAATCTATTAAGAAATATTAACATGAGTGATTAGATAAATATTACTTTTAAATATGGCGATTTATATAATGGTTCTTTATAATTTCGATAGATTATAAAGGAGGAAAAAATGCAAAATCAAAGTTTACTTATCAAAAATGCTACAGTTGTAAATGAAGGCAAAACATTTAAATCTGATGTTTTGGTTGAAAATGGCAAGATTGCACAGGTTGCTGCAAGTATAGACAAACCCGCAGATAAAGTTATAGATGCTACAGGCCTACATCTACTACCAGGTATGATAGATGATCAGGTGCATTTCAGAGAGCCTGGTCTTATGCATAAGGGTGAAATCGAGACAGAATCAAAAGCCGCTGTAATGGGTGGTATTACGTCATATATGGAGATGCCAAATGTAAACCCAGCGACTACTGTTGTAGAGCGTTTAGCTGAGAAAAAAGAACGCGCTGCTGCTAGGTCTCATGCTAACTATGCTTTTTATCTGGGAGCGACAAATGATAATGTTGAAGAGCTAAAGCGCCTGAAACCAAATGATGCTTGTGCTATCAAAATCTTTATGGGAGCATCGACTGGTAATATGCTAGTGAACAATCCTGAGACTTTAGAAGGTTTTTTTAGAGATAGTCCACTTCTTATCGTAACTCATTGTGAAGATACTCCAATGATTACAGAGCTTGAGAATAAAGCTCGTGAGAAATATGGTGAAGATGTACCATTTGATCTACATCCTGAGATTCGTTCAAGAGAAGCTTGTTTTAAATCATCAGAGCTTGCAGTAGGTCTTGCTAAGAAGTACAACTCAAGGTTACATGTACTTCATCTGACTACAGCAGAAGAGATGGTACATTTTGATAATTCTATTCCATTGGAAGAGAAGCGAATTACAGCTGAGGTGTGTGCTCATCATTTATTCTTCTCGCGTAAAGACTATGCAGAGAAAGGTGCTCTAATCAAATGTAACCCAGCTATCAAAGAAGAATCTGATCGCTTGAAGTTACTAGAATGTGTTGCAAATGACACAATTGATGTAATTGCGACAGATCATGCCCCACATACTTGGGAAGAGAAACAAGGCACTTACTTTAAAGCTCCAGCAGGTTTACCACTAGTTGAAGAAGCTCTTATATCTGTATTAGAGCATTATCACAATGGTTTCTTAACTCTAGAGCAAGTTGTTCAAAAAACTGCTCACGCTCCAGCTATAGTATATAAGGTAAAAGATCGTGGCTTCATCCGCGAAGGTTATGCTGCTGATTTAGTACTTGTAAATTTAGACGAGCCACATACTCGTACTGATGAGTGCTCTCATTATAAATGTGGTTGGACTCCGTTTGCTGGTCGTACTTTTAAATCAAAAGTTCAAACAACTATTATCAATGGTGTAGTTAAGTATCACAAAGGTAAAGTAGTAAGCGATCAAAGAGGGCAATGCTTAGAGTTTAATCATGAGTTTTAAATAATAGTTTCGCTACTTACTTCGTAAGTTATAGCGACATACTTTTTTAATGGCAGCCACACCCCGCCATTAAAATGGCACCCCTCTCAAGAGGGGAATTGTATGCAATACTGCCTAGCACTACGCTATCGTAGTCAAAACCAAATGGAAAATAAAAAACTCACTTCGTTCATACAGTTTTATTTTCTTATCATTTGCTTTTGAAACTACTAGCCGCTAATGTGCTGATTCCCCTTCAAATATTGAAGGGGTGGCTTGCGAAGCAAGATGGGGTAGTTTTTAGTCATCCTATGGCTTGACCATAGGATCCATAGAGGGGTTAAACTAAAGATAAGAAATAGATTCTATGATCGAGTCTTAGAATGACAAAGCGAGTTATTTTACATACTCATCAAACCAAGCGATTTGCTTAGCTAATATCTTCTGTAGAGGCTCACCTTCATAACATTCATAGTGACTAATACCTTCTAGAATCATTAGCTCTTTTGGCTCATTAGCTTTTTCATATAATATATGCGACTCTTCAACTGGGTTTACAGAGTCAGTATCAGAAGCAACTATTAGTACAGGTATTCTTAAATCACCAATATAGTTCTCAGGTTTATGCGACATAGTTTCATTAACTGTAAGAAATGGAATCTTAATATCAAAAGCATCATACTCTTTACTATATCTTTCATAGAAGCCTATAGATTGCTCATCTGTTAGTACCTTATGTAATGGCACCATCATTTCTTTCCCAGTTTTTTCTTTCTTAGCTAACATTTTTTCAATCATGCCAAGGAATTTCTCTTTTTCTTCATCTGACATGTCGCCTGTGATTACTCTCTCACCATTAGCAAAAGTTAGCTGAACTGATAGACATTTTACAAGATCATTTTGTGCAGCTGCTGTGATAGCGTTAGCACCACCATAAGAAGTGCCCCAAAGTCCAATCTTATTAGAATCAACAAAGTCTAGACTAGCTACATAGTCAATTGCAGAGTGAATATCTTCGATTTGTAGTTTTGGCATTAGTCGGCCTCTTTCACCTTCGCTTTCGCCAAAGCCTCTATAGTCAAAGTTAAGTACAACATACCCGGCCTTTGCAAAAGCTTCAGCATATGCAGGTAGTAATACTTCCTTGAAACCGGCAAAACCATGACATAAAACTATCGCAGGATATTTACTATTTTGATCAAAATTTTCAGGCTTATATAGTTGCGCTGACATATTACATCCATGAGATGTGAAGTTTACTTTTTCCATATTTCTTCTAGTTGCTAGTTTATATATTTGTGTAACTTTATTTTAGCAGAAATTAAACGTGGTAACTTGCAGGAGAGATTTTTATATACAAACTTACTATGACAAAAGAGTATACTAGGTGTAAGTAAATCTTATTATAGACATTGAACATGGATAAACAGCAAATAATTACTGCTACACAAAACTGGGTTAAGACATTTGTTGTCGAAATGAATCTTTGCCCATTCGCTAAACGTGAAGTTGTTAAAAATAGAGTTCGTTATTTTGTCTCACAAGCAACAAATACAGATCAATTATTAGCAGAAGTACAAGCAGAACTTGAGCTATTAGAGAGTGATACAAATATTGAGACAACTCTAGTTATTCATCCGTATATTTTACAAGACTTCTACGACTACAATGACTTTCTATATCATACAGATAACCTTTTGATTGATATGTCATTAGAAGGCGTTTATCAGATTGCAAGTTTTCATCCTGATTATCAGTTTGAGGGGGTAGACTTAAATGATGTTGAGAATTATACAAACCGTTCGCCTTATCCGATGTTGCACTTGATTCGAGAGGAGTCTCTTGAGAGAGCAATAGCAAACTATCCAAATCCTGATGATATTCCTCAAAGAAATATTGATTTGATGAATAAGCTTGGAATAGATAAAGTTAAAGCTTTGTTGAAATCATGTTTTGATATCTAAGGCGAAAAGTCTGCTGGCTAATTAACTTATAGTTACTGATTTTTATACCAATATTTGTCTAATAATATAATCGCCCAGTGACTCAGATATTATGTTAAGAGCTCTTTCTCCAACTTCAATCAACAATAGTATAAATAGTGCGATAAAGATTCCTAAAGCTCTATATGCACCATCAGAGAAACTAAAAAACTCAAGTTTTGTTGGGAAACAGACTATCATAAATGCTCTATTTGCTTGCTCATAAGCATATCCATACAATGGATGTTGTAATGCAAAGTACGTAAAGATTGTTGAGAAAAGTATAAATAATGGAAATATAACAATTGGTAAATAGCTTGATATTACAATATAAGCAATACCGCATGATACTCCTAGTAAACACCCAAAGAATCTTCGATGAAATACAAGGACAGTTTTATTTATCTCAACTCCGGATATAATTACGATAGTTATAATCATATTGATTGAGCCACCAGGGACATTTACAAACATCCAAAATAGTACAGCCAAACTCATTGCAATAAATATTCTAGCGGTATTTAATAGAGCATCTTGATCTGATAATGGGGATGCTGGTGAGAAGCTTTTTCCTTTTTTAATGGGTAATATAAGTACAAATATTAAGGCGCATAAAACACCAACAATATTGGTGAGTATTCTATACTCTGTCAAATAAAAAGCATTGGTAGGCTCTACGATACAACCAGCCCCGATAAAAGATATATGTAAACCAATGAACAGTAGAAAATAACCCTCTTGAGGATAGATCTTTGAAAAAAATAAGAATATAGCTCCTATTAGAAAAATAATAAGTATGCCTACAAATGAAAATTCAACAAAAAGTATACTTAAGTATAAACCTATAATAGAGCCAATAATTGTAGCAATAATCCTTCTCCATGACTTATAGATAGTAAGAGAGGATCCTGTTGAGAATATTACGATGGCAGCTGTAGCAGCCCAAAAAGGATAATCAAAATTTAGAGCATCATTAATGATAATTGCTACTACACCACATATAGAAATTACTATAGATATTAGCAGTATTTCTAGAGATTCTTCTTTTTTGATATCATAGAATTTAGAACCATACATGGACATCTCCACCAAGTCTAAACTCTTTTGTATCTTTAGATAAAACTTCTATGAGTACAGGAAATCTATAATCCAATCTAACCCAGTCTATATTTCTTTCAATATGGTAGAGAGCAGAGAAATTGTCATATTCCGGTCTTGTGATTCCTTTTTCGATATCAACTATTCTACCTGTATATTTCTTAAATCCTGTTAGGCTTGTAGTCATACTGACAGTCTGGCCAACAGATAAGTATCTAATATTACTTTCTTTGACATTTGCCACAACATACCATTTATGAGTATCAACGATAGAAAATAAATCTTCTCCTTTATTAATGAAATCGCCTTTTTGTAATATAAAGTTTGAAATATATCCATTTGTTGTAGCTTTGATAGAACATCTACTCAAAGAGTACTTTTTTTGATCAATCTTTGATTGAGTTATTTTCTCATCAGATAGAAGATCATTCTGTCTGATTTTTAGGTTATCTACATTCTGACACACTTTGACAAATTGAGACTCACTAGATATTAAGTTCTTTTCAGCTAAGTCTTTTTGCTGATCAGATACGGCACCATCTCTTATTAGAAGTTTATATCTCTCAAAATTTCTTTTCTCAACAACTAGGCTTTCTCTGGCTAAATCTCTTTGCTTTTCAGCAAGTTTTATTTTTATAACAACATCTTTAAGTTCTAGAGTTATTTTCTTTTCTTGTGATTGTAGTATATTGAGCTCTTTTGTTATGTATCTACAGTCTAGCTCAAATAATGTATCACCTTTATTTACATATGATCCTTTTTTGATGTATATCTTCTGAACCTGTCCATTTTCTACACTATTTACTCTGGTAAAATTGGCATATAAATAAGCATCTCTCTCGAAGCTAGCATCAAAGTATAAAAAAATACATATAAGAAAAATAATAATAAATAATATTATTATAGCAGCCATTAGTTTAGATATTTTCATCGTAAAACTCTTTTACTTAATTTTGATTGAATTACAGCAGCTTCAGGTGCAAATCTTATGAAGAATTATTATTTGTTATACGGCTAACCCTTTTTTAAGAGTATTTAGCAGAGCTGAAGATCTAATAGAGTCTCCGTTACTATCATATTTGATCATAATCTTTGTGACATTTTTTGAGATTCTGTAGATAATTATTTTTAGTCGATCACTAGGGTCATTATTATCTATAGCTACTATAGTTGCTTTGTCATTAGTTTGACTATTTTCTACTAAATGGTAAGGATGACCATTCTCATTATAAGTAATACCTGTCTTGATACTATTGATTGTCATCTGATAGACTTTGTCAAAATTATAATTAAGTTCTGTAATGTAGTATCCATTTTCATACTCAGTATCATCAATCGAGACACAGCTTGTAGTCATGACAGTTATGAGTATTATTAGAATTATTCTTAGGAATGATTTGGAGTAGTTCTTCATAATGTAATTTCCTATATATCGCAGATTTTTATAAAAAATTTCTAATATATATTTTCACACTAAAATTATCTTTGAAAAACATATAAAATAATAATTATGTATTTCCAAATTGGAAATAGTGTGGATAAGTTTGATTGCATGAAAAGTTTCATTCTAGTAGCTAAGAATCGTAGTTTTACGGTAGCAGCTAGAAAACAAGGTTTTGGATTGGCAAAAGTTAGTAAACAGATTAATTTTCTTGAAGAATGGTTATCATCATCACTTTTTATACGTACTACAAGAAAAGTAGAATTAACAGCTAAAGGAGAAGCATTTCTTGACTACGCACAAGATATTGTAAAGCGTGTCGAAGATGCACAAAATGATATTGAGAATAGAGATATACAGCCAGGAGGTGAGATAGCAGTCTCAATAACAGCAGGACTCAATGTGGCTTTTTTTATTGAGCATTTTGCTAATTTTTTATCAAAATATGATCAAGTAAAGCTCAATATACATAATATTAATTCCCCACTTACAGTATTAGAAGGTACATGTGATGTCTCCATAAGTTCTATAGATGTTGCTGACCCTAGACTGGTTAAATATGTTTTTTGTTCGTTTAAGCGTAAATTGTATGCATCACCTAGATATCTTGAGAAAAAAGGAATCCCTAGATCTTTATCAGATCTGTCTCATCATAATACTTTAGTAAATATCCTTACTCACCCCAAAGGTTGGCAGTTTGGTAAATCATCTGTAAATCTAAACTATGATTATTTATCTAGCTCAACAGATGAGTTGAAAAATGCAGCCAAGCACGGACTGGGAATTATTTGGTCGATTGACCCCTTAGTTAGACAAGAGGTTAATTCTGGAGAGCTGATAGAAATTAAGATGGATGAGGCTCAAGAAGATGTTAAGTTGTATTGTTATTTTTTACAAACATCAAAACAAGATAAGAGACGTATTCTTGCAGAATATTTGCTTGAGAATGTAGATATTCTCTAAGCTTAGTATTATTTTATCGGTATCATAACTTCATTAGTACGTAAGAATGGTATTGTCCATGGCGGATTATACCCAGCTGCCTCAGGTTGACCGTCTATCTCGTAGCTGTTGGCTTTTATCCATGTTTTAAGTTTAGTCGTATTGCTATCTATAGAGTCTTTGTCTAGGAAACCACTAAATGTAACTACCGCCATTTTAGTTTCAGGTTTCTCAACCAATTTGATTTTATCACTAGTT
Source organism: Francisella salina (assembly GCF_000219045.1). NCBI lineage: Bacteria > Pseudomonadati > Pseudomonadota > Gammaproteobacteria > Thiotrichales > Francisellaceae > Francisella > Francisella salina. The sequence continues at coordinate 35,973 of NC_015696.1, forward strand.
GGTTTTGGAGCATTTTGTAGAGTATATTGAGCCGGTAGTACAAAAGCTATAGTCCATGATTTATCGTCTCCAGCTATCATTACTGGAGCTGTCATCTGAATTTTTTGTGAAGATTGTTCTATTTTGACAGGAGCAGTCATTTGTATATCTTGTTTAGCAATGTTTGCACCAGTTATGTATCTAAACAAGTAGCCAAAACCTTTGTTGACAGCAGACTTATAGTCAGAGTCTTCGACAGTTACTTGAGCTTCAGTAAGAGGAGCATAAACTCTAACAGAAAAATCATCATCTGTTTTAATGTTTGTATATTTAGCTTGAGGAGTATTATTGATTCCAACTATGCTACAAGATGATAATACTAAAGCGGATAGTACCGATAAAGATTTTTTTAACATATCTTACACTCCTTAGAATTTGCTGTAAAAGATATCTATACTTATCATTATAAATCACAATATGGTTATCTAAGAGTTAAAGTTTTGTAAGGTTAAGTTGTTATAATTGTGCAAAACTTAAATAAAATAAGGTTTAAATATGACTAAATTACTCAAGATAATAGCGCTCCTTGCTGTTATGGTAGGAGCCTCTTACGCTTCGGTTGAAAAGCCTCTTAATCTTTTGGTCGAAAGAGCTTCTTTGATGCAAGGTGTCGGAATATGTAAGCATAAGCTTAATAGTCCTCTATATGATGCAGATCAAGAGCTTAGAGTACTACAAAATGCTCAAGCTTTAGCAAAAAAGAATCATTTAGAATCTAACTCATTTCTGATTTTTATCCAATTACAAATGGATTTATCTAAGCAAATAGAAGATTATTATGCAAAAAATGCAACTCAGCAACAGCTTGAGCAACAAAGCTCAGATTGTTTGTCTATATATCGAGATAAGATTAAAAAAGTTGATGAACAACTCTATCCGGCAATAAGTCAAAACATCAGCGAAATTAATAAAGATAAAGACTTAACTACAAAGCTTAGTGAGCTTGTGAAAAAACAAAATATTAAAGGTATCCTTCAAGATCCAAGCTATCTAGAATTATTAGCAAATAGTTTGCAAAGTATCAAAGTAGTTCAATAAGTTGACTTGAATAATTTAAAAGAAAAGAATTTAAGATATTAGTTATTTTTTATCCATTTTTGTCTTAAGTCTAAAGTAAATGGATATTCTTTGTTTTTAGGCATTTTATGGTAGTTAAACTGTTTAGAACTACCTTTTTTATCTACAATAACTCTATTGGTTTCATTATTATAGGTAGTATTGCCAGTAGCTGATACAACAGGATCATTTTCAACAAGATCGCCTTGAGAATGATTGAAATCCCAGTATCTGTTAATTCTACGTGATTCCGCTTCGTATGAGTTAACAGGGAATGTCTCATAACTTCTGCCACCCGGATGAGAAACAAAGTAGTTAAAGCCACCTATAGATCTATTATTCCATTTATCAACGATATCAAAAGTTAATGGAGTATCAACACCAATAGTTGGATGTAATGCTGACCACGGCTGCCATGCTTTGTATCGTACACCACTGACATACTCGCCTTCAATATTTGTTTTTGATAATGGGATTTGTACACCATTACATGTTACAGCATATCTTTCATCGTTAAAGTTTTGGATTTTCAGCTGTAATCTCTCTAGAGAAGAGTCAACATATCTTGCGGTTCCTTGAGAGCTAGATTCTTCACCTAATACGTGCCATGGTTCTATCGCAGCTCTTATCTCACAATGCATATTGTTAATAGTAGTCATACCATATAGAGGGAATCTAAACTCAAAGAATGGATCAAACCACTCAAGTTTAAACTCATAGCCTTCATCATTTAGGAATTGTACAACTTCTCTAATATCTTCTTTTACATAATGTTCTAATAAGAATTTATCATGTAGTCTTGTCCCCCAGCGTACTAAATCGTGTTTGTATGGTTTTTTCCAAAAACAAGATACCAATGCTCTTACTAACAGCATTTGCAATAGTGCCATCTGAGAGTGAGGAGGCATATCAAAGGCTCTAAGCTCTAAAATACCTAGCCTACCTGAGCTACTATCCGGAGAGTAAAGTTTGTCGATACAAAACTCACTTCTGTGTGTGTTACCAGTAATATCAGTCAGCATATGTCTAAACAATCTATCGACTAACCAGAATGGTACATTTGAGTCATCATCAGGTATCTGTGAGAAGGCTATTTCTAATTCGTATAGATTTTCTAATCTGCCTTCATCAACTCTTGGTGCTTGAGAAGTAGGACCAATAAATGCACCACTAAATAAGTATGATAAACCAGGGTGATGTTGCCAAAATGTTATTAGACTTCTAAGTAAATTAGGTCTTCTTAAAAGTGGTGAATCACTTGGCTTAGCAGCTCCTAGAGTGACATGGTTACCACCACCAGTACCAGTGTGTTTGCCATCAATAGCAAACTTCTCAGTGCCAAGTCTACATTGTCTAGCATCTTCATATAAACCAAGTATATTGTCACTTAGCTCTTTCCATGAGTGCGCTGGCTGTATGTTTACTTCTATTACACCTGGATCTGGAGTTACTTTTACTCTATCTGTTCTATTATCTTGAGGTGGCTCATAACCCTCTATAATAACTGCCATATTTAGTTTCTTAGCAGTTGCTTCTATAGAGGCTATCAGATCTAAGAATACTTCAGTATCATTTATCGGTGGTAAGAATATACATAGCTTATTATTTCTAATTTCTGTAGAAATAGCAGTTCTTACAAATGCACTATAAGTATTATGAGGTGTCGTATTTGAATTAACCTCTTTTGCTCTTTGCTCAACTGGCGTTATATAGTCGCCAAGGTTAGGGTATGATGCAAATAAATCTGTTTCGACAGATTTTTCAATCTCGACATGTGGCTTAAGAATTAATGAGTCTAAAGGAAGTCTAAAGCCAAGAGGAGAGTTACCTGCTAATAAAAACATATTTCCTCTTCTAAACTCCCATTTGGAGCTTATCCATTTTGTTTTACCAAAATCTAAGGGTAAGGCATAACCAACTTCTTCATCTAATCCAAAACTCAACTTCTCAGCTATAGTACGTCTTTCTAAAGGATCTTTGAGATTATATTTCATTGGGTCGACATCTACAGGAAGCTCAGCTTCTTTCATTATGTAGTAGATAGGATCTTCATAAGCAGCTATGATATTTTGATCGCTAACTCCCAAAATCAAAGATAGTGTAGATAGAAATTTTTTAGCATCAGCAGTTTTATATGGATATGATTTGCTCATATCTGCCAATAGTTCAGGATTTTTCCATACTGGATTGTCATCTTTTCGCCAATAAACAGTAGTTTGCCATCTTGGAAGAGGTTCTCCTGGGTACCATTTACCTTGAGCATGATGTAATAATCCACCGTTGGTTGTAGATGATAATAGTTTTCTAGATAGTTTATTCGCCAGCTCTCTTTTGTGTGGGCCATCCGCTTCTGTATTCCATTGCGCTGATTCCATATCATCTATAGATACGAAAGTTGGCTCACCTCCCATTGTTAATCGCACATCATTTTCAACCAGGTCCCTATCAACTTTGAAGCCTAAATTGTAAATATCTTGCCATTGGCTTTCTGTATATGGTTTGGTAACCCTTGGAGACTCAAATATTCTTGTGACCTTGTTCTCGTAGAAGAACTCTGTTTCACAGACATCAGTTGCCCCCTCGATAGCGTGAGCACTATTGTAGTGAGGTGTACAAGCTAGAAGGATATGGCCTTCTCCAGCAAAAAGCCCACTAGTAGAGTCTAGACCAATCCAGCCTGCTCCAGGTACATAAACTTCAGTCCAAGCATGTAAGTCTGTAAAATCTTCTTCTGGGCCATTAGGTCCATCTAATGAATCAACATCAGCTTTTAGTTGTACTAAATAGCCAGATACAAATCTTGCTGCAAGTCCAAGATGCCTTAGAACTTGTACAAATAACCAAGAGAAGTCTCGACAGCTACCTAGTTTCTTATCAAGTGTTTCTTTAGGTGTTTGTACACCTGGCTCAAGGCGGATAGTATAATCAAGAGTGTCGTATATTTTTTGATTTATTTCCACTAAGAAGTCTATTATAGGTTTCTTAGACTTATCTACTGATGCAACAAAGTCTCTTAATTCTTTTGAATCATCTTCTAACTCTAGATATGGTGCTAACTCTTTTTTCAAATCTTTTTTGTACTGGAAAGGGTAGTCCTTTGCTCCTTCTTCAACAAAGAAATCAAAAGGATTAATGGTAATCATGTCAGCAATAATCTCAACATCAATACTAAACTCATCAGTTCGTTCAGGAAAGACTAATCTTGCTAGATAGTTTCCAAAAGGGTCTTGTTGCCAATTAATAAAATGGCTATTTGGCTTAATTTTAAGTGAGTAAGATTCTATCGGTGTTCTGCTATGCGGAGCTGGTCTTAATCTTATTATATGAGGAGATAATGAAATTTTCTTATCGTACTTATATTGAGTTTTATGAGAAATAACTACTTTTAAAGCCATAATAAACCTACCTTTTATGCTTCTGTAATGAGATACATAGATAAAAATAATCATCTATATAATCTAATAATACATAATTTTAAGGATTTTATGAAAAGTAAGTTGATTTCTAGAGATAAAAAAATAGATAGTATCAAAATAAAAAATATGAAAACCTAATTTACTATAAGCTTTCATATTCAATTGTCATGATTGGATATATGTCGAAATAACAAAGTTAAAATATGGTTTACTATCACCGTAAATTAAACTAATATATAGTTTCAACATCGATTAATCATTTGAAAAATTTAATGAAAATAATGTTCTCAGCAGATGGTATCTCTAAATCAGATTTAGAGAAAACAGCCTCTGTTTCAAAGTATGTTGACTGTGTTAAAATTGGTCATATTTTATGTTCAACTCTATCATTTAAAGAAATTCATCAATTAGTTGGCGATAAAGATATCTTTTTGGATTTTAAATTACACGATATTCCTAATACAGTTAAAACCGCCATAGAAAACTACTCAAAAGCTATCCCAAATTTTAAATACTTCACATTTCACGGTACTGCTAGTGGTGAAATGGTCAAAGCAGCACTTACAGCAGATACTCAAGCAATACCATTAGCTGTGATTACTCTTAGTAGTGATGCTAATTTTGATAAGGCAGATAGTCTAGCAAAATTTCAGAGATGTGTGGATTTAGGTGTGGAAAACTTTATATGTCATCCACATTTAGTTGCAGATGTTAGAGCAAAATTTGGGGATAAAATCAAATTGTATGTACCTGGTGTGAGACTTGAAAGTGACTTAAGTGATGATCACTTTAATGCTTTGACACCTAAAAAAGCTAAAGAGCTAGGTGTTGACTACATTATCGTAGGTAGACCGCTACTTCGTGCTGATGATATTGTTGAGAAGCTAAAAGAATTTGAGTGTTAAGATGCAAAATCAAGATCTTAAAAGAATAATAATCTCGCCACCATTTGGTAAATATCTTAAATTTACCGAAACCTCTAATGTTTATGGTTCTTTTACAGTTAATAGACGCTGGGGGCTTATCAAACAAGCTCTCAAAACTATCCGTAAAATAGATAAAAATGCTTGGCGTAATAAGATTGGTTTGCGTAACCCAGGGTTAGCAAATGCAAAGCCACCGAAAAGGTCGCAAGATATTATATCTTTGGCGGCATTAGAGATGTCAGACTGGCATAGTTTTGCAGAGACTTTAAAGTTACCAAAGTTTGCCAATCATAAGAATATTGAGATAAATATAGGTTGTCCTAACGCTAGTATTGTTGATTTTCCAGCTGAGCTAGCTCCGATATTTGCTGGTAGAAATATCAGTATCAAAATGCCACCAACTGTAGATCATAATGCTAAGATTAGAGAGTATCTTGCAGTAGGTATTACAACTTTTCATCTATGTAATACTATCCCTACAGCTAAGGGTGGAGTTTCAGGTTATCCATTACATGAGTATAGTTTGCCTGCTATCAAAAAAGCTAGAGAAGAGTTCGGCGATAGTATCACTATTATTGGCGGTGGTGGCATTTACACGCTAGATGATGCCAAGAAATATATCGAGGCTGGAGCGGATCATTTATCGCTAAGTTCTATAATGTTTAATCCTATTAGAGGTAAAAAGCTAGTAAAAGAGATTGTCAGGAAGTTTGGCTTTTAATTTATGATTTCAAAAATTATAGAGTTTACAAGGATTGGTATAATAGTTGTTGGTGGCTTGTGGTCTCCTTTCTGTTTAACCAAAACTCTATAGAGCTACTGCACTATAATACATTGATTATTGTTATATCACTATCAGGACTCTCTGGATTAGAGGGGATATTTTTTAGTAAACAATCAGCAAAATCTTTAGGTAGGCAAACAAATCGACCTTACCAACTACAATCTGGTGTTAATAATTTATCTGTAGCTTTAGTTGCTAGTTTTGTTTGGTATATGCAATGGGGAATCTATGCTGATGCTACTGTACTACTATGTTGCTTAACCTTTTTTACTCTATCGGCAGTTATCCATACTTGGGAGTTTTTGACATCTAAGAATTTAACTAGAAAAAATGCTATGAGAGGAGTATTGATCTTAGGGTTACTAATTTGGCAGATACCTATTATATATAGTGCTCTGAATACTTATTCATAACTTTTCTTTTTAAGCAGTAGCTTATCTGTATTTTTATATGATTGCGGGGCAAAATCTCCCATCCATTCTTTAACTGCTTTGAAGTTCTCGATAAATGTTTGTTTATCACCATCAGATACTTTTTCAGCATTAGAGTTTACAAATTCAGCAAATTGGGCGATAGTTTGCTGTCTTTGCTTATCTGACATAATAATATCAGCATATAAGCCTGGACCCTGGCTAAAAAGTCTACCAACAATATTGAGTTCCATTTTATATACAGGGCTTGCTAGCTTTAGCATTTTTTGAATATCAACATTTTTGTGCTTAAGAAATAGACCTAGACAGTAGACACTAAAATGCTCAATACCTTGGATAAAAGTCATAGCTTCATCATGCTCTTCGGGAGTCATTTTTTCGATACTAAAGCCAATTCTCGCTAGATCATCGATAAAGTATTGATACTTATCTTGCTGTTTACCAGCACAGACTACAATTACCTGATTATCTGGAGAGCTAATAGTTGGACCAAATATGGGATGTAGACCCACTACAGGACCATCATAATTAGCTAACATACTATCTAAAGGTTCTTTTTTGATACTAGTATAGTCAGCTAATATAGTGCCTTCAGAAAGATAGGGTATTGTTTTTTTGATAATTTCATCAGTTAAATATATTGGTACAGATAATATAACAATGTCTTGATTAGCAAGTTTTTGCTCGGGCGTTTGCCAATCACTTTCATCAAAAATAGTTAGTGCATACTCAGGTAGGAATTTACTAAAGATATTTTGAGTCATTTGACCCATTTCACCATTACCACCAATTATACAAATTCTTTTTTGCATTTTAAGGTTCCTTAATCTTAATTTTTTCGCTGCTTACTCTGTAAGCTATAGCGACATACTTTTTTCATAGCAGAAAAAGTATGCAAAACTGCCTAGCACTACGCTATCGTAGTTTAAAGTAAATAGAAAATAAAAAACTCACATTGTTCAAACAATTTAATTTTATTTCCTAGCTATTTGTTTTTGAAATCACTAATCGCTAATGTGCATTTATTTTCTATAATAAATATCATATATTTTTTACTAATTACTAAATCTTAAAACTAAAAGTTACTGGTCCATCATTTGTTAAAGACACTTTCATATCAGCACCAAATATTCCTGTTTGGACTTTATTATATTTATTCTTGAATATATCTACAAACTCTTTGAATTTTTCTTTTGCTATTTCAGGAGGACAACCACTACTAAAGCTTGGTCTATTACCTTTCTTTGTATCAGCAGCAAGTGTAAATTGTGGTACAAGAATTATCTCTCCATTAATATCTGCTAGAGATAAGTTCATCTTGCCTACATCATCTTCAAATATACGATACTTGATGATTTTATCAGTCATTTTTTCGAAGTTTTGGTGAGTGTCTTCTTTCTCAACACACACTAGTGCTAAGATACCTTTATTTATATCAGCAACTTTTTGACCATCAACTACTACATTTGCGCAGTTTACTCTTTGTATGATACTAAGCATATCAATATATTGTTTTGTTAAATCAATCCTTAAATTGTATCAAAAACATCTGTATACTCTTACAAAAATATTTGTTAAATAAAATCTCTAAATGAAAAAAATATTTCCTCTGGCTCTTTTTGTCGTTTTGTATCTTTTGATATGGGATGGGCTAACTCTTTTGATTCATTCTCCTTATAGTATTTCTCCTGATACTGTAGAAAATATTATGTGGGGTATGCATCCAAGTTTAATGTATGATAAGCATCCAGGTTTAGGAGCACTATTCCTCAAGCCATTTGTTTTACTTTTTTCACCATTATTAGCGAATCTACTGGCAACATCTATTTGTATAGTTGTTACATGGCTATATATATACAAGATAATGAGGCTATATTTTGAGCATAAAGAAGCTATCTTTGTTACCTTACTATCATTATTAAGCTTTTTTTATATGGGAGAATTTTTTCTTCAATATAATCAAAATATAATACTGCTACCATTTTGGACAGCAAGTGCTTATTTTTTTATAAAAGCTATAGATTCTAATAGAACTATCTATTGGCTTTTAACTGCTTTAATAGTTGCTTTAGCAGTGTATGCTAAGTTTCAAATAGCTATAGTAGCAATCGCAATGCTGATGTATTTAATATTTAATTACAAGATTCATTATACTAAGAATATCTTATTATCAGCTATATTTGGTTTTGTATTGCTAATACCAGGTATGGTTTCTTTGTATGAGCTTAACTTTATCACTATACATTATGCAGCAGCTAGAGTTGCTGAGCCTAATTCTAGTATGCTTTTTAATATATTTAATGGTTTATTTGATAGTATATTTCAGCTACTTAATTTTGCTGTTGCTATAGTTATTCTTGTATATTTAGCTTTTAGAAAGAATTTAGTGAGAAGTGACTCTAAATTAGTCAATAACCAAAAGGCTATAGTTTATATAGGAGTTGTTCCATATATAATTTTTTGTTTATTTGAAGTGTTTAATGGAGCATTACCAACAGAGTGGTTAGTGTGTGCTACAGCATTATTTATTCCAGCTATATATATATTATTTAGACTAAAAACGACTAATATTTCTCTATACAAGATAGCGGTATTTGGTTTGATTGTGAATTTAATTTATTTTATTGCATTTAATATTAGTACTTTCACAAATAATAAGATAGAGCATAACAACATTGGCAATGGTATTGCGGTAGTAGCCGATAATTTAATTAAAGATAATCATTTAGCTTACCCAGAGTATGCATCAGGAAGCTGGGATTATGGACTTTATCTGACAGCATTTATGAGTAAACACCCTAACTTTGTAAGAGAGTGGTACAAGTTAAGCTCTAAAGGCTCTATGGTTATGGTTTTCCCTGGCTGTGGTGGTGAGTATGGTTATATAGATAATGATATCAAAACACTCGGCTATAAGGTTATATATAAGAAGTGCCAAAATGTGCAATTAGTAGATAAAATAAAACCTCAAGAGAAACCTTTTACGTTCTATTTTGTTGAGAAGTAAGCTTTCTTATATGCACCATAAAAATTATAACTATAATAATCACACATAAAATTGGTCCAAGTATAATAGGAACCTGTTTGTCTATATGTTGACCTAAGAATCCAGAAATAAATAAGCAGATTGAAGCGCCGATTGAGCCAGACATTATCAAGAAAGAAGACACTTTAGGACTTGAGTAATTAGCATTATTTATACCATAGCCTAGAAGTGTAGGGAACATCGCCGCACATCCAAATCCTAACACTACACCACCTAATATAAATCCATAAAGACTCTCAGCAATCAAGAATATTATAAATCCTATCAAAGTAATAAATGAACTTATCATAATATAAATAGCAGGCTTAATTCTTGTAAGTACGAATAGTCCTACAATCAGTCTTGAAATGGCAATAATACCCCAAAATAAGCCGATAATAAGACCGACATCTGTGACTTTTAAATGCTTAGCTTCTTGTAAATATGGTGAGAACCAATATGAAACAATATATTCGATATATACATAAATCATTATCGCTAATGCAATCAGCACTACACTAAGATTTAGAAGTTTTGGTTTAGATGATTCGAGCTTGTTATCTATGTTATCAATTTTGATAGAACTTTTATCTTCAAATTTAGTCAAAAATATAATTACTAATAACACTAAGTATAAGCATCCCATGCCTATAAATACTGCACGCCATGAGAAGTGTTCAACTATATGACCACCAATAAAGGGTACAAATGCAGATCCTGCGCCAAAGAAGAAATTTAGAACATTTAGGCGCGATTCACTTTTGCCACTTTTAGAGTATGCTGCATGAATAGTCTGACTAACAGCAGGAACTAAAAAGCCTACACAAGTACCATTTAAAAGAGCGCACAAAGCATAGATATATAAAGGAAATCCTGCTGCTATGGTAAGTTGAGCGATAAGGCCTATTATCAAGGCAATTAATAAGGTATTTCTGCAACCTAAAGAGCTCATTGTTTTTGAGCTTAAGGCGTTACCTATCAAGAGACCTAATATATTCAACACATCAATATAGACAATATGTGATACATTTACATGATAATGACTAGAAATCTGGGGTGATATTAGTCCTAATATAGCTCCAAAACCACCTGTAATAAAAGCGGCTATGAAACAAATACTTACGGCTTTTATTTTTAAGTTTTCTGGGACTATAAAAGTTGATAATTGATTACTTGTATTAATTGATGCCATTTTGAGTCTCTATAATTGTTTATTAAATTTATTAATCTTTGCTAGACGAGTTTCAAACAAAAAACACCAAATGTAAGATTAGATGATAGAGTCTTTTATTAAACTACTTATTTTGTGGTAGTAATTTTGCTATTAGTTCAGGTACAACAACATCAACTTTAGCGTGATATTTATCTAAACTAAAGTTACCACAGTCATATTCAGCAGTAGCGAGGATTTCTTTTGTTTTAGCATCAGAAAGTTTATAATCAACTTTTGATAAGTGTTTAACACCCATCCAATGCATATCTGCAACATACTCTAAATTTGCTTGACAATCTTTGCTTTCTCCATTGTAAACTTTTACACCTTGTTTCTCTAGAACAGAGGTTGTCTCGTCAACAAATCCATCGACTGTCACTTTAGGGTTATTGATAATACAAATACTATTAACCTTTTCCTTTGCAGCATTTATATGAAAACTCTCAGCATTTGCGACACTATATGATGCGATAAGTACACCAAGAATCAAAAATTTTTTCATAATTTCCACCCTGATTTTTTTAATATACACTTATGATTCTAATAATATTTAATTAAAATATCAATCGAACTTCACTGCACGGAGAAGAAGTAGATACTCTTAAGCACTATAGGATTAAATCATTTCCATATTGAACTAAGCTGATGTAGCTTGACAGTTATATCATTTTTATTAGCTACACTTATCTGTAATGTATTTTCTATTATATTAGAAGGGTCAAATCGCATCGTAATAGACTCTTCACCTTTATTAACAAAAAGCTCTATACTAGTTGTATCTAAGAAAATATCTACACTTACATTTTGAGATGATATATCTACTATAGAAGCTTCTGTCATGACCTCCGAGAAGTTATTTTTTACAATTAACTGATTATTTTGATAGCTAATATTAAAGATATGATTTTGATTAGTTTTAAGAAGATTTAGTTGCCATTGCTCTTTAGAGCTAAAATCTAAATTTAGTTCTATTAGATTTGAAAGCAGAGCAATATCTTGATCGAAGTTTCTGATTTCTATAGTTTTATTTCTAAGGTTTTTATAATTATCTACAGGATAAGATAAAAGTTTATCTTTGTTTATTCTAAGCTGTCTCATTAAGCTCATAGCACCTGCAGAATCTTCTTTTGCTCGATTTTTAAAATCTTCCCAACAGTTCATCCAGCCTATGGCATATCTATTACCATTAGCTTCGAAAGTTTGTGGAGCATAAAATTCCTTCGCAGAGTCTATATATCTAAGAGGAGTCTTAGGTATGAAATGTTTGCCATCAAAATCACCAATATAGTAATACGATTGATAATTAAAATCCTTTTTATCTTTAGTTTCAAATATTGACAAAATAAGAACATATTTACCATCAAGGTAAAATAGATCTGGACACTCTAATGTTCTACCCGAGAGAGTTTTCTCTTGAAATAAGATACTATGATAAACCCAGCTCTCACCATCATCAGATCTATACAGTACAACGCTTGGATATCCATTTGCATAGGTGCCAATAATTAGGTAGTAACAGCCAAATTTTTCATCAAACCATACTTTAGTATCTCTAAAATCATAAGAGCAAAAATCTGGCTTATGATTTATTACTGTTGTGGGTTTTGAGAAGTGAATAGCATCTTTGCTTTTGATGAGATTTTGTTTTTCTATAAAGATATTTGGAGTATTGTCTAAATCTTCAAAGTGCTCTGTATAAGTCAGAAAAAGCTCATTATTGATAACTGTAGCACTTCCTGAGAAAGCACCACCAATATATCTATCATCAAGATCGTTTTGTGGGTAAATAGCAATAGGTAGATGTTGCCAATATACCATATCTTCAGATATTGCATGTCCCCAGTGTAGCATTGGTGTATGCTTACCATAAGGATAATGCTGGTAAAACATATGATATTTACCCTTGAAGTAAACTAAGCCATTTGGATCATTTAACCAAGCTTCTTTTGCAGTGAAGTGATATTGTAGACGCTCAGTATTTCTTATATTTGAATTATCATGAGAATGACATGACTGCCATTTACCATGTTTTAGACTAAAGCAGATACCTCCCTGCTCAAGCAAAGAATCATCATACAGCCAACCGTTCTCTATACTTATATTTTGAGTATCACAAACAATTTTTAGGATATATTTCTTACTAGCTTCTAGTAACCACTCAATATGATAATACTTAGTTTTTAATGTGGTTGTTTGGATTGGATGACATTCTACAACTGTATCATTGTGATAGAGCTTAAATTGCCCATGCTGATTGGTATTATAGTCAAAAGATATTGCACAGTTAGTTTTGACATTTAGGCTAAAAGAATTTTCATCGAGTTTTGTTATAAGCATTTTCAAAACAATAAAGAAGTATATAAGAAAAGTTTAAGTGACTAAATATCTATAGTCAATTTATAATCATTAAAACAAAATTAGGCTTACTATTTTGCACAATGTGTTATAGATTATATTGTTATAAATTTAGTAAAGAGAATTGATTTTGATAAAGGATATAAAGGTAAGGCAGTTTTCAGTATTGTGGTTTATAGAGTTATGGGAGAGATATGCTTTTTATAGCTTCCAAGCTTTATTTATGCTTTTTATAACAGCTAGTCATATTAGTGAGTCACAAGGGTATCTAATTTTTGGGATATTTGCTTCATTAATTTATATTACGCCAACCATAGGTGGATATATATCTGATAAAGTTATCGGCATAAAAAATGCTTTGGTTACTGGTGCAATTCTACTGTTATTAGGTTATGTTGTATTAGCAATGTCTAATGATCTTAAGCATATTAGCTGGGCGTTATCATTAATTATTGTTGGTAATGGTTTATTTAAGCCTGCTCCAACAGCGTTAATTTCAAAGATTTTTAATGACAATCCTTCACAGTCACATTCAGCATTTACACTTTATTATATGGGTGTAAATATAGGGAGTTTTTTAGCAATAGCATTTACTCCTATTATTGCAAAATATACTAGTTATTCATATGCTTTTATAATTTGTGTTATTGGTATGATTTTAGCATTATCAAATTATGCTTGGCGTGCAAGATTATTAAAAGATATTGAACCAGAGAATAAAAAAATAACCAATAAAACTAAAGCTCTAGTCTCATTGGTATGTTTATTACAAATAGCTATTTGTTATGCTTTATTTCAGATGACAGATATATCTCTGTATTTGATAATAGTTGTCTGTTTATTAACTTTTTTGTACATGCTGAATGATGCAAAAAATACTTCGAGTAAAAAAGAAAAAATACTACAGATAATAGGTGTAATTTTAGTAATCGAAGCAGTTATCTATTTTATCATTTATAACCAGATGTTTTCTACACTAGTTTTGTTTGCTGACCATAATGTAAATCTTAATTTGATTGGGTTTAATGTTTCTCCAGCAACTTATGCAGCACTAGACTCTTTTTGGTTAGTGGTTCTAAGTCCTATTTTGGCAATACTGTATAAGAAGAGTGTAAGTCATTTATCTATCCCTTATAAATACTCTATAGGTACAGTGATAGCTGGGATAGCTCCATTAACATTATACTTAGTGATTATGCTAACACAGAAAAATGGCTTTATTGATGGTAATTGGATGATTATCTACTTCTTCTTTGGAGCATTAGCTGAATTGTTGGTTGCTGCTTTAGGTTTTTCTTTGATAGCGATTTATTTTAGAAAAGAGATAGTTACGCTAGGCATGGGCTTTTTTATGCTTGCATTAGCTTTTGGCGGCGCATTATCTGGTAAACTAGGTCAGCTTGTAGCTATGCCAGAAGGTAAGATTGATCCTATTATGAGTTTAAATATCTATCAAAATTACTTTTTATGGTTAGGTGTAATAACTATCATTTTAGGTATCGTATATGCTTTGGTAGCTAGACTAGCTACTAGTATAACCAAGAAGAATAACATTTCTTTAGGATAATATAATAAGAGTTTTATAGTCTATTTATAATCTCATCGGTAAACTCTATTGTTGAGGCTAGTTTAGTTCCTTGAGTGTATATATCTGAAGTTCTAAAGCCATCTTCAAGAGTCTTATTGATAGCACTTGCAATGGCTTCTGCCTCTGTTACTAAGCCAAATGAATAAGAAAGCATTAATGATGCAGATAAAATCTGCGCAATTGGGTTTGCTTTGCCCTGACCTTTGATATCATAAGCAGAACCACCAGAAGGCTCATATAGTCCAAAACTATCTTTATTTAAGCTTATAGATGGTACTAAGCCAATAGAACCAGGTAATACAGATGCTAAATCAGAAATAATATCACCAAAAAGGTTACCAGTAACCATTACATCAAATTGACTAGGATTAAGTACCATTTGCATTGCACAATTATCAACATACATATGATTAACATTTACATTTGGATAATTTTTAGCCACTTCATTGACAATATTTCTCCATAGTCGAGATGTATCTAAGACATTAGCCTTATCTACAGATGTAAGTCTATTTGAGCGTTGAGTAGCTCTTTCAAATGCTTGCACAACAATATTTCTAATCGTATGTTCATCATACTCAGCAATATCAGTTGCACATCTTACACCATGGGCATCTGTAAAAGTTCTATGCTCACCAAAGTAGATATCTCTAGATAGTTCTCTAAAGATTTCAATATCTGCACCATTTGCAATACGACTATCCTTTAGTGGACAAGTTTCTTTGAGTGCTGGAAAAATCTGGCTAGGACGGATGTTTATATTAAAACCAAAGTGTTTTCTAAGAGCTAGAATACTATTAGCCTCACAGCCTTGCCATTTTTCTTCATTTTGAGCTTCAACAGGCCCACCAACAGAGCCAAAAAGTATTGCATCAGATTTTTTACATATCTCTAATGTTTCTTCTGGACAGTGGCTTTTATATTTATCATAAGCTGCACCACCAACAAGAGCTTCTATATAGTTAAATTTATGATTATATTTTTTAGCAATAGAATCAAGAACTTTGATTGCTGATTCCATTACTTCAGGTCCGATTCCATCACCTGCTAATATAGCAATATTTTTTTCCATTTTAGCCTCTTTGTGATTGTTCAAATTGTTTGATTATATCTAGATGTTCAATAAGATAAGTCATGTCATCAAGTCCTCTAATCAGACAATCTTTACGGAAAGGATCATAATCAAAGCTATAAATATTGCCATCAACAGTCACCGTTTGCTCTTGTAGATCAATAGTCATACTAAATTTTGGATCTTCTGCCTTATCACATAATTCTTTGACAGTATCTTTGTCTAATGAGATTAACAATAAGCCATTTTTTGCAGCATTATTGAAAAATATGTCAGAAAATGACGGTGCAATTATAACTTTGATACCCGCTTGAGTTAGCGCCCAAACAGCATGCTCTCTTGATGAACCACAGCCAAAATTATCTCCGGCAATCAATATTTCAGAGCTGGAATAGTTAGGATTATTAAAAACAAAGCTGCTATCTTTCTCTTTCAAGTTGTGGAATAAGCTTTTTCCATAACCATCTTTTGTTGTTTGAGTTAGAAAGTTTGCAGGAATAATCATATCTGTATCAATATCACTTAGCCATAAAGGAATTGCGCTAGATGTTAGTTTTTTAAAAGCTTGCATTCTTATAGCTCCTTATCTAATTTATCAATACTACAAATCTTACCCATAACAGCACTAGCAGCAACTGTTTGTGGTGAAGCAAGATGGGTTATACTTCCTTTACCTTGACGGCCGATGAAGTTTCTATTTGAGGTACTAATACATCTTTGACCTTCTGGAACCTTATCATCATTCATTGCTAAACACATTGAGCAACCAGGCATTCTAAATTCAGCACCAGCATCCGCAAAGATCTTATCTAAACCTTCTGCTATTGCAATATTTCGTACTTGCTCTGACCCAGGAACTATATACATAGTTACATTTTTAGCAACCTGTTTGCCTTTTAAAACATTAGCCACAGCGCGCATATCTTCTATACGACCATTAGTACAGCTACCAACAAATGCCCACTGTATTTCTTTACCAAAGATATCTTCATCGGCATTAAATTTAGTATAGTCATAAGCTTGTTGAGCCAGTTTGTGTTGATGAGTAGGTATATCCTTCAAGCTTGGAATCTTAGCTGAGATACTGATAGCATGTTGAGGGTTTATTCCCCATGTAACCATTGGCTCAAGTCCTTCAATATCGACTTTGATAGTTTTGTCATAGTGAGCGTTTTCATCACTGATAAAGCTATTCCAATATTCTACAGATTTGTCAAAATCCTTACCTTGAGGCGCATATTTTTTACCTTTTAAGTAGCTAAAAGTTTTCTCATCAGGAGAAACCAAACCAGCTCTTGCACCACATTCTATCGACATATTACATAGTGTCATACGCTCTTCCATAGTCATATCTTTGATCGCTTGGCCAACATACTCGATGACATAACCACCAGCACCACCAATACCAATATTAGCGATTAGCTTCATGATAATATCTTTAGCCGTAGCTGACTTTGACGGCTTACCAACAAACTCTACTTTCATTGTCTTTGGTCTATATTGCAAAATACAGTTAGTAGCAAGTACATGTCCAACTTCAGATGTTCCCACCCCAAATGCCAAAGCACCAAATGCACCATGAGTTGAAGTATGAGAGTCACCACATACAAGAGTTATACCTGGTAATGTAAAGCCAAGCTCTGGACCTATGACATGGACAATCCCTTGATGTTGGCTTTCAAAATCATAAAAATCAATACCAAATTCTTTAACATTGCTTCGTAATTTCTCAACTTGAGCTTGAGCAGTTTTATCTTTCATCTCTAATCTATTGATTGGTGATGTTGATATACTATGATCTACAGTCGCAATAATCGATTTCGGATTATTGATAGGTATATTTAACTCTCTAATTTTATCAAAAGCTTGAGCAGATGTTACTTCATGCATAAGCATTCTATCTATATATAAAATATCAGGAAAGTCAGGTATATGTTTTACAACGTGAGCATCCCAGATTTTATCAATAATATTTTTTGCCATTTTATTTCCTATAGTTTGTTTCTATATATAGCTTATTAGTTGCTGTTATTAATGCTTTAAGTGAAGATATCTCAATATCTTGATCTACAGCAATCCCTTCAACGACCGGACTATTTTCACCAGTTTTGATTATAATGGTGGTTTCAGATTTGGAGTTAATCCCAGCATCTTTTAATGACCTAGAGAAGTAATCTGAAATATTTATCTCTGGTATATGCTCCTGTATACCTTTTAATAGTGCTGAAAGAGCTGAGTTATCGCCATTATCAGTAATTCTATAGTCTATATTTCCAAAGAATTTTCCCTTAAGCTCAACATAGGTTTCACCATTAGATTTACCGTAGTCTATAGCTGATACATTAATCGGAGATTTAATCTGCTTATAAGCCAGTATTAGTTCTTCATCTGTGATACCTTTTCTACGCTCATGATAAATATCTTTTATTTGCTGAGCTATAGCTGCTTTTTCTTTATCATCACAAATATAACCATTTTCTTCGATAATTTTCTTAGCATGGTTACCACCTGATAATGGACCAAAAATAAAGCTAATTTCATTACCGACAGATTCTGGGTGAAATGGCTGATATGCTAGAGGATTTTTTAGTATCGCATTGGTGTGCCCACCAGAAGTGTGTCGTGCTGAGTTTAGACCTGTGATAGGGTGGTGAGGTTGTCTTGATAACATTCTTTTGCCAATAAAATCTGAAATAGTTTTAAAATTAGCAATATTAATATCATTATAATAATGACAATCTTTTTGTTCACCAAAAAGGTTTATAAACATCACACATTGTTCTAATGATGCGTTACCAGCTCTTTCACCAACACCGTTGATACAGCCCTCTACTTGTGTCGCAGGACCATCAAATACAGCGTTCATAGAGTTCTCTAATGCTAATCCCAAATCATTATGACAATGTGCTGACCAGATTATATTTTTATCAGGGAATTCTTTTTTGATGATTTCAGCATGTTTAGTCATATTTTTGACAAAGTAGTTATCATTTTCACGCTCACAAGCTCCACCAATAGTGTCAGGACAGTTGATAACTGTAACACCAGCAGATACTGCAGCCCTAAAAACATCAGTAACATAGTCAAAAGTATCACCTAGTCTTGAATATCCTTCTGCGCTAAACTCGACTTCAAAGCCTTGATCACTAGCTAGCTTAATTAACTCATAAACATTTTTGATATTCTGCTCGTTATCATTTTTGCTACCAAGACTAGCTTGAGCTAGATTTGGATCTACAGGCAAATACATATGAACTCTAGCTTTACCTATTGCTAATGATGGACGTAATGCATCCATTGTGATCTCTACTTGGTTTTTTC
The DNA here is from genome assembly GCF_000219045.1 of Francisella salina. Lineage (NCBI taxonomy): Bacteria > Pseudomonadati > Pseudomonadota > Gammaproteobacteria > Thiotrichales > Francisellaceae > Francisella > Francisella salina. The sequence continues at coordinate 55,199 of NC_015696.1, forward strand.
TTAACTGACATAGTCCAGCAATAACCATATTAGAGTTTTTCTCAGCCATTCTTTTTGAGATAGTATTTACTATTTCAAAATCTGTATTACTTGCTGAAGGGAAGCCTGCTTCTAGGACATCGATATTTAGCTTATCTGCAAGATCTGCATACGCAATATTATCTTCAAAAGACATCCCAGCTCCAGGAGACTGTTGTCCATCTCTAAGAGTTGTATCAAAAATATAAATTTTCTTTTTATCCATTTCACTGGCTCCTATACATAAGTTAAAGCATCTTTATAAGCTTCGCCTTTTTTAAGTTTTTCAAAGACTTCTTTTATTTGATTGGTTATTGTGTGGTCATTACTTTTTAACTTATTATCATCTATACTTGCCACAGGAGTGATTTCAGCAGCAGTTCCACAGAAGAAAGCCTCATCTGCATTTATTAGCTCATCAACTTTAAACAAGCGTTCTGTAACTTTATAGCCCAAATCTTTAGCAATTTGGATTATAAGCTTACGAGTTATCCCATCTAGTATAGTTCCTAATGGAGTTGTTATAACTTCATTATCTTTGACAAAAAAGACATTCATTGCAGCACCTTCAGCCACATTGCCATCAGCATCTAGAAGCAGAGATTCATGGTAATGCGTACCAAGAGTCTCTCTAGAAGCTAGTATACTGTTGACATAGTGCCCACCAATCTTAGCATCACAGACAGTAGAGCGAGGGTGAATTCTTATATATTTACTAACTTTGATGTCTACTTTATCAGCAGCCATATATTTACCCATATCTATGCAATAGATAGTGATATCAACAGGGTGATCTTTCGCAGGTAATACACTAACTCCTCCTTCAGCAAAATATGCTAAAGGTCTTATATAGCAAGATTTTTTGCCACTAGCTCTGATAGTATCTAATACAGCTTGGCATAGTTCATCAAGGGTATATTTACACGTCATGCCTAGGACACTCATCGAGTACATAAATCTTTGCATATGCTCTTTTAGTTTTAAAACACCTACACCATTAGGAGTATCATAGGATCTTATACCTTCAAATACAGATGACCCGTAATGCAAAGAGTGAGTATCTATACCAACTTTTGCCTTTTCATAGGAGATTATCTCGCCATTTTTCCAAATTTTATCTATCATATTGACCCTCGATATTTTGTAATTATTTAAAATATATTTTTATGCAACAATGTCTAAAATTATAGACAGAGGAGTTTTGTGCTGAGGGAGAGGAGTGCTTGAGAAGAGTTACTTTGAGATTTGATTTTTTGAGAAAACATAGCAGTGGCTGTTTTACCACTACCAACTGCTTCGACTATAGAGAAATTACTCCCTTTTTGTCTTCGTATCTGCATACATGAATCTACTTTTTTATGCATTTTCCCTTAGCTTTTGATTAAAGGATATTTTATTTAAAATACCACTATATAAAACTCAATATAGTTATTGTAGCCATATAATATTTTAGAGTAAACCTTGATTTAGCTTAACTAGTGAAATTTTTTGAAAGGGAAGAATTTAAAAGATAGTTAATTATCTGCGATCAGCATAAATTTTTGCTTGAGCAGCTGATAATCTTGCTATAGGAACTCTAAAAGGAGAGCAAGATACATAGTCAAGATCCAAATCATGACAGAAACCAACAGAGTATGGCTCACCACCATGCTCGCCACATATACCCATTTTAGCATTTGGGTTAACAGCTTTGACACCTTCTTTAGCTATTTCCATCAGTTTACCTACACCTTTAGGATCTAGTCTAGCAAATGGATCGAAGCTTAAAATACCCTTTTCAAGGTAGTCTTTAATGAATTTATTAGCATCGTCTCTGCTAAAGCCAAAAGTCATCTGAGTTAAGTCATTTGTACCGAATGAGAAGAACTCACTGCCAGCTTCAGCAAGCAGACCTGCACCAATAGCTCCACGAGGAGTTTCTAGCATTACACCAACTTTATAGTCGATATCTATTTTTTCACGTTTAAGAATTGTGTTAGCAACTTCTCTAACTATACCGCTTAGTAATTTGAATTCTCCAAGAGTGCTAACTAATGGAATCATAAGCTCAGGTTTAACTTCAATTCCCATACGTTTGCTTGAAATTGCCGCATAGATGATAGCTTTAGTTTGCATCTCGATGATTTCTGGATATGTCACAGCGAGTCTACAGCCTCTATGACCCATCATGGGATTCATTTCATTTAAAGCTTCTATACGAGCTTCTAACTCACTGTAGCTAATATTAAATTCGCGGGCTAGATCATCAATCTCATCAACTTCATGAGGTAAAAATTCATGTAGAGGAGGATCTATAAATCTGATAGTTACAGCTAGATTATCCATAGCCTCAAAAAGCTCTTCAAAGTCTTGTTGCTGTACTGGAAGCAACTTATCCAAAGCCTTTTGTCTTTCTTTTTTATCTTTAGCTAAGATCATTTGTCTAACATAAGATATGCGATCTTCTTCAAAAAACATGTGTTCTGTACGGCATAGTCCGATACCTTCAGCACCATACGCTCTAGCAACAGAGGCATCTTTGAATGTATCAGCATTACATCTAACACGAAGCTTACGAACATTGTCAACAAATTTCATAAACTCTTCAAAGTCTTGAGTAACTTCAGGATCAACAGTTTTGATAATACCTCTGTATACAGTACCTTTTGTACCGTCAAGAGATAAATAATCACCCTCAGAGAAAACTTGACCTCTCTCAAAAGTAATAGTTTTTTTATCTTCATCGATTCTAGCTGCTTCTAATCCAGATACGCAACATTTACCCATTCCACGAGCTACTACAGCAGCGTGAGATGTCATACCACCACGTAGAGTTAAGATACCATTACAAGCATTCATACCTGCTATATCTTCAGGAGAAGTTTCAATTCTAACTAGGATAGTTTTTTCCTCACCACGAGCTTTAGCTGCTAGCAAAGATTCAACATCAAAATATATTCTACCACTTGCAGCACCCGGTGAAGCACCTAATGCAGAACCAAGAGGGCGCTTAGAAGCAAGAGCTTTTTCATCAAATTTAGGATGTAGTAGTTGCTCTAGCAAGTGAGGTTCAACCATCATCACAGCCTCTTCGTTTGTGATTAGGCCTTCTTTAGCCATATCAACAGCTATTTTCAAAGCTGCTTTTGCAGTTCTTTTACCATTTCTTGTTTGCAGCATGAAAAGCTTACCATCTTCGATAGTAAACTCCATATCTTGCATATCTTTGTAGACATTTTCTAAATTTTTAGCAATTTTTACAAAGTCATTAAACACTTCTGGCATTTTGTCTTTCAAAGTTGAAATATGTGCAGGAGTTCTGGTACCTGCAACTACATCTTCACCTTGAGCATTGATCAAATACTCACCAAAAAGTTCATTCTCACCAGTGGAAGGGTTTCTTGTAAAAGCAACACCTGTACCAGAGTTATTTCCAGAGTTACCATAGACCATTTCTTGGACGTTAACAGCCGTACCCCAGTTATTCGAGATATTATTGATTTCTCTATATATGATTGCTCTTTCAGCATTCCATGATCTAAATACAGCTTCAACAGCTGCTAAAAGTTGCTCGACAGGATCTGTAGGAAATTCTTTGCCAACTAGATCTTTGTAGACTTTCTTATATTCTGCAACAATATCTTTATAGTCTTGAGCACTTAGATCGCAATCATTTTTGACATTTCTCTTTTCTTTTTTATCATCAAGTATTTTATCGAAAGGTTTTTTCTCACAGTCCATAACAACATCTGCAAACATCATTATGAATCTTCTGTAGCTGTCATAAACAAACTGCTCGTTATTTGTCTTTGCTACCATAGCTCTTGCAACTTCATCATTTAGACCAAGGTTTAGAACTGTGTCCATCATACCTGGCATAGAAACTCTAGCACCAGAACGCACGGATACAAGTAGTGGATTACTTCCTCCACCAAAAGTTTTGCCTGTTCTTTTTTCTAAATCTGCAACATTTGCAAAAATTTGTTCTTTAACCTGATCATTCAGTTTTTGACGGTCATCATAGTATTTTAGGCATGCTTCTGTAGTTACTGTAAAGCCATCTGGTACAGGCAATCCACTATTAAGCATCTCACTAAGATTAGCTCCTTTACCACCTAACAAATCACGCATAGACTTATTACCTTCGCTAAAGGCATAGACAAATTTCGACATAAAAACTCCTCTCAAGTTTTTCATAAAATTAATTTGAAACTAAGCATACTCTCAAGTATACCTAATCTTCATCATAGCACATTTGCTGAGCTAGGTTAAAGATTTTTTGTGATGTATTTAAAAAACTTTTAGAAATTCAGTAATGGACTATTAAACAGATAAAAGTTTTTGTCTATAGAACTTTAACTCAGAAATAGAATCTCTAATGTCATCTAGAGCTTGGTGTGTAGATTTTTTATAGAAGCTCTCGCCATCCCCCCAATATTCATTGAGAAGCTTTAAGCTTGTAACATCAAGCATTCTATAATGGCAATAGTCGTCTATATCAGGCATATACTTTGCTAAGAATCTTCTATCCTGCCATATTGAATTACCACATAGAGGAGAACTTTGATAAGGGACATATTGTTTTATAAAATCTAAGGTTTTTCGCTCAGCTTCTTTTAATGAAGTCTTACTATCTTTTACTCTCTGAGTTAGACCTGTTTCTCCATGAACCTTTATACACCACTCATTCATTGTATTTAGAATTTCATCTGATTGGTGGATTGCTATTGGCTCTGCTTCTGCAATGATATTTAGGTCTTTATCTGTAATAATTGTAGCTATTTCAATAATTGCGCAACTATCAACATCTAACCCCGTCATTTCAAGGTCAATCCAGATCAAGTTATCTGTAGGTTGCATTTGCTTAATCCTTTACTCTTGATACATAGGTCGAAGTTCTAGTGTCAACTTTTATGATTTCACCAGTTTGTACAAAAAGAGGCACTCTAACTACCGCACCAGTAGATAGTGTTGCTGGTTTGCCACCTGTGCCTGCAGTATCACCTTTAAGACCAGGATCTGTCTCAATAATTTCTAAGTTGACAAAGTTCGGAGGGATGATGGAGATGGGTTGGCCATTAAAAAGAATTACTTGATATTCATCTTGATCCTTGAGCCATTTTTTTGTTTCACCAAGAGCATCTTGAGAAACCATATATTGCTCAAAAGTTTCTGGATGCATAAAGACATAGCACTCACCATCAAAGTATGAGTAAACAGCAGATAATTCTTCAACATCTGCAGCCTCAACAGATTCGCCAGATTTAAAAGTTTTTTCAACTACTCTGTCATTTAATAGGTTTTTTAGTTTAACCCTATTAAATGCCTGTCCTTTACCCGGTTTTACAAATTCATTTTCAATAATAACCATTGGGTTGCCATCGATTAAAACTTTCAGGCCACCCTTAAACTCATTAGTACTATAACTAGCCATTTTTAAATCCTTATTTAGTTTAGTAAGATTCTAATTCCAACATTCTTGAGGAGTCTTATTTACAATACCCCCATCAACTTCAAGTTCTATATTTCTGCATGGAGTATCAGCTGTTTGTGAATTCTGAGCAATTGCCGTTAATACATAGCTAACTTCTGGGCACTCCGGCTCACCAGAGCAGTATGTAAGGCGATAGTAATTATTTTGAGTATTTTCATGATAAAAGCTACTTATCGTACTACCAGAAGGAAAAGACCCAAAACGGATTTCAAAATTATCAGCCGCACTAGCTGCTGAAAGCAGCTCAGAGGTTGCTTCAGTTCGGTGATTTCTCAGTATATAGTTGTTATACATTGGTATGCCAATTGATGCGAGAATTGCTATTATCGCGATTACAACCATCAACTCAACTAATGAAAATCCTTTTTTTTTATTATTTATCGGCATATCAACACTACTTTAATATATTTGAGGTTCGCCATTTGGTCTAGTTCTATAGCGACGATGTTGCCATAAGTATTGCTCTGGGTATTTACTTATAGCATCCTCTAAAAACTTATTTGTTATTTCAGCATCTTTATATGCATCTCCTGTGAACTCTAGAGGTTCTCCCATTACTATTTTATATTTTTTTAGGCACTTTTCCCTAACATAATATACAGGTAATACTACAGAGTCTGTTTTTTCAGCTAACCATGGAGTTACTGTCAAAGTTGAACATAAAGTTCCAAAAAATGGAGCAAAAATAGAGTTTTCAAGTCCAGTGCTTTCTAAACCAAAGTCTTGATCTGGAGCGTACCACATAGAGTAGCCTCTTTTTAAGCTTTTAATAACACTTATTAAGTTTTTACTATCTAGACATCTATAGATGTTTTTTTCACGGTATTTTTTGATTAGCTCTTCAAGAAGATCATTGGTGTTCTTTTGGTACATAACTGTAAGAGGAGGATGATTTTCTGCTACATAACGTCCAACTATTTCTATACAGTGAAAGTGAAAACCTAGGAATATAACATTTGTATTCGGGTTTTCATGATATCTTTTAAAGATCTCTAATGAGTTTTCTTCCCATTCGAACTCTATTTTACTGAACCTTTTTTTTGATAAAAACCAAGCGGCAGTAGTTTCAGCTCCTGATAGAACCATAGAATAATAGCTTTTATCAACAAGTTTATTTATTTCTTTCAAAGACTTTTCTGGGAATGCAATCTTTAAATTTTCTCGAGCAATTCGATTTCTACTTTTTAAGAGTGGTTTAATAACAATACCAATAGCAAGCACTACATACTTATGAGTGAAAAGAGGTAATTTGGAGCCAAAGTTCATTATACCTACAATAACCCAAATACCCCAATTTTTCGGTTTAAGCTTGTTATTTTTCATTAGTATCTTTAAATTAAAATATTAAACCTATTTTAACATACACTTTTTTAATCATAAACATTAATAAATCTTTTCTTCTCCTGGTGGCCTTGTCTTATAGCGACGGTGTTGCCATAAGTACTGCTCAGGGTATTTTCGAATAGCTCTTTCAAGAAACTGATTAATAAGCAAAGCATCTTTATAATCATCCCCAGAAAACTCCATTGGCTCGCCAGATATGAGCTTATATCCAGATAAGTCTTTATTTCTAACGTAATATGTAGGGATTACTATAGATTTGGTTTTCCGAGCTAACCATGGGGTGACTACTAATGTAGAACAAAGTTTTCCGAAAAAAGGTACAAAAATACTATGTTCTTTAAAATCTTGGTCAGGAGCATACCAAAGAGTCATCTTCGATCTTAAGCTTTTTATCATGGTAAGCATATTTTTGCGCTCAAAACATTTATCTACATATTTTAATCGAGATGAAGTGATTATGTGTTCCATTACAGGGTTTTTATGCTTCTGATACATAAGGCTTAATGGCTTAAATTTGTCTCCACAATATCTACCTGCTATCTCTAATGTGTGAAAGTGAAAACCTAGAGACATTAAGGGTTTATCTAAGTTTTCATGAGTAGTAATAAAAGATTGAAATTCCGTTTCATCTACATTTATTTTTTTAAAATTCTTATCTGACATAAACCATGCTATTAAGCTTTCAAATCCGGCCATACAAACAGACTTATAGCTCTCATCTACTAATTTTAATATTTCAGTTTCAGATTTATCTGGGAAAGCTATTTTTAGATTAATATAAGCTACTTTATTACGCTTTTTAGCTAAAGGTTTTGCTATTTTGCCAATAAATATAGCTAATCGCATCAGAGTCTTATAAGACAGGGTGTTAACTAAGATTTTAGCAATAAAAATAGCTAACCAAAGTCCCCAATATTTTGGTTTAAGTAGAGATTTATCCATATTACTTTTTATGAGTAGCTTGGTAATGTCTTGTAATAATCCATTGTTGTAAGATACTGATTACGTTGTTAGTTAGCCAGTATAGTACTAGACCAGATGGGAATGAAGCAAATAAGAATGTAAATATCACAGGTAAGAACATCATTATCTTAGCTTGCATAGGATCTGCAGGAGCTGGAGATAGTTTTTGCTGTAAGAACATTGATATACCCATAAGTATAGGTAATACAAAGTAAGGATCCTTCATAGATAAGTCATGAATCCAGAAGATAAATGGAGCTTGTCTTAACTCTACAGATTCTAGCAATACCCAGTATAGTGAAATGAAAATAGGAATCTGTATAAGCATAGGTAAACAACCACTTAGAGGGTTTACCTTCTCTTCTTTATACATTTCCATCATTTTCTTACCTAGAGCCTGACGATCATCTTTATATGTTTCTTGTAAGCGTTTGATTCTAGGTTGTAACATTCTCATTTTTGCCATAGAGCGATAACTCTTAGCAGAAAGAGGATAGAATATGAGCTTAATCAGGCAGGTTACAAGGATAATAGCTAAGCCCCAGTTACCTACTAGTGAATGTATGTGATTCATCACCCAGAAAATTATCTCTGAGAAGAATGATAACATTCCGTAATCTAGAGTTTTTTCTAGGTTAGGAGCTAAATCTACTAAGTTGGCTTTAATAATTGGTCCACTATATAGTACTGAGTCTATATTTTCTGATTGACCAGGTGCGATCGAAAGTCCAGTGTAAGCACCTGCTTCAAATACATCATTGTTCAGGTTTTTATAGTAAATTTTTGAGTCATTTGATTGTGGAATCCAAGCGCTCATAAAGTAATGTTGTATGAAAGCAACCCAACCTAGACCTTGACTACTTATAACCGTTGGCTGACCGTTAGTTTTTGAAATGTCTTTGAAAGACTCTTTTCTGAAAGAGTCATTAGCTGTTGAGTAAGCGACACCAGTAAAAGTATAGCTGTGAGCATTTAATAGGCTAAAGCTATCGCCTGCTGGATTAAAGTCTCTAGCTAATGAGTCATCAATAATAACATTTACAGGCGCTGAAGTTGTATTTTTAATATCCTGAGATACAGATATATTGTATTTAGCATCATCAAAAGTATATGTTCTAGTTATTTCTAACCCATCAACATTTCCAGTAAGAGTTAGTATCTGTTTTCCATTTTCTTTTTTGATTCCCTGGCTTTCAAAATTGACATCAATAGGCTTTTTGTTGATAACAATAGTACTTTTAGCAATATATTCTGAACCTTGCTTATTTGTAAGCAGAGACATTGGGGTTTTATCATCAAGACTAATGCTATAATCTTCTAATGATGCTGAAATAATAGCACCATCAAGTAAGCTGATCTTAAGATTTTTGAATACATCTGTGTTAATAGTTACGCTTTTAGCATCATCATATTTTGAGAAACTTGTAGTTTTCGTTAATGATGCTTTTGCATCAGATGTTGACACATTCGTTGTGGCAGGAGTATCATCACTATTGTAGTGACTATTGTCTTGTTGAGTTTGAGTCGTTTGTGATTGACTGCTTTTTGATGGGAAAGTTTGCTCCCATCTACCCATCAATGAGATAAGCATTATAGCTATCGTGACTAATAGTAGTATTCTTATATGATTAGCTTTCATTGTTTATTATTAACCTTTTTATTTTTACAAGGAACCGGATCGTAGTAGTCTCTTTTTGCAAACGGATGACATCTTAAGAGCCTACGGGTACTTAAATATAATCCCTTTAGTATACCATGAGTTTTTAGAGCTTCTAGAGCATATTCTGAACAAGTAGGATAATATCTGCATCTAGCAGGTATAAAGGGGCTTATACAATAGCGGTATAAATTGATTAGAGCTATAAAAGGAACTAGTGTAATTCTTTTAAAAAATTTTCGAAATTTTTTATCGAGTGCCACAATTCTTCCTTAGTCGCTTGAGCAGCTGGTTTTTTACTTAAAACTATCAAGCATTTGTGTTCTAAGATATCTTTGTGTAAACGAAAAGACTCTTTAATAAGTCTTCTACAAAGATTTCTTTTAGTAGCCTTTTTGATGCTTTTTTTTGGTAAGATTGCACAAATACCTGGCTCTTTATGAGTTCTGTGACTTAAAAAGAATGTGAAATGTAGTGTACTGAGTTTTTTATCTACATTACCAAAGGCTTGTTTAATCTCACTTTTATCGAGTATATTTTGCTTTGTTAGGCAAAAGTTACGCTGCAAGCTTTGCTCTACCTTTAGCTCTTCTGTTTCTAATAACTTTTCTTCCGCTTAATGTTTTCATGCGAGCACGGAAGCCATGAGTTCTTTTTCTTTTTAAGTTTGAAGGTTGGAATGTTCTTTTCATTTTAATTTCCTCTTTAAAATTCTAATCTTTATTTAATACATTACAGAAATAGTTTCGGTATTCTATAGAAAAAACCTTAGTTAGTCAAATACTAATTGCTAGAGTTGGAGCATGGTATTAGATTCATCTCTGATAATTGTTTCCAAGATTTATCAGGACAGTTTTTAGGTTTTTCAGAGGGGAAGCAGTAACCTTGCCATCCTCTATAGTTTTCAACCTCTAAACATTTTTTGAACTTTTTGACGCTGAGGTATGCAGGTGTCCAAGTTGCGGAGTTTGAGCCAACTAGTTGTTCTTGTTGCTTAGGTTGGTCTATGGCTGGTATGTTACCCTCTTTAGCTTCCTTACTTAAAGGGGATGGTGTAGCATTCATTGCCATAGGCGTTGTATGATCGCTGGGTTTAACTGAGTTAGCTTCCGTTAGGGCAGGATTAACGTTAACATCAGAACCACTACTAGCTAAGCTATTGTCTATTGTGGCATTTGCAGAAAAACCAATAGAAACATACAACGCAGCCACAAAGAAAGTACATATTTTTTTCATTTTCTCATAATAAGTATGTCAATTTATATAACTTATATAATATTTATTTTCTTTCCAGTATTCAAGTTAATGATTCTTGCTATGATATAATTCATACAAAATTTACAAGGTTTTTTTAATTTTATGCAAGATTTGTATCATGTAATTGGTTATCCGGTTAAACATAGTTTATCTCCCAAAATTCAGATGGAATTAGCTGAGCAATATCATCAAGATATACTTTTTACAGCTGTTGAAATTAAGCCAGAGAATCTAGCAACAAAGATTCAAGAGTTCCGTGATAACTCTCAAATTAAAGGGTTAAGTGTAACTGTACCACATAAGGAAAAAGTATACGATTTGGCAGATGATGCAGATGATACTGCTAAGGCTGTTAAAGCTGCTAGTAATGTTGTTTTTACCGAAGATCGTAAAATGATAGCTCTAAACTACGATGGTTTGGGTATAGTTAATGATATTAAGAATAATTACAAAATAGGTTTCGTAGGTAAAAAGGTTCTTGTTGTAGGTGCCGGAGGAGCTGCCAAAGCAGTTATTGCAGCAGTTATCAAAGAGTTCCCATTATCCGTGAGTATTACTAATAGAACCAAAGTAAAGGCAGATGTGATAAAAGATTTATTCAGATCAGAAACTAAAATAAATGTGATTGATTTTGATGATATCAAACAGTCTTTTGATATCGTGATTAATTCAACATCATCAAGTATTTATGGTGAATTGCTCCCTTTACAGAAAACAAATTTTAATAGAAACGCATTTGCTTATGATTTGATGTATAGTTTAGATGGTGGGACTATTTTCACAAAATGGTGCGAAGATAACGGTATTAAGGCTGCAGATGGTAAAGGAATGTTAAAAGAGCTTAGTCTTGCAGTATTTAAGTATTGGCGAGGATTATGACTAATGTAGTCATTGTGCTAGAATATTTCTATGTGGTATCTACTAGCATAACTGCTTCTGAAGGTTAAGTTGAAAAAAAAGATATTATTCCTTGGAGTCGGTGGTATTGGAGTTTCAGCGCTGGCCATTGCAGCCAAAAGGTTAGGTGCAGATGTTGCTGGTTATGATAGTGTACCGAATAAGCTAACTGCTAAGCTAGAATCTTCAGGTATTTCAATATTTTCAAGTTCCACTAGTATTGATGTTTCAGTCTATGATACTGTAGTATACTCAAGTGCAATTCTTGATAGCCATTCATTGTTGTCAAAGGCACGTGCTTTAGGGGTGCAGTGTTTACAAAGAGCGATGTTTCTAGCGTTATTAATGAAAGATTTTAGGAATAGCATCGCAGTCACCGGAACTCACGGTAAGACTACAACATCAAGTATTTTAGCTACATTGCTATGTAAGCTTGATACAACTAGTAGTTTTGTTGTTGGTGGTGTAGTTAAATATGCTGACTCTAATATTCAGGTTAATGGTACCGACAGATTAGTTATAGAAGCGGATGAAAGTGATGCTTCATTTTTATATCTAAACCCAAATGTCGCAATAGTTACGAATATTGATCTTGATCATATGTCGACATATAAAAATAGCTATGACAATTTACTTGAGAACTTTGCAAATTTTTTGATGAAAGAAAGTATCGAAAATATATATTTGTGTGTTGATGATTATGGTTGCAATGATTTGCTAGAGAGGTATCGTTCACAAGTAATAGGAAATATTGTATCTTATGGGTTTGCTACAAACGCAAGTGCTCAAATATATGACTACAGGGTAAGTGGAAGCTTAACCTCGTTCTCTATTGAATATAAGTCTAGCAAATATGATTTTAAATTAGAGTTGCCTGGCAAATATAATGTTCAAAATGCTGCAGCATGTGTAATAACATGTCTAGACCTGGGGTTTAGGTATGAGGATATTTATAAAGCATTAATTACTGTGAAAGGTGTTGTGAGAAGGTTTGATATATATGCTAAGCGAATATTGGGTCATGAGATTCCTGTTGTTGATGATTATGGACACCATCCTGTAGAAGTTATAAGTAGCATTGGAGCTGTGAGAGATAGGTATCCGGATAAAAAAATAATACATGTCTTTCAGCCACATAGATACACGCGCAATAGGGATTTGTTAACAGACTGGTCAAAAGCCTTATCTTTAGCCGATCAGCTAATAATACTTCCAACATATTCAGCGGGAGAGCAGGTCATACAGGGAGCTGAGAGCCAAGATCTTATCAGAAATATCCCCAAAGCGCTTATGGCTGATAGTTTTGATCATGTGCTTTCTCTCTTAGAGAAGCTTGTGGATGATAATACGGTTTTGCTAATTCAAGGAGCGGGAGATATTACAAATTTGGTGGGTATGATAGGTGAATAGTATAGAAAAAGGAACTCTTTATGTTGTATCAACGCCTATTGGTAATTTACAAGATATAACTTACAGAGCTATGAACATTCTGAGTGATGTTGATGTGATTCTAGCAGAAGATACACGAATGACAGCTAAACTATTGGCTAGCCTTAATATTCGTGGTAATCAGAAGTTAATTTCTTGCCATGATTTTAATGAAGGGTCACGAGTTGAGTATGTCAAAGAGCTTTTAGGTAATGATAATAGCATAGCTTTGGTAAGTGATGCAGGTACACCATTAATTTCAGATCCTGGTTATAAAATAGTTGCGAGCTTACGCAAGGACGGTCATAAAGTAATTCCAATACCAGGTGTTAGTGCTGTTATCACAGCACTATCTGCTGCAGGCATACCGTCTGATAGTTTTATGTTTAAAGGATTTTTGTCAGCAAAACAAACTAAAAGGCAGCAACAAATCCGTGACTTCCAACAAGCAAATACAACAATAGTAATATATGAGTCTGTACATAGGATTACATATCTTTTGAATGATTTGTTAGAGATAATGCCTCATAATAATATCGTTGTTGCTAAGGAACTTACCAAGCAGTTTGAAAAATTTGTTGCTGGTTCAGTAGAAGACGTGCATAAGTTTTTTAAGGATAATAAAGATGTCGTAAGAGGTGAGTTTGTCGTTATTATTGATTGTAATAATGGCGAGGTTGACGAGCAAAACAATTTAAAAGTTGATATCGATGACCTATTAAAAGATTTGCTTGAAGATATTCCCGTCAAAAAAGCAGTGAAGCTGGTAGTTAAACTAACTGGTGCAAAAAAGAACGATATATACGAAAGGGCATTGGTCATAAAAAAAGAAGTAACTGGTTAGTTTATTTACTGATTTTGAATCTCTGTATTTGTACTCTTAGCATATTGATTCTGAATATTCTTCGGAAGCTGGCTTTCAAAGCCTTTTAAAAAAGAGTCTTTATCTTGCTGGTTTTCTAGATTAGTGCTATAGAATGCGCCCATGATATAACTAAGCTCAGCTGCTTGCTGTTTTGAAAGAGTATATTTTTTGTTATTTAAACCTGCCTTCATGCCACTAATAAATGATTTTTCATCTAGAGTTGATGGATTATGATTTTTAGGTATTTTAAACAAATTAAAACCTAAGCTATAGCTAAATTGATCTTTGCTGATATCTTTAGGAAGAGCTTGAGTATTGCTTTTTAGTATTTCTCTGAGTTTTGTGTTTTCTATAAGCTTAAATTTTGGTTTAGCGCTATTATAATGATCAGATATTCCAGCTATAACCGCTTGTGGATTGTATAGATCATTTTTCGGTTTGGGAGTAAACAAGAAGCCTTTTTTAAGGCTACTTTCACCAGTTCTATACCCCATCGAGAAACTAACTTTTTCTGTATCATAATCTTTTAAGTAAATACTATCTTGATTATTTATTCTATCTCTTAGACCTTTATAGAACTCCTCTAAAGAATATTTTTTATCCGTACCACAGATGTTTTTATCTTTGAGCTCTTTTGCAAGACTGACAGCGTTATTGAAATAATTTTGAGAGCTTGTATTTTCTATTTGTGAGCTGATACCTAAGGAGACGCTTAGTATACAAATTAGATATATATATAAATTTTTAAGAATTTTGGTTAGCATAAATTCAAAAACACATTTGTGCTAATAGATTGTTTTGTTGCTATACTATAAATATAAAACTATAAAAATAAAATATTATGCTACAGCGCGTGTTTTATACTTTAGGTCAGATGTTTAAATGGCGAAAAGCTCTTAGGCTATCAGATACTAATCATTTGGAGACTATAATAAATTTAACTCCAGAGATGCTAGTTAAGAATCAAGTAAAATATCTTGCTTTAGATTTTGATGGGGTTTTAGCAAGTCACGGTAAGCCTGAAATGCATCCTGAAGTTATGGGTTGGCTTACGAAATTTGTTACTAAATTTTCAGAAGATAGAGTTTTTATTCTTTCTAATAAGCCTACTCAAGAACGACTAAAATATTTTAACAAACATTTTCCTCAGATAAGATTTATATCTGGTGTTGCAAAAAAACCTTATCCAGATGGTCTTAATAAAATACTAGAATTGGTTGGTTGCCAGCCTGGTGAGTTAGCGCTTGTTGATGATAGGTTGTTAACAGGATGTCTTGCTTGCTTGATAGCAGGTTGTTATCCGATACTGATAACTAGTCCCTATGTTGATAGAGATAATTACACAAAAGAAGAGAGATTCTTTGGTTTTCTTCGCTATTGCGAGCAAAAAATATTTCCGTCTAAAGCGTAATTACTAGTATTTTGTTTGATTATTACTTAATATTATATTAGTAGCTTTAAATTAAAATTTACTTATGACAAAAAGAATTTTCTGGTTGGCTTCAATGCTCTTTTGGAGTATTGGCTTTTCTAATCCTACATTTACTCAAACTTTTTTTGATGACCATGATTACTCGACTGAAGGAAACTTTGCGGTCAAGAATCAGGGCTATCGAAATGATGCGAAAATAAAAATATATAATCATGATTTTAGTAAGGATGATTCAGAAAATTATAATTGTTCTTTTACCAGCTCTGGAGAAGTAAGATGCGGAGATTATCAGATTAAAACCCCTAAATTTAAAGACAAAGATGTGGCTAAAAAGATATCTCGACATTATAAAAAACTTCAGGATGTCAAAGGTGTGAGTAAGGGTGATGACTTTAACTGTGCCCTTGATGATAATAATGATGTCTATTGCTGGGGTGATAATAAGAGAGGACAGCTAGGAAGTGATACTGGTGCGAAAAAAGTCAAAAAGCCTTTAAGAGTAGACATAGATAATAGTATTAACTTCAAGAAGGTGTATACAAAAGCTCACTATGCGTGCGCTTTAGATGAAGAGGGTCATGCATATTGTTGGGGTGATGGAAGTAATGGTGAGGTTGGTAATGGTAAAAAAGGTCTTTTTGATAAACCACAGAAGGTCCAGACAGATATCGAATTTAGTAGATTAAGCATGGCGACTACTTATACCTGTGGTATTGAAAAAGATACAAATGATCTATATTGTTGGGGTAAAAGTCAAAATGGTCAAAAAAATCTCGATTCAACTGTACCTGTAAAAATGTAGCCACAAATGCCTCACGATACAAAGCGCTTTCTTACAAACTCTAAAAGTTCTAAGATACTTACTGAAATTATTGATCAACTTGAAGATTGTGAAGAGTTTGTTATAAGTGTTGCTTTTATGACTTTAGGTGGAGTTATTTGTATTTTAGAGACTTTGCGTCAATTAAACACTCAAGGCGTAAAAGGAAAAATCTTAACAGGATGTTATCTGAATTTTACAGAACCTAAAGCTCTTGAGAAGCTCATGGAATTTGATAACATCGAGCTAAAAGTTCTTAGCGATGATAACTTCCATGCCAAAGGTTTCTTTTTTCGTAATAAGGATAGTTGGCGAATAATTCTTGGTAGCTCAAACCTTACTCAGTCAGCACTTACAGTAAATAATGAATGGAATCTGCTTTTTGAAACTTCTAATAATGACTCAACAACGGAGCAAATTTTAGCAGAATTTGATTATCTTTTTGCTAAAGCAGAATATGTTAGAGATATCATTCAGGAATACAGTCAAATATATCAACAAATAAGTAGTGATATTGCTAGCTATAGATCTATCGACACTAAAATATCTCCCAATAAGGTTCAACAAGATGCACTTGAGAATCTGAATCGATTAAGACAGCAAGGCAAAAATAAAGCATTAATAATTAGTGCCACTGGGACTGGAAAAACTTTTTTAAGTGCTTTTGATGTAGCAAAAGTAAAGCCGAAAAGGTGTTTGTTTATAGTACATCGTACAAATATTGCAATAAAGGCAAAAGAGACTTTTGAAAAAGTAATAAAAGATAAAACACTTGGTTTGTATACAGGAGAAGTTAAAGATCCTGCAGGTTATCTATTTGCTACGGTACAAACGCTAAAAAACGCTAAAACATTAGCAAGCTTTGAGACAAATGAATTTGACTATATTATAGTTGATGAAGTTCATCATGCAGAAGCACAAAGTTATAAAAAAGTTTTATCACACTTTAAGCCAAAATTTTTACTTGGGATGACTGCTACTCCAGAGCGGAGTGATAATGCTGATATCTTTAAGCTTTTTGATTATAACATTGCTTATGAAATTAGGCTTCATCAGGCATTAGAATATAATTTTCTTTGTCCATTTCACTATTTTGCTATAGAGGATTTTTATTTAGAATCAGAGCAGGTTTTTGCGAAGGATTTTTCTAAATTAATTAGTGACCAACGAGTTGAGCATATTATTGATAAGGCTAATTTTTATGGTTATAGTGGCAAATCGCGATCAGTTTTAATGTTTGTTAGTAATGTTGATGAGGCAGTACAGCTTGCGACTAAGCTCAGTCAAAGAGGTATCAAAGCTAAAGCTTTATCAAGTCAAGACTCAGAGCGTGTAAGACAAGAAACTATTGGTGAACTTGAGAGTGGGTTACTTGAGATTATTGTTACAGTAGATATTTTTAATGAGGGTATTGATATTCCATGTGTTAATCAGGTTATCCTTCTAAGGCCTACTCAAAGCGCTATAGTCTATATACAGCAATTAGGGCGTGGACTGCGTAAGTATAAGTCTAAAGACTTTGTTGTGATTTTGGACTTTATCGCAAATTATAACAACAATTTTCTCATTCCTGTGGCATTAAGTGGAGATAATAGTTATGACAAGGACGAGCTTAAAAAGTTTGTAGTCTCACCAAATAATTATTTAGCTGGTGAAAGCACAATTACCTTTAGTAATATTGCTAAGGAAATAATCTATAAAAATATTCAAAGGACAAACTTCTCGCAACTAAAAAATATAAAAAAAGATTATGTTCAGTTAAAGAAAGAACTAGGTAGAATTCCTAGATTAGTAGACTTTCAGGAATATAACTTTATCTCACCAGAGGTCATTCTATCGACTAAAGATACTTATTATGATATTTTGTTGGCTTTTAAAGAAAGTGTAGTGAGTTTAAATCAACGACAATACAATATTATAAAGTTTATTTCTAAGGAGTTTACCCCAGCAAAAAGGCTTTATGAAATTTTAATTTTAGAGGAGCTTTTGAAATCGAAAACTATGAGTAAGGCTTATTTAGAGAAAGTGTTACGTAATAGTTTAGGTGATTTTGATATTATAAGTTTTGCAAATGCACTAGAGCATTTGTCTCTAAAAATATTTACAGTAAATGCCGGTAGAGCAGATTATGAGCCTCTAATATCTGTGGATGAACAAGAGATTAGGCTACTGATATCAGATGCTATCGATGAAAGCAGATTCTTGTATGAGCAAATTAAGGATCTAATAGAGTATAACAAGTTAGTTTATTTTCAGAAATATAATCTAAATAAGTCTCATGGATTATCGTTATATGCAAAATACTCTAAAAAAGAAATTGCCTATCTATTTAATCAAGATTATGCCAATGGAGGAGTTAATCTTGCTGGATATAGATCTTTTGAAGATAAAGTACTACTGTTTATGACATTTGATGAGAGTAAAAAATTTGATATATATGATAATAAGTTTCTCTCAAAACAGACCTTTTCATATTACTCAAAAAAAGGTAAGACTCTTGGTGATCGTTTAGAAAATGCTCTTAGCCAAAATCGATATAAAAGCTATGTTTTTGCACGAGTAAATAAAGATAATAGTTATATTTATCTTGGTATAGTTGCTAAGTGTCTAGTTGCTAAAGAAATAATTGCTGAAAAAAAGTTTGTTGAGTATATCTTTGAGTTAGAGAAGCATCTAACAAATGAGATTTGGCATTATTTTAAAGCTGTTTATAAAACCAAGATTTGATGCGTAATTAAATGATTTTTTATTTTTGTTTGTTATAATGGAAATTGAAGGAAGAACAAATTTGGAGAATCCTAATGGCATACAAAAAAGTTTTATTAGCTGTGAATGTTTATGAAAATGCAGACATCGTTATTAACTCTGCAGTAGACTTCGCTAAAAAGAATAATACAGAAGTTTTAAAGGTTGTTACAGTTATTGATTGTGTAGCTCCATTTGCACCATCTATAGTTGATTTTCAACACTCTATAGAGCAAGAAGCAAAAGAAGCTTTAGATAAGCTTGTAGCTAAGATTTCAGGTATCAAGGTTGAGCATGAAGTACTTGTTGGTAACCCTGCAGTTGAAATCGTTGATTATGCTGAAGAGAGCAGTTGCGATGTGATAGTTTTAGGTTCTCACGCAACTCATGGTATAAATTTACTTCTAGGTTCAGTAGCGAATGCTGTTCTACATAAAGCAAAATGTGATGTGCTAACGGTGAGAGTTAGTGAGAATGAAAAAGAAGCAAGTAAAGCGCATAACTATCAAAGGCTTCTTGTACCTACTGATCTTGAAAATGACTCATGTTCCGTTGTTGAAAAGGCAAAAGATGTTGCAAAGCTGTATGGTTCAAAAATTGATACTGCGTTTGTTATACCAAATGATAGTATCTCTTTGATGACATATGAAACAGAGAGGGTTGAGCATGCAATAGAGAAGTTTGCAGATAAAAATGGTATCACTGGAGAGAAGTCTGTGATGATTGGTGGTATCGCGAACAGTTTATTAGAAAAAGCAGCTGAAAATAAAAATGATTTGATAGTTGTGGGAAGTCATAGAAGAAGTGCTATTGGTAGATTTTTCTTAGGCTCTACAGCAAATAGTATCTTACATGAAGCTAATGTTGATGTCTTAGTTGTAAGACTTAAGTAATTACCGTTTTTCTCTTTTTTCATAAAAATTAAATTCTAAAAAAACTCATAAAAAGACTCAAAAAAGTGTATTTCTTTTGAAAAATATATTTAAATAAAAGAATCGGACAAAAAAATAAATACTTTTTATGAAAAAATTATTAGTACTTTTAGCAAGCTCAGCAGAGTGGTATGAGTTTACTGTATATTCATTTTGTGCAGGATATATTGGTGCAGCATTTTTCCCAGGTGATCATTTTATAAAATTTTTAGCTGCCTTCGGGGCATTTGCTGCAGGATTTTTAGCGAGACCTCTTGGTGGAATAATATTTGGCTATATTGGGGACAAAAAAAGTCGCTCTACAGCTTTAGCATTAGCGGCATTTTTTATGGGGGTACCTACTGTTGGGATGGCATTATTACCGTCGTATGCAACTATAGGTATTTTGGCTCCTTTACTTTTAGTTGCTTTTAGAATTTTACAAGGTATAGCTATAGGTGGTCAGTATAGTGGTTCAGTTGTTATTCTTGTTGAGGCAGAGTCAACATTATTAGGTAAGGCTAAAGCTGGTGTAAATGTTATAACTAGTGCTTTTGGAGGGATATTGTTAGCGATTGTAACTTTTCAAGTTATTAGATATCTAATTCCAGATGAGACTATGGCAAATGGTGGCTGGAGAATACTTTTTGGTATAGCAATTATATTGGTTGTTCTGTCGTTTTTCATTAAGCATAGTGGCGATGAAAAAGAGCCTGAAAAATCAAATGTGAGTCTAACTAAAGTGATACTTAAAAACTATAAAAGTTTAATATATATGATTTTATTATGCTTTCCTGGCGCAGTTGTTGCTTACTTCCAGATTACAATTTTACCTAATATTATTAAGAAAATATTAGGTCATGCAGATGTTAATGTCGCAGTACTGACAACTATTAGTATTATTATGTTTATCGCTACATGTAATATTGCTGCTAGACTTACTAAGTATTTTAAAATAAAAACGATTACTGCGTTTGGTCTTGTTTTGATGCTTGTGATCTCACTTCCTATGTATGCGTTATATAAAGCTAATAGCGATTTATTGATAGTCTTCTTTGTGACTATGGGAGCAATATTTGGAATATTCTATGGCAATATTATGGTGTTGTTTACAGAGTGTTTGCCTAGAGAGATTCGTTATACTGGATTTGCTTTAGCTTATAATATTGGTTTTGGTGTGTTTGGTGGTTTATTGCCATTCTTATGTTTCTTTTTAGCTTACTCTATATCTGATTATATGGCTGTGGGCATGATTTGTATAAGTGCGCTTGTTGGTTTGATAACGCTATATAAATTCGAGCCAGAAAATCTTAAAAAGTCTATAATAAACGATAACTAGTACTCAAAGAGTTTCTTTAAGGTAGTTGCTAATGAGTTATTATTTTTTGAGTGAAAACTGCTTTATTTACAATATCAGTAATAAATTATCTTTAGATGATAATCTCAAAATTTTAAATATCTATAAGTCTTTTATTAGAGATAGAGCATTTTGTCACAAGTTTGGTATCTATGATATTGTTCCATCTTATAATTCAATAGCGTTTCATTTTGATTATAAAGATCTTGATCGTTTGCAGGAAGCTATTCTAGCCAAAACTGAATCTATAGATTTTAGTGCCATTATTGATTCAAAAACACATTATATAGCGGTTGACTATAGTGGTGAGGATTTACACAAAATATCTGAGATTTTAGGAATAGAAATATCTGAGATTATAAAAAGACATACTCAGGTTGAATACCATATTGCGATGTTAGGTTTTAAGCCATATTTTCCATATCTACTTGGTTTAGACAAAAGTTTAAGTGCACCTCGCTTAGCAACACCACGAAATAGAATACCTGCTGGATCTGTTGCAATTGGAGGTTCTCAAACAACTATTTTTCCTGAGCAATCGCCGAGTGGTTGGAATATTATAGGAGTATCTAATTTTAGGGATTTCTCTAACTTTAGTGCTGGTGATAAGATAATTTTTAGGGAGAAGTGATGCTTTTGATAAACTGTGATTTAGGAGAGAGGGGTGTTGCTCATCCTATTGATGATAAGTTAGTTGAATATATAGATATTGCTAATATTGCTTGTGGTGGTCATGCAGGTAATAAAGAAAGCGTTGATTACTATGTGAATCTATGTCGAGATCACAATGTCAAAATTACAGCACATATTTCCTACCCAGATAAAGAAAACTTTGGTAGAAAGGTAATAAGCATTGATAATGATATTTTATGTTCATCTTTTGATGAGCAGTTTGCACTTTTTGATAAAGATATCAAGGCTGTTAAACCGCATGGAGCCTTATATAATGAGCTAAATGTTAATCAAGAGCTAGCAAAGGTTTTTATAGACTGGTGTATTAAAAATGATATTCAAGAGTTGGTTGTTAGCCCTTTTGGTATAGTTGCTGAGTATGCCAAAGAAAATGGTATAAAAATTGTTAAAGAGAGTTTCGCAGAGAGAGGCTACATGCTTGATAGTGTTAATAACCCTATGCTAATACCACGAGGCCAGCCAAATGCTGAAATACATAATGTAATGGAGGCAGTTGAGCAATATAATCAGCTTAAACAAGGATTTATTAAGATAGATGATCAAGATATCTTATTTGAGTCACAAACTGTATGTATACATTCTGATAGTAAGATAGCTTTAGAGTTAGCGCAGCAGATGTACGATATTAGAGGCTAAAATTATGGAGAATATCTTTTCGACTAAAGGAGGGTTACTTTTTCCAATTTCATTGCGGGAATATGGTAAGCAAGATAAAGGAGTATCTCCTAAAGGCGCTCAAGATCAATTAAGCTTTATGACAGCTTATAATATCTTTAACCAACCTACAGATTTTCAAGCTATTGAAATGATTTATCCCAGCGAGATTGTAGCTACTGATGATATATTGGTTTATTTATGTGGGGCTAGCTATCAAGATACTTTTATCGATGAAAATATCTGCGTAAATTATAATCAAGTCTTTGAGCTTAATAGAGGCCAAAAGTTAGAGTTTAAAGGTTCAAAAAAAGGCTTTCGCACAATAGTTTTTGCCATAAAAAAACAATCACAAACTATTGGATTGGTTGGCAAACAGAGATCATTAGAATTAGAAGGCTATATAAACCAAAATTATCGTCATAGCTTCATAAGAGTAATCAAGGGACCTGAGTATGATATTTTAAAAGATTGTGCTTTTTTTGAGAATAGTTGGACTATTTCAACAAACTCAAGTCAGATGGGGCTACCTTTAGATGGAGTTTTTCTTGATACACAAAAAATTGAAATGATATCCCAGCCTGTAACAGATGGTACAATACAGCTAGCCCCAAGTGGTCCGATAGTATTGTTACGACATCGACAAACGGTAGGAGGATATCCTCGGATTGCAAATGTTATAGAAGCAGATATTAATAAATTATCACAGTATGCTCCTGGATCTAAGGTAAGGTTTAAGTTGGTTAGTTTAGAAGAGGCTTGTGAAGTAAATAATATTCTCAAAGGCCTTATTAGTAGGGTATAAACTGATATAGTAACCTTTAAAGATTCCATATTTAAGTATATTATTCTCAGAGAGATCAAAAAATGTAAGGTATTGTGCTCGTGATAAAAAAAATATTCCCGAAGCAAATAGGTGTTTATAAGGCGACAGTTATATTAAGTCTTCTGTTTGGTTATGTATATAATATCCCACTTATTATAAAATTTTTCCAAGATGTTGCTCAAGATAGTACATTTAGCTTATGGTTTGTGATTAACTGTTTTGCAGTTTGTTTTTTAGCTTTTTTTCTGATTTTTAATCTGATTAATTTTCGCTATATATTTAAGCCATTAATGATTGTTTTGATTGTAATTGGAGCAATTGTTTTTTACTCGGAGATGTTTTTAGGAATTACTTTTACCTATGGTGTGGTAGAGAGTATTTTTGATACAAATACACATGAGGCACTATCCTATTTATCGATTGGGAGTGTTGCTAGTTTTATATTTTTTGGTGTTTTACCAATTGTTATACTTCTCAGAGTTAAAATAGTATACCCAAAATTTAGTAAAAGCGCTTTGATTAGAATCGCTAATATCATAGGGACTTTAATATTAGTTGTAATGATTTTAATTACAAATGTAAAAACTATTTTCCCATTCTTTAGAAATCATAATGAATTGGGAGATTATCCTAATCCAATAATTTACGTAGGTATCACTTCAGCAATTATTGCAGAGAAGTTTATTCCACCTTTACCGTACCAGCCAATTGGTGATGGTGCAAAAGAAGTTAGAAATACTGATAAGCCGAATCTAATGGTTTTTGTCTTAGGCGAGACAGCGAGAATGCAGAATTATCAGTATAATGGATATGATAGAGACACAAATCCTTATACTAAAAATCTTGGAGTTATTGCGTTACAAGATGTAGCATCATGTGGTACTTATACGGCATTGTCAGTACCTTGTATGCTATCTAATATGCCAAGAGTTAACTACAATGCAAGGCAAGCTGCTGCTAGAGATAATGTCTTAGATATTATGAAAAAAGCAGGTTTAGACGTCATTTGGTATAATAATAACGGTTATGATTGTAGATATACTGGGGTATGTAAGCGAATAGAAAATATCTATATAAATACCAGTGATTGTAAGGGTAATAGTGCAGGTGGGTTCTGTTATGACTCAGTATTACTAAAAGAGCTAAAAGAGCTAAAAGAGAATCTTGCGAAAAATGATGATGGTAAAAGTAAGGTAATTGTTTTACATCTAGTTGGAAGTCATGGACCAACTTATTATCAGCGTTATCCTGCAGAGTTCAAGAAATTTACTCCAACATGTGACCAGGGTGATATAAATGCATGTAGCAGAGAAAAACTAGTAAATACTTATGACAATACTATACGTTATACTGACTATATATTATCAAAAGTTATTGATACTTTAGATAGCAAAGAAGTAACTAATAAATATGATAGTGCAATGGTCTACATATCTGATCATGGAGAGTCTTTAGGAGAGGACGGCTTATACCTTCATGCTGCACCTTATGGTATAGCTCCATTATATCAAAAAAGAGTGCCGTGGATTATGTGGTTCTCTAAAGATTTTTTAAAAGATAATAAGCTTAATAAAGCCTGTTTAGTTAAAGAAGCTAAGAGGGGGGACACTTTCTCTCAAGACAATGTTTTTGACTCATTCTTAGGACTTATGAATATCAAAACAGCTGCATATAGTCCAAAACTAGATATTTTTGCAAACTGTCGAAACGCTGGGTAGATTAGATGTTAAATAAGCATAAATATACGCTTTTTAAAAATACTTCATATGCACTAAGTGGCTTAGTAGATATTTTTAAAAATGAAAAATCTTTTCGTCTGCAGTTACTTCTTTTTGTGATTTTGACAATAGCTATTTGGGTACTGCCTTTTAGTATAATTTCAAAGTTTGTTCTACAGATTGTTTCAATGTTGCCAATTTATGCAGAGATTATAAATAGTGCTATTGAAAGGGTAGTTGATTTAGTGACAACTGACTATCATATATTAGCAAAGCAGGCTAAAGATGCAGGTTCAGCTTTGGTTTTTGTATCTTTTGTAATAGAGCTAATTGTTTGGATTATGGTTATTTATTTGAATTTTTTGATTGGTAATTATTAGTACTTAATTTTATCAAGGTAGTCAGAAATTTCTTTATTCATTTCCTCATTATTTTTTTGTATGTTTTTTTGAGTTTCTAGAGCAAATGTTTTGTTTTCAGGTCTCATTGCATTGTATAGAAATTCGGGTTCAATTATAAAAGGCTTTGTAATCGACATTTTATCCATAGAAGGTATATTAACTGTGAAATAAAGTTTTATATGATTTTTATTATCATTTACTACTTTTGCTATTATATTTGCAGAGATTTTGTATTCTTGGTTTACTAGCAAATATTGTTGTTTATGATCTGAAAATACTTGTTTTACTGGAGTGACTTTTGCTTCTTCTATTTGCATCTGTTTATTAATTACTGGAGTTCCAGTTTTGGTTATACTATTGACTTTATCCTGCCCATGATGATCGTCAGCTACTTTAGATTGAATTTCAATCATTTTTTCTAATACATTTTTTCTAAATTTTTCAGCCTCTTCTGTGATAAATGCCATACATGTCCCAGAATTATCTTTAGCGTAGCATCCATTTTGTTTGTCTACCAGGATAAATAATTCTCTAGTGTTATCATAATATAGTTGATACTTAGGGAATTCAGGACCGTGACCTAAGTAAACAAATTTATCATCAGATAATGAGCGACAAGAGCATAAGCCTAAAGATATAATTATAAGTATTAAATAACTGTATATTCTTAACATAAAATTCTCCATAAATTATACATAAACAACCATATCGAGCGTAAAGGTATTCATGTGCTGATTATCATAAAGTTTTTGATATGAGTATTCAGGACCAAATAGTACATTGCTATCAAAATATGCTCGTTGAGCAGAAGCTATGAATTGATTTGAAATTCCTGCTGCTGCTTTAGGTCCAATTGCAGGTGATGATAACGCCATAGGGATTTTATTAGCATTATACGACGAGCCATAACTAAAGTTAAAGTTCGTTTTACGACCCGCAATAACATCTCCATAAGATGTCTGAATTGTAAATGCACCAGCATAACTATTTGATATTCCACTATATTGACTACTTTTGTTGGTTGTTTGACCCCAGCCAGCTCCAACTTGCCATATTCCTGGGAGGATATTGGTGAAAGATAAGTTTGCATCTGCGTTAATCATGCTAACTCGATTTAGGTCAGTTATTGTTGCAAAGTTCTTGTTTGCACCCTTAGCATCGAATATATAGCCGACATTAAAACCAAGGGATGTACTATCATTAATTGGAGCAGCATAAAAGTAGGCAGTTGAAAAACTTGCATTCTCATTATTAGCACCAAAAACAGCTATATTGAAGTTTGAAGTAGCATCCTTATAATTTACAGATACATTTGTTACACTTCCTGGAGAAAATAGTGCTTTAGTAACACCAGGAGTCCAAGGACCACCTCCACCAAATGCACCTACAGATAGTTTGTTTCTACCAACTGTCATAAAAAAGGGAGATATGTCCATATTACCGAAGATTGCAAAGGCATTACCTAATTTGAATCCATTAGTCTCATCTGTATCAAAGTCAAACTGGGCTGTAACATAGTGCCCTAAGTTTGATAGAAAGTATAGTTTAGCATTAGTTAGATATATGTTTTGACCACCATTTGCTCTAATTGTTTTATCAGCATTAGTTATTCTAGTACCTAACCATGCCTGGGCATCAGCTTCAATAAACCCACCGAAAAATACAGAATAATCATCGAACTTAGCTCTTTGACCCATAAGTGTTGAAGCAAAAAGGTTTGATGATATCTGCGCTATAGGTATGGTGTTATTACCAGAGTATCCACCTATATAGGTTATTTGACCTTGTGTTGTGATGGGAGCAGCATTTCCAACATCAATACCTCCGTGACTATCTATTATTCCACCGATGCTAGTTATATCTCCATCAAGATTGCTTGATGAGAAATTTGCAATCTCATCAGAAGATAATACGCTAGCACTTTTAGTATCAAAAGTTATATTGTTAGTTCTAGCAACTTTTGAGCTATAAGTAGCGAAATCATCGGTAGTATCATCGGTGTTAGAGTTGTTACTTTTTTTTAGGTTTTTTAATTCTTTGCTTAGCATATCTATCTGACGTTGCATTGCCGCATATCTATCATCATCTGATGGTGTCTGATTTGTAGTTGATGCAGCTATAACGATACTGCTATAAAAAAACTAGCAATAGCAGTAGCAAATAAAAACTTTTTCATAAAAATTTCTCAAGAATTAATGTTGATATAAAGAACTACTTAATTTCTGTACCTGTTTTTGGGTCTAATATCAGTTTAGGAGTTTTTTGTTTTTTACCAAAATCAAACATGCTTAGGATATTGTTTGAGTATTTATCGTTACTATACTTGCTAACTGAGCCAATGCCCCAGTTATACTCTACAAACTTAAGTACAGATGCTTGATTAAGTAGTGAATGATCAACATAGTTTGCTTTAGCATAAGGAGAAATAACAAGCATTGGTAATCTTGGACCATAACCCTGCCTTCCTTTGATATCATTAAACTGTGACTTTGGACTATAAACATGATCATAATCACCATCAGAGTCATCATAAATGATTATAATTGCTGTACTATCCCAGTCTTTTGATTGTTCAATTCTATTGATAGTATTCACTAACCACTCCTGTTCATCTAGAGGATTTGAATAACCTCCATGACCATCTTGGTATCCAGGGGCTTTTAAATAACTTACAGCTGGCATATTGTTTTGATCAAGAGCCTTCCAGAATTCACTTATATCATATTGGTGGTTAGCCTGGTCATTACTACCTATATATTTTTCATCACTTGGTGCTAGATGATGAGGGTTTGATGTCTCTTTCCAGTAGTTAAAAGGCTCATGGTGAGGTATATAGTCTCTTGATTTTACACCGAATTTATTAGTACTCATGGCATCACATATTGCTGTTTTACCAGAGTAGCTTGTTGGTTTGAATCCACCTTGGAACCAGCCCCAAGTAATACCTTTTTGAGTTAGATAGTGCCCTATATTTTTACCATCTGTGATTTTTGCTACAGCTGTATTTGTGTCTCCAGATTTACTTGTGCCATAAGAGCAATCATCGTAGTATGGGTTAGGATCTTCAATGATATAGCTGTTTTCAATATTTTCTAAATTACCACTTGGACTCATCGCTGGACCATTTGCACCAGCTACAAGGTTAAGTGCTCCAGGTGTTGATGGACCAAAAGTTGTACCAAATGTATTATCATTTAGGGCGAAGTTTTGTGCGTAATTCCATAATGCTGTGACAGTATTACCATCATAATATCCCATAACTTGACCATCGCAATTTTGTTTATAGGTATCATTGTCATGACCGCCATGTTCAACAAATTTGTTCATTAAGCCACTATTAAAAGAAGAGATCTCTTCATGGTACTCATGGTTTTGTGAACAAGGTTGGAAGTTTCTATCTAAACGATAAGGATTTTTTGTATTTGGATTATTCTCTAATAGTTGTTTTGTCAAACCGTTAACACTAGGAGTGTCTTCTTTAGCTATGAATTTTGGTTCATCCTCTGGATTCTTGGCATTAGGATACATACCAAAATATCTATCAAAGGAGTTGTTCTCTTGAAATATTATTACTAAGTGCTTTATTGGAGTAGTAGTTTTTAGAGTATTTGCGTTGTTGAATAACTTTTGTTCTACTTTTACAAGATTTCCATAATCATTTGGTTTGCTATTATTTACCCCTGATGCAAAAGCTGTCGTTATTATACTTATGCTTAAAATTCCTAGGGTAATCTTATTCAGTTTCATTATTGCTCCATCTGTTTGAGTTGTGTAATTCAGTAGCAATAATAATAAAAATTAAAAAAAATAATTAATAAAAAAGTCAGTTAATTTTTTTTTGTGAAAAAAATGTTTATTTTTAAGAGCTCTTGTTATATAGTATTCGCTATTTTTCTCAAAATAGCAGGTTTTGTAATTAAAGGCACGATAATATATATGTAGTTAATTATAAAAGCAATGTTTATTTAGATATATTTTTTAAAGTGATTTCTTATTGCTATTCTTTGTTTTTTTATTGTAGACTTTGTGATGTTAAAATAGATGTTGAAACATTGTAGTTAGGGAGATCACATAAATGCTACGTAAACTGGTTAAAACTTTAATACCAAGTCAGGATAAAATTTTTTTTGATTTAATGATAGAAGCAACTGAGTCGGTAGAAGATTCGGCTAGAATTCTTGACAAACTTGTTAAAGAGGAAGATAACCTAACGATATCTGAGCTATCAGAAGAGCTAAGATTAACAAGAACTGTAACAGTTGAAGTAGCTAATAAAATGGATCATGAGTTAGCTCGTTACTTTGTAACCCCTGTTGATAGGGTAGAGTTACATAACATTACTACTTTACTTCTAAAGTTAAATAGAAGAATCGTTAAAATCCACAGGTATATGCAGATACTAATGGAAGAAGAGCGTGGCAACGTAAATATATATCTAGCAACTAGTGTCGAGACTTTACGTAAAATGACAAAAGTACTTGATGATATGATGAAAGCTTTTGTCAAAGGGGATAATAAAGAACTTAAAAACTTCTATATTAGAATTACAGCGTTAGATGAGAATGTACTTGAAGAGCTAGGTCATGCGCTTAAGAAATTCTCTCACTATGATGAGGGGGATGTAATATTTATCATGAAAGTTAAAGATATTTATAAGGCTATAGAGAGTGCTATCTCTACGTGTACATCTGTAGCAGAATCAATTATGAGATTGTATGTAAAAGAAGTTTAACGAACAAGGTAAATAAAGATGATTACATCAGTGCTTATAGCCATCATTGTAGTAGCGTTGTTTTTTGAGTTTACAAATGGTTTCCACGATGCTGCAAATGTAGTTGCAACACCTATCGCAACCAAATCTCTAACACCATATCAAGCTATTGGTCTGGCAGCATTTTTTAACTTTTTGGGTGCTTTCTTTGGAACAGCTGTTGCTGCAACAATATCAAAAGGCTTAGTTGATACAAGTGTTGTTACCGATATTGTTCTAATATCTGCTTTATTAGGAGCTATTAGCTGGAACTTTTTTACTTGGAGTTTTGGTATACCGTCGAGCTCATCACATGCTCTGATCGGATCATTAGTTGGTGCTGTGATTATTAGCTCTAGTTACCAAGATGTTAACTATATGACAGTAATTCATAAGGTCATTATACCAATGATAAGCTCACCTATTATGGCATTCTTCTTAGCACTTATAATATGTATTATTCTACTTAATATTTTTATGAGGTTCTTTATGGTTAGAACTACAAATAAATACATAAGAGAAATGCAGGTGCTATCTACTAGCTTATTGTCTTTTTCTCACGGTTCTAATGATGCTCAAAAAACAATGTCAATAATAACACTTGCGCTACTAAGTGCAGGAGTTGTGCAAACTACTCAGGTTCCTGATTGGGTTATCGTTTTATGTGGTGTTGCAATGGGGCTAGGGACATTATCAGGAGGTAAAAAGATAATTAAAACTTTAAGTGCAAAGCTATCAAAACTAGAGCCTGTTAACGCTGTTTCTGCAGAATTAAGTTCAGGTATATTGGTTCTAGGAGCTTCACATGTAGGTTTGCCCGTTAGTACTACTCAAGTGGCATCGGGTTCTATTATGGGGGCAGGTTATGCTGATTCCGGTGTGAACTGGAAAGTTGTTAAGAAAATGGTAACAGCATGGGTTTTGACAATTCCAGCATGTATCGTTGTTACTAGTGTTATATATACTATTCTTTTCAAAATTTTTGGTACTTTCTAAAAGTTAATTACTATAAATCTCTTTTTTTAATAAATAAAAAGCCTATAATTCAAAGCAATTAAATTTACTACCTAATACTTAAATGCAAACAAAGATCAATAAGTTTATGGTTTATCTTCATTGGGCCACGGTTATCTTGATATTTCTAGCTTTTATATCAATAGAGTTTAGAAGTATATTTGGTAAACATTCTCTATTTCATGATGTTATGAAAACATCTCATTTATATATTGGTTTTTTGATTCTGTTTATTACTATTCTAAGGTTGGCTATAAGAAAGTTTGTAAGTTTTCCATTTATAGGGCAACGACTTGAGTATAATAAATTTAGGACTATGGTCGCTAATTTGGTACACATATTTTTATATTTTTGGTTAATTACTATGCCAATATTAGGTTGGTGCTTGATAAGTGCAAAAGGAACTTATGTCATTCCTTTTGGTTTGCCAGCTATTACGGATGTGCTCTCAAGAGCTAGTATCGTCAGACTCAAAGAAATCCATGAAGTTTTTGCATATGTTGGGCTAGCTGTAATATTTATACATGCAATAGTAGCAATTACTGAGTATTATATCATTCGTAGTAGAAGAGCTTAAAAGCTACTGATATTGGACTTGTATTTTTTTGATACCTTCTCTAACAATTTTTAGAAGCTCGTCTTTATATTTAGAGTGCTTGTATATAAGTATTAAGTGAGACTCTAATGGAAAATCTATCTCAAAGCCTTCTATTTTGACAATATCCTCACATTCCTTGAGGACAGCATCATAATAAAATTTTGGCATAAATCCTATAGTATTTTCACTCATCAGTAAGTTAGCTTTTTGAATCTCGTTATCAACCGTAAATTTAATTTTATCAAGATTAAATTTGTAGCTCTTATTATCGTGTTTAAACTCATTTGTGCCTTGAGAAAAGTCATATCTGTTAAATACTAGAGGAGCTTCAAGAACTTTTTCAGGGTTATTATGTAGATCTTTTACAAACTCTTTGTTTCCGTATAAGTGTGCAGGAAGCTTAACGGCATCTACAGATGTACAAACTATCCAATCATCTAAATCAAGAAACTCAAGATGCTTGTTAAATATTTGTATGACATTGTATGAATCAAACTGGAACTGGCTGCCATTAATATTATCTACTTGGTAACTATCTAGTGCAAAATTAAATGCTTCGTTATTAATCTGTTGTATCTGTGGTAATGCTAAATCAATAATGATTTTGATAAATAGGGGAGTACCAAGTACTTTTATAGATTGGCGTTGTCTAAAGCCACTTTGTTTTACATTTTGGATAGTATTTTCCAGATCTGTCACAATTTTATTGCAAGAGTGAAAATATTTCATGCCATCACTAGTTGGAGATATACGATTTTGTACATTTCTAATAAGCTTTAGATCTAGGTATTTTTCTAGTACATCTATCTTATTTTTTATAGTATTCAGTTCTACAGAGTAGCACTTTTTAACTGAGCTATAAGACCCTAATTCCACTAACTTTAGAAAGTAGCGTGTAGCTTCAATAATATCTTTGTTAATACCACTCATCTTATTAGAAAAACTTGCCAATCCTACTATTTATAATATCATTATGAGAAGTATTACAAAAGCACTAAAAGAATGTAACAAAACTATCTATAGACTCTCTTTCGGTACGATAGTTATTTACAGCAGCGTTAGTATTTTCATAACCAATTGCTATACCACATAGCAAAGTATAGTCATCAAACCCTTGTAGCTCTTTTTTGACTATATCTGGATAGTGTCCTAGAGAGGCTTGAGGACATGTTGCAAGTCCTAAGTCTAGAGCAGCTAGCATTATTGATTGGATAAGCATACCACAGTCCATATAGCCACTAATTCCTGTATTGGGGTGCTTAAATATGAATATGGCTGAAGGTGAATTAAACGATAAATAGTTTTTTTTCCATTGCTCAATACGTCTTTCTTTATCTTCTCTCGCTATATTTAACGCATTATATAAGTCATGACCACACTTAACAGCACGTTCTTTAAGTTCTCCATCTAATGGAATATCGCTATCATAATCATACTCCATTCTTGGAGGTTCGCGGTTATCACATGCAGATAGTATCTTACTCATCAAGGCCATCTTCTTTTCACCGTTTACTATAGCAATTTTCCATGGTTGAGTGTTTTTGCTAGAAGGTGTCCACCTTGTGGTATCAAAAAGATTTTCTAGTATTTTCTTGTCTATAGGCTTATCAAGAAACTCTCTAACGCACTTACGATTTTTTATAGCTTCAGATATTTGCATAAGTTTTACCTATTAATTGTTATATCTATAATTTAGACCATAAGCTTTGATGATACTTTATTTTTTAATACCTAAAAAGTCAAATGTTGTTAGGCAGGATACTATTGTAAACACTTGACAAAAGGGATTATTATTTGATATATTCACCAGTTCCCTATTTTCAAATCTGAAAAAGGCAATGAATGTATATAAAAAGGATGGTAAGTATGAAGTTAGCGCGAGTATTTACGAAAAAAGTTTCTCTAGCGAAAACTCTTAGCTCGAAACCACAAGGTTTTCAAGCTAGTACAAAGAATGCTGAAGAAAAGAAAATTAAAAAATGATTTTTACTATCAAAGCTATATAATAGTTTCTAAACACTAGAAAAGGAGATAAGAAAGTGTTTACTAAAAAAATGGCTTTCACTTATTTTATTACAGTTATATTGATTTTTAATTCTGGCTGGATTGATAGTATAGTCTTATATAATTCTTTTGGTGCCAGTGTGGCAGTTATGTCGGGTAACTTGAGGATTTTAGGGCATAGTATTGCTGGTGGTGACTGGGTATTTATGTATAAAGTAGCTGTGCTTATTTTTGGCTTTGTTGTAGGTGCTGCTGTTAATGGGGTCATTATGAAAACAGATGCCTATGTTATCTCTGAAGATCATACTAAGACACTAGTCCTACAAAGTGCTGTAATGCTTACAGGTACTTTATTGATAGATATTTTTAGTAATCATCGTGTTATTGATGATTTATTTTTAGCTATGGCAATGGGTATGCAAAATAGTTTTACTACACTATTTTTTGGAGGTTTTGCCCGAACAACTCATATGACGGGTACAACTACTGATCTGGGAATAGAAATTGGTAGAGCCTTACGAGGCAAAACAGATAATTTATGGAAAATACCATTTTTTGCTGTATGTATGACAATGTTTGTCGTTGGTAATGCTGTAGGTGTGATTTGGGTTGAGATTACAGGAGATTATTTCACCCTGATGTTATTCCCATCAGTCATATTACCAATTTTTGTTGGTATTGTGATTCTACTAACCTATAATATGAAGGTTAAAAATCATAGTCTCTAGTTTAAAGTTGGTAGTAAGCCAAAAGAGTTTAGAATCTGGAGAGCAATAATAATAATTGCAATAACCACAATTAGCATAGTTATTAGAGAAGATCTAGCTAGAGCTTTTTGTTTACGGTAGTTTATAACCCATAGCATCATAACAGGTAAAGCAACCTGAAGTATCGCTACAAAAATACTTGCATAGCCAAGAGCTGTTTTAAAGCCATCTGGGTAGGCAATCGCATAAATATAAGCCGGCAAGAATGTTATTACAAAAGCAAGCGTTTTATGTTTGTGTAAGTTCTTAGCTATTTTATAAGTATTCCTATTAAAATCAAAAAGCCCTAGTGCAACACCAAGAAAAGATGTTGCTAAGGCAAAGAAGCCAAATAGAAAAGATATTGTCGAGATATATCCAGAGCTAGTACTGAAGTGATCAATAATAACTGATGTGATTTCACCAGATTGCTTACCTAAGATACCAGTGGGCGTTGCAACTGGAAGTGAACCAAGAGTTGCAAAAATCCACAATATATAAACAATCAGCGGTATTGTGCTACCAATTACAATAGCTTGGCGTAGAGATCTTCTATTCGATCCCACATAGGTTCTTAATGTGGGTATTATATGATGAAATCCAAATGAGGTTAGAAGTATGGGAAATGCTGCCCAAATAAAATTAGGATTCTTGATTTGATAATTTAGATGATCAGTAGAAATGTGTGGGATAAGAACAGCAACTAGTAGTAGAAATGCTAAAAGTTTGCCTGTAAACATAATTTTGTTAACATGATCAACTAGCCTTGTACTGATATATATAAAAACCCCTAGTATCAGTATAAAAATAATGCCTGTGAGTTTTTCTGAGATATTAAAACCAAGACTTCCTAGTGTTGTTGAAATTAAGTATCCACCACCGACAGTATATGCGGCTACTAAAGAGTAGAGTAAAAGAACATAACAAATCCAGACTATACCAATACCAACAGGACCTAAGGTCTGTTTTGTCATTTCTACAAAATTAGCGCCATCTTCCATTTTTAGGTTAACTTCTGCTAATATCAGAGCTGTAAATGTCATCAAAGCCCATATACTGATAATTAAAATAGAACCTATAAAAAAGCCACAGCTCGCTACAGTTGCAGGAATTGCTAACATCCCAGCACCAATACATGTGCCAGATATAATCATTGCTGCGCCAAATTTTCTTGATAAAAACATATTAGATTGTATAAAAAACTGGAATTTTAAATCCCAACTCTACCATTTAAAGCTTATAATATATTTATTATAGCCGATAAGATTGTTATTTCTACAAAATGGATAGTATGAAGGATAAAATTAGGCAAGCTTTGGTTGAGCTTGATATTCTAGCAACAGAAGAGCAGGTTGAACAATGGCTAGAGTATTTAAAACTTCTTGAGAAATGGAATAAAGTTTATAATATGACTGCTATTAAGAAGATTGATGATATGCTAGTCAAGCACTTATTTGATAGTCTCGCTGTAGCTAAGTATATCAAAGGTAGCTCAACTGTCGATGTTGGTACTGGAGGAGGTTTGCCAGGAGTGGTTTTGGCGATACTATATCCGCAACATCAGTTTACTCTGGTTGATAGTGTTGGCAAAAAAATTATGTTTCTCAAAAATGTTAAAAAAAGCTTGGGCTTGGATAATATTAATCCATTAAATATACGCATTGAAAACTTAGACGGTAGCTTTGATAATATTATCTCGCGTGCATTTAGCTCAGTTGATACATTTTATGAATTATGTAAGCATTTCTTAACTAAAGATAATCAAATGCTAGCCATGAAAGGTCCGGATCTTGAGGAGCAGAACTTAGTATCTTTGCCGCTGGATATTGAAAAGCATAGCATAAAAGTTCCTTTCTTGAATGCTCAGAGAAACCTTATTGTAATGAGAAAAAAATAATGATTGATAAAGAATTTATTCAAAGCTCATATGCTAGTATCATTAAAAATATAGACTCAAAGGCTAGGCTTCTGGCTGTCAGTAAGTATCAGTCTATTGAGAAGATAGAGTATTTGGCAGGTCTTGGACAGTTAGATTTTGGTGAGAATTATTTTCAAGAATTGGAACAAAAAGCTAAGCAGTTACCAGATTTGAAGTGGCATTTTATTGGCTCACTGCAATCTCGTAAAATAAAGCATATTGTTAAGTATGCTGATTCAATTCAAAGTGTAGAGAAAATAGAGCATCTTGAGAAAATAAATAAAGCTGCTATTAATGAAAATAAGTATATAGATGTTTTCTTACAAATAAATATAGATGATGATGTCAGTAAATCTGGTTTTAAATCAACTCAGTTAGATGATGTTATTGAAGTTATAATTAAAGCGAAAAAATTCAGTAATCTAAAGGTGGTTGGACTAATGTGTATACCTGCAAAATCAGACTCTCCAGAAAAGAGCTTTGCAAAAATGAAGGTATTTTTTGACACTATTAATGCTAGTTTAGCTAATGAGTTAAAATTATCGAGGCTGTCAATGGGAATGAGCGCTGATTATAAATTAGCTATACAGTATGGCAGTACAGATGTTAGGATAGGAAGTAGCCTTTTTGGTATTAGAGAGGCTTAGCCTATTATTTTATTTATATATTTAGAAAGTAGTCTTTTATATATCTCATTAATTATTAAAACTATAAATACAGCTACAAATGTTTCAAAGGCTCTGTCTAGTGCTATTGTGTATGATGTCGCTGACGATAAAGTGATTATACTCCAACTAATA
Source organism: Francisella salina (assembly GCF_000219045.1). Lineage (NCBI taxonomy): Bacteria > Pseudomonadati > Pseudomonadota > Gammaproteobacteria > Thiotrichales > Francisellaceae > Francisella > Francisella salina. The sequence continues at coordinate 92,488 of NC_015696.1, forward strand.
ATCATACATGACACAAAAAGATTCAGTAGTAGATAATATGATATAGAACAATTAACTAAGAAAAAAAGAGCCAGTAGTAGAGCTATTTGTAAATAGTAATGATTTTCTAATAGAGTCATCAAGATCGCAATTATGATCGGACCCAGGATATTTGCAAAACCTCTTTTAAGAGCAGTTATCTTTACTTTTTCATAAGAGTAGCCAAGAACCAAAACAATAGTCATCATAATCCACCATGGATTAGTATTTGGTAGGTATATGGTCATAAAATTCGTTATTAAGTATCCTATAGCAAGTGACGCAAGAGCAATAAGCATCACATGATGATATTTATCTTGAATCCTCTCGCGGTTAGAATACGGCTGATCTCTATATAGCAGTATATTTATCAAAGCATAATAGAGTATAAGCAATACCATTACTACTATTACACAAGTTAGAGTTATACCTATACTGACATGACTATATCCGAAAGCACTTGAAACATATCCAATAAAACAAAATTTTGTGAGTATCTCTGGCATTATTCTAAATTTTGTTGGTAGGTAAAAAGTCAATCCGCCCATCATTAGCGTACAAAAAGGTACAGCTATAGGTAGTTGTGATACAACTGTTCCGATAATCATAGCTGCACTTATAGAGATAATAGCGATAATGATATATAGGTAATTTTTCCTATATACTCCATGGATTGAAGCAGTACACAAGGCTGTAATACCTACTAGGCTATTAACAAAGGCCTTAGGTAGAAGAAGATAGCTTATGAGGGCAACTAAACCTAACAGTATTGTCAATAAAAAAGACTCTATAATTATTTTTTCACGCACTATTAGCTTTAATGTTGTATGTGATTTCATGGTTATTATTTCGTTAGAAAAGTACGATAAGGATAATTGATATAACAAAAGATATAAATACACATTTCTTGTATCAAGTGAAAATTTGACTATTCATAACAAGTTTTACAAACTCTTTAACTTTGGGTTGAACAAATTTATTTTTAGGATAGTAAATATAAATATCTTGATGATCTAAAAACTCGTCTTTAAGCAATTCTACAAGTTTACCACTCTGTATTTCATCTTTTACAATATATTCATGAAACTGAGCAATTCCAAGATCATTTAAGACACATTCTTTCATAAACTCCATGTTATTCGCAGATAAATCAGAAGGAGGCATTTGAGCGTTTACTTTGCTTTCTTTAATATTTACAAGAGCAGTAGCTCTAGAACTATGGGGAATATACTTATGATTTACTAGATCAGATAGGCTAGATGGGATACCATTATGCTCTAAGTATATTGGACTTGCGCATAGTATGTATCTTGTTGTAGCTATTTTACGTGCAATAATATCTTCAGGAGGCGTCCAATTAACTCCGAGAATTATATCTGTTTCTTGAGTTTTAAAATTAGGCATTCTCTCTTCAATATGTACTTCAATTTTAACCTTGCTAAATTTCTTGGAGTATTTTTTGATCAGACCTATCAGAACACTCTTGGCAAAAAATGAGGAAGTATTTATCTTTAGGATGCCTGATGGTTCACTATGAAAAGATTCTGCTAAATCACGAATATTTCCAATTTCATTTTGTAATGCTTTACAATACTCAAATAAAAGCTTACCTTCATGCGTCAATGAAAGTCTACGTGTTGTCCTAATTAGCAAGTCAACTTTGAGCTCCTTTTCTAATTGCTTAATAGTGTGACTTACAGCAGCTTTTGTTATACCAAGAGCATCTGCAGTATTTGTAAAGCTTCCATAAGTTACTAATTTATAAAAAATTTCAAAAAAATTAATAGGTATATTTTTTTTATTTTTAATTGTCAAATTTTACTAAACATAAGTTTATTAATGATGATATTGTAAAATATATTTTTTAATTTACTATAGCAATAGTTAAATTTTTTGATAAAAAAGGAATAGCTATGAAAAATTATAAAATCATACTCTTACTTAGTTATATAAGTATAGCGAGCGCATCAGCTGTGATACTAAATCCGGCTTTACCTCACATCAGTAGTGAATTAAATCTTGTAAATGGGCAAGTAGAGTGGATTGTGAGTATTTTTCTGGTAGGGTATGTTGTTGGACAACTTATATATGGCCCAATTGCCCGTAGGTTTGGTAGTGTAAGTACATTACGAATAGGCTTGGTTATTAATTTGATAGGTATTATAGTTTGTATATTTGGTGGGATTCACTTATCTTTTGAGCTATTGCTTTTAGGTAGATTGATTACGGCTTTAGGGTCATCTGTAGGATTGGTTTGTACGTTTATTATTTTGAATCACTCTGTAGAACCATCTAGAGCAAAGACAGCACTGTCATTTGCGAGTATATCTTTTGCACTGTCTGTAACTTTGGCCATCATGATAGGCGGCTTTGTTAATTACTATTCACACTGGAACTACTGCTTTTATGTTCTACTAGCTCATGGGGTTGCGATGTATTTATTTACTTATTTATATCAAAATGAAGAGCCTAGCATTTCAAAGATTAATGTTGGCAATATTTTTTCAGGGTATATAAATGCATTATCAAGTCCAAAACTTTTGATTTTTGCTTTTATAATTGGTGTAATGTCAACATTTAGTTATTGCTATACGACAGCTGCGCCATTTATTACTCAGCAACTTTTTGATTTTAATAGTGCTGAATTAGGTACTTATAATGCTATGACTATAGTAGGTATTATAGCGGGCTCATTTGGCGCAGCAAAAATTATCAATAGTTATGATAATGTTCTAGTTTTGAAAATTGCAATTGCTGCTTTGTTGGTTAGTTTTATGGTTATAGCTTCTATGGCATATTTTGATATTATTACGCCGATTATGTTTTTTGGTATTATTACGCTGATGTATTTTATTACAAGTTTTATATATCCGGCGGCATCACATATAGCATCTAATGCTTTAGCTGATGACAAAGCGAGTGCTTCTGCAATGATGAATTTTATAAACATGGCAGTTGCAGTTTTATCGGTAAGCATCATGGGCTATATAAGCTTAGATTATATATATAGTTTTGTTGTTATTTGTTTAGTGGCGTCAGTTACTGCATTTTTCTTTTTGTTTCTAAAAGGTTTTGCTAAGGAATAATCTTGGTAATATCCTAGCTATAGGTTTTTATATATAGTAAAATCATAGCCATATCAATTAATTACTTTTTTGCGTTAATATGTCATCTTTAGAAAGGGTAAATGGTTTTTTTGAAGCAAGTATTCAAGCAAAGATTGAGACAGCAAATATTTTACCTCCAGCTATTGCACAGGCTGCAAAAGCGATGGTGTCTTGTTTAGAAAATGGTGGTAAAATTCTAGTATGTGGTAATGGCGGATCAGCAGTTATAGCGCAGCATTTCACCTCTAAGCTTCTAAATCATTTTGATATGGAGAGACCTCCTTTACCAGCAGTAGCCTTAACAGCGGATGTTGCAACAATTACAGCTGTTGGAGATCACTATGGATTTGCCCATATTTTCTCTAAGCAAGTAGCAGCATTAGGCAATGAAGATGATATTTTATTAGTTGTATCTGCAAATGGTAACTCACAAAATATTATCAATGCTGTTGAAGAAGCACATGACTTGGATATGAAGGTTGTTGCATTGACTGGTGCAAGCGGTGGTAGATTGCAAGCTATGTACAATGTAGATGATATCGAGTTAAGGGTTCCTTCTGACAATGTGGCAAATATTCAAGAGAACCATTTTCTTATAATTCATTGTTTGTGTGATATTATAGACCAGAAATTATTTGTAGGCTTAGAAGATTGATATAATGACATTTAAAACTATATTAAAGAGTGTATGTATTGTTTTGTTCTTTTTAAGCTTATCAGCTTGTGGAGTTATTGAGCCTTATACGGCTCCTGTTCCTCAAGGTAAAGAAATTAAGAATAAAAAACTTTTTGATATCAAGCCTAATATGACTAAAGGCGAGGTTGTTTATATATTAGGCTCGCCAGATATTATCGATACATTTAATCCAAACCAGTATATTTATATAAATACATATAAAAAACATATGACTGATACTGATTATAGTGAGTCAAAACTAATACTAACTTTTAATAATCAAGATAGATTGATAGGTATATCAGGTAATTATGCTCCACCAACTGATGAACCAGTTTTCTAAATTAATAAAAATATGAAAAAACAAAATATATTCAATATCCTAATTATTAGTGCTATTGCTGTAGGATTTTTATTCCTCAACTTTTGTCAACCTATCTTTGCAGATGATTTTGGTAGATTATCTGCGTCAGCTTTAACCAAAGGCAATTTGATAAGTATAGTATATAACCAATATTTGAACTGGACAGGCAGGGTATCTGCAGAGTATTTGGCTTACTTGCTTTTCAATAAAGATCACCTTGTTATAAGCCTCTTTATTATAGATATATTAAACTCTATACTTTTTAGTATATTTATCATTCTCAGTTTTAAAATTGTAAGTAAGGATCAATATGAACTTAGCTCCAAACGCTTTGTGATTTTTTTCTTTTTCTTGAGTTTTATTTTTTTATACTCTGGGGTGATAGGTAATGCTTTATGGAAAACAGCGGCAATTCAGTACTTCTGGGGAATTGTATTGTTGGTAGGGTATTATTACTTTATTTTTATAAGGCAAAAAAACTCCATAACTTTTAGTATTTTTGTAGGAATTTTTATAGGTTTATATAATGAAATATATGTAGGAGTTTTAACTATCCTTTTATTAGCATATTTCCTTGACTGTAAGTTGGACAATAAGAGTATCAATAGAAATGTAGTTTACTTTTTTGTCGCCCTTATAGTAGGAGGTATTATATTGGCAGTAGCTCCTGGTAATTATAAAAGACTAGATGTTTTAGCAGGTTCGAGAAATATTGATTTGTTACAGAATATAAAGTTTATGTGGCAACTATTAATTTATCATCCTTATGCGAAGCTTTTGCATTATATGCTGGCTTTTATAGGACTGCTTTTAATTTTGGATAAGGATATTAGGCTTAAAACAAAGTTTATTTATTTTGCTGCATTGATTAGTTCTTTGTTCGTTTTGACTCCGATTGTTGGCCAGTATGGGGGATTAAACCAAAGAGTTTTAATGATTTATTATGTACTATTTTTTATGATTATTTTTGGATTATTATATAATTCTAAAAATGTTTTTATTATAAAGTTTATTGAAATTCTTTGTAGGTTATCCTGGCTGCTGTTGATTTTACTTTTATTTCAGTTATGGATGCTTTTCTCAGTTTACGATTCGTTACATGATTATGAATCGCAAAGACAGCAACTAATACACTATTATCATGAGCATGATGTCAAATCTGCATCTTTTCCAGTAGATTATAGGCTCTATTTAGATAAAAATTATAGATTTGTCTACTTTGATGATATTACTTTTAATAAAAATGATTGGAGAAATAAGGGCTTTGCTAATTACTATGGTTTTGATAGTGTTGTATTAAAAAGATGAATTATAAACCAAAGTAAAACTCAGTATCTGTTTCATTTACGATTACACGATAATCCATAGAGACATCAGAGTCATTACATAAAGATTTCAAGTCAGTCAATAAAATATTTCCTAATAATTTCCTTAGTTTAGGACTTCTACCTGGTAGAATGTCAATCTCAAGTTGAATAAAGCCATCAAAGTTACTCGAACTGGCGCCAACTATATAAGTTTTGCATGGGTAGATAAGAGTTCTGCATGTATGAATGTCTGTTTTAATCACTTCAACAATTATAGAGTGTAGGTTTCTACAAAAGTCATCTAATTTATTCGAGATTTTAATATTATCTGTATATTGAATTTTAATTGTAAGCAGAAAATAACCAATCTTCTGCTAATACAGAAAATAGTAACATAAATGAAAGGAATATGTTTATAGAAGAAACTTGATAAAAAGAAATAATTAAGCAGCTGTAGAAAGAGCTTTGATCTTAGCACTTAGACGAGACTTATGTCTAGCAGCTTTGTTCTTATGGATTAGACCTTTAGAAGCGTATTTATCTAAAATAGGAACTACTTTTGCGAAGTTCTCTTTAGCAGCTTCAACATCACCTTTCTCGATCGCATAAGCAGCTTTCTTTAAGAAAGTTCTCATCATAGAACGACGTGCAACGTTGTGTTGACGATTTCTTTCAGCTTGAATAATTCTCTTTTTTGCTTGTTTTGAGTTAGCCAATTTAATTCTCCAGTTTTAATTTTTTAACTTTTATAACCTTAGGCTTCTCTAGGGGGATACGTGAGAAACACAAATATATAAATTTAATAGCTAAAGTATTTTGCATACATTGTACATTTTTGTCAACAGAATTTGTAATATTATTAATGATTATTTCGTTATTTAAATATGGCAATCACTACATTTTAAAGTTATTTTATAGCATAATAGGTATCTAGATTTATTAAATAAAAAATTACTTCTTAGTAGCAACAGAGCTTAAATATTATGAAAAATATCAGAAACTTTTCGATAATTGCACATATTGATCATGGTAAGTCTACTCTTTCAGATAGATTTATACAGGTGTGTAATGGTTTGACTGAGCGTGAAATGAAAGAGCAAGTCCTAGACTCTATGGATATAGAAAGAGAGCGTGGAATCACTATCAAAGCACAATCTGTAACTTTAGATTATGTAGCTAGAGATGGTCAAACATATCAGCTTAATTTTATTGATACTCCTGGGCATGTTGATTTCTCTTATGAGGTATCGCGTTCATTAGCTGCCTGTGAAGGTGCCTTGCTGGTGGTGGATGCAGCACAAGGTGTTGAAGCTCAGACAGTAGCTAACTGCTACACAGCTATTGATCAGGATTTAGAGGTTATACCAATTTTAAATAAAATTGACTTACCATCTGCAGAGCCTGATAGAGTCGCAGAAGAGATTGAAGAAATAATTGGTATCGATGCAACTGGAGCAACTACCTGTAGTGCTAAGACGGGCATAGGTGTTGAAGATGTTTTAGAAACAATTGTTGCTAAAGTTCCAGCACCAGAGGGCGATGTTAATGCAAAACTACAAGCTTTAATTATAGATTCATGGTTTGATAATTATCTAGGTGTTGTTTCTCTTGTGAGGATTAAGAACGGAACCCTTAAGAAAGGTGAGAAATTTAAAGTTATGTCAACGGGAGTTTCTTATCAAGCTGATAGAGTTGGGGTATTTACTCCAAAGATGAAAGATCTAGATCACTTGAAAGCTGGTGAGGTTGGTTTTATTATCGCAGGTATTAAAGATATTCATGGAGCTCCTGTAGGTGATACTCTAACTCATACGCATAATCCAACTGATAAGCCTGTTCCAGGATTTAAAAAAGTCCAGCCACAAGTTTATGCAGGGATGTTTACTATAAGCTCTGATGATTATCCTGATTTTAGAGAAGCTTTGGATAAGCTAAGTCTAAATGACGCTTCACTTTTTTTCGAGCCAGAAGTTTCACAAGCATTAGGATTTGGCTTTAGATGTGGCTTCCTAGGAATGCTACATATGGAAATTATTCAAGAGAGGCTTGAAAGAGAATATAATCTTGATTTAATTACTTCAGCACCAACAGTTGTCTATAAGGCAATCAAGAAAGATGGTGAAACTATAGAAGTAGATAATCCATCAAAACTCCCTGAACCAGGTGCTATAGCAGAAATACATGAGCCAATTGTAAGAGCGAATATTCTTGTGCCAAAAGACTATGTTGGTAGCGTAATTACAATATGTGTTGAAAAAAGAGGAGTACAAGTCGATCTTAACTATGTTGGTAACCAAGTGTCTATAACTTACGATTTACCAATGATTGAGGTGGTGTCTGATTTCTTTGATACTCTCAAATCTGTTACGAAGGGTTATGGTTCATTGGATTACGAGCTAATTCGCTATGAAGCAGCAAATATGGTTAGGCTAGATGTGCTTATAAATGGAGATAAAGTTGACGCATTAGCAAGTATAGTTCATAAAGATCAAGCAAAGTACAAAGGTAGAGAACTTGTTGAGCGCCTTAAAGAGCTAATTCCAAGACAAATGTTTGAAGTAGCAATTCAAGCAGCTATAGGTGGGACTATTGTTGCCAGAAGTACAGTTAAAGCATTGCGTAAGAACGTTTTAGCAAAGTGTTATGGTGGTGATGTTTCGCGTAAGAAAAAATTACTAGAAAAGCAAAAAGAAGGTAAAAAGAGAATGAAAAATATTGGTTCTGTTGAAATTCCTCAAGAAGCTTTCTTGTCAGTTTTGAAGAAATAGTCTCTATAGTTATTACTATTTGTAGTGACAGATCATTGATCTGTTAGCCTATATTAATCTATCATAAGACAGCACATTGTGCTGTCACTACAAAAGGGTATAAAATATTTAAATATGCAAAATAAAAAAATAATAGTAGGTATATCAGGAGGAGTTGATTCATCTGTTTCTGCTTTGTTGTTAAAACAGCAAGGTTATGATGTAACCGGTGTATTTATGAAAAACTGGGAAGAAGATGATACTGATGATTTTTGCTCAGCAGAACAAGATATTGCTGATGCTCAAGCAGTATGTGACTCTATTGGGATACCTTTCAAAAAGATTAATTTCGCAGCTGAATATTGGGATAATGTATTCAAGCACTTTCTAACAGAGTATAAGGCTGGTAGGACACCTAATCCAGATATTTTATGCAACAAGGAAATCAAGTTTAAAGCTTTTTTGAGCTATGTGCATTTGTTAGGAGGTGACTATATTGCTACAGGACACTATGCTCGTACTAAAGTGGCTGAAGATGGTTCGGTGCAGTTAGTCAAAGGTCTTGATGAGAGTAAAGATCAAACATATTTCTTATACACACTTGGTCAAGAGCAGTTAAAGCAGACAATGTTTCCTATTGGTGATATTGAAAAATCTAAAGTACGTGAGATTGCTAAAGAGAATAAACTAGTAACATTTGATAAGAAAGATAGTACAGGGATATGTTTCATAGGTGAGCGTAAGTTCAAAGATTTTCTATCAAAGTTTTTGCCAGCTCAAAGAGGCGAGATACATGATGAAAATGGTATCAAGATTGGTATGCATGATGGGCTTATGTATTATACGATTGGGCAAAGACAGGGTCTTGGTATAGGCGGTGTAAAAAATCGCCCTGAAATACCATGGTTCGCAGCCCAAAAGGATTTAGAAAATAATGTTTTAGTTGCTGTTCAAGGTCATGATCATCCAATGCTATTCAAAGATACATTACAAGCTATAGACCTTAGTTGGGTAGCTGGATCTGCTCCAGCAGATAGTTTTAGATGTAGTGCAAAAGTTCGCTATAGGCAAAAAGATCAGTCTTGTAATGTACAAATAAATGAAGATGGTTCAGTTAATGTGGTTTTTGATGAGCCACAAAGAGCAATAACTCCAGGACAATCTGTAGTCTTTTATGATGGTGAGGTTTGTTTAGGAGGGGGGATAATTATTTAGATTTTTGTTAATATTTATATGTTAATTATTATCACTTGCTAATGTGGTTTTCTGATTATCTGTTGAGTCAGTCTGTTTTTCTTGGGGTGGGCTAGTATTAGAGCTACCGTTTGTAGCTATTTCTATAGCACTACCGCTATTTGCAATAATATCATCATTATCTTGATCAGCTTTTGTAATTAACTCATGATCTAGGGTTGCCGCATCACTAGATATTTCTTGACGAGTATAGCTAGACTTCTTGGTAGATGTATCAACCACATCATTCAAGTAGACACCGACTTCTTTTTTGACGTCTTTTTGGCTTTTCAAAACGTCTCTTTGCATAAATTGCGCTTCATGTACTGTATCAATAGTCATATGAGTATATAAAAACTCTGGATCAATAATATATGGTCTGAGGGACGTGTTGTACTCTTTTTCTAGCTCGGGGAAATCAACAGTATAAGCCACTTTTATGCGCTTTGTACCATCCCTATCAGTTATTAACATTGCAACAAGATCTGAATCTATAGGGTACTGTTTTCTAACTAGGTGATACTGTTGTTTTCTATCTAGTACTATTTGTCTGACAGGAGTTGCGTATACACTTTCAGTCTTTATAGGCTTGTTAACAGTTGTTATTCCGGCTTTTTGAAGTTCTGCCATAGCACGATTACCATAATTATCTTTAGCTAACTTAAGATCAATCTCAATCATCTTAGCAAGTACTTTCTCTCTAAACTCTCTAGTTTGCTTTAAAGTAAATGCAAGACAAGTTCCAGTATCATCTTTTTGGAAACAACCATTTCTTTTGTCAATTAGTACAAAAAGTTTTCTGGTTTTATCGTAGTATAGTTGGTAATCAGGAGTATTATCACCATGACCAAGATAAACAAACTGGTCATTTGATAGCATTCCGCATGAAGTAACAGTTAAAATTAGTAGTAATAGTGATATTTTGCTTAATACCTTACGCATATTTCAAATTCCATAATTTAACAACAATTTCAAGACATAATTTTTGCTTAGTGACGCTAAAAAGTAAAGCTTTGATTACAGGAAAATACTAAAAATTAAGTTTTGGCATTTTCTTGCATCAGTTTTTTATATTTTTTCTCTATCATTTTACGTTTAAGTGAACCAAGATGGTCAAAAAAGGTAACACCATTTAGATGATCTATTTCATGTTGGATACATCTTGCTAGGAAATCATCTTTTTCAATTTCAATCTCCTCACCGAACTCATTAAGTGCTTTTATCCTAACTCTTGTTGCTCTATTAACCTTAGCAGAAACTCCAGGAAATGATAAACAACCTTCTTCATCAATTATCTTACCACTCTGGTCGATTATCTCAGGATTGATGATTGTAATTGTTTCGGGAGTCTCACTCTCTAAGTTATCATACATGATAAAGAATCTTTTTTTGATACCAACTTGTACTGCAGCTAAGCCAACACCATTTGCTTCTATCATTAAATCGCGCATCTCTGCTATTGTTGCTCGGAAATCATCATTGATTTCTTCTGGTGCAACTTCTTGTGCCACTTCTTTGAGTATTGGGTGAGGATACTTTAGGATTTCTAAAGACATATTTTATACTCCTTGTTCTAATATATCTTTTTTCATTTTTGTCATAGTTAGGGCTGCTTGAACACAGTATTTGCCTTTGTGTCCTTTTTTGCCACCAACTCTTTCTAATGCTTGTTCTTTATTGTGTGTAGTCAATATACCAAAGATTACTGGAAGGTTATACTCATGCATAACTCTTTGCGTACCATAGCTTACTTGGTCACAAACATAATCATAGTGATCTGTCTCGCCCCTGATTACACAACCAAGAAGTACAATCGCATCAACTTGGTTAGTCTCTGCTAAAAGTTTAGCAGCATAAGGCAACTCTACTGCACCAGGAACTTTTTTGATATATATTTGACTATCTTTTAGACCTTGAGCATATGCTTCTTCTAGGGCTCCTTCAAGCATTTTATCCGTTATCAATGAGTTAAATTCACTTACGACAATAGCTAGCTTTCTCATGGTCTATATCCCTTTAATTGTATGTTTTGCTTTATTTTTCTTGGTTATTAAGTAGTTTCTATTATGTGAGTTTACAAATGCTTCGCAGTATACAGGCTCTGCATCTATATCAACATTTCTAAGGGCTGCTAATTTCTCAGGGTTATTTGAGATAAGCTTACACTTATTTACCTTATTATACTTTAGGACTTGTATAGCTAAGTCATATTTTCTTGCATCACTTGGCAAACCTAGAGCTAAATTGGCTTCTATAGTGTCCATATTTTCATGCATTTGTAAGTTATATGCTTTGAGCTTGTTTGTTAGGCCAATGCCTCTACCTTCTTGATTAAGGTAAATAAAGAAGCCACCTTCTTGAGCAATCATCTCAATACCTTTTTGAAGTTGATCTTGGCAGTCACAGCGTAGTGATCCAAAGATATCACCAGTCAAACAAGAGGAGTGCATTCTAACAAAAGGGGTTTCACCCTGATAGGCTTTTGACAAGACCACAACTTCTTCATTAGAAAAGTTATCCCTATAAACACTCATCTCAAGCTCACCTATATTCTTAAAAGGTATAGTTGTTCCGACCAAGTGACTAACAAAAATTTCAGTTGCTAAACGGTACTGATAAAGTTCAGCAATAGTTAAAAGAGGTAAGTTATACTTTTTGGCAAATGCTTCTAATTCAGGTGCTTTCATCATTGTGCCATCTTTGTTCATCAGTTCACATAGGACACCTGCACTATTGAAACCACTTAGTTTCATAAGATCAACTGTTGCTTCAGTATGACCGTTTCTACCAAGTACACCTTTATCATTTGCTATGAGTGGGAAGATATGTCCTGGTCGAGCTAGCTCCTCGGCTTTTGCATCAGCTTTTGATGCTACTTGTATTGTGTGAGCTCTGTCTTTTGCAGATACTCCGGTAGTCACACCTTCTTTGGCTTCTATAGTTATAGTAAATGGAGTTGTAAATGTACTATTATTTTGATCAGCTGCTACCATTGGTGTTAGATTTAACTGCTTTGCTTTTTTTGAATCCATTGCTAAGCAAACGATACCACTTGTGTATTCAAGCATAAAAGCAATATTTGCTTCTGTGGCTTTCTCACCTGGTAGAATTAGGTCTCCTTCATTTTCTCTATCATAATCATCGAGCACAACCACAGGCGTACCTTGCTTGAGAGCTTGTATTGCGTTTTCAATATTTTCTTTTATTTGTCTAAACATTTTCTTTAAATCCTTGTATATATTTGTAGATATACTTACCTGTTGCATCAGCTTCAAGATTTACAATAGAGCCCTTAGTATAGTTCTTTGCAATAGTGACCTCAATAGTATGCGGTATCAAAGTTACTGTAAAAGAGTCTTCAAGAGTATCGATTACAGTTATGCTCATACCATCTATAGTCACAAATCCCTTTGTGACTAGATACTTAAGTAATTCTTTGGATGCTGAAATCTCAACTAGCCATGCTCCACTGGCATCTGTGATATTTATGATTTGTCCAGTTTCATCAATATGACCTTGTACCATGTGCCCACCGACATGATCGCCATAGCGCATAGCAAGCTCAGTATTCACTAACTGATTTTCTACTAGGCTATTTAGATTGGTTCTTTGTAGGGTTTCTGGAACTGCGTCAAAATTCGCAGTTAAATTTTGTTTATCGATTTCAGTTACTGTAAGACAAGTGCCATTGATAGCAACGCTGTCACCAATATTGCAATTTGTACTATTATTAAACTTTATACAAAAGGTTTTTATATTACCTCTATCTATTATACTTTCTATTGTTCCTAGTTCTTGGACAATGCCACTAAACATTGGTAGTTTCCTTAAAATATGAATTTATTAGTAAATCTTCGCCTAAAAAAGATACACCTTGAAATATGAGCTTCTCTTTAGGATTGCACCCTGCAATTACAACAGGCGATAAATATGTTACAAGTTCATTAATTAGTTTTTGATTTATAAAATTTTCTAGAGTTTTTTTACCACCTTCAACCAAAAGGCTTGTTATCCCTGTTTGTCCCATTTTGTTTAGAAGGCTGTCTAAGCAAACCTGATTCTGGAATGTTGGCAGTAGCCAGTATTCAATACCAAGACTATCTAGTTCACTGGCAACTTGAGCAGAAATTTTTGAACAAACAAAAATAGTTTTTGCATGATTTTGGTTTAAAACTTTCCAACGTTTATCTATTTCTGAGAGGTTGTTGGATATAATAAATCTAGTAGGGTGTTTCTTTTTGTTTAGCTGTATTCTTACATCAAGACTTGGGTTGTCTTCAATTAGAGTTTGATTTCCTATAAGTATTGCATCACAAATATTGCGTAGCTGGTGAGTATCTACAAATGCTTCTTTAGAACTGATTTTTTTTGAGTCATTACCATTTACAGCTATTTTGCCATCAAGAGACATTGCCCATTTTGCATACACAAAAGGTCTTTGAGTTTTTTGGTAGTGGAAAAATATTTTATTTTGATCTTGAGCTTGTTTTTCTAAGACTCCAACTTTGACTTCTATTCCAGCATCTTTGAGCTTTTGTATGCCTTTGCCGGCAACTAATGGGTTAGGGTCAAGTGTCGCGACCACTACCTTTTGTATGCCTGCTTTAATTAAGGCATCTGTACATGGCGGAGTTTTTCCGTGATGGCAACATGGCTCTAAGGTTACGTATGCAGTAGCACCTTTTGCTTTGTCTCCAGCTTTTTTCAGTGCATGAATTTCTGCATGAGCCTCTCCTATAGCTTCGTGCCAACCTTCTGAAATAATGGCTCCATTTTTTACTATTATGCATCCAACCATAGGATTTGGAGATACTGATAACCTACCTCTATTTGCTAGAGTGAGTGATTGTTGCATATAATAGTTTTCAATATTTTTCATTTGCCCAGTTAAAATTGTTAGTTACACTTAGGGCAGGGATAGCAAAACGAAATAATATACAAACAGCCAACAAAGCTGTTGCTATTACTAAGTTCTACTTATGAATTTCTTCAATCTTCTTTCATCCAGACTATACTGTCGGCTTTGGAGTTACACCAAATCTGCTTGACCTTTTTATTATCTAAAAAGCGCTCGCGGGCTTCTGTGGTTAGACAGTTACCGCCGGTAGGGAATTTCGCCCTGCCCTGAAGATTATTTTGAAATTATAACACTTCTAAACTTTATATAGTAAGAAAGTTTTTAGATAAGTATTATTTAATCAATGTTTTTGTAAAGTTTTATTAATTTACGTACCGTTCTATTATGCTAGAGAATAGTTTGGGAATTATGTATATATAGACCTTATAAATGAGTATAATTAAGCCGTAGGAATGTAGCTGTTTGATTGGAGAGGTTATTTAATTTTGAGTTTATATTCATTGTTTGTTTTACTTTGTGTTATAGCTGCGTATTCAAGTTATTTCAATTTAAGGTTTTTAGGTTTACCTAAAGCCATAGGTCTTACAGCCCTTAGTGCTTTTATATCATTATCATTGTTGGTGCTAATAAAGTTAGAGCCAAACCTTTTTTCACCTGTATATGATATGCTTGATAGTGTGAATTTTAAGGCTTTAGTATTGAAGGTGCTTTTGGGTTATCTTCTATTCGCATCAGCAATGCACTTGGACTTTTCAAAAATTAGGAAATTTTCATTACCGATAGCTGTTTTATCTAGTTTTGGTGTTGTTGTTACGGCATTTATAATGGGTACACTTTGTTGGTTGATGGCTCCTTTAGTTATAGGTGTTAATATTGGCTATGTGCATTGCTTGATGGTGGGGGCGGTATTGTCACCTACGGATCCTGTTACAGTGTTTGCTGTATTTAAATCAACAAAGGCTGTTCCTGAGAAGGTTAAGGCGATACTATCTGGCGAAGCTATATTCAATGATGTGTTTTCTATAGTATTATTCTTAATTTTGCTGTCGATAATCACCAACTCTAATCAAAATGTTAGTATCAGTGAGTTCGTAATAATGCTTTTTCAAGAAGGAGCTGGAGGTATTGTTTTAGGTATGATACTTGGCTTCTTTGGTGCTCGGTTGATGTCTAACTCTGATGATACCCATACGCTTATAATCATGTCATTAGCAATAGTTAGTGTGGGTTCATGGCTTGCAACTAGAATAGAAGTCTCTGAGCCTTTAGCAATGGTGGTTTGTGGTATAGTGATTGGCAACTCTAAGCCTCGGGGTGAGATTTCTGAAGAGTCAAGAAAGGGGCTCTCAAGTTTTTGGGCAATTGTCGATGAACTCTTGAATACCTTTCTGTTTGTGTTAATTGGAATAGTAGCTCTAAAAATGTCTTTTTCAGTTAATGTTTTAATAGCAGGAGCTATATTGTTTATTATAGCGCTTGTTGCTCGCTATTTGAGTGTTATTTTTTCTATGTTTTTGGTTGATAGATCTACCAAAAATCAATTTTGGAAAAATGGCTTTGTTATAACGTGGGCAGGTCTAAGAGGTGGGGTGTCCATAGCTTTAGCTTTGACAATACCTATTGAGTACAGGAGTGATCACGCATCATCAATAGTTTATATAGCAGTGTTACTATCAATATTTATACAAGGAGTTTCTTTTAGAAAAGTTTTAGATAAAGCGTATGCCAAAAAATAACTACTAATTTAGCCATACATTTCTTTTAAGTGGCTGTTGAAGAAATCAAGTGCATTACCATAATCATACTTGCCTGTAATAATTTCTATATATACACCGCTCTTATGTTCTCTAGCTTCTTTGAGTGCTTGTGCTAGTTCTTCACCTGTTTTTACTTTGATTGTTAGCCAATCACTACAGCCAAAAGCTTTAGGTAAATCTTTATAGTTTAATTGAGCGAGATCATCATAGCTTGGATCAGGGTCTAACTCTAGCGCTCTTTCGACCATAAAACCATCATTGTTTATACATAATATAATAGGGTTTATTTTATATCTTCCCATTACTCCTATTTCATTAAGTGTTAATTGATGAGATCCCTCACCTGTAATTAATACTGTTCTAGAATCAGGATTAGCTAGTGCTACGCCAAGAGTAGCTGGTGTTGCCCAACCAATAGAGCCCCATAACGTTTGATTATGATATTTTACACCTTCAGGTAAAGGTAATTTTGGCATATTAAGAGAAGATGAGCCCGTTTCTACCACAAGATTATCTGTGTTTTTTAAGAATTTTAGAACTTGAGTGTATAGCACGCTAAGTGTTAGGTTTTCTTGCGTTATTGGAGTATCCTGTATTGTCATTCTGGAGTATTCAGGGCGATAGTTTATGCTATCAGCTTTTTCTAATAAAGCATCAAGTAGCTCTGATAAATAGATATCAGTTAGATAAGTCTTTTTATCTTCGACAAATAAAGGTCCTAAATTCAGAACCTTATCTAAGTCCAAATTATTAGTAAATCCAGCAGTGTTAAAGTCAGACCATAGTGCGTCACCTAAATTAATTACAAGATCAGCGTCTTCAACTATCTCGGCTGTATTTGTGTCTGATAATAAACCAGCATAGAATCCTATATAGTTAGGATGTGTTTCAGATATCACGCTCTTATCATGAGGCATAATAGCAAAAGGAATGTTTAACTTTTCTATGAGTTTGATAGCTTTCTCGGTTACACCAAATCTGTCTAATTTAATAGCAGGGATAGCAACAACTTTTTTAGCCTTATTTAGGCGCTCTAACACTAGGTTTACAGCTAGCTCAAGCTGCTGAGGATTGGTCTTTAGATAACTGCAGTCTATATTATCTGGTGTTATGTCTGTGACAGGACGATTGCCACCATCTAATGAAACACTTATATAGGCTGGTTTACGGTATTTGAATGCTTCTGCTATGACTCTATTCATTTCTCTGCGAGCGTTTTCAGGGGTGATGACCGCTGAGACACAGGCTGCAGAAGCTGATAAGTCAAAGAAGTTTCCAAAAACGCCATCTCCCAATGTATGGTGAACTTGCTTTTTCTTTCCAACCGCTGCATCATTTGGACTACCAACTAAGTGAAAAACAACTAAGTTCTCTGCTTTTGAGCCCATGACACCATTTAGAGCGCTCAATTCACCAACAGCATAAGTAGTACATAAGATAGCGGCTCCATTAACTCTGGCAAAACCATCTGCAGCATAGCTAGCATTAAGCTCGTTAGCATTTACGATATTATTAAGTTTTGGATTATTGATAAGTGCGTGATCTAGTGCAAATGCAAAATCTCCAGGCACCGAAAATGAATGATCTATTCCTAAATCTACTAATCTTGATACTACATATTCAGCCACATTAGTAGCATCTTTAGCGGTATCGAAAACTTTTTTACCATTAATATTCTTACTCATAAATCCCTCTTTTAGTTAAAATGAATTTTGAAATTACTTTCAGCATATCTTTTGCTCATATGTATAGCAATAATTTGATAACTATATTTTTTAAAAAAACGGTAACTTGAATTAAGATGTGATTTTAGAGTGATTTTTGTGCAAGATATTGACTTGGTATTTTAAGATTCTCTTTTTGCAAAGGTGTATTTTTTGACTATTTTGCCACCAATTAGATGTTTTTGAATGATTTTTTCTAGAACCTCTGGGGTGCAGGAGTGATACCAGACATTATCAGGTTGTACTACTGCTATTGGGCCATTTTGGCAAACTCTTAGGCAGTATGTCTTTGATCTATAGATATGGCCATTTTGTGATAATTTTAGCTCTTGGAGTCTCTTCTTTAGGTATTCCCAAGATTTCAGTGAAACATCGCCGGCACAGCATTTTTGTCTTTCTTGATCACAACATAGGAATATGTGTTTTTCAATATTGTCTAAGCCTAGTTTTTTTGCTTTGGTTTCAAGTGATACTGACATTTTAGTTACCCTTAAATTTAAACAGTATAATTTTATTACAAATAGATTTAAAATTGTTGAGAAAATATTAACAAATATGGAGATAAAATGGAAAATAACATTTCCAAAGAGACGCTAGAAAAGTTAGCTCAAGCTTATCTAAAAGATATCAAAAGTAAGAGACGTTGGAAGTTTTTTACTAGAGCTCTAGTTATTTTGGTTGTTTTAGTTATGATTATACCTGGCTTATTTAGCTCATCAAAAGAGCTTACATCTCACATAGGGTTAGTCAAAGTTGATGGTGTAATAGCCGAAGATGCCGAGGCAAATGCAGAAAGGATTAATAAAAGTTTAGATGATGCCTATGCTAGTAAGGCGGTTAAAGGTGTGATCGTTGAAATAAATAGTCCTGGAGGCTCACCTGTACAATCTGACGAAATATATTCTCATATGAGATATCTGCAGAAAAAATACCCAAATATACCTATGTATGCTGTATGTACAGATGTTTGTGCAAGTGGAGGATACTATATTGCTGCCGGTGCAAAAGATATCTATGCTAATAAAATGACAATTGTTGGTTCAATAGGTGTTATAGGTAGTGGTTTTGGCTTTACTGGGCTTATGGATAAACTAGGTATAGAGCGTAGAACATACACATCAGGCTCTAATAAGGACTTTCTAGATCCTTTTTCTCCAAAAAGACCAGAGCAAACAGCACAATTTAATAAGCTCTTGAATGAAACGCATCAAGTATTTATAGAGGCTGTTGAGCAATCAAGAGGTGACAGATTGAAAGATAAAGCTATGAATACAACATTTTCGGGAGAGCCTTTTAGTGGTATTCAAGCAAAAAATATGGGGCTGATTGATGGTTTTGCGTCAGTCAGTCAAATTAAACGTGATAAGTTTAACAATATAGATATTGTTGACTATACACAGCCATTAGACTTTTTGACAGCAGTGTCAAATAAGTTGGGAAATAGTGTTTATTATAAGGCGCTTTCAGAAACAAGCTTTAGTCTAAAATAAATACATTAAGTGTTGAAACATATAATAACCATGATTATAATCGATATTATATTAAGTTTTCTAAACTAAACATAACTAAGGAATGGAAATTATGAAAAAGACTATATTAGGTGCAATGATCGCTGGTGGTCTAATGGTATCTGCAACTACTGCTATGGCTGGTGGAGTAGGTTTTGCTAATGTTCAAGATATCTTTGAGACTTCACCTTTAGGTAAAGCGAAAGTTACTGCTGATGAGAAGAAATTGAAACCACAAATGGATCAACTTAAGCAAAACATCACATCTTTACAACAAAAAGTAAATGCTTATACTGAAGAAAAAGATGATGTTCAAGCAGATGATTCTAAAGGTGATACTAAAGATGCTCAAGCAGCTGATAAGGTAGAAGGTCAAGATAAACAACAAGCTCAGGCTGATCTTGAGAAAGCAATGAGAGAATACCAAGATCTAATGAATCAAGTTCAAAAAATGGCTTCTGATGATGCTGATGCATTCAAAGATGCTTTGACTAAAGCTTCTGCGCAAGTTGCTAAAGATAAGCAATTAGATGCTATCTTACCTGCTGAGATGAGCCTATATAATGTTGATAGTATTGATGTAACTAAAGATGTTATTGCTAAAATGCAATAATTTAGTCTCTGTAATGTAATTCTAATATATTTTTTCTGGTATCTCTTTTAAACTTATAACAATTAAAAGTCGCTTTTTTTTAACTATAAAGCTATGTATAATCTTAGCTTAGATGTCAATAATATTTAAATAAAAAAGAAAATTCAAATTATGGAAAATTTAGGCTATTTTGTATCGCAAAACTTATTGTTTTGTTTGTCTTTTATACTTCTGTTAGCAATTTATATAATTTTTGAGCTGACTCAAACTAAAAAAGCTCAATATACTTTGTCTGTTGCGGATGCTGTTATTACTGTAAATAGAGGTAAAGGCGTATATCTAGATACAAGAGATCAAGAGAGTTTTGCGAGTGCTCATATAATTGGGGCTCATAATATCAAGTTAGAAGAAATTGCTCAAAAGCATAAAAAGTTAGCTAAGTACAAGTCTAAGCCTATAGTTATATATGGAGACGGTGCCGAAAAAGCAATGCATGAGTTACGCAAAGAAGGCTTTGAACAAGTTTTTGTACTTAAAGGTGGTCTATCAGCATGGCTACAGGCAAGTTACCCTATTAAATCATTATCAAAATAAAAATATTAAGGATCATAGAATGGATCAGCAAGCACAACCACAGTTTCAAATTCAAAAAGTTTATGTAAAGGATATGTCTTTCTCTATTCCTAATTCTGATAAAATCTGGACTACAGCATGGAAGCCAGAGTTGCATACAGATCTGAAAATCGAAGCGACACAACTACCAGAAGAAAATACTTATGAAAGTATTTTAACTCTTGAAGTGAAGGTTGAAAATGAAGGTATGGTTGCTTTTGAGGCAGAGGTTAAGCAAGCAGGTATTTTTACAGTATCAAATATGCAAGAGGCTCAAATTGAGCATGCAAAAAAAGCATTTTGCCCAAATATTTTGTACCATTATGCACGTGAAGCTATTTCTGATTTAGTCAGTAGTGGCGGTTTCCCTCAGCTTTGTTTATCAGCTGTGAATTTTGATGCTATGTATCAGGATTCATTAGAAAAGCCTGTCGATGATAAGCAACACTAAGATTACAATAGGAGTTTGAGTTAGTTATGAGTAAAGAAAAAGCTCTAGAGTCAGCGCTCTCACAGATTGAGAAGCAGTTTGGTAAAGGCTCTATTATGAGATTGGGTGATCAAGAGACAGCTCATGATATAGATGTTATCCCTTCAGGTATTATTGCTCTTGATGTTGCATTGGGCATAGGAGGGTATCCTAAAGGGCGTATTATTGAAATATATGGACATGAATCATCTGGTAAGACTACGCTTACTCTCTTAGCAATTGCACAGTGCCAAAAACAAGGTGGTACAGCAGCCTTTGTTGATGCAGAACATGCTCTAGATCCTAAGTATGCTAAGCTTTTGGGTGTAAATGTAGATGATCTGATAGTTTCTCAGCCAGATACCGGTGAGCAGGCATTAGAGATTGCAGATATGTTAGTTCGTTCTGGAGGAGTTGATATTGTAGTAATAGACTCTGTTGCAGCACTCACTCCTAAGGCAGAGATTGAAGGTGATATGGGAGACTCTCACATGGGCCTTCAGGCAAGACTAATGTCTCAAGCGCTTAGAAAATTAACAGCAAATATCAAACGCTCAAACACTTTGGTAATGTTCATTAACCAAATACGTATGAAAATCGGGGTAATGTTTGGCAATCCTGAAACTACCACTGGTGGTAATGCTCTTAAGTTTTATGCTTCTGTTAGGTTAGAAGTTAGAAAGGGTGGAGCTATTAAAGATGGTGTAGATGTTAATGGTAATGAAATAAAAGTTAAAATTGTTAAAAATAAGGTTGCTCCTCCATTTAAGCAAGCTGAGTTTGAGCTCATTTATGGAGAAGGTATCTCGCTTGAAGCAGAACTTATTGACCTTGGTGCTAAACATGGAATTGTAGAGAAGTCTGGCGCTTGGTATAGCTATAAAGGTAAAAAGATTGGTCAAGGTAAAGAAAAATCAAAAGATTACCTTAAAGAAAATACAGTAGAACGTGATGAGATAGAAAAAGCTCTTTTGGAACTTTTATTGCCACAT
Organism: Francisella salina; assembly: GCF_000219045.1. NCBI lineage: Bacteria > Pseudomonadati > Pseudomonadota > Gammaproteobacteria > Thiotrichales > Francisellaceae > Francisella > Francisella salina. The sequence goes on from NC_015696.1 coordinate 114,452, forward strand.
AAATATGCTGTAGAAGAACAACCTCAAGAAGAGTCTAAACCTGCAAAGCAATCTAAGTCGAAACAAGCTACACAAGATGAGCTTATCTAAAGAGAAAAATTATCTTTTATATCTACTTGCTAAGCAAGATTATTCCCGCAAACAACTTTCTGATAAGCTTACGACTCGTGATAATATTTCATGCGATCAAATAGTAGCTCTATTAGATGAGTTTGAAAAGAATAAGTGGCTATCAGATGAGAGATTTGCGCGAGTGTTTATAATGAGTGAAATTGCTAAGTATCGAGGCAAACGAAGAATTATAAATACAGCTGTTTACCAAAAAGGTTTGTCACAAGAATTAGTAGAGGTTTTTTTACAAGAGGCTGAGGTCGACTGGATTGATATTTGTCATCAGTGTTTGCATAAGAAATATAAAGATCTAAGTAAGCTACAAAAAGATTTGAAATTAAAGCAAAAAGCGATTAATTATCTCTTATATAATGGCTTTGATTTTGATGAGATAAATTTTGTAATTAGTGGGAAAATTTAAGCAGATAAGTTTTATTCTTAAACTTTTTTACTGTAAGCTTTATTATTAGAAATATTAAAAAATATAGGAGTTAAAGATGGCCAAAGGAACAGTAAATAAGGTTATTTTGTTGGGTAGATTAGGTAATGATCCAGAAGTTAGAACTACTCAAAACGGTACTACAGTAGCTACACTAAGTATCGCAACTAATGATGGTATGGGTGAAAATATAACCACTGAGTGGCATAGAGTTGTTGTGTTTGGTAAGTCTGCAGAGGCTATCCAAAGATATGCAAATAAAGGTACACAACTTTTTATAGAAGGTAGGCTTCGTACTAACAAGTGGCAAGATAAAAACGGTAATATGCAATATACTACAGAAGTTGTTGTTAGTAATTTCCAGTTTGTTGGTGGTGGTAATTCTCAGGGTAGTTCAAACTACCAAAACAACCCTAATCCCAACTTTAATCAACAGCCTAATAATAGTTTTGCTCAAAATAATCAGCAACCAGCACCAAAACAGGATAAAATGCCTGATTTTGCTGAGATTAATTCATCAAACTTTGATGATGATATACCATTTTAATCATATATAGAATCATATTGAAATATAGTGTACTAACTGCCACTACTCACAAGATTGTTATATAATATAGTTACTTCTTATTTTATTCTTCAATTCATTTATGTCATACATATTAGTCTTAAATTGTGGGAGCTCATCAGTTAAATTTGCGCTTATGAATCCCCAAACATCAGAGTCACTTGTTACAGGTCTTGCCGAGAATATCGGAGCTAGTAATTGTAAGATAACTTTTAAAGCTCAGCAGAAAGTTCATAAGCTTATAGAAAATGGTAGGTACAAAGATATTTTTGAGCTTTTAAAAGATTTTTTGGTAGAGAACAATTATTTAGAAAAAATTTCTGCGATTGGTCATAGAGTAGTTCATGGGGGTCAGTATTTTTCAAAATCTGTAATTATAGACAAAGATTCATTACAGAAGATAAAAGATTGTATACCTTTAGCACCTCTACATAATCCAGCGCATATTGAAGGTATCACATTTTGTCAGCAGATTTTTCCGAATCTACCTCAAGTAGCAGTATTTGATACAGCATTTCACCAAACTATGCCTGAGTATGTTGCAGAGTATGCGATACCTAGAGAGCTAACGTGTGAGCATAATATACGTAAATATGGCGCCCATGGAACTTCACATAAATACGTTTCTCAACAAGCTGCAAAAATATTAAATCAAGATGCTGCTAATGTGATAGTTGCTCACTTAGGCAATGGTTGCAGTATTACAGCTGTTGTTAATGGTAAAAGCATCGATACAAGTATGGGGCTTACTCCATTAGATGGGCTTGTCATGGGAACTCGTTCTGGCTGTATAGATCCTAGTGTTTTTGCATATATCTCAGATAATCTTGGCTGGAGTATTGCAGATATCACAAATATGCTAAACAAAAAAAGTGGTCTATTAGGAATCTGTGGTCATAGTGATATGCGAGAGGTTTCTGAGCTTGCTGATAGAGGTGATAAACTAGCTAAGCTAGCTATTGAAATATTTTGTCATAGGATTGCCAAATTTGTTGGTAGCTATATGATCTATTTTAAAGACTTTGATGGTTTGGTTTTCACAGGGGGGATTGGTGAGAATGCCATTAATATTCGCGAAAGTGTAGTTTCTAAGTTAGCGAATATAGGTTTTGAGATAGATGATGCTAAAAATGTGAAATCAGAAACATTTATAAGTACAGGAAATAGTCATAATATAATGGTTATTGCAACTAATGAAGAGCTTATGATAGCTCAAGAAACACAAAGTTTGATATAAGAGTTTGCTATGAAAAAATCAATATTTATCCTTCCTACATCAAAACATACGGGTCTTAGAATTTTGGCAAGTAGTGTGGTATATGCACTACAGCAGAAAGGATTAAAAGTTGGCTCATTTCATCCTATTTACGATATGGGTATGAGCATTGAACAGATAGAATCGTATTTGCTTAATAATCGTGTAAAAGACTATGTTGAAATAGTCATAAGTAAGTTTTATGAGAAGTGTCAAGATTCGGATTTTGCTGTAATATCGGGCCTATTTAGGCAAGGTAATAACTACCATAGATTATATCCAATCAATGCGGTTGTTGATGAGTTGAATATAGAGATTATAAAAGCTCTTGGTTTGGAAGTGATAATAGCTTCATACCATGGTAATAAGCCTATAGATGATATCAATGATGAGCTTGATTATGTTATGCGAAGCCTACCCAAGCAAGTTAACATTATGGGTGCTGTAATTACAAAGTTAAATGCACCTTATGATGATGATGGAAGAGTTAGTTTTAGTTTGACTGAAGAAGATATTACCTATGACAAACAACAGCATGTAAGTATAGAGGAGCTCAAAGAGTTATCAGTATTTAAACAAAAAGGGTTAGCTCTTTTGGGTGTGGTTGAGTGGGATAAAGAAAGAACTTCGCCAAGAGTATTAGACATCAAAAGTATTCTTAAACTGAAGCACATATCAGAAGTTGGCTTAGAGGCTCGAGTTGAAAGGGTAATGATGTGTTCGAGAGGAGTTGATAACTTTATAAGTGATTTGACTCCAAATTCTCTGGTTATAACTGCTGCTGATAGATCTGATATTTTAGTTACAATTTGCTTAGCTGCGAAAAATGGTATGAAAATAACAGGAATTATCTTAACAGCTGAAGAATATCTTAATGATAAAGTCAGGGAGTTATGTGTAGAAACTGCTAAAAAAGCAGGTTTAGCAATTCTGACAACAAAAAATAAAAGTGTAAATACAATTTTAAAACTTGCAAATATAGACCTAATGGGAATACCTATTGATGATAAAGAGCGTATTCAAAAAGTTAAAGAAGTAATATCTTCATCTCTAGATAGAGATGCGATAGTTAATTGTATTACTTCAGATGTCACTGAGCATCAGGTGATGTCGCCTCCAGCATTTAGATATCATCTTTTGAAGATGGCGCGAAAAGCTAAAAAGAGAATCATTTTACCAGAGAGTTATGAGCCAAGAACTTTGCAGGCAGCCAAAAACTGTCATGAACAAGGCTTAGCGGAGTGTGTACTTATCGGTGATAGAGAGAAAATCTTTAAAGTTGCTGAGATGAATGGATTTAGTTTACCTGAGAGTATCGAAGTTGTAACTGTTGTTGATGAAGCTGAAACAAAATACCTAAAAACATTGATGGAGCTTAGAAAGCATAAAGGTTTGTCTGAAAGTATGGCTCGAGATGCTCTAAAAGATCCAATAGTTGTAGCAACACTTATGCTTTATTTGGGTGAAGTTGATGGATTAGTGTCTGGTGCTGAGCATACTACTGCAGCTGTTCTTAGACCAGCATTACAATTGGTGAAAACTAAGCCAAACTCATCATTAGTATCATCGGTGTTTTTTATGTGTATGCCTGATGAAGTTATAGTATTCGGAGATTGCGCTGTTAATCAAGATCCTACAGCAGAGCAGTTAGTTGACATCGCGATACAAAGTGCTGAATCCGCTAAGAAGTTTGGCATTGAGCCTCGTGTTGCGATGATTAGTTATAGTACAGGTTCATCAGGTTCTGGGGTTCAAGTTGAAAAGGTGCGTAAAGCAACAGAGCTGCTTAAACAAAGTGCTCCTGATTTATTGGTGGATGGACCACTTCAGTATGATGCTGCTATGATCGAGAGTGTAGCGAAGAAAAAAGCTCCAAATAGTCCAGTTGCAGGTAAAGCTACTGTACTAATATTCCCTGATTTAAACACAGGTAACACTGTCTATAAAGCAGTCCAACGAAGTGCAAATGTATTAAGTATTGGCCCTGTGCTACAAGGTATAAATAAGCCTGTTAATGATCTATCTAGAGGTGCAACTGTAGATGATATAACTTATACAATTGCGATAACAGCTATTCAAGCAATATAAACCTAGGAGGCAAATATGTCTAACAAGCTTCTAAAAAAAGTGATAGATAAATACTCTTTTTCTGGTGCAAAAAGTTTTGATGTAGTTAATCCTGCTACAAATAAGTCAATTTGTCGTTTAGAAGAGAAATCCTCAGAGTATGTTGAGGATAGTATTCTAGTAGCTAAACATGCGCAAAATATATTTAAAAATACTCCTTCAAGTGAAAAATCGAAGTTATTAGAAAAATGGTTTGATTTGATAATAGAAAATTCTGATGATTTAGCAGAGATTATCACACTAGAGAGCGGTAAGCCTCTGGCTGAAGCAAAAATAGAAGTTCGATATGGAGCTAGCTTTATCAAATGGTATGCAGAAAAGGCAAAAAGAATAGATTCACGTGTTTTTGATCCAAATATTAGTAATTCTGAGGGAAGGGTAGATTATTATCCTGTTGGTGTGGTTGCTGCAATTACACCCTGGAATTTTCCTCTTGCGATGATTACTCGTAAGGCAGCCCCTGCAATAGCTGCTGGATGTAGTGTCATTGTTAAACCTTCTGAGTTAACGCCTCTGACAGCTTTTGCTGCACGCGAACTTTTTGTTGAGGCTGGGGCTGATGAGAATCTTCTGCAGATAGTATGTGGGGATTCAAAGGTCATAGGTTATGAATTTCAGAAGAGTAATTTAGTCAGAAAAATCACTTTCACAGGATCAACAAGAGTTGGCAAACTCCTAATGCAGCAAGCAGCGGATACTGTTAAGAAAGTTTCTCTGGAGCTGGGAGGTAATGCACCATTTATAGTCTTCAAAAGCGCTAATATCGAAAAGGCTATCGAAGGTTTGCTAGCATCGAAAATAAGAAATGCTGGTCAAGTATGTGTAGCTCCAAATCGTGTTTTTGTTCATCAGTCTATAAAAGAAGATTTTATTACTAGATTGAAGTCAGCTGTCCTTGATCTTAGGCAAGGTAATGGGTTAGATGAAGGTATTAAAGTAGGACCTTTGATTAATGCCGCAGCTGTCGATAAAGTACAGTCTCATGTTGATAATGCTTTAGATAACGGAGCAAAGCTAGTTTGTGGTGGTAGGATAAATCCAGAGCTAGGAGGCAACTTTTATGAGCCTACTATTCTAGAAAATATGCAAGATAGTATGGTTATCAGTTGCGAAGAGACCTTCGGACCAGTTATAGCTATTTTTAGTTTTGAGTCTGAAGATGAAGTTATCCAAAGAGCTAATAACACCAAGTATGGTTTAGCAAGCTATTTCTTCAGTAGTGATATGAACCAGATTAGAAGAGTGAGAAATGCTTTAGCTTATGGAATGGTAGGTATAAATTCAGGAGCTATCTCAAACGAGAAAGCACCATTTGGTGGGGTTAAGCAATCAGGTCTTGGTAGAGAAGGGTCTGATGATGGTATTTATGAGTTTTTGGAGGCTAAATATAGCTTACAAAATTTTATCTAATTATTTTATTATCTGTTCTTATTTTCCTAAATATAAGTGTTTTTTTACTGTAAAATGTTGTTCTTGTATTTAGAATCATGTAATTTAGTTTCATAGCGCTGATTTATTTCAACTTGCGAGCGCTTTATAAGTCCTGCTAAAACGAACATTTCTTTTAAGTTTTGTACCCCCATCGTTTTAGTAGGAGACTTTTTGCAAATAATCAAAAAGTTTGTTTATTAACTAAAAACATGGAGATTTCCAAAAATGAAAAAAGAAAATCTACTTGAGAGGCTAGATAAAGGTCCTGTAATCTGTGCAGAAGGTTTCCTATTTGAGATTGAGCGTCGTGGCTATATGTCATCAGGCGAGTTTGTACCTATGGTGTCATTGGAACATCCAGAGGTTTTAGAAAATTTACATAGAGATTTCCAGCATGCTGGATCAGATATAGTAGAAGCTTTTACCTACAATGGTCATCGAGAGAAGCTCAGGGTTATAGGTAAAGAGCATTTGCTTGAGAAGCTAAATAGAGAGGCGCTTAGAATCGCTAAAAAAGTTGCCGATACAACGCCTGAGGGAGTTCAGCCGAATCTATTGGCAGGTAATATCTCTAACTCAAATATTTGGAAGCAAGGTGATCAAGAGTCTCAAAAAGAAGTAACTAGAATGTTTGATGAGATGATTACTTGGGCTACCGAAGAAGGTGCTGATATTCTGATTGGAGAAACATTCTATTATGCAGAGGAAGCTTTTAGAGCTCTAGAGATCATGAAAAAGGCAAACCTCCCAACGGTATTAACTATAGCACCAATGGCTCAAAATACTATGCGTGATGGTTGGAGTATTGTAGATACTTGTAAAGAGTTGGAGCAATTAGGAGCTGATGTTGTTGGTCTAAATTGTTTTAGAGGTCCGCAAACAATGCTTCCTGATCTAAAGAAAATTCGTGAGGCTGTTAAGTGTCATGTCGCAGGGCTTCCTATCCCATATAGAACAACCGATAGTCATCCTACATTTTTTAATTTGCCAGATAATAATGGTTGTGGTTGTCCAGCACCTCATGGAAGAACTTTTCCAACGGCACTAGATCCTTTGTATTGTAATCGCTATGAGATTAGAGATTTCGCCAAAGAAGCTTATGACTTTGGTGCTAACTATTTAGGAGTTTGTTGTGGAGCAAGCCCTATGTTAATTAGAGAAGTTGCAGACGCTGTTGGCTTAACTGTTCCAGGTAGCAAATATAAAGAAAAAATGGAAAACCACTTTATGTATGGTACTAATAAACGTATTGCAAAACATATGCAAGAGTATGGGAGTAAGGCTTAGTTTTATATTAAATCAATTTTTACAAATCAATAACACAATTTAGGACAAATATTAAAGCTGTCCCCTCTTAAACATTCTCATCCATTTATAACTTAATGCAATACCTTCCTGAATATAACATCTATTAGGAATTGATAGTACCTATCAAAAAATGGATATTGCATGTAGTAGATTAAATTTTTATACTGCTTTTCTAATTGAAAAGTGATGTTGACTGTGAAGCTGTACTGATAGATGCGACTGAAATACCAATTGAACGACTCAAAAAAACAAAAAAAATGGTTTAAGGTTTGATTTGATCGCTGGAATTTATAGTTGTGAGCTCTAGATTAGTTAAGTAAGAGGTCTACTACATTCAATTGTTGACTATTAAAAAAATACAGTTAAAACGTAGAACTACTAGAGAAACTATAGTTTTTATTAAATTAAAAGGAAAATAATATGATATCTAAAAAATTACTTTTATCCGCTAGCTTACTTACAACATCAGTATTTTCAACGGGTTCGCTTTTTGCTTTAGATCAAGGAACATCTAAAACAGCTTTTATAACGACATCTTGTCCAGCTCATGATTTGCAATGCTTAGAGAAAGCAAAGGATTATAATATTTCAAGTACTAATTACGGCATGTTGTTTTTAAATGGAAACAATAAAGATGATAACAAGGTAGTTTGTAAATTTGAGAATCTAGATGATAATCTTGCGGAAGAAATGATTGGTGGTGAGCTGAATCCTGCTATGAACCCTATTTCTAGAGATATATATGTAGATGGTGAGCATGAGACTACAGCAAATATTTTAAAAAAGTATCAAAATACTGGCAATTCTGTGGGTTTGGTATTTGGTGGTGATACAGGCAGTACAAGAGTTGTAGATCCTTTTGACCCTGGTATTTGTCAGAATCCTGGTGATTTTGGTTACTTGGTATTAGATACTGTGAAGTATTTAACTGACAGAGGTGTTAAAGTTGATAGAGTCGCTTTTGATATTGAAAGTTCAGCATTTAGAGAAGGAAGATATACAGTAGAAGATTATGAAAAAATTAAAGATGCAATTAGTAGGCTTAAAAAACAGGATAAAAATATAGTTATATCTATAATTTTGCCTCAATATGCTGAAGGAGGTTACTGGGCTAAAGGGTTTAATGCAGAATTAGTAGACTTTATCCAGAGTAATGAAAGTATGATTGATAATATTACATTTATGTTGGGGCAAGGAATGACATGTTTTAATAAGGATTCAAATTGTATAGTTAATCAAATGAATATTAATGCTTTACGCTTCCCAAGTTTTCCAGTAAATAAAGTCACTGCATTATATAACCATAAAAGAACAATACAAGAGAAATTCCTTGACAGTAATGGAAATGTAATACCAGAAGGATCGATAAGACTTATAACTGAGGCTAATAAATTATATTCTAACCATTTTGCAGGTGTTCAATTTTGGGGTATGACAAATGCAAGTACTGCAGCGATAGATTCTAACTTCCTGGAATTATATAGGGTTGTAAATAATGAAACAAATTATGCTAATTAATGGTTAGATAGGCACTGCCAAGTTAACTAACTGTGATGTAGAAGGTTCTATCATTGCTTTAATCCATTTATAGGTTATTAACCTATATTACACATGAATTATAAAATATGTCAGTTTTACATATATCGTCACTGTTCTGGTACAGTGACGATATATTGGAATAACCCCATATCTGTTTGAATATATAGTGAGAAAGTAAACTGTCCCAGGTTTGACGGGGTAGATCATGTTTATTTTACCCGTCTCGCTTGTATCAGAGGGGTATTCAAAAGGTCTTGCTCCCATTATACGAGCAGTATTATTGATATAATAAATTTCTCTAATAATATGTTTTTTACTGTTCAAGAAATAGACGTTGAATATTCGTTTTCTATTGTTAATAAAATTAGAGCCTTTGAATTTAAAACTGTAATACCACCTCTTCATGCAGCAAAGGTTATGGAAACTTTAATTAATAAAGATTTTGAAGCAGATGGTGGTTGTTGGAAAAATGGCTTGGCGTCATGAAATAGAGCATATTGGATATAATGGTGACTTTGTAACAAAACATTTTTCAAATAAATATTTACTAAATTATATTGAGGTCTTAATTTAATAGATAGATCAACATTGTTTTTGGTAAATAGATCTAAATTAAAACTAAATGACCTAGCTTATGAGAGGTGTGGTGCCTTTATAGTTTAATTTTTTCTAACTTCTTCGATTAAGAGTATACAAGTCTTTACGTCTATCTCTTAGATTCTTGACACTACCAAACTGATTCAGCTCACGAAGTAGATTGATATCAACATCTGCAATTAGGATCATCTCAGTATTTGGAGTGGTTTCGGCTTTGATACCTGTAGCTGGGAAAGCAAAGTCACAAGGTGTAAATACCATTGATTGAGCATATTGGATGTCCATATTGTGAACATTAGGCAGGTTACCCACGCTACCTGCTATAGCAACATAACACTCATTTTCAATAGCTCTTGCTTGTGCACAGTTTCTGACTCTTGAGAAACCATTTTGAGTATCTGTCAAAAATGGTACAAAGAGTATATCCATACCATCTTCAGCAAGTATTCTACTTAATTCGGGGAACTCTGAATCATAGCATATCAATATACCGATTTTACCACAATCAGTATCAAACACCTCTAGTTTGTCTCCACCTTGTAGACCCCAAACCATTGCTTCATCTGGTGTTACATGCAATTTTTCATATTTCTCAACAGTACCATCTCTTCGACATAAATAGCCAACGTTGTACAGTCGCTCGTCTTTCATCTCAGGCATGCTTCCTGTGATAATGTTGATATTATAAGTTACAGCAAATTCTGAAAATTTATCAGTAATGGTTTGTGTATGTTTTGCTAATTCTCTGATAGCTTCAGGCTCTGATAAATGGTTGTTTTCAGCCATAAGCGGAGCATTGAAAAATTCAGGGAACAATGCGAAATCAGATCTATAGTTTGATACGGCATTTACAAAGTATTCGGCATGTTGCATCAGCTCATCTAGATTTTTGTAAGATCGCATTTGCCACTGAATTAGTCCAAGGCGTACATCTTTTTTGATTGGAGCTGCTTCTTTTGCCTCCTCTTCATAGTAGATATTTGTCCATTTTAATAGTACTGCATAGTCATTAGACTCTATATCACCTTCCAAATATGATTTAACAACTCTGACAGGTTGAAAATCATTACTCATCTGAAAGCGTAAAACAGGATCGTGTAGCTCTTGTCTTTTTAGTTTGTTGATGTATTGCTGAGGAGTCATCTTATCTGCATACTCATGGTATCCAGGTATTCTGCCCCCAATAATAATGCTTTTTAAGTTTAGTCTCTCGCACAGGTCTTTTCTATAATCGTAAAGCCTACGGCCTAGACGCATACTCCTAAATTCAGGTTTAACAAATAGATCAATGCCATATAGAACATCTCCCTCATCATTATGAGTATTAAAAGTATCATTACCTGTAATTTCTTTATAAGTATGCTTATGACCAAATTTTTTATAGTCAACTATGATCGACAAAGCACAGCCAGCTAGTTGATCATTAACTTTTATGACGACTTGCCCTTCAGGGAACTTCTTTATTAGAGTATCGATTTGGTGGTCTTCCCAATAAGGATTTCTAATATTGTAAACCTCTATCATAGCCTCTTTGAGTTCTTGATAGTCATCGGAGCTTAGGTAGTCAAGTTTGATATTTTCTACGTTTATCATTTTTTAGTTGTTTGAGTTTTAAAAGATAGTTAATACAAAGTATATACTAGTCAGATTATAAAAGTATTAAGCATAATACATTTCAATAAAATTTTTATTTTTCTATTTTCTTGATTAATAGTAGGATTATTAACAGGAGGTGTTATTTTGGATATATATTGATAGATCGAATCATTTGGTAGAATAAAACATTCTATGCGAAAAAATGTAGTAAATGAAATTCTTATGCTAAAAATTGAGAGAGTTTATTCATCTGAAAAAATTATTTCAGCAATTAATGTTGCATGTGATGATTATATTAATTATCGACGTATATGTAATCAAAAGAGCGATGTTCTTCAAGTCTTTAATCGTGGAATGATAATGTCTGATGCTAATGAAAATGCATTGGCAGAGAATATAAAGCGTGAATTATCACATAATCAAAAAGGTCAAGTAAATAGAAGAGAAAAAATCAAATTTATTTTAAAGATTTTCGCTAAGAAGTATCCTGTAATAGCTGAAAGCAATGCGAGAGATAATTTAAAGATAGAGCAGGGAAGCCTTTTTGCATTTATTATATATAATATTTATTACACAGCTTGTGTATATGATCTAAAGACTATAGAACGCCATTATAATGAGTGTTTGTCCGGCGTTAGACCTGGAGAATGTTCTTTTTTGCCTAATGCTTCAGACTTGAAAGATACATCGTATATGGATCCCTTATTTGCTTTTCGAGTATATGCTAGTATTTACAATTATGTCCATGCAACTACTACATTTGAAGAATCTTTACAAGAGAATAAGTCAAATGATGCAGATAAGATAGATATTAATAGTAATAAATTATTAGGAAGTTCTGATCAAAGTAAGATAATAGCTCTTATGTGTTCTTTTATTAATCTAATACCTGGTAATACTGAAAAAATAAAAATATATCTAAATCATGCTCTAGGTCTGGACGAAGATCAGATAAAAGAATATATAGATATTTTTAATTATATTGCTAGTGGTAAATATAGTGAAAATGATTCCAAAAAAAATTTGATACAATTAAGAAATGTTGTTTCATTTGTCAACTTTAATACTTCTATTGCTTTATTACAAGGAGGTATTACGGAATATCAAAAGAAATATGAGAGAAAAGCAAATTCAAATTTATTAAATACAGGTGTAGAAGGACTATCTGGAGTTGTTGTGCAATCTATATGTGATCAGTTAGTGACTCTAGCACAATCTGGAATAAATCTTGGGTTAAGTTATTCTGGCCTTAGTATTATTGCAAAACATAATGTCTTGAAAATAATGGAGACAGGTGTTGTAGACGGCTTGTCAGGAACATTGGTAGATAATATATTAGGTCCTGTTAATCTAGGTTCAGGATATGGTTATCGTAGTGCACATGACGGTAAGAGTTTAGCTGAAGTTGATTATAACGCCTATTTAAAACAGGTGGAACTACAAAATATCCAGTCTTTTTTGAAAAATGCTATTACAACTCCTATCTATGCTATTACATCTAAAGCCACTAGCATTAAATCTAAAGGATATGGTTTAAAAAATCGTCATGGAGTTACAGGTCAACGTAGAGCTTTTTTGTTTGATATTTATTTTAGGAATATTGGAACAGCAGTGTCGAATATCTTTGATGTTTTAGCTTATGGTAGAAAAGATGATAATAAATTTAATTTTGCAGAGAGAGTAATACAAAAAGAGTATGAGAATTTACTCACCACTTTGGATACTTTACCTAATAGAGAAGAGACGAATATCGGAAGTTTATACTTTTGTTTTAAATTACACTATCCATGGCAAATAGGAGGTAATCCTATGGATTTTGATGTTAAAAGTAAAGACTTTAAGGGTAGAGTGTCTAACTGGAGAAAAAGTAAGTTTGGCATTGCATAAGACTTCTAGCTTTATCTTTTTAAAGGAAGGTTTTTTTAGAGTGCTCTTTTTATATCTAAAATCATATATTTTCATAATTATCTAACTTTTTATTTGCATCAACTTAGTCTTCTTTATTATTTCTTGCTATAATATCGTGATTAAATTTTGTCTATTTATTTTTTAAAAACTTTTAAAGGGTTGATTTAAATGAGAACACATTATAGTTCAGATGTTAATGAGAAGTTACAAAATCAAAAAGTAACAATTTGTGGTTGGGTGCATAGACGTCGCGATCATGGTGGAGTTATTTTTCTAGATATTAGAGATAGAACTGGGTTGGTTCAGCTAGTTTTTAATCCTGAAAGCAAGGCTTTTAAAATAGCGGATAGCTTGAGAGGCGAGTTTGTAATTAAAGCTACTGGTACTGTCAATCTACGTCCAGAAGGTCAAGAGAACAAAAATCTTGCTAGTGGTAAAGTAGAAATCATTGGTGAAGACTTAGAGATAGTAAACAAGTCTAAAACAATTCCATTCCAGTTAGATGATTTCCAAGCAACAGGTGAAGATGTCAAACTTAAGTATCGCTATATTGATTTACGCCGACCAGAGATGCAAAACAAACTAATTACACGTTCTAAAGCTATTAGATATGTGCGTAATTTCTTAGACGATAATGGTTTCTTAGATATCGAGACACCATTTTTGACAAAGGCTACACCAGAGGGCGCTAGAGATTATCTTGTACCGAGTCGTAATTTTAATGGTAAGTTTTATGCTCTTCCTCAGTCTCCTCAGTTGTTCAAGCAGCTACTGATGGTTTCTGGATTTGATAGATATTATCAAATTGTTAAGTGTTTTCGCGATGAAGACTTGAGAGCGGATAGACAACCAGAATTTACACAGATAGATATTGAGGCTTCATTTATAGATGAAGCTTTCATTATGTCAACTATGGAAAAAATGATTGCTGGATTATTCAAAGAAACTATTGGTGTTGAGTTTAAGACTCCTTTCCAAGTTATGAGTTTTGCTGATGCTATAGATAAGTATGGCTCAGATAAACCAGATCTTAGAATCCCACTTGAGTTTGTTAATATCAAAGAAGATATGAAGAACGAAGAGTTCAAAGTATTCTCTGGCCCAGCAAATGATCCAGAAGCTCGTGTTATTGCAATGAGAATACCAGGCGGAAACGATAAACTTAGCCGTAAGAAAATTGATGAGTATACTAAGTTTGTTGGTATTTATGGAGCAAGAGGACTTGCTTATATTAAGATTAACTCACTATCTGAAGGTAAAGAGGGATTACAGTCTCCGATCGTGAAAAATATTTCTGAAGAGACACTATTCAATGTAATTGAAAAAACTGGTGCCCAAGTTGGTGATGTATTATTCTTTGGTGCAGCTAAAGCTAAGATTGTTAATGACTCAATGGGTGCTTTGAGAGCTAAAATTGGTGAAGACCTTGGCTTGTTTGATAAAGAGTGGGCACCATTATGGGTTGTTGATTTTCCTATGTTTGAGAAAGATGAGAATCGTTTATATGCTATGCACCATCCATTTACAGCTCCCAAAGTTGAGTCTGTAGAAGAGCTGTCAAATATTAATCCTGAAGACTTAAGCTCAAGAGCATATGATATGGTTATTAATGGTTATGAAGTTGGTGGGGGATCTATCCGTATTCATAAAGAAGATATCCAAGCAAAAGTATTTAGTTTACTAGGTATCGCTGATGAAGAAGCTCGTGAGAAATTTGGCTTTATGCTTGATGCTTTATCGTATGGTACTCCTGTTCATGGAGGTATTGCATTTGGTGTTGATAGGTTGATTATGTTACTTACTAATACTACAAACATTCGTGATGTTATCGCATTCCCTAAAACTCAGACAGCTAGTTGTTTGATGACAGAAGCGCCATCTAATGTTTCTCTTGAGCAATTAAATGAGCTTGGTATAGCTGTTAAGAAAGAAGATAAATAATTTCTAAGCTAATTTTATTTTTCTCAAAGCCAGAATTATTCATTTTTGCTAGTTATCTACTAAGATAAAGTTATTAAGTAATTTAAGGTTCTAAAATATCTTTATTGTCGGTTTTTGTCCAGTGAGCATTTGGTTTGTCTATATATTGAAAGTAATCACTAGTGAAAGCTCCCTGTATACAAGTTTCTCTACTATGTCTAAAAGTAGTATTCTCATTATTCATGATTGCTTCCATCACACCAGGACCTGTTAAATACCAAACACCTAAATCAGATCTGTTAGCTTCGATATTTTTAAGAATAATATCAATATATTCTTTGATTTTTGAGTTATTAGGAGCGGCTGCAAAAAAATAGTTAGTTGCGTAGTACTTTTTAGACTCATCTGTTTCTTTTCTATGCTTAGCTTTTATAAACATTTCGTTATTTTCTTTCAAAAACTTCTCAGGTCTAGCAACAAGACAGCCATCCATATCTATATATAGACCACCATTTTTGTAGATAGCCAATAGCCTCCATAAGTCTGCTTTAGCTGCTCCGACTGTTAGTTTTTTATACGCGCTTAGAGCTTCTGGATGATTTTCGGCAATATATTTATCTGCAGCATCATTATCCATGAATCTATACTCATAGCGTGGAGCCATAAAACGATTAAACAGATAGTTTACATATAGCGGTAGCGTTACCTTATTAGTGAAATTTGTTTGCCAAATAATTCTAGGAACATTTGACTCTTTGTTTGTTTTTATAAGTGGTTTGCTGTAGCTTGGAAGAGTAAATCTTTTTTTTGGGAAGATCTTATGAAAAAGCTTGGATACCAGTTTGACTATATTTCCTATAATTCTGATAAATCTACTGCGTATAATATCGACATTTAGCATAAAAATATAAACTATTGAATGTTATAATCTCATCATTATAGCATCCGAACTTTTTTTATGTTACTTGAAAATCAGAGCATTAAAAATGCCTTAGTAATTTTTAAATCAAAACCTGCAAAGGTTGTAGAGATATTAGATAAAAAAATAGAAATAGAAATTTTAGATAGTAAGAATATAAAATTACCTGCAAAAAATGTTCAAATACTTACAGTTGTAGACCATGATTTCGATTTGGATAAGCTTGAGAGATTAGAAATTCCTGAGTTAGAGTTAACATGGGAATTATTGCAAGAACAGCAACAAACGTCTATTGATGAATTAAGTGAGCTTCTTTTTGAATCCGTAGGAGCTAATCAAGCTTATACTGTATGGCTTTTGGTTTCAGAGGGAGAGTATTTTAGCTTTAATGATGACTTTACTATCAATATTCATACACAAGAGCAAAAAGATCAAGTAGTCAGGAATAAACATGAGAAGCTCAAAAAAGAGCAAGAACTAAATGATTTTATAGAACGTCTAAATAATAAGACTTTTAATGTCGAAGACACAAAGTTCCTTAAAGAGATAGAGGCTTTAGCAACACTTAAAAGTACAAAATGTCGTTTCTTTAAATATTTAAATATGGAAGAGTCTGAGAATAGTGCGTATAAGCTACTCTTGGATATTGGTTATTGGGATGAATTCTTTAACCCTTATCTATATCGATATGGTGTGGAATTAGAAAGTAATACTACTGATTTTAAGTATAATTCTGAGTCAGATAGTCAGCGTGCTGATCTAACACATCTGACTGCCTATGCTATAGATGATGAGGGTAGTAATGATCCTGATGATGCAATTAGTTGGGATGCTCAACAAAATAAAATGTGGGTTCATATCGCTGACCCTTCTTCTAGCATTAGTTTTGGAGATGAAGTAGATCTTGAGGCTAGAGCACGAGGTTCTAACTTATATGTGCCAGAGCATATAATTACGATGTTGCCACCTCAGGCAACACAAAAGTTAGGTTTGGGTCTACAAGAAGTTTCTCCAGCTTTGTCAGTAGGGTTTAGAATTGATGAGTCGGGTGATATTCATGATATTGAGATATGTTTTAGTAATATAAAAGTTACTAGATATTCTTATGAGTTCGTTGAAGAAAATATCTCTAATCTAGAACTCGGAGAAATAGAGATTTATGCTAAATATTTCACTGATAAGCGTTTGGCAAAAGGAGCGGTAGAACTTGATTTTCCTGAGATAAAAATATTATTAGATAATGATAAGAATGTCAAACTAACTGACTTACCACGCTTAAACTCAAGAACATTGGTGCGTGATACTATGCTGATGGCTGGAGTTGCGATTGGACAGTTTTGTAAAGAAAATAATATTTGTGTACCTTTTTCGACACAGCCAGAGCATGATCTTAAACAAGACGATTTAGAGAATATTGACTCAATAGCTGATATGTTTGCAACACGTAAAAAGCTCCAAAGAGGTAAGTACTCTACAGAACCTGATGTTCACGCAGGTATGGGTTTAGATTCTTATGTACAAGTGACAAGCCCTCTAAGAAGATATTTAGATTTACTTGTTCATTATCAATTACGTAATTTCTTAGAAAATAAGCAAATGATTAGTGTTGATGATGTTGATAATATAATTGCTCAAGTAGATATTCCTATTAAGTCAAATAGACAAACGGAGCGTTTTTCTAATTCTCATTGGAAATTAGTCTATCTAATGCAGAATCCTAATTTAGAGTTCCAAGCAGCAGTTATTGAAAAATTAGATAAAGGTCGTTTAATGGTTTCTATCGCAGATTTAGCGATGACTAAAAAACTTGCTGTTAGTGGTAAGTACGATTTAAATGATCAAATAAAATTACAAAATACCTCTGTAAACCTTGTTACACAAGAGGCTTTCTTTAAGGTTATTGAAGAGAATTAACCGAGTTCTAACAATAAATCAACAGTTTTATCCACAGGGTGTGAGAAATAGCTGTAAATAAAAGAGCGATTACTTCTTAAGTTGTTTAGCCCTTGTATATCAATGGTTTTATGCCTGTATCAAATCTTTACTAATTTAGTAAATTAACATTTTTAACAAAAGTTTCATATAGATATGAACAAACTTATCCACAGTTAGTGTTGATATTATTCTTTCACAGCTTGAATTACTTAACGTGTAATGCTTTGAGGATTGTTTAACTTTTTAGATATTAATAAATTTTTCAAATTAATGTATCATTCTAACTAATATTAGAAGAATTAGAATTTTTATGAATTACGAACTTATTGAGTCACCAAAGCAGTCTAAATTTTGCGTTATTTGGTTACATGGTCTGGGTGCAGATGGGCATGATTTTGTTGATGTTATCAATTATTTTGATGTTTCATTAGATGAAATTAAATTTGTTTTTCCTCATGCTGATGTTATGCCTGTAACTATAAACATGGGGATGCAGATGCGTGCTTGGTATGATATCAAGTCACTTGATGCTAATAGTCTAAATAGAGTGGTTGATGTTGAAGGTATAAATAAATCAATTGCAAAAGTTAATGAACTAATAGATAGTCAAATCAATCAAGATATTGCTAGTGAAAATATTATCTTAGCAGGCTTTTCTCAAGGGGGGGTGATCGCGACTTATACAGCTATTACGTCTCAAAGAAAGCTTGGAGGTATTATGGCTTTATCTACATATTTGCCAGCATGGGATGATTTTAAAGATAAGATTACATCTGTAAATAAAGGACTACCTATACTAGTTGGTCATGGTACAGATGATCAGGTATTGCCCGAAGTTCTTGGCCGTGATTTATCAGATAAGCTAAAAGCCAGTGGTTTTGCTAATGAGTATAAACACTATGTGGGTATGCAACACTCTGTATGTATGGAAGAAATAAAAGATATCTCAAACTTTATCGCAAAGACATTTAAAATATGAAACAAATAGTTGTAGCTAGTCGTGAAAGTAAACTAGCATTATGGCAGACAAATTTTGTCAAAGATCGTATCCAAAATGAGCTAAGTATTCCTTGTCAAATAAGCACTATGAAAACGCAGGGCGATATTATTCTGGATAAACCACTTAATAAAATTGGTGGTAAAGCACTGTTCATGAAAGAGCTAGAAATAGCTATGCTTAATGGTAAGGCTGATATTGCTGTTCATTCTCTTAAAGATGTACCTTATCAATTACCAGATGGTTTTTGCTTAGCCAGCTTTATGCCCAGGGAAGACCC
The DNA here is from genome assembly GCF_000219045.1 of Francisella salina. Lineage (NCBI taxonomy): Bacteria > Pseudomonadati > Pseudomonadota > Gammaproteobacteria > Thiotrichales > Francisellaceae > Francisella > Francisella salina. The sequence goes on from NC_015696.1 coordinate 133,379, forward strand.
TAGAGATGCCTTTGTATCTAATAAATATAGTTCTATAGATGATTTACCGAAAGGTGCAATCGTTGGTACATCAAGTTTACGCCGTAAGGCTCAGCTTTTGAATTATAGAGATGATCTTATAATTAGAGATTTAAGAGGAAATGTTGTAACAAGGCTATCGAAACTTGATGGTGATGAATATGATGCAATTATCCTAGCGAGTGCTGGACTTATTCGTTTAGAGCTTAATGATAGAATAACACAGTATATTCCGGTAGAAATATCTTTACCAGCTGTAGGTCAGGGTATAGTAGTTGTAGAAGCTTTGAGTGAAAATAGTGAGCTTTTAGAAAAATTACAAAATCTAAACTGTAGTGATAGCTTTTGTGTTGCTACTGCTGAAAGAGCATTCAACCAAGAGCTAAAAGGTGGTTGCCATGTTGCAATTGGTGCATATGCAGAGTTACAAGGTAATCAGATAACTCTCACAGCAATGGTTGCAAGTAGTGATGGTAAGAACATCTTAAAAAGAAAACTTATAGGAGAGGATCCTATTAAACTTGGTAAATCACTAGCTCAAGAAATGATAGAGCTAGGAGCATATACAATATTGGAGAAATAAGAAATGGGACTTTTATTAGTATTGGTTGGTATCGGTGGTGGCCTTGGTGCCATGTCAAGATTTGCGTTGACTCAAGCAACAGCAAATATTTCTAAGCAAATTCCTTTGGGTATATTACTATGTAACGTTATTGGTTCTCTAATTATTGGAATGATGGCAGCTTTTTTGATAGAGACTAAGCTCTTTAATGAAGATATTTCGACATACGTTCGATCTCTTTTTGTTACAGGTTTTCTTGGGGGGTTTACTACCTTTTCTAGCTTTAGTTTAGATATCCTCAATTTACTACAACGTGGAGAGGTATTATTAGCTATTGGATATATCCTTGTTAGTGTAATTGTATCTTTAATAGCCGTTATTTTAGGCTTTTATTTTATAATGGGAGTATATAGATGAAAAGGCTAGTATCTTTGGTTTTAGTAACTTTGCTTATCGCTAGTTGTATACCTTTCCTTGGTGGTGATATGGTAGTTCAAGATAATAGATTTGAATCTGATGGCGGTCGATATGGTCTTGAAATGCAACAAGGAATTTCTGTTAAACAGGTATATGCTGCAATCAAAAAGACTATAAAACAGCACCCTAAACAGTTTGAGGTAAAGGGTGATGATTATAGTGAACAAAAATCTACAGTATGGACCTATTCTAATAAATATAAAGAACTTGTTACATTTGAAGCAACCCAAAGAAATGACAGAGTATACTTAGAAGTCAGTATGGGCGAACAAGGTCAGTCTAAGCAGGATATGCAAGCTATATATCATATTCAAGATTTGGTACTAAATAATTTACAACAGACAAAATAGTTAGAGCTATTTTTTCAGTATTTTCCAATATCTTATAGTCATATTTAATCTTATTTTTAATCAGCAATAGTAACTTTTTGTCATATATGTATCAGTAAAACTTATATATTAAATAAGAAATATAAATTTGTTTTTAAATTAATTATGGATTTAAATATGTCAAAATTCATGGCCATTTCAGTATTTTATAAAGTAAAAATGATATAGGGGTAATTATGGAATTTATAAAAAAAGTTTTTGTATCAATACTCATAGTATTTATAGCATCTTGCGCAACTACAGCAGATAATTCAAATACTAAAACAGGAGCTGAGATTGGAGCTGGATCAGGAGCCACAGCTGGTGCTGTAGGAGGTTTAGGAGTAGGTGCTGTTGCTGGAGGGTTGGTAGGTGCAGCTCTAGGATTTGTCTGTACTCTTATGACATTAGGGTTGGGAGTAGTTCCATGTATGTCGATAGGTGTTGGAGGCGGTGTTGCCTTAGGTGCTGGAAGTGGTGCAGTGGTAGGTGGTGCCAGCGGTGCAGTAGTAGGTGGCGCTAGTGGTGCTGGAGTTGGGGCTGTTATGGATCACGATAAGTAGAGACTGGTATGAAAAAGTATTTAGTAATAATTTTGTCAATATTGTTAATAGGATGTTCAAGTAATCCAAAAATTACAGAAGTAGGACCTGGAGTAATCGTTTCTGAGAAGCAGCTATTGACTAAAGAGCAAATAAAAAAACAAGACACTAAGGATGATGTTCTTACAGGTAGCGGTGTTGGCGCTGGGTCTGGCGCCGTTATTGGAGCAGGAACAGGAGGATTGGTAGGTGCGGGCGGTAGCTACATCTACGCATCTACTAAAGATGTAGATAAAATAAAAGGTAAATATCAGTTTGAGGTTTTAGAGGATGGTAAATCTTCACCGATAACATTTGAGCAATTTACTGATTTTGAATATGCTTCCGGAGATAAGGTAGATATTTATCAAAGTGAGTATAAGGATGTAAAGATATACTTTATAAAGCAGTTAGATCAAGATAGCAATGAAGATGCAAAGATAGAAAAAGATTAATTATTTTTCTACTTTAAAAACGGTGCCACAGTATGGACAAGTATTAGTTTTCTTATCTTGAAGGTCAATATAAACTCTTGGGTGTAAATTCCAATTCTCATGATATTTTGTTGGACAAGATACTCTTTCGCCAGGTTTTACTTTTATAATTTTTTGTTCTTTTTTCATTTTTGCAATTTAATAATGCCTATAGTTACCTTGATTCTAGCAAAATATTATCAAATTTATAATACAAAAACAAAGCTAAATAGCATATACTAAAAGCGTTGTTGAAAAAAACCAAAGGGTTTTGACATATGAAAAGATTATATAATTCTAATATGTCAGCAAAGGTTTCTCGCACTAAGTGGGATATTTTAGCGTTATCAATTATACTTTTAGTATTAAGTATATTTGTGTGGTCAACCTCAGGTTTAGGTGGGAATATAGACTATACAAATCAAACAAGTGTTCAACAGTATTCGGAAGTTTCTTTAAACCTTTGGCTTTTGCCCTACTATACAGCAGAAACAGTTATGCGGATGTTTATTGGTTTAGGTATTTCTTTATTGATTACATTTATATTTGGAGCATTAGCAGCAAAAAGTAAAAGAGCAGAGAGTATAATTATTCCTGCTGTAGATATTTTACAGTCTATTCCTATTTTGGGCTTCTTTGCTATTACAGTTACTGGATTTTTAGTTTTATTCCCAAGCTCACTATGGGGAGCTCAATCCGCTGTGATATTTGGGATTATAACAGCTCAAGTATGGAATATGATATTAAGTTTTTATCAGTCTCTTAAAACTGTACCTAAAGAATTGGCTGAAGCGGCTGATATGTATCAGCTTTCGGCATGGCAAAGATTCTGGAAAGTTGAGGTTCCCTTCTCAATGCCAGGACTTGTTTGGAACACTATGATGTCAATGTCAGCTTGTTGGTTTATGATAGTTGCATCAGAGACAATAATTGTTAATTTCAGTGCTTCACAGTCAATACCTATTAACTTACCAGGTATAGGATCATTTATAGATGCAGCGAACAATGCTCAAGATTTTGGAGCAGTTGGTGCAGCAATAGTGATGATGTTAGTCACTATTATCTTGTATGATCAGCTACTCTTTAGACCTCTGGTTGTGTGGTCAGAGAAGTTTGTTTTGGGTGAGAATCAATCAGAAGTCTATAGTAAATCATGGTTTTTGAAGATATTGCAAAAGTCTGCAATAACAAAGCTTTTTTCGAATATGTTTGGAAGTATAACTTCAACTTTGGTAAATATAAGATTTTTTAAGAAAAATTTAAATAAAGTCTATAATCAACCAAGACACAGAAAGCAAGAAAGACAAGAAACATTGCTACAGAAAATATTGTGGACAGTATTTACCTTGATGATAGTTATTGGATTGTTCTACTTTGCTTATCAAGCTGTGTATGGTAACAATTCTGATATTGGTCTATCAGAGACTTTTAAGGTTTTTGGGTATGGTTTACTCACAGGCTTTAGAGTTGTTGTGCTTATTATAATTACATCAATAATCTGGGTGCCGATAGGCGTATGGGTTGGTATGCGACCTAGGATTGCTCAAAAAGTACAGCCTTATGCACAGATGGCTGCAGCATTCCCAGTTAACGTTCTATATGGTATCTTTGGGACTTTAGTGATAACTCTGGGTCTTAACTTTAATATATGGTGTATTTTATTGATGGCTCTTGGGACACAGTGGTACATATTGTTTAATGTGATTGCTGGTGCTTCAGCAATTCCGGACGAGCTAAAACTAGCTGCTAAGAATATGCAACTAAAAGGTTTTATGAAATGGCGTAAGTACTTGTTCCCAGCAGTTATGCCATACTATGTTACAGGCGCAATTACCGCAGCTGGTGGAGCATGGAATGCAAGTATCGTTTGCGAATATATCAACTGGGGGACTGGAGATCAGTCAATAATTCAAGCATCAGGTCTTGGAGATTATATTACTTATTATACAAACCTACAGGGCGATCATACAGCAAATGTATTGCTAGGTGTGATAGTAATGTGTGTATTGGTTGTAGCATCTAATAAACTGTTCTGGCGCAGATTATATAACTATGCAGAAAATCGCTTTAGTATGAATATGTAAGCATAGGAGATTTTTAGAAAATGAGTTCAAAAAAAATTTTTACAGTAGAAAAAGTTAATAAGCAATTTAACATTAAAGGTGGTCATACACTTAAAGTATTAGATAGTATTGATTTTACTTTACATGAAGGTGAGATTGTCGCACTACTTGGTAAATCTGGATCTGGTAAGTCAACATTACTTAGAATTATCGCAGGTTTGTTAAGTCCAAGTTCAGGTGAAGTAATGTATAGAGGTAAAAAAGTCTCCGCACCCGTTCCAGATATTTCTATGGTTTTTCAAAGCTTTGCGCTTATGCCATGGCTTACAGTCTTGCAAAATGTTGAGTTAGGTCTTGAAGCGCGCAATATTCCGGCTAGAGAGCGTAAAAAAAGAGCATTAAAAGCGATTGATATGGTAGGTCTTGATGGATTTGAGAATGCTTATCCGAAAGAGCTCTCTGGTGGTATGAAGCAGCGTGTTGGTTTTGCTAGAGCCCTTGTATTAGAACCAGATGTTTTGTTAATGGATGAGCCTTTTTCTGCCCTTGATATTCTTACTGCTGAGAACCTTAGAGAGGATTTACTTGATCTTTGGGAAAATAATGAAGCGATGAAAGGTATTCTGTATGTTACTCATAGTATTGAAGAAGCAGTTTTAACAGCAAATAGAATTATTATATTTGGTAGTAATCCAGGATTCATACGTGGTGAATTAAAAATAGATATTCCTCATCCAAGAAGCTCTCAAGATCCTGTAGTAGCAGATTTGGTTGATCAGGTTTATCGTATGATGACTACTGCTCAAACTAAAGAGTTGTCTGAGCGTATGAACAAAAAGACTGCTATAACTATTGGGTATCGCCTACCAGATGTGGATATTTCAGAGATGAATGGTCTTTTAGATGAGATGGCTGAGATCAAGGATGTTGAAGCAGTAGATCTACCTCAATTAGCGGATGACTTGCATCTTGATATTGATGATCTATTTCCTATTATCGAGATTTTATCAATTTTGCGATTTGCAGAAGTGTCTGATGGTGATATCAAAATGACTGCGATGGGGCGTAAGTTTATTGATTCAAATATTGATGAAAGAAAGTTTATTTTTGGAAGATTATTCTTAAAGTATATTCCATTAGCTCGTCATGTTGTCAAAGTTTTGAGTGAAAGAGAGAGCCAATCTGCTCCTAGAAGTAGGTTCTTGGCAGAGTTGGACGATTATTATCCAATGGAAATCGCAGAGCGTGTATTTGATACTTTTATTGATTGGGCTCGTTATGCTGAGCTTATCTATTATGATGCAAATACTGGTATTATTTCTTTGGATGACAATGCCGCAGAATATATCAAAAAAATGTAAGAGTAAATTCTTTTTCCAATCAATAATTAATATCTGCCATTAAATATTAATATTTAGCGTCCATTAGAAATAAAGTAATCTATCTCAACTTTTATTCAAAGATTTGATTATGTGAAACTATTTTCTAAATGGATATTTATATTATTTCTTTTTACCACAGTAAAAGTATATGCTGGCGAGTCTGCTGAGCAAGCAAGCCTGTCAAAACAGGAAATGCAAATAATCTCTGATCTTCAAAAGCAAATATCTATACTTAAGCAAGAAATAGGTAAGGTGCAGTCTCAAAATACAGGTGTTAATAATAAGTCACAGTTTAGTACGTATCGCCAGAAAATAGCTAATGAAAATTTCAATCAACTTGGGCTAGATGGAGTAACTCCACAAGATATTGCTTCTAATATAGCAAGCGATGGTAAATCACTAGGTGATAGTACAGGTTCTCAAGGAGTCTTTGTATCAAATGGTAGAATTGATGTCGGTGGGACACCTGCAATTACGACTCAAGGTCAGATAACTTATTTGGGATCATATTCGGGTAACAACAGTATTCCGATAGGAATGATTTCAAGTAATCTTTTTGCATCGACAATATTGGGACAAAGAGATACTTTTGATGATTACTCAGTATTTTTTGGTGGGTACATAGAAGCAGATGCTCAAACATGGTTTGGGAGTCAGATAAGTAGAGCAGGTGGAGCCCCAAATTTTCCAGCTAATGGACAAAATATTTATTTAACTAATTCAAAGTTATATTTTTTATCTAACTTAGGTCATTATGTAACAGCCCAATTTGATTTTGATACAGATGAGACAGGAGGTTTTGGCTTAGGGAATGCATTTGTTATCTTCGGTAATTTAGATACATCACCATTTTTTGTTACTGCTGGTAGAAGTAAGCTTTCGGTAGGGTCTTATGGTGGCGGTGGACCATGGACTAGTGGTATTATCGATGAGTTTTTATCGCCTGATAAGGTTACTAATGTTTCGTTAAACTATAAGAATGATATTATAAACACTAATATAACAGTTTTTGGCTCTGATGATAAAAGAGCCAATTTTTCTGCTGGATTTTTCTATACGGATTCTTGGACTCAAGACTTATCTGTTGGTTTTAATGCTGGATATGTTTTTAATATTGCTGGTGCTGGTAATGATAGTATCTCTCAATTTTTGGATAATATAGGAGAGAGTGAAAAGAATATTGGTGTGTTAAATTTTGATGGTACTTTGGCATATTCAATGCTTGGGGGTATCTGGCAATTACAGGGTGGATGGTCAGCTACAACCAATAAGCAGGATTTCCACCAAAATGGTTCTAGCGTAAATACTGGAGCATGGTATTTAGGTGTGGCTTATGCTCTTACCTTAGGTGGGAGAGATACGAACTTTAACGTTACTTATGGGCAGTCATATAATGCTGAAAATATACCTATGCCAACATCAAATGCATCTCCAACATTTGGTCTTACATCTTCAGGAATTAAGAATCAAATTATTGCCTCTGCACAGAGAGCATACTTTGATGATAATGTTTTATTTGGTCCGGAATATTCATATCAGCGACTATATAATGGAGAGCATATGAATACATTAACGTTGGATTTATCTGTATATATATAGACTAAAAACTATAAAGTGTTTTAGCCTGTCAAGATCATAGTGTGTTTATGATAGAATACTGTTAATGTATGTTTCATTATTTTTATTTTCCAAAGAGATTTATTCGATGTGTACTAAGAATTATTTAATCACAGGCGCTAGCTCAGGTATAGGTAGAACTGTTTTAAAGCAGTTAGTATCGCAAGGCTATACTGTTTACAATATTGATATTGTTACTCCAGAAGAAGTTCTTGAAAAAGAGATATTTATTAAGTTTGATTTGTCTAACTATAAGGATATTGATGTTATTTTGCCAAGCGGTATAGACTTTGATGGGGTATTCTTTAATGCTGGAATTCATCAAAGTGGGTCGATATTTTCTCAGTCTTTGGATGAAATAAATAAGTGTATATCAATTAACTTAATGTCTAGTGTGGTCATTTTGAAATCTTTGGCTGAGAGTATTAAATCAGGAGCGTCTATAGTTTTTAATGGTTCAGATCAGTGCTTTGTTGGTAAAACGAATAATTTCGCGTATGGTTTGACTAAGGGGGCAATTGCTCAGATGACAAAATCATTGGCACTAGATTTAGCACCTAAAAATATAAGAGTAAATACTGTTTGTCCTAGTACTACAGATACTCCACTGTATAGAAAGGCAATAGAAAAACACTCTTTAGTAAGTGGAACTGATTTATCCGATATTGAGAAAAGTGAGGCAAAAGAAATACCTATTAACAGAGTAGCCACTGCAGAAGAGGTTGCTAATGTTGTGATTTTTCTTCTGAGTGACAAAAGTTCATTTATGACTGGATCTTTAGTTCCGGTAGATGGGGGCTATACGGCGAGGTAAACTTTATGCAAAAAATAATAGACTCACACATTCATTTTTGGGATATTGATAATGGTTACAATAGATGGGTCAAGGATACCGATTTGCCTACAAAGGTATTACCGTCTGATTTTAAAATAGATAACTTTGTACATATAGAAGCTCATACTGAAGATATTGATCATTTATGTGAATATAAGTGGTTAGTTGCTAATTTTAGCAACAAAAATATAAAAGTTATTGCATTTGTGGACTTTACACAGAATGTGCAATCATTCGAACAAAAAATAATTGAATTATCCTCTTGTAAAGATATAGTAGGTGTTCGACAAATAATGTCTAAGGATTCTGGTGCTAAATATAGCCCTTTTGATAAAGAAATTCCATCAGACTTGTTTGAAAAATTAGTCATCTTAAAAAAATATAATATGATATTTGAATGTCAGATGTATCCTCAACAGTTTGTTAGTGCTGTGTCAGATATTCTTAGATCAAATGTGACTTGTTGTGTTGAGCATTTTGGGCTACCTATAAAAACAAGAAATGATAACCTTCTGTATTGGAGAGATTTGCTTAGGTATGTTGATAATAATCAAAATCTATATCTAAAGCTGTCAGGAGGAGATCTAAATAATGACGAGGACGATATTAAAGAGATCTTAAATGAGGTAAAAGATTGTGTTGCTACATCAAAACTTTGTTATGGTTCTAATTACCCTGTATCAAATAAAGATAATTATAATAAATGGTTTAATATAGTTTATAGCACATTTGCAGATGCTAAATCACAGCAAGATATATTCTTTAATACCGCTAATAAGTTGTATAGATTTAACCTTTAGTAGAGACTTTTGTTGAAGTATAGATATTTTTGAAGAAGATTAGATATATGCTTGTATAAGCTGTTATAAATATCATATTAATCGTGAAGTTTGACCAATACATAGTCCATAGAACACTTTTGTCTTTTATCATAATTGGGAGCATTACTATATTGTTTATTAGGATAACTATCGCAACACTTATTATAGTTGAGAAGAAGATATTATTTTTTAAGAGTTTCTTATAAATCCAACTAAAAATAGAAACTTCTGCTAGATTTGTCACAAAGGTGCTTAACATTCCTGATAAAAATAACAGTATTGTCGGCTCAGCGATTTGGTGTATAGCGCTTGATCTTATGTGATTATTATCTCCGATTATAGATATATCAGCCAAATGAAAAAATGATGATGAATAAACGCCAAAAGAGTATATGCCATCCATTACCATAGCTAGAATTATTAATTTATAAGTGTTTTTTAGGCCATAAATTATTGAACAAACATCTAACACGACAAAAATTCCCGCATATACCAAAGATGATTGTGTTATTACTAGGTGAATACCTAAAAAATTAATATTTATAGTGTTAAGAAAAAGTGGGTCACATAATATTTTCAATGTGATAAAAAGAGCAGCAGGAGTGATATATTTTATAAATTTATTTGACTCTAAATTATTAAGGTTAGCAACTTCCATAGTAATGATATTTGTGTTAAAACGCTATAAATTGTATATTTTTTGCATAAGAAATACGACAAAAATATTTGGTGTTTATATTTTAGAGTTGGGCATAGTGTGTTATCACATTGATAAAAAAACTAATATGGATATAATGTTTAAAACTATATTATTAAATATTCAATTAAGGCTATATTTTGGATAATAGTTTGGAGCTATTTCTGCATTCATCTAATTATATTTTATTAGCGTCTGGCTTAATATTGTTTTTTGCGATTGTATCTCAGTTTTTATCATGGAGGCTAAAACTTCCTTCAATACTATTTTTGATCCTTAGTGGTATTATTCTAGGACCTTTATCTGAGGTAATATTTCAAGAGGGATTTAAGCTCGTAGATGGTACTATTATTTTTGGTGAAGCATTGTCTCCATTTGTATCAATTTGTGTGGCTATTATTCTATTTGAAGGTAGTTTATCTCTTAACTTTAGTAAAATTAAGAGTGTTAGTAGTGTTGTGATACTTTTGACTACTGTAGGGTTGGGAATTACTGTAATACTTACGGCAATGTTCTGTTATTATGTCATTGGTTTAAATTTAGAATTGTCTATGCTTATAGGCGGTATTACATGCGTAAGTGGGCCAACTGTTGTACCACCACTAATGAGAACTGTTAGACCCAAAAGACATATTGCCAGTATTCTAAAATGGGAATCTATACTTGTAGATCCGATAGGTGCATTAGTAGTTGTTTTCATGTTGGCATGGTTTGTTATTGGTGGTAACTATGCGAGTCAGCCTAATGGAACAAGTATATTTATAGCATATATAATTTTTGTATGTATTTTAGGTATAACTTCAGGTTTTGTTTTTGGTTATCTTATAGGCTTGAGCTTTAGAAGACATTATATTCCTGAGTATCTAAAAAGCTTTTTTGTATTAGCCGTAATAGTGGTAGGTTTTATAATAACTGATGCTATGATGCACGGTGCAGGATTGTTGATGGTAACAGTTGCTGGTCTTGTGATGGCTAATATGAAAGATATAAAAATGTCTGATATTTTGTCATTTAAAGAAAATCTAAGTATTGTTATTATCTCGGTTCTTTTCATTGTATTAGGAGCAGAGATAGACTTTAGTTTATTCAAGGATTATTGGTTAGACTTAATAGAGGTTTTCTTATTTTTGCAGTTTATTTTGCGCCCAATTGTAGTTCTATTATGCTCTATTAAATCTAAAACAACTTTCGCAGAAAGAATTGTCATGGGGATTATATATCCTCGAGGTATTGTAGCGGCATCGGTAGCAGCATTAGTTGCTGTAAGAATTACTAAATCACATCCTGAGCTATATAGTGAAGCAAATACTTTAGTATTTTTTGTCTTTATGATAATTGTTTTTACTGTGGTTTTTCAGAGTATATTTACTCCATATATTTCAAAATTACTTAAGGTTACAGAGCCTGAAGGTAAAGGATTTTTGATAATAGGTGGAAATAGGTTTGCACGTGAATTAGCAGAGGTGTTGGTCAAGAATGATATTGAGGTTGTAATTACTGATTCATCATGGGCAAATGTCCAGAAGTGTCGTCAGCTGGGTTTAAATACTTATTATGGTAGTCCTGTATCAGCTCATGCTGATTGGAGTATTAATTTGGTAGGTATCGGGGCGATGCTAGGATTATCTACAAGCGAGTATGTAAATGCTGTGTCCGCAATGAAGTATAAATATGAGTTCGGGTCAAATAATGTTTTTGTATTAAGAGCATCTCAGAAAGAAAGCTACAAAGGTATAGGATCGATAGAAACCAATCTAGCAAATCTGCTATTTGATGAAGGAGTCGATTTTAATACCTTGATAGATAGGCTAAATCAAGGAGCTTCGATTAGAAGTACAAATATTACTCCTAACTATCCACTAGAGAAGTTCTTTAAAGATAATCCTAATGCTATAGCACTCTTTATTATTGATGATAATGGTCACGCTCAACCATTTGATAAAGATAAAAGACTAAGATTTGATAGCTATAGTTTGGTATCATTAAGGGATGATGTTAATAAGGCTAGAGATCAGTTATGTCTAGATGTATAAGAAGTTTTAATGGTAAAGTACCTAAAATTGATGAGTCTGCTTATGTTGATGAATCAGCAGCTGTAATTGGTGATGTTATTTTAAAAGAGAATGCATCAGTATGGCCACAAGTTAGTGTTAGAGGAGATCTTTTGACAATAACTATTGGAAAGGGGACTAATATTCAAGATTGTAGTACACTACACACTACAGAATATCCAAAAGATTCAGGTCAAGGATATCCACTAACCATTGGAGATGATGTAACAGTAGGTCATGGTGTGATATTGCATGGTTGTGAGATCAAAAATAATTGTCTAATAGGCATGGGATCTATAATTCTTGACGGAGCTGTTGTTGAACCTTGGGTCTTCTTAGGTGCTGGAAGTTTGGTTCCTCCAGGTAAAGTTCTAGAGTCTGGTTATATGTATTTAGGGTCGCCGGTCAAAAAGATTAGGCCAATCAGTGATCATGAAAGACAAATTATTAAAGAAAATGCTGAGCATTATGTTAAAGTCAAAAATAGATATAAAGCAAAAAATTAGATTAGTATTAACTCTGATTTTCGTATTGTTATTAGTATCGTGCACTAGCGTGCAATCTAGTATTGCTCCAATAAATGATAATATGAAATTTGATCAAAAATTGACATCTGAAGAGCTTTTGCAATTAAATAAGTGGCAGGCAAAAGGAGTTATTGGGATTATTTATAATAATCAGGCGGAGTCTGCTAATTATGTATATGCTCAAGATGGTGATAATTTCAGTATTAGCCTGTATGGTCCTTTGGGTATAGGAAGTGTTGAAATAAAAGGAGATGCTGATGAGGTATCGCTTGAAAATAGCAAAGGTCAGAAGATAACGGCTAAAGATGCTAAAACTTTAATGCTGGAGCAATTAGGCTGGTATGTTCCTGTTGATGGACTTAAGTACTGGATCAAAGCTATAGCTATACCAAATATTAAACATAATACAGAGCTAAACTCAAAAGGGTTGCTAAGTAAATTATCTCAAAATGGCTGGGATATTTCTTATCAAAATTATGAGTTAGTTGATTCTAAGTATCCGTTACCGGCTAAAATTAGAATGTCTAGAGAGAATATAACGTCAAAGATTGTTATAAAGTCATGGCAAATATAGAACCCAAAAACTATCAAAGTTATGCAAAAATTAATTTGTTTTTGCATATATTAAATAAGCGAGATGATGGATATCATAATTTACAAAGCTGGTTTACATTTTTGGATCTAAAAGATCATCTTAGCTTTAGGTTTAATAATTATAGTAAGATTGAAATTACAAGTAATATACAAATAGCTTCCCAAGAAGATAATTTGATTTATAAAGCTGTTAAAGAGTTTCAAGAGGCTTATAATATTGAGAATATCGGAGTTGATATTGATATTATCAAAAATATACCAATGGGTGCTGGTCTCGGTGGTGGAAGCTCAAATGCAGCAACCACTTTAATAGCATTACGAGATTATTACTTACCTGAGCTATCAAATGAGGAGATGATACCTTTAGCTAAAAAGCTTGGAGCAGATGTGCCGATATTTCTGTATGGCAGATCAGCATGGGCTGAAGGGATTGGGGATATTTTATACTCTAAGGAATTTGAGCAACAATATGCACTATTAATTAAGCCTAATATTCATATTAGTACCAAAGAGTTTTTTGAAAGTGAGAATTTAGCTAAGACGAAGGATATATTATCAAAAGATCTGAGCTTTGATACTAACACTATGCATAATGCTTTTGAAAATATATTCTTTACAAAGCATCCTGAGTTTAAGCAATATTTGTATAGTATTGATGATGGTTTTAGAATGACAGGAACTGGATCATGCTTTTATCTACTTTCTAATAATATTAATAAACTACAGCAACTTGCAAGAAAATTTGATAAACCTCTTGACAAATGGGTGGTCAAAACATTAAACTATGCCTACTAACTTTCGTTAGTGCTTATGTTGGGCTATCGCCAAGCGGTAAGGCAACGGGTTTTGATCCCGTCATGCGCAGGTTCGAATCCTGCTAGCCCAGCCATAAAAATTCAATATTGTATACTTTAATTGTTCTGGTCAAAAATATCAGTACTATATATTGATCGAATAAATAATATATAAAAATTTTGCAGAGATGGCCTATTAATCGTTATACTATTTGCATAGATAAAATTATTATACGGAATTAATATGTCTACACAGTATCATATCGGAACGCCTGGTAGAAAATGGGGCTCTGAAGAAAAAAAACAATGGTTATCTGAGCAAAGCAAAAAAAGATCGTATCAAGAAGAAGTTGAAAAAAAGATTTTAGCATTATCAAATGATTTTGATATCGATGTCTATGGAGAATTAGATTATTTAGTAGGCAGCTATAAGTTGTATGCACTTAAAACTAAAAACTGGGATGCTAGTAAGCCTTATGTTTTAGTTACAGGTGGAGTGCATGGCTATGAAACAAGTGGTGTACAAGGAGCTATTAGTTTTGCTGCAAATAGAGCTAGAGAGTTTGCAAGTGATTATAATATCTTGATCCTGCCTTGCTTAAGTCCTTGGGGATATGAAACAATTAACCGCTGGAATCCTAATGCTATGGATCCTAATAGATCATTCTATCTGGAGAGTGGTTGTGATGAGTCGGTTCTTGCAATGAAATATATTAACTCATTGAATATTGAACTTCTGATGCATATAGATTTGCATGAGACAACAGATACTGATGATAGTGAATTTAGACCAGCATTAGCAGCTCGTGAGGGTATAACTATAGATAAGTGGGGTATTCCAGATGGATTTTATTTAGTTGCTAATAATAGAAATCCACACTATGATTTCCAGAAATATATAATTGATGCAGTAGCTAAAGTTACTCATATTGCTCCTACTGATCCTAGCATAAATATATTAGGTGATGATATTATCAGAGATGGGATTATGGCTTGTGATTCAGACAAAGAAAAATTATGCATGTCTTTATCAAAAGCTGAGTATACAACTACGACTGAGGTTTATCCAGATAGCCCAAGAACAAATCCTCAAGAATGTATACTTGCTCAAGTAGAGGCGATAGTTGCAGGTTTGAACTTTATTAGCCAGCAAAGATAAAAGGAAAATATAAATGTTAAATGGTTTGATTAATGTAGCGACTTTTTTGATAGATATTGTCTTTGGCATTTATGCTTTTATACTACTGTTTAGATTTTTCTTACAGTGGGTAAAAGCAGATTTTTATAATCCAATTTGTCAGATGATTATGCGTGCGACAAATGCTGCTATATTACCTCTCAGAAAATTTATACCAGGATTTTTGAATCTAGATTGGTCATGTATAGTAGCTGTGTATATTGTTTTTGTGGTGCAGGACTTACTTGTAGGCTTATTAAATGGTATTGGTCTTAGTTTGATGTTTATTTTCTTTAAACCGCTGATTGATATAGTTTTTGCAGTTATTAATATGTATGTATATTTGATAATAATAAGAGCAATATCTAGTTGGTTTGTTCAAGGAGGCTATAATCCAATTATTATGGTTATATATCAAGTTACGGAGCCATTATTATCAAGAGCTAGAAATATAATCAAACCAACTAATTCAGGATTTGATTTTTCTCCAATTATTGTATTAATTGGTCTATTTTGTATTCAGATATTCATACAAAGCATTATTGCACAGTTTTTTCATTACTGATTAATAGCATGTAGAGTCGAGCTAATATCTTTAATAACTATTCTAGTTGAATCACATTCGAGATCACGAGGATAGTTAAGTTCTATAGTTTTTTCTGATGCTATACGTCCTGGATTACTATCGAGAATTATTACTCTATCTGCCATATTTACAGCTTCTTCAATATTGTGTGTAACAAGAACAATGGCTTTTGTCTTAGCCTGACCAGTATGCCATAGACGCATAATGTCATCTCTTAAAGTTTTGGCAGTGACTATATCAAGTGATGAGAAAGGCTCATCAAGAAATAGAATCTCTGGCTCAATCATTAGTGCTCTAGCAAATCCCACGCGTTGTTTCATGCCACCAGAGAGTTCGCTTACATAGGCATCCTCAAAATCATTTAAGCCAATCTTTTTGATAATCTCTAGAGCTTTAGGTTTGCTTTGTGATCTAGGTATACCAAGAGAGTCTGCACCAAAAAGAACATTTTCTAAAACATTTAGCCATGGGGAGGGCAAAGTTTTGAAAAACCATGCCGATGCTTTCTAAAGGACCATCAATAGCCGAACCCTTATAAAAAAGTTTTCCAGAAGTTGGTTTTAATAGTCCGCTTAATATTCTTACAAGACTAGATTTGCCTGCTCCTGATTTGCCAACTATAGCGATTATCTCATTTTCTCTTACTTTTAAAGTTAGATTTTCAATTACTCTTTTTATCTTGCTTATAATCTAGGCAAATATCGTAGCAATTTATTAACGTGTTATTTTTAAATTCAGTCATGTTCATTCTCCTTTTAGATATTTATGGATTAGTTACATTTGTATTTTGTTTCAGCAAGTTTATATAATGGCTTCCAGATAAATATCACACACAAAGCCACTAATGAGCACAATGCAACTACTGCTAGGGCTGCTTCATGAAGTTGGTTATTGCCTGTTGTGGTAGATACCAGTGCACCAATTCCATCTACCTTAATAGTATTTGAGCCCCATATTACCAATTCAGCTGCAATTGCCGAGTTCCAAGCGCCACCTGCAGCACTAATAATTCCGCAGACTATATATGGAAATACAGCAGGTATTGCAAACTTAAACCACCATTTCCAACCTTTTAGATGGAAAGACTTTGTCATTTCTATTATTTCTGTAGGCAGGCTAGAGACACCCGCAATTACATTAAATAGTACATACCAAGAGGTTCCTGTCATTATTAATGGAATACACCAAACATTTAGCGATCCACCACCGCCTAATATAAGTACAGCAACAATCGGGAAAAATATCGGTTGTGGTATTGCTGCGCCTATTTGTATTATTGGTTGAATAGCTTTTGTACGTTTGCTCGACATACCTATCCATATACCTAATGGTGTGCATATAGCGACACTTATCATCATGGAGATAGTCACACGAACAGTTGTCTCTATCATCAGTGGTATCAAATAACTCATATCACCATTTGGGAAGAAGTGCCACAGAGCATTACCTGCCCATACACATGCTGAGATAATTACTATATACCAAGCAGTACAGCTAAGCTTTTTCAATATCTTGATATCTCTAATCGGTGATTTGAGATTAATTTTTTTATTTAAAAAGCTAGCACCATTAATTAACCAAAATACAATAGTGCTGAAAATTGGCTTTATAGTATTTACAAGTTGAGATTTTTTATATGAGCGATAAAGCCAAGGGCTATCTGTAGTTTTATTGTTGATAGATTCGTATTTGAACTTCTCTGACCATTTGACTAAAGGTCTAAAAAGTAGCTGATCAAATAGAGCTATATTAATGATAATGGCCACAAGAGCATATAAGATAGCTGTTATATTTGAGTCAGTTAATGCCAGTACTATATACGAGCCTATACCAGGTAAGCTAACATCGCCTGTGATAGTCGGGATAGCTTCACTAGCTGTGATAGCGAACCAAGCAGCTGATTGAGAAACCATAATATTCCAAAGTAAACCAGGTACCGAATAAGGTAGTTCAATCTTCCAAAATTTTTGCCATGCGTTGAGTTTGAACGCAGTTGCAGCTTCTGTTAGCTCTGCAGGGACTATTCGTATAGTTTGGTATAAGATTAGTGCCATATTCCAAGCTTGAGATGTAAATATCCCAAAGATTGCTGCAGCTTCTAAACCCATAATTGAGTGTGGAAATAGAAAAATAAAAAACGCGGTGGTAAATGTCAAAAATCCTAATAAAGGTGCAGATTCTAGGAAATTTATGATTGGCAAACATACTCTAGCGAAGTGTTTATTCTTAGCGCATGCATATCCAGCTATCAATGCAAAAGCAAATGAAAATATCATACCTATAATCAATCGCATAGTAGTACGCAACATATAGTATGGTAAGTGGCTTGGATCAAGTGATATTGCTGAAACTGATGAAGCATCAATAAATGATTGATGCATATCATTCCAAGCATAATAAGCTAGTGCGCTAACAACTAATATTAAAGCTACTATAATCACATCAGCTTTATTTGGTAGAAATCTCTTTTTTGTTATTGTATAACTTGCGAACATTATTATTCTCCTTAGTAATCGAATCAAGTTATCTTAGAGTTACTAATTTTGTGATTATATGAACTTATAGGGCTTATATATCTTAATGGCTATAAAAGTATTACAAGTCTATTTCTAATTCATTATCTTGAATTAAATAAATAGACTATTTTTAAGTAATTTAGCTTTAGATACAACTATCCCTATACAGACAACCTAAGGATATATTTGGTTAAAAATAGCCCTTGAGCTGATTACACAAAATTAGTTATATGAAGTTAGTTGTGACTAACAACTCGGAGGTTGTAGTGTGTGAGTTATAAACATTTGATGCCTCCTTGTGAGAGGTTGCTACTACAGTAGCGCTTTTTTGCGGAGATTCTAGCGCTATAAATCATGTTTTGCAATATGTTTTAGCAGATTTTATAGTAATTATCTTAGAAAGAGTCGATTAACTTGAGTTTTTTTATAAGAATCATTTTAAGCAGCATCACTATCATGATAAATTCTTATCAGTACTATGATTTTTAATGGTTTTTATTAACAGTAAGAGAGTATATTCTAATTGCTTTTTTATATTCAAAACATAGAATATAACTAGTTAAAAAAATTGTATTTTGGTAGTAAAGAAATATTTTTGTTTATTGATGTATAAGTAAGTTGTTTTTTTGAAGTTTTATCATGACTAAGTTTGGTATTTTTTCAGCTATTAGTTATCGTTGAATTAAGCTAATATAAAAGCAGGAAAAGAGTCGTTTACTTGTTATATGTTATACAAAAAATGTTTACTCATAATGCTTTTGTTTGTAAGTGTTTGCTCTTGCTATTCATATGATAGGATTGAGGATTTTAAATATAACCAAAATATTCTTCTCACTGGTGTTATCAGTAGTATTCCCAGACTAGAAGGTAACGATTATAAGTTTATTTTTCATAGCTATAAATACGGAGATGTCTTACTAAAGGTTAACAGATCATATCGCCATTATTTAGTACCAGCAAATAAGTTAGAGTTAGAAGCAAAAGTATATAAGCCTCATGAGTATGATAATGTAGAAGCTTTTAACTATTCTGAATATTTAGATCATAATGATATCGTTGCCATAGGGCGGATGGTGGATAATACGGATATTATCTACAAAGGTACTGCAAGCTTATACTTGCCCGAAAGGATAAGGTATTACTTATTTAATAAACTAGAAAAAGATTTGCAAGGAAATGAACTTAAACCTTATATTCTAGCATTACTTATTGGCGATAAAGAGTTTAGTCAATCTCAGCAAAATCTATTGATAAGCTCTGGTACATCACATCTAATGGTGATTTCAGGATTACACATAGGACTTTTGGCTTTTATTGCTTTTGTTATTTTTAGAGGCTTATGGTCATTATCACCACGCTTATGTCGCAAGCTGCCAGCACAGTATGTAGGTGTTATTAGCTCTGTCATAGTAGCTTTTATATATAGTTTATTAGCGGGCTTTAGTTTGCCAACACAACGAGCATTGATAATGCTTCTAGTGGTAGCATTATTTTGGCTTTTGGGTAGGCGTATTTCGATAGTTAAATCACTGATTGTTGCTTTAGGCATTATAATGTTGGTTAATTTTGAATCAATATATAGTGTGAGCCTATGGTTGAGTTTTTCAGCTGTTGTGCTCTTGGTTATTATCTCTATAGTGTTACAACAATATAAATCAAAATTAACAAAAACATTACTTGCACAAATTTATCTAGCAATCTTTTTAGTGCCAATTTCAGTTTATTATTTTGGCGGTTTCTCAGTTATTTCGATTTTAGCAAATATCGTTGCAATTCCATTGGTTAGTTTTGTTATAGTGCCATTACTGTTAGTGTGTTTACTACTATCTTATGTTGGATTAAGTTTGTGGATCATTCCTAGCTTAATTATTAAATTATCAATTTATTATTTAAGCTTTTTGACGAGTTATGCTGGCTTTATTGAGTATTGGAGTTATTTTTCATTTTTTAGTCTTATAATTATTATTTTTGGGACTGTTCTAGTTATTTTCCCATTCAGTAATTCAATCAGACTGCTTGGATTAGCTTTATGCTTAGTGTTTTTGCAATCTTCAGAAAATACTTCAGAGAAATATCAATACTTTAGGATACATATTTTTGATACTAAAAATTTAATGATATTAGTTGAAGAAAATGGTAATAGTCTTCTATATATTTCAGCTGAAAACTTAGAGAATGAATATGTGTTGGCAAATATTTTAGGTAACTACGTTAAGCTAGTAGGTATTAAACAAATTAATTATTTAGTAGTGGTTGGTTCAAGTGATAATGATTTGGTTTTTAATTTTATTAAACAAGTAGTCTCTGTTAAACAAGTTGTTACAAATTTACAAACTAACAGAAAACATCAAAGCTGTAGCTATAAAAATAATTTTAACTTAACTGGGGATACAAAAGTAAAGTTTCTTTCTAATGATGAAAGTTGCTTTATAACTATTGGACATGGAAATAAAGAATTCTTAATTGTAGATAACTCAAGTACTAAAGATCACCAACAAATTTACACTTTATACAATAGAATTATTAATCCAAATATAGTGATTAGTCCTTTAATCCTTAGTACTAAATTTTTAAAATCAAATACTGATTACCTAGTATACATATCTGATAAGCCATTGAATAAACAGGCTTATAAAAGTAGTCGGATAAGGATATTTGACACATATAATAATGGAGCTATAACCGTCATGATAGATAGTGATAGTCACTTAATAATAAAGTCTTTACTTAAGCAATATTAGTTAAAAACGATTAATATCTTTTATAGTCTTTCAAAAAAGTTTTTATTAATGATAATATTTAAGCTAACAATCAGTAATTTTTAATAATCTTTGATGATAAATGTTATTAGGTATGCTTACTATGGACTATTCTCGATAGTATGTTTGATGTCTACTGCTATAATTACTTTTATACCAGTATTTATTTTTTCATTAATTAAGCTTTTGGTGCCGATAAAGGGTATAAGGTATTTTTGTACTTCAGCAGTTCAATATTTTGTGAGTGTATGGGTAAGTGTTGTTATTTTTATTGCTCGATTTTTATCACCTACTGAAATTGATGTTGATCAGAATAAAGAGTTGGATAAAAATGGCTCTTATTTAATTATATGCAATCACAAGAGCTGGCTTGATACTTTTATATTAATGATGATTTTTCATAAGAAAATAGCCTTTCCTAAATTCTTTATGAAGTTTCAGGTATTCTTTATACCTGTATTAGGGTTGATTGCATGGGCTTTAGAGTTTCCAGCGATGAGACGCTATAAAAAAGAATATCTCAAGCAGCATCCAGAGAAAAAAGGCGAAGATATTAAAAAAACTGTTGAGTACTGTAAAAAGCTATCCTCTAGACCAACAACTATCGTTAACTTTGTTGAGGGTACTAGATATACCTCACAAAAGGCTGTTAAGAGTAACTATAAGAATTTACTTAATCCAAAAGCTGGAGGTATAGCAGTTATTCTAAAAAGTCTCTCAGATAGGATGGTAGGGGTTCTAAATACGACTATAGTTTATGATAATCCTAAACAGACTTTATGGGATTATATGACTAGAAGAACTAAGCAGATCAAAGTGAAAGTAGACTTAATCCCTATATCTGAAGTACCTATGGGAGATTATTTTAGTAGCGAAGCTGATAAGGAGCACTTCCAGACTTGGTTAAATCAACTTTGGCAAACTAATGATGAATATATTTCTAAGGAGGCAAAGAAAATTACTTGCTAGCTATCAATCCCCATTTTTATTAAATTCTATATGATCACAACTATAAAATACTACGCTAAGTTTACTTCAGTAACTTTTACATGATTGTACTAGTTTTAAGTTATTTTGTTACTATGAATATAGTTAGCTGACTAAAAGAAACGACAGGCAATCTAATAGAGTAGTTTATTTTGAGAAAAGTTTTTAGAAATAAAATTAGTTTAATGTATGAGGAAGCCAGTTAAGCTCAACAAATAAGAATAGTGCTGAATAAATACCCATAAAGATGAAGGGCATATATATTTCGAGTATTCTGATAGGTTTGAAAGATCCTTTTTGTTCAGCAATATGCTCCTCAGTCAACCATACTTTTGAAGGAAGACGCTTCTCAAGAGATGGAACAATACTGTTTTTTATTTGTATATGATGTCTAAAGAATCTTATAATTTTCCACCAAGCATAGCAGAATACTAATCCGGCAAAATAAGGTATAGTAATAAGTATGCCTGATGGTGGGTTCTCAACATTAATGTTATTACTAATTGCCAAAGCAACAGTACCTACAAGAACAAGGTTGAAAACTAAGAAGAATAAATTAATTACAATTCTTCTATAGCTAGTTCTGTCGGTTAGCTCAACATATATTCTATATTGCTCAATTAGCAGTTGATTATACTGCTCGTTAGATAAATTACTTTCATCTTCATTGCTCCATAATTTATCTTGTATATCTTTATGATTAATCTTTTCCATTTTATTCCTTTTTTATCTATAAGCTTAAAAGAATTCAGCAGTCTTAATGCTATTATATTTTGAGATAATTAGCAAATTTTTAGTGCCTGTGCTTACCTATATCTATCTCTAGTGATTATATCAATAATTCTTGACGGTTGTGAAGAGTTAACTTCTC
The DNA here is from genome assembly GCF_000219045.1 of Francisella salina. Classification (NCBI taxonomy): domain Bacteria; kingdom Pseudomonadati; phylum Pseudomonadota; class Gammaproteobacteria; order Thiotrichales; family Francisellaceae; genus Francisella; species Francisella salina. Next base: position 156,135 of record NC_015696.1, read on the forward strand.
TTTCTAAGGTATAAATATTGTTAAAAGTTTTATTAATTGAATGAGAATTGTTGATGAAATCTTGTCCAGATATATTTGCACTAGTTGAAATAATAGCATCATCAATTTTAGTACAAATATTTGTTATGATATCTGTTGTTACTAAGCGTATAGCAATAGTTGGTTTCCCTCCTGCTAGCCACTGTATGCTTTCTTTGCCTGGCACAATCCATGTCGTGGGCTGCTCCTGTACTGAACATATTTCTTTGATTTGCTGTGCTGATAGCACAGCAGTATCTGTATATTTTAACAAATGCTTGTAGTTATGTGAGATTATTATAAATCCTTTGCTTGAGTCTCTTTTTTTTAAGCTGATAATTTTTGCAACAGCATCTTTGGATATCCTGCAGCTTAGACCATATACCGTATCAGTTGGAATGCTAACAGCCTGGTTATCAGAGATTTTCGATATGATTTCATTCAAATCTTTTGTGAGCATACTATTTTTATCAGATTTATAAATTAGGGATATTTTATTATATTTTATGAATAAAAAAACCCCATAAGCTATAAATAGTTTATGGGGTTTAGTTAGATCTAGATTTTAAAAGATTGAAGAAGTATTACTTCTTATTTAGTTGCTCTTTGATTAAGTCACCAAGAGTTGTAGGAGTCATTTGCTCTACTTTGTAATTAGACTTAGCTCCAGCCGTAGTATCTTCATCAACAGCCTTGATAGAAAGAGCAATACTTCTTTTCTTAGTGTCGATGTTTATGATTCTAGCCTCAACTTCTTGTCCTTCACTTAACTCATCACTAACATTTTTAGTATGCTCAGCAGAAATCTCAGAAATTCTGATGAAACCATCAATGTTATTGTCAGCGTCAAGCATAACTACAGCACCGTTATCTTGTAGTTTAGTAACGTTACCTTTCACTAAAGATCCTTTAGGGTGGATATTTATGAAGTTCTTGAACGGATCTTCAGAAAGTTGCTTCATGCTAAGGGCAATTCTTTCAAGATCAGTGTTTACAGAAACTAATACTGCTTCAACTTCATCACCTTTTTTAAGCTCTTTAATTGCTTTAGCTGGGTTATCCCATGCAACATCGGAGATGTGTACAAGACCGTCGATACCACCTTCTAGTCCGATAAATACACCAAATTCAGTAATTGATCTGATTTTACCAGTTACTTTATCGCCAGGCTTATAGTTTTTCTCAAACTCATTCCAAGGGTTAGCTCTACATTGCTTGATACCTAGAGAAATTCTGTGATTATCAGCATCTAGTTCAAGTACTATAACTTCAACTTCTTGACCGATAGATACAGCTTTATGAGGATTAACGTTTTTGTTAGTCCAATCCATTTCAGATGTGTGAACTAGACCCTCGATACCTTCTTTTAACTTAACAAAACAACCGTAGTCAGTTATGTTAGTTACTGTACCCATAAGCTTAGCACCTACAGGAAGCTCATTAGCGATGTTTAACCAAGGATCTTCACCAAGCTGCTTGATACCTAGAGAAATTCTTTGCTTCTCTTTGTCGAACTTGATTACTTTAACATCGATTTCTTGACCTATAGATAATACATCTGTAGGGTGGCTAATTCTGCTCCAAGAGATATCTGTGATGTGTAGTAGACCATCAACTCCACCAAGATCGATAAATGCACCGAAGTCAGTGATGTTTTTAACGATACCTTGAAGTACGCCACCTTCAGAGATTTTCTCTAACATAGCATCTCTATCACCAGAGTTATTTTCTTCGATTACAGCTTTTCTAGAAACAACGATGTTATTTCTTTTAGTATCGATTTTAACAACTTTTAACTCGATATCCTTGTCTTCTAAATGAGCAACATCTTTGACAGGTCTTGTATCAACTAATGAACCAGGTAAGAATGCTCTTAGACCCTCAACATCCATAGTGTAACCACCACGAACATGATTAGTGATTCTACCAAGAACAGTTTCATTGTTTTCGAAGGCATTTTCAATCCTATCCCATAGCTCGATTTTTTTAGCTTTATCTCTAGATAATCTAGTTTCACCACAGCTATTGTCCAGTGCTTCTAATACAACGTTGATTTTATCACCAGCAGCTACTTCTAGTTCACCGTTGTTATTTTTCAAAGAAGATACAGGGATGAAAGATTCTGATTTAAGACCAGCATCAATCATTGCAAATTCTTTGTCTATGCTTACTACAGTTGCTTCGATGATTTTACCTATTCTCATCTCTGTTTGTTTCAGAGACTGCTCAAATAGTTCTTTGAAATTTTCTGACATTTTTTGATTTCCATTTCCAGTGTGGTTGGTTATACATAGTTTGACAAGTACCCACTGGTTTATATATAAAAAGTACTAGCAAACAATTATGTAATGTATTATCTTATCTAAGAGATGTAAATTCTTCAAGAAGAAAATTCTAAAACTTTATGCCTAATTGTCCAGATGAAAATATTTTCTATATGCGAAAGGCTTATGAGCAAGCACTGTTGGCTTATGATGCCGGTGAAGTTCCTATAGGAGCAGTGCTTGTCAAAGATGATCAGATAGTCGCACAAAATTTTAATAAAACGATAATGATGAACGACCCAACAGCACACGCTGAGATTTTAGTTTTACGTGAGGCTGCTAAAAAACTTCAAAATTATAGATTAGTTAATACAAAATTGTATGTTACTTTAGAGCCATGTATAATGTGCTTGGGTGGTTTAGTTCAGGCTAGAGTATCTGAGTTGATTTATGCTTGTTGTGATACTCGTGTTGGGGCTTTTTCTCATGAAAAGCTGCATCAAAACAAGAATATCAATCATAGCCTTAAAGTAACATCTGGTGTGATGACTGAAGAGTGTAGTACGCTCTTAAGAGATTTTTTTAAACAAAAAAGAAATTAGGTACTTATGCAAAAAGAAAAAATTGTCGTTCTATATGGTGGGGACTCTCCAGAAAGAGAAGTATCTCTGAAATCTGGTAAAGCAGTTTTGGATTCTTTACTAAATCAAGGCTATGATGCGTCTGGCTTAGATGCAAGCTCAAAAGATTTAGTTACTAAACTTATAGAGCTAAATCCTGATAAGTGTTTTATTGCATTGCACGGTGAAGATGGCGAAAATGGTAGGGTAGCAGCATTGCTTGAAATGCTAGGCATTAAGCATACTGGCTCAACTATGAAATCATGTGTCATAACTATGGATAAAATGATCTCGAAAGAAATATGGATGCACCATCGTATGCCTACACCCATGGCAAAGTTCCTTACAGATAAATTAGTGGAATCTGATGAGATTAGTTTTCCTGTTGCAGTTAAACCAAGTAATGGTGGATCTAGTATAGCTACTTTCAAAGTAAAAAATTTTAAAGAGCTTGAGGAGGCATATAAACAAGCTTCAGAGCATGGTGAAGTAATGATTGAGCAATGGGTTACTGGTAAAGAAATAACTGTAGCTATTGTTAATAATGATGTTTACTCATCTGTCTGGATCGAGCCATTGAATGAGTTCTATGACTATGAGTCAAAATATAGCGGTAAGTCAATATATCATGCACCTAGTGGATTATGTGAGCAAAAAGAGCTAGAAGTTCGCCAGTTAGCCAAAAAAGCCTATGACCTATTGGGGTGTAAAGGACATGCTCGAGTCGATTTTATATATGATGATAGAGGAGATTTTTATATTATGGAAATAAACTCATCACCAGGTATGACAGAGAATAGTTTATCTCCAAAGTCAGCGGCAGCTGAGGGGATTGATTTTGATAGCTTTGTTAAATCAATATTAGAACAGGCACAATGCTAAAGATTTTTAAAAAATTTTTTATACTAAGCTTTATTTTCGTAATAATTTTTGGTGCTGTGATTTTTATTGCTAGTAAGACAGATAAAAAAATCTCAAGAGTGGATGTGGTTTCTAATGATGGTTTGGTATACATTTCAAAGCAGGACTTAATTAATAAAATAATAGGTTTAAACGATAAAGAGTGGTTTGATCTTAATATTGACACTGTTGAGAAGTATTTTTATGATATGAAAGGGGTTGACTATACCCTTGTAAAGAAAGTCTGGCCTTCAACTTTAGTTGTATATGTCTATGATCATAAGCCTGTCGCGTATTGGAATAATAACCAAATTCTGCTTGATAATATGGATATTATCACTCCAGTTGTTTTTAATTATGATCAAAATTTACCATACATAGATAGTAATGATGATGCTGGTAAGGACTATATCTATGAGACTCTACAAGAGTTAAATAAGGTAGCTGAAAATAATAATATGCAAATAGTCAAAATATCCTACAGAGGTAATCAGTTTAGTGTCTTACTTACAGATGATATTGAAGTTTTCCTAGGTTCTATAAAATTAAAAAAACGACTAAATCTGTTTTTTAAATCATATAAAGATGTTAAAAACTACAAATCTGTGAAATATTTTGATATGAGATACAGTGATGGTTTTGCAGTAAAGTATAACTAGAAAAAGATTTATTTTATTGGTTTTCTATGATAATAAGCATATAATGTAATGTAAGTGTATGAAAGTAAGAAAATATCTGTCTTAGATTGGGGCTATAATAAATGGGTTTTGGGAATAATAATTTTTGTGCGGTAGATTTGGGATCTCACAAGATAACCGTTGCGATTGGACAACTTGCTGAAAACAACAGTATAAAAATATTAGGTGTAAGCCAAAAGCAGTCAAAGGGCATTAAACAAGGTTCTGTTATTAATCTTGAAATGGCTATAGAAACATTAAATGCAGCCTTAGATGAAGCAAAAAGCATAGCAGGAGTCGATATTAAAGAAGTCACGTTGGGTGTCAGTGCGCCTAGTATTAATGGCTTTAATTCTTATGGTTTAGCAGCTGTCGAAAATGGAGAGGTGAGCTTAGAAGATTTGGCTATGGCTATTAAGACAGCAAAAGCTGTGCCGATGTCTGCTGATACAGAAATGCTTCATGTTCTTCAGAGAGACTACATAGTTGATGGTCAGCCTGGAGTCACTGAACCAATAGGAATGTTTGCAGTAAGACTAGAGTCTAATGTACATATTATTGTTGCGTCATCTAGGATGTTACAGAATGTACGTAAATGCGTTTCAAATTGTGGTTATGCTATAGAAAACTTAGTAGTAGAGCATTTAGCAGCAAGTAGTGCGACTCTTACTGACAATGAGAAAGAAATGGGCGTTTGCCTTGTGAATATTGGTGCTGACTCGACAAGCTTTTCTGTCTTTGCTGATGGCGGTATATGTTATACATCAAGTGTTAAAACTGGTGGTAGTAGTATCTCCTCTGATATATCGAAAGTGTTTAGATTACCTATCGAGGCTGCTGAAAGCTTAAAGCTTCAATTTGGCTATGCAGCAAGTAAATATCTTAAAAATCCGGATGAAAAGATAGATATACCGAATTCATTAGGGAATGCTAAAAAGAGAATATCATTACAAGATTCATCACTTGTAATAGAGGCAAGAGTAGAAGAGATATTTGAGTCTCTATATCGTGAGTTGGATCAGAACCGTTTATTAGAGGTTATTTCTTCAGGTATTGTCTTTACAGGCGGTGGTGCTAAGCTAAAAGGATTAGCAAGACTTGCAGAGGATATGTTTAAGCTTCCTGTAAGGGTTGGTGGTCCTATAGAGGTTTCTGGTGCAAGTGAAGTTGTCCATAATCCATCATACTCCACAGTAGTTGGGTTATTGAAGTATGCTGCAGAAAATAGTGATGTAAGTAATGATCAAAATATTGATGATGATGTTATGGAGATTGATGAAAATACCACTAAGTCGAAGAAGAAAATAATATCATCAGTTAAAGGTTGGTTTTCAAATAATTTTTAAGTTAAGCAATAATGAATCGAAAGTAAAGGAGTAAATATATGTTTGATTTTAATGATTCAATGGTCTCAAATGCCATAATTAAAGTTGTCGGAGTTGGTGGCGGTGGTGGTAACGCTGTTCAGCACATGTGTGAAGATGTTACTGATGTTGAGTTTTTTGCATTAAATACAGATGGTCAAGCATTATCAAAGTCGAAAGTACAAAATGTATTACAAATTGGTACTAATCTTACAAAAGGTCTAGGCGCTGGTGCAAATCCTGAAATTGGTAAAAGAGCAGCAACTGAAGATAGAGCAAAAATTGAGCAACTTCTAGAAGGTGCTGATATGGTTTTCATCACAGCTGGTATGGGTGGTGGAACAGGTACTGGTGGTGCGCCTGTAGTAGCTGAAGTGGCAAAAGAAATGGGTATATTGACTGTAGCAGTAGTTACTAAGCCTTTCCCATTTGAGGGTCCTAGAAGGATGAAAGCTGCTGAGTATGGTATAGATGAATTAACTCAACATGTTGACTCAATTATTACAGTACCAAATGAAAAGCTTTTAAGTGTTCTTGGCAAAGGAGCATCTCTTTTGGATGCATTTAATGCAGCAAATGATGTATTAGGAAATGCTGTTAAAGGTGTTTCTGAACTTATTACTAAGCCAGGTCTTATTAACGTTGACTTCGCTGATGTTAGAGCTGTGATGACTGATATGGGTCTAGCTATGATGGGTATGGGTGAAGCTAATGGTGAGAATAGAGCAAGAGAAGCTGCAGAGGCTGCTATTTCTAGCCCGTTATTAGAAGATATTAATCTTGATGGTGCAAAAGGTGTTATTGTAAACATAACGGCTGGTATGGATATGTCAATTGGTGAGTTTGAAGAAGTTGGTGAAGTAATTAGATCATTCATCTCAGATGAAGCTATTGTGATTGCTGGTACAGTTATCGATCCTGATATGACAGACTCTATGAAAGTGACAGTTGTAGTTACTGGTATTGAAAAAGTTGCTATGAAAAGAGGCTTTGGTGTAGAAAAGACAACTTCTAGTCAACCTCAAAGTTTCTCAAGTAAACCATCACCATCTTTCTCTAGGAATGATGATGTATCTAGCTCTTCTGCTAGTACTCCAAAAACAGAATCTGAAGATGTTAATAAATCAGATATTCCAAGTTTCCTTAGAAGAAGATAATTTTTCTTTATAACTCTAGTAATTTAAATATATTGATATAGCCTTAAAATCTCAGTGATTCTATATCAATATGATTTTTTGATATATATAATTTAATTTATCGATTACAGTAATTATATTTTTGTAGTATATGATAATCTGCAAGGTTGCTACTGTCATTGCTATATTATGTTAGCTAAATTGAAGTGTTAAAATTTAATAATAGAGAGTAAATATGAAGCAAAAAACTATAACAAAAGAATTTTCGGTTACGGGTATCGGTCTGCATTCCGGTATTGATGTTTCTATGGTTGTTAAACCTGCAAATGTCGATACTGGCATAGTATTTCGTAGAGCTGATCTTAGCCCTGTAGTTGATATCAAAGTAACTCCATCTAATATTAAAGAAGCTATAATGTGTACTTTATTAACAAAGGATGGTGATCAGAGCTTATCGGTATCGACTATTGAACATTTAATGTCTGCATTTGCGATGTTTGAGGTTGATAATGTCCTTATTGAAGTTAATGCACCAGAGTTACCAGTGATGGATGGAAGCTCTTATGAGTTTACTCAGCTATTAAAAGAAGCTGGTATCGTTGAGCAAGAATCTAATCGTAAAGGTATAAAGATATTAAAGCCTGTTAGAGTTGAGCATGAAGATAAATTTGCAGAAGTTTTACCTAGTGATAATCTTAAGTATGAGTTTAAGATTGATTGGGATCATCCTGTAATTGCTGCGACAAATGATCATATACTATTTGAGTATAACCTAGATGAGTATATTAAGATGGTTTCAAAGGCTAGAACTTTTGGCTTCTACGAGCAGCTTGCATACTTACACCAAAACAATCTTGCAAAAGGAGCCTCACTTGATAATGCTGTTGGTATTTCAAATGATGGTGTACTTAATGATGGTGGTTTGAGATATGCAGATGAATTTGTAAGACATAAGCTGTTAGATGCAATTGGCGACTTTTATGTTGGTGGTTATATACTAGGACATTTTAATTGCTTTAAATCTGGTCATACCCTTAATAATAAACTCTTACATGCTATTCTTGCTGATAAAGATGCGTGGGAATATATCTAACCCTTATAAGATTTTCTTATTATTGTTATCAATAGTATATATTTAGTCTTATTGATTCATTTTTGTATAATTCCTGAATATTTATAAAAATAAGGAAATACAAAAATATGAAAAAAATAATAGTATTGCTTTCTTTTGTTTGTGCGACTATAGCTTTCGCAGCAGGGGATGGCTTTTTAAGTGGAGATAAGCTTCCTAATGGTTTAGCAATATTGCCACCTCCTCCTGAAACACCTAATGAACCTGCATCAAAAGTACCTGTTCCAGTTTCAAACTTATTACCATCATTTGCAGAAGATCAGAACATATCAAATCAAATTTTTGTAGAGAGTCGTTTTTTTAATGCAAAAGAAATATCTAAAGAGAGATATAGTCAAGCTATTAATGATGCTAATACAGATCCAGATAATTTTATTAACATATTTATAGATGCTTTGCCTTTGGATTCAAATATTTCAGAAGAAAAGAAAGAGCAACTTAAGCAACTGTTAAAGAGCCATTCTGACTTTTTCCAAAAGGTTATTCATGATGGAAAAAACTCTACAACAGAGGCAAAAGACCATTATCAAAGACAGCGTCCATACGTTTATTACAGTAAGAATGTTTGTACTCATTCTGATTCTGATCCTAGTTCTGACCCTGATCCACATCATTCATACCCTTCAGCACATTCAACAAGGGGTATGGTTGTTGCGTATACGATAGCTGATCTTCTACCTAATTATAGGGAGCAAATTTTGGCTAGAGGAGTGGACTATGGAGATAGTAGAGTGATCTGCGGTGCTCATTGGAGAAGTGATGTGCAGGCTGGGAGAGTGATGGGTAATGTTGTATATAGTGCATTGAAACAAAATAGTGACTTTAAAGCTAATTTTGATGCAATAAAACAACAGGTTGATGTTTTGATATAACTTCTTTTAATCAGTTAAAATTATATCTTCATTTTTAATATCTATATTAAGGGCTTCCTTAACAAGTTTGACATTTTCATCATTATGAATTTTTTTAATAGCTCTTTGAGTTTTTATTTCAGCTGGAGACTTGCTATTAGAGTTAGCGTTAATGCTTGGTAGGTTTTTAATATCTAATCTAAAGCTTGGATTATTCAAATATTGGCTAATAGCTGATTGAAGTTTAGCTAAACTTTGAGGGTCAAGCTCAAGAATTTTTTTTGCATCATCATTTAGCTGAATTTCATAAGATTCATCAGACTCGTTAAGTAAGTGGCTATTGTATGCTAATGTTTTAGTGAATCCTTTTAGCTTAATTCTTGTAAGTTGATTAAACCATTTCTTATCTAAAGATTCTTCTTGTACATTCTCCATATATGGTTGTTCAGAAGAGTTGTTTTTACTAGTTGGTATGCTATGCTGCCTTTGTGGCTGTGGCTGTGGCTGTGGCTGTGGCTGTGGCTGTGGCTGTGGCTGTGGCTGTGGCTGTGGCTGTGGCTGTGGCTGTGGCTGTGGCTGTGGCTGTGGCTGTGGCTGTGGCTGTGGCTGTGGCTGTGGCTGTGGCTGTGGCTGCAAAGCATTCTTTAGGGCTTTGATGTCATTTTTAGTCTCTGAAGAGATATTTGAGCTAGTTGTTAATGAGTGGTTACTAGTTAAGTTTTTTTTTTGGAAAGCTATTAGTCTAAGTACAGCCATTGTCACTCCAGTCTCAAAGCTAGGTGCAAGGGAGATATCCTTTTTGGCTGTGATAGTCAGTTGATATAAGAAGTGTGCTTGTTCTACTGATATTTTGCCAAGAACCTTATTGATGATATCAACATCAATATCATTTATGGCATCTAGCGACTGTGTAAAACTATAAATACAGCAAGCAAACCATATCTCAGCGATTCTATCTAGCACTGCATCAGCATTGCTTTCTGTAAGAGTTAAATTTTTTACAGCAGGTAATACCGCACTTGGGTTGTTGTCTATAATGGCTTCGATAATATTATAGACCTCTTCACTATCTATAATCCCAAGCATTTGTTTAATTTGAGCTTGCTTAAGTTCACCACTACAAAAGCTTATAGCTTGGTCAAGTAAACTTAGAGCATCTCTTAGACTACCTTTTGCATGATAAGCAATGTAGTCTAGTGATTGCTCATCTGAGCTTATATTTTCTTTATTAAGAACTACTTTTAGCTGATCCTTGATGTCTGATTGTGAGATATGCTTTAGATGTAGTTGAATACAACGTGAAAGTATTGTGACTGGTATTTTATGATAATCTGTGGTTGCCAATATAAATTTGACATATTCAGGTGGCTCTTCTAATGTTTTTAGTAGTGCGTTAAAGCTCTGTTTGGATAACATGTGAACTTCATCTATAAGATATACTTTATAGCGACCTTGAGATGGCATGTATTGGATATTATCTAGAATCTCTTTTGTCTCTTCGACTCCTGTACGCGATGCAGCATCAATCTCAATCAAATCTATAAAACTATTATTATTAATTGCTAGACAGTTTTCACATTTGTTACATGGCTCTGCTGTAACACCAGTTTTGCAGTTTAGACATTTTGCTAGTAATCTACCAAGTGTTGTTTTACCTACACCACGAGTGCCTGTAAATAAATAGGCATGATGGACTTTTTGTGTTTCTAGAGCATGTACTAGACTATTAAGCGCATGCTGTTGTCCTGCAACTTCTGAGAATGATTGTGGTCTATATTTACGAGCTAATGCTTGATATGACATCTGTAAAATTTTTATTAGAAATCTTATACTAAATGATAGCAGAGTTAGGTTAAAAGAATAAGAGAGTATTTAAATAACTTTGAATACTCTTTGTTTGTAAAATTCAGCACAAAAATATAAAATCTATACACAAATTCTAATCAATAAAAATCAATAAAATGGAATCTATAAATTACAAGGTTGTATTAAAAGATCTAACGGCCCGTATTGAATCTCTACGGGACTATCTTTGACTATGATGTCAAAAAAGAAAAGCTAACAGAAGTCTTGATGGAGCTTGAAGATGGCTCTATATGGGATAATCCTGAATATGCACAAAACCTGGGCAGACAAAAAGTAGATCTTGAGAATGTTGTAAATGGTTGTGAACATATTTATGAAACTCTAGAAACTTTAACAGAGCTACTTGAGCTTGTTGAAGAAGATGAATCTTTGATGCAAGAAATTGCAAAAGATACTCAAGATGTAACTAGCGAGATAGAAAAGTTAGAATTTCGAAGAATGTTCTCTGGAGAGATGGATTCTAATAATGCTTTTTTGGATATTCAATCAGGTTCAGGTGGTACAGAAGCACAGGATTGGGCAGAGATGCTAATGCGTATGTATATGCGTTGGGCAGATAGTCACGGTTTCAAGATCACTGTTGATGATGTATTAGATGGTGATGTTGCAGGTATTAAGGGCTGTACTCTAAAAATAGAAGGTGAATATGCTTATGGCTGGCTGAGAACTGAGACAGGGATTCATCGACTAGTAAGAAAATCGCCATTTGACTCAAATAGCAAACGTCATACATCTTTTGCATCGGTATTTATATCACCTGAAGTTGATGACGATATTGATATTGAGATTAATCCAGCAGATTTGCGAGTTGATACTTATAGGGCCTCAGGAGCAGGAGGTCAGCATGTCAATAAAACTGATTCAGCAGTAAGAATTACGCATGTCCCAACAAATATAGTTGTACAAAGTCAAAGTGATAGATCACAGCATAAAAACCGTGATAGTGCGATGAAGCAATTAAAATCAAAGCTATATGAAATGGAGCTTCAAAAACGAAATGCTGAGAAAAATGCTCTCGAAGATACAAAGGCTGATATTGGCTGGGGAAGTCAGATTCGTTCTTACGTTTTAGACCAGTCTCGAATCAAAGATTTAAGAACGGGTGTTGAGAATACAAATACACAAGCAGTTTTAGATGGTGATTTAGATAAGTTTATTGAGGCTAGCCTAAAAAGTGGGTTATAATAAATAGTTTGATAAATAAAGTTTCGCTACTTACTACATAGGTTGTAGCGACATGTTTTTTCATCGCAGAGATATATACAAAACCGTAGAGAATGTAATAAGGTTTAAAATGAGTAGTAAATTAAAAGATTTAATAAAAAATTCGATTAAAGAGTATTTGGATGCTAATGATATTACAGTTAAAGATGCTGTAAGAGGTAAGCTTAGAGAGCAAGTTAGCAAATCTCTAGAAGGCATTAGTGAGATAAATGAAAGCGTAAAAGAGAAGATATCTGTACTTGTTAAAAAACATGTAACAGATATGCAAGAAAGTTCGCAAATGGGGCTTAGGAAAGAAAAGCTTCAAACACTAGCAGATCAAAATAACGGTATCAGTCATCCAAATGGTTTTAGAAGAAATGTAGTTGCTCATGATTTACAGAATCAATATGCACATTACTCAAAACAAGAGCTAGAAGAGTTAGAAAATAAAAAAACTTACAATGTAACAGGAAGAGTTGTACTTCGTCGTGTGATGGGTAAGGCTTCTTTTATTACGTTACAGGATTATTCAGGTAGAATACAGATTTATCTTAAAAAAAGTGATTTACCAGAAGGGCAGTACAATACTTTCAAAAACCTATGTGATCTAGGTGATATTGTGGGCATTACAGGTACTATGTTTAAGACAAATACTGGCGAACTTTCTGTTGAGGCAAATCATTTTGAAATCCTAACAAAAGCAATTAGACCATTACCTGATAAATTCCACGGTTTAGCAGATCAAGAGATGAGATATCGTCAAAGATATGTTGACTTAATCACAAATGAAAAAGCTCGAGAAGTTTTTAAAGTTCGTTCAAAAGTCGTCAGCTTTATCCGTAATTATTTTGATAATATGGATTTTATGGAAGTAGAGACTCCTATGATGCATGTTTTACAAGGCGGTGCAGCAGCTAAGCCATTTAAAACACATCATAACGCTTTGGATATGCCATTATACTTACGTATAGCTCCGGAACTTTATCTAAAAAGATTAGTTGTTGGTGGCTTTGAGAGAGTATATGAGATAAACCGCAACTTCAGGAATGAGGGTGTTTCTTCTCGTCATAATCCAGAATTTACAATGCTAGAGTTCTATATGGCGTATGCTGATTATAATGATCTTATGGATCTAACCGAAGATATGTTGTCTAAACTTGTACAAGAGGTTATAGGCAGTGAAATACTTGAGTATGGTGAGTGTAAGATTAACTTTGGTGGTAAGTATGAGCGTATTTCAATGGTTGATTCAATTGTTAAATATAATGATGATATTACTAAAGAAGATTTAGCAACATTTGAATCTGCAAAAGTTGTTGCTGAGAAGTTGAAGATAAAAGTAGAAGCCTATCATGAGCTTGGTCACCTAATAAATGAAATATTCGAAGAAACAGTTGAGCATCAACTAATTCAACCTACATTTATCACAGATTATCCAGCTGTAGTTTCACCTTTAGCACGTAGACAAGATGGTAATCCTGAGTTTACAGATAGATTTGAGTTCTTTGTTGGTGCGCGTGAGATTGCCAATGGCTTCTCCGAGCTAAATGATGCAGAAGATCAGGCGGAACGTTTCAGAAAGCAGGTTGAAGCAGCAGCATCTGGTGATGATGAAGCAATGCCTTATGACAAAGATTATATCCAAGCATTAGAATACGGTATGCCTCCTACAGCTGGTCAAGGTATAGGTATTGATAGATTAGTAATGTATCTAACGAATTCGCAATCTATCAGAGATGTAATATTGTTCCCACATATGAAGCCTGAGTAAAAAGTGTCGAAAAAAAGCTTATTAAAATCTTTATTTGAAAATATCTATAATCCAGATATTAATCCCGAAAATTTTATTCAAAAATTTGTACGTTTAGATTATAAACAAGTTGTTGATGGTCATAAGATTGATTATGAGGGCTTTATTGAGCACATCAAAAAACAACGTGAAGTTGTTGAAAGTGTTAGATTTGAGTTTGTTCATCTAGTAGAAGAGGGTGATATGGTAGCCTCTTTACATAGAGTATATGCTAATATCAAGCTGGATAATCGTAAACTAATAGCTGAAGTTCATGCTTTCTTTAAATTTGATGAAAATATGTTAGTTTCTTGTGATGAGCGTACTAGAATTATCCAAGGCAAGCCTGAAGATGAAGATCTAGGACGTAGGAAATAAAATATTTAGGTGAGAAAAACTAGTTAGTGGTCATCATCATAACTAGCTTTGTGAGATTTACCTTCTATAAATGAAGTAAATGCGATTAGTAGTGCAGATATTACAAACACTAAGTGGATAGCTGCTGACCATGCTAAATCTCTATCAGATGAATGAGATACTTCTAGAAACTTCTTCAAAAGAGATATTGAAGAAATACCTATAATAGAGCCAGCAATCTTTAATTTAACTGCATTTGGAGATAGCTTTTTAATCCAAACAGGTTGACCACCACCTTTTTTATCAAGGTTCATTTTACTTACGAAGTTTTCATAGCCACTTATTACTACAATTACTACAAGATTTGCTACTAGCACAACGTCACATAGTGTCAAAGCTAGTATAATAAGTTGATCTTCATCAATGGTACTATAAGCAGTAAATAAATGGTGAAGTTCATGATATATTTCGTAGATAAAGCCAAATAAAACTAGTGACAAAAGCAAATAGATTGGCGCTTGAAGCCAGCGAATTCCAAATATGAACATTTCTATTACTGATAGTATTTTATTAATGAATTTACTCATGAATCAAATCCTTATTTGTAGATTTTAAATTAATTAATCTGTAGTAAAGATATATGAGTTAAAAAATAAAAGCAACCAGCTATTATCAGATAATTTGATAAGAGATATAAGTAAAGGTTATATGAAGTATAAGAGTTTACCTGTTTCTATGATGAAACTTTTTCTAATAATCTTACAATATGCCCGTGGCTATTAGCTCTAGCATCATCAAGAGGAGTTTTGCCCCATCTGTCCTTAATAGTAGGGTTTGCTCCTTTGCGGATGAGGTACTTGACAACATCTTCATGACCTTCAGCAGCAGCCAAGTGAAGAGCTGTTCTTTTATCATAATCTCCTTTGCTAATATCAACTCCTAATGCGACAGCTCTTTTTATTTCTGATAGATCTCCATTACTGGCAGCCCAGATTAGTTCAAGAGTTAGGTTTGACTCTATAGTTACTCTACTCTCAATAGGATTAATTTTGTCACAATGAGTGATATGATCATAGTTGTGGAAACTAAATTTTTCTACTAATCTTTTGCTAAACTCTACACCCCTAACAGAGTTGTGATTATTGTCCAAGCGCGGGGAAAATATTGCAAAACCACCAACATTTGGTATGGCTATGACTAATGCACCTGATACGCCTGATTTTGCTGGCAATCCAACAGAAAATGCGTATTCACCTGAGAAGTCATACATTCCACAAGAGTACATCATAGATAAACAGTTGCGAACTGTTGTCGGAGAAAAGATCTTTTTGTGAGTAAAAGGACATATACCACCATTAGCAATTGATCCCATGATTTTAGCCATTTTTTTTGCATTGATCTGAATCGAGCATGTTTGAAAGTAGAAATCTAACGATGTATGTATATTAGTACCTTCTGGAAATGCTCCAACCTCTTTCATAAAGTGAGCTAGGGCATAGTTCCTATCGGCAGTTTCTTTTTCAGAATGATATACCGCATTATCAAAACCAATAGATTCACCACCTGCTAAATTTTTCCAAACATTTGTTATGTATTCAAATCTATCCGCTAAATTCCATTCGGGTTTAATCAGTGAGCAGGTCATAATTGCGCCGGAGTTTATCATTGGGTTATGAGGTAAATCATACTTATTCAATGCGATTGCGTTAAACGTAATACCACTCGGTTCCCTGCCTACATGTTTGTGAACCTTATCCTCGCCATTTTCTTCTGTTGCAATACAGTATGTAATAGCTTTTGCAGTAGATTGTACACAATATGGATGTAAGAAATCGCCCAAAGTAATCATTTGGCCATCAACACTACAAAAGGCAACTGCAAAAAGCTCAGAATCCACTCGCGCTAATTGGGGGATGTAGTCTGCATTTTTGCCAGATACATTCTTTTTGGTTTCTTCATAGATTTCTTTAATCTCTTTTTGGAAATCCTTAAAGTTAGGTATCATAAAGCCTTTATTGACAGATTTTTCAATGATACTACTACTCTCTAAGGTCATTTCCTTGAATTTGTTAAAGTCAATCTTATCTATGACCGTTAACCCATCTAGTTCAGCTCTCAGCTTTTTGGTGCGTGGATCATCACTAGCTATACCAGCATCATCTAAAATGGCTAATACATCAGTTTTTGTCAAAAAACCATCTTTATCACTAATAGCATTAAAGATATTTGCATAGTAGTTTTCATTAGTAGCTCCAGCTCTAATCATTTTTGTTTTCATTTAGATATGTTTTAAAGATTGTATGGATTTTATTTTACATAAAAAAAGAGAGATTTAATATATAGAAACGCTTAGGCTAGTTAATAGCAGCGTTTGCTAAAGCTATAGCAACTACATATGGATCAGAGTTTGCACCAGGCCTTCTATCTTCAAGGTAGCCATAGCCCTTAAGAGCAACAGGTCTAGGGATTCTAATAGAACAGCCTCTGTCAGCATCTCCGACACTAAAAGTACTCATATCGGATGTTTCTAATTCGCCTGTTAACCTTTCGTGAAGATTGTGTCCATAGTTTAGTATGTCTATTTTATGATTTTTTTCTAATGAAGCGCATATTTTCTTAATCGCTTCTCTACCTGTTTCTGGATCTCTTGTTTTACTTGTAGAGAAATTTGTATGAAGACCTGCACCATTCCAGTCACCTTTGATAGGCTTATTATCAAATGAAATATCTATACCATACTCTTCACCAAGTCTTTCTAAAAGCCATCTTGCTAAATGTGTATGATCAGATATGTTAAGTATTCCGGCATCTTCGCCTTCGACACCTCTGTAACCAATTTGGAACTCCCACTGTCCAGGCATAACTTCAGCATTGATACCATAAAATAGTATTCCAGCATCTAAGCAAGCTTGCATATGAGCTTCTACTAAATCACGACCATAGGCTTTGCTATTACCAGCACTACAGTAATACGGTCCCTGAGGTCCAGGGAAGCCATTAGCAGGCCAACCTAATGGACGACCATTCTTGAACATTGTATACTCTTGCTCAAAACCTGCCCACATATCTTGACAGTCTGTACTAGCCAGTAAATTTCTTAGCTTAGCTCTATTATTAGTGGCATGTGGAGTCTCTCCATCTGGATTATAAACTTCGCACATAACAAGGTATCCACATTCTCTCAGTGGATCGATTACAAAGTTAACGGGCTTTAAAATACAGTCCGAATTATCACCAGTAGCTTGATTTGTAGAGGAACCATCAAAACTCCACTCAGGGAAATCGTCAGCTGTCTCAAAATCTTTAAATGGTAAAACTCTTCCTTTAGACCTAAGACCAGGTACAGGATCTGAACCATCAATCCATATATATTCAGCGGTCACTACTTTCATATCTTTAACATATTCCTTAACATTGATTGATTAATCCTGATTAATAATATCAACTGTCTAAAAAAAGTAAATAATACTTATAGCTTAACAATAAAAAAAACTCAAAACTGAACTAGAAAATTTCAAAAATTATTTCATTGAGTTTAAGTCGGATATTACCTTTTTTTGCGCCTTTGATGTATAGGTCAACTTCTAGGCATTTTTCAAAACCTGTAGATATTTTGTCGATACTAACTCTATTAGCTAAACTGATGTAGAATTTCTGCTTTGAGGACCAAATATTATTATCCTTGAATATCTTTTGATGATATGTCGGTTGAGTGTTTTTAAGTTGAGAGATTATTCTAAGCTCTCTTTTGATAGCCCATAGTATTAAGGGAGGTTTATCATTTTCAGCTAAAATGCTATTTAGAATTTTTAGGGCTTTAGTTTTTTGTTGGGATAAAATAGCCTCAGATAAATCAAATATATCGAAACTAGCATGTTCATGTATAAATGGGCGAATTGTATTTTCATCAAAGTTTTGGACTTCTTGACGAGACAATAGTTTGATGATTTGTTTAGAGGCAATTAGATTACCTTCTGTTTTTTGGACTAGTAGTTGAATAGCAGCTTTTGTAAGAGTTAGCCCCAGTTGTTTAGCTTCATAGTCTATTATGTTTATAGCATTATCTATGTTGGGTTGAAAAATACGTATGTGTACAGCTCGATGCTCCAAGCTCTGGAACCATTTAGCTGAGATGTTTTGTTTTTTCATGCCATTGAAAACCAATAGATAAATATTATCATCTTCATTTGATAGTTTATCAACTAAAGCCTGTTGGAGCTTTTTTTGAGGAGGTTTATCAAAGCTAAATTGAATAAGCCTATCCATAGCAAACAAGCTTAAACTATCAACTTCACCATACAAGACATCTAAGTTTTGCTCATTTAAATCATGATATGAAATTTCATAACTCTTTGCTTTAAACTGATCTGTTATTTTTTCTATAATATTATGCTTTTGTAAAGGTTCATCACCTGTGATTATAAAAAGCTTATATTCTGTTAAATCGTTTTTTTTGAGTAGATCAAAATAACTTAGTTGCATAATATTAAAAAAGTTTAATTATAGTTAAATATCATGATTAGTTTACTATACTGGGTAATGGATAAAAAATTAAAAGTGAATAATATGAGAAAAATGTTATCAATAGCTGTGGTTTTGCTTGCAGTGTTATTAACTGGCTGTGTAACAAAACCTGATAATATTAAGCCTGTGGAGAACTTTCAGGCAGATAAATATTTAGGTAAATGGTATGAGATAGCTAGATTCGATAATAATTTTGAAAAGGGTATGACAGAAGTATACGCTGAGTATAGCCTAAACCCAGATGGTTCGATAAAAGTGGTAAATAGTGGAGTTACACCGTCAACTGGTAAGAGAAGTTATGCAACAGGTATCGCTAAATTTGTAGATGAAGATGATAAGGGATATCTTAAAGTATCTTTCTTTAGACCATTTTATGGAGCTTATGTAGTATTCAAGCTTGACGATGATTATAAGTATGCTTACGTTGCAGGTGCTAATAAAAATTATTTATGGCTATTATCAAGAACTAAAACTGTGCCACAAAGTGTCAAAAATGATTTTGTTAAAAAAGCTAAGGCACTAGGTTTTGATACTAATAATTTAGTGTGGGTGAAACAATAGTTGTTTCTTAGAAAAATAGTCTTGTAATCTTTTATTTCTTCATTTTTAATCACCGCCAAAAAAGCTAGAATATAATTACGTGTACCCAAGTTAGTTGAAAATGAGAAGTTTAGCAAATTTTGATAAATTTGATTTTGGTTGGTTAGTTGTCAGTATTGGTATGGCAGTAGGTGCCGGTATTGTATTGGTGCCTGTGAGTGTTGGGGTTGTAGGTTTTGTAGTTTTTGTTGTCTCAATACTAATAGCTTATCCTGGTATTTATCTATTTCAAAAGCTATACATAGAGACTTTGTTTGCTACAAAGCAACCAAAAACATATAAGGACACTGTAGCTGAATTATTAGGTAGTAAATGGGCAGTTTTTTTAGGAGCTGTATATTTATTGATGATGTTAACATGGACTATTATATATGCTGAAGTTGTTGCAAAATCATTAGCAGCATATTTGTATATGTTTGATATTAGTTCAAACCCACACCTGGAACAAAATGCACTATATAGTGCTTTACTGATGATTGTACTGATATTCACTGGAATGAAAAGTCAGAAATTATTTGTACGAGTATCAACTTTTTTGGTGTTTATATTAATTGTAGCGATTATCTTGGTGTCTATATCTTTGGTTCCACTGTGGTCACTTAAGAATGTTGTCGAAATGCCAACAGATACTGGCGAGTTCGTTGCTAAGAGTATTATTATGTTACCATTTTCTTTGACATCGATATTATTTATTCAATCTCTAAGCCCTATGGTAATTGGCTATCGCAAGTATTATGGTAATAAAGATAAGGATTTTGTTTTATCTAAAACTTTAAAAACTATGACTTTAGCATTTGTGATCTTGGTTATTATTATTGGTTTTTATGTTTTATCATTTTCGCTAGTTATTCCTAGAGCTGATGCATTAGAGGCAACACAAAATAATCAATCAGCATTTATACTTTTAGAGAAACAGCACATATCAAATATGCTGATATATACATGTGGAATTATTATTAGCTTATGTGCTATTTTGACATCTTTTTTGAGTGTGCTAGCAGGTATGGAGGAGTCTCTAAAAGGCTTGCTGAGAAATAGTGCTATCAAATTAGGGCTAAAAGAGGACTCAAAGGGTATTTTTAGTCTAAATACGCTTGTGATAGGAATAATTTTTTTAATGACATGGCTTTCAATAGTTTTTGATGCTCCTGTATATAAATTAGTACCTCTGTCTGGACCTGTCTTTGGTATATTGGGTTGCTTGGTGCCTGCGTATATTGTTTTTAAAATACCTAGTCTTGAGAAATATCGAACTAAAAGTATCTATTTTGTTATTTTTGTTGGAATAATATTAGTAATATCGCCATTGTTAACATCAGCATTATCTTAAAAATAGTGACTATACAATTAGAAGATTTAAATAAGATATATGTTTTTAAAAGATTAATGTCTAAAATGTCTCATACCTGTGAAGACCATAGTGATACCTGCTTTGTTAGCAGCATCAATAACTTCC
This sequence comes from Francisella salina, assembly GCF_000219045.1. Taxonomy (NCBI): domain Bacteria; kingdom Pseudomonadati; phylum Pseudomonadota; class Gammaproteobacteria; order Thiotrichales; family Francisellaceae; genus Francisella; species Francisella salina. The sequence goes on from NC_015696.1 coordinate 176,895, forward strand.
TGGTCATTCTTTGAACCACCTGGTTGGATTACAGCAGTTGCGCCAGCTTTGATACATTCCTCTAAACCATCAGCAAATGGAAAAAAGGCATCTGAAGCCACAGCAGAACCTTTAGCACCTTCATGAGCTTGTGCCTTTTCTGCTCCAATTCTAGCAGAGTCAACACGAGACATTTGTCCAGCACCAATACCAACTGTCTGAGTATCTCTAGCATAGACGATAGCATTAGATTTGACATATTTAACAGCTTTCCAAGCAAACATCATGTCAGCCCACTCTTTGTCAGTTGGAGCTCTGTCAGTTACAACTCTGCAATCAGTAATGTCAACACCACCGTTGTCATAAGATTGAGATAAAATCCCACCATGAATATTTTTGCTAATCATACGCGATGATTTTGTATCAAAAGCTTTGCCAGTCTCTAGAACTCTAAGGTTCTTTTTAGCAGCTAAGATATCAAGTGCTTCTTGAGTATAGCTTGGAGCAATTATTACTTCTAGGAACATCTTGCCTAGAGATTCTGCAAATTTTTTATTAACCTCGCAGTTAAATGCAACAATACCACCAAAAGCTGAAATTGGATCACAAGCTAGGGCTTTTGTCCAAGCTTCAAAAGCATTTTTACCAGATGCGATACCACAAGGGTTTGCATGTTTGATAATCGCACATGAAGGCTCTGAGTATTCACAAACCATTTCAAAAGCACCATCAGCATCATTTAGATTGTTGTATGATAGCTCTTTACCTTGTAGTTGTTTAGCATTTGTAATGCTGACACAATCAGTATCAGTAGAGTACACAGCTGCTTTCTGATGAGGATTTTCACCATATCTTAGAACTTGCTTTAGAGTACCTACTGAGAATAGTTTTTCTGGGTATTCTTCATCTAACTCTTTGCTGAACCAGTTTGCAATATGACTATCATACTCAGCAGTATGAGCAAATGCTTCTTTAGCAAAACTACGTCTAGTAGCTAGAGTTGTTTGGCCACCATTATTTGCCATTTCTTTTGCAACTATTTCATACTGATTAGGATTTGTTACGATAGTTGTGTGCTTATGATTTTTTGCACACGAACGCACCATTGATGGGCCACCTATATCGATATTTTCGATACAAGTGTCAAAGTCAGCGCCTGATTTAACAGTATTAACAAAAGGGTATAGATTAACTACAACCATGTCAATTTGACCAATATTGTTGTCTGTCATTGCTCGTAGGTGCTCAGAGTTATCTCTATCTGCTAAAATACCACCGTGAACTAGTGGGTGCAGAGTCTTTACGCGACCATTCATAATTTCTGGGAACTGAGTGTGATCAGATACATCCTTTACATTTAAACCAGCTTCTTTAAGGGTTTTTGATGTTCCACCTGTTGAAAGTATTTCAACATTATGTTTGCTTAACTCTTTGGCAAATTCAACAATACCCGTTTTATCAGATACAGATATTAGAACCCTTTTTATTTTTGACATGATTTTTCCTTGTTATTGGCGTGTTAAAGCTTAAAATTAAAATCTTATTATAACAATTTTAATCACAAAATCTCAGTCAAAACGCTTTTGTTTATCAGATATTTTACTAGTAAAATACTCACTAATATATTAGTATATTTAGTATCAAAACTTTAATCTTTAGATATTCAATTTAATATGTCAAATATTGTAATCGTTGGTGCACAGTGGGGCGATGAAGGCAAAGGTAAGATTGCCGATACATTAGCCGAAAAATCAGATCTAGTTGTTCGCTATCAAGGAGGTAATAATGCTGGGCATACTCTGGTCGTAAATGGTAAAAAAACATTCCTTCATTTAATTCCTTCAGGTGTTTTGCATAAGCACACAAAATGTGTAATAGGTCATGGTGTAGTTGTTGATCCAATAGCTCTAGATGCAGAAATTACACGTTTACAAGATACTGGTATTGAGATATCTGCAGATAATCTATTTGTCTCAGAATCCTGTACGGTTATTACTTCATATCACAAGCTTTTAGATGCTGTTAGAGAAAGTAGTACTACTGAGAAAATAGGCACAACTGGTAAAGGTATTGGACCTGCGTATGAGGACAAAGTATCACGTAAAGGTATCAAATTTAAACATTTATTTGACAAAGATGTTTTAAGATCAAGATTAGCACTTTCATTGTCAGAGAAAGAGACATTATTTAGGGATCTTTATAAAGTTGAGTATCCATCTTTAGAAGAAGAGTTTGATAGATTGTATACATTAGGTCAAAAGCTTCAACAGTATTCAGCTGATACTTTCTCAATAATTGATCAAGCGATTGCTGCAGGTAAAAATGTTGTATATGAAGGTGCGCAAGGAGTACTTTTAGATATCGATTATGGTACATACCCATTTGTAACATCTTCAAGCACATCTGTAGCTGGTGTGTATTCAGGTGCAACAACTGCAGGACATAGTCTTGATCATGTAATAGGTATCACAAAAGCTTATACTACTAGAGTTGGTGAGGGTCCTTTCCCTACTGAGTTATTTGATGATGTGGGTAGCTTTATTCAGAAGAAAGGTGGTGAGATAGGTGTAACTACGGGTAGAACACGTAGATGCGGTTGGCTAGACTTACCATTACTTAAATACTCGGCTAAATGTTCAAATCTTACCTCTATAGCTTTGACAAAAGTAGATGTGCTTTCAGACTTAGACACTCTAAAAATATGTATAGGTTATAAGTATGAAGGCAAAGAAATATTCTGTGCTTATCCAGGCATAGATCTATATAAAGTCGATCCTATATTGGTAGATATGGAACCGTTCTCTCTTGATGAAGTTGTGACGAAAGAAAATATGCCAACTGCTCTTAAAACATATTTAAGAACTATAGAAAATCATATTGGTATTCCAATATCTTCATTGGCTTATGGCCCATCTAGAGAACAGATTTTATTCTTTGAAGATTATTTCAAAAAGGGTTAATTATGAGTTTTGCTAAAGATAATACAGAAGTATATATTAATGCCCAACAGCTAGAAACTGAGATTACAAAGCTAGCTGATAAAATAAATAAAGATTACGCAGGTCAAGAGATTGTATTGATTTGTGTATTGAAGGGCTCGTTTATGTTTTTTGCGGATCTAACTAGGAAGCTAGAAGTTGATCTTAGAACTCACTTTGTGACGGCTTCATCTTATGGTTCTGGTACAGTTAGTTCGGGTAAGGTAATCTCCACTATTGGCTCTTTGAAAAAAGAGTATATCCAAGGTAAAAATGTAATTATAGTCGAAGATATTGTTGATACTGGACATACTTACCATAAGCTTATGGATGGTATAAATGAGCTAGAGCCAAAGAGCTTGAAATTTGCAACTTTACTCTTCAAACCAGCTAGGCTAGAAAGAGAAGTAAACCTAGATTATATATGCTTTGAAATTGAGGATAAGTTTATAGTTGGTTATGGATTAGACTATAATGATAGATATCGCCAGTTGCCATACATTGGTATCATGAAAGATACTAAGTAAGAGGATGACATTATTTCTTGAATACTAAAACTTTATCGGAAGATTAATATTAGTTACTGTATTCTTGTTTTTTGTGATGATGGTGACAGCTAGTTACAAGTGTTGTCATAATTATTAGCATAATAGGGATTAATAGTAGCTTTTTCATATGTATTCTCCTCTTAATTCTTGATAAGTACATAATGTATAATCTTTAATTAAAATTAATTTTAAAGACCATAAAATGATAATAGTTAATTATCTATAGATATATAAGTTATTTATAATAAGATGACTCTTTCAAGATTTTGAATTGTAGTTAGAATTTGCTTAGATGATTATTTAAAAATACCCACTAACAAAAGTCTCTCTCAAGAAATCTTCAGCAAGCTTCCAGGCTCTTTTATTTGATAGTTTGTTAAATACTGTACCAAACTCCAGATCATTAGCATTAGGATTTGTAAAGGCATGATACGTATTACCAAAAGTATGTAATTGCCATTCAGCCTTGCGCATATCCATCTCTTGCTGGAATTTATTGACTTGTTCAGGTGATACCATAGGGTCATTATAGCCGTGTAGTACCAATATCTTTGTATCTATGTTTTGTTCTTTGACGATGTTGGATTCTAGTAATCCATGGAAACTAACAGCTGCTTTTAACTCAAAGTTCGATCTAGCCATATCTAGGACACATCGACCACCAAAGCAGAAACCTATTGCAGAAATACTTGATTTATCAACACGAGGCATTTTTCTAACAACATTAAATGCTGATCTAAGCCTAGTCATCAGTGCATATTTATCTTCTAATAGATTATTCATAAGAGCAGCATTTTCTTCTTTAGAGCTACCTACTTTGCCCTCACCATAGATATCTATAACAAAGCCTAGGTAGCCTCTTTTAGCCATCGCTATAGCTTTCTCACAAGCAAAGTTGTCTCTACCTGCCCATGTTGGAGCAACTAATACTGCCGGTAAGTGCGCGCCTCTATCAGGGTATGCACAGAAACCTTTCAATAAAACACCGTCTCCACGGTACTCAACTTCTTTTGTTATTATCATTTTTTATATTAAATATACTAAAACTAGCATAATTATAATGGTAAATAAGGCTTTGGTATAGTCACAATTTGACAGTTTAGTAAAAATTAATAGAATTTGTTTTTTATGATACTTATCAGATATAAGATACAGATAATAGTAGTGATAAAAAAGCTAATAGGAACATCGATATAATAAGCGGCAATAATTCCAGACCAAACGGTCAAGATGGATATCACTGTACTAAGAGCTATAGGTTTATAAAATCCATCAACCCATTGAGTAGCAATCGCAGCAGGACCTATAAGTAGTGAAAATACTAACAATATACCAACAATCTGGCAAGCCATAGATACAGTGATTGCTATGCATATAAATAATAATATAGACAAAAACTTATTTGAGATTCTCTTTGATTCTGCAAATACGGGGTCAATAGATGATATGAATAACGGTCTAGCAATCGCAGCTAGAAGAGCTATGGTGAATATAGCTAAGGCAAGCAATATATAAATCTGCTCTAAAGTTACAGTCAAAATATTACCGACAAGTATAGACATTACAGAACCTGAGTAGCCACTTTGATATAAAAATAGGAAATATGTACCAAGCCCCAAAAAGAAAGTTAAAACTATACCTATTGCAATATCGTTCTTTTTGATTTTGTCGCCAAAAGCACCCATGAGAAGACCTGCAATTAGATTTATAGTGAGCTGTCCAGTCATGGCAGATAAATTTAGAAGAACAGCTCCGGATGCTCCTGTAAGGCTAATATGCCCTAGTGCATGAGATGCAAATGATAATCTTCTAATAATTACAAAAAAACTAATAATCCCGCAAATAAGAGCAATTATAGTACCTGCTATAAAAGCATAAATCATAAAAGTATAGTTAAACACAGATATCCTCCTGTAGACATGGTAATTCATTGCAGTAATGGCATTGTCCGTCTTTAAAATGAATAAATGCATCTAGCTGAGAGCTAATCTCTTTCATGTCATGAGAGATTAGTAGTAGTGTGATATTTTCTTGTTTATGAATTGCTCTCAAACAACTTAGGAATCTTTGCTTTGCATCTGGATCAAGATCAGATAAAGGCTCATCTAATAGTAATACTTTGGGGTTGTTTATAAGTGCTTGAACTAAATATATACGTTTTTTTTGACCACCAGAAAGATTTTTAAATGGCTTGTGAATATAATCTTGAGTTTGTGTCAAGGTAATTAAGTAGTCTAGTTTTTCTCTGAAATTTTTATTAAATACAGGTAGCCCCCATGAACTAGGCTTGTGGCTATATTTTACGAGCGTGTAACCCGATGTTTTTTCTTCAAAGTTTATTTCTCTCTCTTGTGGTATGTAGCTTATAGTATTGATATCAACTTTCTTTTCATTAATAGTTATAGACCCCGAGAAGCTTGGTATCTTGCCTAATAGTGTTTTAAAAAAGGTTGATTTACCAACACCGTTTTTACCTACTATACCTACCCAAGCATTCGTTGGGATTTCAAGATTAAGAGGTTGTGTGATTGGTTTATCGTAGCCAATCACTAAGTTTGAACATCTGATCATTTTATTGGTTTGCTTTATCTAGAGCTTCAGCAGTTTTTTGCAGTGTTTTTACCATCCATGTAATAGCATCTTCATTTGTAGGCATTGTTTCTGTAATACCAACTACTGGTATATCGTTTTCTTCTGCTAGTTCTAACATTTTATTAGTGACATTATCAGTAACTTGCTTATTATAGAAAAGAACTTTAACTTCTTTATTTAAGAATAAGTTTTGATAATCAACCATCATAGTAGGACTCGGTTCAGATTCATTCATTATTACCCACTGGAATGCCAAACCCTTCATATCTAAGTTTAAAGCATCTGACATATAGCCAAACAGAGGCTCTGTAGCTGTTATAGGTGTGCCTGCACTAGATTTCTTAATTTGGCCAACCAGGTTATATACTTGTTGGTACTTATGATTAAAATTAACTAGGTTTTTTTCAAATAAGTTACTATCAATACTATCTTCTTCAGAGAATGTTTCCTTTAGTTTTTTTGCTAGAGCAGGGAATGTATCGGGATCATACCAAAGGTGTGGATTAATACCAAATTTTGGAGTCTCTGGATAGTTTAGGAGATCTTGTACCTTAATGATTTTGGCATGTTTATTGCTTTGAATAATAGGTGTGATCCAAGAGTCGTAATCAGCACCGTTGTAAATAATTACATCAGCTGATGCTAAGAGTTTAGCGTTCTTAACTGATGATATAAAAGTATGCGGATCCCCATCAGCATTATTTATGATATTAGTAACTTTGACATTACTACCACCTATAAGTTGAGCTATACTTCCATACTGGTTTTCAGCTGCAACGACAGTTATATCGTGAGATCCTTTAGTAGTTTGGGGTTTAGTGGAATCTTTTGTTAGAAAGTTGACTGCTACAAAAGCTATAATGACTATCGCTACAGCCACAGCAATTACTAATTTTTTCATATCATAATACAAGTTCAAAATTTTATAACAAATAATAGATTAAAAAAAAGTTAGAGTAAAGCAGTATATATTTTAGTTATTTGAATCTTTGATAAACAAAGCGATTATAAATGAAAGAATCATTAATATTGGAATAATAATTAATGTTGTTTGGAATGCGTATAATGATTCATGTGATTGTTTTAGATGAGTTATTAATGCTCCAGTGGTTGGTTGCAAAACCCCTCCACTTAATGGTAAGAACATATTAACTACTGCTAATCCCGTTGCAATCTGCGTTGCAGAAACTGTATTTCTCAACGCAGAATAGTTTAGAACATGAACAGCTTGGACAGCACCAAAAAGAATACATAAAACTACAGCTATAGGAAAGCTTGTATTAAAAAACAGTAAATATGTAACAATAAAGAACCCAAAAATAGGTGTAATCAATAAGAATTTCTTCTCACCATCAAATATTGATGCAACAGTACCCCATATAGGGCTAGATATAGCTACACCAATAAAAATTAATGAAGTGCAGTAACCAGCGTTGACTTCAGAAAAACCTGTTAGCTGTAGATATTTTATACCCCATAAGTCTGCGAAAAGAACAGTTGTTCCATAGATAGTGAAGCAGTACAGGCCGTTAAACCAAATTTGTTTATTTTTAAATACAGTAATAATATCCTTTAAATTATCTTTCTTATGTTCATTTTGTTTATTATGCTTAGAGTAGTCAGGATGTACCTGTATTATAAATATGCTAACAAGCAACAAAATTATAGAAATTATAAATAGTAAAGCCATGATTTGTGAAATACTGAAGTGGCTAGCTAAGAATACTAGAGGAGCAGCTGAAAGCGTTGCACCTATATATAGTACAAATTGCGTTAAACCTGTAAATGCAGGAAATAATCTATTTGGTAACCAAATTGCGATTGCTTTTATAGCGCACAATATAGCAAAGCCTCCACCAAATCCAGCTAATATTCTATAAGCCAGAAGCATTGACTCATTATGGGCAATACTTGCGACCAACATTGCTAGAGAAAATATGGCCGAACTTGCTATCATTACTCTCTTGATGCCAAATCTATCTACGAGTATGCCAGCAGGTATCTGTGATATTATATAACTCCAATAAAATGATGAGCTAAACATTGCAGTCGCTGCGAGGCTAAGGCTATAAGGTTCTTTTGTGAAGTCATCAAGTAGAGCGCCTGTCGATGATCTTACAAAATACTCAAGAGCATAAAAAAATGCACATGCAAACCAGATGCTTAATCCCAGTGTGGTAACTTTTTTCTTATACATTAGGTTAGGTTCCTCTAAGTCAAAAAAACTATTTAGTGTTCACAGGAAATGTAAATACTAATCAATAATGATGAAAAAAAATATACTAAACTATAAGTGTTACGAAAGCAAATTTTACTTATTTTTAATATTGTCTTTTAGTTTTTTGCAGGAACAATTCTGGTGTTATTACCAGACATATATATAGTTACTTCATCGCCAATATTTAAATCATGTTTATCTTCTTGTAATATGGCAAGTGTTTCACCATTACTTAACTGTATTGTAAATTGATAGCCTTTTGAAGAGGTTATGGCATCTTCTGTTGCTCCTCCAGCAATACCACCAACTATAGCTCCACCGATAGAGCCAGCAATACTGGTAAGCATTCCTGCTCCTGCGCCCGCAAAAGCACCACCAAAAGCACCACCAAGTCCTCCAATTTGGGCACCTATATTACTGTTACCTTTAATTTTGACTTGTTGAATATCTATGATTTTACCTTGCTTTACTTGGGATACTTGGCCTACTGAGTTAGCAGAATAGCTTGGCTGAGATGTGCTACAGCTGTTTAGTAGTAAAAGTGATAAAAATATTAAAGTATAAAAAATATTTCTCATCTAATATTCTCCTAACAAGAAAGTTTATTGGCAATATCCGCGACTCTTTTACCTAATGTTTTACAAATTTTAATCTCATCATCTGACATATTTTTGTTTGGTGAAAAAGTATTTAGATGAGATGCACCATACGGTGTACCACCTGTACGTGTATGCTCTAGAGCTTGTTCGCTATATGGTACACCAACAATTAGGCAACCATGATGTATAAAAGGGATCATCATTGATAGTAGAGTGCTCTCATGCCCTGAATGCATCCCAGAGGCAGCTGTGAAAAAACCAACAGGCTTGCCAATCAGACTACCCTTAAACCATATATCACTATGAATTTCTAAAAAGTATTTCAAAGGTGATGCCATATTGCCAAAATAAGCTGGGCTTCCAACAATTAAACCATCGCAGTTTGCAAGATCTTCTTTTGTAGCATATAGATCGCCATTATCTGGAATTTTAGAATCAACCTGTTCAGTTTTTGCTGAGATATTTGGTACCGTACGAACTATGGCGGTAGCACCTGTGACTTCTACACCTAGGGCTATGGTATGAGCCATTTTCTTTGTACTTCCACCTTGGCTGTAGTATAGTATTAGTATGTTTTTCATTGTTTTTTTTCTATGTTTGATATCAAGTTATACAAAAAATATTTGTCAATATTTAAAAACTATTGGATCTGGGTCTTCAAAGAATATCTTCGTAAAGACTGTCCAACAGTAGCTGCAGCTATAACCCTTACAAGCTTGTTTGCTATCGTACCAGCTTTCTTCATTATAATAAATATTTTGAATGCTTTTAATGCATTTAGCTCTCTTTCTGAGAATTTGCAGAATTTTCTTTTCCAAAATATGCTTCCTGAGACTGCAGCGACAGTTCAGCAGTACATCACAAGTATTTCTGATAAGATGACCTCTTTGCCAATTACATCCGTTATAGTTTTATTGGTTGTTATTTTTCTAATGATTAAAAGGTTGGAAATTACTTTAAATAAAGTTTTTTATGTTAATAAACAGCGACCTCTTGTTCAAAGCTTGTTAGTGTATTGGGCTTTGATGACAATGGGGCCTATACTTATTGGTTTTGTATTTATTTCTAGTACGTATCTTATTTCTATGGCTTGGTTTGTAAAAGATATTGGTATCGAGCAATATCTTTTAAACGGATTATCTTTGATTTTTTTAATAGCAGGTTTCTTTGTTTTTTATAAAATATTACCTAATACAAGGATTAGCTCAAAAACGGCGTTAATTGTAGCATTTTTTGTAGCTATAGTTTTTTCTATTGCAAAGAAGATTTTTGCACTATACATGTTTTATGTGCCTACTTACTCAGTAATTTATGGTTCATTATCTTTGATACCTATTTTTATACTTTGGGTTTATGTGGCTTGGCAGATTACACTTTTAGGTGCTGTGATGATCAAAGCTATACAGTATATGGAGGTGACATTAGATTTTAAGAAAGAAGTAAAAAGAGATGATTTAAGTATAAGTGTTTGTATGCTTAAAGAGCTACATGTGGCTCAAAGAGAATTGAGAAATGGGATTAGTATTGATCAGATGTATCAAAAGATGGCGGTTGCTGATTACGATAAAGTTAAGAAAATCTTATATGACTTAGAAACCGCCGGAGTTATTAGGATAACTGCTCAAGATATTTGTTATTTAAATTGTGATGTATTTAGTACAGACTTGTATGAGATATATTTGGCGTGTAATCCAACGATTAATTTCAAAACGAGCTCTATAAGAAAAATTAATGTAATAAAGTCTGACTTATATAAAGATCTTGATATAAAATTATACGAGTGTTTTTAGAGATATAGGAATTATATAATGATATTTGAGACTCTTGATTATTCAGCATTGATTATAAATGTATTGTATACAATATACTTAGCAAGACTTAAAGTATGGTCTTGGTCATTGGGTATAGTAGGTGCGATACTTTTGTTATTTTTGTTTGCGATGAAGGGGACCTACTCATTAGTACTGTTGCAGTTCGTTTATGTGATATTCTTCAGCTATGGTTGGTATAAGTGGTATACACAAGGTATAGATGGTGAGCATAAGACTGTTAAATGGATGAAGAGAGCTGATTATTTTCGTTATATTGTGTATCTAGCAATACTATGTATTTTTAGTATTGTATTTAACTATATCACTAGTTCAGCAGATATATTTTCAACAGGTATTCTGACAGGTATTACATTTACAGCAATTATTATGACTATAGAGAAGTTTATGGAAAATTGGATTGTATGGATTGTTTCTGATTTGTATTTCGTTGTAGTCATGTATCAACAAGAACTGTATGGTCAAGTGCTACAAAACTTTATATTTTTCATTACAGCTGTTTATGGCTTTTATTATTGGTATAAAAATACAAAAACTACAGAAGTTAGATAATGATTGTTAAGGTTGCTCTAGCAGTACCTCCAAGTTACTTGCTTGATTACTCTATTAAAGATGCTAATGTCGAGCTATTTAGCAGAGTTTTGGTACAGGTGGGTAAGCGTCAACTTATAGGCTTTGTTGTAGCTAAAGATATAAAGATTGATTATGAGCTTACAAGAGTAAAACCTATTCTAAAGATTATAGATCAACCTATTAGCGATGCTGTACAAAGACTTATTTTTTGGTTATCGCAGTATTATTGTTGTGATTTATATAATGCTATACGTTTGGCTTTACCAAATGATTTTTTGAAAATCGAGAAAGTTTCTCCTCAGAAAGATACCTATGTATATTTAGATCAAATAGAGCTACAGCAACATAAACTGACTTCAAAGCAACAAGATGTTCTAAAAATTTTTGCTAATAATGAAGCGCTTCGTTTTGAGGATCTAAAAGAATTAGCCTCTAGCTATGTTATTAATAAACTTCTTGATAAAAACATCCTCAAAAAAACTTATAAGTTAAGACAGTCTAATAATACTATAGAATCAGACTTACCTAAGTTGCTTAATCCAGAACAGCAATATGCTTTTGAGCAAATTACATCACAATCGGGTTTCAAGGTATCTTTACTTTATGGAGTAACTGGAAGTGGCAAAACAGAGGTTTATTTACATGTGATTCAGAGGTTTTTGTCAAAGTCTCAACAAGTTCTTGTCTTAGTGCCAGAAATAAATCTTACACCACAGACAATCAAAAGATTTGAGAAGAGGTTTATAGATAAGAATGTTGTTGCACTACATTCTAAACTAAGTGATAAAACTAGGTTAACTAACTGGTTAAAAATAAAAAATGGCGAAGCTGATATTGTAATTGCTACTCGAAGTGGAGTCTTAGCTGACTTTAAGAATTTTGGGATTATCATCGTTGATGAAGAACATGATAGTTCATATAAGCAACAAACAACAACTATTCGTTATAATGCTCGTGATGTTGCTATATTTCGAGCTAGTCAGCTTGATATACCAGTAGTTCTGGGTAGTGCTACACCATCTATTCAAAGTTATTATAATTATGTGGCTGATAAATATGATTTACTCAAGCTTAATAAAAGGGCGCTAAACTCACACCAGAATACGATTGAGCTATTAGATCTAAAATCAAGTATTGTTGATAATGGTATTAGTAATACTCTTTTTTCATTGATTGAGCAGAATATCAACGATCATCAGCAGTCATTAGTATTTATCAACAAATTAGGTTTTGCTAAGGCTTTGGTCTGTAAGAGTTGCGGAGAGGCTGTGGAGTGTAAGAGATGTGATAAACCATATACATTACATACACATCCATATCAGTACTTAGAATGTCATTTTTGTGGTTCTCGTAAGCCAATAGTTACAGCTTGTCCAAGTTGTAATGCTGAAGAGCTTTTTGCTTATGGTAGTGGTACTGAAAAAGTTCAGTCAAGAATAGAGGCGAGATTTCCATATAATAAGGTGGTGCGCTTTGATAGATCAAATATCAAAACTATGAATGACCTACATAGCATTAATCAAATGATAAATGATAAACAAGTTGATGTTATAGTTGGTACTCAGATGATAGCAAAAGGGCATCATTTCGAGAATATTACCTTAGCGGGATTAATTAATATTGATGCTGGTTTATATAGTACTGATTTTCATGCAATAGAGCGAACTGCGCAAATGATAGTTCAAGTCTCTGGAAGAGCTGGAAGAGCAGATAAACCTGGAAGGGTAATACTTCAGACATATCAGCCTGATAATAAACTTTTACAGTTATTGGTAAATAGTGACTATCTTGAGTTTCTGGATTATCTTCTAGAGCAAAGAAAGTACGCGAGTTATCCACCTTATAGCTATCAAGCACAAATCATAGCTGAATCAAAAGATGAGAATAAAGTCTTAAATATGTTGGAGCAAATATATTCAAGCTTGAAAGATAGCTCTGGTGTGCAAGTATCTAAGCCATTACCAGCTCTTCATCTGAAAAAAAATAATGTATATCGTTATAGTATACTTTTAACTTCGAACTCACGTAGTCAGATAAATTTAATAATTAAATGGGTTGCTAATAGTCAAATAATGTCAAGTTTAAAAAATTCAGTTAAGATGTGTTTTGATATTGACCCAATAGAGCTAGGTTGATTTAGCCAACTTCTATTTTTCTGAATTTAAATATTGATGAAAAATTTTAGGGTTATCTTTTATCCAGTCATTAAATTTACTCGCAAGACTTTTTCCTATTGGTGTGTTATTAAACATAAAAGCCTTATATGAAATACTATCATCAACTTTAACTGGTACTTGGCAAATGCTTCGATTTATAGAGTGCTGATACGCAATTTCGGGCGAATCAGTAAACATTATATCTGGATATATACCATCTATGCCATCGGTGATAGATTTAACTGCAAGCTTATTATCAGCGATAATTAATAATTGAGCATTTTTGATTTTCTGTAAGGCAAATTTTTCATTTGTTCCACCTCTATTTTCTATGATTAGAGTATTTGGATTGTCTATATCTGCAAAGCTCTTGAACTTAGATAAGTTTTTGCAGCTAGTCATAGCAGCCTTACTAAAAGAGCCTAATGGAGTAGAGAATATGAATTTTGCTTGACGAGTAGGAGTTATTGTCATACCTCCTACAAAGACATCAAATTTATTGTCTTTTAGATCACCTTCAGCAGTTGCCCAAGTGGTCTTAACAAATTTAATATCTTCATTATTTGCTTCAGCAAAAGTTTTTATGAGATCGATATCTTTCCCAGAGAATTTATTATCGTTTTTGTTATAAGTTGAAAAAGGAGCATAATCTCCAGTTGTTCCAACAATAATATCTGCATAACAATTAGATGTTATAACAAGAAATAAGGTGATAGTCAGAGATATTATTTTTTTCATTTTTTAAAACAAATAAAATTTGAATGAAAAAATTTTATATCAAAGAGAAGAAATAAAATAGAAGAAAATAGCAGATAGAAAATTAGTCTTCTTTTTTGTCGATTCTGCTAGCTACAAAACAACCAGCACCAACAGCTACAAATGCAGATGTAATCCATAATAAATAAAACATACTAGTCTCCTCTTAGTATAACTCGTGAGAGTTTGCTTTAACTTCTTCAGCAGATACTCTACGACCATTTGCCCACATTTTCTTATACACAAAGAATGTATAAGAGAAGATGATTGGAAGTATAATAACAGCTGCACATAATATACCTATTAGAGAAGTTTGGCTACTACTTGCGTTAAATACTGTCAAGCTATATTGGAAATTACCTACATTAGATACCATAATGAATGGGAATAATGCAAAGCCAACAGTTAATACAGCACCTAGTAGAGAGGCCATACTAGCTATGAAAGCAGCACCATCTTTATCTTTGTTGTTGAACTTGATAACAAGTAATGCACCAACAAAAGCTAGAATAGGAGCAAACCACATCCAAATAGTTTTAGCTTGCGTGAAGTTATAATACCAAGAATGGTCATTAGTAATAACTCCAGCACTGAATGGATGTTGTAATGCTTCTGATGCGTATGTACAACTTGCACCAGTAGAGTACTGATATCCAGGTATTAGAGCAATCCAAATAGCTGCGATTACAAATAAGACTAAGTAAATAGTCGCTGTAACATTTGTAATTTTTCTGAATCTATCTCTTAAAACGCCATCTGTTCTAAGCTTAGCATAAGCTGAACCATGCATTAGTGACATATTTAGAGCAAATATACCAAACAATAATGCAAATGGAGTTAGTAAGTGTATCAAAGTAACCCACATAGATTGATACTGGCCGTTAGTAACAGCACCATATATTAATCTTGAAGTATCATCATAAGAGATAGGAAAACCTAAATATAAGTTACCAACAGCTACACCCATGACAACTATAGGAATAACACTTCCTAACAAAAGCATCCAGTCCCAGAAGTTTTTCCATGTAGGGTTATCTATTTTCTTTCTATACTCAAAAGCAGGAGGTCTTAAGAAAAGTCCCCATAACACTAGTAAGATAGCAATATATAAACCTGAGAAGCTAGTAGCATAAACTTGTGGCCAAATAGCAAATATAGCACCACCAGCTGTGATAAACCAAACTTGGCTACCGTCCCAAGTAGGGCCAACTGTATTTATGATAGCTCTTTTTTCGTAGTCATCTTTACCAACAAATTTGGCAAGAATACCTACACCAAAGTCAAAACCAACAGTAGCAGCTACTAAGAATATTAGAACTCCTACAACTAGCCAAGAGATAATTTGTAAAACATCTAATAACATTTATCTCTCCTTATTTATCATTTTTGTTTTGTTCAAAATGGTATTTACCAGTGCCTAACGAACTAGGTCCTAGTCTTGCATACTTGAACATTAAGAAAATTAGTACAGCAAATAAGCTTAAGTCTATTAGACAGAAGATTGCCATAGATGTACCTACATCAGCAGCCGTAAGAGCTGAAGAACTTATACTAGTAGGAAGCTCTCCATATACTGTCCAAGGCTGACGACCATGTTCTGTTACGAACCAGCCAGCAGAGCAAGCAATAAATGGTAATGGGATTGACCATAGCATTACTCTTAATACAAGTCTGCTAAATTTAGAGCTACCTAAAGAGTTTTTAGCAAGTAGGATTAAGCCAACAAACATTAGAGCAAACAATAATAGGCCAATTCCAACCATTATTCTGAATGCCCAGAATATGCTAACAACTTCAGGAACCATATTAGTAGCAGTTGCTTTTACTAATTCAGGATCGTTAGCAACTTTTGCTATCGTATCTGAATCAGCTTTGCCGTACTTCTCTTGAGCTACTTGTACAAGTAACTTACCGAAGCCCATATATCTTTGGTATTCAGGGTTGTTGTAGTTAACATAGCTAGCATCAGGAGTATCACCTTCATGACCAGTTTCTCTCCACTTAAGAAGATCTGCATACGCTAAACCACCATCTCTAATCATAACTACCGCAGCAGGTACTTTTTCGTACTTAGCAGGGTTAGCAGCAGCTACTTCTGGAGATACATCAGCAGTTTCACCTGTTGTGATATCTCTATAGTATGCAAGGCTAGGGTCTCTAGTGCCATTAGCATCTGCTTTTCCATAGAGGATAGCTTTGATACCTGGGACTTCTACATCTGTAGAGTGAGTAGCGATTAGGCCAAGTACAGCAGGAATCTCTACTGCATAATGGTTTTCTTGGTCAGCATTGCTTGGGATAGCTACAGCATTGAAAGCAGCAGGAGCTTTAGAAGTATCCCATTCAGCTTCTATCGAAGCCATTTTTAATGGTTGTACTTTAAATGCATCTACACCGTTTGCATCACCGAAGAACATCGCCATAGTACATGCAACGATACCGAAACCTAAGCCAACACCCAAAGATCTTTTAGCAAAACCGCTATCACGATTTTTTAGTAGATAGAAAGCACTAATACCGATTACAAAAGTCGCACCAGTTGTGTATCCAGCTGTTATCACGTGACCAAAGTTTGTTTGTGCTGTTTCATTTAGGAATACTTGAAGTAAGCTTACAGTTTCCATTCTCATTGTAGATGCAACGAACTCAGAACCAACAGGATGTTGCATATAACCGTTAGCAACCAATATTAGTAACGCAGAGAAGCTTGAACCTATTGCTAAGCAGAATGTAGACAGTAAGTGTTGTTTCTTTGATAACTTATCCCAGCCGAAGAAGAATAAACCAGCAAAAGTAGACTCAAGCATAAATGCTGCCAAGCCTTCAATAGCCAGAGGTGTACCAAAAATATCACCTACTGATTGAGAGTAGTATGACCAGTTAGTACCGAATTCAAACTCCATAGTTAGACCAGTAATAATCCCTAGAGCGAAGTTAATTCCGAGTAATTTACCCCAAAACTTCACCATATCTTTATATACTTGCTTACCTGTTCTTACGTACATTAGTTCCATTGTGAATAAAATCCACGTTAGCCCTAACGTTAGAGGAACAAATAAGAAGTGAAATGATGCTGTTAAACCAAACTGCAATCTTGCTAAGTCAACAGACATGAGCGTTGGTAACATGTTGCCTCTCCTTATAGTTCTAGTATTTTAGTGTTATTTCCTTTTTGTAAAAGAATTGGAAAGAAAAAATCTTATAATTTGATAATTTAGAGGTCTTTTCTTGCCTTATAATTATACACTCCAAATTTTAACATATTAATAGCCTAAATCAAAAATTAAATTCGAGTGAAGATATTGAAAATAAAGGCTTTGAGTATACTAAAATGGTATAGTATCTGGTTTGAGTTTAGATACCTAATGCAGGTGAAATTAAGCTATATATTAGCTTTTGAGAAGTTATTTATTTAAAACGGAGGGGTTGAATTTATATTGCTACAAGCTGCATATTTAAAAATCTTATTTGTTATATTTAAATTTCTTATGTATAAAATGCATTTAATTTAAAGATTAAAGATCTATTTTTAGACTTTTTGCTAGTGCTTTGAGTTTTTTCATAGTTTCTGGAAGCTTCCTGATGGCTATCCATTGTTTTGCTAATTCAGTATCTTTATAGGCAGGGTATCCCATATGACTCTCACCAGCAGGTACATCCCACATCACACCAGCCTTACCGCCTATTCGAGCTCCGCTACCTATTTTGGTATGATCTTTGATGCCGGCGTTACCTGCTATTACTACACCATCTCCTACTGTTACAGAGCCACTGATACCTGCTTGTCCGCATATCATACAACCTTTACCAATAATGACATTGTGACCTATCTGAACTAGGTTATCGATTTTTGTATAATCACCAATTATTGTTGAGCCGTATTTAGCATTGTCAATACATGTGTTAGAACCAATATCTACAAAACTGCCAATCACAACATTACCTATATGAGGAATTCTAACTATACTTCTACCATCTTCTGAAGGTCTGTAGCCAAATCCATCTGTACCTATAGAGCAGTTTGAGTACAGTCTACAGAAGTGTCCTATAACTGTTCTATCTCGAATTGTAACACTAGGCCATATAATGCAGTTAGTACCAATTTTTGTATCGTTATAAATACATACATTGGCGTAGATTATTGTATTATCACCAATTTTAACATTTTTACCAATGTATGCTCCTGGGCCAATTGAGACATTTTTACCAATTTTTGCTGATGGGTCTATAACAGCTTTTTCATGAATGCCATTTTGTTCAGGATATGGTACAGAGAATAGTTCTAGTACCTTAGCCATGGCTAAGTCTGCGTTATTCACTACCAATATTGGCTTATCATTAATTTTTGCTAACTCAGTGCTAATCTTATCGCTGACAATAGCAGCAGCAGCCTTTGAGTTTTCCCAAAGCTTAATATGCTCGTGTTGATCTATTAAAGTCAAATCATTTTCTTTTGCGGATTCCGCATAATTAAGTCCTGAAATAATAACTTCAGTAGACGGGTTATTGATTATTCTTGCTTTTAGAATATCGGAAATTTGTTTGAGAGTGTGTTGCAACATCTTCCCCTAAAGTACACTTGTACTACAAAGATAGCATACTTCAACGTATTTTGATATCAGCTAAAGTTGCATTAGTCACCAACACCAAAATCAGTATTGCTGACAAGTATCTCAAATTGTGGATCATTAAATAGCTCTTTATATTCATCTAAAAACCATTTTTTCAACTCTTCATCTGCTTTTATTGATGTTGTATTGTTTACATATAGATTCAAAGTCGTGTGATTAAAGTGTTTTTTAGCTATTTCAATATCTTTTTTTATTATTTCTTTTGTTTGACCTTTGACACCAATCAAGAGACAAACTGAGTCAAATAGCTCACTTAGCTGTTGGGGTGATGTATGAAAGAATCCTTTATTTAAAATTTTTTCTCTAAACTGATTATCAAAGCTTTCTAAACCAGTTTTGATAAAGATATTAGTATCAAATAGATCTTTTATTTTGTGTAGATGGTCTTTGTACATCCAGTGCGCTTCGACAAATAGTAGTTTGATATCTTTTTCTTGGACTATTTCTTTAATACGATTTTTAGTTGCTTGAGGAAGTTCAAATACATTGCCTGAATTTATTATTTCAAGGACACCAAACTCTCCACTAACATTGTTTAAAATATCAAAATTAATAGAGTTGATTTCGTCGATATTTTTTGAGTTATCTAGTATATAGTCACAAAAAGTACATTTTCCATAAGCACAAGGGCGACTTTTTAGCAGTACGATTTCTCTTTTGTAGCGATGGACATCTGTGATTTTGCTATAACGATCCATTATTTGATGTACTCCTGTGCTTGTATTAAGGCTAGCTCATCAGTGTTTAATTCGTGTGTAACCCTGAAGATGCCGTCCAAACATCTAGTAACCAAACTTAGAGCTTCATCTAATGTTTTACCCTTTAAAAGATAACTTAAAAACATCGCTGCAGTAATATCACCTGAGCCACTTACTTTAGGTTGAACTTTATATTTTGCAGATTCCATATAAGAAAAGTTATTGTTCTGGTAAATTGCAATACCAGTTTTATTTTTATCAAAAGACACACTTGTAACGATTATGATTTGTTTTTCATTTTTGGTTTTTACAATTAGACTTTGGCATGCTTTGACTATATCTTCATGTTTTCTTATCTCGACACCGCTTAGTACACTTAGCTCAAATATATTTGGTGTAATTATGTCAGCTAATGGTAATAAATATTTTAAGAATATTTCTGGGTGATCGTTTGATGCAAAAATATGTCCTGTTTCATCTTCATCATATTTATCACCAAAGACAGGGTCACAGCAGTATAGGCTAGCTTGTTTTTTTTCTTTTAGTAATGTGACTGTATTTGCAATAACTTTAGCAACATCGACGTTGCCGATATATCCAGATAAGATAGCATCCTGTTTTGCTAAGAAGTTGTTAGTAATCAAGCCTTCTATAACATTTTGAATATCTTCAGCACTAAAAAAAGAACCTTTAAAAAAGTCGTATTGAGTGTGGTTTGAGAGCTGGACTGTATATATTGGAGAGACTTCTATACCAAGACGCTGCATAGGGAATACGGCAGCTTTATTACCGGCATAGCCATAGGCTACATGAGATTGAATAGATAATACTTTTGGGGTACTTACACTCATTATTTATAATCCTAGATTACTCTTTATGTTTGTTAGTAAATTAACAGATGCTTCTTTATTGCCAAACTTACCTATTCGGATAAGTAAATTAACAGTATTGTCGTTACCTTTGAGTAGTTTTATATCAAAATTAACCGTGTGGTCCTTGTCAAAAAAACTGCCGTTGATAGTGTACGTGCCGGTGATGTTCGCGGTGTCATCATTGATGTTGCTAGTTACTATTTTATTACTACCGTTATTTAGAGCCAAAAGTGTTGCATTGTATACACTTTGCAGGCTAGTGTTATCAATTTTAGCAGAAAAAGTACCATTCACAAATCTTGCAATAGATTCGCCTGCTGAGTTCAGATTGCTAGTTAAATCAGATGTGTTCGAGCAGCTAACTAGTGTTAAACTTACTAGCATTGATACTGCCCACATTTTAAGAAATTTCATAAGAATTTTGTCGATTTTAGTTAATAAACTAAAGTTTATAACACTGTTTAATCTTTGTAAATTAGTTATATCGAGCCTAGACTCTTGAAAAACTAGTAACAACCCATATACTCTACAAAAGAAGATAAGAGGTTTTGGAGAGACTGTGTCTGTATATAATCAGTTTGAGGAATTACTAGAGTTCTTAAACAATCGTGTTGTTGGTCAAGAAAATTTAAATAAGCGTTTATTGATAGCATTGCTAGCTGGAGGACACTTACTTGTAGAGGGAGCTCCTGGGTTAGCTAAGACAACTGCGATCAAAACATTGTCTGAAAGTATAGATTGCTCTTATCATAGAGTGCAGTTTACGCCGGATCTTTTACCGGCAGATTTGACAGGGACAGAGATATACATACCTCAGCAACAGAGCTTTGAGTTTCAGTCAGGGCCATTATTTCATAACCTATTGCTTGCTGATGAGATAAATAGGGCGCCTGCAAAGGTTCAGTCAGCATTGCTTGAAGCTATGGGAGAGAAGCAGATTACGGTTGGTAAGAAGACTTATCCTTTGTCTAATCTTTTTATGGTGATGGCTACACAAAATCCAATTGAACAAGAAGGTACTTATCCACTTCCTGAAGCACAGTTAGATAGATTTATGCTTTTTGTGAAGATTGAGTATCCGGATCCAAAAACGGAAGCAAAGATTCTGGCAATAAGCAGAGGTGAGGCATTAGGGCATAAATTACGCTACCCAAATATTTCTCAAGAAGCAATTTTTGCAGCACAAAAAGAAGTTTTGAATGTTCAGATGTCAGCAGCTCTTGAGCAATATATTATTGAATTGATTCTAGCTACTAGAGATCCATCAAAATATAGTCCAAGTATCAAAAAATGGATTGCCTTTGGTGCAAGTCCTAGAGGAACAATAGCGCTAGATAGAGCGGCTCGAGCACATGCTTGGCTATCTGGTAATGATTATGTATCTCCTGGAGATGTCCATGCAGTTATATATGAAGTGTTACGTCACAGAATATTGCTAACATTTGAAGCAGATGTTGATGGTATCACAAGTGATGATGTGATTGCTGAATTGCTAAAGGCTGTGCCAATCCCATAGAGTATACCTTCAATGAAAAGTTATAAAGGCATTAAGGCTGATATCCAAGAGCTTTTGAATCATCGCTATCAGGCAAAGTCACTAAAATTATTTGCTAATCAGAAAGTTAATACGACTAATGCTGGTACGAATATTTCTAATGCTAAAGGTCGTGGTATGGACTTTGATGAGGTTAGACATTATCAAGCAGGCGATGATATTAGATTGATGCACTGGTCACTTACGGCAAGACTTGGTAAGCCATACACTAAAGTTTATCATGAAGAGCGTGAACGTAGTCTGTATTTTATTGTTGATCAAAATAGTACAATGAATTTTGGTACAAGGGAGTGCTTTAAGTGTGTTAAGGCTGCCAATACACTAGCATTGTTGGGATTTGGAGCATTAGAGGCGCATGATAAGGTTGGAGGCATTATTTTTGATGATCAAGGCTATAACTTCTACCCTGCAAAACAAGATAAATCAGCCTTGATTAAAATGTTTAATCTTATAACGACTGATCACAAAGATTATCAGATTAAATCTCAAAAGAAATTAGCAGATGTTATAAAGTTTCTTTATGCTAAAGTTCGTAGTAATAGTGTGATAATTATTATTAGTGATTTTAGTAGTTTTGATGAGCAAGCAAAACAGTATCTTAAATTATTGAGAGCTAAAAATGAGGTTATAAATATATTTAGTTATGATCCTATAGAAAAGGAGTTACCTGCTTTAGATACATATTATTTTAGTGATGGTGAGCATCGTATAGTATTAGATGCTGCGAGTAAGAAACAAAGAAGTGTTTATAAAAACCTTTATCAAGAAAGATACACTGCGATAAAGGATTTTTCACGTAAGAATAAAACAGGGTTTATTGAGATAGCAACGAATGATGATCTGGTTAAAGCAATAAACTATGGGATAGCTAATTATGCAAACTAATGATCTTTTGGCTCAATTAAAAGATATTTATTTGCCTGCAAGGGTCTCTCAATGGTGGCCTTTGGCTTATGGTTGGTGGTTACTTTTAGGTTTGATTGTACTAGCTTTTATTATCTTCTTGATCATTCTACATTTTAGGAAAAAGAGAAATAGTTACAAGGATTCTATTGTTAATGATTTTAGAAGGACAATAGAAGAGACTCAACAAAATAAACCTAAAGAAGCTTTGCAGAATATCTCGGTATATCTAAAAAGAGTAGCATTACAAAAATTTCCAAACCAAGAAATCAAAACTCTACATGGCGAGCAATGGCTTGAGTTTCTTGACTCTAAAATGAAAAAGCAAAATTTTAAAAATACCAAAGCTAATATGTTGGCAAATAGTTATAGAGCTGTCGAATTAGATAGACAAACGCTAAATGAAATTTTGACTGTGGCAGAGCAGTGGCTAAGGAGAGTATTGTGATTAATATAGAATATCCTTGGTTTTTGGCTTTGATTATTTTACCTGTTATTAGCTATTGGATATTTCCAAGGGTAAAACATGATAAGCAGCTAGCACTAAAAACACCTTTTTTTGATCAGTTAGAATCTCAGTTGAGAGGTAATAAAAATGGAGACTTTACCAAAGCGAATTATCTTAAATATATTCTAAGTACTATTTGGATATTATTGATTATTTCAGGTTCTGGTATTCAGTGGTTAGGCAAACCAGTTAGCTTGCCGCAAAGTGGTAGGGATCTAATGATGGCTATTGACCTGTCTGGTAGTATGGCTATCCAAGATATGCAGAAATCTAATGGTAAAATGGAGTCAAGATTTGATCTTGTAATGCGTGTTGCTAATGAGTTTTTAGATACTCGTCAAGGAGATAGAGTAGGTTTGATACTTTTTGGTACTTGGGCATATTTACAAACGCCATTGACTTTTGATATTCCAACTGTCAAAAAAATGCTTGATGATGCAAGTATTGCCTTACCAGGTCCACAAACTGCTATAGGCGATGCTATAGGTTTGGCAGTTAAGAAGCTCAAAAGATATCCAGGTGACTCTAAAGCTCTTGTTTTGCTAACAGATGGTGAAAATAACTCCGGAGCGCTACAACCTTTGCAGGCAGCAGAACTTGCAAAACAGTATCACATAAAGATATACACCATAGGTTTGGGTGGTGGACAGATGATGGTTAAGACTACTTTTGGTGAAAGATTAGTTAATACATCAGAGGATCTTGATACAGAAGTATTACAAAAAATTGCCACAATGACCGGAGGGAAGTTTTTTAGAGCTCAAAATAGTACTGATTTGAAACAAGTATATGAATCGATAGATCAGCTAGAGCCGATAGAGTCAGACAAAACAGTAGTTAGACCAGTTACATATCTATATCCTTGGAGTCTTGGTTTTGCATTGTTGTTAAGTTTTGTGATGGCTATAGTATGGTTGAAGCGTAGGAGAGGATATTAGTATGGATTTTCATTTTCTGCGTCCGTGGTGGCTGTTAGCATTAGTGCCTATTGTAGTTTTTGTTATTTTACTTTTTAGAAGTTCTTCACAAGCAAATAGTTGGGCTAAGTATTGTGATATTCATTTATTGGAGCATATAGTTGTAGGTAAGCAGTCAAAAACTAAAAAGTCATTAGTACCATTTCTGTTTTTATGCTTGTGGATTGTATCTGTGCTAGCATTAGCAGGTCCTACATGGAAGTATAAAGATGTGCCTGTATATCAAGAAAATGTTTCGAGAGTTATTGCTTTAGATGTTTCACAGTCTATGGACACTACAGATGTTTCTCCAACTAGGCTTGAGAGAGCTAAATATAAGACTTTGGATATTTTGCGTAGAATAAAAGAAGGTCAGGTTGGGATGATAGTATTCTCAAGTGAGCCATTTGTTGTTTCGCCATTAACATCTGATGCGAATACTGTTGAGAACCTTGTCCCTGTTATTAATTCAGATATTGTTCCTGTGCAGGGTAATAATATCTATAAAGCTATAGAAAAATCTGCTCAGTTAATTACTCAAGCAAGTGCAAAAAAAGGTCAGATAATTTTGATAACAGATTCAGCACCATCAGCTGATGCTATCGCCAAAGCAAAACAGTTAGCAGAGCAGGGTATAGATACTGATGTATATGCAATAGGAACTCCAAAAGGCGGTATTGCTAAAGATGATAAGGGTAATTATATAAAAGATGATGGAGGC
The DNA here is from genome assembly GCF_000219045.1 of Francisella salina. Lineage (NCBI taxonomy): Bacteria > Pseudomonadati > Pseudomonadota > Gammaproteobacteria > Thiotrichales > Francisellaceae > Francisella > Francisella salina. The sequence goes on from NC_015696.1 coordinate 201,967, forward strand.
AATATCCAGTATTTTGGTATAGATATGAATCAACTTGAAGCATTAGCAAAAGCTGGATCTGGAAAATTAGTGACTTTAACTGCTAATAATACTGATATTAAGAAGTTACTATCAGATACACAAGGCAATGGTAAAAAGAAATCAGATAAAAAGTCGGCAAATATTTTTTGGCAGGATGAGGGAATTTATTTTATTTGGTTACTGGTAGCTATGAGTTTACTATTTTTTAGAAGAGGTATTTTGGAGAGAATATGTCGCTAAGAAAATTAATATTTATCTTGTCACTATTACCATGTTTTTGTTTTGCGAATAAGTGGAATGATTTATGGCAAACAAGAGATCAACAAGGCATGAGCTATTATGATAGTGGTAATGCAAAAAAAGCGGCTGAAGCTTTTGAAAATAGTAATTGGAAAGGTTCTTCATACTATAAAGCTGGAGACTACCAAAATGCATATCAAGAGTTTAAAAAAGATGATTCAGCTAAAGGGTTGTATAATCAGGGTAATGCCTTAACGCACATTGGCGAATATAAAAAAGCTATAGACGCATATACAAAAGCTATACAAAAAAGACCAGATTTTGCAGATGCAAAAAATAATTTAGAAGTAGCAAAAGAGCTAGATAAACAAAAGGATAATCAGCAGAAGTCTCAAGACAACAAAGACAACAAAGACAACAAAGACAACAAAGACAACAAAGACAACAAAGACAACAAAGACAACAAAGACAACAAAGACAACAAAGACAACAAAGACAACAAAGACAACAAAGACAACAAAGACAACAAAGACAACAAAGACAACAAAGACAATAAAGACAATAAAGACAATAAAGACAATAAAGACAATAAAGACAATAAAGACAATAAAGACAATAAAGACAATAAAGACAATAAAGACAATAAAGACAATAAAGACAATAAAGACAATAAAGACAATAAAGACAATAAAGATAATAAAGATAATCCTGAGCAGTCAGCCGCAGAAGATCAGCGCCAACAAGAACTAAATGATAAAGAGGCGAATAAGCTATTAGCTGCGATAGACAGTAATCCTGGAGGACTTCTTAAAAATAAATTTGCACGTGACTACCAGAGGATGATAGGAGATAAGCGTGAGAACTAAATTATTAAAATTAGTAAGTATACTTTTGCTGTTAATCGCTGGATTGAATATTAGTTATGCTAATGTCACAGCTAGTGTCGAGAATACTCATCTTGAGTATGGAGAAACTTTTGAGCTAATACTCCACCTAGATGATTTTGACACTCAGCCTGACCTAGATGTTTTAGATAAAGATTTTACAGTTTATAACACTAGTACCAGCAGTAAGACTACTGTTATAAATGGTAAATCAAGTTCACAATTTGAGATGATTGTTACTCTTATGCCAAATAGATCAGGTAATTTGACAATACCATCAATTAAAGTCGGTAACGAGTCCACTAAGCCAATCTCTATAAAAGTAGATAAAAAACTCTCAAGTGAAGAGGCAAGTAACTATCAAGATATATTTGCCATAGGCACATTAGCCACAAACGAAACTTATGTTAATGTGCCTGTGTTGTATACTTTGAAGTTGTATTATTCGACACCTATTTTGAGTCTGGATCCTAGAAATTTTGATATAAAAAACTCTGAAATAAAACAAACCAATCACAGAAGAACTTATCAAAAGCGTATTAATGGCAAAATGTATGATGTTGTTGAAGAAAGTTTTTTGATAATCCCACATAGAACCGGAACTATTGCTATTCCACCTATCGCAATGCAAGCAACTATTCCGAATAGATTTGGGCAACTAGGAACTAGGGTTAAGAGCTTCTCCACGGATGCCAAATTTTTAAGAATTAAACCAATTCCCCAAAAAATAGCGATTAAGGACTGGTTCCCTGCTTCAGATGTTAAGCTTAGTGACAACTGGTCAGCAGGGGATACCATAAAAGAGGGAGAACTACTAACTAGGACTGTAACTATTAAGGCAAAAGGCGTTTTAAGTGAAGATATTCCAAAATTAGAATTTAAATCTTCTGATGCTTTTAATGTTTACCCTGAGAAACCGGTACTAGAGGATGTCGAGCAAGGTGGTCAGTTAATAAGTACAGCGACTTATAAGATTGGCTATATGCCTATTAAGCAAGGTAAAACAACAGTTCCTGCTGTTACATTGAAATGGTTTGATATTGATAATAGCAAGTCACAACTTGCGACAATAGCTGCAAAAACATTTGATGTCAAAAAAGGCACTATACCTAGTACAAGTTTTAATGTAGGTAGTCAAACAGCACCACAAGTTATTAAAAAGGTTATTGAAGATACTTTTTGGCGAAATGTGGCTATAGGGATTTTTGTATTATGGCTGATTACATTTATGCTACTCATAAAGTGTAAACTAACTCGAAAAGCTAAAAATATAACTGAAGAAAAGTTTGTTACAGATGATAAAAATCCTGCAAGCATAAAAGATATTAAAAAAGCATGTGCTAATAAAGATAATATACAGCTTCAAAAAGCAATTATTGGTTGGGCTAATACAAAAAATGATAAGCAACTCTTTTCATTATTAGAGGTTGCTGAGATATTCCCACAATTAAAAGAGCAATTAAAGTCTTTAAATGCGAGCATATATGCCGGAAAAAGTTTTAGCAATTACCAAGAACTGTTAAGTTTGATTAAAAGTACAACAAAAAATACTAAATCTAAATCTGATACACTAATTAAAGGTTTGTATGAATAGGTAGGGATCATGAAAAAATTTTTATTAAGTATATTTATATTTTTGACTTTTGCTGTTTCAGCGAATTCACAAACTGTTCTTATAACTGGTTTTACTCCTTTTGGTGGAGAAAAGATAAATCCATCTTGGCAAGCAGTTAAACAGCTTCAAGACTCTATTGATGGAGCTAAGGTTATTAAAAGACAAATTCCAGTTACATTCAAAGGCTCTGTTAATGAGTTAGATAAGTTAATCAAAGAATATAATCCTGATGTGATTATTGCAATTGGCGAAGCTGGAGGACGAGCAGCAATCTCTATCGAAAGAGTAGCAATAAATGTCGATGATGCTAGGATTGCGGATAATGATGGCTATCAGCCTAAGAATGTCAAAATATCAACAAATGGTGATAATGCTTATTTCTCTAAGTTACCAATTTATCAAATCCAAGATGCAATACAAGCGCAGGGTATTCCAGCATATATATCTAATAGTGCAGGAACATATGTTTGTAATCATGTAATGTATCATTTACTAGAGACATATCCTAATAAGATAGTTGGATTTATACATGTGCCATATGCACCACAGCAAGTTGTAAATAAAGCTGATATACCTAGTATGAGCACTAATGATGCTACTAAAGCATTAAAGATTGCTATACAAGAGTCATTGATTAAGCAGGGTAGTTAACATGATAAAAGATTGGAAATATTATTTAGGATTATTGTTATTTATCTTATCATTTGTGCCTTATGTTGTAGTTTTTTGCATAATGCCTTTTTTGGGGTTATCTACATCTAGCTATTTGGCTATTTCATCAATTTTGCTTGTTAGTGCGGAGGGAATTTTTCTAATATCAGTTATGCTATTAGGTAAAGTAATAATTGATACGATAAAATCAGCGATTAAGACAATATTTAAATCAGCTTTTACAACACAGAAGCCGATTAGTCGTAAAAGGCATAGCATTGGTTTAGTGATGTTCTTTGCTAGTTTGGTATACCCAACATTATTGCTTGAGATGATACTAATTTTTGACAAAATTAACCAAGTTGGTCAGCTAAATATGATGCTTGTCTTGTTTAGTGGCGATATTATTTTTGTGGCTAGTTTTTTTGTCTTAGGTGGTGACTTTATCAATAAGTTAAAATCAGTATTTAGGTACACTAATTAAGCATAACTGAGGGTATAAGAAGATATGTTTCATAGATTTAAGTTAATAGTTTGTTTAACTCTAGTACTATTGCCTTTTAGTCTTTATGCAAAAGATAAAAAGTTAGATTATTCTAATTTTCTCGGGACTTGGGCTAATGTGGATAAAAACACTCAATCCATAGTTAAGTTTGAAATAACTGCCGATGCTAAAGGTAACCCTTTGATTAGTCTAAAGGGAAATTGTTCACCAACATTTTGTGATATTGGGCCGTATAAACTAGTGCTATATGGAGATAGTGTAGCATCTAAAAAAGCGGTATCTGCTATTGCTAATTATGATATTGATTGGTCGAAAGGATATTATGTGCTAAGACTAGAATCAGCTGATAAAGTGGAGCTTTCTTCGTATAATAGTTATGATGATTTTAGGACTAATAGCTATACTTCAGGGGTCTTTGTAAAGTCAGACTCAGTAGATAAATAGTATCTAGCCATTTGTCTATAGATTCTATTTGTATTATTATGGTTGTGTATTTTGGTAGATAGCTAAATTGTAATTTTTGGAGTGGTAATATTTGTGATGAAAGTAGAGTTTAGAGTTTTACAAACGCCAGATATTAACCAAATGCTAGAAGTGTTGATTGATACAGTTATCAAAGAATATGATGAATGCAAAACAATAGCGATTCTTGCTCCTACAGGTATTGCAAAACAGCTTGATGATGATTTATGGCAAGATGGTCAAGATTCTTTTATACCGCATCATTGTGCTATAGCTGCTAGAGAATATAACCAATATAAAAATATTCCGATTCTTATTACAGATAATTTATTTATCACTTCAGGTTATGATGTTTTGATTAATATCATGGAAGTAGCAGTTGATCCTCAACGAGTTAAAATCAAAGAGTTAAAAGAGTTTGTTTATCAGGAAGATAGAGCTTTGCAGGCTTCGCGTAAGAAGTATGTTTACTATAAGAACTCAAATTTAGAAATAACTACTACCAAAGATAGTTAGTGTTGCTATTGGACATAGCTAGCTTATTGATGGTAAACCTTGGTATTATTTAACTAGTGACTAATAGTACTTTCTAAAGAACTTTGTTAAAATTATCAGCATTAATTTTTTCTATAAACTTATATATTTAGGCATTATAAATGACTCAAGAAATGAATAAAAACTATAATCCAAAAGAAATAGAGCAGTCTAATTATCAAAATTGGGAAGCTTCAGGTAAGTTTGCATGTGGTAATACTGACTCAAAAGATACTTATACAATCATGCTACCTCCACCAAATGTAACAGGTACACTGCATATGGGACATGGCTTCCAGATGTCATTGATGGATATTTTGATCCGTTATAACCGTATGTCAGGCAAAGATACATTTTGGCAACCAGGTACTGATCATGCTGGTATTGCTACACAAATGGTTGTAGAGAGACAGCTAAATGCTCAAGATATTTCAAGACATGACTTAGGTCGTGAGAATTTTGTAAGTAAGGTTTGGGAATGGAAAGAGCTATCAGGTGGCACTATTACATCACAGATGCGTAGAATAGGAGCTTCTCCAGATTGGGATCGTGAGAGATTTACAATGGATGATGGTTTATCTGATGCTGTTAAAAAATGCTTTATCAAATTATACGAAGATGGCTTAGCATATCGTGGCGAGAGATTAGTAAACTGGGACCCTAAATTAAAGACAGCAGTTTCAGACTTGGAAGTTGCCCAAGTAGATAAGCAGGGCTCACTTTGGCATTTCGTATATCCGGTAGCTGATAGTGATGAGAAGATCATAATCGCAACAACTCGTCCAGAGACAATGCTCGGTGATATGGCAGTTGCAGTCCATCCAGAAGATGAAAGATACACTCATTTAGTTGGTAAGATGATAAATCTACCACTTACAGATAGACAGATTCCAATTATCGCTGATGATTATGTCGAAAAAGACTTTGGAACAGGTTGTGTCAAGATCACTCCAGCTCATGATTTTAATGACTATGAAATGGGCAAAAGACATGATTTGCCAATGCTAAATATTCTAACTGATGATGCGACATTAAATACAAATGTACCATCAAAATATCAAGGTTTAGATAGATTTGAAGCGCGTAAGCAAATAGTTGCTGATATGGAGGCTTTGGGTCTTTTAGATAAGATAGAACCACATGCGCTAAAAGTGCCAACTGGAGATAGAACAGGAGAAATTCTTGAGCCATATCTAACTAAACAATGGTTTGTCAAAGCTGATGTGCTAGCAAAACCTGCTATAGAAGCAGTTGAAAAGGGCGATGTAAGATTTGTACCAGATAATTGGAAAAATACTTATTTTGCGTGGATGAGAGATATTCAAGATTGGTGTGTATCACGTCAACTATGGTGGGGTCATAGAATCCCAGCTTGGTATGATGAAGTAGGTAATGCTTATGTAGGTGAAAGTGAGGTTGATGTTAGAGCTAAATATAATTTGGCGGATGATGTGACTATCAAGCAAGATGAAGATGTATTTGATACTTGGTTCTCATCGGCATTATGGCCATTTAGTACATTAGGTTGGCCTGAGCAAACTCCAGAGTTGGCAAAATACTATCCAACAAGCGTACTTGTAACTGGTTTTGATATTATCTTCTTCTGGGTAGCTAGAATGATGATGTTTGGCATGTATTTTATGAATGATGTGCCATTTAGAGATATCTATATCACAGGACTTATTCGCGATAGCGAAGGGCAGAAAATGTCAAAATCTAAAGGTAATGTATTGGATCCTGTAGATTTGATAGATGGTATTTCACTAGATGAGCTTCTGAAAAAGAGAACTACTGGTCTAATGCAACCACAAATGAAAGCTAAAATTGAAAAGGCAACTAAAAAAGAATTCCCTGAAGGTATCAGCGCTTATGGTGCTGATGCCGTCAGATTTACTTATGCTGCATTGGCATCTACATCGCGTGATATCAGTTTTGATACTGCGAGAGTCGAGGGTTATCGTAACTTCTGTAATAAGTTATGGAATGCTTCAAGATTTGTGATGATGAACCTTGATGATTATAAAGTTTGTGATAACTATGAGTTAGGTGTGGCTGATAAGTGGATTTGGAGTGTGTTAAACACTGCTACTGCTGATGTACATAGACATCTTGCTAACTATCGTTTTGATTTAGTAGCAAACACTATTTATGATCTTGTATGGAATAACTACTGTGACTGGTATGTTGAGTTCGCAAAAGTTGCTCTAAAAGATGATTCACTATCTGAGCAACAAAAAAATGGTGTTAAATATACTCTTACTAAAGTTTTAGAAAATATCCTTGCTTTAGCGCATCCGCTTATACCATTTATTACAGAGAGTATTTATCAGCAGTTAAAAGCACATTTAAATGATGCTAAAGATACAATTATGGATGTATCTTATCCTGTAGCTACTCAAGATTTAGAAGCTCCAGAAGCTGAAAAAGCTATCGTATGGTTACAAAATGTTGTTACAACTCTACGTAATATGCGTAGTGAAGTCGGTATCAAGCCATCTTTAAAGATTTCTCTAGTAGTCAAAGATGTTGCTGCTAAGGACAGAGAATACTTAGCTCAAACAGAAGGCTTTATCAAAGCGTTAGCTAGAATAAATAATATTGAGTTTAATGATAATCCGCCAACATCTTTATCACAGATTATCGAAGGGCTTGAGTTAAATATCCCATTAGCAGGTTTGGTTGATATCGAAGCTGAAAAAGCAAGATTAGATAAAGAGCTAGATAAGCTAAAAGACGAAGTTGATAGAGTACAGAAGAAGCTTTCTAATGAAAGATTTGTCTCAAATGCTCCAGAGGCAGTTGTTGCTGCAGAGCAAGAAAAGTTAGCTAAGTATCAAGAGCTTTATGCTAAGACTTTAGAGAAGAAGCAAGCATTAGTATAGCTACTTATAGATCACCTTATTTCTACAATTTTCTGGATAAAATTAATTTATATAGAATTCTGATTAGCATTTATATTAGCTGCTAGAGATTTTTTGATTATAGTTTTCAGAAGCTTCTTATGTTTATGATTAGGATTCTTTCTTAGGCAGTCTAACGCATATTGTTGCAATATAACCAAAGGTAGAGTTATATCATCTCTCATTTTGATAGATCTTTCTTTGACAGGATTTGCATGCAAGAAGTTCTCATCTTTTTCAGTTACAGCTAAGAGATATTTTTTAGCTAATTGATGCTCATCGAACAATTGTTGCCAAAAGGCACTGTATTTAGGATCTTTACTTATATGCTTTGTAATATTGAAATTTGTTTGAGCAATACTTTGTAGAGCATTATCAAATATTCCTTTGATTATAAGTGAGCGTTTATATATTTTTTGTAGTGCGGTTAGATTGTTGTTATCTTTTGTCACTACGGTACTTATAGCTGTTCCTAAGCCATAAAATGCTAAGATACTCTGTCTCATTTGAGTCCAAGCAGCACCATAAGGTATAGCTCGAAGGTCATCTAGTTTAAATTTATCGCTAGAGTTTCTTTTAGCGGGGCGAGATCCGACATTCATTTCACTAATATATTTCAAAGGAGTGATTTCGGTAATATAGTCAATAAATTGCGGATGATTTTTTAGATTTATGTAGGTGTCGAAAGAAAGTTTTCCTAGCTCATTTATAAGAGAAGTCTCTGTAGGATTAAGTCTATGTGCATTGTGTAAGTTTAGTTTGCCATATAAGCCAGATGTCAAAATTTGCTCAAGATTATATTGAGCGCTATTGGTATTACCAAATTTTGAAGAGATACTTTGTCCTTGGATAGTTATCTGTACATCATGATTTGAGACAACATTAGATAGTCCTTTATAGAATAGAAACATATCTCCACCTCCACGTGAAGGAGGGCCACCACGACCATCAAAAAATATTGGTTTGATACCTTTTGAGCTAAGATATTTGCTTAGAGCTCTCTTAGCCTCAAGGATAGACCAGTTAGCCATGAAATAACCACCATCTTTGGTACCATCAGAGAACCCAAGCATAATAGTTTGAGTATTTTGCCATGCTTTGAGATTGTCTGTGTAGAGCTGTATTTTGAGTAGTTCATCAATGATTTTTGTCGAATTCTTGAGATCTTCCATAGTCTCAAATAAAGGCACTACTTCAATTTTTATTTTATTATTAGTATCGATATCTTTGTTGAAGAGTTTAAATATTGTCAAAACCTCTAAGATACTTACAGTAGAGTCAGCATTACTTATGATATATCTTTGAATGGCATCGTAACCACTATGTTGCTGAATATATTGTATAACTTCAATAGTCTCTAGAAGTTCTCTAGCTAGATCGCTATTGACCTCTAGTTCTTTAAAAGATTTTTGTTCAGCGAGTTCGACAAGGTGTTTGACTTTCTCGGAGTCACTGAGTGCTTGATAGTCAAGGTTATAGTTCTCACTAAAAAGTTCATTAAAAAACTGATTATGTATTTTGGCATTTTGACGAATATCCAATTTAGCAAAATGAAAGCCAAAAATTTTGACTTTTAGGATAAGATTATCGAGTTTATCAACAAATAAGGAGTTATATTCACTATCTACGACATTTTTTACTTTGACTAAATCATCCAAGAATGTTTGTGAGTTGGAATATTTATTAGTTTTTAGTCTTTTGCGTATTTTTGTAAGCTCTTCATGGACATTTTCAAAAGTAAGTTTTTTGATTAATCTCTTTAAATCTTTGTTGTAGCTATTTAATATACTTGTTCTTAAGTGTTTAGAAACTTTTTTGGTAACATTTGCTGTCACAAAAGGGTTACCATCACGATCTCCACCTGGCCAAAATCCAATTTCAATATTAGTGCTATCGTTAGTTAGTTTATGTTGAATTTTTGGAATCACATTATAAAAAATATTATTTAAATACCATATTATCGAAACAGCCTCATCTTCAGGTGTTGGTTTAGTTTTATTGCTGAATTTAGTTTTTCCCATTTGTAGGAAAATATCCTGAATTTTATTTATATCATTGTCGATAATCGCCTTTTTTAGATCATGGATAATCGGTAGTACTAATTTTGCATAAAATTGCGTAGGATGAGCTGTGAGTACAAGTCTTGTTTTATACTCTTGTAAGGCTCTACTTAGAGCATTTTGCTTATCGTGTCGTTCGACTCTTCTAGCTAGCCTTGTGATGCTATACTCACCATTTAAATCATGTGTTTTGGCATAAGCAGCTTCTTCAAGAGCATCTATCAAGACTGTTTGTCGTTCAATATAGCGTATGAATTTGACAAAGATTTGAAGCTTTTGCTCTTCTGACATTTCAGGATATAGATTTTCAATAGTCTCTATTGGGTCTTTAGCATTTTCAATGAGATCTTTACAGATATTCGCAAATGTAGCTAGCATTGCATTTGCATTGTGCTCTTTATCAAGAGGAGTGCTCAAAAAAAGGCCATTTAACATCTTATACTTAAGCTCAACTTCAGATTTATAGCTCTCTACTAGTTCATTTTGGATCGAATAAAATGACATTGGCAACTCCTCAAATTTATAAAAACATATAAATAAACATTTAAAACTATTTGGTGTGCAGAGTATATATTTATACGCTTATTTTGATAATTTTCTATAATTATTACTTTAGTTTTGTGTTAATGAATAAGAGCTTATTAAATAACTGTCTTGAAACCATCAAATTTCTAGTTTAATCTTAAAACAATTTTATTTGCATGATATTTTAAATTGGGAATTTGTAGGTATGAAAAAATCTTTTGTATTGCTTGACTATATTTTGAAAAACTTGTTTACAGCAATATTTTGGTTTGTTGCTGGTCTTTTTGTTGGTTATTTAGCAGTAAGCTTTGCAGCATCAGAACATGTTTATAGTGTTCTAAAGTCTTATGGTTTTGTTTGGATGTCAATATATGGGGCTATTAAGATTTCGGGAGTGCTTAGTATTGTTTTTGCTATTATTTTTGCTGTATTTGATGAAAATAAAAAGTTTTTGATAATACCGATGATAGTTACTGTCTCTGTTTTATATTTTATTCAATATTTTTTGACTCATTTCATATTTCACTGTCTAGCATAAGATTATGTTGAATCAACTTGCTGAAAATATCTGGGTTGTAGATGGTGGAGCCGTTCCTTTTTTTGGTCTTCCGTATACGACAAGAATGACGATTATAAGGCTTGAGAATAATGATTTATTTATTCACTCACCAATTAAGCCAAATAATGAGCTAATGCAAGAAGTATCAAAGCTTGGTAATATTAATTATCTAATCTCCCCAAATAAAATTCATCATCTATTTTTACAAGATTGGTTAGAGCTTTATCCTAATGCCGAGGTATATGCTTCACCAGGTCTTAGAGAAAAAAGAAAAGATATTAATTTTACTACTGATCTAAAAGATCTTCCTGAAGCTCAATGGCAGAATGAAATTGATCAGCTAATATTTAAAGGTAGTAAGGTAATGCAAGAGGTTGTGTTCTTTCACAAGCCATCTAAAACTTTGATACTTACAGATCTTATAGAGAATTTTGGTGAGAACTACTTTACAGGATTTAAAGGCTTGATAGCTAAGTTATCAGGTATAGTTGCCCCAAATGGTAAAACTCCTATAGATTGGCGAATGTCATTCTTTTTTGGTAAAAAACAGGCTCGAGAGTGTTTTGAGAGAATCTTGGCTTGGCAACCTGAGAGAATAATTGTTGCTCATGGTAAAAATATTGAAACAAATGCTGTAGACTTTCTTAAAAAATCATTTAAATGGTTAGGGAAGTAAATTAATGATCCATGCAGCAGCTTTTGTCGCTATCAAAGATAATAAAATTCTTTTGACTAGAACTAGAGATAATACTATCTGGTATCAAGCAGGTGGTAAAATTGAGCAAAATGAAACACCTATCCAAACTATTGTAAGAGAGCTAAAAGAAGAGTTAAGTCTGGAGCTTACAACAGATGATATGCGTTACCTGGGGAACATAACCACGGATAATCATGATAGAACCACAACGGTATCTTTAGAGTGTTTTACAGCCGATATTAATCAAGAAATTAAGCCGTGTGCTGAAATTTCGGCAATCAAATGGTTTGACTTTGATGATACTGAATTCGTCGCACCAGCTGTATTAGAGGTTATTGTGAAATACAAAAGTGGTGAATGGCAAGTATAGGTATTCTAGGTACTCTTTTAGACTTTAAATCATAATTTTTTCAAATACGTATTTAAATGATTAAATAAACTCATAAGCTAGTATAAACTTGTTTCAAATTGCAAATGAATTATCAAAAAATATGCAAAGAAAAGAGTTACTAAATGCGGTTAAGAGAATAGTTGTAAAAGTTGGGACTAGTACTCTAACTCATCAAACAGGTCTACTAAATATTTATCGAATAGAAAAGCTAATTAGACAGTTATCAGACCTACATAATCAAGGCTATGAAGTAATACTTGTAACATCAGGAGCTGTTGGTGCGGGTATGGGTAAGTTAGGGCTGCAACAAAAGCCAAAAACTCTACCAGAGAAGCAAGCTGTAGCAGCAGTAGGGCAAGTGGCTTTGACTCATTTATATCAAAAGCTTTTCTCTGAATATGGTAAGAATATTGCTCAGTTGCTTCTGACAAAAGATGATGTTGCTAATAGAGAAAGATACCTAAATGCACGAAATGCTTTTTCAGCTTTATTGGCAAAAGGAGTTATCCCAATCGTTAATGAAAATGATGCGGTAGTAGTTGATGAGATTAAGGTTGGTGATAATGATACTTTATCGGCATTAGTTGCAAATTTAATAGATGCTGATTTATTGATTATTCTCTCGGATATTGATGGTCTGTATACAGCAAATCCACGTATAGATAGCTCAGCAAAACTTTTAAATATTATCCCAGAAATTTCAGATGATATTCGAGCTATGGCTGGTGACGTGGGTTCTAAATTTGGTACAGGAGGTATGGCTACTAAGATTAAGGCAGCTGAGATTGCTGTGGCTGGTGGTGTTAATATGGTTATTGCCAGTGGAGAAGATCCTAAAATTCTTTTGGAGATAATATTGGGAGATGATATCGGGACATTATTTGCAAAAAATAATAAAAAAGAAATTACAGCTAAAAAGCATTGGATAACTTATAGTAGCCATAAGCGAGGACAAATTATAATTGATAAAGGAGCTGTTACAGCCCTAAAACAAAACAAGAGTCTTTTACCATGTGGAATTATTTCTATAAATGGAGATTTTCAAAAGGGTGCTACGGTTGTTGTTTGTAGTGAAGATACTCAAGAAATAGCCACTGGACTGGTTAATTATTCATCACAAGATTTGGCAAAAATCAAAGGACATAAAAGTTATAATATTGCTAATATTTTAGGGCATTGTGACTATAATGAAGTTGTCCATGTTGATAATATGTTTTTAAAGGAGAGTTAGATGAGCTTGTCTATCGTAGAAATGGGTAAAAATGCTAAGCAAGCTGCAAAAGAGTTAGCTCAAGCAAATACAGAGTTTAAGAATAATGTGTTACATCAGTTAGAAAAATCATTGTTAGACAATGCTGAGCATATTTTGCAACAGAATCAAAAAGATCTAGATAATGCTAAAAAAAATAATTTATCAAAAGCATTTATTGATAGATTAACACTAACTCCAGCACGAATAGAATCTATGGCTCAAGGGGTTAGGCAAATTGCTGATTTTGCAGATCCTATAGGCAAGGTTGAGAAAGGTTTTAAGCACCCTAAAGGAATGACAATCTCTCAAGTTAGAGTGCCACTAGGTGTAATCGCAATGATTTTTGAATCACGCCCAAATGTAACTATAGATGCTGGAGCATTAGCATTAAAATCAGGTAATGCTATTATCCTTAGAGGAGGTTCTGATGCTTTACATACAAATATAGCTTTGAAAAATATTTTCCAAGAGGTATGTGAAAAGCATGGGTTATCAAAAAATATAGTACAGTTAGTCGAGGATATCACCAGAGAGCGTGTAACAGAGTTAGTAACACTAGATAAATATATTGATGTGATAGTTCCAAGAGGTGGCAAAAGTCTTAAAAAGGCTATCCAACAGCAGGCTACTGTTCCAATGATAGAAACAGGGGCGGGGATTTGTCACACTTATATTGATGAGTTTGCAGATTTAGATAAAGCTATAAAGATAGTTATAAATGCAAAAACCCAGCGCCCTGGAGTTTGCAATGCCTTAGAAACTCTTTTAGTTCATCAAAATATAGCGGAGAAATTCTTACCTAAGTTAGAAATAGAGCTTGCTAAATACAACGTTGAACTAAGAGCCAATAATGAGAGTTTAAAATATCTAGAAAATGCTACACTAGCGACTACAGAAGATTGGGATACTGAATATTTAGATTTAGTACTTTCTATCAAAACAGTGGCAAATATTAATGAAGCTATAGAGCATATTAATACCCATGGTAGTATGCATTCAGAGTGTATAGTACTGAAAATTATACAAATACAGAGATTTTCTTAAATGAAGTAGATGCTGCAGCTGTATATGCTAATGCTTCAACTAGATTTACAGATGGTTCTGAATTTGGTTTTGGCGGCGAGATTGGTATTAGTACGCAGAAGCTTCATGCTAGAGGACCAATGGGTATCAATGAACTTACAACTCTAAAATATATTATTAGAGGAAATGGGCAGGTTAGGGGATAGTCTTATTTTACTAGTATAGATTTATCTACATTATTGATATCTGTGAAACCACAAAATGCCATAGTTTTATCCATTTCTTGATGGAAAATTTCAAGTACTCTGTAAGCACCTTGTTCGCCATAAGCACCAAGACCGTAAACCATTGGTCTACCAATTAGTCCAGCTTTAGCTCCGAGAGCTTTTGCTTTGAGTAAATCTTGACCGCTACGAATACCACTATCAATTAGAACTTCAAGCTTTGGATCTACAGCATCAACTATCTCTTCAAGCATAGATATGCTAGAAGGCGCTCCATCTAATTGGCGACCGCCATGATTTGAGACTACTATTGCATCAGCACCAGTATTTTGCGCCATAACAGCATCTTGTGTACCCATAATCCCCTTGATAATCATTGGACCATTCCATTGTTTTTGTACCCACTCGACATCATGCCAATTTAGGCTTAAATCAAATTGTTCATTTGTCCATTTACCAAGAGATGCAAAACCACCTTTATTTTCAGCGTGATTTGCAATATTACCAAAGGTTCTATTTTTGGTTTTTAACATATTCAAGCACCAGTATGTTCTAGTACTTAGGTTAATTAGATTTTTAAGAGTAGGTTTTGGAGGTACTGTTAAGCCATTTTTTATATCGGCATGGCGGTTACCTAGCATTTGTAGGTCAGCAGTTAGTACTAGGGCACTACAACCAGCATGCTTTGCACTTGCTATAAGATTTGCCATAAACTTTCTATCTTTCATCATATACAACTGAAACCAAAAAGGTTTGGTTGTATGCTTAGCTACTTCTTCTGTAGAGCAGATAGACATTGTCGATAGTGTAAAAGGAATACCAAATTCTTCAGCTGCTTTGGCAGCATGAATCTCGCCATCTGCATGCTGCATTCCAAGTAGACCAACTGGAGCAAATGCTAAAGGCATACTGTATTCTTGACCAAGAATTTTGGTTTTTAATGATCGATGTTGGATATCAGTTAGTACTTTTTGCCTAAAAAAGTATTTATCAAAATCTTTTTGATTATGCTCTAGAGTTTTTTGTTGCCATGAGCCTGATTCACAGTAATCAACAAACATTTTAGGAACTCTACGATGATAAATTTTACGCATATCATCAAGAGATGTGATTTTTAGTAGATTTTTTTTCATAAAAGCTTTCTCAACTATAATGATATTTTTATCAAAACCGTAGTGTTAATGTAATAAGCTAAATTTCTGTAAATATTTTATCTTCAGGTAGTCTAGATTTTGGTAATTTAGCATTAAAATCTTCTTCTGAAGCATAACCAACAGTTACAACCACGGATGTTTTATAACCTTTTTCTCTTAGATTAAATTCTTCGTCTATTATATTAGCTTCGATACCTTCCATTGGCGTAGCATCTATTTTCAGTGCGGATAATCCTAATAGAATATTACCAAGGGCAATATAAAGCTGCTTTTCTGTCCAAATCTGTAATTCTTGTGGTTTGTCTTTGTATGCTAGAGCAAATTTTTTGCGTACATCTCTTTGCATATTTTCAAAATCTGAAGTAGGAAATCTACCATCTTTACGCTCTTGATCAAGAAGTAGCTGTAGATATTTGTCATCGATATCAGTTTTTAGGCAAAATACTATAGCCAAAGCACAGTCTTTAATATTTGTTACATTTTTTGGGTGTATATTTTCAGCAGCTTTTGAAATTTTGGCTTTTGCCTTATCAGATGTTGCTAGGATAAAATGCCATGGCTGTGAGTTTACACTTGACGGTGTGAATCTTAGCAAGTCTTTTATTTGTTGGACTTGTTCAGAGTTTAACTTTTTTGTTGGATCATAAGCTTTTGTAGTGTAGCGAGTTTTGGCATATTCGACGATATTCATAATTAAAAAGTAAAATTTTATCAAAAGATTAACTCAGTATATTTGATTCAAAAATATACAACAATGTTTTTTGAGTTATAGACTCATCTTAAAGTTATTTAGCAATTAACCCTTACAGGACATTTCCAATTAAAATTTTCTGGTAACTTCGCTATTATTTTTGGGAAATCTTTTTTTAGAAATATTATTAGTGAAATTGATTTTAAAGTTTTTATATACATTAGTAACATAAATATTGAGATCATAGTTTCATAGAAATATCTCATTATTTTTATACTGCCTTTTATTTCAAAGTTTAGATAGATGATTTTATCAAAGACTATTAACACTAAAAATGCTAATAGTGTTAAAAGTATAAACGTAATGAAACTAGTTATTACTTTCCTTAGGATTTTTAAACTTGGAGTAATATAAAAAGTATTGTTTTTATTATCAAAAATAACGGCTTTTAGTTTGTTTAATTTTTTTATTTCTTGAAAAGAAAGATACTCAGTAAGTTTATTTAGTAAGTAAATATCTCTAAATCTCGGTGGAGCTATTGCAAATTCACGCTTGAGAAAGTTTTTATGATCTATCTTAAATTGTAAATACAAAGCTGCTCTAGCGATAGGGTCTGTAGTAGAGTTTATTTTCTCTATTATTTCAGCCATATCTTTTATCTTATGATGACTAAAGACACTTACTTTCTCAATTTCACCAAATAAAAATTAAATGCATAATAGAGTATTGCTACAGGGATAACTAATAGTAACTTGTAGTTAGGATCAATCAAAAATTCAAATAATTCCATGGTAACTGATATCCATAATTAGCTTATAAGCAATATTTAATATTCTTTAGTTACTAAATTCAATAGTGATCTATTATGCTATTTGTTAAGTTTGTTTTTAGTGTTATTGATGTTATCTTAGATTTATCAAGATGTTCACTGTGGGTGATGGCTTTGTATAGAATAGAAACTGATAGTATGGGGGAAGTCAAAGTTGATGACAGATATTATTGGGGTGCTCAAACTCAGCGATCTATAGAGCATTTCTCTATAGGTAAGGATTTGATGCCTATAGAAGTTATCAAGGCTTTAGCCATTATCAAAAAAGCAGCGGCAATTACCAATAATGAGCTAGGTATTTTGCCTAAAAATAAGCGAGATATCATTGTTACAGTTTCTGATGATATAATTTCCGGCCAGCTTGATAATCATTTTCCACTACATGTTTGGATGACCGGCAGTGGTACGCAATCAAATATGAATGTCAATGAGGTTATTTCAAACAGAGCGATTGAGCTACTAGGTGGCAAAAAGGGTAGTAAATCTCCTATTCATCCAAATGATGATGTCAACATGTCACAATCATCAAATGATGCCTTTCCAAGTGCGACGTATATTGCTACTGCTTTTGAGATAAATAAACAATTATTACCAGCTCTCGAATACATGTGTGATGCTCTAAAAAGAAAGAGCAACGACTGGCAAGCTATCGCTAAGATTGGCAGAACTCATATGCAAGATGCTGTGCCACTAACTCTCGGACAGGAGTTTTCAGGCTATGCGGCGCTACTTGAGAAAAATATTCAAAGAATCAAAGAATCTTTAAAAGGTGTATATGAGATAGCTCTCGGTGGAACAGCTGTTGGTACTGGCTTAAATGCACCTAATGGTTTTGCTGAAATTGTAGCAAAACGTATTGCTTCTATTACTGGGTTACCATTTGTTACAGCCATAAATAAATTCGAGGTGCAAGGTTCACATGACGCTTTAGTTGCGATTATGGGTCAGCTCAAAACTTTAGCAAATTCACTATTTAAGATTGCTAATGACATTCGCCTATTAAGCTGTGGCCCTAGAGCAGGGTTTCATGAGTTGTTAATTCCTGAGAATGAGCCTGGATCATCAATTATGCCAGGAAAGGTTAATCCTACACAATGTGAAGCTATGGCAATGGTTGCTGCTCAAGTAATGGGTTATGATGTTGCTGTTGGTATCGGCGGTTCTGCAGGATATCTTGAAATGAATGTCTATAAGCCCTTGATTATTTTTAATATTATTCAATCGATTAAGATTATTTCAGAAAGTTGTGTGAACTTTACAAAATATCTTTTGGAAGGTATGACGCCAAATCATGACAAAATAGATTTTTATCTCAAAAACTCATTGATGCTTGTTACAGCTCTTAGTCCAGTGATAGGCTATGATAAAGCTTCTAAAATGGCGCATTATGCAGATAGTAACAACTTATCGTTAGCTGAGGCAAATAATGCTCTTGGTTTTTTGTCTGAAGAGGAGTTTAGTCGAGCCGTTGATCCATACAAAATGACAAAAGGTGGTATTATATAATGGATAACTATTTCCAAAAACAGCATCCTAATTCGATCTGCTAACTCTTGCAAGAAACCTATTTCTAGTTTAATCTTTAAGCAATTTTATATTCAAGGTACTTATTATATGATCACAACAAGATTTGCACCAAGCCCAACAGGTTTTTTACATGTTGGTGGGGTGCGTACAGCACTTTTCAGTTGGCTTTATGCTAAGAATAAAAAAGGTAATTTTATTTTAAGAATTGAAGATACTGATTTAGAAAGGTCTACTCAGGAAGCAGTGGATGCAATTTTAGATGGTATGAGCTGGCTTGGGTTAGAAAATGATGGCGAAATTTACTATCAGACAAAGCGTTTTGATAGATATCATGAAGTTATTAAGCAATTGATAATAGAAGGTAAGGCATATTATTGTAATTGTTCTAAAGAAAGGCTAGAAGAGCTAAGAGAGTACCAACAAGCAAATAATCTTAAAACTGGTTATGATGGTAAATGTCGTGATACAAACTATGTGCCAAAAGAGGGCGATAGTTTTGTAGTTAGATTCAAAAATCCTACTGACGGAGTTGTAAGCTGGGATGATGCTGTAAAGGGTAGGATTTCAATTGCTAATCAAGAGCTTGATGACATGATTATCCAAAGAGCAGATGGTTCACCTACTTATAATTTTTGTGTGGTTGTTGATGATATGGATATGGGTATTACACATATTATTCGTGGAGATGATCATGTTAATAATACTCCTAAACAAATCAACATATATAAAGCCTTAAATGCTCATGTTCCGGTATTTGCACATGTTCCAATGATTCTTGGTCCAGATGGAGCAAAGTTGTCTAAACGACATGGTGCGGTCAATGTTATGCAGTACCGTGAAGATGGTTATTTACCTCAGGCTATACTTAATTATTTAGTTAGACTTGGGTGGTCGCATGGGGATCAAGAGGTTTTTTCTATAGATGAGATGATAGCATCCTTTAATTTGGAGCGCATCAGCGCATCGCCATCACGTTTTGATTTTGAGAAACTTAAGTGGTTAAACAAACACTATATTAAAGAATCTAACTTTGAAGATATCAGAGATGAAGTTGAATATCATTTTGTCAAAGCTGGTTTAGATATCACTAACGGCCCTAAGCTTCAAGATCTAGTAGCTGTTATGGCAGAAAAAGTTGACACTCTAGTAGAGCTTACAGAAAAATCAAGCTACTTTTATAGTGATGATATTACCTATGATGAAAAAGCTGTTAAAAAGCATATCAAAGCAGCAACGGGGGCAATATTTATTCAACTTCTAGAGAATTTTGAATCATTAACGCAAGAGCAATGGCAAGATCCAGATACTTTGCATAACGTAGTTGCATCAACAGCAGAGCAGTGTGAAGTTGGTATGGGTAAAGTTGGTATGCCATTACGTATTGCTATTACAGGATCGGGGCAATCACCTGATATTGGTATTACTCTTAAGCTTTTGGGTAAAGAAAAAGTATTGTCCAGACTGCAAAAAGCAATCAAAGAACTTTGTGAACTATAATCCTATATTTTTACCTTCTTCATTTTTTATAAAATCTAAAAGTTAATATCTAGCTATCTGTATACAAAACATTTAGTATTTAAGTTTAATACTTAACTTTTGGTTTTGTTTTGACTTATTCAATTATTGCTAAAAAAGATAAACAGTATGGCGTAGGAGCTATTACAGCATCTGTTGCTGTAGGAGGCTTTGTTCATCACGCTTTACCAAATCAGATAGTTTCAGCTACACAGGGGTATTATACCAACCATCTTTACCACTATTGGGCAAAAGAGTTACTAAAAGACCAAAATTCAACACAAGTTCTTAAAGAAGTTATTAAAAAAGATCTTAATTCGAATTATCGCCAATTTATTCTCATGGATAAGCAGGGTAATACAGCTGGTTGGACAGGTGAGTTTAACGATTCATTCTGTGGACATATCCTTAAGAAGAATTTAGCTGTTGCAGGGAATCGTCTAGCTGGTAAGCAGGTTTTAGATAATATGATTTCTGCGTATGAGAACTCTAAGAGTGATGATTTTGTTGAACAAATTATAGATTCGCTAGAGGCAGGGTTGTTAGCTGGAGGAGATAAACAAGGAGCTGTTTCAATGGCTATAAGGGTTGTTAGTGAAGACCTTCCACCTTGTGACCTAAGGGTCGATTATTCTGAAAATGGAGTTATAACCGATATTCGAAAACTATATTCATATTATACTGCAAACAGTTATCAAGAGTTTATAAAATCAATACCAACTATAAATAATCCACATAAAGCTGGATAAAAGACATTTTTTTAATAAGAAAAACTATAAGAGAGATAAATATGAAAATTAATTATGATATTGCAGAGTTAAAAAAGTACTTTGATACAGCAGCAACATTTAGCTCATCACAAAAAGGAGTTACTAGATTATTTTGTAGTAAAGAGCATAAGCAAATTATCCCTGTTATAGATGGCTGGATGCAAGAAGCAGGTTTAGAAACGCACTTAGATGCTTTGGGAAATGTTGTTGGCAGAAAGCAAGGTAAGAAAACCTCTAAAACCTTAATTATAGGCTCTCATCAAGATAGTGTTATTGAAGGTGGAAAATATGATGGAATATTAGGTGTGCTTTTACCATTATATGTACTGAAAAAAATGCACGATGCGGGTATTGAGCTTGATTATAGCATTGAGCTTATAGCTTTTGGTGATGAAGAGGGTATTCGTTTTCCAGAGACTTTATTGGGGAGTAAGGCTCTAAATGGAGACGTATCTCTAGATGCCTTAATAAAAGCGACTGATAAAGATGGTATATCAATTTATGATGCTCTTAAATCAATCGGAGCCAATCCAGATGAAATTGCTAAATGTAAAAGAAATAAAGATGATGTTCTTGGGTTCTTTGAAGCACATATTGAGCAAGGTCCAGTTCTTGAACAAAAAGGGCTTCCAGTTGGCGTGGTAACTGCTATCACAGGTATACAAAGGTATGCTGTAAATATTCAAGGTAAGGCAAACCATGCTGGTACAACTCCTATGAATATGAGACAAGATGCTTTGGTTGCTGCAGCAGAGATTATTCGTTTCGTCGATAAACTATTCAAATCAACAGAAGATTTAGTTGGTGTTGTTGGTGAGCTAAATGTATCTCCTAATGCTGTTAATGTGATTCCTGATCATGTTGATATGACGATTGAAATACGCTCTCCACATAGTAGTTTGAGAAAAGAAGCAATGGAAAAAATTGCTGAATTCTTTAAAAGTGTTGAGCAAGAATATAGTGTGAAAATTTCTTATACTAAAAATTATGAGATGGAAGGACCTTTTTGTGATAAAAAAATGCAAGATCAACTTCTTGATGCTATAAAAGAAGAGAGTGAAGCTCCTTTTTCATTGTTTAGTGGTGCTGGTCATGATGGTTTAGCTATGATTAATCTTACTCCTATCTCAATGTTATTCTTGCGTTGTAAAGATGGTTTAAGCCATCATTTTGAAGAAGAGATAGATTATAATGATGCTGTTATAGCTGCTAAGGTTATACAGAGATTCTTGCAAAAATTTGATTACTCATAGGAAGTAATACTATGAGTGATAAAGCTAGATTGGAGTCAAAGTGGTATCACAAAATTAGTGACCCAATGGTTATAATATTTATTGTTATAATCCTGGCTTCGATTTTGACATATATTATTCCAGCAGGCGAATTTACAAAAGATGTAGCTAGTGGAGTTACTACAGTTGGTACTAAGTTTTTTCATCGTTTACCTAATCATGGTATTAGTTTATTTGGTGTGTTTGAAGCAATTCCAAAAGGGCTAGAATCAGCTTCGGAATATTTGTTTATAGTATTTATTGCTGGAGGTTTATTTCACCTTCTTGATAAATCACAAGCATTAGAGCATGCCATAGGAACCGCAGTTAAGCATATAGGTTTTAAGAGAAAGACATTGCTAATCTTTTTGGCTACTTATATCTATGGTATTTTTGGAATAGCTGTTGGTTATGAGAATAATATCGCACTAGTGCCTGTAGCTTTGATAATATCAGCAGCTCTTGGTCTTTCAAGAGTTGTTGGTGTATGTATTGCTGTTGGTGGTATAGGCATGGGTTTTGCCCTGTCTCCTATAAATCCATATACTATTGGGGTTGCGCAAAAAATAGCTGATTTACCATTATTTTCAGGAGCTGGTTTACGAACTATTATGGTTTTTGTAGCTTTGACTATATTGGGTTTTTATATAGCAAAATTCATAGCTCCTAAAGAAGAGTGTCAAGAAGGGAAAGCGCTTTTATCTAAAAATATTGAAGATTATCATATGAGCCTAAGAGATATTTTGATCATACTGGTTTTTGCTTTAGGAATACTTGTTATAGCTGTTTGTTCAATCCTTTCAGGTATAACAAAATCTGATGGGCGATCAGTCTTAGGTATGCCTTGGTATATTAATCAGATTGCTGCGATATTTTTAATTATATCTATGTTTGTTGCAGTTATTTGTAAATACAACCCTAATCAGTATGTAAAGTTTATGATGGAGGGAGCGTCGAGAGTTACTCCTGGAGCTTTAGTTATTGGTCTGGCTGCAGCTATTCAGGTGATTCTTAAAGAGGGTCAAATAATAGATTCTATTATTTATTACCTAGGTGATATGCTTAGTTATATTCCAGCTTCTGTTTCCGCTATTTTGATGACATTAGTTCAAAGTGTTATAAATTTCTTTATCCCTGGTGGGTCTGGACAGGCTCTGGCTACTATGCCTATCCTAATTCCTGTCGCTGATATGGTAGAAATGAAAAGACAGCTTATGATATTAGCATTCCAAGTTGGAGATGGCTTTACTTATATGATATCTCCAACAGCAGGAGGGACTTTGGCAATGTTAGCTTTAGCTAGGGTATCGTATGTGAAGTGGTTAAGAGCGATTATACCTTTTATTATTTTTATGTACTTCGTATCTTGGATTTTTATATTAATAGCTCACTATATTAATTGGTCATAGCATAAAAAAAGCAAAAATTTTTAAAAACTGCTTGACTAGAGTCTAAAAGTCATTATAATACACATCATATCGCTGAAGACAGTGATTAAAAGTCTTAAGTCCCGTTCGTCTAGAGGCCTAGGACACCGCCCTTTCACGGCGGCAACAGGGGTTCGAATCCCCTACGGGATGCCAAATTTAAAAAGCCACCTTGAGTGGCTTTTTTTATGCCATTAAAGAGTACTCTCTATCCGTTTTTATAGAAGTTTTATTGAGTTGGTTGAGGAGCTATCTCTGTTTGTGTGGGTAGAGCAGTAGTATATGGCTCCATACTTTTAGTTATTAGACTGTTTGGCGATACTCTGCAGTGTTTGCCAATAGTTATATCACCTAAGATTTTAGCACCAGCTCCAATTATTACTTCATCTTCAACTGTTGGGTGACGTTTTGTGTATCTCAGCTTTGGATTTCCAGATGAACCAAGGGTTACGCCATGATATAGTGATACATAATTTCCAACTATTGCTGTTTCACCAATTACAATACCCATACCATGATCAATGAAACAGTATGAGCCGATAGTTGCCCCAGGATGTATTTCGATTCCTGTTAGAAATCTAGATATATGAGACAGGAGTCTGCCCAAAAATTTTAATTTACAACGCCATAGTAGATTTGCGGGTCTATGAAGCAATATTGCATGTAACCCAGGATAAGCAAATATTGTCTCAAGAATGCTTGGAGCAGCAGGGTCTTGATCTCGATAGTATTGTATTAGTTTAATCATGGTGCCTCTAAGCGTTGTTGTGGTTTTATTATACTATTATAAAATCGATGTTTTAGCCATCTAAATAGGGTAGAATATCAATTGTTATTTGTATAGAGTATCAAAAGGTTGTGCTATGAATATATGTGACAATTTCAGTGAAACTATTGGTAAAACTCCATTGCTTAGGTTACATAAAATTGAGAGATTGTTTGACTTAAAAGCCAAGTTGATTGCTAAGTTAGAGTTTTTTAATCCGCTCTCATCTGTAAAGGATAGGGTAGCTCTGAATCTTATCGAAAGTGCTGAAAAGGTTGGCGATATAAAGCCTGGTGCTACAACTTTGATAGAGCCAACGTCAGGCAATACCGGGATTGGACTGGCATTTATTGCTGCTGCAAAAGGTTATGATATAATTATTACTATGCCAGAGACTGTATCGGTTGAAAGACGAAAATTAATACAACACTTTGGAGCTAAGCTTATCTTAACTCCTGCGGCAGAGGGTATGACTGGAGCAATTGCCAAAGCCAATGACTTGTCAAAAGAATTAAAAGATAGTGTTATACTGGGTCAGTTTACTAATCCAGCTAACCCAGAAGCACACAGGGCTTCAACAGCCTTGGAAATCTGGCAAGATACTGATGGTGAGATTGATATTTTGGTTGCAGGTGTAGGCACGGGTGGTACCATTACAGGTGTTGCCGAAGTTCTCAAGCATAAGAAATCTAGTTTTAAGGCAGTGGCTGTGGAACCTACATCTAGTCCTGTTTTATCCGGTGGTAAATCTGGTCCGCATAAAATTCAAGGTATAGGTGCTGGATTTGTTCCAGAGATTCTAAATACATCTGTGATCGATGATATTGTTACAGTTAGTGATGGGGATGCTTTAGAGTATGCTCGTTTAGTGGCGCGTGAAGAGGGTGTGCCTGCTGGTATCTCATCAGGTGCAGCATTGAAAGCGGCAATTGAAATAGCACAACGTATAGAGAATGAGAATAAATTGATAGTAGTTATCTTTGCGTCTAGTGCCGAGAGATACCTATCGACAGCTTTATTTACCGAAGATTAGATAGAGGTTTTTTCATATACGGCAAATGTAAAGTCAAACTCGTTTTTATCGTCTTTTTTGAATTGTTTATGGCCTATGCGTTGGTATTTAGATTTATCCCACTTAGGGAAGAAAGCATCAAGATCGCTCATTTCTGTGTCGACTTCAGTTATATATAGTCTATCGGCATATTGCAAAAATTCCTTATAAATCTGAGCACCACCAATTACAAAAATCTCATAATGAGGTTTTGATTGCGCGAAGTTTAGAATTTCTTGAACACTGTTAATTATTAAACATTTGTCCTGCTTGTAGTCTTTATCTCTAGTTAGGATGATATTTTTACGGTTAGGGAGTGGGCGGCCAATTGATTCAAAGGTTTTTCTTCCCATTACTATATAATTATCCTCAGTTATCTTTTTAAAGTTTTTAAGATCTTCAGAAAGTTTCCAAGCTAATGTATTCTCTTTGCCTATCCCAAGGTTTTTATCATAAGCTACTATTAGTGAAATCATTTTGATGTTGGGTTTTTACAATTATTTTGCAATATTTTAGCATTTTAAATAAATATAAAATACCTTTTGTAATTTATAAATTAAGTGTGATAAAATTTTACGGCTTATATATTATAAGCAGAATGTTTAATTAATAAATCATGTATCTTTTAACCAAAAGTTATGTCAAAGGGTGTCGGTTTCGATATTTGGCGTGACTAAGATACTAGATATAACCCAAATAAGGAAAATCAAAATGTCTTTAATGAAAGAAATGTTATCTGCTGGTGTTCACTTTGGACACAAAAAAGCTTTCTGGAACCCTCAAATGAAAGAATACATCTTCGGTATTAACCATGGTGTACATATTATTAACCTTGAGAAAACAGTTCCTCTTTTCCAAGATGCAGTTAACTTTGTTGGTAAAACTGTAGCTAATGGCGGTAAGGTTCTTTTTGTTGGTACAAAAAGACAAGCACAAGATATCATAGAAGCAGAAGCTAAAAGATGTGGTATGCCATTTGTGAGTCATAGATGGCTAGGTGGTATGTTGACTAACTATAAGACTGTTAGACAATCTATCAAAAGACTTGCTCAGTTAGAAAAGATGAAAGAAGATGGTACTTTAGATTCATTAACTAAGAAAGAAATGCTTCAAAATATCAGAACTATCGAGAAGCTAGAAAAAGTTCTTGGTGGGATCAAAGAGATGGGTGGCTTACCTGATGCTATCGTTGTTATTGATAGTAACAAAGAGCATATCGCTATTCAAGAAGCTCAAAAATTAGGTATCAAAGTTGTATCTATCGTAGATACCAACTCAAACCCTGAAGGTATTGATTACATCATCCCTGGTAATGATGATGCTGTTAAATCAATATCTTTCTATATGGCAAAATTTGCAGATGCTGTTATCGATGCACAAGGTTTAGATAGAGCAGTAGAAGCAAAAGCTGAAGAAACTACAGAAGCATAAGAAACAAACAAGGATAAAACAATGTCAAATATTTCTGCTAAATTAGTGAAAGAACTTAGAGAAAGAACTGGTGCTGGTATGATGGAGTGTAAAAAAGCTCTAGTTGCTGCTGCTGGTGATATTGAAAAAGCTGCTGAAGAAATGAGAATTTCTGGACAGGCGAAAGCTGATAAGAAGGCTTCTCGTGTGGCGGCTGAAGGTGTTATCGAAGTTTATGCTGCTGATGGTAGAGCTGTTCTACTTGAAATCAACTCAGAGACAGATTTTGTTGCTAGAGATGATACTTTCAAAGCATTTGCTCAAAACGCTGTGAAAGCTGCTCATGCTGCAAAAGCTACAACTATCGAAGAGGTTTTAGCTGCTAAAACTGAGTCTGGTGAAACTGTTGAAGAGGCTCGTAAATCTTTAATTGCTAAGATTGGTGAGAATATTCAGGTTCGTAGAGTTAAAACTATCGAAGCTGGTAATTTAGGTGCTTATATTCATGGCGGTAGAATCGGTGTTGTTGCTGCTTTAGAGGGTGGTGACGATGAGCTTGCTAAAGATATCGCTATGCATGTTGCAGCTGCTAATCCTCAGTATGTTAATCCAAGCGATGTTCCTGCAGATGTTGTAGAGAAAGAGCAAGCTATTCAAGTAGAGATTGCTATGCAGTCTGGTAAACCTAAAGAAATCGCTGAAAAGATGGTTGTGGGTCGTATGAAGAAGTTTACTGGTGAAGTTAGCTTAACTGGTCAAGATTTCGTGAAAGATCCTAGCATCAAAGTTGAAAAGCTTGTTAAAGACAAGGGTGCTAAAGTTGTTAGCTTTATCCGTCTAGATGTTGGTGAAGGTATCGAGAAGAAAGAAGAAGACTTCGCAGCAGAGGTGATGAGCCAAATCAAAGGTTAATATATGTCTAATGATTCGTTAGAATGTTCTCAAAATGCTCCAAAGCTTAAGAGGGTCCTTCTTAAGTTAAGTGGAGAATCTTTATCGGCAGATCAAAGTTTTGGTATAAATGTTGAATCTGCTGCCCCTATCATAAATCAAATCAAAACTCTTATTAACGCAGGTATTGAGCTAGCGATAGTTGTTGGTGGTGGTAATATCCTGCGTGGTGGCAGAGCTAATTTTGGTAATAAAATCAGAAGAGCTACCGCTGATTCTATGGGTATGATTGCTACCATGATCAACGCTTTAGCTTTGCGTGATATGCTTATTAGCGAAGGTGTCGATGCCGAAGCTTTTTCAGCAAAAGGTGTAGATGGTTTGTTAAAGGTGGCTAGTGCACATGAATTCAATCAGGAGCTTGCGAAGGGTAAGGTATTGATATTTGCTGGTGGTACTGGTAACCCATTTGTGACTACAGATACTACGGCTAGTTTGAGAGCGGTCGAGGTTGGTGCAGATGCTTTGTTGAAAGCCACAACTGTTGATGGTGTGTATGATAAGGATCCTAATAAGCATTCAGATGCTAAGCGCTTTGAAAAAGTAACTTTCTCAGAGGTCGTTAGTAAAGAGTTGAATGTTATGGATTTGGGTGCATTTACTCAATGCAGGGATTTTGGTATTCCAATATATGTTTTTGATTTGACTCAGCCAAATGCTTTGATTGATGCTGTTGCTGATTCAAAACATGGTACGTGGGTTACTTTAGACTAATTGATTTTTAAAAAGGATTGTTTTTATGATAAACGAAATTCTAAAAGATGCTGAAAGCAGAATGACTAAGTCTTTAGAGGTTTTAGCCGATGATTTGGCTAAAATCAGAACGGGTCGTGCTCATCCTGATATTTTGGCTCATGTAACTATAGACTATTATGGCTCTGCCACACCGATTACTCAGGTGGCAAATGTTACAGTGCTTGACGCAAGAACGTTGGGTATTACTCCATGGGAGAAAGGCCTTTCTGGGCAAATTGAGAAGGCTATTATGACTTCTGATCTTGGTCTTAACCCAACTAACCTTGGTGATAGTTTGAGAGTTCCGATGCCTGCTCTTAATGAAGAGCGTAGAAAAGAAATGGTTAAGCTTGTTAAGTCTGAAACAGAAAGTGGTAGAGTTTCTATTAGAAATATTCGTCGTGATGCTAATAGTGACATTAAAGAGCTTCTTAAAGAAAAAGAAATAACTGAAGATGAAGCTAAGAGAGCAGAAGATAATATTCAAAAAATTACAGATAAAATGATTGCTCAAGCTGATGCGTTAGCGGTTAAAAAGGAGCAAGATTTAATGGCTGTCTAATTATTAGATTTCTTAATAAAACTTGTATTTCACTCTATTCTTTCTTATTATTTACGTAGTTTAAATATTTATATAAGTATTTGTCATGACCTTGGCTAAGGAAAATGCTCTTAAGCATGTTGCTATAATTATGGATGGTAATGGGCGTTGGGCTAAAAGTAAGCTAAAGCCAAGAATATTTGGTCATAGAAATTCTATATCTAGTGTAGATGCTTCTATAGAGTATTGTGCTGAGCGTAATATTCAGATGCTGACTCTCTTTGCTTTTGGTCGAGATAATTGGCTTAGGCCTGCTAAAGAAGTTTCTGATTTGATGGATCTTTTCTATAAGACTCTCAAGGATAAGACTCCAAAACTACATAAAAATAATATTGTTCTTAAAGTTATTGGTGATCGATCTAGGTTGCCAGACAAGCTTGTACGTATGATAGAGTATGGTGAGTCTGTTACAAAAGACAATACTGGGTTGCAGCTTAGGTTGGCAGTTGATTATGCTGGAAGATGGGATATTGTTACTGCTATGAAATCTATCTTTGAAGATGTAAGTAATGGTAAGATGCGTTTGAGTGATGTGACAGAAGAAAATTTTGCTAGTTATACGATCGCTGGCGAGATGCCGGTTGATTTACTTATTCGTACTAGTGGCGAGGTTAGGTTAAGTGATTTTATGTTGTGGCAGCTGTCGTATGCTGAAATGTATTTTACTGATGTTATGTGGCCTGAGTTTACTAAGTTTGAATTTCAGAAGGCAGAAGAATATTTTAACTCACGCCAGAGAAGATTTGGTAAGAGTGGTGAACAACTTGATAAGAGGGATGTATGAAAGAAAGGATAATAACAGGAGTATTGTTAGTAATTTTTGTTTTTGCGGGGCTTGTGTATGCAAGTGACTATCTTTTTGGTGTTGGTGTCTTTTTGGTTGTAATGCTTTCGGCATATGAGTGGCTAAAGTTCACAAAGATTAGTCAGCAAGAGACGGTTAATTATCTTGTGATATTTATGATAATCTTGTTTGTTGTTTCTGAGTTTTTTGTTTATATTCAGTATGTTTTTCCAATATTTTGGCTGTATGCGATTTATAGGCTTAGTGGTTATGAGCGCCAGAAGTTTGATGCATTGTCTACCAATGAAATGTTGATACTTGGTGTTTTTGCGATTTCGCCATTTGCTGCTTCATTATATGTGTTGCACACCAATTCAATTTCTTGGATATTTATGTTTATTTTGGTTGTGGCTGGGGCTGATAGTGGAGCTTATTTTACAGGTAAAGCAATGGGTAAGCGTAAAATGCTTCCTCGCTTGAGCCCAAATAAAACTATTGAAGGCCTTTTGGGTGGTATGGCTTGTGCGGTAGTTATTGCGGTTATATTTCTTTTATTTATGGATTTGAGCATTTTTGAATATGTATCTATGGTTGTTATTTCGGCTGTGGTTGCTGCTTTGTCAGTGGTTGGAGATGTTTTTGAGAGTATGATGAAGCGAATCGCTGGTGTAAAGGATAGTGGTAATATTTTGCCTGGTCATGGTGGTGTGCTTGATAGGTTGGATGGCTATATGCCTGCTCTGCCTATTTTTGTTACATTGGGTTACCTGGCAGGTGTATTTGTTGTGTAGGAGAGCTGTTTTGAATATAGAGCTAAAAATTTTAAATAAAGACATTGTCAAGGAGGTGCCTGAATATGGCACAGAGGGTTCAGCCGCAGTTGACCTTAGAGCTTGCATATCTCAGAAAGAGGTTTTGAATCCTGGCGAGTGTAAACTTGTTGGTACTGGTATTGCAATTAATATCGCAAATTCAGGTTATGCAGCTATGATTTTACCTAGATCAGGTTTAGGGCACAAAAAAGGTTTGGTATTGGGTAACGGTACAGGCCTTATTGATTCTGATTATCAAGGTGAATTGATGGTTTCTTGTTTTAACCGTTCTCAAGAAGTTATAGAGATAGAGCCTCTGATGAGATTTGCTCAGCTTGTTATTGTTCCCGTGGTTCAAGCAAAGTTTGATGTTGTAGAAGACTTTTCCCAACAGACAGTCAGGGCGGCTGGTGGGTTTGGTCACACTGGAGTTTGATTTATGTTTTTTAATATTCCAAATATTCTAACTTTTGGACGTTTGTTTCTAATACCTTTTATTGTAATTTGTTATTATTTTGACTTTCCTCATCATCATGGTATTACAGCTACTTTATTTTTGCTTGGGGCAGCTACTGACTGGTTGGATGGCTATTTGGCGCGTAAGTGGGAGCAAACAAGTAAATTAGGTGCTTTTTTGGATCCTGTTGCTGATAAGTTGATAGTGGCTACTGCATTATGTCTTTTTATTGAAATGTATCCTTATTGGTGGGCAACAATCCCAGCAATTATTATGATATGTCGAGAGATTTTGGTATCAGCACTGCGTGAGTGGATGGCTGAGCTTGGTCAGCGTAGTGTCGTTAAGGTGGGTGTTTGGGGTAAGATCAAAACAACAGCCCAGATGGCGGCTCTATTTATATTTTTGATTAAGCCTGCGATAGATTTTAGGCACTCTTTGGATTATGCTAGCTTTAATACTTGGTTTATCTTATTAGGTTTTTTAATGCTTTATGTTGCGGTAATTCTTACGGTTTACTCTATGTGTAACTATCTTTATGTTGCGTTTAAGTCTGTTTTTGGCAACTCTGATAAATAATACTTTTTCTTTTCTTTCTTTTGCTTTTTTGTTATTATGTCTGTCTAATGCTATTTTTGCAGGGATCATATCCTTGTGAGGCATTTGAAATCAATTTAAAACAAAACTGATAAAAAACGGAGAATAATAACTAATGGCAACTATTAATCAGTTGGTGAACAACCCTCGCAAGAGATCGGTTGTTAAGTCTAAGGTTCCTGCGTTAAAGGCGTGTCCACAAAGAAGAGGTGTGTGTACTAGGGTGTATACTACAACTCCTAAGAAGCCTAACTCAGCACTTAGAAAAGTAGCTCGTGTAAGATTGACGAGCGGATTTGAGGTAACAAGCTACATTGGTGGTGAAGGTCATAACCTACAAGAGCATAGTGTTGTGCTTATCAGAGGTGGTAGGGTTAAAGATTTACCAGGTGTGCGTTACCACATTGTTAGGGGTGCTTTAGATACTTCAGGTGTTAATAATCGTAAGCACGGTCGTTCAAAGTATGGTACTAAGCGTCCTAAGTCTTAATTTGTGTTTAAAGTTTAACATTTGAAGAAGGTGTAAAAATGTCTAGAAGAAATAGAGCTCCTAAGAGAGATATTCTACCTGATCCTAAGTTTAAGAGTCAGGTTGTTGCTAAGTTTGTGAACCATATTATGCTAGATGGTAAGAAGTCTGTAGCAGAAAAGATTGTGTATGGTGCATTTGATAAAATTAAAGCTAAAGATGCATCCGCTAACGAGGTGGAAGTGTTTGAGAATGCTTTAGAAAGTGTTAGTCCAATGGTGGAAGTTAAGTCTCGTCGCGTTGGTGGTGCTACATATCAGGTTCCTGTAGAGGTTAGACCAGAGCGTCGTCAAACTCTAGGTATGAGATGGATAATTGATGCTGCGCGTAAGAGAAAAGAAAATACTATGGGTGATAGAGTTGCTGCGGAAATTCTAGAGGCTGTAGAAGGTAGAGGTGCTGCTGTCAAGAAGAGAGAAGATACTCATAAGATGGCTGAAGCTAACAAAGCATTTGCTCACTTTAGATGGTAATAGGAGAATAGAAAATGCCTCGTAAAACAGCTTTAGAAAAATATAGAAATATTGGTATCTGTGCTCACGTTGACGCAGGTAAAACAACTACTACAGAGCGTATTCTATTCTATACTGGTCTTTCTCATAAGATTGGTGAGGTGCATGATGGTGCTGCTACTATGGATTGGATGGAGCAAGAGCAAGAAAGAGGTATTACAATTACTTCTGCTGCTACTACAACTTTCTGGTCTGGTATGGATCAGCAGTTTCCAGAGCATCGTATAAATATTATTGACACTCCGGGTCACGTTGACTTTACTATTGAGGTTGAGCGTTCACTACGTGTACTAGATGGTGCGGTAGTTGTCTTCTGTGGTTCATCTGGTGTTGAGCCTCAGTCAGAGACTGTATGGCGTCAAGCTAATAAGTATGGTGTACCAAGAATCGTATTTGTAAATAAAATGGATAGATCTGGTGCTGACTTTGAAAGAGTGTGTGGCCAGATTAGAACGCGTTTAAAAGCAAATGTTGTTCCGGTTCAGTTAAATATTGGTGCTGAAGAAGATTTCAAAGGTGTTGTTGATCTTATGAAGATGAAGGCCATCATGTGGAATGAAGAAGACATGGGTCTAACTTATGATCTTGTTGATATTCCAGCTGAGCTTCAAGATAGGGCTGAAGAACTTCGTATGGAGATGATTGAGGCTGCTGCAGAAGCTTCTGAAGAGCTTATGGAAAAATACCTTGAAGAAGGCGAGCTTTCTGAAGATGAGATTAAACAAGGTCTTCGCACTAGAGTGTTAGCTAACGAAATCGTATTGGCATTCTGTGGATCTGCGTTTAAGAACAAGGGTGTTCAAGCTGTACTTGATGGTGTTATTGAATACTTGCCAGCTCCTAACCAAGTTGCTGCTATCAAATGTGAGACAGAGGATGGTGAGCCAGCTTCTCGTCCTTCATCTGATGAAGAGCCATTTGCAGCTCTTGCGTTTAAGCTTGCTACAGACCCGTTTGTTGGTAACCTAACATTTATACGTGTTTATTCGGGTGTGCTTAAGTCTGGTGATGCTGTATATAACCCTGTAAAAGGTAAAAAAGAGCGTGTCGGTCGTATTGTACAGATGCACTCAAATAAACGTGAAGAGATTAAAGAAGTACGAGCTGGTGATATTGCTGCTTGTATTGGTCTTAAAGATGTTACTACTGGTGATACTCTTTGTGATCTTGATAAGCCAGTAATTTTAGAAAGAATGGAATTCCCTGAGCCAGTAATTTCTGTTGCTGTTGAGCCTAAGACTAAGGCTGATCAAGAGAAGATGTCTATTGCGTTAGGTAAGCTAGCTGCGGAAGATCCATCTTTCAGAGTTAAGACAGATGAAGAGTCTGGTCAAACAATTATCTCTGGTATGGGTGAGCTTCATTTAGATATTATTGTTGATCGTATGAAGCGTGAATTCAAGGTTGAGGCAAATGTTGGTAACCCTCAGGTTGCTTACAGAGAAACTATCCGTGGAACTGTGGATCAAGATAGTAAGTTTGTTCGTCAGTCTGGTGGTAGAGGTCAATACGGTCATGTTGTTGTTAAGTTTGAACCATTGGCTGTTGAGACTAACGATGCTGGTGAAGAGAAAACTTTTGAGTTTGTTGACGAGATTGTTGGTGGTGTGGTACCAAAAGAGTATATTAGTTCAGTTGCTAAAGGTATCGAAGAGCAGATGCAAAATGGTGTATTAGCTGGCTATCCTATGATTGGTGTTAAGGCTACATTGTTTGATGGTTCTTACCATGATGTTGACTCATCTGAGATGGCGTTTAAAATTGCTGCTTCAATGGCTCTTAAAGAGGGTGCTAAGAAAGCAAATGCTTGTATACTTGAGCCAATCATGAAGGTTGAGGTTGTGACTCCTGAAGATTATTTAGGTGATGTTATGGGTGACCTTAACAGAAGAAGAGGTATTATCGAAGGGATGGACGAAAACCCAAGCGGAAGAGTTATTAATGCTCTAGTTCCTCTTTCGGAAATGTTTGGTTATGCTACGAATGTGCGTTCTATGAGCCAAGGTAGAGCATCATTCTCTATGGAGTTTAAGAAGTACTCTGAAGTGCCAAATAATATTGCTGATGAAATAATCAAATCACGTAACTCATAATAAAAGGATATAATTAAAATGGCTATAAATAATCAACGTATTAGAATTAGATTAAAAGCCTTTGATCATAAGCTTATCGATATTTCTACTCAAGAAATTGTTGATACAGCTAAGAAAACAGGGGCTCAAGTAAAGGGACCAATCCCTTTACCAGTTCGTAAAGAGAAATTTACAATTCTTATTTCTCCGCACGTAAACAAAAAAGCAAGAGATCAATATGAGATCAGAACTCACAAGAGGTTGATTGATATTGTTGAACCTACGGATAAAACTGTAGATGCTCTAATGAAGCTTGATTTGGCATCAGGTGTTGATGTTCAGATCAGTTTAAGCTAATATATACGATACTTTTTTGGAAATTCCAGAAAATAGTATTAGCTAGGTCTCTGCAGTCAATCGTAATTGCAGAGTTAATATAATAATAATAGAGGATATAATAATGTCTTTAGGATTAGTTGGTCGCAAATGTGGTATGACTCGTATATTTACTGAAGATGGTGTTTCTATTCCTGTTACAGTTGTTCAAGTTGAGTCAAACAAAGTTACTCAAGTTAAAACTGCTGAGACGGATGGTTATAATGCTATTCAAGTAACTACTGGTTTTAAAAAGCGTTCTAATGTAAACAAGCCTGCTGCAGGTCATTATGCGAAAGCTGGTGTTGAGCCGGGTAGAGGTTTGTGGGAGTTTGCTATTGATAATGCTTCTGAGTACGAAGTTGGTGCATCTATTGATGCTACTATTTTCGAAGCAGGTCAGAAAGTAGATGTCAGAGGTGTATCTAAAGGTAAGGGTTTTGCAGGTGGTGTTAAGCGTCACAACTTTGCTACTCAAGATGCTACTCATGGTAACTCTCTTTCTCATAGAGTTCATGGTTCTACTGGTCAAAACCAGACTCCAGGTAGAGTATTCAAGAACAAAAAGATGGCTGGTCACTTAGGTAGCGAAAACGTTACTATTCAGTCACTTGAAGTTGTGAGAGTGGACGCGGAAAATGGTTTATTACTTTTGAAGGGTGGTATTCCAGGTTCAGTTGGTGGAGATATTATCGTTACTCCAGCTGTTAAAAGTTAGTAGATAAATATTAATTATACCGGAGAGTTGTTGTGGACTTAAATATAAAATCTTTAGCTGGTGCAGAGGCTGGTGTAGTGGGTGTTGCAGATGGTATATTTGCAGCTGACTATAATGAAGCCCTAATTCATCAGGTTGTTGTTGCTTATATGGCAGGCGCTCGTCAAGGTACTAAAGCTCAGAAGACTAGATCAGAAGTATCTGGTGGTGGAGCTAAGCCTTGGAGACAGAAAGGTACAGGTAGAGCGAGAGCGGGTACGATCCGTTCACCTATTTTCAGAAAGGGTGGTGTTACATTTGCAGCTAAGCCTAAGAGCTATAAGCAAAAAGTAAATCGTAAAATGTATTCAGGTGCTGTTAAATCAATACTATCTGAATTGGTTAGATCTGACAGGATGACTGTTGTTGAGCAGTTGAAGTTAGAAACTCCTAAGACAAAAGAATTCAAGGCAATTGTTGATTCTTTAGGTGTTAAAGATGTTCTTTTTGTTGTTGGTGTAGAAGAGTTTAATGAAAATTTATACTTATCTTCTAGAAACCTTAAGAATGTTGCAGTATGTGATTCTGTGGAAATTAATCCAGTTTCTTTAGTTTGTTTTGAGAATGTTGTATTCACTAAGCAAGCTATTAAAGAAGTAGAGGAGAAACTAGTATGAGTTCTCAAGAAAAATTATTAAAGACAGTTGTTAGACCTCACGTTTCTGATAAGACTTATGGTCTTTCAGATGCTAACTCTACTATAGTGTTCGAAGTAGCAAGAACTGCGACTAAGCAAGATGTGAAAAGTGCTGTAGAGAAGCTTTTTGAGGTTAAAGTTGAATCTGTGAACATCCTTAATGTTAAAGGTAAAGCTCGTAGATTTGGTCGTGTTGAGGGTAGAACAAAGGCTTGGAAAAAGGCTTATGTAAAGCTTGCTGAAGGACATGACATCAATTTTGTTGGTGCAGAGTAACTTAGAGAAGGTTTGTAATCATGATTGAAATAAAAAAAGCTAAACCTACTTCACCTGGCCGTCGCCACGTAGTGAGCGTAAAGAATACAGAATTACACACAGGTAAGCCGTTTAAGGGTTTGGTAGAAGCTAAGAAGAGTAAGGCTGGTAGAAACAATACTGGTAGAATTACAGTTCGTCATCAAGGTGGCGGACATAAGCAGCATTACCGTGTTGTGGACTTTAAAAGAAACAAAGATAATATCGTAGCTAAGGTTGAGAGAATCGAGTACGATCCTAACCGTAGCGCAAATATTGCTTTAGTACTTTATGCTGATGGTGAAAGAAGATATATCATCGCTCCTAAAGGTTTAAAGAAAGATATGTCGATAGTTTCTGGTGAAAAAGTAGATGTTGCTGTAGGTAACTGTATGCCATTGAGAAATATTCCTCTTGGTACAGTTATTCATAATATCGAAATGAAGCCTATGAAAGGTGCGCAAATGATCAGAAGTGCTGGTACTTTCGCTCAGTTGGTTGGTAAAGATAATGCTTATGCAATTATTCGTTTAAGATCAGGTGAGATGAGAAGAGTGCTTCTTGATTGTAGAGCTGTTATTGGTGTGGTATCAAATTCTGAGCACAACTTAAAATCTTTAGGTAAGGCTGGTGCGAAGCGCTGGAGAGGTGTAAGACCTACTGTAAGAGGTGTTGCGATGAACCCAGTAGATCACCCGCATGGTGGTGGTGAAGGTCGTACTTCCGGTGGTAGACATCCTGTGTCTCCATGGGGTGTGCCTACTAAAGGTTATAAGACGCGTAAAAATAAGCGTTCTAATAAGTTGATTGTTCAAAAACGTAAGTAATTAGGGAGAAGGTTGTGCCTCGTTCATTAAAAAAAGGACCTTTTGTAGATCATCATCTTTTAAAGAAGGTTTTTGAAGCGCAAGAAAGTAATTCTAAAAAGCCAATCAAAACGTGGTCGAGAAGATCATTGATTGTGCCGGATATGATAGGTTTAACTATAGCTGTACATAACGGTCAACAGCATGTGCCAGTTCTTATGACTGAAGAAATGGTAGGTCATAAGTTAGGTGAGTTTGCTGTAACTCGTAACTACCGTGGTCATGCAGCTGACAAAAAAGCTAAGAAGAAATAGTTGGGGTTATACACATGGAAGTACAAGCTAAATTAAAAAATG
Source organism: Francisella salina (assembly GCF_000219045.1). NCBI lineage: Bacteria > Pseudomonadati > Pseudomonadota > Gammaproteobacteria > Thiotrichales > Francisellaceae > Francisella > Francisella salina. The sequence goes on from NC_015696.1 coordinate 240,196, forward strand.
CTAGAATCTCAGCTCAAAAGGCAAGACTAGTAGCAGACCAAGTCAGGGGCTTACCTGTAGAGCAAGCTATTAATCTTTTGACTTTTAGTAATAAGAAAGCAGCAGTGCTAATTAAAGATGTTTTAAATTCAGCTATCGCTAATGCAGAGCATAATGATGGTATGGATGTTGACTCATTGTTTGTTTCAACTGTATTTGTAGATGAGGGTCCTACTATGAAGCGTTTTGAAGCTAGAGCAAAAGGTCGTGGAAATCGTATTTTAAAAAGAACTTCGCATATCACTGTGAAAGTTGCTGAGAAAAATTAAGAGGTGTAGTAAAAATGGGTCAAAAAGTAAATCCTAATGGAATTCGATTAGGCATAGTAAAAGAGCATAATTCAACGTGGTATGCTGACTCTTCTGACTACGCTACTAAGCTTAATGAAGATATTAAGGTTAGAGAGTTTTTGCATAAAAAACTTGCATCAGCAGCAGTTAGTAAGATTCAAATTGAGAGACCTGCTCAAAATGCTAAAATCACAATACATACAGCAAGACCTGGTATCGTGATTGGTAAGAAAGGCGAAGATGTTGAAAAATTACGTTCTGATGTTAATAAGTTAATGGGTATACCTGTTCAGATTAATATTGAAGAAGTGCGTAAGCCAGAGATTGATGCTAAATTAGTTGCTGATAGTGTAGCTCAGCAATTAGAAAAAAGAGTAATGTTCAGAAGAGCTATGAAAAAGGCTATGCAAGCTGCTATGAAATCAGGTGCTAAAGGTATCAAGATTATGGTTAGTGGTCGTTTAGGCGGTGCTGAGATTGCTCGTTCTGAGTGGGCTAGAGATGGTAGAGTTCCTCTACAAACTTTTAGAGCAGATGTGGATTATTCTACAGCTCAAGCGTTGACGACTTATGGTATCATAGGCGTTAAAGTTTGGATCTATAAGGGTGAAGTTCTTCCTGGTCAATTGAATCAGAAAAATAATAAAAAAGGAGCTAAATAATGCTACAGCCTAAGCGTACAAAGTTTCGTAAACAGCAGAAGATGCGTAATAGAGGCTTGGCTCACAGAGGTAATAAAGTAAGCTTTGGTGAGTTTGGTCTACAGGCGACATCTAGAGGTAGAGTTACTGCTAGACAAATAGAAGCAGGAAGAAGAGCTATTACTCGTCATATTAAGCGTGGTGGTAAAGTTTGGATTAGAATCTTCCCAGATAAGCCAATTACACAAAAACCTCTTGAAGTTCGTATGGGTAAAGGTAAAGGTTCTGTTGAATATTGGGTTGCTCAAATTCAGCCGGGTCGTGTACTATATGAGATCACTGGTGTAAAAGAAGAATTAGCGCGTGAAGCTTTTGCTAGAGCTGCTGCTAAGATGCCAGTGCAGACAACTTTTGTTGAAAAGCAGGTGATGTAATGAAAAGAAAAGATACTTTAAAAGATTATAGAGGTAAAAGTATTGACCAATTGCAAGAAGCGAAAATAGAGTTATTGCAACAGTTATTTTCTCTTCGTATGCAGAAGGGTACAGGGCAATTAAAAAAGAATCACTTGTTTAAAAGTGCAAAAAGAGATATTGCTCGTATAAATACAATAATATCAGAAAAGAATAAATAGGTGCCTTGAAGATGAGCGATAAAATTAGATTGTTAGAAGGTAAAGTTTCTAGCGTAGCTATGGATAAAACTGTAGTTGTAAGAGCTGAAAGATATGTTAAGCACCCTTTATATGGTAAGTTTGTTAAAAAAACTACAAAATACTATGTTCATGATGAGAAAAATGAATGTAAAGAAGGTGATGTTATCAAGTTCAAAGAAACTAAACCGTATTCAAAAACTAAGAAATGGTGTTTAGTCGATATTATCCATAGAGAAAAATAATAAATTTGATTTTATTTTTGTTTATTGGTATATTTATCGGACTGCAAATTACTCAGCAGTCTTATATAATAATAATTAAGGGTTATTTGTATGATTCAAATGCAAACAGAACTCCAAGTTGCTGATAACAGTGGCGCTAAGAGAGTAGAGTGTATTAAAGTTTTGGGTGGTTCACATCGCAGATATGCATCTATTGGAGATGTTATAAAAGTGACTGTGAAAGAAGCTGCTCCAAGAGGTAAAGCTAAAAAAGGATCTGTATATAATGCTGTAGTTGTTAGAACAGCTAAAGGTGTTCGTAGAAAAGATGGTTCTAAAGTCCGTTTTGATGGCAATGCTGCCGTGCTTCTAAATGCTAACGGTCAACCTATCGGGACACGTATTTTTGGCCCTGTTACTAGAGAACTACGTACAGAGAAGTTTATGAAGATCGTATCTTTAGCACCAGAAGTACTATAGTTATATTTATTGAGGTGTAGATAATGAATAGATTAAAAAAAGGTGATGACGTAATAGTTATTGCTGGTAAAGATAAGGGTCGTAGAGGCGTTGTTAAATCATTCGCTAAAGGCGGTTCTTTAGTTTTGGTGGAAGGTGTTAATATTGTTAAGAAACATGTTAAGCCTAACCCTAATAGAGGTGTGGAAGGTGGAGTTGTTGAGAAAGAACTTCCTGTTGATGCTTCTAACGTTGCTATCTTTAACCCTGCTACTGAAAAAGCAGATAGAGTGGGTTACAAGTTTGTTGATGAGAAAAAGGTTCGCTACTTTAAATCTAATGGCGAGCTTGTAGACTTATAGGACTAAGTTTTTATGGCAAGATTAAAAGATTATTATCAAAAAGAGCTTGTAGCTAAGTTAAAGTCTGAGCTAGGGCTGGATAATATAATGGAAGTACCTGCTATTGAGAAAATTACTCTTAATATGGGTGTTGGTGATGCTGCAAAAGACAAGAAAATTATGACTTTTGCGTTAAATGATTTGACAGCGATTGCTGGTCAAAAACCAGTTGTTACTAAGTCTAAAAAATCAATTGCTGGTTTTAAAATTCGTGACGGATGGCCAATAGGTGCTAAAGTTACTTTACGTGGTGAGCGTATGTATGAATTTTTAGATAGACTTATAACAATTGCTATTCCTAGAATCAGAGATTTTAGGGGGTTAAGTGCTAAATCTTTTGATGGAAGAGGTAATTATAGCTTAGGTATGAGAGAGCAAATTTCTTTCCCTGAAATTGATTATGATAAAGTTGACTCTATCAGAGGTTTAGATATTTCGATAACTACTACAGCTAAAAATGATGATCAAGGAAGAGCTTTGCTTAAAGCATTTGGTTTTCCTTTTAAGTCTTAATTTAAATTGGGGTTTTAAATGGCAAAAAAATCAATGATTCAGAGAGAGTTGAAGAGAGAAAAATTAGTAGCTAAATATGCTCAAAAAAGAGCTGAGCTAAAAGCTATTATTCTTGATACAAACTCTACTGAAGAACAAAAATGGGAAGCTCAAATTAAACTGCAGAAGTTACCGGTAAACTCTTCAGCTTCTAGAGTTCAAAGAAGATGTAAAGTTACAGGTAGACCACATGCTGTATACAGAAAGTTTGGTTTATGCCGTAATAAGCTTAGAGAGTATGCAATGGCAGGTGATGTTCCTGGTTTGAAAAAAGCTAGTTGGTAATAAGGAATTTAAGTTATGAGTATGCAAGATCCTATCGCGGATATGTTTACAAGAATTAGAAATGGTCTTTCTGCAGAGAAGGAAGTTATTTCTGTACCATTTTCAAAAATGAAGATGGAAATCGCGAACTTTTTAGTTAACGAAGGTTATATTAAAGGTTGTTCAAAAGGCACAACTTCAGCAGGTCATCCTTCAATTGAAATTGAACTTAAGTATCATGCAGGCACGCCTGTAATTGAGATGATAAAGAGAGTTTCTAGACCAAGTTTGAGAATTTATAAGTCTCATGAAGAGCTACCTAAGGTATATGGTGGTTTTGGTGTTGCTATTGTCTCTACATCTAAAGGTTTGGTAAGTGATAGAAAGGCTAGAGATCTTGGTGTTGGTGGCGAAATTATCGGCTACGTAGCTTAAGTTAGCAAGGAGATTTGATATGTCAAGAATAGGTAAAAAACCTGTTGCTATCCCTAGTGGTGTTACGATAAATGTTGCTGCTGGTAATCAGGTTGAAGTTAAAGGAGCTAAAGTAACTTTAAGCAAAACTTTTTCTACAGAAGTAACTTTTAATGTTGAAGATGGCGTTGCAACTGTATCACCTAATAATAGCAGTAAGAATGCTGTTGCTCAGTCTGGTACTGCAAGAGCTATACTCAACAATATGGTTGAAGGTGTAAGTAAAGGTTTTGAGAGAAAATTAAAGATTATTGGGGTTGGTTATCGTGCTAAAGCTCAGGGTAGCGAACTTAATCTTACTTTAGGCTTTTCACATCCTGTGGTTTACAAGTTGCCACAGGGTATAACAGCTGAAACTCCAGCTCCAACAGAAATTGTTCTTAAAGGTGCTGATAAAGAGCTTTTAGGTAAAGTAGCTTCTGAAATCAGAGATTATAGAAAGCCTGAGCCATATAAAGGTAAGGGTGTTCGCTACGAAGATGAGTATGTGGCGAAGAAAGAAGCTAAGAAGAAGTAGTTAGGTAAGGGATAGTATAATTATGAATAAAAAAACTGCTCGTTTAAGTCGTAGTAAACGTACTAGAATTAAACTAAAAGAGCTTGGTCATACTAGACTGTGTGTTTATAGAACACCTAAGCATGTATATGCTCAAGTAATATCTGGTGATGGTTCTACTGTAATAGCTGCGGCGTCTACTGTAGAAAAAGACGTGAAGGCAAAGTGTAAATATACTGGTAATGTTAATTCTGCTGCAATTGTTGGTGAAGTTATTGCTAACAGATGTAAGGAAAAGGGTATTTCACAGGTTGCTTTTGATAGATCTGGATATAAGTATCATGGACGTGTTAAAGCTTTAGCAGAGGCTGCTAGAGAGCATGGTCTTCAGTTTTAATAAATAAAATATGGATGATTATTCATTATGTCTAATGAAGTGAAAAAAAACGAAGAGCTGATTGAAAAGTTAGTTAGTGTTAAGAGACACTCTAAGACAGTAAAAGGTGGAAGAATTATGAGCTTTGCCGCTTTAACTGTTGTGGGTGATGGTAAAGGTAGAATTGGAGTAGGTAGAGGTAAATCAAGAGAAGTACCTGCTGCTATCCAAAAAGCTATGGAAAACGCTAAGAAAAACATGGTATCAGTTAATCTTAATAACGATACGTTATGGTATGCTACTATGTCTAATCATGGTGCTTCAAAAGTATTTATGCAACCTGCATCTGCTGGTACTGGTATTATTGCTGGTGGTGCTATGCGTTCGGTTTTTGAGGCTGTTGGTGTACACAACGTTTTAGCAAAAACTTATGGCTCAACTAATCCTGCAAACGTTGTAAGAGCAACGATAGCTGGTTTGGCAAAAATTAAATCACCAGAAGAGATCGCTGAGAAAAGAGGTTTGTCTGTTGAAGAGATTCAGGGGTAATTAAAAATGACTCAAGCTAAAACATTTAAAGTTACTTTAACAAAAAGCTTAATTGGCCGTAAAGAAAACCATATAGCATCAGCTAGAGGTTTAGGTCTTAGAAAAATAAACCATACTGTTGAGGTGTTAGATACTCCTGAAAATCGTGGTATGGCGAACAAAATATATTATATGGTTAAGATAGAGGGGTAGTATAAGATGAAATTAAATACAATTGCTCCTGCTGCTGGCTCTAAGAGTGCTCCGAAAAGACTTGGACGTGGTATTGGAAGTGGATTAGGTAAAACTTCTGGTAAAGGTCACAAAGGTCAAAAAGCACGTTCAGGTGGCTATCATAAAGTAGGTTTTGAAGGCGGTCAGATGCCTATACAAAGAAGACTACCAAAGTTTGGTTTTACTTCTGCGTCTAAAAGATTTGTTGCTGAAATTAGACTACATGAATTGAATAATGTAGCTCTAGAAGAAGTAACTCTTGATGCTTTAAAAGACTCTGGTCTTATAAGAAAAGATATTAAATCAGTAAAAGTAGTAGCAAGTGGAGAAATCCAAAAAGCTGTTAGCCTTAAAGGTATAGCTTGCACAAAAGGTGCTAAAGAAGCTATCGAAAAAGCTGGTGGTAAGGTAGAGTAAGATTTAAGATATGTCAAAGTATAACAGTGCTTCTGGTACAACAGGTGAATTAAAATCTAGATTAATTTTTGTGGTTATCGCTATATTAGTATTTAGATTAGGGGTATATATTCCTATTCCAAATATTGATCCTACTAAATTGGTCGAGATTATATCAAATCAGCACTCATCAACAGGTGGTTTGATGAGTATGTTTAATATGTTCTCTGGTGGCGCTCTTACTCAAATGAGTATCTTTGCATTGGGTGTGATGCCATATATTTCGGCATCTATTATTTTTCAGATGCTTTCAGCTGTATATCCTAAATTTATAGAGCTTAAAAAAGAAGGTGAATCTGGTCAAAAGAAGATAACCCAATATACAAGATATTTGACACTTGCTTTGGCTATAGTACAATCATTTGGTATTGTTGCATTTGTATTACATCAAGATGGCTTAGTGACTACAAGCAATATGGGGTTATTTTATTTAACTACAATTGTTTCTGTTACTACTGGTAGTATGTTTTTAATGTGGTTGGGTGAGCAAATTACAGAAAGAGGTGTAGGTAACGGTATATCACTACTAATCTTCTCTGGTATCGTTGCTAATCTACCATTTGAAATTTCTAATACGCTATCTCAAGCTAATCAACATGTAATATCTTACTTATCTGTTTGGGTTCTATTGATACTTCTTTTGCTTGTTATTGCTTTTGTGGTATTCATGGAGAGTGCTCAAAGAAAAATTACAGTAAACTATGCTAAAAGGCAGCAGGGTAGAAAAATGTTTGCTGCTCAGACTAGCCATCTACCATTAAAGTTAAATATGGCAGGTGTGATTCCAGCAATCTTTGCATCATCTATACTTATGGTGCCCGGTGTTTTGCTTGGTTGGTTATCTAACTATAATTCACTTGGTTGGTTTGCAGATGTTGCAGAAATGTTGCAACCTGGAAGTATTGTCTATACTGTAGTATTTGCTGCGACAATTATTTTCTTTTGTTTCTTCTATACTTCATTGGTGTTTAATCCAAAAGAAACAGCAGATAATCTGAAAAAATCTGGAGCTTACATTTCTGGTGTAAGACCTGGTGAGCAGACAGCTAAGTATATTGATGCAGTTATGACTAGACTAACTTTAGTAGGTTCACTTTATATTACAGCTATATGTTTATTACCAATTTTTGTGGTTAAGTTCTTCGCTCAAGGACTTTCTTTTACATTTGGTGGTACATCTTTGCTAATTGTAGTAGTTGTGATGATGGACTTTATGGCTCAAGTTAGATCTCATATGATGTCAACACAATATGATTCTTTACTAAAGAAAGCAAATCTTAGTGGTAAGAGAAAATAGAGAAATATTATTGGAGAAATTAAAATGAAAGTTAGAGCTTCAGTTAAGAAAATGTGTAGAAACTGTAAAGTTATCAAACGTAATAGAGTAGTTCGTGTGATATGTACAGACCCTAGACATAAGCAAAGACAAGGTTAAACAATCAAGCAAATTAAATAAAGCTTGATTATTTGTTTTTAAAAAGCTATCCTAGCAAGTTACAAAATGCGATAGATAGTAACTAAATTAAGAATAATTATTAGGAGTGAATTAGATGGCTCGTATAGCTGGTGTTAATATTCCTGTTCATAAACATACAGTGATAGGATTAACTTCAATTTATGGAATAGGTAAAACAAGAGCGCAACAAATTTGCCAATCTTGCAAAGTAGATCCAACTGTTAAAATTAAAGATTTATCTGAAGAACAGATTGAAATTTTGAGAACAGAAGTTGCTAAATTTACGGTAGAAGGTGATTTACGCCGTGAAGTTTCTATGGACATAAAAAGACTTATGGACTTAGGTTGTTTCAGAGGTAGAAGACATCGTCGTAGCCTTCCTGTAAGAGGACAAAGAACGAAGACTAATGCACGTACTCGTAAAGGTCCAAGAAAGCCAATCAAGGCGTAAAATACAATTATAACTATAAAGATTAAAGGGTAGATTATATGGCTAAGTCTGTTAGATCATCAAAGAAAAAAGTAAAAAGAGTAGTGACTGATGCAGTTGCTCATATTTACTCATCTTTTAATAACACTATAGTAACTATCACAGATAGACAAGGTAATGCTTTATCTTGGGCTACTTCTGGTGGTAGTGGCTTTAGAGGTTCGAGAAAAAGTACACCTTTTGCTGCTCAAGTAGCTGCTGAAAGAGCCGCTGATATGGCTCTTGAATATGGTGTTAAAAACGTAGATGTTTTAGTAAAGGGACCAGGTTCAGGTAGAGACTCTGCTGTTAGAGCTTTAAATGCTAAAAACTTAAAAGTTACAAGCATAACAGATGTGACTCCATTACCGCATAATGGTTGTCGTCCTCCTAAGAAACGTCGTGTTTAATATTTTAAAGGGAAATTAATAATGGCTAGATATCTAGGACCAAAATGTAAGCTTTCTAGAAGAGAAGGTACTGACTTATTTTTAAAAAGTGGTGTAAAAGCTAACGACGAAAAATGTAAAATGAATACTGCACCGGGGCAACATGGAGCAAGAAGAGCGCGCCTATCTGACTATGGTTTACAGTTAAGAGAAAAGCAAAAACTTCGTCGTATGTATGGTGTTTTAGAAGGTCAATTCAAAAAATACTATCTTGAAGCTAATAGAAGAAAAGGTAACACAGGTGCTACTTTATTAGAGATTTTAGAGTCAAGACTAGACAATGTTGTTTATAGAATGGGTTTTGCTGCTACGCGTGCAGAAGCTAGACAACTTGTTGTACATAAAGGTATTATGCTTAATGGACATACTTGTAATGTTCCTTCAGCGCAAGTTAAATCTGGTGATATAGTTGCAGTTAGAGAGAAAGCTAAAAAGCAGTTAAGAATTCAAAATGCTGTTGAGCTTGCTAAGCACAGAAAAGAACTTTCTTGGATTGATGTAAATACTGATTCACTAGAAGGTACTATGAAGTCTTCACCAGATAGATCAGAATTATCTGCAGATATAAATGAACAATTAATCATCGAGCTTTACTCTAAGTAATAATTTTATTATTTTTTAAAGACTCGTAGATAGCCTTATTTCAAGGAGATTTTTTTAGTGAGTAATAATAATTCAAATCAGGAATTTGTACCTAATATACAGCTTAAAGAAGAGTTAGGGGCTTTTGGATATAAAATTCAAGTTTCTCCTGTAGAAAAAGGTATGGCTCATATCCTTGGTAACTCTATTAGAAGATTTTTGTTATCTTCATTATCAGGTGCTTCTATAATCAAAGTCAATATAGATGGTGTGTTACACGAATATTCGACTTTAGAAGATGTTAAAGAAGATGTTGTTGAGATTGTTTCTAATCTAAAAAAAGTTGCAATAAAGCTTGATAAAAGTGTAGCAAAAGTAGAATTAGAACTATCAGTAACTAAATCTGGTGTTGTAACTGCAGGAGATTTTAAAACAACTCAAGGCATAGAAATTATCAACAAAGATCAGCCTATTGCTACTCTAACTAACGAAAGAGAGTTTAGTCTGATAGCTACTGTTAGTGTGGGTAGAAATGTTGGAATTCTTTCGGCACTACCAACTGAGCTAGAAAATGTTGGAGACATCGCTGTTGATGCGGATTTCAATCCTATAAAAAGAGTTGCTTTTGAAATTTTTGATAATGGAAATAGTGAGACATTAGAAGTGTTTGTGAAAACAAATGGTACTATTGAACCACTAGCAGCTGTTACAAAAGCATTAGAGTATTTCTGTGAACAGATATCTGTATTTGTATCTCTTAGAGTACCAAGTAATGGTAAGACTGGAGATGCACTATTGGATTCTAATATTGATCCTATATTACTTAAACCAATTGATGACCTAGAGTTAACCGTTAGGTCATCTAACTGCTTAAGAGCAGAGAATATTAAGTATTTAGGTGACTTAGTACAATATTCAGAGTCGCAGCTTATGAAGATACCTAATTTAGGTAAAAAATCTCTAAATGAGATCAAGCAAATATTAATAGACAATAGTTTATCTTTAGGTGTTCAAATTGATAACTTTAGAGAACTAGTTGAAGGAAAATAAATATATAGTAATCATATAATATTAACTATAAAGGAGTAATTACTATGAGACATCGTAAAAAAGGAAGTAAGTTCGGAAGAACTAGTAGTCATAGAAAAGCTATGTTTAAGAATATGTCAGCATCTTTGATTAATCATGAGCTTATCAAAACTACTTTACCTAAAGCAAAAGAGTTAAGAACTATAGTTGAGCCTTTAGTTACTTTAGCTAAAAGAGAACATAAGCTAAGAAATGAATTAGATGTCAACTCTAATGAGTTTAAAGCACAATCTGTTGCTCTTAGAAGACAAGCTTTTGATTTCTTAAGAAATAAAGCTGCTGTTACTAAGCTTTTTGAAGAGTTTGGTGCTCGTTACGCAGAAAGAGCTGGTGGTTATACTAGAATTCTTAAGTGTGGTTATAGATTTGGTGATAAAGCTCCTATGGCTTTCATTGAATTGGTTGATAGACCTCAGGTAGAAGAAGCTGCTGACGAAGAATAATAATCTTTTTTCTGTATTCTATATTTATCTCAAACAGATATATCTATTTTTAATTTAACTTACCCTTATAAATTTTGCTAAACTCTTAATAATAGAGTTTTGAAAAATATTATCTTATTATATGCTACAAAAAATTTATCAGAGTATAATAGTCATTCTTGTTATTATAAATTCATTTACTTTAATTGCTCAGATCGATTATGGCGATATTAATTATTTGAATTATATAAATATAGCTTTTTCAGCTATTTTTTCTATAGAATACATTATCAGATTTTTTTTAGCACGTAGAAAGTTTGTTTTTGTTTTTGGTTTTTATAATGTTATTGATTTTATAGCGATATTTTTACCATTAATATTATCATTGTTTGGTATTAATTCTCATGAATTAATAGCATTGAGGTTACTAAGAGTATTCAAAATTTTCCAAAATACAGCGATAATGAATAGATTGATTAATGTATTTAAAAAAATCTATCTCGAACTGTTAGTATCATACTGCTTAATTTTTGTGATATTGATAATATCTTGTATCTTGATGTTTTATGCTGAGCATGAAGCCCAACCTCAGGTTTTTTCATCTATATCTAATACTTTGTGGTGGGGTGTTATTACTCTAACAACAGTAGGTTATGGAGATATGTATCCAATTACACTCTTGGGTAGATTAATAGCAGCTATAGTTTCTATGTTGGGAATTGGCGTTTTTGCTATTCCAAGTGGTTTGATTGGAGGTGCTTTTATTGACGAAATCCGTCAAGAAAGAGAGGTGGTTGCCAAAAATAAACAAAAAGTAGAATAATTATCTAAAAAGACATTTTTTATATACTAAAAAATCTTGAAAAAATAGCAATGACTCTCATATAGATACTTGTGATTAAGTTATTTGAAAAAAGTATAACAAAAGAGGGTTATATAAATGTCAGAGAAAAAATATACATTTGAAACAGAAGTTGATAAATTACTTCATCTTGTGATCCATTCACTATATTCAAACCGTGAGATATTCTTAAGAGAGCTTGTATCTAATAGTTCTGATGCTATCGAGAAGCTAAGATATGAAAGTATCTCTAATGCAGCTTTGAATGAGAATGATACTGATTATGCTATTAGAATTGATTTTGATAAAGATGCAAAAACAATTACTGTTAGTGATAATGGTATTGGTATGACTGAAGAAGAGGTTATTGAAAATCTTGGTACAATTGCAAAGTCTGGAACTAAAAAATTCTTAGAAAGCTTAACTGGCGACAAGAGTAAAGATAATGAATTAATTGGTCAGTTTGGTGTTGGTTTCTACTCTTCATTTATCGTTGCTGATAAGGTTACAGTTAGAACAAGAAAAGCAGGCCAAGATAAAGCTCAGGCAACTAAATGGATTTCTGATGCAAAAAATGGCTTTACAGTCGAGACTATTACTAAAGACAAGCGTGGTACAGAAATAACTCTTCATATAAAAGAAGATCAATTAGATCTGCTCGAGTATCACTTACTAAAAGGTTTAGTTAATAAGTATTCTGATTGTATTAATACACCGATTCAAATGAAAAAAGTTGAAACTAATGATAAGGGTGAGCAAACAATCAAAGATGAGTATGAGACTGTAAACAATACTAAAGCTATTTGGTTAAGATCAAAAGATGAAATAAGTGACGAAGAGTACCAAGAGTTTTATAAGTATATATCTCATGATTTTGCTAATGCTTTGATGTGGTCTCATAATAAAGTAGAGGGTAATCTTGAGTACAACAGCTTGCTATATATTCCAGAGAATAAGCCTTTTGATTTTTGGAATAGAGATAAAGATTATGGTTTATCTTTATATGTGCGTAGAGTATTTATTATGGAGAATAAAGAACTATTACCTCCATATTTAAGATTTGTTAAAGGTGTTATTGACTCTGCTGATTTACCACTTAATGTATCGCGTGAGATTTTACAGCATAACAAGGTTATTGATAAAATCAGAAAAGCTACTGCATCTAAGATATTAGGAGAGCTTAAAAAGCTTGCAAATAAAGATACTGAGAAATATCAAAAATTCTGGGATAACTTTGGTCAAGTGCTTAAAGAAGGCGTTTCTGATGATCATTCAAATAAAGAGAAAATTGCTGGTTTAATGAGATTCGCAACTACAGAAAGTGGTGATGCCAAGCAAACAGTTTCTTTAGCTGACTACATCTCACGTATGAAAGATGGTCAAGATACTATCTACTATATTACATCTGATAGTTATAAGGCTGCTGCAAATAACCCACAACTTGAAGCATTCAAGAAGAAAGGTATCGAAGTTATCTTGATGACAGATAGAATCGATGAGTGGATGATGTCTACTTTGACTGAGTTTGATGGTAAGCATATGAAGTCTATTATCAAGGGTGATATCGATCTTGATAAGTTTGAGACTCCAGAGAACAAAGAGAAATTTGAGAAAGAAGCGAAAGACTTTGAAAGTGTTTTAAAAGAAATTAAAGAAGTTCTAAAAGATAAGGTTGAAGATGTACGCTTGTCTAAGCGTTTGACAGATTCTCCAAGCTGTGTGGTTGTAAATGACTATGGTATGAGTCTACACATGCAGAAGATGATGGAAGAAGCTGGTCAAGGGTTTATGCCTGGTATGGGTATGAAGCCTATTCTTGAGCTTAATGCAGAACATAATTTAGTACAAAAGCTAAAAGATGAAGCTGATACTGAAGTATTTGGAGACTTATCAGAGCTTTTACTTCTTCAGGCAATGTTTGTTGAAGGTGCTAAGATAGAAGATCCAATGGCCTTTGTTAAGCTTGTGAACAAATATATCAAATAGTTTTTCTTTTTATTCTATTCTTTTTTCTTAATCATCTTATCTAGAAATATATTTTTTAATTTGTTTTTAAATCTCCCATCATAATGTATAAAAGAGCTTTTTGCACAAATTTTCTATTTAAACTTTGTTGGAAAATAACCGAACATTTATCATCTGGGAGATCTTCGCTAACTTCTTTGCCTCTTTCCATAGGCATACAATGCATAAAGATAGCATTATCATTTGCATATGACATTAGCTCTTTATTTACCTGAAATCCTGCGAAAGAATCTTCTGCTGTTGGTTCAAAGCCCATGCTACACCAGACATCAGTATATACAGCATCACATCCTTTCACAGCTTCTTTAGGGTCATCAAAACCTTTTGCGATACTTAGATCTTGAAGTTGATCTAAAATCTTTTGATCTGGTTTATGACCTTTTGGACAAGCGTAATGTACTTCCAAGCCGATAGTATTAGCTAATAATAACAAACTGTATAAGATATTGTTAGAATCACCTATATAAGCTATTTTTAGTGAGTCTAAACTACCAAAAACTTCTTTTAATGTTAGTAAGTCTGCTAATGTTTGACAAGGATGATATAAATCTGTCAAAGCATTTATAATTGGAACTTTAGAGTAAGAAACCATTTCCTCAACATCGCTATCTGCGAAAGTTCTAATCACAACAGCAGAACAATAGTTTTGTATCACTCTAATAAAATCTTTGGGTTGTTCATTTTTTCTAGAGGCAGAGACGCTCTCGATTAGATTACCACCCATTTCGATAATAGCAGCAGAAAAACTAAAACGAGTTCTAAGAGATGGTTTATCAAAAATCAGCGCAATAATCTTATCTTTTAAGGCATGGTTATATTTTTGAGGATTAATTTTCATATCCTGGGCTATTTGAATTATATTTTCAAAATCCTTAGTTGTTATTTCTGCCCCTGAAAGTAGATGATTAAAAGATAAGTTTTTCATATTCCTCCTCCAAATACACAAGTTGTTCCTAGTTCTTCTGCATTAAATAATATTTTTTTGGTTAAAATTTTTTCTTGATTACCATTTAGTATGCTGATGGTTTTTTTTGAGCAATTTAAAAAGTTTTTTATTGAGTCAAGTTTGATACTCATTCCACCAATAGCTGTTTTACTTTCAATTAGTTTTGAAATATCTTTCACTGAAAGGCTTTTGATTAAATTACCATTATTATCAAGTACACCATTTTGATCAGTTATATAGATAAGCTCATCGACATCACAAATAATAGCAAGCTCTGATGCAACATTATCTGCATTGACATTTACTGACTCAAATTTATCGGTAAGACAAATCGTTGCAACTATAGGTATTAGCCCTTGAGGTAGAGATTTTAGAATAACTGTAGGATCAACATCTTTGACTAAACCAACATAACCATATTTATCTTTATCGATTAGGCTACAAGTAACTAAGTTACTATCCTCACCAGATATGCTAATACCATCTAAATTGATACTACTAAACATTTGCGAGAGCTTTTTGTTAACTCTGTATAGAGCCATTTGAATTATCTCCATATGTTCTTTTGGAGTAACTCTTAAACCATCTAGAAATTTTGTTTGAACATTGTGCTTTTCTAGACACTTGGTTATAAATTTACCACCACCGTGGACAATGATTATTTCTGCCCCAGCTTCTTTTAGGTTTTTTATATCAATACATAGGTTTTTCATCACTTTTTCATCTTCAAGTACTGAGCCACCTAGTTTTATTAAGATTCTTTTATTTGCTAATTCTTTCATGATAAATAATCCGCATTTATATTTACGTATTGCTGAGTTAGGTCACAGCCCCATGCTATTGCTTGTTGGTTTCCTTGAGAAAATGTGACATCAATAGTTACAGTATCTTCTTTCATGGCATTTTTAAGATTTGTTAAATCATCTAAAACAGGTAGACCGTTTGTGAAGATCTTCTGTCCTTGCATAAATATCTGACAACTTTCTAGAGTTTGCTCATCTATATCAACTTCGCCAATTTTTGCTAAAACTCTTCCCCAATTTGGAGATTCCCCATATACTGCTGTTTTGACTAAAGAGCTAGAGATTATTTTCTTTGCTAACTCTTTGGAAAGTGTTTCATCGTTTAGACCTGTAACTTTTGCTTCGATAAGCTTGGTTGCTCCTTCGCCATCACGAGCAATGCTTTTAGCTAAAATCACAGCTATTTCATGTAATGCTTCTTTGAATATCTTTATATCTTCATCAGATGAAACTTCAATACCACTTGCGCCATTTGCCAGCATAAATACACAATCATTTGTAGACATATCACCATCTACTGAGATCATATTGAAACTGTTATCACTTGACTCTCTAAGGATTTCTTGAGCTAAACGAATATCTATATCAGCATCTGTTAGAAAATATCCAAGCATTGTTGCCATATTTGGGTTTATCATTCCAGAACCTTTGCAAATTCCAGTAATAGTGATTTCCCCTGTGGATAGCTGTATTTTCTTATAGACAGATTTAGGTAGTAGGTCTGTTGTTAGTATTGAGATTGCAAATTTATCAGCAATATTAGATACGCTATTTACTAGTTTTGGTATAGCAGATGTTATTTTATCAGTAGCCATTGGTTGACCAATAACACCAGTGGAGGCAATCAAGACTTGCTCAGATGAACAGTTTAGTTCTGTCGCTAAACTATCAACCACCTGCTGGTTGTGTTTATCGCCTATTTCTCCTGTAGCAGCATTAGCTTGACCACTATTTGTTATGATCGCTTTGATATTACCTGCTGGTAACAAATTCATACAATATTTAATCGGTGCAGCTTTGTATTTATTTTTTGTAAAAACTCCTACAGCTTTACAGTTTTCTTCTGAAATTATAACTCCTAGATCTGGACGATAGAGCCTAACACCACAGTTTACACCACCTGCTAAAAATCCTTTTGGTAATTTTGTTCTAAATAAGCTCTCCATGTCTATCTCCTTTTTTATAATCCTGTGGTTATAGGAAGCCCGTAATAGCTGTTTAAGTTTTCAATCGCTTGAGTAACAGCGCCTTTTAGTAAGTTATCGATAAAAGAAAAAATTATGATTTTATTATTTTTAATCGAAAATCCTAAATGAGTGCGGGGTGTGCCAACTATGCTTTTAATTGACAGAAATGATGATACTTCTGTACTATCTGTCTCTGCTGCTATATCAATGAATTTAAATAAAGGATAGTCAGCATATTCTTTGTTATAAGCATCGCTAACTAAACCTCTAATATTCTCTTCTGAAGTTGTAGTTTCTAAATTTAAATCAGCATAAATTGTCATCGCAATTCCAGAATGAATCGGTAACATACTTGTGTTGAAATAAAGCTCATCTTCTTTAATATCAAACTCCGTTAAAGCTTTTAGAATCTCAGGAATATGTTGATGTTTACCAATCTTATATGGAAAAAAGTTGTTAAGCATCTCTGAGAACATTAGATCTTGTCTTGGTTTTTTCCCTGCTCCAGAGACTCCTGATTTGGCATCTATAATTATATTGTTGGATTTTATTAGATTATGCTTTAGTAGGGGAAGTAGTGATAATAATGCGCATGTGGCATAGCATCCAGGGTTCGCTATTATGGTATCTTGCTGAGTAAATTTAACATATGGAGAAAGTCCATATTTGGCACCTTGTTCTATGCCTTCAATAGAGTGAGACAATCCATACCAAGATGCTAATAAACCTTTATCTAGTCTAAAGGCGCCACTTAGGTCTAAGACCTTTGTTTTTATATTCTTCTCATAGAGTTTTTGTAGTATCTCTATAGAAATTTCTGCTGGTGTAGCTAATAATAAAAAATCCACATCGAAGTTTTCAGCACTTAATTCATCCAAAGAGTATGTGTATTCTTTATTTTCTTGCTTAGATATTCCTAAGCTCCCAACTAATTTAAAATGGGGGTGTTTACTTATTAATTCTTTAAGAAGCTGGCCTGTGTAACCATTTATTCCAGCTATGCATATTTTCGAAATCATTATTTGCTCACAACTCGTAATACTTGATGAACACTGTAACATTTTAAAAACTTGCTGTGAATAATTATTTACCAAAAAAGAATAAAAATTTACAATAAAGATTGATTTGTGTTTATTTATTCATTTGATGTGAGGGAAAAAGTTATGAAAGCAGTTGTTAATATTACAAAGCAGTATGGTGCAAATATAGTAGCAGCCATGCCTATAAATATAGTCAAAGGGGAAAATGCTTATGTATATGATGGTTTGGGTAAAAAATATATCGATATGGCAACAGGTATTTCATCTGTAAATTTTGGACATAATAACCCTAAAATTTTGTCAGCTCTGTTTGAGCAAGTGAATAAAATTTCAGTTGTGCCAAGACTTTTTCACAATGAGCCTTTGGCAAATTTATTAAAGAAAGCTTGTGAGCTAACAAGTATGGATAAGGCTATAGTTATGAATAGTGGTGCTGAAGCTATAGAGACTGCAATAAAAGTAGCTAGAAAGTGGGGATATGTGAAAAAGCAGATTCCAGATGGTTTGGTAGAGATAATAACTTTTGATAATAGCTTTCATGGTAGAACAATAACGGCAATAGGTACATCATCGAATCATGCGTATAAAGATAAGTTTGGTCCAATGCCTCAAGGTTTTATCTCAATACCTTATAATGACTTAGATGCTCTTGAAAAAGCTATTACAAAAAATACAGCAGCAATAATTATTGAGCCTATCCAAGGTGAGGGTGGAGTGATTATTCCAAATGAGGAGTATTTGTATAAGTGCCAAGAAATTTGCAAAAAGAATAATGTGTTGTTTATTCTAGATGAGATACAAACAGGTATGGGACGTACTGGCAAAAATTTTGCTAAAGAGCATTATGGTTTAGATCCTGATGGGATGACATTGGGGAAATCTTTGGGAGGAGGAGTATTACCTATTTCACTGTTTCTAGGCAAAGAAGATCTTATGGAAGTGTTACACCCTGGTGATCATGGTAGTACTTTTGGAGGAAATCCATTGGCTTCTGCTATAGCGTATAAGGCTCTTAGTATTTTGGATGAAGAATCTTTAGCTGAGAGAGCTGAAGCTTTAGGAAGCTTATTTGTAGATCAGTTAAAAAAAATAAATTCTAAATATATCCAAGAAATAAGAGCAAAAGGTTTATTTATTGCTTTGCAAATATATCCGCAATATTTTGAGAGTTTTTATCAAGAACTTTTAAATCTAGGAATACTTGCTGTAAAAACTAGAAATAATACTATTCGACTTCTACCACCATTGACTATAGGCGAAGAAACTATTTTAGAAGCTGTGAGTATAATAAAAAATCTAAATCTTTGAAAATAAAAAGTTTTCTATGTTCGTTTTTAATTTTTTAATATTTTTGATTGATGATGGAGCAACAAAAATTGTGTCATCACCGGCTACTATACCAATTATTTCAAAGCTATTTTTATTATAGTCTAAAGTCCTTGCTACTAATTGTGCAGCACCTGGTGCAGTATCGATTATAACAATAGCTTCATTTGCATCAATCTTGATAACTAAAGATGAAATATTATCAGTCATTATTGGAGGAGCTGGCTCATTGGGTATTTTATATACTAGAGTACTTTTCTCATTTTTGACTTTAACGGCACCGATTTTTTTGAGCATTCTATTAACTTTTGACTGGCTAGCACTATAGCCTAGGCGCTCCAAAGTATCACAGATATCGTTCTGAGAAGAAAATTCTTTGCTAAGAATGAGCTGTCTTAGATCGTTATAAATATCAGATTTATCCATAAATTTCCCTTATATAAACTAACCACTGTCTTATTTCAGCCTTCGTTATTTTAACGATATTGAGATATCGCAATTATAAGCTTTTCAGAAGAATATATCTATTTTTTGCAAAAATACTAGAATTATTTATTTAGTTTAAGTTTGATAGCTACATAAGCATCACGGAAAGACAGACCTTGTTCTACTAATTTATATACTTCTTCGGTAGCATGCAAGTCAGGGGTCATTGCTTGCTCTAGTTTATCTATATGAACATTCAAATCCTTGATTGTTGAGTTAAATAATAAAGCGGTATCTTCGATTAGAGTTATAGCTTCAAAGAATGGTAGTTTTGTTAGTTGGTAGTCACGATTATAACCACTAGGGACACTATCAATTATAGAAGTGATTTGTTGGAGGTAACCTTGATACAATTTTGCATTGCCTCTCATGATTTCAAATAAATCATAATTACGTTTTTGAGGCATAATTGATGACCCTGTCGTATATGAGTTGTTTAGACTAAAGTAATCAAATTCTGCCATTGTAAATAACATCATATCATTAGCAAATCTTGAGTAGATGCTTATAGGGTTTGAGAATGTTTGTAGTGTCAGCTTTTCAAAATACCCTCTAGAGAATGCGCAATAAATAGGGTTGTCTTGTGTTCTATTAAAGCCAAGCAGTTCGGTAGTATATTCTTTATCATGTTTGAAGTTGTTGATACCAAATCCTGATGCTGATCCTAGGGGGTTTTGGTTAATAACTTTGCTAGTAGCTGATATTAGTAATAGAGTGTCTGCTAGTGCATCAGCAAAAGAACCCAACCAAGTTGCAACCGTAGTTGGCATTGCTTTTTGCATGTGCGTATAGCCAGGCATGGGTATGTTTTTGAATTTACTAGCTTTAGAGCGAAGAGTGTAGATATTCTCTTGAATAGTTTTTTCTAAGAATTGAATCTTATCTATCATGAAAAGACGTAGCATCACTAATGACTGATCATTTCTACTTCTACCTGTGTGTATCTTTTTGCCAACTTCACCATAATGCGTACATAAATACTGTTCAATTGCAGTATGACCATCTTCTTGACCTTGAGTTATTCTAAATTCATTGTTAGATAGGAGCTCTTGTATTTCTTGTAATCCTTTTTTGAGAAGATTAAGTTCATCTTTAGTAATGATTTTCATCTTATAAAGCATTTTTGCATGAGCTAAACTAGCTTGTAGATCGTATTTTAATAGTTTCTGATCAAGTATATGGTCCTGACCTACAGTATATTTTTCAACTATAGGTAAGAGCTTATCTGTTTCTGTTTGCCAAAGTTTTTTGCTCATAATATTACTTCCTATTTTTCGTTATTGAATATGCTGTACGTTGAGCTAAGCTGTGAAGTTCTATAAATCCAGCAGAAGCATTATGATTAAATAAATCGCCACCAGCTTCAAAAGTTGCTAACTCAGGTTTTAGCATAGAAAATGGTGATTCGACTGCTACTACTTCTATATTACCTTTATATAAAGATACAGTCACTTTTCCTGTTACTTTTTTATTTTGCTCTTCGATAAATGCAAGAATATTATTCATAACAGGGTTATACCATTCAGCAGCATAAGCAAGGTAAGCCCATTTGTTGTCCATAAATGTTTTTAGCTCATTTTCCTGACGGGTAGAAACAAGTTGCTCAAGCTTTTTGTGAGCAGCTATTATAATGCTAGCACCTGGGTTTTCATAAATACCTCTAACTTTTAGACCAATCAATCTATCTTCAATAAGGTTAAATACCCCAACACCATGTTCGCCACCTATTTTATTAGATTGCATTATTAGCTCTCCTAAAGGCATAGCTTTTCCATTTAGCTTGATTGGTATACCTTCGACAAACTCTAGGGTAACATTTTGTGGTTTATCAAGAGCATTTTCGGGAGTCTTACACCATTGTAAAATTGCCTCTTTAGGAGCAATTAAATTTGAATGTTCTATTTCGCCACCTTCTGCGGTATTACCCCACATATTTTCATCATAAGAGTAAGGTTTATCTTTTTGTTGCTTAACTGGAATACCATGTTTTTCAGCGTATTCTAATTCTTGTTCTCTACCCATTCCCCATTCTCTAACAGGAGCAATTGTTTTTATATTTTCATCTAATGTTGTTAGATAGCTTTCAAAACGAACTTGATCATTACCTTTGCCTGTACAACCATGAGCAACAACTTGACAATCATATTTCTTAGCTACTTCAACAGCTATCTCTGAAATAATAACTCTGCCAAGAGGAGTTGAAAGAGCATAGCCACCTTGATAATCAGCATTTGCTTTAATAGCTTTGCTTATAACCTCATCTGCAAAACGATTTTTGGCATCATACACCACAGCATCTATAGCACCTAAGCTGATAGCTTTTTGTTTTATTTGTTCTAGATTATCAGCAACTTGACCAATATTTATAGTTAAAGCAACAACTTCAACATCATATTCTTCTTGAATCCACTTGAGCATAACTGATGTATCAAGCCCACCTGAGTATAGCAGAAGACAACGTTTGAAATCACCTTTTTTTGCTTCATGACTTGCGACTTTTTGATATGAGATTGACATTTTTACTACCAGTTGTTTATTTGAATATTTATTCATATTATCAAATTAATATTCGATATCAAGGATTTTATTGCGTATAATTTGAATAAATATTTACATGGTTGAGATTTTATTTATATCCTATGTACACAGCTATAATTATCATAATAGAGCTTAAAGTCATTAGATATAGATAGAATTTAAAGATGAATTTTAGCCATAACCCATAAGGTATTCTTGCAACACCAAGTACAGCCATAAGTGTAGCTGATGTAGGCATTAAGCAATGTGTCCAGCCATCACCAAGTTGGAATGCTAAGACAGCAATTTGCCTACTTAGGCCCGTTAGGTCTGCTAATGGCGACATAATTGGCATGGTAAGAGCTGCTTGGCCTGAGCCAGATGTAACAAAGAAGTTAAATATTGATTGGAAGAAAAACATCCCTATAGCAGATACATATTCATTGGTACCTGATATAGCTTCTGAAGCATAGTGTAATACGGTGTTTAGCATAGTGTAATCTTGGGGGTTAGAGCCTCCCATAAGATATATCAGACCATAAGCAAAACCAATAATTAAACAAACAGGTAAAAGATCTTTGGCACCATTTTTGAAAGCATCAATAACAATGCTTAAGTTCATACCATTTACTTTACCAACTATAGCAAACAGCCCAGTTAATAGTCCTAGTATTGTAAAAAGTGTCGCAATTTCGGGGATATAATAGCCTAGTTCTACTACGCCATACACTAGCCATATTATCGTAGCGATAAAACTCAAGAGTATTAACCATGAATAGATACACATTTTTTGTGTTTGTTCTAAAGTATGGTCATCAGAGTTTCTATAGAAATTATCATAAATATACATAGGTGAGGATTGAGGTTTCTTTTGTATTTTTAGTGCATAGATGATTGCAAAAAAACTTATAGATAGAGTAAATACAAACCACATAATAATTCTAAAAAGGCTACCTGATAATATTGGAATTTCTGCAATTCCTTGAACAATACTAACTGAGAAAGGATTCATCCAAGAAGTTGCAAACCCTATTTGAGTCGCTAAGTAGATAACCACAGTGCAAGTCAGAGCGTCAAACCCAATAAGTACAAAAATTGGCACAAGCAACATTATAAAAGGAATGGTTTCCTCTCCCATACCAAATACAGCGCCGCCTAAAGAAAAAATAAAACATAAAACAGGCAGTAGGATGATTTTGTTATTTTGGAATTTATTTACTACTCTAAGAATTGATTGGTCAATAACTTTTGTTTTAAGAAGAACTCCGAAAGAGCCTCCTATAATTAATAAGAAAGCTATAATTGCAACAGCGCCACCATCTTTTGATCCTGAGGTTATACCATTGTATATAAAATTAGTAAAACCTCGACTTTGACTATTTTCAGTTGCAAAGACTTTGACAGGAGATGTTTCTGGATTGCCTTGAGAATCTAATTTATATTGAAAGCTATCAGCAACTAATACATTTCTAGAATATGTTTGGCCATCTGAAGAGTATTGGATTTTTTTTACATCAAATTTACCAACTGGTATGAAATAGCTTGTGATTGCTACGAGGATTGCGATACAGAATAGTATCACTAAAGTATCAGGCATTTGTATTTTTTTCATAGGGATATAGGTGATAGCAATTTATTTGTACATTAAGAGTATCAGTATTTCATAAATAAATTTTTGAAATTTTTTATAAAAATTAATATAAAAAATATATAGATATATATATATTGATAATATTCTATTATTTAATGGTGTTGTGAAAAACTAGAATGTCAAAATATTTTATAGCAGAAGTATATTTATTAAAGTAGTATTTAGTAGATGATAAGGGAGTTAATGTTGGTTACGTATATTCTACTGAGCACTTCAAACGAAGATTTATAAATTATTATAAATTAATTAAAAATATATCATTTTTCACCGTTTTTATTCTTATTTTTGTTTATGCAATACTATTGGTGCAGGTATTAAGCCTGAATTTTTGAAACAATATAGATAAGGAGCTTATCATGAAACTTAAAAAACTAACAATATTAACGGGGTTAGCATTATTAGCTAGTTCTGAAGCATATTCGCATGGATGGGTTACAGCACCAGCTAGTCGAGTTGATTTGTGTGATAGGGGTATAAACAAGGGTTGTGGAAATAGAGCAATTTATGAACCACAATCAATGGAGTATGGAGATGGTAGATTTCAAAATGGCAAAATGGATGGCGAAATCGGTGGGTCTGGAGTTAGTGGTTATGAACTAATGAATGAACAGAGTTCAAGTAGGTGGGCAAAAGTTGTAGTTAGATCTGGCCCAACAAAATTTACATGGAAATTCACGGCCCCTCACGTCACTACCGATCTATCATCTTTTCGATTTTATATAACAAAACAAAACTGGAATCCTAATGAGCCTTTAAAGAGGGATGAATTTGAGACACAACCTCTAAACTGTTACAATCCAGAACCTTATTTTGCAGGCAAGTCACAACCAAATAATCCTCAGTCACTTACTTGTGATTTACCTGATAGATCTGGTTATCAAGTTATTTTTGCTGAGTGGGATGTTGGGGATACAGGTGCAAGTTTTGGTAATGTAATAGATGTTGATTTTACTAATGAACATCCAGCTGGAACAGTTATCTTACCTGACGGAGATGCTGATAACGGAGGTGGTACTGATAACGGAGGTGGTACTGATAACGGAGGTGGTACTGATAACGGAGGTGGTACTGATAACGGAGGCAGCACTGGTGGACCTCAAGAGTATGATCCAAATAGCAGCTATCCAGATCCAGGCACAGAAGTTATTTATGAAGGTAAAATTTATGCTAACAAATGGTGGGTACAACCAGGAGTGGTCCCGGGAGCTACTCAATGGGGCCCATGGGAATATATTAGAGATCATGAACCAACAAACCCATCAGATAAATTCCCAGTTGAAATGAACACTTTTACAATTAACGAGGAAAATGTTCGTGAAGGAGATAGAGTAATTTTACAAGTCTCTAAAGATGGGGTGATGAAAGAGTATGAACTTGTAACAGTTCCTAGAGGTATGACTAGAAATCAGTTAATTAAACAAATGACTGATAAAATTAATCAAATCAGCTCTCAAGAACTTAATGATAGCATTATCGCTGGAGTCAAAAATAATAATGGTGAGGTTGTACCAAATGATGAGATGGTAAGCATTTATCAAGTTTCGGCTAAGCCATATAGTGATACGAGTTTCCAATATTATCAAGGAAATAATCATGTTAAAAATGAACTTCATTTAATGGACTTCAAAGATCAATATGATTTAGATTTAAATGGAACGGTTAATATAACTGCTAAGATTATGTCTCATGCTTCTGATAAAACAAATGTTTTCGTAACATTGCAAGATAGCAATGGTAAAGCAGTCTATGATAAGAGAGATATACAATTATCTCCTATGGAAACATATAGCTTATCGTTAACAGTAAACAACTTACAGCCTGGTGAATATGATCTTATAGTTGGTAGTATTCTTCAAGGGGCGCCAACTTGGCAAAAAGATAAGAAAATTAAGCTTGTTGATCCAAACCAAGATGGAGATGAAGCTACAGGAAACTGGATTTCTAACAAGCTTTATACTAAAGGTGATAGGGTAGAAGTTAATGGAGTAACATACGAAGCTCAATGGTGGACTAAAGGAAATAACCCTACACAATCAGGAAAATGGGGTGTATGGAGAGTGGTTGATGGTCAAGATCAGGGTAGTGATGATCCAAGCCAAAATGGAGATAATCCTACAGTTTTAGGAGTTTGGGATTCTAATACTGTCTATACTAAAGGAGACCAAGTAACTTATAAGGGTCAAGAATATACTGCTAAATGGTGGACTCGAGGTAATAAGCCATCTAAAAGCAGAGCTTGGGAAAAAGTATAATAAATCCTAACTTAGCTTATCTTAAGTGATAAGTTGAGTATCTGAATAATATAAATATAAATCTCATACAAATCTTAAATAATCTCTGTTCAAAGTAAAAGTACTGCAAATTAAATGTTTGATAGTTTTACTAGGTTAAAATAAGTGAAAATCAAATGTTGTTGATTTAATGTCTTGAATCTTGATTTTTTATAAAACACAGATGCTGAAGATGTTTGTATTTTAGTTACCATAGATTTTTTCTTTTTAGTTTAGGTTTAGAAGAATCACTCGGTATTGATAATAAATTTGTAAAGTTAAACAAACTAGTAGACTTTGAAGAGTCTCGTGAAAGTATGTGTAAGCCTTGTTTAAAGCTGTCAATTCAATGGTTTGATTAATAATATAAGTCAAAAAAATACAACAAGTCTCTTTACTCAAAAGGCTTTTATTGCGGTTACTGTTAATTATTAATAATAAAGATAACTAACGATAATTTTAGCAACTAGAACTAATTGTTGTTTATTTGAGCATTTTAGTTTTTTACAAAGTGTCATCATTGTTGTCTCTATCGAACGACTAGATTTATTTAGTTGAAGAGCAATCTCTTTAGCAGTATTTCCAGTAGCTATTAATTTTAAATATGATAAGTTTAGAGGAGTCAAATTATAAGTATTTATAATTTCAGTCTCTATTTCTCCAAAAGAATCTTTATAGAAAGTAGCATTAAGTTCTTTTACTTCAAAAGTTTTTTCTAGAAAAATTGACTGGTACATTAAAGAGATAACAGAATCAAGCCTTTTTCTAAGAGCAATTTTTGACTTAGTATCTAAACTGTTATAAAAATCTCTACCAATTTCAAATGAGAAGTAGTCATATATATTTTGAAAGTGTTTGCAATTATATATTGACAATAAATGTTTGTTTTCTAGTGCATAAGTATTATTAGGATTTAAAGTATAATAATCTATCACGCCTTCAAAATCAGAAGTGTATGATACAGTTACCTTGTCATATTGCCATAAACCACTATGACTGTAATTTAATGAGGCATTAACGTTAATATTACTTGTAACTGTTTGAAATTTATTATCATCAATGATTCTAATCCATGATAAGTTTGTAACTTGATCTAATTTTAACAAAGACAAGAAAGCTATAAGTTTTTCTCTATAAGCTATAGAGTCACTAATAACTAAGTTTACATCATCTGTAGTGAGTCTATATAAAGAATTAAATTCTATTTCGCATGACTTCTTTTTAAAATTCATTTAACCAGTCTTAATTAGGTTATATATATAAATAATAACTTTTCTCACTTGAAATATAAATATTTTTTCAATGTGCAAGCTTTGTTAATGATGATGTGCTTTAACGTTCTAAAAGCTATTAATTTAATGGTTTAGCTAAGATTGGTGTATCTATTGTTAGCAAAGGGTATATTAAGCTTATCAAAACAAACTATTTGCTAGATTCTGTGGCTAGGTACATTCGATTACGCTCAGTAATCACTTGACGGAATGACGTACTACATTTATATGGTTTTAGCTATATAGGTGTTTTGAACATTAGATAGTTACTAAATTGAAGTTAATCTGATGATAAAGCATTTTCAAATAGCAACGATCTCACAAAAATGCTATAATCAGGTTCCATGATTTTTTATATTTTCATGTGTTCAAATGAATCCAAATACTAAAATTATTTTTGTAACAGGTGGCGTTGTATCGTCGTTGGGTAAAGGTGTAACGGCAGCTTCTTTAGCTACTCTTTTAGAAAGTCGTGGCTTAAATGTAACTATGATGAAGCTCGACCCATATATAAATGTTGATCCAGGGACAATGAGCCCATTACAGCATGGTGAAGTTTTTGTAACTGAAGATGGGGCAGAGACTGATCTTGATTTAGGTCACTATGAGCGTTTTATTCGTAATAAAATGACTCAAGCAAGCAACTTTACAACTGGTAAGGTTTACCAAAGTGTTTTAAGAAGGGAGCGTAAGGGCGACTATCTCGGTGCTACTATACAAGTAATACCTCACATCACAGATGAAATAAAAAGACGAGTATGTGAAGGGATTGCTGAGGATGTCGATGTGGCAATTGTTGAAATTGGTGGAACTGTTGGTGATATAGAGTCTCAGCCATTTTTAGAAGCAATACGACAGCTAAGAATTGAGCTTGGTAGAAATAGGACATTATTTGTACATCTGACTCTGCTCCCATATATAAAAGTAGCTGGAGAGTTGAAGACAAAGCCAACGCAGCATTCAGTTAAAGAATTACGAGGAATTGGAATTCAAGCTGATATGTTAGTTTGTCGCTGTGAGAAAAAGTTTGATGAAAGTGAGAAGCGTAAAATTGCTCTTTTTACGAATGTTGATCAAGATTGTATATTCACAGCTGAAGATGTTGATACTATTTATGAAGTGCCACTTAAATATAATCATCAAGGTTTTGATGCTAAGTTGGTTGAACTATTAAACCTTAACACAAAAGAAGCAGATCTATCTGAGTGGCAAAATGTTGTAAGTACCATTAGAAATGTCAAAGGTGAAGTAACTGTCGCAATGGTAGGTAAGTATGTATCTCTTACAGAAGCATATAAGTCTCTTAACGAAGCCCTTTATAATGCAGGTTATAAAAGAGGTGTTAAAGTGAAAATAAAATTTGTTGACTCTGAAGAGGTTAATGATACTAACGTAGAGTCATTCTTTAACGATGCTGATGCTATTTTAGTACCTGGTGGTTTCGGTAGCAGAGGTGTTGAGGGTAAAATAGTCTCTATTAGGTATGCTCGAGAAAATCAAATTCCTTTTTTGGGTATTTGTTTGGGGATGCAGTTAGCAGTTGTGGAGTATGCTAGAAATGTATTGGGTATACAAGATGCACATTCAAGTGAATTAGATCCATCAACCTCTAATCCAGTTATAGGTTTAATAACAGAGTGGCAAGCAGAGGATGGTACTATACACCAAAGAACTCATGAGTCAGATCTAGGTGGTACAATGCGTCTAGGTGGGTATAAATGTGTGTTAAAAGCAGGTTCCCGTGCTAGAGAAATTTATCAGGCAGATGAGGTAATTGAAAGACACCGTCATAGATATGAAGTAAATAATAATTATGTTGATCGTTTAGAAAGTGCGGGTCTGATTTTCTCAGGAAGATCTGAAGATGATAAGTTAATGGAGCTAATAGAAATTTCTGAACACAAATGGTTTATAGCTTGCCAAGCTCATCCAGAATTTACATCTACTCCTAGATATGGGCATAAATTATTTGAATCATACATTCAAGCAGCTGTCGAAAAATCTAATAAATAATCCCTAGTTTTGAAATTTTGTCAATAAAAGTGATATAATCTGAATTAACTAAGAATTGGAGAATTAATTAAATGAGTAATCAAAGAACTTTATCTATTATTAAACCTGATGCTGTAGAAAAGAATATAATCGGAGAAATTTACAGACGTTTTGAGAAGTCTGGTTTGAAAGTTGTTGCAGCTAAAATGAAACATTTGTCAAAAACAGAGGCCGAAGGCTTCTATGCAGTGCATAAAGACAGACCGTTTTTTAGCGCTCTTGTAGAGTTTATGGTTTCAGGTCCTGTGATGATACAGGTATTAGAAGGTGAAAATGCGATAGCTAAGAATCGTGAGTTGATGGGTGCTACAAACCCTAAAGAAGCAGATGCTGGAACAATTAGAGCTGATTTTGCTGATAGCATTGATGCTAATGCTGTGCACGGTTCAGATGCTCCAGAAACAGCAGCACAAGAAATTAAGTATTTCTTTAGTGATATAGAGATTGTTGGCTAAGCCGGTCTATATCGAATAATACCTAGGAGGAGATTGATAATGAGTTGGTTAACTAGAGTAATTGGTAGAAGTCTTGGTTTAGAAGCACAGAAAAAAGATATGCCTACAGGAGTTTGGAGTCAGTGTCCAAGTTGTGGAGTAACGTTGTACTCTGAAGAGTTAAGCAATAATAAGTCAGTGTGTCCAAACTGTAATTATCATTACAGAATATCTGCTAGACACAGACTAAACTTATTCTTCGATAGAGAGAGTACAAAAGAGCATTTTGCTAATATATCTCCTGTGGATATGCTTAAATTCAAAGATACTAAGTCTTATAAAGATAGACTTTCTCAAGCACAGAAAAAAACTGAAGAACAAGATGCATTGGTAGTGATGGAAGGAACTGTGAAAGGATTCCCAGTAGTTGCTGCAGCATTTAACTTTATGTTCTTGGGTGGTTCTATGGGTTCTGTTGTAGGTGAAAAATTTACTAGAGGTGTTAAGCTTGCTATCGAGAAAAAAGTTCCTTTTGTATGCTTCACAGCAAGTGGTGGAGCTAGAATGCAAGAGTCATTATTCTCATTGATGCAAATGGCAAAAACTAGTGCTGCTTTACAGAAATTGGCAGAAGCTAAGCTACCATACTTAGTTGTACTGACAGATCCTACTACAGGTGGTGTGTCTGCGTCTCTAGCTATGCTTGGTGATGTACATCTTGCTGAGCCAAAAGCTCTGATAGGTTTTGCTGGACCTAGAGTGATTGAACAGACAGTAAGAGAAAAATTACCTGAAGGATTCCAAAGAAGTGAGTTTTTGGTAGAGAAAGGCATGGTAGATATGATCGTTGATCGTAGAAACTTAAGAGAAGAAGTTGCAAAGTTAATAGATAAGCTTATGCCTAACTTGACTAAAATTAATCATTCTCAATCTCTAGAATATAAATCTGAACAGCAAGTATAGTCCTAAATTAAAAATGAGCATTGAAGTCAAAATAGATAAAATAATGGCTAAGCCAGATGCTCGTAACTGTGATCTTTTAGATCTGTTACTTATTCTTGATAGATTTAACTTTACCAAAAAGTTTAAAGTAATAACAATTGCGGGGACAAATGGTAAAGGTACTACAGTAGCTATGTTAGAAGAGCTATTAGTGTCGAATAACAAGCAGGTGTTAAGTCATACATCTCCGCATGTTTTTAAATTTAATGAAAGAATATCTCTAAATAAGAAATCGATTCCAGATAATGTTTTATTAGAGCTATTAGAAAGATTAGATGAGATAACTCCTGAATATCGACTATCTTATTATCAAATAGCTTTTTTGTGTGCTTGTATGTATTCTCAGAAGGTTGCTATTGATTATCTGATTTTAGAAGTCGGTATAGGTGGTCGTTTAGATGCAGCAAATATAATAGATGCTGACATTACAGCTATTACTAATATTGATTTTGATCACTGTGAAGTTCTTGGTGATACGTTAGATAAAATTGGACATGAAAAGGCTGGTATAGCTAGGGCAGGAGTACCTTTGTTCTTAGGAACAAAAATGCCTGATAGTGTTTATAAATATGCAGAAGCTTGTGGTGCAATAATTTATGAAGAAAATCATGAGTATAGTTCTAGTGAGTGCTTTATACATAGTTATAATATTGCCGTAAGTATAGCTAATTATCTTTTTAATAAGTTGTTGATATCTTATATTCCAAATTTAGAAGAGATAAGAGCTAAAGCAAGATTTTCAATATTAAAAAATAATAGTTTCAATAATAGTTATGTTGTTGTTGATGTTGCACATAATCCAGCTTCCGTGAGGCACCTATTTGAGCTTTTAGATGCAAAATTTGGCAATAATAATGTCAGGTATGAGGCGGTATTTGGGGTTTTAGCAAGTAAGGATCTACATGAGATACTAAATATAGCAAGAGACCGTATACAGAAGTGGGATATTGTGGATCTTAAATATTTAGATGGTCGAGCGGCTGATTTAGACAAAATAAAGCAAGAGTTTGAATCACAAAAAATTGTGCGAGTTGATTTTAACACAGACCTGGGTAGTATATATTTGTCAAAAAAAGATACGGTAACAGTTGTTTTTGGATCATTTGTATTAGCTGGAGAGTTTATAAAGCAGTATGAAAAGTATAATAGTGAAAAGTGAAAAGCAGATGTTTGAGTTTACTCAAGAGTATGCTAAAAAACTTCAAGCAGGTCAGATTATATATTTACATGGGGACTTGGGTGCTGGCAAAACTACTTTTGTAAAAGGAGTGCTTAAGTCTTTGGGCTATAAAGGTAATGTTAAAAGTCCAACTTATACGTTGGTTGAGAGTTATGAGTTTGATAATTTTAATATTTATCATTTTGACTTGTACAGGTTGGCAGACCCTGAAGAACTTGAATGGATAGGTGTTAGAGACTATTTCAATAATGATTCAATCTGTTTTGTTGAGTGGCCAGAAAAAGGTAAAGGGTTCCTGCCAAAAAACAGTACTGATATATATATAAAATATTTACCTAATGGTAGGCAAATAGATTTTTGTTAAAAATCTCTATAAATATGGTATGAAAGTATATTATACTGTTAAAAATATTTTGTATTTATATTATTTGTCTGTGGGAGAGAAGGATGAAAGTTAGGTTTATAATCACCTTTTTATCAGTTATGTTCTTTGGTTCATCATACGCAACTTTAAAAGAGTGTTATAAAGATGGTGTTGATCAAGAGTATGAAAGAGTCTTAGAATCATGTAAGCCATATCTTAAAACTGATGCTAGAGCTACAGGGCTTTTGGCAGAAGCAAATGTTCAACTTGATATGAGTGATAAAAATGCTTTAGGTTATGCTCTTTGGGCTGCTGATTTCTATGAGAAAAATGGTGCCCCAACTGATCCTGAAGGAGTTAGGTCTTATTCATATTTGGTATATTTGATTGGTGAGTTATATTTCTTTGGAGCAGATGGTATTGAGGTTGATCAACCTAAAGGGATTGAATATATAACCAAGGCTGCGAATTTGGGCTATGATATTGCACAAAATCAACTAGGTAACTTATATGTAAGAAATGATAAAGTACCAGGTATGAATGTTGCTAAGGCTTATAAGTGGTATAAGCTTGCTATAGCTAATGGTAGTTTAGAAGCTAGAGGAGCTTATTTAATTAACAATCAGCAAAAATTTATCCAAGAGTATCCATACTGTATGTCTTTGGGTAGAGCTTTTATCGCAGATGCTTATTTAAATGGAGCTGGTGGACTTCCTCAGAGTCCTGAGTATGCTATCAAATGGTACCAAAAAGCATATGATTTAGACCATTCAGCTGAGATTGAAGCTGGATTGGCTGAAGTATACTACAAAGAGTATAAGAATATTAATCATGGTAAGCATGCATTTAAGCATGCAGGAATGGCTCAAGCACTTATCGCGAAAAATGATAAGCAACGAGCATATAAGTACGCACGTGAAGCTATAATGCAACCGTATGCTCCAGCATTTGTTATTATGGCAGAATTGACTGATAATAAAGTCGCTAAGTATGCTTATTTGTCAGAAGCTATCAAATTATATAATAATCCGTTGTTTGGTTTCTGGCGTCAGTTTAATCCTTACTGTATGCCAGATCTTTCTGATAAGCGAGGGCTGAAGAAAGCTGAGCAGGAGTTAGCTAAAATAAAGCTCACAGCAGAAGAGAAAGAATTAGCTGTTAAAGAGCAGGAGAGTTTAGAAGTATATTGGAATCCAAATGTTCAGTCTAAACAAGAAGGGCAAAAGCAAGAATCTTCTGAGGTTCAGCAGCAAGTTAGTGAAAAAACACAAGTAGAGTCAAATTAATCTTAATGAGTATCTCTGTGACTTGAGAAAATGAAAAAGTTCTTCTCAAATAGTTTAATTGTATCTGTATTCTTATTTTTATCGAAATTATTAGGTTTTGTTAGAGATTTATTATTAGCTAGTTTTTTTGGTAGTGGATCAGCTTTACAAGCGTTTTTGGTAGCTTTTAGGTTTCCTGAATTCATGCGCAAGGTTACGTCATCTGGTGTTTTGACACAAATAATTAATCCATATTTAAATGGTAATACTAATGATAGAAACAGAAAGTTTATTATAACTGTACTTTATTTCATAGCTTTATTGTTATTGGTTTTGACTATTGTAGCAATAGTCTTTAGTAATGTTTGGGTGGAAATATATGCATATGGCCTGGTTGATGATAGAAGTGTTTTGAGCTTAGTCAAAAGCATGTTTGTGATCATGATCCCGTACTTGTTGTTCAATGGGGTTATGGGAGTGATATCGGCTATCTTAAATAGTTATAGTAAATATCTAATATCGTCAATCTTACCAATTGTACTAAATATTTTAATGATAGTGGGTATAATTATCTCACCAATGTTTAATATTCCTATCTTTAGTGTTGCTTATGCGGTTCTCTTAGCAGGGATTATCCAAGTTATCATTGGAGGGTATAGTCTTAAAAGACTAATGGGTAAGGTTAAGCTTAATCAAGATGTGTTTTTGGTTAAAGATCTCAGGTCAAGAACATTCTTAAAAAAACTTCCTTCAGCATTTTTCGGAACAGCAATATTACAAATAAATGGATTGATAGAAACATTTTTTGCATCTTTTTTGCTATCTGGAAGCTTGGCGTGGCTATATTATGCAGATAGAGTTAATCAATTTTTATATGGAGTTTTTGGGACAGCTATAGCAACGGTTATGATTCCGTACCTGATTAACTATAAGAGAAACCAGCAGAAATTTTTCCAGACATTAAGCTTTATTATGAGGTTTACTTTAATAATAACAGTTCCTGCCGTTATAGGTCTATTTATATTGGCTAAGCCTATCGTTATTTCACTATTTTTCTATGGTAAGTTTAATTTGCAGGATATCGATTTTACTTATCTGGCTTTGCTTGGTTATTTAGTATCATTGTTTTGTTTTGTAATCGTCAGAGTAGTTGTTTCAGCACTTTACATACAGAATAAAACCTCAATAGTTTTTTATATTAGTTTAATATGTCTAATAATTACTATAGTTGCTGATATGCTAGTTGTGAATTTGTTTGCAAAAGATGATCATGCATTTTTGTATTTAGCGTTGGTAAGTTCCTCTGTTGCATTAATCAATTTGGTTATTCAGATGTGGGTGCTTTGTGATTTTAATATTAGATTATTTGTTGATAGTTATTTAGATTTGATGACAATTTTTAGGATAACAATTGCTAGTATATGTATGGTTTTAGTATTAAAATCATTTAATCTAAGTGATAGTTATTGGATTACTTTATCAATGTTTGATAGACTCAAAAGTATAGCTCTAATAGTGTCTAGTGGTATAATTGCTTATTCTGTAGTTATGATAGTACTGGGAGGTTTTAGATCTTTGAAAGATTTAAAACAGTAATAGTTTTATCAAGCTATCAGGACAAATTTATTTAGGATAAAAATGTACGATTTCAAAAAAATAAATAATCTTAGGGGAATAGAAAGAGAAACTTTGAGAATCACTTGTAGTGGAGTGCTTGCTGATTCGTGCCACCCGTATGCTCTTGGGCATAAACTAACTAATAGTAGTATAACTGTTGATTTTTCGGAGAATCTTCTTGAGTTGATTACTAGACCTCATGAGAGTATAGAAAGTACTTTTTGTGAGCTATATGACCTTTCAGCTTTCACATTAGCGAATATGGCAGATAATGAGATTATACTTAATACTAGTATGCCTCTTTCAGCTGATGAAAGTGAAATAGAAGAGGCTGATTTTGGTAGTTCGAACTCTGGACAGATGAAGAGACTTTATCGCAAGGGATTGTCTGTTCGATATGGTAAGATTATGCAAATAATCTCAGGCATACACTATAATTTCTCTTTTGATAGAAAGCTAATAGAAAATATCGCTAGTGATAAGCAAAGTTCAGTTTCTGATGTTTATTTTGATGTTCTTAATAAATATTTTGAATTTATGTGGTTATTACCATATCTATTTGGAGCTAGTCCAATATGTGCTAAGACTTCTGTTAAAAATAAGCCTAACTACTTGTCAGATTTAGATGATGAGTTTTTTGTTGGCAAATATGCTACAAGCTTGAGAATGAGTGATCTTGGTTATACGAGTCCAGCACAAAAGGATCTGGCTATATCATATAATAACGTTAAATCTTATGTTAAAGATTTGATACATGCGACTGATGATATTTTTGATGATTATAGAAATTTGGGTTTATATGATGCTGAAGGTCAAAGAGTGCAACTAAACGAGAGTATTTTACAGATAGAAAATGAGTACTACAGTGCGATTAGACCTAAGCAGATAGCTAAAAGGTGTGAAAGACCTGCATGTGCATTATATAACCGAGGTGTAGAGTATATTGAGGTTAGAGTTCTTGATGTTGACCCGTTTACTCCAGTTGGAATAAGTAAAAATACAGCTCTTTTCGTTGAAGCAATGTTGATGACTTGTTTGGAGGAAGGCGCAGTAAGATATAGTAAAGAACAAATCAAGCAGGCTAAGCAAAATTTGACTGCTGTGGCAATACAGGGTCGTAATCCACAGCTTAAGCTAAAAAAACTAGGTGATGCTAGAGAAGTCTTATTAAAGGATTATGCATTAGAGTTGTTTGATAAGATTGAAGCAACGGCAGAAAAGATGTCATCTGAGTATCTTGAAGCAGTATATCTAGAAAAGCAAAAGATTTTGGATATTAATAAAACACCATCTTCTAAAATAGTTAAGATTGCAGAGGAGCAAGGATATAAAAAATTTGCATTAAAGGTATCTCAAAAAGCATCTGAAGAGTTCAGAGGCTATGCGCTATCAGCAGATGTTGAGTCTGAACTACAAAGTCAAGTTTCTCAGTCTGAAGTTGCAGAAAAAGAGTTGGTTGCAAATGATAGCATATCTCTAGACGAATATATTAATAGGTATTACGAATCTTCAAAAGGGTGCTGTTAAACTTTGTTTTAATTTGTTATTTCTGTATAAATTGATGGGCATAAAAAAACCAGCTCAAGGCTGGTTTTGATATTGTGATACAAGTGAAGTAAAAAACTATACTTTCTTGATACCACCGAATCTCTTCTTGAACTTATCAACACGTCCAGCTGTATCAACAATTCTTTGCTTACCAGTGTAGAACGGATGACATTGTGAACAGATATCGATGTTCATAGCATCTTTACCAGAAGTTGATTTAGTAACAAAAGTATTTCCACAACTACAAGTTACTTTTACTTCAGTATATTTAGGATGAATTTCTTGTCTCATTTTTATAGTTTCCTTATATTTATAATCTGACATCGCCACTTAGACTATCTCATCTAAGCACCATATCCCTTATTAGAATAGCTCAGAGATTGTAGCTTAAAATATCCACAGTATCAAGCTTAATTCGAAGAAATATACTTCTCTCTACGTACACTCTTAGGTCCAAAACCTGCATTTGTAAGCATCTCATATGATTGATCAATCATATTGGGATTGCCACAAACGTAAACAATATCAGTCTCAGGGTTTAGCCCTATACTTTCAAATTGATTTTGAACATATCCAGAGATCTCATAATCTTTAAGATCTTGAGTTTCTCTACTAAGGCATAACTTAAAGTGAATGTTATCATGCTTTTTTGCAAACTCTATAAAATCATCTTGATAAAGAGCATCTTTGCGATATTGGACTCCTAGTAGTATATGTATTTCAGTGTTGTCAGCCCTTTCTAACAGCTCTGGGAACATTGCTTTGTATGGTACAATACCAGTACCAGTACCAACCAGAACTAATTTATTAATTTCTTCTTCTTTTAGAACAAGTCTACCTGCTGGTCCCATAGCAGGAGCAGTATCACCAATTTTCATATTAAAGAAAGTGTCAGTTGCTACACCGCCTTTTACATAAGTGATACCTATTTCTAGAAGCATATTATCAGAAGGTAGTGAGCCTAAGCTGTAGCTTCTGCGTTTTAGGTTACCTTCCTTATCTGTTAATAGGAATGTAATAAATTGCCCAGCGATAAAGTTAAGAGGTTTACCATCAGTTCTTTTGAATACGAAATGTCTAACATTGTCTGTAATATCTTTAAATGAAACTAGTTCAAGTTCAAATTTTTCCAAAGCCATTTTATTAAAAATTGTCATGTGTATTTATAACAGCAATAATTATATACTCAAAATACCTAGAAATATAGATATCTATCAAATCATATTGTTAGATAATTAGTAAAATACATTAGAACAAATTTATGCATTTAGAGTGCTTTTGTGTATATAATAATTTTATATAGGTAGTAAACTTAAACTTAGAAAATGTATAAAATACTAGTGTTTTTGTTGCTTCTTCCTTGCTTAGGATTGGCAGAAATGACTCAAGCAGATATAGAAAAGATATATACAAAACCAATCGTTCTAGATAGTAGGCACTATACTTTTAATGTTGAGTTACCTGTAGATTCGATAGATGGATATAGATGGTTTCTTATTCCACCAGATTATGATTATATAGATGATAGTGGCTATACCCATGAGAGTGTTAATGTTGAAAAATCAAAATGGGCTGGTATGGATAATTTTAAACTTAAACTCACTAAAAAGTTTAGGAAAGTACCTCATAAAATCATATTACATTTTGAATGTTTTCGACCGTTCGAGGAACATCCTAAGATTTTAACAAAAGATGTGACAGTATTATCACTTTTAGATTAGGAGCATATATGAAGAAAATACTGATGATAATATCTGCGATGTTGGTTGCTTTGAGTGCAACTGCTGCAGATTGTGCTGATAAAAGCTTTACTATAATAAGAGATAAAGCTAAGCAAATGGAGCAAGCCTGGGATGCGGCTGACCTTGATAAAGTTGTATCATTCTATGATGATGATTTTATGTATATGAGTGGAGGTAAAACTTATACAAGTAAAGATGCTGTGTTAAAGCATTATCTTGATGGATTTGCCGCAAATAAAGCTGGCAAAAGAGATATGGGTAAGTTAAAACTTAACTATGAGTATTGTCGAAACCTTGATGAGAATCATCAGTTAGTTATATTAAAGTTTATATGGGATGGTTCTGATGGTAAGGTTGTTACAGGTCACGATTTACTTGTTTGGCAAAAAGATGGTAAAGATAACTATACTATAATAGTAGATTTTCCACAGTCATAGTTTATATAAGGTATAAGAGGAGAAGTTATGTTTTTTTTGATATTTTTGGTAATAGTTTCTGTATTCTTATTGGCTTTTTCAATAAGTATAGTTGAGACTCAGTCAGTAAATGTAATAGAGAGATTTGGTAAGTTTGTTAGAATCCAGCGCGCTGGACTTAATTTTAGAATACCTTTTATTGAAAGAATAGCTGGTAGAGTCAGTTTGAGGGTACAACAGCTTGATATAGTTGCAGAGACCAAAACAAGAGATAATGTATTTGTGCATATGAAAGTTTCTGTACAGTTTCTAGTTGAAGAGACGAAGGCTGTGGATGCTTTTTATAAGCTAACAAATGCCAGAGCGCAGATGGAGTCGTATGTTTTTGATGTGATTAGATCATCACTGCCGCGTATGAGTTTGGATGAGTCTTTTGAAAATAAAGATGCAATAGCACTAGATATTAAAAAAGAGTTATCAGAGGAAATGAGTACTTATGGATATACGATAATTAAGTCATTAGTTGTTGATATTAATCCTGAGGAAAATGTTAAGCGTTCGATGAACGAGATTAATGCTGCGCAAAGACAGCTTGAGGCTACAAAAGCAAAAGCAGAAGCAGAGAAGCTTATCAAAATCAAAGAAGCAGAAGGGCAAAAAGAGTCAATGAAGCTACTTGGTGAAGGTATCGCAGAGCAGCGTAAAGCAATAGCTAGAGGTTTGCGTGTATCGATAGAGGATGTCAAAGAGGGTACTGGAGGAAATATTTCTTCTGAATATATTTCATCTTTAGTAATGATGTATCAATATCTAGATACGTTAGAGAATATGACAAAATCAGGTAAATCAAATGTGATTTTTACTCCAAATTCTCCAAAAGGCTTCAATAATCTAACATCAGAAATGATAAGTGCGTTATCTGCTGTTAAAGATATCTAAACTTTTTGTAACTATATTTCTTGAGAAATTGTGCTATTATAGCACAAGCCTTTTTAGGTAGTTAAATCCCTTATTTATATTTATGATTTTTAGGTTTATAAACGACATGAAAAGAATTTTATGTAGATTATTTATTTGTTTCTTATTACTTATGGAATCAAATTATTCATGGGCACTTATAGGCAAACTAAGTTTGCAGAACGATAATCTGAAGCTCGTAACAAAAGATAGAGAGTATAGTGTACTAGGTAGTTCAAGTGTTTTAAGTGAATCAAAAAGTATGGCTTATCTTGATACGTTGGTATTCATAGATAGTCAAAACCAAATTAATGATAATGCTTTGTATATTAATGATGTCCCGACTGCTATTAGTGGGAGCGAGCGATTGACGGGTGTTTTGGTTAAACGAAGTCATGACCTATATTTAATAGTTGATGATCAAGAGATTCCAGTTAAATTTATAGACGCAGTTGATTTTAGAGGTAATCATTTTGATCAAAAATCCATAGACTACTATCTTAATAAGAAAGTTAATGTTATAGCTGAATTTGATCATGGGGTCCTTTACATATCAGCGATTGTGATTAGTAATGTTTTTGAGAGTATAAATAACCTCTTCCCTTTAGATAGTAACTATAAAAAACTTATCGAAGAGGATTATGTAGAGTTTGTGACAGATACTTTAATGGAAGATGCTCTTAGTAAAAATCTAGAGCCATTTAAGGCTACTTTATTTGATAATGCAAAAGTTAAAAATGGTGATCATGTTTTGATTATTTCTTTGTCGGGTCGTCAAGGCGATGATCTAGTTACAGTTGGAGGACATTTTGTTTTAGGTGAAGCAACTGTTAAACATGGACAGCTCGAGAATTTTAGCTTTTATAATTTTTATACTACTAAGAATAAGAAACTAATGATGCCAGCAAAGGTTTCTTATGAAGATTATTTTGGACATTTATCACAAGGTCAGCAGAACTATAGACCTACGTATACTCTTTTGGTATATGGTGTAGATAAGGATAAAATTAAAAAAATGGCTGAGGTAATAGGTAGAGATTTAGAATATATGCGCACCTCTGGAGATACTGGTGGAATATCTTATGATTGTGTTAATACGGCCTTACATGCCCTATATAAGTCAGAATTTATAGAAAATCCCAACTTTTTGGGATTGGAGAGTTTTTATACCCCTCCAAAAGATTATACAGAAGGAAAATATTCATATTTTAATAATAGCTGGTATTACATTTTGAACACTAAGAGAGTGTTTTTACCAAGGTCTGGTTTTGAATATGTTTTGGAAAATATCGAAACATTTAACCCTAAAAGAGTTGATTTTGTATTTTATAATCAAACACCATCAGGCAGACCTGTTGGTGGGGCACCCATTGCCGGAGTGCTCAAATACTTTAGAATATCACTTCATTCAAATGAGCTTAGTGAGCAAAATACTGTTTATGATATAGCTACTTTTTTAGATGGTTTGGGAATATAGGCTTTATATAGGAAAAAGATACTTACAAAAGCATGTTTAAAATTTCCTGAGTTTTTCTACTTTCTGAAAAAGGCTTTTTAGACACTAAGAAAATGTCAAACCTCTGAGAAGTATATTTTTCAAAAATTTCTACAAGCTCTCCTTTTTGTATTGCATCATCTACACTAAATGATGGGAGGTAAACTATTCCTAGTGAGTTAATTGCCATACTGGTTAATAGTCTAGAGAAAGAGCATTTTTGTTTTAAATTTATGCTATATTCTTTACCAGATATTCCCCAAGTAGATTTGAAGTTTTGATAGTGGTCTAAGCATTGGTAATTTACTAGGTCTTTTGGACTGTTTGGTGTCCCATAACTTTTGAGGAAATCGGGTGAAGCGCATACAACTTTTTTCCATTCTCCTATTTTCTTTGCATAGAAGTCACCATCTGGTAGAGTTCCACAGAAAATAATAGCATCAAAATTTTCATCGTATAATCTATTTAAGTAGTTTCCAATTTTCCACTCAACAAAAACACTTTCATTATTTGTTGTATAAAGCTTTACTTTATCAAGAATTGATTCAAAAAATGAAAAAGGAATGCCTATTTTTAAGTTTCCTATAAATTGGTAATTAGTGTTAAGATCTGTTTTGATTTGATCTTCAATAAGTATAAGCTCTTTGATTCTTGGTAATATATTGATACCTGTTTCGGTTAAAAAAACTGATCTTGTATTTCTGTAAAAGAGAGTGGAGTTGTAATATGTTTCTAGTTCTTTAATTTTTTTAGATACTACTGATATCGATAGGTTTAATTCTTTTGCGGCTTGTCTGAAATTCAGAGTATGTGCGAGTTTATCAAAAATTTTATAGTGTAAAATTTCTATTTTCATTGATTCTTTTTTGATATCAGTGTTTCTATATTTTGATTATTAATATCATATAAGAATCATTGTAATATTTCTATGTTAATTTGAAACATGAATAATTAGGATAAAAAATGATATTGATAAATGTTGAATATAAGAAGAGTTTGGATGTTGTAGATAAGTATAGACAGTCACACATGAATTATCTTTCAAAGTTTTATGATGATGGGTTGATTTTGGCATCAGGCCCTTATAATAACCGCTCCGGAGGGTTCATCATTTCAGTAATGGATCTTGAGTCAGCAAAAGAATATGTTAGAAATGATCCTTTTTATCTAAATGACATAGGTGATTTTGATATTAAGGATTTTATACCTACTAAATCATCACTAGGTTTTAGGAATTTAATTAATGGTGAAAACTTTAGTAAAGATGGTAGAGAATTATTTAATCAGTTACATGGTAAACATGCTGGAGAACAGTTGATTAAAGCTTTATCGAAAATAGCCCCAGATTTCTCAAAGTTAACTTTTGATTTTGCATTTGAAAGTATTTTTGCTAGAGATACTGAGATGTCTATGCTGACAAAAGAATTAATTACAATTGCTGTATGTTGTGCAATAGGTGACTGCCAAGCACAAGTGCAGTCGCATCTAGAAGCTGCTATTAATCTTGGTGCTTCTAAAGATATGATAGTTGAAACTTTACTATTAGTATCTCCATTTGCAGGATTTCCTAGAGTTGCAAAGAGCTTACTTGCGATAGATTTGGGTTAAATAAGTTAGGAGTATTTTAAAAAAAATGTATATAAAAGACAAAAAATACTTTTTTAGGTATATGGTCATCTTGGCTATGATGAGTAGCATGGGATTATTAGCTTCCGATATATATGTGCCAGCGATGCCTAGTTTATCAAAAGCTTTATCAACAACTAGTTCGTCATTACAGTTAACATTGGGAGTTTACTTATTTGGACTTGCTATATCTCAGATATTTATAGGTTTTTTATCTGATATTTATGGACGCCGTAAGACTTTATTAATAGGTTTTGGTATATATACGATTGCTTCTATTTGCTGTGGTTTATCTTCTTCTGTACATGTGCTGATAATATGTAGATTTGTTCAAGCGATAGGAGCTTCTGCAGGTTTGGTTGTTGGAAGGGCAACTATTAGTGACCAGTTTAATCTCAGTGAGGCAACAAAAATATATAATATAATTTATCCAATAGTTGCAATCTCACCTGCAATAGCCCCATTAATTGGTGGATATATTTCTAGTTTTCTAGGGTGGCAAGCAACTTTTGAGTTTGTCGCAATATATGGCATAGTATTATTCATTATAAGTTTTCTATTCTTGAAAGAAACGAATCATAATAGAGAGCAAAAGAAGATAATATATATTTTTCATGATTATCCTTTACTGATATCAAACTATGCTTTTTTGAGTTATCTTATTCCTGTATGTTTAGTATATGGTGCATGGTTTACATATTTATCCCAGTCGACTTTTTTGTTTAATCAAATGGGTTATTCACAATATACTGTTGGATACTTTTATATACCTCTTGCGATAATGATTTATTTAGGAAATTTTTTTAGTAAGAAAGTAATAAATATTTGGGGGAGTGAAAAAGTATTTTATATTGGGTTGCTATCTTTCTTAATTGGTGGAGTATTGTTTACAGCTTTTTATTTTTTGTCGAGTATGAATTATGCTTTTGAAATAATAATACCAATGTCCATTGTTTCAATATCAAACGGCATAGTCTTACCGTTGGGGATAGCTTCTGCAATAAATATATTTAAAGATAAATCAGGAGTAGCCTCTGGACTAGTTGGTTTTGCTCAGATTGGTTTTTCAGGTCTATGTGCTTCATTTATTGGTAAATTATTTGGTATTAATACTTTTGTTCTTGTAATAACTATATTCTGTATGTCTATCTTAGCTTTTCTAAGTCACATATTGAAATCAAAAAATATAAACAAGAAGTAGATATTAACTTTATAATCTGAAAATATTTTGTTGGGGAAAATAAGTGGTAGCTATGAGTGGACTTGAACCACCGACCCCAGCATTATGAATGCTTTAAAATGTATTTATTTTTGTATATGAAATATCATGTGTTTAATTATAAGTATTGCAATATAAAGGTTTTTGAAAAGTTTTATATATTTTAGAACTGTAATTATTTATAATTTGTGTTACCCAGTTTGTTACCCAGTTTGTTACCCAGTTTGTTACCCAGTTTGTTACCCAGTTTGTTACCCAGTTTGTTACCTACGATTAGATAAGTGCCAAATATAAAATTTACCAAAAGTGAGCTTAATAAGATTAAGCCATCAAATAATATAGTCGATTATACTGACCCTGAGTATAAAGGATTAGTCTTAAGAGTTACACCTTC
The DNA here is from genome assembly GCF_000219045.1 of Francisella salina. NCBI lineage: Bacteria > Pseudomonadati > Pseudomonadota > Gammaproteobacteria > Thiotrichales > Francisellaceae > Francisella > Francisella salina. Next base: position 284,423 of record NC_015696.1, read on the forward strand.
TGGAGGTAAAACATGGAGATTAAATTATAGAAATAAAAATAAAGTACAAAAGCGCTATACAATAGCAAACTATAATTCATTGACATTAACTCAGGCAAAGTTAGAATCACAGCGACTAAATGGGTTAATTTCTCAAGGTATCGATATTCAAGCAGACGAATCTCAAAAAAATAAGGATATGTCTTTTAAAGAATATTTATATGATTTCTATCTTGACTGGTATAAAGATAATAGAAAATCTTACAAGACAAATAATGATATTTTGACTAAGCAATTACAGTCAATACATGATACAAAATTGAAAGATATAACACCAAGCTTGGTTAGTGGCATCCTTTATAAGTATCAAAAAGACACAAATATATCTGACAGTCGTGTTAATAGAATTATGGCTTGTTTAAAAGGAGCTATTAGTAAAGCTTCTGAGTTTGGTTATATAGATAATAATAGCCTTAGTAAATTGAAATTAAAGCCAGTATCATCATCTAAAATAAGATACTTAGATAAGCAAGAAACTCAAAGATTCTTAGATACTCTTAGTAAGCAAAAAAACATGTTACTAAAGGGAATAGTAACTATTGGATATTATACTGGGATGAGAAGGGGAGAAATTTTTAGTTTAAGATGGTCTGATGTTGACTATACAACTAATCAGATAATATTAGACTCCAAAAATACTAAGAGTGGAAAGTCGAGGGCTATCCCAATTCATTCAGAAGTAAAGAAAATTTTATTAAAACTTACTAAAACTTGTAAAAGTGAACTTGTATTTAAATCACCAGTTACTGGAGCTGCTTTAGATAATATAAAAAAATCATGGTCTCGCTTTATAGCTGAAGCTGATATCGAAAATTTCAGATTCCATGATCTTCGACATAATTTCTGCTCAATGCTCGTTATGAAAGGTGTGCCAATATATACGGTAGCTCAGCTTGCGGGTCATTCAGATGTCAAAACTACTCAGATATATGCTCATTTATCACCAGATATAAAGAGAGCAGCCGTGGATTTGCTATAAAAGGTATTTGGGTTATTAGAATAATGATTTCCAGAAAGCTTTTAAGTGATCCAAAGGTTTAATGGGTGTTTCTTTCTTATCTTCTTGTTCTTGTGTTAAAGTTATTGGAATATTTCTGTCTAAAAAAATATCTAATTGGTTATCAATATTAAGACCTGTAATTTTCAAATCTGGTTTAGAATTATTGTTGCACGGCTCAGTTACAACATAGCTATTGTATGGATAAAAGACTAATGTTTCATCATCAACTTTGCCAGCGACTCCGTAGCAATGAACTATTTTACCGCTTATAGATTCTATGTTTCTCAGCTTAATATATAGGTTTTTAAAAGAGTGATTGCTTTTCTCATCAAACTGTTTTTTTAAAATATACCCGTCATTGCACTTATATATGGATTGAATTTTACCGCTGATAACACAGGGAGTAGATATGTTTGATATATATTTTAAATACGGTAGAAAGCTCCAAGAAATAATAAATTTGTCTAAACCTATGGTTATTTCACCATTATGAAATCTAATCTCTTTGAATTTAAAATCATTGTTAGCAAGTTCTTTTTTGTTGTAGTTATATTCTTTAACTTTTAAGTATGAATACTGGCAAAGAGCTTTGAAGGTAGGGTAGTCAAGGTCTTCCTTTAGAGTTAACTTTTCTAACACAATTAATTCGACTATTTCTTTCGGTAAGTCTGATATGTTGTATTGCTTATCTATGTTTATTACTTCAGCATTATTGTTGATAGTATCAGAGCGTTGAGAATTTACAGTTAAATGATTTGACAAGAGTTTTTATTCTTCAATTGTGTATATTTATAAAGTAATACGATTATGCGTTTTTTTCAACATGGTAATGCTCTTAGCAGAAACATTTTATTTTTATATTAATATAGTTAATCATTTAACCATCTATCTTTTCTAATCAAAAATACTTTGCCTACAATTCTATTTTTATTAAGCTCTTGATTTGTATCTTTTACTTGAGCTATAGAGTTTAATGGCATTAAGGTTGTTTCATAACCATTGTTATATAGAACTCTAACATTTACTTTATTGTCAGCAATACAAACCACGAGATCTCCATTGTTAAGATTATTTAGAGCGTTATCTGAGCTATCAAAAACTATTAAAGAGTTATCTTCTATTGAGTATTTTGCATAGTCTTCAGGCAGTAATGAGTTACTGTCTCGCCTCATATCTGTACCATTATATTTAAATGCAAAACATTTATCTTTTATACTACTTGGAGCTTTTAATGAAATTGCATCAATTTCATGAGCATCATTAAGAGTAATAACATCATCTCTTTTAATAACAGGTATAGTTAAAAAAGCAGTATTACTTTTTGCTATTGGGCTTTCACTAATATTTACATTTGAGTTATTTCCAAATGCATTATTTCCGCCAGATATAGTATTTCCAAAAGAATTATTTGATCCGCCAACATTATTATTGATAATTCCTTTGTGAGCTGTCTGATTGTTTATTTTATTATTATTATCATCAAGACCAAGAACCTCAAGTATTTGAGTGTATCTTTTCATGGTTGGGTGTGATGTGCCATTGAACCATTTTTGTATAGCTGTAAGGCTAACTCCTAACATTTCTGAGAACTCTTTTTGCGTAATACCAGCTCTAGCTAGCTCGCTCTTTACATCATTCATTGTAATCATATAATAAACTCCTAGTTGCATTTCAGAGTATATAAAAGTATAAGTATATAATCAAGTAAACTATAATTCTGTAAAATCTCTAAAAAATAAACTAAAAGTTGTTGATTAAAGAAAACTTTTATTATAGTATTGCGTTATGTAGAAAACTATAGGTTTATAAAGATGAGGAAAAATATATTAAAAAAAGGAAAGGTTCCTTTTACACAAGTTCCTAATATTTTAATTGATGATTTAAATACATCATTGAAAGCCAAAGGATTATATCTGCATATGGTATCTAAGCCGGATGATTGGAACTTTACAATTTTTTCAATGTCGAGACAAATTAAAGATGGTGAAACATCAATCCGTAATGCTTTAGCTGAGTTAAAAAAACTTGGTTGGATAATTTATAAAAAATATAGTGATGGTACAGGAGAGTATTTTATAAATTATGAGCCAAAACTTGAAAATCCACATATGGAAAAATCCAAAATGATAAAACCCACATGTGGAAAACCAACAGCTATTAATAATAAACATATAAACAATACTAATAAAGAAAGTAATAAAGAACATACAAACATAGATATTATTGAAGGCTTAGACCCTCAATATTTGGTAAATTATCTTCAGCATATAGGGTTATCAAATAAATTGGCAAAAAATGTGCTTGAGACAAATAAGGATAATTTAAGTGTTGTGTATGATGCATGTATTCATACAGAAAGTGCTATTGCAAAAAAATCAATAAAAACAACTAATCAGAACTATTTTTTTGGAGTTCTTCAGAAATTGCAAGGAGCTAGTCTATGAGTTTAGAAAAATTACTGAGTCAGCAAGTTGTTGAAATTATTCAACCGATTGTAGATGAATATAGCACTAAGTTGAAAAGTTATGATATGAGGGTTAATACAATACTTGATTTACCAATAACTCCAAAACAAATTGCTTTAGTTTTGAATTATAAGACTAATAAATCAGTAGATAGGTTATTTGAGCTAGGTAAGCTTAAAAATATATCGACAAATTCAACAAGAATGGCAACTGTACAAGATGTGCTGAACTACAAGAATAGTATAGAAAAATAATTTAATTATCAGGAATTTTACTAAAATGAAAAATAAAAATATATCTAGAAATAAATCAAATATAAGCATTACCTTCTATCTGGCAATAGCATTACCGATAGTTTCATGCATAGTAATACTTGTATCATACAATATAAATGGATTAGATATGGTCTTATCTACTATATCAAGTCTGATTGATTATTCAGGCTTTAAGACAGATGGTGGGTGGCACTTTAAATTATTATTGATATTGCCTTTGATAAGTGTGGCTCATTATATTGCTTTTTCTATCTTAAAAAAGCATGAGGTACCATTTGAAATACAGTTGTTACAAGGTTTCATGGTGATCTGCTATGTGGTTGTATTATCTATATTTTTTATAGGGGTGGGTTATACAATGGCTGTTTTTGTTATTAAAGCATTTAGTCATATGAACTTCTTTGGAAATCCATTTGATAGGTTAAATGAGATCTTTGCATCTCATGCTTATATCAAAGCATATGAAGATTTATCAAACCATCTATGGGCTAATATAGTTAACTTCTATACTGTTGTTATAATACTTTGCATAGCTCAAGTGATATTGGCAAAAACTTTATATGCTAGAAAAATTGAGCCTTTCTTTGCGGAGTATATAAATAATAGAGCTAATAAAAATACGAAAAATGAAAGGTTAACAAGCTCGCAGCAAGAATATGACTCTTTAGTAGATCGAGTTAAAGATGCCAAAAAATATTTACCAGTTAAGTATTTTAAAAATAATCAGACTTTCATCGGTAAAGATATTGATACTAATAAGCCAGTCTATATAGATGATGGAGAAATTTTTAGAAAAGAGTTACCACACTTTGCAATAGTTGGAGCTAGTGGCAAAGGAAAAGGGTCTTTTTCACAAACCTTTTTAAGTCAGATGATTTTAAAAGGATATCCTGCTATAGTTTTTGATCCAAACGATGATACTCACCTTATGAAAAACTTGAGCTTTCATGCAAACAAAGTTGGTAGGAAATTTAGATTAATTAATTTCAAAGATTATCTTGTAAGTCAGATTGATATTTTACAAAAATGCTCAGCTTATGAGTTTGAGGAACTTATGGGTAATATGTTCCCTTATTTGGAATATAAAGATAGTGACGGAAACTATTACAACCAATATTCACGTGATGTTATTCAAAAATATTATATAAAAGAACTTAACGATGCTGAGTGCATGCATGACCTTCATCAAAAAGTATTTGATAAATATGGTGAAGATGCGCTTAAAAATCCAAATGGTGAGCTCCCACAGTTTGTGAGTGAATTTCTGAGTCTGAGTAATAGACCGTTAGTAAAAGTGAGAAATAGTATTTCTATTAAAGAGTCTATAGAAGCGGGTGATGTAGTTTATATATCATGTCCTAGGTTAAATAAACGCACTGAGTTAGCTGTATTATGTAAAGCTTTTATGATGAGGATAGTTCAAATTTTACAAAATCGAGATGAAAACTCTAAGCATGTATTTATGTTTATAGACGAGTTTCCAAGCTTTGCAAACCTATTAGTTAAAGAATCTATTGAACAGCTGAGAAAGAAAGCTTGCACTATGTTGGTTAATCTTACTAGTTTTGAGAGTTTAGACGGTATTAGAAGTGATGTTGACGGAGGTTCTGTAAAGACTGCTATTATAACAAATTCTATAAAGCTTATTTATCAGCAACCAAATGCAAAAATATCAAAAAGTATAAGTGATATGACTGGAACAAAAATTGTTTATAAGGAAAACAAGATCATAAAACGTAATTCAGCGATGAAAGAAATTGAAGAAGCCTATGAAACTACAAAGATACCAGTAGAAGTTAATGTTTTTAGTCCTACATTAATAGAGAATTTACCAAGTAATGTGGCTCTATTTTTAAACTATGGATTACCAAAGATGGTGCATACAGAAGTGCTTAAATATCCAAGTGATACTGAATACCCAACCCTAATAGAAGCTGAGCCTTATAATGCAAATGACTCTGAAACAGATTCAGAAGATGACAATGATATTATGGGGGCTTTATAATGATTGAAACAAGAGGTAGGAAAGATCTTATAGAACAAGGTAATAAAAGAATAAAGCTTGCTTTAGATTTCTTAGCTGATGAAGTTTATACCAATAGACAAATATTGAAAGAGGTAACTGGAATTACTTCATCACAAGGTATTGGTGGATTTATCAAAAGACTAGAAAAGCTAGGTTTTGCTAGAGAAATAAATCTACCAAGTGTAGAAGAACCAAACAAAAGTTATAAAATCATAGGTATCACCTCACAAGGTATGGCTGAGACTAATCACCTTGACAGAAGAGGTTTTGAAATAAGCAAACTTAAACATAGCCAACTATTACATAAGTTTCTTTGTCAGCAGATACATTTACAAGCAATTAAACAAAACCACAAATATATTAGTGGTAGATGGTTAACTGATGAATGGTTTGGTGGTAAGAATGTTAAAAGACCTGATGCAATTATCATTACACAAGATAATCAAAAGATAGCTATAGAGGCTGAGAGAACTATAAAAAGTAAACATCGCTATCAGCAGATAATAGTGCAGTACCTTAAAATGATAAAAGCTAATCAAATATCTAAAGTTAGATATGTCATGCCAGATCAAGCTAAGGCTCAAATGGTTGAAAAAGCTATAAAATCTATAAAGTCAGTAACTGTATCAACTAATGGACAGAAACGACAATTCAATCTAACTGAAGATGTTTGGAAGTGGTTTCACTTTGAGACCATGTAAAATGTAAACACCTAAACTTGTGCAAAAATTGCATAAGCTCAAAAAAGGCATCTTACTTCATACTTATGCAATATATGCATATTGCAACTAGTAAAATAATCCTTACAAATTCAAATACATCTATCTAGAGTATATAAATACCAAATACACTATATAATAATCCTCTAAAAACTACCATATCTACAATAACTACTATAAATAGTCACTTCCAATACTCAAACAAACCGACAAAATCTTATTCATACCAGCCCAACAGAACTAACATAGTCACTACTAAAATCAGCATTTCTAACTTCTAAAAACACCTAACTTTGCTAATCCATAAATACCCAGATAATCACAGTATAGCTTTAGCTAATGCGATGACTAAAATAAGCTCTTCGTTTGTATTTTTTGACTAATACCTTTTGTCACTGTATTACACCAAACCAGTTTGCCAATACCATATAAAATCAAGGTTTTGCCTGTAAGTTCCACCATGATTTTCTATGTTTTTTAATTGGCTGTCCTTCAAGTTGTTGTAACAGTGAAAGCAAAAGGAGCAAAAAATGACAACAAACTACGAGCCACAAATTTATATCGCATGTTTAGCCAGCTATAACAATGGTATCCTATACGGTAAATGGATTAATGCAAACCAAGATGTTTCTGCTTTAGAAGAAGAAATTCAAGAGATTTTAGCAGATTCACCTATGCCAGATGCTGAAGAATGGGCAATACATGATTATGAAGATTTTGACAGTCTAGGTTTGTCAGAATATGAAAACTTAGAGACTATTTCTCAAGTAGCTCAAAACATAGTAGAACATGGTGAGCTTTTTATAGAAGCTTATAAGTATACAAATAGCATTGATGAAGCTATCGAAATGATAAATGATCGTTTCATAGGCTTATATAACTCAGTTGAAGACTATGCAGAAGAAACTACTGATATCTCATCAGTTCCAGAATATCTAAGATACTATATCGACTTTGAATCTCTAGCTTGTGATATTGAGCTATCAGGTGATATCACAACTTTTGCAGTTGATAATCAAGTAGCTGTTTTCTTTTAATATTTAGTTTATCCTTTTATACAAGTTACATATCAAACTTATTCAAAATGTCTATAAGTTCAATCATAAGCATATCTCTTGGTTTGGATAAATTATTTCTATCTAAAAAAGAAAAAAAGCGAAGAAAACTTGAAGTGATTAATGCTCTAAATGAGGCATCAAACTCAATACGGGAAATTTTAGATTTAGAAGAAAATATTGAAGAAATGGCTCTTGTATTAGAATCAAATTATAAGAAGGCTAATGACTCACTTGATAAAGCTAAAGATTTGATAAGAGTATATTTTAGTAAGAGAAAAGCTAACAAAACTAAAGAAATGTATTTAAGGTTATCAAAACTTAAAGTAGAGATTGCATATATAAGAGCAAATGAATATGAGCCAGAGTTTATACAAGAATATATGTCTGAACTGATTACAGCTCTTACTGACTTCATTGATGCGAAAGATAACTATATAAATCAATACTTCTAGCAATAGCCAAACCAATTAAATATAATAAAATCATACACTTATTTTCTATTTAAAATTCAAGCAAATGGCAAAAGCAAAAAAGACAGTTTCAGAGTCTATCGAAGTCACTCTATGGAAAGCAGCAGACAAACTTAGAAAAAATATCGATGCAGCAGAATATAAACATGTTGTACTAGGTTTGGTATTTTTGAAATATATCTCAGATAGCTTTGAAGAGCGATATGCAGAGCTACAAAGTGAAGAGTGGGCAGATCCAGAGGATAAAGATGAGTATTTAGAGTCAAATATTTTCTTTGTACCAACTAAAGCAAGATGGTCGTATCTCTTGGCAAATGCAAAACTACCAGAGATTGGTAAGCTAGTCGATGAGGCAATGGATGAGATCGAGAGAGAAAATAACTCTCTAAAAGGTGTATTACCAAAAGTTTATGCGCGTGATAATCTTAACTCGACAACACTAGGTGAGCTAATTGATATAATTGGTAATATTTCTATTGGTGATACTCAAAGCCGTAGTGCTGATGTACTTGGTCATGTGTTTGAGTATTTCTTGGGAGAGTTTGCTCTAGCAGAGGGTAAGCAGGGTGGACAATTCTATACGCCAAAATCTGTAGTTGAGCTACTTGTGAAAATGCTTGAACCATACAAAGGTAGAGTATTTGACCCATGTTGTGGTAGTGGTGGTATGTTTGTCCAATCTGAGAAGTTTGTTGAATCTCATCAAGGGCAAATCAATGATATTTCTATCTATGGGCAAGAGTCAAACCAAACTACTTGGCGACTATGTAAGATGAACTTAGCAATACGAGGTATAGATAGCTCGCAAGTTAAATGGAATTCTGAAGGCTCATTTTTGAATGATGCACATAAAGACTTAAAAGCTGACTATATCATTGCAAATCCACCATTTAATATATCAGACTGGAGTGGTGAGCTACTGCGAAATGATGCAAGGTGGCAATATGGCACACCACCAGCAGGTAATGCTAACTATGCTTGGATACAGCATTTCTTGTATCATCTAGCACCTACTGGAGTAGCTGGTTTTGTATTAGCAAAAGGAGCTTTGACATCAAACACTTCTGGTGAGGGTGATATTCGCAAAGCTTTGGTAGAGGCAAATTTAGTTGACTGTATAGTCAATCTACCTGCTAAGCTATTTTTGAATACACAGATCCCAGCATCGCTATGGTTTATCAAAAGAGGACGTAAGATAAAAGATATACTCTTTATAGATGCAAGAAATAAGGGACATCTAATCAATCGTAGAACTAAAGAGTTTAGTGATGATGATATTACAGAAATAGCACAGACATATCATAATTGGAAAGTCGACAAAAATTATGAAGACATCAAAGGCTTCTGTAAGTCGGCAAGCTATGAAGAAGTAGCAGAGTTAAATTATGTACTAACACCAGGTAGATATGTTGGGTTAGAAGAGGTTGAAGATGATTTTAACTTTACAGAGAGATTTACAAGTTTAAAAACTCAACTAGCAGAGCAAATGGCACAAGAAGAAGTTTTAAATCAAAGGATTATGGATAATCTAGCGAAGATAAAAATAGCAGAGGAATAAAGGTACAAAAATGTCATACTACGGCACCGACCGTAGTATCCATAGACAAAGTGATAATATAGATGTAAAAATGGATTCTATGGTCAAGCCATAGAATGACCAAATAAAGGTTATATATGAGTGATATAGTTATTTATGAAGATGGTAATGTCAAACTAGAGCTATCTATAGAAGATAAAACAATTTGGCTAAATGCTGATGATATAGCATCTATATTTGGTGTAAATCGTCCAGCAATAGTTAAGCATATAGCCAATATTTATAAAAGTGATGAATTAGATAAAAATTCAACTTGTTCCATTTTGGAACAGGTTGCAAAAGATGGCAAAAATAGAAAAATAAACTATTACAATCTTGATATGATTATATCTGTTGGTTACAGAGTAAATTCAGCGAAAGCAACTAAGTTTAGAAAATGGGCTACTGATGTATTAAATAGGTATTTGATACAAGGCTATGCACTAAACAAAGACAAACTCAAGCAACAAAAACTACAAGAGCTAGAGCAAACTATACAGCTTATAAAACAAAGCTTACAAAATAATGCTATAGGTACAGATGAGGCAAAGGGTTTTGTAGAGATAGTATCTAACTATGCTAAGAGCTGGGCACTTTTACAAGGCTACGATGATCAAAGCTTAGAAGAGATTACACAAACTAAAGAGTCAAAATTTATACTTGGATTTAATGAGGCTAAAGCAGCCATAGCAGAGCTAAAAAGTACACTAATAGCCAAAGGCGAGGCTACAGAACTTTTTGGACAAGAAAAAGCAGGCGAGCTAAAGGGTAATTTACAAAATATCTATCAAAGTTTTGCAGGTGAGGATCTTTTACCCTCAGTTGAGGCAAAGGCTGCAAACTTACTATATTACATTATCAAGGGACATCCATTTAATGATGGTAACAAACGCATAGGTGCTTATCTTTTTGTATTGTTTTTGCACAAGAATGGCATCTTATATAAACCAAACGGCGAGACTAAAATAAATGACAATGCTCTAGCTTCTATAGCGCTACTAGTGGCGCAATCTGCCCATAGCCAAAAAGAGATAATAATTAAACTAGTAATGAACATGCTATATGAGGGAGAGGCTAATGAGTAATTCAGAATTACCAAAGAGCTGGAAAGAATGTAAGTTGGGTGAGATATCGACAGATATATCATATGGATATACTGCAAGTGCTACTTTTGAAAACACTGGTACTAAATTTTTACGAATTACAGATATTGTTCCAAGTAGAATTAACTGGAAAAATGTTCCATTTTGTGAGGTTGATGAACTAAAAAAAGAAAAATATAAGTTGGATGTAGGAGACTTAGTAATAGCTAGAACAGGAGCAACAACAGGTTACAATAAAGTAATAAAAGATAGTAAGGATGCTGTTTTTGCCTCGTATTTAATTAGATATAAGCTAGATAAGAGTATAGTAATCCCTAATTATATTGGTTACTATTTACAATCTGAGATATGGGATGGTTTTGTTGGAGGAATTAAAGGAGGTTCTGCTCAGCCTGGAGCTAATGCTAAGCAGTTTGCAAGTTTTGAAATCAATCTCCCACCACTAGCCGAACAAAAAGCCATAGCCGAAGTGCTATCTAGCCTTGATGATAAAATTGACTTACTCCATCAACAAAACCAAACCTTAGAAGATATGGCACAGACTCTTTTTAGAGAGTGGTTTGTTGAAAAAGCTGATGAGGGGTGGGGAGAGGTGCCTTTGAGTGAGGTGGCAGATTTTTTAAATGGCTTAGCTTGTCAAAAGTTTCCACCTAAAAATGATATTGATAAATTACCAGTTTTAAAAATAAAAGATTTAAAAGCTGGCATTAGTGATAGTTCTGATTGGGCTTCAAATGATGTTGATAGTAAGTATATTATAGAAAATGGAGATGTTATATTTTCTTGGTCAGCTTCATTGGTTGTAAAAATATGGGATGGTGAGAAATGTATTCTAAATCAACATCTTTTTAAAGTAACATCAGAAAATTATCCAAAATGGTTTTATTATCAGTGGTGTAAGTACCATTTGGATAGATTTATTTCTATATCTCAAGCTCATGCTACAACTATGGGACATATTAAAAGAAAAGATTTAGATAATGCTTTATGTTTTGTTCCTAGTGATAATGTGCTTGAAAATATGAATAAAAAAATTCAGCCAATCATAGAAAAATTAGAAATTAACCAAAAACAAATAAAAACACTAGAACAAACTAGAGATACTTTATTACCTAAATTGATGAGCGGACAGGTGAGGGTGTGATGTGGTAAGAAACCACCCTACCGACAAGTCGGCACCCCTCCACGGGAGGGGAATTTGGTACTAGCTAAAATTTAGGATATTCCCCTTCTGTGAAGGGGTGGCAGTCGCTAGACTGACGGGGTAGTTTTTTACAAAAACATAGAAAAATTATGAGAAACACGAAAAAGTATTTTACATTACCATATAATCCAAAGCTCAAACAACGAGCAAAAGAGCTACGCAAAGCTGGCAATTTATCAGAAGTACTATTGTGGCAGAGAATAAAAAGTAAACAGCTGTTAGGGTTTGACTTTGATAGACAAAAAATAATAGGTAATTATATAGTGGATTTTTATAGTGCTGATATAAATGTCGTAATAGAAATCGACGGCTCTAGTCATGATGATAAACAAGAGTATGATACTATTAGACAAGGCTATTTAGAGGGCTTAGGGCTAAAGGTTATTCGCATACTAGACAGAGATATCAAAACTAATTTGGAAAATGTGGTGTTGTACTTACGAGATGAGCTTAAAGTAAGGTTTGTGTAAAAGGATGTGAAAATGAAAAGTAATTCAGAGATATTAATTTATCAAACAGAAGATGGTAAGACTAAGATACAAACAAGATTAGAAAATGAAACTGTTTGGTTATCTCAAGAACAGATGTCTGATCTTTTTCAAAGAGATAGAACAGTTATAACCAAGCATATTAACAATATTTTTAAAGAAGGTGAATTAGATGAAAAAAGCAATGTGCAAAATTTGCACTTTGCTCATTCTGATAAACCAGTTAAGCATTACAATCTAGATGTGATTATCTCAGTGGGCTATCGAGTTAAGTCATTACAAGGTACCAAGTTTCGCCAATGGGCAACTGCGAGGTTAAAAGAATATATAGTAAAAGGGTTTACTATGAATGATGAGCTTTTAAAACAGGCTGGTGGTGGAAACTATTTTGAGGAACTACTTGCTCGTATTAGAGATATTCGCAGTAGTGAAAAAGTTTTTTGGCGAAAAGTTTTAGATATCTATGCAACTAGTATAGACTATGACCCTAAAACTGAAACATCTATCAAGTTTTTTCAAACAGTGCAAAATAAAATGCACTGGGCAGCTCATGGCAATACAGCTGCTGAAATTATTTATCAAAGAGCAAATAGCTCAAAACCTAATATGGGATTGACAAACTTTAAAGGTAATCATCCAACAAAGGCAGAAACTAATGTAGCTAAGAACTATCTAAACGAAAAGGAACTAGATATATTAAATAGAATAGTTACAGCTTATATTGAAATGGCGGAGTTACAAGCACTAAACCAAAAACCAATGTATATGGCTGATTGGATTTCTAAGTTAGATGACTTTTTGAAAATGACTGGAAACTCAATTTTAGAAGATGCTGGTAAAATAAGTCACAAGATGGCTACTGAAAAAGCTAATAAAGAATATTCTCTATATAAGAATAAAACAAAAGATGAATTGACGAAGGTTGAAAAAGATTTTGTTGAATATATAGATAGCACAGCAAAAAAACTAAAGAAAATGTAACAGAGTTTTATTTATGAAAGAAGACAATATAGAAAACTACGCAATCGATCTATTTAAGTCAGAGGGCTATAACTATATATATGCTCCTGATGTAGCACCAGATACTGATAATCCTATTAGAGCTACATTTTCAGATGTGGTATTAGAAAATCTTCTGCGAGATAAGCTTCTAGAAATTAACCCACAAATTCAGCCAAATTTAATAGATGATGCTATCAAAAAACTTTTGCGTACTTCTTCTGATGAGCTTTTAGCTGATAATGAGCTTATTCATCAATATATTACTCAAGGTATCAAGGTTGAATATACTAAAGATGGTGCGACTAGAGGCGAGATTGTCAAACTTATAGATTTTGATAACTCTAGTAATAATGATTTCACGGTAATGAATCAGTTTACTATTATTGAGAATGATAATAATAAACGCCCAGATTTAATTATTTTCGTCAATGGTTTGCCATTGGTAGTTATAGAGCTAAAAAATGCTACTGATGAAAATGCAACTATCAAATCAGCATTTGACCAAATTCGTACTTATAAGGCAACTATTCCAAGCTTATTTAGATATAACGCTATTTGTGTGATTAGTGATGGGTTAGAAGCAAAGGCTGGGACTATTTCAGCTGATATTAGCCGTTTTATGACTTGGAAGTCTAGTGATGGTATAGCTGAGAGTTCAAAACTAGTACCACAATTAGAAACTCTAATTTTAGGGATGCTAAATCCTATAACCTTATTAGATCTTATCAAAAACTTTATCGTATTTGAGAAAGATAAAAAGCAAGATGAGAAAGGACAAACTCAAGTTTTCACAATCAAGAAGTTAGCAGCATATCATCAATATTATGCAGTTAATAAAGCTCTTGAGAGAACACTACAAGCTAGCCACAAAGATGGTGATAAAAAAGGTGGTGTAGTATGGCATACTCAAGGTAGTGGTAAATCGCTATCGATGGTTTTTTATACAGGTAAAGCTGTACTAGCACTAAATAACCCAACTATAGTAGTTATTACAGATAGAAACGACCTTGATGATCAGTTATTTGATACTTTTGCAGCATCAAAAAGCCTTCTAAGACAAACTCCAGTGCAAGCTAACACTAGAGAAGATCTCAAAAGGCTACTTAAAGTAGAAAGTGGTGGTATTGTATTTACAACTATCCAAAAATTCCAACCAGAAGAGGGTAATGTTTACGATACATTATCAGCAAGAGATAATATTATCGTAGTAGCAGATGAGGCACACCGTACCCAATATGGCTTTAGTGCAAAGACTGTAGATGATAAGGATGAACAAGGTAATATCATCGGTAAAAAGACAGTTTATGGCTTTGCTAAATATCTGCGTGATGCTCTACCTAATGCTACATATCTAGGCTTTACAGGTACCCCAGTTGAGGCGAATGATAAAAACACCCCTATGGTTTTTGGTGATTATGTTGATATTTATGATATATCACAAGCTATAGATGATGGTGCAACTGTGCCGATATATTATGAATCTCGTTTGGCTAAGATAAATCTAAGTGAAGAGGGCAAAGAGCTTGTCAAAGAACTAGATGACGAGATCGGTGAGTTAGATGAATCACAAAAGACAAAAGCAAAATGGACAAGGCTAGAGGCTCTAATTGGTGCTGAGAATCGTATCAAAGAAGTAGCTAATGATATTGTTAATCATTTTGAAGCTCGCCAAGAAGTCTGTGATGGCAAGGCTATGATTGTTGCTATGAGTCGTAGAATAGCTGTTAGATTATATGATGAGATTATCAAACTTCGCCCAGCATGGCATGATAAAGATTTGGATAAAGGTGTTATAAAAGTTGTAATGACAGCTAGCTCTAGTGATGGGCCAGAAATGGAGCAACACCACACAAGCAAGCAACAACGCCGTAATCTTGCAAACCGTATGAAAGATACTAAAGATGAGCTAAAACTAGTAATAGTCCGTGATATGTGGCTAACAGGTTTTGATGCACCATCTATGCATACTCTATATATCGATAAACCTATGCAAGGTCATAATCTAATGCAGGCTATAGCAAGAGTTAATAGAGTCTACAAAGACAAGCCAGCAGGATTGGTAGTTGACTATCTAGGTATAGCAAGTGATCTTAAAAAAGCTCTATCTTTCTATAGTGATAGTGGTGGTAAAGGTGATCCAGCACAGACACAAGAAAAAGCAGTTAGCCTAATGCTTGAGAAATTAGAAGTAGTCTCACAAATGTTTCATGGTTTTGACTATGAGAAATACTTTGATGCTGATACAAGGCAGAAATTAGCTATTATCTTAGAAGCAGAGGATTTTATTTTAGGCTTAGAAAATGGTAAAAAACGCTTTGTAAATGAAGTGACAGCTTTATCAAAAGCTTTTGCAATAGCTATGCCACATGATGAGGCAGTAGATGCCAAAGATGAGATAGCATTTTTCCAAGCTATTAAAGCAAGATTGGCAAAATTTGACTCTACAGGAACAGGCAAAACTGATGAGCAGATAGAGACAGCTATTCGCCAAGTTATTGATAAGGCTCTAGTAACAGATCAAGTTATAGATATATTTGATGCAAGCGGTATCAAAAAACCAGATATATCAGTATTATCAGATGAGTTTCTAGCTGAAGTTAGAGATTATAAGCATAAGAACATTGCTTTAGAAACACTCAAAAAGCTTCTAAACCAAGAGATAAAAGCTCGCTCTAAAACTAATCTAGTCCAAGCAAAGACTCTTAAAGAGATGCTCGAGGATTCGATTCGCCGTTATCATAGCAAGGCTATTTCATCAGTTGAGTTTTTAGATGAGCTAATAAACCAAGCTAAAGAAATTAAAAACATGGATACAGAGTATCAAAAGCTAGGTTTGACAGAGTATGAGTATGCTTTCTATACAGCAGTAGCAAATAATGAGAGTGCTAAAGAGATTATGCAGACTGACAAGTTGCGAGAACTAGCGATAGAGTTATTTAATCGCTTAAAATCATCAGCTTCTATTGATTGGACTAAAAAAGAATCTGTGAGGGCTAAGCTTAGAGTTACAGTCAAAAGAACTCTCAGACAATTTGGCTATCCACCAGATATGCAAAAGATTGCGACAGATACTGTACTTAAACAAGCAGAGCAAAGCACCCTGTCGCAAGCTAAGGGCACAGTAACAAGTTTGCTAGCCTAAGTCCTTCACGTTTCACTGGTGAAACCCGTTGGTCAACCCTATCGGGCCGACGGTGGGCAATGCGTAATGCTTCGCATGATTAATATTTAGAAACGCTATTGTAAAAGATTTATATAGCCTCAGGGCTATCTAAATCAACTAGCGTTTCTATTTTCCTTAGTTAATTAAATTATATATAATTAATGGTGTGAAATTGTCTAGTGTTTTCCTGCTAACTAGTTAATAAAAATAAAGCTTAATCAATATTTTATGAGTTTAATATAATGAAAAACACCATTAAACAACCATCTTTATGGGTATATCTATCCGCGATATTGCTTCCTTTAAATGGAGGATTGATAAATGTTATTACTCTAATGAGTTTTTTACATAATTCAGTAGGGTATGTAACAGGAAATATTTCTAATGCTTCTATTTATTTACATGATGATGATCTGATTCTATTCTGTAGAATGATCTTACTAATATTGTTTTTTTTATTTGGAGCAGTTACTAGTAGTTTAATTACATGTAGAGAGAGGTTTGAGAAAGATATAAGATATGTATTTATTATATTAATACAATTGATATGTATAACTGTAGCCATAATATTGCTTAGACTTGAAAAGCAATATAGTGATTTTGTTTTAGCATTTTTAATGGGTGCACAGAATGCTATGACAACTCATTATGGAACAGCTATAATTAGAACAACACATATGACAGGAACAACGACAGATTTAGGTATATCAATAGCTAGGTGGTTGAAATATAGAGATGAGCCTGTGTGGAAAATTAAATTATATTTGGTTCTTATACTATCTTTTATAGGAGGCTCTATTTTAGGAGCTATTTTATTTAGATATTATGGGGTTAATGTTGTATTTATATCAATATTAATTTATTTGATACTATTAGCTAAATATTATTTACGTAAACTTACTAATGGGTAAGTAAACCTGTTATTGGGGAGCATTCCTTTGTGAAGGATCTTTCTTCATACTTGGAGTCAATTTTTCAGGATCTAACTTTTGCTTTAACTCCTTTGTGGCTTGAGCCCACCATTCTAATTGTAAAAATGATCTTCCCATATAGTTTTGCCAAGATTCATGGTTGTTTATTAAGTCACCATTTTCTAAAAAGACTTCGTGAGCTTTTGGGATATGAATCATCGCAGATACTGGTAAACAGCCAAGTTCAGATAAAAAAGTTCGCATAGAAACAGCTGCTCTTGCTCCACCCCATTGCCCAGCAGAATATGTCACAATAGCGCTTGGTTTATAAGAAAATAATGAGCTACCAAAGTGATTAAGTAAGTTTGTTAAAGCTGGACTAATTGTGTGATTATACTCAGGACTTATCATGACATAACCATCAGCATTTTTTATTTTCTGAGCCAATAAATCTAGATTTTGAGGAACTTTATTTTTGTGATAAGCAAAATGTGGTTTAAATATTCTCTCTAATTCAAAATCCAAAGGATCAACAACTTCTACACTATGTGTAGTATTCACTATAAAGTATTTCTCGCATGCTAAAGCTACTCTATGACCTAATCTAATTGGAGAAGGAGGGGTTGATTGTCTTACAGAGCCTAAAAATATTAAAAAATGCATTTTTAAAACCTATAAATATTTTACAAAGTCAGTCTGAAGATATCGTTTTATCTGATCTCTGACTTTTCTATAGATATTTAACCTTTGCTCACCATCTAATCCTTCTGCTAACTTTGGAGGGTCTTGAAATGAATGATGAATTATATTTTTACATCCAAAAAATGTAGGACAGGTTTCTTTTGCATTATCACAAACAGTCAAAACTAAATCGAATTTAATATTAGCTAAACTATCTAAATGTTTACTAAACTGTTTAGAATAATCTAGATTTATTTCTTCACATACTTGTTTAGCAAACTCATTGATACCATGTATTTCTACTCCTGCAGAATAGAAGTTATGTTCCGGGTATAATTCTTTAGCAATCGCTTCCGCCATTTGACTGCGACAAGAGTTGCCTGTGCATAAAAATAAAATATTCATAATGAGTATTTGAATTTATTTAGTAATATAACTATAATACCAATATATTTACAAATTTAAATATATAAATGGATAAGGTAGTAAATTTTCTTAAAACAATAGCAGATAAAAATCGATTAAGTATTTTATTTTTATTAAAGGATAGGGAGTTATGTGTTTGTGAGTTAATGCAAATTATTCCACTTACGCAAGGCGCTTTATCAATCCAGCTAAAAAACCTTGCAAACATTAATCTTTTGGTCTCTCGTAAAGAAGGTAAGTGGGTGTTTTATAAGCTTGCTAATGATATTGATGTTTCTTATAAAAATATACTTAATCAACTTTTTTTAGAAATGACTAATAATAAAGGTGATCTTTTTATAGAAATATTAAAAAATACTAAAATTAAGGAGCAAATATGCAAAAACTAGGTTTTTTAGACAGGTTTCTGACTCTATGGATATTTATTGCAATGGCTGTAGGAGTGTTTATAGGCTATTTTATACCCCAATCGCAGGATTTTATTAATAGTTTTAGTTCTGGTAGTGGTAATTGGTTAATAGGGATAGGATTAATACTTATGATGTATCCACCATTAGCCAAAGTAAAATATTCTAGTCTACCTATTATTTTTAAAGATAAAAAAATATTAGGTTTATCACTTGTACAAAACTGGTTGATAGGACCAGTATTAATGTTTGTTCTAGCTGTTATATTCTTTCATAATGAACCAGCTTTTATGTCTGGTCTTATTATGATTGGACTAGCTAGATGTATAGCTATGGTAATTGTTTGGAATGAATTAGCAAGAGGAGATAAAGAATACTGTGCTGCATTAGTTGCTTTTAATTCTATATTTCAAATACTTTTTTATGCAGCTTATGCTTATATATTTATTACGCTTATACCAAAACTTCTTGGATTAGAATCTCAAATAGTGAATATTAGTATGTTTGATATTGCTGAGAATGTAGCTATTTATTTAGGTATTCCATTTTTAGCTGGTGCATTAACAAGGGTTATCTTGATATCTAAGAAGGGTGAATCCTGGTATAATAGCGTTTTTATTCCGAAAATCTCACCAATTACATTAATAGCATTACTTTTCACAATTGTATTGATGTTTGCTACTAAAGGAGAAACTATTGTACAGTTACCAATCCAAGTAATAAAGGTAGCTATACCATTAGCTATATACTTTTTGATTATGTTTTTTGTATCATTTTGGTTATCTTATAAGTATAAAGCTACTTATGAGCAATCTGTTTCATTAAGTTTTACAGCAGCGTCAAATAATTTTGAATTAGCTATTGCTGTTGCTATTGCAGTATTTGGAATAAATTCGATACAAGCTTTTGTTGGAGTAATTGGGCCTTTAGTTGAGGTTCCTGTACTTATCTCTTTAGTAAATGTTGCATTATGGATACAGAAAAAATATTTCAAATAATTAATAACAGTAAGGTTTAAATGTTAAATAGAAATTATTATAATTAATTCAAACCTGATAAAATAAGTTAATGATGAAACTTATTACTCCGCCTTAGTTTATTCATTTTTCATTTCAAATAATATTTATTAGTTAATTGCTATTTAAGTGATAAGCATGATTGTGCTTATTATTTTTCAAATAATTCAAGGTTTATAAAATATGAGACAAAGTATTAATAATTTTTTATTACCACATGGAGGTGTATTTAGAATAGATTTTTTATCTGGTTTAACTGTAGCTTTAGCCTTAGTTCCAGAGGCGGTTGCCTTTTCTTTAGTGGCAGGCGTTAACCCAACTGTTGGGTTATGGGGCGCATTTTTTATGTGCATTATTACAGCTATATTTGGTGGTCGTCCTGGTATGATATCAGGTGCTACTGGATCAATGGCTGTTGTGATGGTTTCTATTATGTTGCTGTTTCCTGGTGATCCCGTAACAGGTCTAAGCTATTTGATGGCAACTGTATTACTTACAGGTGTTATAGAAGTCATCATAGGAGTGTTAGGATTTGGTAAGTTTATCCGAATGATGCCAAAATCTGTGATGGTGGGCTTTGTTAATGGTTTAGCTATCGTTATATTTTTAGCACAAGTTGAGTCATTCAAAATCACACCACCAGGGGTAGAACCATCTATATGGATCAGTGGCTCTAGCCTTTGGGCTATGTTAGGATTGGTAATATTAGCTATGGTTATTACTCATTATTTGCCGAGATTTACAAAGCTGTTACCTTCAGCTCTTACAGCAATTATAGTGGTTACATTAATCGTAATATTTGTTCCATTCCCAAAAAGTATTAGTTTGCCAACTGTTGGTAGTCTAATGGCAATGAGTGGAGATAGTGTTTCTCATGGTTTTAGTTTTCCACATATTTCTTTATCTCTTGAAGCATTAAAAATAATTATACCGTATGCTTTTATCTTGGCAATTATTGGTTTATCAGAATCATTAATGACTTTAGCTTTTATTGATGAGCGTACTAAAACTCGTGGTCAAGGCAATAAAGAATGTATAGCTCAAGGTATAGGAAACATAGTGTCTAGCTTTTTCAAAGGAATGGGTGGCTGTGCTATGATTGGGCAAAGTATGATTAATATCTCTTCTGGAGGTCGTGGTCGCTTATCGGGTATTACAGCAGGTATTTTCTTGTTAGTGTTTATTCTAGTTGCAATGCCATTAATCAAGATAATTCCCTTAGCTGCTTTAGTTGGTGTGATGATGATGGTTGTTATAGAAACATTTGAATGGGCATCTTTTAAAATGATGCGTCGTGTTCCTAAAAAAGATGTGTTAATAATAGTGGTGGTTACTGTTACTACAGTAATGTTTGATTTGGCTATAGCTGTTATTGTTGGGATTATAATAGCTTCATTAGTGTTTTCATAGGAGACAGCTAAAAACATATGGGCAGAAGAAAAAACCAATGATGCTGGAGAGAAAGAATATATTATTCATGGACCATTGTTCTTTAGTTCTACAACAGGTTTTAGAGGATTATTTAAATTTGATAAAGATCCTCAAGAAGTGATTATAGACTTTAAATACTCACGTGTTGCAGATCAATCAGCGATAGATACTATTCAATGGGTCGCAGATGAATATACAAAACTAGGTAAAAACTTGCATTTACGTCATTTAAATAAAGAATGTAAAACTTTATTAGGTAAGGCAGGTGATCTTGTTGAGTTAAATATATTAGAGGATAAAGACTACCATATTGCTACTGATAGGTTAGCTTAGAAGATAAGATAATCAAACATCTTTAATAACTTTATTGTTACCTATTTGTTACCTAGTAAGTATTTCAGGGTTTTATTTTTATGGTTATCTGGTGTGCTGAAGGCATTGAAAATAAAGAGAAAAACTTGTGGTAGCTATGACTGGACTTGAACCAGTGACCCCAGCATTATGAATGCTGTGCTCTAACCAACTGAGCTACATAGCCACAAAAGATGATTGATATTATATGTAATTTAGTTAAATTGTCAATATTAATTCATATCGATGTTAAAAAAAATATTACTGATGTTTTATTACTTGCTAAATATATTAGTTTTGTAGTACGATATAAACCAAGTATACACAGGGTTTACCCTATATAACTATTAATAAAATAAGAAATGTCTGAAGGTAGAAACAAATTAAACGATTTTTCATTGTTACAATCATTGTTAGGTGGGTCATCTAAGATAGAAGAGAAGGCTTCTAGAATGAAGCAAGCTAGAGATAAGAATATCTCTAAGAGTAAAAATACTCCTAAAGCTCCTGCTAAGAAAGTAGAAGATAGAGATACCTCTTTTATACGTATTCCACAATATGGTCATAGGATAAACAACAAGACAGTAAATGAGCTACAGAATCCTCAACTAGAAGATGCTCAAGAAATTGTAGTTACTGTTGATGTTGAAAAAGAAAGACAAAAAGAAGAAGCTAAGCTATTTAAGTGGCTATGTCATCGTTTTCCAAAATGTTTTGATCCGATCAATAAAAAGCCACTAAAAATTGGTATAAGCGAAGAAATTGAAATAATTTATCAAAATGAGCATTTCGCTCCTGTAGATAAAATGGTTCTTAGAAATGTATTGCGCCGATATGTTGGTGATACACGCTATCATAGAGCTGTTTTTGAGCTTAAACAGCGATTTAATCTACAAGGTCAACCGGTTGAGGATTATGCTCCTGAGCATGTTGAGTACTCTAAAAAACGTCTTGATGAGATTGCTGAGAAAGCTGAGTTTAGAGCAAAAGGTTTGACTATGAAAGATTATTACGAATACAAAAAGCAGCAGCAAGAAGAAAAAGTAGATACAGAAGAGTAAATTCTTAAATCATTTTAAATCACCGTAAATTATTGCCTCTTTTGTCTTTTAAGTTTATTCTTTTACGTATGAATTACTAATTTATATTATGTTGTGAATTCAAAAATAAATAAAATTTTCTCTAAAAATTTTTTAATAGTTTCGGTTTTATCGGTATTTTTTGTGCTA
Source organism: Francisella salina (assembly GCF_000219045.1). Lineage (NCBI taxonomy): Bacteria > Pseudomonadati > Pseudomonadota > Gammaproteobacteria > Thiotrichales > Francisellaceae > Francisella > Francisella salina. The sequence goes on from NC_015696.1 coordinate 307,463, forward strand.
CTAACCAGTTGTGCAACTGATGATGGCTATCAAGGTCAACCGCTTCCTGTCATAAAACATGGTTATTCAAAGAAAAAACAGATAGCTTATAATATATACGGCTTTAAGTTCGAAAATACGCCTAGAGGTATTTACAATATTCTTGACAAAAAGCCTACTCAGTTTTTGGTTAACGTATATATTGGCGATAATTATGGCTGTAAGTTTATTTATACTATGAATAAAGATGGCAAAAAAGAAGAGATTAGCAAAACTAGTTCTTTTGAGTCATACTTGTCAGGTAGTAATGAGTTACTGAAACTTGAATGTAAGGGTGAAGATTCTAATATTGATTATAAAATTGTTGTCTATGCTAATAATACTGAGTACGACAAAATAGGGAATCTGTCTTATTTGGTTGCTTCTGGAGGACTCTAGCTCTACTTTCTCCAAAAATCTGGCATGAATAATACTAAAATAGTAAATATCTCAAGACGTCCTGCAATCATTGCAAAATCACATATCCATAGAGCCTCTTTGGGAAGGTTCTTGAAATTAGAGCCTATTTCTCCTAAACCTGGACCGACATTTGATAGCGTAGTTGCGATAGTGGAGAATGCTGTAGTGACGTCTAGACCGCAACCTAATAAAGCTAACCAGCCACCAGCAAAAATTATAATATAGACGGAAATAAATCCTGATACTCTATTTAGAGCTTGCTCAGAGATATGGATGTCACCAAGCTTAACAGTAAATACTCCTTGAGGGTGAATTACTCTTTTAGCTTCTAGAATAGCTTTTTCCTTAAAAAGAATTGCACGAATCATCTTCAAGCCACCGGCGGTTGAGCCACCACAACCACCAATTATTCCAATAAACATTAGCATTATTGGTAAGAAGCTAGGCCATAAGTAGTAGTTCGTATCAGAAACAAAACCAGCACTAGAGGATATTGATATCACTTGAAAAATACTATTTGTAACTATGCTAAAAACATTAGACAGGTCATCAGTGTGAGCAATCATTGTTATACATACTATAAAAGACGCAAAAAATATAAAATAAAAATATGCTTTAAATTCAACATTTTTGAAATAGTGACTTATCTTGAATTTTGATAAAGCTATATAGTGTGCTTTGAAACTAGTAGCACCTAAGAAAAGAAAAATACCACAAACTAGAATCATTCCAAAAGGTTTATCAGCCATACTTGAGTCAGATGGAGCAAATCCTCCTGTAGATACAGTTGAGAATGTGTAGCATATAGCATTAAAGGGATCTACGCCAACTAATAAATAAGAAATAAAGCATAGGAATGTTAGCAATAGATATACTAGCCATAGAGCTTTGGCAGTACTTGAAATTTTTGGAGCGATTTTGTCATCTTTCCATTGTCCAGATATTTCAGCTTTATATAGCTGCATACCACCTACACCTAAAAGTGGTAAGATGGCAACTGACAAAACGATAATTCCCATACCGCCAAAAAATTCAGTTTGTTGACGATAAAATAGTATACTGTGTGGTAGTTTGTCTAGTCCTTCAATTACGGTACCACCCGTAGTTGTAAAGCCAGAGACTGATTCAAATACAGCATCAGTGAATGAGAGGTTTAAGCCAGGAAATGACATATAAGGAATAGCACCAAATACAGTCACAAACATCCAAACTAAAGTTACTATCAAAAACCCATCTCTATTCGAAAGTTTTTTTTGGGTGTTCCTGGAGATAAACCATAAAAAGAAGCCACATGAAAAGGTCACAGCAAAGCTTAAAATATAAGGATAGGCATTTTTTTCGGCATATATGTAGTCAACTAATAATGGACTAAGCATAGTGATGCTTAAAAACATTAAGAATATACCAATTATCTTTGGTTTTTGACTCAACATAATCTGCTAATACTTAAAAGCTTAATGTTTTGTATATGACTTTGATGTTTAGTTTAGTATAATTATACACAAGCTACAAGATAATTTATATTTAGTATTTTAGGAGAGGTCGTCGTATGATGAAGCTTATATTGCGTTTGGCTCACTTGTTCGATAACAAAAAAGATAGAGCCTATGTGAGTGAAATAGACCAGTTTTTACAGGAATTCGATAAAGCTAACCCACAGAAGTCGGAATCACAAAAAAAAGAAATATTAAAGCACAGAAATATCTACAAAAGAGAAGCTAAGCCTAAGACAGATTTTCTTGATGGTTAGTTCTTTTATAGAAGCAACTTAAGGCACTCTTAGTTAGTTCTACTTTTACAGTCAGCTTTTATTAGTATCCCAAATATAATACACTTATGGTACATTTGCGTACCTTTTTGATTATTAGTAAGTTATGAAAAAGAATTATTTTATTATCGCTACTATATCGGTTTTTATAGTTGCATTTTTTTTGCTTCTAAATTATCTGCAACCAATGAGAGCAGATGATTTTGGTAGAGCGAATACGGATACCCTGGTAAAGGGGTTAATAATTATGGTTCACTCTATTCAGGCTGATTATTTTACTTGGACAGGTAGAGTTTCTGCTCAGGCTTTAATCTACTTCCTGATGAGTAAAACATATATAACTTTGTCACTATTTATAGTCAATGTGGTTAATTCGATAGCATTTTATATATTCATGTTGCTGACCTTCAAAATAGTCACTTATGATCGAGGTAGAATATTATCTAAAGATTTTGTTATATATAGTTTTTTCTTTGTTTTTGTCTTTTATCAAACAGGGTTTATGGCAAATATCCTATGGAAAACAGGAGCTATTCAGTACTTTTGGGGATTAACATTACTTACTGTTTTATACTATTTCTCTATAGTCAAAAATAAAAATAGCATGTTGCTTGGCTTATTTATTGGCTCGATTATTGGTTTATATAATGAGATATTTGTATGTGTCAGTATTTTACTTTGTCTAGCATACTTTTTTGAAAGAGTGCTAACAAAGAAAGTTATAAACGATACGCTTGTTGCTTTTTTTGTGGCGTGTGGAGTCGGAGGGATTGTATTAATAACAGCACCTGGAAACTATGCAAGGTTAGATCATTTATCATCAGGAGTTCAGTCATCACTATTGCAAAATGTTACTCGCTTGATAAGTGAGCTAATATTTACGCCACAGTATACGCTTATACTGTTGATTATGATTGTGATCTTTTTAATATTAGCTTTCACTAATAAAAATTTCAAAAAACTATCAATAGTTGTATATTCTGCAGCACTTGTATTATCACTGTTTGTATTAGTGCCAGTGGCAAAGTCATACGATCTAAATCAAAGAGTATTACTTATTTATTATGCGATATTTTTTATGGCTGCTTATATGCAAATTTATAGTCATAGTAGTTTATTTGTTATTAAACTATATGTAGCTCTCAAAAAGCTAAGTCCGATATTTGTGTTACTGTTGGTAGCACAATTATATTTAATATTTAGTATGAGCTTGTTTTTTTATAACTTCGAGCAAAAGCGTGATGTTTTAGTAGAACAATATCAACATTCGGGAGTTGCTGATCCAACATTACCGTGTATAGTTGATTATATATCACCAACTGTTTTTATTGATGATATTACACCTAATAAAGATCTTTATGATAATCAAGCTTATGCTGATTTTTATGGTTTTAAAAGTGTCGCTTGCAAGACTGTTGGTTAACTAAAAGTAGGATATGAAATAATGTTAAATAAAAGTTTTTTTATAAAAATATTGCTGCTGATTGTTTTTGTTATAACTTTTTTTATTGGTGTTGCAATTTATAGTTATGTGTTTGCTAGAGTGCAAAATTCAACAATATTTTTTAAAATTTTAGATGTTATAAGAGTGCATAGTTTGACTCAGGTAGTATCTTTTGTATGGATTACTTCATTGCCGGTGTTGCTAGCTGCTTACTACTATTTTTTCTTTAGAGTGATTTTTAAGAAGTATATAAAATAAAACTATCAATCTTTAGTTTCATCAATTACATCAGTATCTTTAGGGATGTCAAAATCAAATTTAGTATTATCTATGTCAATATCGGTTTTCACATCTGAGAAAGAGATTTTGGTAAATTGATTTAAAGATGTAGATATAGCTAGGTATTCAAGATTTTCATTATTAGAGAATTTAATTTGTATACTATCAATCATTTGATCATTCTTGGGTTTTAGTAGGTATGTGTTCTTGTCGAGCTCTTTAACAGTAAACAGTTTATTTATATTGTTAGTATTTTTAGAAAGCAAAATAAGATAAGGGAATTGAGCTATATTATTAGATACTTTCTTTATGATAACCTGTTCTAAGTCGCCATCATATATCCAAAGCTTTGATCCATTTGAGATGATTTCTTGATTATTGGGAGAAGTGGTTATCCACCTGAAAAATTTAGGCTTTTTTAAACTCATGTGGCCTTTTGAGCTAATATTATCGCTAGCTCTTCCACCATTAATGAGTTTTTGATCAAAGCTTGCAGTCATTGAGTGAATGTTTTTGATTTTATTTATAAGATCATCACTAGCATTAGCAAAACTATAGTTGATGCCAAATATAAGAGTTAGGAGTAAAGTTATTTTTTTCATTTAAGAGTCTCTTTTAATTAGAACTTCGCGCATACCATTTTGATTCATTTCTGAAACAATACCGTTTTCTTCCATTTCTTCCATCAGCCTTGCAGAACGGTTATAACCTATCTTTAATTTACGTTGGACAGCCGATATAGATGCCTTTTGTGTTTTGATAACAATTTCTACAGCCTCATTATATAGTGGATCTTCGCTGTCTCCGCTACCATTGCTAGAGCCACTACTACCATTATCAGCATCCTCAGAGGCTTCTAGAATATCTTGTACATAGTCAGGCTCGCCATACTCCTTCCATGATTCTACTACTCTATGTACTTCATTATCATCGACAAAGGCACCATGAATACGCATAGGAGCCCCAAAGCCCGGCTTTAAATAGAGCATATCACCTTGTCCAAGAAGTTGCTCGGCACCTTGCTGGTCAAGGATTGTTCTAGAGTCTATCCTTGAAGATACTTGGAATGACATTCTTGTTGGAATATTTGCTTTGATTAGTCCTGTCACAACATCAACTGAAGGTCTTTGAGTTGCTAAAATGATATGGATACCTGCAGCACGAGCTTTCTGTGCGAGTCTTGCAATTAGCTCCTCAACTTTCTTACCGACAACCATAATCATATCGGCAAATTCATCTGCAACAACTACAATGTATGGCATTTTTGTAAGAGTTGGAGCCTCGTGAGCTCTTTCTGGATTCATTTTGATGAACATTGTATCTTTGAGAGGTCTGCCAGCTTTTTCTGCCTGTTCAATTTTATCATTAAGTAATGCGATATTTCTAACTCCAGCAGCAGACATTAGCGCATAGCGACGCTCCATCTCTTTAACACACCAACGCAAAGAGTTAGCAGCTTCTGTCATATCTGTAACAACTGGTGTTAGTAGGTGAGGTATGCCATCATAGATAGAAAGCTCAAGCATCTTGGGATCAATCATAATAAATTTAAGCTCATCAGGGCTACATTTGTATAGCATACTGAGAATCATCGCATTAACACCAACAGATTTACCAGATCCTGTTGTACCAGCTACTAGTAAATGAGGCATTTTAGCAAGTTCAGCAAAAGTTGGCTTACCGGATATATCGACACCTATTCCCATTAAGGTAGGTGCTTTTGACTTCATGAATTCAGGTGAGGCAAGTACTTCTTTGATGCGTACCATTTGTCTAGTTGGATTTGGTAATTCTAAACCTACATAAGGCTTACCTGGTATAACCTCTACAACTCTAACAGCTGTAGTTGATAAGGCTCTAGCTAAGTCTTGAGCAATATTGGTAAGTTTGCTAACTTTTGTACCTCTTGCTAAATCTATCTCGTATCTGGTAATTACAGGACCAGGATAAGCGGCGACTACCTTAGCATTTATGTTAAAGTCATTTAATGTTTGCTCTAGTAAAGATGATGTTTCATTAAGCTGTGTCTGTGAAATAACAGTTTGCTTTGGCTCGGGTTCTGTAAGTAGATCCAGTGATGGTAAACTAGACTTTTTTAGAGGCTTAGTAACAGTTTGAGTGCGTGTAATTTCTCTTAGATCTTCTTTAGTCATTCTATTTGAGGGGGAAGACTCCTCAGCTTTGACGTCATCAAAATCGATATCAAGGTCCAAGATAGGTTCTTGTTCTATTGAAGTTGTTTTATTCAAATCTTTTTTAGGATCTTTGAATGAAAGCTCGTTATCAATATCTGTATTTTCTAGAACTTCACGGAAATTATCATTCTTTTTTGGAGAATTATCCTTTTTTATATCAACAGATAATTCATTTGAATTATTTTTTTCAAGGTTTTTTGTTGAGTTTGTTTTTCCTTCGAATGCGTCAAAATCATTTATGTCAGGTATATCTTTATCATCTTTAGGTTTAGCTTTTGATAAGTAGTTCAAGGCTCTGCCCAAAAACATAGCTATGTTTTTGAATATATAAATCCATGTTGTGCCTGAATATAGTATTAAGCCAACAAATAGTGATATTAGTAATGTAAATGTCCCACCTACGGAACCTAAATATTTTATAACAAATTTTGCTGTTTCATATCCTAAGATTCCTCCTGAACGTTGAGGTACCCAGTAGTTAAAAAAATTAAGATAAAGCTCAGATAATCCACAACAAGAGAGTATAAATGTAATGATTCCAACTGTTTTGATCGTGAACATCAAGTAGCTGAGGCTTTCTTGTTTTCTTTTTAGCAGAAGAATCCTAACAAAATCGATAAGCAGAAAAGGTAGAATGAAGCCAATAATTCCAAAAATTGCGAGTATAAAACTAGATATGTAAGCTCCGACAGGACCTGCATAGTTCTTGATTGTAGTTTCAGAAGAAATACTGCTCCAGCCTGGATCATTTATATTAAAGCTAAATAGTGCTATGAATAGATATACTATTATCGCGGTTAATATAACTATGAGAGTTATCTTAAGCCTACCTACCGCATGATTTGTTTTGTTTATATTGTTGTCAGCCATGATTTTGTAAAATGTTTAAAAATTAATGATAAAAACCAATTCATAATTCTAACAAAAAAAACTCTAAAAATGTTAGACTATACTACTAATTTATCAAGCATAAGTATTAAAGGGACAAGATTTGGCTAGATTTCATATCGTATTGGGTTTTATAGTTTGCTTTTTTGCGTGGGTATTTTTTTTAATATTTCCACATCTTGACATACAAATAGCAGGCTATTTTTATGATTCATCTATGCACCAATTTACGGGTGGTTATGATGGTTTTTTGGGTTTTCTTCACTGGTTTGCGAGATTTTTTCCAATATTTTTTTCTATAGCTGTTATTTTATTTTTGTTGGGATCCCTTTTCATAGATAAGCTTAAGATTAAGGCTAGAAAGGCTATATTCTTTGTGGCTGTTTGCTTATGGATTGGACCAGGTTTGGTTGTCAATTATGTATTCAAGGATCACTGGGGTAGACCTAGACCAGTTATGGTTCAGGAATTCAGTGGTGATAAGGTCTTTCAACCCCCGTTTGTGATATCATCACAGTGTGATAAGAACTGCTCTTTTGTGTGTGGTGATGCTTCGATGGGCTTTTGGATATTTGCATTTATGCCACTGGTTGCTACACGTAGAAAAAAAGCCATAGTATTTACTGCTGCAATATTAGCCGGAGGTGGTCTAGGGTTGATGAGGATAGCACAAGGAGGCCATTTCTTTAGTGATGTGGTGTTCTGTGGAGTATTCGTTTATATATGTACATGGATTGTTTATGCAATTATGTACCGGAAAAATAACGTTGATTTATAGGTTATAAACATACATAATTGAAGATTGAAGATATTGGTTGGAGCAGTATTATGGATTTAGGTTTTATTTTTATGGCAGAGGTTTGGAATATCTAGAGAAGCATTGTTTTATCTCTAACTTTCTAACTATTTAATCGCTCTAAAAAAATCTTAAATTTCCTAGATACCGACCTAATTGTAAAGAGTAGCTTATTAATTTGCCTCTTTGATTTTTTAATATTGCCTATGGGAGAGAAAAATAATAGATGTCACAAAAGCTTAAACGTGGATTACATACTCGTCATATGTCAATGATAGCCTTAGGCGGCTGTATAGGGACAGGTTTATTTGTAGCACTTGGTGGGGCCATAGCCGATGCAGGGCCTGGTGGTACTGTTTTAGCGTATGTCATAATTGCAATAATGGTATATTTTTTAATGGCTAGTCTTGGTGAGATGGCAGCTCATAGTCCTGTTAGTGGAACATTTTGTGAGTATGCAACTCGCTATGTTGATCCTGCTTTGGGTTTCAGTACAGGTTGGAGTTATTGGTTTAATTGGGCGATAACCGTGGCAACTGAAGTAATTGCAGCTGCGATAATTATGCAGTACTGGTTTCCAGGAAGCTCTATATTATTATGGAGTGCATTTTTCTTTGTACTCGTATTCGCTTTGAATATATTTTCAGTGAAAGTGTACGGTGAGGTTGAGTATTGGTTATCATTTATCAAAGTTTCAACAGTTATTATATTTATTATAGTTGGTTTCTTATCGATTCTCGGTATGGTTGGAAATCATGGCAGTATAGGTTTTGAAAATTGGCGTATAGGCGATGCACCATTTCATAATGGCTGGTGGGGATTTATCTCTGTATTTATGATTGCCGGATTTTCATTTCAAGGGAGTGAACTTATAGGTGTGACAGCTGGTGAAGCTAAAGATCCTGATACGTCTATTCCTAAAGCTATTAAACAAACTTTTTGGCGTTTGTTTATATTTTATATATTAGCAGTAGTGATAATTAGTTTCTTGATTCCATATAATAATCCTTCTTTGATACAGTCTAGTGCTGGAGATGATGTCTCGGTTAGTCCATTTACAATGGTTTTTGAGAGCGTTGGCTTAAGCTCAGCAGCTACTATTATGAATGTGATTATTCTTACTGCGATAATATCAGCATGTAATGCTAGTATGTATAGTGCGACTAGGGTATTATGGCATTTGGGTAAGATTAAGCAAGCCCCTCAGTTTTTTGCAACTACTAATTCAAAAGGCACGCCAATAATTGCTCTTTTAATTACAGCTTTAATTGGTAGTTCGTTCTTTTTTGTATCATTTGTCGGAAGTGGGAAAATATTTACATGGTTAGTTAATGTATCAAGCTTAGCTGGTTTTATAGCTTGGTTCACAATTGCCTTGAGCCACTATCGCTTTAGAAGAGCATATATTAAACAAGGTAAGAGCTTGAATGATTTACCATTTGTTGCGAAGTTCTTCCCTTGGGCTCCGATTATTGCATTAATTTTGGTTTCTATCGTAATAGTTGGTCAAGGAGCAACTATGCTGACTATGGAGGGTAGAAGTTGGTCTAGTGTTATAATTGAGTTTCTATCAACTTATGTAGGTTTCTTTGCATTTGTGATACTATATTTTGCATATAAAATAATCAAAAAAACAAAACTAATAAAACTTGAGGATTGTGATCTTTCAAGGGAGTCGTAGTTGTAGCATTATGAACACTTTTTTTATTCAAGGCAGGGCTGGCCGAGTTGAAGCAGTCTATGATAAAGACAAAGGTGCTAATCAAGAAATTGTAGCAGTTATATGTCACCCTCATCCGTTATATCAAGGCAGTATGCACAATAAGGTTGTGACAACTCTTTCTAGAGCTATGAAGACATTAAATATTGAGTCATATAGATTTAATTATAGAGGTGTTGGAGATAGTCAAGGAGAGTATGGAGATGGGGTTGGTGAGCTGGAAGATCTTCTTTCTGTCTGTAAATGGATTAAGGAAAATACTTCTTTCAAAAAAATCATATTGTGCGGTTTTTCATTTGGTGGAGCTATAGCTTATATGGGTTTGAATAAACTTGATAATGTTGTGGGTCTAGTAACCATAGCGCCAGCTGTTGACAGGTTTGATTTGACTAAGTTTGGTGAGCCTAATAACATTCCTTGGCTTGTTGTACAGGGAGTAGATGATGATACCGTAAATCCTAATTCTGTGTTTGATTTTACTCTTAAAACAGTTAAATCAGATTTAACATTAGTTAAAATGAATGAGGTTGGACATTTTTTTCATGGTAAGCTTATACAGTTGAAAGATGAGGTAGAAAAATTTTTAATACCAACCGTAGATGAACTATAAAACAAAAAAGGACCAAAGCAAATGAATAGAAATGTAGCACTAGAAGCAGTAAGAGTCACTGAGCTAGCAGCTTTAGCATCATGGAGTCAGATGGGTAGAGGCGATAAAATTGCTGCAGACCAAGCAGCTGTTGATGCGATGAGAAAGGCATTAAATGAAGTAGCTATTGACGGAACTGTTGTTATTGGAGAAGGTGAATTAGACGAAGCTCCTATGCTATATATTGGAGAAAAGGTTGGAGCAGGTGGCTGTGAGGTTGATATAGCTTTAGATCCACTAGAAGGTACAACTATAACATCTAAAGGTGGCCCAAATGCGCTTACAGTTTTAGCTGTAGCAGATAAAGGAGGTTTTTTAAATGCTCCTGATGTATACATGCAAAAAATTGCTGTTGGTGGTATTGATGCACCTAAAGGTATAGTAGATTTGGATGACTCAGTTACTGAGAACCTAAGAAGGGTTGCTGAGTTTAAGGGTGTGCATATGTCTGCGCTAGTTGTTTGTACTATGGATAGGCCTCGTCATGAACATATTATCAAAGAAGCACGTGAGTGTGGTGCTAGAGTTGTGCTTATTGATGATGGTGATGTATCAGGAGTTATTTCTACAGCTACGGAAGGATCAGGTATTGATGTGTTTATTGGTACTGGTGGAGCTCCTGAAGGAGTTCTTTCAGCTGCAGCTCTTAAATGTCTTGGTGGTCAAATGCAAGCTAGGCTTGAATTTCATAGTGATGAAGAAGTTCAGAGAGCGCATAGGTTAGGCGTTACAGATCTTGATAAAAAGTACGATATTGATGATTTAGCATCAGGAGATATAGTTTTTGCTGCTACAGGTGTTACAGATGGTAATATGCTTAGAGGCGTGAAGAGAGTTAATAGTACTCGTAGAGGATCTTATGCAGTTACTCATAGTGTGGTTATGCGTTCAACAACTAAGACTGTAAGACATATCACAGCAGAGCATAGCTTTGATTTTAAGGATGGTGTTGAGAAGTTTATGTCTTAAACTTACTTCAAACTCCTATTATTCTATTTTATATTTATCCAATATATAAATCTCTATATTGTTAAGCTTGCATAGTAAACTTTAAAATGACTTTTGAAAATGTTAAGTTTATAGGATGTATTTTTTAAATAGTCACTAGATAATGAGTCAAAATAGTATACTCTGGGTTACATTCATAATATATATTCTAATTATATTTAGTATAGGAATATATTCATATTTTCAAACAAAAAAAGTTTCGGATTATATGTTGGGCGGGCGGTCTTTGAGTGCTCCAATAGCAGCGTTAGGTGCTGGCGCATCTGATATGGGATCTTGGTTGTTATTAGCTTTGCCGGGAGCATTTATGGCTTCGGGATTTAACCAGATATGGTTGCCATTAGGTTTAACATTAGGGGCCTTCGTTAACTGGGGAGTTATCGCTAGGAGATTGCGTATTTACACGGAAATTGCCAAAGATTCGATAACAATTCCTGCATATTTTGAAAATAGGTTTCATGATAATAAAGGAGTAATAAGATCGTTAACAGCCATAGTAGTAGTTATCTTTTTTACGATATACACAGGCGCTGGATTTGTATCAGGTGGTATTTTGTTTAGCTCAATGTTTGGTATTTCTTATCATGAAGCACTGTTACTAACGGCAACAATTATATTTATTTATACATGTGTTGGTGGTTTTTTAGCTATATCTTGGATTGATTTTTTCCAAGGAACTTTAATGCTTCTGGCATTATTGGTTGTACCAGCTGTAGTCTATTTCAATTTAGGCAGTGTGGATATTATAGATAATTTATCAAATATAAAAATTCAAGGTTTTTATGATGTTACTTCAGGAGTGCCTTTGATTACTATAATATCGTTACTTGCGTGGGGATTGGGATATTTTGGTCAGCCACATATAATTGTGCGTTTTATGGCAATAAAAGATCCAAATAAGACTTCACAAGCAATGTGGATTTGTATGATATGGATGATTTTAGCATTGATAGGAGCAGCTTGTGTAGGTATTCTTGGAGCTGCCTATTATAGTGATGGCTTGACTAATCCGGAATCTGTATTCTTAAAACTGTCGGCAGTATTTTTTAACCCTTGGGTGGAAGGAATCTTGCTTGCTGCAGTTTTATCAGCGGTGATGAGTACGTCATCAGCACAATTGTTATCATTATCAAGTGCTTTCTCTGTTGATGTGTATGCCAAGTTTCTTAGGAAGAATGCTTCCCATAAAGAACTTCTTAATATTAGCCGCTTGGTAGTGTTATTGGTGACAGTTTTTGCGATTATACTATCGTATAATCCAGAGACAAGTATTTTAAAGTTAGTAGGTTTTGCATGGGCCGGACTTGGTAGCTCATTTGGTTCTGTGGTCATTTTTTCACTATTTTGGTCTAGGATGAATAAAAAAGGCGCCATTGCAGGGATTCTGGTAGGATCGCTGACTGTTTTGATTTGGCCACTGTTTAGTGATTTAGGAGGATGGTTTAAAGTTTATGCTATGGTTCCAGGATTTACTTTAAGTAGTATATGTATAGTATTGGTTAGCTTACTAACATCTAAGCCTGAAGAGTCTGTGCAGTTAGAATATCAAAAATATAAACAATCATTATAATTACTTATTGTGAGAGTTACTTTTTTCAAGTAAAATTCTCATCATTTGAATTCTATAATTTTTTATGAAAAAACTGTTATCATCTATAACAGCCTTGCTAGTTTTTTATGGTCTTTCTCAAGCTGGTGAAGATCTTGCAAGTATAGCTTTGTTGTCACTATTGTGTTGTTTTGTTATTTATCTTTTTGTAACATCTAAATCTCGCAGGTTGAATTTTGTAACTATAGTATACGTATGCTTGAGCTTTGTTTTTGTTACATTTGTGACAAAAGCTATATTGAATGTTGATTATGGTTCTCATCCTTTCATATCCATCTTGATATTGTGTATTTTATTGCCTACCTTTTTTTTACTTGGGTATAGAATTATTTTGAGTATCCATTGCTTTATTGATAGTCTTTTTGGTAGAAGTACGAGTTATGAGGGAATTGAGCAAGAGTTAGGATGCTCCGTAGTTATAACTACTCGTAATGAACCTTTTGAAGTTTGTAAGTTAACTTTTGATTCGGCGTATCAGCTTGATTATCCTGCTGATAAATTTGAGATAATAATTGTTGATAACAGTGACTTAGATCATCCAGACTTCTTAAAATGGCAAGACTATGTTAGTAAACATAATATGAAAGGTGACGTTAGCTGTAAATTTATCCATAGAAAAGGCACAGAGGGATTTAAGCCACGCAATCTTGATATTGCCATGGAGTATATTTGCTATGACTATGTTTTATTTTTAGATGCTGACTCAACGTTACCTAAAAGTACATTAAAAGTCGGGTTACCAGAGTTTAAAAAAGACGTTAAGCTTGGTTTTGTTAGCTTTTTGATAGAAAGTACTAACTATAGCACTAATTTAGTTACAAAAGTGGCCAGTATTTTCCAAAATACAATTCGCTATTTTAACGAGTTCGTAGGTAAATATGGATATTGTAACTATCAAGGGCATAATGGTATTTGGAGTAAGCAAGCTCTGATGGCGACATCTAAATGGGAAGAGTACTATAGATCTCAAGTAATGGTAACAGAAGATATTGCTGCTGGATTCAGATGTTATGAAGCAGGGTTCAATAGTAAGCCGATATTTCTTAAAACAGGTGAGTGGGTTCCTACATCTCTCAAAGAATTTGAGAAAATGTGGTTAAGGTGGTCTTTTGGTGGTATGCAAGTTATGCATAAGTATATGTCAAAGATAATAAGCTCCTCAAATCTGAATTTTAGAGTTAAGCTTGATATGTTGTATTTACTTTTTAAGGTTGTAGCTTCAGGTTTTCCAATATTTGCATTATTATTAGTGCTTTTTCCAAGAAGTAATGTAGCTTTTGTATCAATAGTAAATGTTACCCTTATCCCATTAGTTATATTGAGTGTATGGTATTATTTATATGGAGATATTAAAGGTAATTTTATAAGTAAAATTTCTCAGATTTATATAGCGATGTTTATGTTATCATCATTTGTATTTTGGTGTGGTATAAAAGCTGAGATTAACTACTATTTGAATAAACCCCAAGGCTGGAAACCAACAAGTAAGGTTTTTGATAAGGTTGAAGGCTGGACTCAGGTTATCTATGATAATTTTGGTAAATTAAGCTTTTCTATTTTAGGTCTTTCAATAGCAATATATTCTATTTCTAAGCTTTATAGCCAAGTAGATTTTTATCTATACTTGTTATGTATGTTGCCAAGTATATTGCTTTTTTTAAATACTATACTGTGTGTGTTAGTATTAGGTAGGGCGAAATACTAGAGTAATATTGATGATGGAGTATGATAATCTTATTTTTTTGATTGTGGCCTTTGGTTTTGTCCTTCTTAATGCTTTTTTTGTTATAGCTGAATTTTCATTAGTTAAGATAAGAAGTTCGCAAGTTGAGGTTTTAAGTAAGAGAAATGGATTACAGGGTAGAATACTTTACAAGGTTCATAGCAATATAGATATCTATCTTTCTGCTTGTCAATTTGGTATAACACTAGCTTCATTAGGTTTGGGATGGGTTGGAGAACCTGCCTTTTCTGAACTATTAGAGCCAGTTTTTGTATTTTTTGGAGTTACAGGGAATCTTTCAAGAATTATTGCTTTTGCAATTGGGTTTGCGATTATATCATTTTTGCATATAGTGATCGGCGAGCTTATGCCTAAGTCAATGGCTATCAGGCAAACTGAAAGGCTATCCTTGCTTACTTGTATACCTCTATATGTTTTTTATTGGTTAATGTTTCCATTTATTTGGATATTAAATATTACAGCAAACAAGCTTTTGAAGTTATTTAATTTAGACACTGTGGCAGAGGCTGAGTATGGGTATACTACAGATGAGGTCAAAATTATTTTAAAAAGTAGCCACCTAAAAAAACCTCTTACAGAAGAGCATAGAGATATTTTATTAAGAATGGTTGAGTTTTCACATCTACAGGCAATCGATGCTATGAGGCCTATAGAAGAGATGGTAGTTATTGATTATGATTCATCAGTTAGACAAAAGCTCGAAGTAGTCAAAGACAATCTTTATACCAGATACCCTGTTTATCAAGGAGATAAAGGTAATATTATTGGGGTAATTCATACAAAGGATATTCTATGTGCCTTAGATAATGATTTACGACAAGAGAGTTTAAGGCCGATATTAAAAGTGTCTCATCATGATCAATTAATTGGTGTTTTGCGAAAATTCCAGCAAGGTAAGCCTCACTTTGCATTAGTCTATAAAAAAAATAAACCTATAGGGTTTATTACGTTAGATAACTTATTAACAATAATGATTGGTAGAATCTCTGATGAATTCCATCTTGTTAAAGAGCCATGGGTAACATTAGCGAATAACAAATTCTTGATAAAAGCTCAGGCACCTGTGTACGCAATAGAAAAATTAGCAGATGTTGATCTTTCTGAATATCCAGTAGATACTGTTATTGATTTGCTAATTGCTTTATTTGGGCATCAGCCAACTATAGATGATGTATGGGAGCAGGAGAGTTTTTATATTAGACCGTATAGGTTTGAGGGTAATTCTCTAGAAGAGGTTATTCTAGAGCTTAAGTAGGATGCCTAAAATTCAAAGTATGAAAAAGTGACTTAAAAAAATAGCTGTGTTAGTATATGGCAGAAATTTTATTAAGAAAAAATGATTAAATGGTTAACTTTAGGTTCTATAAAACTAACAAACAAAAAGGAATATCTTTGGTTGAGAGTATAATCTCATCAGGGTTGATTTTGTTTGTTTTGTCATCATCATTTTTGATAATAAATTCCTCGATAACCACTTCAGTAATAGCAGAAAAGAAAACACAACTAATACAGGAGTTAGATAAAAAAATAGCTATTTATGTTTTAACTGGTAAATTTAATACTAAGGCAGTCAGTAGTGATTATTTTTTTCAGAAAAGAGTTAGTAATCCTAAAATGATTAAATTTATCGCTAAAAATAAGAATTTTGATATTTGTGTTTCTAAGGAAGTTATGAAATATGTGTCAAATTCATAGGAATCGGCTGATTTCAGGCTTTACACTAGTTGAGCTCATGGTTGGTATCACTATTTCTATCATAGTGATTACGATGGCAGTCAATATATATGTGTCTACAAAAAGGAGTTATCAAAAAGCAAAGCTTAATATTGAGCAAAATATAAAAGTTATTTCAGCGCAGAAAGTGCTTTCTGATGCTATTGTAAATGCAGGTTTATCATGTAAATATGGATCAGATCATCAACTTTATGTCAATAGAACTGGAGAAGACTCTCGTAGATTTAAGTTTTTTTACGATAATTACTCAGTTAGATTAGGAAAGTTATCGACCATAGAAAATTTATTAAAAAACTCTTCTAAGCAAAAATTTTTGTTCCATTCTGGTACAGATTACTTGATGGTTAAAACAGAAAACTCATCTGCAGAACTTACGCAAAAACCATTAAATTTAAGTTTGTATTTAGACAAAACTCAGCAATGGCAGAATGGTGATTATCTAGCACTTTGTAATAATGACTATATAGATATTGTTAAAATATCTAGCACTAATAATGAAACAAAACAAATAAGACTTGCCTCAGCGCCAGCTAATGAATTTAACAAGGGTGATTATATAGGTAAGATAAATATTCAAATTTTTTTTACAGCTGCTACAGTCGATCCTAAGAAACCAAGTGAATATAAGTATTCTTTGTATATGTTAGTTAAAAATGGTCAAGCTCATGCAACAGTATATCCCATCGTGGAAGGGGTTTCTGATCTTAAGTTAACTTATGTTGTTTCAGATAACAAGAATCTTTCTTGGAAAGAAATATATCAAGATACAAGCTTGAATGAAATAGGAGCTAAAGCACTAAAAATATCATTTAAATTGGATAATCAGTATTATGATAAAGTAGTTTTATTATGAAATATTTTCGTTTAGTGAGTTTGATAAGAGAATCAGGATCTTCATTATTATCGGCAATGATATTTGCTTTTGTGGTGTTAGTTACAGTATCAAGCCTTGCATATATTGTTAGGTACAATTTATTGAGCATAAAAAGTCTCCAGTCACAAGAAATAATATCAACGGTGGAGCAGCAATATATTCAAGAAATATCTCGCAAAGGAGCTATAGCTACGGGACGTTCTGAATTCGGCGATTATCTCATAGAAAATGTGTTACAGCGTAATAGACAAGCTATTTTCTCTAATAGTAATACTATGGTAAATTTATATGATTCGGAGCCGACTGCAATAAGCATGGATATACAGCATAAGCTTTTTTATAAAGATAAGCTAATGTTAACTAAGAAAATAATCTATAAAGAGTTACCAAAACATTCGATGACTGACTATCACTCATCTTTGATACCAATTAATGTTCCGTATGTTGATGTTGCAAGAATGAGTAGTTCACAGAAGTTTTATAGACTTAATACAAATCAGGAGATTAGTGACTCAGAGCGAGGCTATATAGGATACATCAAAAAAGAGTATGAATGGCTGTTGGTATCGATTAATAATAATATCCAAATTATAAATCTGAAAAATTTAGATTTGTCTGAAAATTATAATGTTAAAGTTGGTTGGCAACTTCGTAAAGGTAATTGGCACGTATTATTAGCCATATATGATAGTCAGCATTTGTATATATTCAAAACTAGGCTAAGCGATCTGACAAATAATTTTTCTAAGGCAATTCTAGATTTGTCAACGCCATGTAAAATAATTAATACACCCAAGGATATAGCAGCATTAAGTTGGTACTATCAATTAGATGAAACGCAACCTAGTTTGGTAGTTTTATCTACACGTAGAGATAGTTCAGGTAGTATGAGTATTATTGTGCAAGATGTTGAATATGACGAGTCTAATAGTAGATATACAGTTTTGATAAAAGATATAATAAATACGAATAAGGAAACTAATAATAGTAATATTTATGTACAGGCATTAGATCCAAGTAGAACTCTTTCAAAAAGCTTACTGTATCTATTCATTGGAAATAAATTAATAGTTTATGGTTTGGATAACTCTTTCAAGGCTAGTAAAAAAGAGGTTGATTTAGGTAAAGTTGTTGAGAACCCTCCTATAATTGTTAGGAAAAATCAATATAGTAATTATATTTTGGCTTATAATGGGGATCACTATTATCAGTATTTATATACTAATAATACTAAGCTCATTAGAGTTGTAAAAGTAATAAGATATCCTAAAGAAAAAATCCAAAATATAATAGTTAAATACAGTCTAAAGTTTATAGTTACTAGGATGAAAGTTTATATAGAGGACTTTAATAATGAGCGTATTGAGACAGTTGAGATATAGGTGAATAACTTGATAAAGCTAAAATATATTGTATTAGTATCTATTTTTTTTCTGGTCTCTAATTTGGTATATGCTAGTAGTTGTCAGCTTATTGATAATCAGAGTGGCTATAAGGGATTTTTAGAGTTTAGTTGTGATGCGGAAATATCGCTTGATGATAATAAAATTGTTTTTTATCTAATAGGAAAGGGTGTTGATGTTGATTCAATAGATCTTGCAAATGCAGATGTTAAATACTCTGTTGATGATATTGCTGAAAATGTTAAAAGAGTTGGTTTAAATATCTCAAAAAAAACTTTGTTTATCGACTTTGATTATTTTGCATATAAGGATAAACCAGTAAAACTAAAAATAACTGTGAAAAAGAATAGTAACTTGAATTATGAGGTTCTTTGGGGCGGAATTGTAAAAAACTCATACAAAATTCAAAAAAGTAGTGGTAATAATCTTCAGTTTTATAGAACTACATCAAAAGATATCTTTGCAATTAAAGATGGCTTCAAATGTACATTAAATGACGATTGTGATGGTAGGATAAAGCTTCTAAATCAAAATAATTTAGAAAATCATAAATCGTTACAAAAAGTTTTGGGTTATCTAAATTTTGGCATTATTTACCAAAAATTAGATTAATATTAAATTTAGTAAAGGATAGATGAGTGTTTTTATGATATTATATTAGTTATCTATATAGAAATGCTGATGTGATTTATATCTTGAGAAAGTACAAAAAGAACTTAAATACTAAAAAATATAAAGGATTTACCTTTCTTGAAGTTCTAATTGCTTCATTACTAGGTGTATTTGTTCTTATTGCGGCTTTCTATGCGATTGGCAATATACTCTCGAATGCTGTTTTATCTGAAAAAAAAGTTGAGCTTGTAGATGAGTTAGAGGCTAGAGTTGACAACTATATGTTAACAGGAAATTTTGATGATAGTGCGCAGGGTAATATTACTTTCTCAAGAGTTGATGATGGAAGTAGTGCAATACGTGAGTTTGTTGCTACTAATCCAGATTATTCGCTACAGGCGGTTAAACGAACATATTCAGCAGTTACACCAGCAAATGATGCGATAACTCAGGTTCTCGGTCCTTATATGGCTGCCGTATGGGAGATATATCGTAGTGCTGGAGCGACTCGCCTTGATGAGAGCCCAGAGCTTAGAGCTGCAGTCGAGCAAGCTAGAAGAGATCATTTAGATGATGGAGGTAGTACAATGATTTCTTCAGGGCATATAACAAATGTGTTGTTAAATGTTGGAACTACCGCGGTATCTAGTACTGTACCAATGGATAATCCTCCTATTGATCAAGCAAATGTTGCTCTTAGGATAGAGCTTAGAACAGATGCTGATGTTACCTCAGAAGGATTAACTTGGCATTGTGTAGCAGTTGGTGGGTTTGATGGTGATTTACTACCTTCATGGTGTGTTTTATAGCTAGGTAATATATGAATTTGAAGTTTAATAGGCGTAAAATAATTGGGACTTCATTACCAGAGCTTTTGGTAGCTACTGTGATAGCTATAGTGGTACTAACTGCTTTAATTAGTACTTATATAGGAGTTAAAAACTCTTATCAGAAGTATAAAGATAAAACTACAGCTGACGCTAAAGAACTACAGGTTAAGAGTATTTTTTATAATTTTATTAAAAGAACAGGATTTGCATGTCAGTTTGGTAGTCAGAATCAAACGTATCATGATAGAACATCAGATTCTTTAGATGATTTTTTTCATGACTCTTCAATGATTCGAGTTGGCCAGTTACCTTTGGCAACGTCTGATCATATCTCTGAAGCTCTTGAGACTGGTTGTTCAGGTGAGTGTTTTCAGCCTGGTACAGACTATATCATGATAAAAAGAGAAGAGTCTAGGACTTTTCTTACTGATGTGAATTCTCTTAGCTCAAACTTATCCTTAGACTCGGTGGAGGATATTTCAGTAGGAGATTACTTGCTCCTATGTAATAAAAATGATATTTTTTTGTTAAAAGTTGCTAGCATAAGTAGTGGTAGTAGTGTTGTTAACTTATCAGAGTCTCCTCAAGGAAGTGATTATTATCCAGGTGATTATGTTGGAAGATATTCTTTAGAGGTGTTATACATACGAGATAGTGGTGCTGTAGATGAATCTGGGCAAGCCATTTTCTCTTTATACGTATATATCAAGGATAGTGACTCTAATGGAATATCTTATGAGTTAGTTAGAGGTGTGCAAAATTTACAAATTGAAACGGCGACAGTTGCTAATAGTACTTTGACGTGGAATAGCATTCCTTCAGAACTAGATTTAAATGGCTCTAATTCGCCAGCATTAAGAATATCATTTAGTATTGGTGAGCAGACATTTAGCAGAATAATTAATTTATAAGGGTTAGCTATGTATCAGAATATCAAAGGTTCAGCATTATTAGCATCTTTAATATTTGCCTTTGTTATATTGGTAGTAATATCAGCACTTGCATATAATTTTAGAATGGATTCTTTGGCAATAGAAACTATCGTTAATGAAAAACAAAGTTTGCATGTTGATGAGGGTTATTTTAATAGCATACCTGTAGCACTTGATCTTACTACTGGAGATGATCAGACAATCGATAATTTTAGGTTTTTAACAAGATCGAATTCCGTTACATCTAGGTTTGATCATCGTAATACTAATTCCGAACTTTATTATGGAATCCCTTATCTGATAAGTTATGATATTTCGCATGAATTCTTTGAAGGAGATGTTTCAAGGTATGTTAGGAGTTTAGTTTATAACACATTGCCGGGCACTTTGATGAATCGCTATGACGAGGATTATTTTCCAGTAAATGTACCATTTGTCAATACAGCTGGTATGAGCGGAACTCTAGCAAGCTATAAGTTAGATCAAGAGGGTAGATTACAAGATTTAGAAAGAGGTTATATAGGCTATATCCATAAAAACAGCAGTATTTTAACTATAAGTAACGCTGGTGGTAGTTTTAATGTTACTGTACCAAATGACTTATCGCTTCTCAGTTATACTCTGGCTATTGGTTGGGACCTACAAGATGGTCGTTGGAGTATATTTTTAGCTATATATGATGGTAATAAAGTATATACCTCTTCTACAACCTTACGAAACCTTGTGGCAGGACAGGTCCAAGCACAACAAGATTTATCTAACTGGCAAGCTATTGCTGATTTACCAGGAGGGTATGCTTCAAACTTTCCTACGTATTCGCCAGGTACAGATTATGAAGTTGGTGATGTAGTTAATTCAGGTGGTGATTTATATAGTTGTAAAGTTGTCTCGTGGTGTTCTAGTGATGCTCGAGCTAATATTGACGCCTATGCTCCAGGCACAGGAAGTGCATGGTCGTCTGCATGGGATCTTGTTGAGTCTGGTGGTGCTCCTAGTGAGGGAGAAGGTTCGGATAGTTATCCAACATACTCAGCAGGGACATCGTATCAAAACGGAGATATTGTAATATCTGGAGAGAATTTATATAGCTGTAAAGAATGGGGATGGTGCTCTAGTACGGCTGCATCGTATTATGCACCAGGTACAGGAAGTGCGTGGTCATCTGCATGGGATCTAGTAGGACCTGTTGATTCAGGAGATGAAGATGGTGGCGATGATGGTGGCGCTGGGAGTGATCCTGAAGGCAATATTATATTAGTTACTTGGTATCATGACTTCAATAATCAGGTACCTAAGCCACTGGTATTAAGAAAAATGCCTCGTGACGGTAATTATGACTTAGATGTATATCGATCGACTTATGATAGTATTACTAGGATTTTTACAGCAATTTTATCAGATACTTTTACAACTGGATCTACAGATTTTGATGAGTCACATGTTCATGTTGTGATTCCTGATACTATGTTTATGTTAGATGCTGGAGTTCCTCTTATATTTCAAGGTAACAATATATTTGATTATAATAGGCTAGGTACATATCTATTAGGTACGAGTAACTCTTTGACAATAAGAAGTACACTAGATGTAGAATCAAGTCAGAAACCAGTTTTAGTCAAGAAAAATACAACACAGATGTATATTATATTTTTCAATGGAGATAAATACTATAAGTACTTGTATTCACATAGTTCTGAAGCACCATCTCTGACAGAATTACCTGAAGAACAATTTCCAGGAGAAGAAATACAAAAGATAATAGCTAAGTATGGCGTGATTTTTGTTATTACGGATAGTTATATTTATCTCATGAATCCTACAGATAATTCGCGCATTAGTAGATTAGTAGCTACTGGATCAAATTATCAAATACATAGAGCTAGTGATGGTAGGATATATGCATTAGATGATGGCTTGAACTGTACAGTAAGCTCTAGCTGTGGTAGTAGAGTCTATTTTGAAGATGGTTGTGCTAGTTATACTGGTGGTTGTGAGGCTCTTGCTGAGTTGACTAATGTTGATCCATATCTAAATATAGTCCATAAGAGCTTGGACAGTTAAGATTTTTTCCAAAAATACTAAAATTTAGTTATACTGATAGCTTATGATATAAGACTTATGATATGGATAATTACTATATGATTTTTTATAACTCGTTATCTGGTAAAAAAGAAGAATTTAAGCCAATTGAGCCTAATAAAATTAAGATGTATGCATGCGGGGTTACAGTGTATGATGATTGTCATATCGGTCACGCTAGAACATACATAGCTTTTGATGTTATTAATAGATATTTCAAGTATCGTGGCTTTGATGTTACATTCGTGCGTAATATTACAGATATAGATGACAAAATTATCAAAAGAGCTAAAGAAAATAGTGAATCTACTACTGAGCTAGTTGATAGAAATATTAAAGCAATGCATGAAGTATTTGATAAACTTAACATTCTTAAGCCATCTTTTGAACCTAAAGCAACAGAAACCATCCCAGAAATGATAGCTATGATTGAAACTCTCGTTGAGAAAGGCTTTGCTTATCAAGGTGCAAATGGAGATGTGTTTTATAGAGTAGCTGAGTTTGCTGATTATGGTAAATTGAGTAAGCAAAATCTCGAAGCACTTGAGCAAGGATCAAGAGTAGACGTTGTTGAAGAAAAAGAAAACCCAATGGATTTTGTACTTTGGAAAAAAGCAAAAGAGGGTGAGCCTGCTTGGGAGTCGCCTTGGGGTGCTGGTCGTCCGGGTTGGCATATAGAGTGTTCAGCAATGTCAAAGAAGATTTTGGGTAATACCTTTGATATTCATGCTGGTGGCTCAGACCTTAGATTTCCACATCATGAAAATGAAGTAGCTCAATCAGAAGCTTGTAATGATTGTAAATATGTAAATTATTGGCTACATTCTGGCATGGTAAAAGTTAATGCAGAGAAGATGTCAAAGTCTTTGAATAATTTTTTTACTATTAAAGAGGTATTACAAGAATATCATCCTGAAGTTATAAGATATTTCTTGGCTTCTACTGTATACAGAAGTGAAATCAACTATTCGAAAGAGAATCTTGATAATGCCAAAGCGTCTGTCGAAAGGCTGTTTAATGCTCTTCGAGATATAGAGCCAGTTGAGATAAATCTGCCTGATGATGCTAACGAGTATGAAGAGAAGTTTATCAAAGCTATGGATAATGACTTTAATACTCCGGAAGCTTTAGCAGTTCTATTTAGCTTGGCTAAAGAGATAAATACATTAAAAACAACAAATAAATATAAAGCTAGTGGTTATGCATTTTTACTACGCAAGCTTTGTGATGTATTGGGTATTTTATTTACTGATACAGAAGATTACTTCAAGCAGGGTGATGGTGTAGATGCTAGCGAAATTGAGAAGCTTATAGCAGAGCGTGCTCAAGCTAAAAAAGATAAAAATTATGCTAGAGCTGATGAGATTAGAAATGAGCTTCATAATCAGGGAATAATATTAGAAGATAGTGCAACTGGTACTACATGGAAGAAAGGTTAATAGATGTATTCAAGTGAAAAACAACAAGATATTATAGATAATCTACATACAATTAGAGATTATATCCGTTGGACAATCTCAGAGATGACAGCAAATAATGTTTATTTTGGTCATGGTTCTGAATCTATTTGGGATGAGGCTGTACATCTTGTACTTAGTGCAATAAATGTATCTCATGATATTGATAGCAATATGGTAGGCTCAAGATTGCTCAAAGAAGAGAAAAAAATAATTATTAATTATGTTTATCAAAGAGCTTGTCAGCGTAGACCTTTACCATATATTCTAAAAAAAGCTTGGTTCGCAGGTATGGAGTTTGATATTGATGAGAGAGTTATTATTCCTCGTTCACCAATAGCTGAGCTTATACGTAATGAGTTTTCACCATGGATTAATGATATTGATGATGTTAATAATGTATTGGACTTATGTACGGGTAGTGGCTGTATAGGCATCGCTTGTAGTAATGTTTTTGAAGATGCAAATATAACTTTGGTTGATATATCTGATGATGCCTTAGCTGTAGCAAATCATAATATCAAAAAGCACCAGTTAGGTGATAGGGTAAAAGCTGTTAAGTCTGATTTATTTGGTAGTCTTCAGGGCCAAAAGTTTGATTTGGTTGTCTCAAATCCTCCTTATGTTGATAGAGAAGATTTAAATAGTATGCCACAAGAGTATCATTATGAACCTAAACTTGCTCTAGAGGCTGGAGATGATGGGTTAGACTTAGCAAAAAGAATAGTTCTTGAAGCTGACCAGTATATGACAGAAAAGGGAGTGTTGATCGTTGAGGTAGGCAATAGTCAGTATGCTCTTATGGAGATGTGTCCTGATATTCCTTTTACGTGGTTAAGCTTTGCTGATGGTGGTGATGGTGTGTTTTTACTTACTTATGATGAACTAGTTAAATATAAAGATTCATTTAAAAAATATTTCCAAAGCTAATATTTAGTCTATAATCTCTTCAGAATTCAATCTTTTAAAAATTTAGGATTAGTAAATGCCTAATGATCCTTTTAAAAAAATATCATCTGATAAAGCAGTTATTCTCATAATTTGTCTTTTTGGTTTGATGTCACAATTTGCTACTGATAGTTTTACACCGTCATTACCTCATATTGCTGACTATTTTCATGCTGCTGCAAAAGATATCAAGTTAACTGTCGGGATATATTTCTTCGGTATGACGTGCTCTATGCTTGGGTTTGGTTATTTATCAGACAAATATGGACGCAAACCGACATTGCTAGCAGGTTATTTTGTATTTTGTATTGCAAGTATACTTTGTATGTTAGCTCAGAGTGAATCTCAGTTGCTATTTTTTCGCTTTTTGCAAGGGATCGGAATGGGTAGTTCTTTTGTATCTTTTCGTGCAATTATGAAAGATGTTTTCAGTGATAGTCAATCACTTGCGAAAGCTAGTCTTGTAATCACTAGTATAGTTTCATTAACGCCGCCTCTAGCCCCGATTACTGGAGGAATTATCCAAGAGACTATTGGTTGGCGTGGTAATTTTGCTTTACATTCAATAATGGCACTTGTGATTACAGTTTTGATTGTTAAGTATTTACATCTAGAAGCTATACCAAAAAGTAGCTATAAGCTTCTAGAGTCATATAAGAAAATATTATCTCATAAAGTCTTTGTCTTTAACGCAATATGTAGTGGTTTGGCGTTATCGCTTGTTTTTGTGTTTGCAACACTTTCACCATTTTTCTTCCAAGTAAAATTAGGATTTTCTGCTGTTGAGTTTTCATTTTTATCAGCAGCAGTAATTATACCCTCAGCAATATTTTTAATAATCTTTAAAAATAAGATCAGTAAACTAGATATGGATAAGGTAATACTTTATTGTGGATCTTTTTCTGCATTAAGTGGTATATTACTGGCTTTATCATATTTTATTTTTGGATTAGATGCTAAGGTAATTGTTGTATTATGTGCTTTAGCCTTTTGTGGGAATGTCTTTCAGTATACAGCTACTTACATTTGTGCTTATAATGATATACACACAGAGATTGGCGTAGCATCGGCAATATTTGGATTTATACAGATAGCTGTTACAACTATCTCATCATCGCTTGTTTCTAGTATTAGCCTTAATAATCAATTTTTATTTGGATTATTAATGATGGTACCACCCTTATTGATAGTCATACTCAAGACTATAGATATTAAAAAATACAAGATATAAAGTTAAATTATCTCTTTTTTAACTCTCAGAGCATTAAGCTTAGTGAGTGCTTCATCTTTAGTTATATTGTACATACTGGCATGTTGTTCTAAGCTTAGGCTATTAGGTCCAAATAGTTCAATCATATCAAGCATTTTTAGTTGATGTTTAATCGCTGATATATCTACGTATAAATAATCCATATTTATTGATAGGATAGGGCACTTAGTAGCTTTGATAAGTAGATATGAGTCATGATGAATTCCACAACCTAGACCATCAGCATAACCAATATTTAAAATAGCTACGGTAGTATCCGCATTACAAAAATATTCATTACCATAACTTATATATTCACCTTTTGGAATATCCCTGATAGAGATAATACAAGCTTTAAGAGATAAGCTAAATTTGATTTCTTTAGGCTCTTGGTCATAGCCTAATACTGCCGAGCTAGAACGAATATACTCTTGTTGAAAATCAGTATCAAAAAGAGAAACTGGTGAGTTAGAAAAAGTATATTTAAGTTTGGTTTCTTCAGCTAACGAAAGAATTTTATCAATATATTTTTTAGATTTATTATAGCCGTTATATCCCGTTGGGATATGTGAAAATAATGTTATATTTGAAAATCCGGAAAATTTTAGCGTATCAAGATGTTTTATAAAGTCATCTCTATAAAAACCAAACCGTCCCATACCACAATCAAAATCAAGCATAATTGGTTTTGACTTATCATCTTCATACTTTATATAGTCTTTGATTAGTAATTCATTACCAAGTATTGGAATAACATTTTTAGGTATTTTAAAGTCAAAGCATTCTGCATATATACCACTTAGGAAAATTATATCTTTTGTACAGTCTAAACTCTTTAAAACATAGTACTCTTCTATGCGAGCTATGCCGTAAGCATCAACTAGATCCTTGGTTACCTTATAGATGTTTTCTATACTTATGCCATAGGCATTAGCTTTGACGATAAACATTATTTTTGAGTGAGGATTTTTATTACGTAGATACTCAATATTTGACTTTACTAATTTGCTATTTATTTCTACTATAGGACTTAAATTCATAAAAGATCAATGTTGATGAAAAATAATCTATCTCTATTAATGTTAACAGGTTTGATAATTATATCAGTAGATTCTGTGAGAAATTTGCCTTCTTTAGCTGTATTTGGAGAGTATTTGCCATTATTTTTTATAATTGGTGTTGTGTTTTTTCTTATACCCGTAGCATTTATTTCGGCTGAACTTAGTGCAAACTTCGCCGATCAGTATCAAAATGGAATCTTCCAATGGTGCTCTAAAGGTATTAGTGATAATGCCGGTATGTTTGCAATTTGGGCACAATGGAGTAGTAATGTAATCTGGTTTCCTGCTAGTTTGCTATTTATGTCATCAACTATATGCTCGGTTTTTGGTTTTGCCAGTCCTCTAGCTATCGCTAGTATTATGATAACTTTGTATTTGTTAATAATGGCAATTAATCATTTTGGTGTCAAAGAATCTGCAGTGGTATCGTTTATATGTATGATTCTTGGAGTAGTAATTCCTGTTTTAGTACTTTTTATATTTCTTGGTTTTTGGTTGGTAAAAGGGTATCCTCTGGAGCTTAAAGTATCACAGATATCATTTAACCTATCAGCACTGAAAGACATATCTGCATTAACGGTAGTTATTATTTCTTTTTTGGGGATAGAGTTATGTTCGGTATATGTTCCGATGCTAAAAGACCCTCAGAAGACATTTACGAGAGCAATTTTCTTAGCTGTAATATTTATTGTATTAATGATGTTTTTGGGAGCTTTGACTATAGCTTTTCTAATTCCAGCTGGTTCTATAAGTTTATATAATGGTCTTTTTGAGACTTTTAAGATTGGTTTTGAAAGGCTAGGCTTACCAGCTGTAATGCCTTTGATTAGTATTGGTTTGGTTTTAGGAGCATTTGGCTCGGCTATCAGTTGGGCTTTAAGTCCCGCTGTGAGTTTGCGCCAAGCTGCTGAAAGAGGCTACTTACCAAAGAGATTTTCTACAAATAATAATTATGGTGTTCCTAGTAATATTTTGTACATACAAGGGTTAATTGTTATTGGATTATCATTGACGATAACTATGGTGGATAATATGAACTCTTTTTATTGGGTGGTAATATCACTTAATACAGAAGTATATTTGACTATGTATATCTTGATGTTTTTAGCAGCTTTACGACTTAGAAGAACATCAAAAAAGACTATAATACACAATGAGCTAGTTTTTTATAGTTTATGTATTATGGGTATTTTAGGTATCTTAGTTGCCATGATAGCAGGATTTGTTATGCCGAAAAATTTGGTAAGTATAGATTCATTAACTTATGCAGGATTATATTTATGCGGATTTTTATTCGTTTGCTCATTATTTATGCTTTTTGTTTATTGGCGTAACAAGCATTTGAGAGATCCGTTATAGATTATTTACGAGTGTTTTTTGCAATTTCTTTGAGACTATCGTTAATCTTAAAAAGTACCATAAGTATTTCACAAAAAATTTTAGCGAAAATTGAACCAAAAATAATCTCTAGAATACCGGATAAAATATAACCCGAAAATATAGCTGCTAAACCGCTTAAACACACTCCAATAATACTAAGCCAAAAAATAAAAACGATAATCGTTGGTGTAATAAAATTCTCAAAGCTTATAAATTTTTTTAGAAAATTAGTAACAGGGTTATTATTTGACTGTGTAGATTGATTCATTTTTATTCCCTAGTTTTTTTGTTTAAAATTAAAATCTTATAATTTTTGAAATTTCCTTATTTAGCTCTGGTAGGAACATATATTTTAATAATGAGCGTAAAAAGTTTAGCTTTCTATAGTCTTTAGAATATATATTAAGATTGTCATACATCTTTGAAATACAAGCTTTTATCGAACTAGGAGTATAATTCATCAGTTTTGCTATTTGGCTATATTCTAGGTTGTGTTCAATTAGATATTTAAGAATACGGTATTCTTTAGATGTGAATTTCAATGTTTCAAAATAATATTTAAACTCAATTATTGGAGCATCATTGAGCGTGTAAATTCTACATTTGGTTAAATCATTATTTTCTAGAGTCTTAATTCTGACCAAAATATAGTTTTTACCATCTTCATCATAAAATGGAATCTTCTCTGTTAGAATTGTTATTGGTTCAATACTTGTTTGATTTGCTAGAGATTCAGTCGAAAGATAATATGATTTTGAATCAATCGATATCTTCTCTCCTATAGCATAGTCATAGACATCATCTTTCCACAGGTCTATATCTTGATCTGATAGACCCTGTAGCTCTTTCAAACTAGCCACTCCTGTGCACTCTAAGAACATGCGATTACAAGTTATTACTTGTCCTTTAGCATTCTTTATAGCGTAACCAAAAGAGCTGTTTTTATTATCATTAACTACATCTATAGCTGTTTTAAGGTTAATTAGCTTATCTACTAACATTTTTTAGATATTCAAAATATTAATTTGACCTAGAGTTTAGCTAAAATGTTCGCTTATAACAAGCTAGGTAAGATGAGGATTTTAGTTAGATAATTGAGATATTTTAATCTTCAACAATATTATCTTTATTAGCTGTTTCTTTACAATATGCAACATAACGCTTATCAGTAACTATAATATAGAATATAGCCCCCACAATAGCATTAACTATATAGTTCTCAATAGGAGCTGTGGCACATATAAATATTATAAAAGGAAGTACTAGTATCATTAGAGTTTTGATACCGACACGTTTATATTCAAAAAAGCAGAATATAATAACCAGTACAGCGAGAATTACACCAAGATAAATATTTGACAGGATATCAACAGTATTTAATAGAAGAGTTAAAAGTACAAATACAACTAGGCCGAATATTCTTAGTTTAGGAGCAATAGCGCCCATACTAACAGGAGCCGCCATATAACCTATAATATTGAAACCCGTGACAAATAGCATCAAAGCAGCCCAGTTATCAGCAAACATTAAGAATACTGCACATAAAATAAAGTTAGCAATCAGTGATCTTCTCGAAATATTAACTTTTTGATTTATTTTCGCAAAAAATCTTGGCATTTGACCTTCAGCAGACATTGCATATAACATTCTAGAAGAAGCACCAAGATAACTATAGCCAGTTGCAGAAGGGCTAACAATACTATCAATGATTAGCAGTACTGCAATATATCCTAGTCCTATCATTGTCGCAACCTGTAGTAAAGGAGACTCAAAATCTAGTCCTGCCCAACCACCTTTTTCTATAAGGTAGCTATGAGGTACAGCCTCCATAAAGGCATATTGTAAAGCAATATAGAGTATTAAAACTATTGTTAGTGATAATATTATTGCAATAGGAACATTTCTAGAAGGATTTTTGATTTCACTACTGTAGGCAACGACTATTTGGAAGCCATTAAATGTATATACAAGTCCACCAGCGACAATTGCAGTAAGAGCATTGTAGGCTGTGAAATTATTATTAGGTATTTCTGGGGATAGTAAGCTATGATGTTCGCCACTATGTGTAAATGCGTAGATGATAAATATAAAAACTATAATTGCAGGTACTGTCATCTTAAATATGGTTATACCATTGTTAACACTTGATAATAGTTTTACACCGTAGAAGTTGATAATCAGATAAAGAAAAAGAATAAATAATGATAATATCATTCCATAAGTAGAGATTACTCCGCCGTCCATCAACCAGCTAAAACTTTTTAGCCCGGCCAAATATTGGGTAGTTGCTTGAGCCTCTGTAGAAATCATAACTACAACACCAAACCAGTTAGCAAATGAGAAAGGCATAGCAAAAAGGCTATTATGAGAGAGGGCGCTTGATCTTGTAGTAGCACCCCTTACTGGAAATACAGAAACAACTTTAGCTAGACATAGACCAACCATCATAATCATAATTGATGCTAGTACCCAAGCTAAGAAAGCCCAGTTTCCTGCTGCTTTTGCTGTAAGTTGGGCACTAAATAACCATCCAGAGCCAACCATTGATGTCACTCCTATAAGTACCGCACTCATTAGTGACATTTTCTTCGAATTAATCGTCCCCATTATAAGTTTTCCTATTTTTAAAAAATACACAGGTAATTTAGAATATACACTTTAATGGAGCTATTTAGCAATAGAGTTATTTGGTAAACTGAAAAATTAGAAGGTAAAGTTTTTGCTAATACCAGTATAAAATCCTGCTAGACTATTTTGACCTTGAAGGTTGACTTGATAAGGAGAAGAGTTTGTTTTAATAGGTTGATATTGTTGATTATAGAGTGGACCATAGTTACTAACATGGGGGCTTAGATTTTTATCATACTTGAAGTCTGGTTGTTCTGTAGACCCTGTATAAGGGTAGGTTGATGGGATTGCAGTTGCTAGATTTATGCTAAGTAAGTATGAAAAGAGTAAGAGTAGTTTATATTTGGGTGTCATCTAGCACTATCTTTAAATTGAGTAAAATAGTAAATTTAATGGAGAAAAGTGTAATGTCTCTCTAAAGGGATTATCAACTTTCTTAATATATTTTTTTACCATTTTATAATGGATATTGTTGATTTTCTCTAATGGCTTAAGCTTTTTGCTCAGGCTTATCTTTTTGTAATGTTGCAACCATTGATTAGCTATATTTCTAAAATCATCTTTAGTTATAGTTGGTGCAATCTTATTATCAAAAGAAATTTGATTATAAAAATGTTTAGGCATACAGAAAATATGTCTTATTATTTCATTATTAATATTAACTTGTCTAATCAAAGATTCATCAATTGCTGCAAAATCATTTAGATATGTAGCTTTCAAAGTTTCTATACCCAAAAAATTATTAGATATGTGCTGATTAAAATCTCTCTCTGTAGCGCTACTACTATCTATAGATGTACCTATATCATCTGCTAAATGTTTGTATAAAATTTTAGCATCAAAAACTTCAGCTAATCTTTTTAGTTGAGGAGACGAAATATTTTTATCATTATTTAAGTTATTTACCTCTTTTAGCCACCAATTCATTTTTTCATTGGCAATCTCTAAATTATTATATAGCTCTGTGCATGAAATAATTTGAGACTTTATCTGATCTAGTAAATAAAGTATTTGTTGTTTATCAGTATCTAATTTACGATATGCAAAGTACATCACAGACCCATATGGAGGCAGTTTCTCATTAGGATAGTTAAAATAGTTATACTGCATATTTATACCTTTTTGAATGCGACAATATAATTAACATCAGTACCTTTACCAAGTTTAAAACTGTCAGTTATAGGATTGTAGTGTACGCCGATTATTTCCAGAGCACTAAAACCATAATTTTCAGCTGTTTTTATAAGCTCATAAGGTTTAATAAATTTAGCGTATTGGTGTGTTCCCTGAGGTACCATTTTTAAGATGTGTTCAGCAGCAACTATAGATAATAGATAAGACTTAATATTTCTATTTAGTGTTGATGCAAAAAATAGTCCATCTTTTTTGATAAGCTTTGAAATAGAGGCAATAATGCTTTCAGGATCTGGGACATGTTCTAACATTTCCATACAAGTTATAACATCAAATTGAGTATCATTATTGGTAATAAAATCTTCAATAGTGGAACTTATATATTCTATTTCAAGATTATTTAGTTTTGCATGCTCTTTAGCCACATTAATAGCTTGTGAGGAAGCATCTAATCCACAAACATTATTTGTCTGATTCTTCAAAGATTCAGTTAGAATTCCTCCGCCACAACCAACATCAATTATTTTTTCATTACTCAGATTAGTAAATTTTTTTATAAACTCTAATCTTAGGGGATTCACCTGGTGTAGAGTTTTTAGTTCACCTTTTGGATTCCACCAATCACTAGCTAAACGAGAAAATTTATCAACTTCATTACTATCAATATTACTCATAGTTAATATTCTTTTATTATGTATATATTTTTTAAATAATACCAAAGATATAATATCTAAGAAAATTTTTATTAGAGTTTTTGGAGTTAATTTACTATAATAGGCTCTGTATATTTTTGCCAACCTGAAATAAGAGATTAATTTTAATGAAATTTAATGTTAAAAATATTTTAATGCTATCTGTCATTGGAGTAACTTTAGGTAGTTGTTCTAGTATGAAAGCAACTAAAGATAATAGAGATCCTTTTGAGAGCTATAACAGATCTATGTATGCTTTTAATGACAAAGCTTACGATACTTTGACTCCAGCAGCAAATGCGTATGATACTGTTGTTCCAGATTCATTCAAGAGTGGTATATTCAATATATTCCAAAACTTAGCAGAGCCAGCAAGAATCGTGAATGATTTATTCCAAGGTGAAATAGATTATGCAGGTGATGATAGTGTGAGATTTTTAACAAATACTACTTTAGGTTTAGCTGGTTATTTTGATGTTGCTGATAGCTGGTTTGATAAGCCAATGAGATATCATCAAAGCTTCGCTGTTACTTTACATAAATGGGGTGTGTATGATGATAATGAAGCATCTCCTTATGTAGTGTGGCCTCTGATTGGTCCAGGTACATTAGAGGATGTTACAACAGGTGTTGATGCACTATTTAACCCATTAACATATATATTCTTCTTTGCCCCTGTTGCACCAGCTATTTCTTGGGGTGTAAGTGTTGGTACGACTGGTACATATTATGTAAACCAAGGTGTATCATACTTACCTTCTTATTCGAATTTGAAAGAAGTATCTGTAGATCCATATATAGCAATGAGGAATGCTTATTTACAAAGTTATGACTATGGCATAGCTAAGGTTCTTAAGCAAGATTTACGTAAAGACGATGCGGCACTTCAGACAGATATGGCTGTATTAGGTGTACTAGGAATGGATAGTGAGAATGTAGAAGGTAAGATTGCTAGCACAGGGTCTGCTGCGACTAAGTCTTCAGAGCCACCAGTTATATTCAAAAGTAATATTGGTACGGTTAATAAAGCTACTCAAGTTCAAGAGGCCTTCGATCAAAGTTACTCAACTGATAGTAGTGCTCTTGATTTGGCTAATGTTGATAAAGATGACACTATCGAAACAGAGTCTGAAAAGCTTCAAACTAAAATTAATGATGCTAAGGCAGATCTGCCAGGCGATGCAGATTCACCAGCTTCGACTATACAAACTCTTGCAGAGCAAGGTTAATTCTTCACAGTCATAGAGATTTTTCTGCTAATGTCATAAGTTTATCTCTATTCTCGCCTTTTAACTGCAGAGACATACATCTAACTGATCCTCCAAGCTTAGAAATTTCAGCGCAGTTAATAGGGATTATATTTTTTGTAGTAATCTTCTCCATCTGGCTTATAGCTACCATGTCGGTGTCAATATCATACTGTGGAAGATATATGTTATTATTAGTGACTAGCATATTTACATATAGCCCAAACGCTGATCCAAAATTTTTGTCGTAAGTAGTAGATTCACAATGTGAAGTAACTATCTCTGAGATATTAACATTAGGTAAAGCATTAGATATATCAGATTTTAGTTTGGTTGTGTATCTCCTATCTTGATAAGTATTAATTATAACGTTATCTTTATTGATAAAACTTATTATTCCATCAGAATGTTGTAAGCCATATGGCTCATCAGGCTCTATAAATGCGACTCTATCAAAACCAAGAGCTAAGAGTTTCTTCGTTGCTTGTGAAATATTTAATTTATTATCAACAAGAAATTTCTTACTAAGAATGGCATCACCATAATAGTTATCAACTAGATTTCCGCCATCATTTAGTAGACCGGTTTTGATAAAGGAAAGTTTAGATTTGTTTGCTAATTTAAGAAATTGATATTGAGTATTGTCAGCAAGCTTTTGTGCATTTTTCGATACTCCCTGTCCAGCAGCAGTGTATCTAAACATGATAGGTTTATGAGGGTTTGTTATCGTAAAGTCTCGCATCCATATATCATGCATTGGGAAATCTAATACTCGATTTTTACCTAATGACTCGCTATATGTAGACATATTAGGCTTATTAGTAAGTATGATAACATCATCTTTACTAGCTAAAATCTTCTTGGCATATTCTATCTGAAAGCTAATTATTTGTTTTTTAAATTTTTTATAATAATTTGAAATTGGTGCTGCTAAAACGATAAGTTCATTGCTCTCTTTATAATGGTCTGTCATTAATCTTTTAGTATAGTAAGATTATTAGGATTTAAGTATAGAGGAATATTGGCTTTGACTTAAGTTTTTAAGAGCGGGTGTAATAAATATTACTTAGCTTCATCTGTAGCAATAGTTTTCATTGCAATGGCATGAAGCTCGCCAGAAAGAATATATTCATTTATTTTAGAATAAACTAACTGCTGTCTTTTAACTTTACTTTTCATATCGTTAAAATCATCGGCAATTATAGTCGCTGAGAAATGTACATTGTCATCGCTTTGAATGTCAGCGTTACAGTTTGTTAGTGAGTTTTCTAAAATGTCTTTAAGTTGTTCTTTTGTCATATTTTCTCCCAATATTACTAAATTAAGTACTCTTCTAGTATAGTATCTGCGCCGTGAACTTTAGCTAGAGAAAATGTTTTCTGATCAATGTTTTCTAGCTTTAGTTGTATACTATTTCTTTTGGCATATTTTATATATTCAATTATGAGTGATAAACCGGAACTATCAATTTTTGTACATGGTGAAAAATCGATAATCCATATAATGTCTAGCTTAGTTAGATCCTTTTTGTATGTCTTATAGAGTTGTGAAACTGTTTTTAGAGTCAATTCTGATTCTATAATCCATTTATTATTATTTATTGTTATCATTCTATACTTTGAAGATTATAGTTCTTGTCCAAAAGTTTTGGATATGTCTTTTCTTTAATTTTTTGAGTAACTTTTTTAGCGGCTTCTGTCATTTCTGGAACAGTTTTATAGGCTGCAAATTGTTGTTGGTATGTTCTTAGAATACTTACACCTGCAACATCAAAGTCATATATATGCCATTGATTATCTTTTTGGAACATTTTCACTGCAAAGTCAGAGCTTTGATTGTTATCAATGTTAGTAATTTTACCATTTACTACAACTATAGGTTTTTTCTCCCAACTATTGTCATCCTTGTTGAACGGGAATAGTGTTAACTTGTATTTGCCTGCGTATGCCACATTTTTGGCATACATAAATGCTAACATCTCTGTTGCTGAACGTATAAATTGTTTTTGTTCCTCTGGAGTTGCTTGTTTCCATTTTGGTGTGCCAACTACAAGCTGAGCAATTACTTTGGGTGCAACTATTGGAATAATTTCTGCATCGACAAGACGTAACAATTTATAAGGGTCTTGCTTGTACTCTTCAGCATTCTTGATTAGCTTATCTTGAGTTTTTACTATAGTTCTGTTGAGCATATCAACTGGGTTCTCTATAGCCCAAGCACTTGATATAGTTAACACCATAATCATAAATAAAATTGAAATTTTACGTAGCATAGTCAGTTTTCCTAGATTTAATTTACCAGCGTAGATTTTAATACAAAAATAATATATTTTAAAGTAGCAAATCTTATCACTTGCCTTTATCGTCATCCTTTCCTGCTACAAAGGTGTTTATTAATGATCCTAGATCTAAAGCAGATTGCGTGTTTTCAAGTTCTATTACACTGCCTTGATGTAAGTACTTATCTTGCTTAGAGTTACTTTCAGTATCACCAATACCTGCTATAGACATTATATCTTCACTAGGTGGAGTTAGTGCAACATAGTTATCTCCTAAAATGCCTGACATTGCTACTGCAGCAGAGTAGTTGGCAGGAATTTTCTTATCGCTATTTATTGTGATAGTGACTGCAGCCATAAAGCCGTTATAAGTTTTTTCTAATGAAATTTTTGTAACTCTACCTACTTCTACACCAGCAATTTTTACAGAGGCATTTGTGCGTAGGGATCCTACATTTTTAAAATCTGCTTCAATTGTGTATTCGTTTGATCCAAATGATTTAAAAGAAGTTCCACTTACCTTAAATGTTAAAAATACAAGGCATAAAACACCTATAATAATAAAAATTCCTACAGAGGTTTCAAAATGTTTGTTCCTCATTAAATTCCTCCAAACATAATCGATGTTAAAATCAGATCTGCACCTAAGACACTCATACAGCAGTATACAACAGTTTTTGTAGTAGCTTTAGCAATACCATTTGAGTCAGCGATACAGTAGTAGCCTTGGTATAGCGCTATCCATGCAGTTATAAATGCAAAAACAAGGCTCTTAATAATACCGTTTGTAATATCTGAAATTGTAACAGATGATTGGATATTGCTCCAGAATTCCCCATAACTGATTCCTAATCCAGCCTCTGCAAGTACGAACCCAGCAAGTATTGCAACAGTTGCAAAGATAAGTGCTAAGATTGGTCCGCTAATTACACATGCCCAAAATCTTGTGGATAGTATAAAACTAATAGGATTAACATTCATAACTTTTAAGCTATTGATTTGATCTGTTGCTTTCATCAATCCAATTTCAGATGTGATCGAGCTACAAGCTCGTCCAGCAAAAAGCATAGCAGTAACTACAGGACCAAGTTCTCTTAGAACACTTAAAGCAACCATTACACCTAGTAGTGAGTGAGCTCCAAATTTTGATAGTGTATAATAGCCTTGTAGACTTAATACTAGTCCTATAAAAATTCCAGATGTAACTATAATAATAATAGAGTTTACACCAACAGCTTTTATCTGTGTTATGCAATCTCTTATGTTTAGTTTACTGAAAATTATTCTTAATATAAGATCAACAGATCTTAACAAGTTATACGATAGAGAGATTGTAAGTTTATATATATTACTAAAAGCTAACATGGTTCACCTTAAAATCTCATTGTAAAAGAAGTTTTTATCTACTGATTTTTTATCTCTATTTTCTAGAGGTCTACCAGCCAAGAAGTCTTGTATTTGCTTATCTTTACTATTTTTTATATTTTCAGGCGTATCGCTAGCTATGACTTTTTTGTTACCTACTATAATAATATGATCAGAGATACTTAATGACTCTTGTATATCATGAGAGACAATTAAAGAAGTCATTCCTAATGATTCATTTAGTGTAGAAATAAGTTCTAATAATTTGTTAAAAGAGGCTGGGTCTTGACCTGTGAATGGCTCATCATACATCATGATGTCAGGATCCATAGCTATTGATCTTGCAAGCGCAACTCTGCGTGCCATTCCTCCAGATAGTTCACTTGGCATCATATCAATTGTGTGTGCTAGCCTAACAGCTTGAAGTTTTAGTAAAACGATATTATGAACTAATTCTTCACTAAGGTTTGTATTTTTTCGTAGCGGGAAAGCAATATTATCATAGACACTTAGATGTGTAAAAAGAGCCCCTGATTGAAAGAGAAACCCCATTTTCTTGCGTAGTTGGGCTAATTGTTTCTCTCGTGTGCTTTTGCTGATAACAGAATTATCAATATATATATCACCTGAATTAGGTTTTATTAGCCCTGCAATGAGTTGTAAGATAGTTGTTTTCCCAGCTCCGGATGGTCCTAAGATTGTAGTTATTTTATTAGATGGTATTAAGAATGAAATATCATCATAAATACAGCGCTCATCTCTATAAAAGGAAACATTCCTAAACTCAATATTACTCATTATAAAATAATAGACTAATTAAAAGGAATATTAACTTCTATTGTTGAATTCTTGCTACTATCTTCAACTTTTATATCAATGTCACGAATATTATCTTCGGATAAAGCGACATATTTTTTAACAACTTCAATGATTTCATCTTTAAGTTCAGCGAGTAGATGACTACTGATTTTTGAAGATCTTGGATGCAACTCATTTCTTTGATGTGCAACAATGATTTGAAGTCTTTCTTTTGCTAAAGAGGCACTCTGTTGTTTTTTGCCTAATCCAAAAAGTTTAGCTAACATAGTTACGATTTACCTATTAATTTTTTAAAGAAACCAGTTTTTTGCTCTGTGTATCTCATTGGTATATCTTTACCAAGAATTCTATCTACTGCATCAAAGAATGCTTTGGCAGCTATAGTATCGTCAAGATGAGTTACGGGATGGCCACTATTTGAAGCTTCTAGAATATCTTTAGATTCTGGAATTATTCCTACGATAGGAGTATATAGTATCTCACTAACATCCTCAGCCCTTAGCATTGCTCCAGCTTTTGCTCTAGCTGAATCATATCTATTCAGAAGTAGATGAATTTCTTTAAACTCCCCTTCTTTTTGTGCCTTTAGAGTTTTGCTAGATAGCATTCCTAATATTCTATCAGAGTCTCTTACAGATGAAACCTCTGGGTTAGTTACTATAATTGCAGCATCTGCACATCTCATAGCCATTAAAGAACCTTTTTCAATACCTGCTGGCGAGTCACAAATAATTATATCGAAAGACTGTTTTAATTCTTCGACTACTCTATCTACACCTTCCTCAGTAAGAGCATCTTTATCTCTAGTTTGTGAAGCAGGTATAAGATATAAGTTATCAATTCTCTTATCTTTGATAATAGCTTGGTTTATAGTAGCTTCTTCTCTTACAACATTTATCAAGTCATAAACAACTCTTCTTTCACAACCCATAATAAGATCGAGGTTTCTTAAACCAACATCGAAATCAATAACAACTGTTTTAAGGTTTCTTCTTGCGAAAGCGTATGCAATAGCTGCACTAGAAGTTGTTTTACCAACGCCGCCTTTACCTGAAGTAACTACGAAAACCTTACCTTGTTTTTTTTCACTCATTTAAGTTTAAGCCTCTTATTTTTAATTACTTTAAAAACCTTCTATATGGATTTTATCATCTTGTAGATATACTATATACCCATCAGTTTTGGAACTATCAACAGGTATACTTTCATTGTTGAGTGTAACATATTTTCCTGCGATAGAGACTAATTCTGCTTTTAGGTCTTTACATACTATTTTAGCATCTTTGTTTCCTGAGCTGCCAGCAATTACTCTACCACCAACCCTGCCATATACAATAATACTACCATCGGCTATAATCTCAGCACCATTATTAACATTTGCCGTGACAATCACATCTGCATCTCGGGCATTAATAGACTGACCAGTACGCACAGGAGAGGTAATTATTTTTGTTGAATAGGATTGTTTAGCCTCATCAATAGCTGCTTCTTTGGCTTTACCACTTTTAAGAATATTGTGACCAGACTTGGCTAGTTGGGTTTTTATCTCTTTGTTATCAACCACAAAGCCTATTGGAACCATACCATTGTTTTTGAATGATTCTATAACTTTCTCTAAAAAATTGAGAGAACACTTTTCACTTTTATCTATATCGCGAATATCAATCGCAAAAGGAGTGTTTTGGAAAAAAGATGGTGATTGCGAGAGTTTTGAGTTGAGTAAACTCTCAATCTGTGTAATTTCAGTTACATTAATATTAATGGCACTGATAGTATAGTTACCACCTTTAAAATGAAAAGCTTGCTTCATGTGTAAGGCCTTAAAAGTTTAAGAATATATTATTTCTATTTGATTTTAGCTTCTTTATACATTACATGTTTGCGAACTACAGGATCAAACTTTTTAATTTCCATTTTGTTTGGCATTTCTCTTTTATTTTTAGTAGTAGTGTAGAAGTGTCCAGTCTTAGCAGAAGATACTAATCTAATCTTTTCTCTCATTTTTCTTATTCCTCTTTATACAAAGCTTAATTAAATTTTGTGACCTTGAGCTCTTAGGTCAGCAAGAACGGCATCAATACCTTTTTTATCAATAATTCTCATACCTTTTGAGCTAACCTTTAGCTTGATATACTTATTTTCACTCTCAACCCAAAATCTATGAGTGTGAAGATTAGGTAAAAATCTTCTTCTTGTTTTGTTTTGTGCGTGAGAAACATTATTACCAGTAGCAGGTCTTTTACCTGTAACTATACAAACTTTAGACATCTAGAAACCCTCCCTGGGCAAATTTATTTATTATTTTTATACAATATCTCGATGATTTTATTATTTTTTGTCCAAAAAGTAAACTAGTAATATAAATAAGTTTTACTGTTTATTTTTGATTATAAGCTTTAATGTTTATACAAGAGGCATTCCTCCTGCTTGAGCAGAGTCTTGAATATTATTGTTATAGGTGAAATTAGTTTCTCCTTCATATCCCTCGGCTAGAGTTGGATTAACGTATCTTGGTGGGGTGTTTGGGTCATTATTTATTTTGTCATCGCTGTTGCTTGATGATGAACTTTGTTGTTTTGATTTGTTCATCATGCTAGAGCCTGAAGTGGCAATTGTAGAACCTGAGCTTGCATTCTTTTCATCTGGTAAGTATAAGGCTCCAGTTTGACCACAAGCAGTTAATCCTAAAATTGATGCGATTGAAATAGTAATTAGTAATTTTCTCTTCATGATGTTTATATTTTTTAGTTATAAATTGCTTATTCAAATTTAACAATAAATGGTACTATTAGCAATTGAATTGTTAATTTAACTTTTGAGATGTTAAAATTCAGTTTAGTCGACTTTCTAGTTTAAAAGTTTATGCAATTTAATGAAGTCAAAGGTGTTGGTGAGGCAACTATTAAAGTGCTAGCTAAATATAATCTGTATAATCCGGATGACCTTTTGACAATCTTCCCTAAAGAGTACAAAGATACTCGTTTTGTTAGCTCCATAAGTTCTTTGGTGGCAGATAAGAAGTATCTCATTGAGGGTAGAATAACTAATTTAACATACAAGAAGTTTGGTAAGAAATTCTTACGCTTTGTAGTAAATGATGAGACTGGAATTTGTACTATTGTAATGTTTAAATTTTACCCTAATCAAATAGTTGTACTTGAAAATGCTGAATATGTGCGTTGCTATGGTAAAGTCGATTTATCTTTGAGTCCACAAATGGTTCA
The DNA here is from genome assembly GCF_000219045.1 of Francisella salina. Lineage (NCBI taxonomy): Bacteria > Pseudomonadati > Pseudomonadota > Gammaproteobacteria > Thiotrichales > Francisellaceae > Francisella > Francisella salina. Next base: position 349,947 of record NC_015696.1, read on the forward strand.
TCCAGAATGGGCGGTTATAAAAGATGGTGTATGTGCTATCAAAAAAGAGTTTTCACCAGTTTATCGGTTAAAAAAGGTCTCTGATAAAGTGGTGTCTAGAATAATTTTATCTTGCCTTAAAAGTAAAAGTGTTGCAGATATTTTACCAAGACAGCTGTTGCGTGGATTTGGTTTGATGAGTTTTAGTGATGCCTTGTATTATGTCCATGCTCTTACAGATTCTATAGATGACAGATTTATAAATATTGCTAGATCTTCTATAAAGTTTGAAGAAATGCTTGCCTACAAACTTGCTGAGGAGAGTATTCGTAAAAGCATAATAAATAGTAGTGCTCCAAGATTGTCTTTAGAAGAGTCTCAGCAAAATGAATTTTATAAAAAGTTACCTTATCAATTAACCCAAGCTCAGCAACGTACAATGACAGAGATTTTAGCGGATATAAGTCAATCAAGTGCAATGATAAGGCTTCTGCAAGGTGATGTTGGCGCTGGTAAAACAATTGTGGCAGCTATGGCTGTATATACTGCAGTTAAGTCTGGATACCAAGCAGTTGTGATGGCGCCTACAGAGATTTTGGCTGAGCAACATTATAGTTTTTTTGCATCATATATGGCAGATTTGGATATTGAGGTTGTACCACTATTAGGTAAGTTAACTGCAAAGCAAACTAGAGAAAGTTTAGAGGTTATTAAGTCTAAAAAAGATTGTGTTATTGTCGGAACTCATGCTGTGTTTCAAGAGCGTGTTGAGTATTGTAATTTGGGTTTGGTAGTTGTTGATGAGCAACATAGGTTTGGTGTCGAGCAGCGTTTAGCTTTAATTAATAAATCATCTCTAAGTGATAGGCATTTGGTGCCTCATCAGCTCATAATTTCAGCTACACCTATTCCTAGAACTCTAGCGATGACTCTGTATGGAAATTTGCAATTATCAATACTTGATGAGTTACCGCCTAATCGTAAACCTATAGTAACGACAGTCTTAAACAGAGCTAAAAAACAAAGTTTGATAGCTAAAGTTAAAGAAGCAGTATCTCGTGGCGAACAAGTATATTGGGTTTGTCCTTTGGTTGAAGAGTCTGAAAATATGGACTTTTTACAGGATGTCAAAACTTTACATAAAGAACTAGCAGAAGCTTTAGGACAGGAAAATGTAGGTCTTGTATACGGCAGCATGAAATCAAAAGATAAAATACAAGAGATGAGTGATTTTAAAGCCAAAAAGTACAAGGTATTGGTTGCCACTACAGTGATTGAGGTTGGGGTAGATGTGCCAAATGCGAGTATTATGATTATCGATAATGCCGAAAGATTAGGTATATCTCAGCTTCATCAGCTAAGAGGAAGAGTTGGTAGAGGGGCAAAGGAGAGTTATTGTATACTGCTTTATAGTGATAGGATAAGTGAAGTTGGCAAGAAAAGACTATCGCTTGTAAGAGAGTCGCAAGATGGTTTTTATTTGGCTGAGAAAGATCTCGAGATACGCGGAGCGGGAGATATCTTAGGTAAAGAGCAGTCAGGAGTGTCAACATTTAAGACTTTTGATATAAATGAGTATTATGATAATTATGATAAAATATCTAGTGCTACAGCTATAGTAGAAAGTGAATATCCACATCTAAAAAAGAAATTGGTAGATAAGTGGTTTGAGCAAAGAGTGAATTACGTGGATGTGTGATTATTATGTTATTGGCTAGTGTGGTTTCAATTTTAATTGGTTTGATAGCTACGATGGTAGTTGTTAGGACTTTGTATAAGCAAAGTGTTAGGAAAGGAGCACTTAAATCTAAGAAAGATAAAGTTATTAATGGAGTTATCGTTGGCTTAGTGTTTTTTTGTGTAAGTAGTTTCTCATATGTGCTAATCATAAATATTTGAGGCTTACTTGGTTGCTTTAAGAACTATAGCAAATGGATATAATAAGATTATAAACTTAAAAAACATTCGCTAATATTGGTATAATAAAGGTGAATATTGTATTTAAAAACAAGAGGATTAGCTAATGGCTGTTATCAAGACAGAAGATCTAATAAATAGTGTTGCAGAAGCATTGCAGTATATTTCATATTATCACCCGAAAGATTTTATTGATGCAATGTATGAAGCGTACCAACGTGAGGAATCAAAGCCAGCAAAAGACGCGATGGCACAGATTCTTATCAATTCAAGAATGTCTGCTATGGGTAAGCGTCCAATCTGTCAAGATACAGGTATGGTGTGTGCGTTTGTAAAAGTTGGTATGGATGCTAAGCTTGATAAAACTGATAGAACAATTACAGAGCTTGTTAATGAGGGAGTGCGTCGTGGCTATAATGATCCACATAATCCTTTGAGAGCATCTATGGTTTTTCCACCTCATGGAGCTAGAAAAAACACAAAAGATAATACGCCAGCAATTGTACATATTGATTTGGTTCATGGTGATAAGATTGAGATTGATATCGCTGCAAAAGGTGGTGGATCTGAGTTTAAGTCAAAATTTAAAGTTTTAAATCCTAGTGATAGCATTATCGACTGGGTAGAAGAGATGCTTCCACAGATGGGAGCGGGTTGGTGCCCACCAGGAATTATTGGTATCGGAATTGGTGGTACAGCTGAGAAAGCTATGCTTCTTGCAAAAGAATCTCTAGGTGAAGAGATTAATATGCAAGATATCATCAAAAATGGTCCTCAAAATGAGACTGAGCAACTAAGATTAGATATTTATAATCGTGTCAATGCTCTTGGTATAGGTGCTCAAGGTCTTGGTGGTTTGACAACCGTGCTTGATGTTAAGGTTAATGAATACCCAACTCACGCAGCATGTAAGCCTGTAGCTCTTATTCCTAACTGTGCAGCTACTCGTCATGTGCATTTCACATTAGATGGTTCTGGGGCTGTTGATTTACCAGCACCTAAGATCGAAGATTGGCCAGTAATCGAGCAAGCACAAAATGATGATGTTAAGAAAATCAATCTTGATACAGTTACTAAAGAAGAAATTGAAGCTCTTAGATCTGGTGATAATGTTTTATTGACAGGTAAGATCTTGACTGGTCGTGATGCGGCGCATAAGCGTTTACAGGATATGTATAATGCTGGCGAAGAGTTCTCTGTAGATCTTAAAGGTAGATTTATCTATTATGTAGGTCCTGTTGATCCAGTTGGTGATGAAGTTGTTGGCCCTGCTGGTCCTACTACAGCTACGCGTATGGATAAATTTACACCATTTATGTTAGAGAAAGCTGGTGTTGCTGGTATGATTGGTAAATCAGAAAGAGGTCAGGCTACTATTGACTCTATTGCAAAAAATAAGGCTGTTTATTTTATGGGAGTAGGTGGCGCTGCTTACCTAATCTCTAAATCAATCAAGAAAGCGGAAGTTGTCGCTTTTGAAGATCTTGGTATGGAAGCTATTTATGAGTTTGAAGTAGAAGATATGCCAGTAACTGTTGCTGTAGACTCTCTTGGTGTTTCAGCGCATCAGCAAGGTCCTAAGCTGTGGAAAGCTAAGATTGCTGAAATCAAAAAAGGATAGTTTTCCTCGTTACTAGTGTATATTACGACAATTTGATAATATGAATTTATATCTTTTGAATATTGATAGTTGTTATGAAAATCATAAAAATAACCTCTCAAAATAATCACATATACGAAAATCTAGTTCAACTCTACGAGTGTGAGTTTGCTCCTTTAACAGGTGAAAAACCAGATTCTAATGGTTTATATGTTATCCAAACGCCTATTAAAGGTGGTGTGATAGGTTATCTTGTATATATAGATAACTTGCCAGTGGGTTTTATGGTAATCAAGGAGCTCGAAGAATGTCTTGATGTTGCAGAGTTTTTTATTTTACCAAGCTATAGACGTAATAGAATTGGAATTGATTTTGCTAAAGACATTTTTTTAAGGAATAAAGGCAATTGGCAGATTAGACAGATTCAAGGAGCAGACTATGCGACTAGATTTTGGCGTAGGGTTGTGAAAGAGTTGGTCTGCCTGGATTTTATCGAATCTTTCGAGTATGATTCTGAGTGGGGCTATGTAACTATCCAAAGGTTTGCTATTTAGGTTCTTTATATAGTTTAATTATTAATCTTGATGTTTATGTGTGCTATATTCAATCTATAATTCTTTTCATTTTTGATAGTTTAGGGAGCAAGATATGAAAAAAAGGTTATTAATATTACTATTGGCTTCTCCAGTACTTGTTTTTGCTGCAGATAGTGCAACAAATTCGAATACAAATGTAGATAATCAACAGGTAAAGCAACAAATTCTTAAAATGTTGCAAGAAAAACAAGCCTGTGTAGAAAAAGCCAATTCAAAAGATGATTTAAAGAAATGTAAAGTCCATGGTGGTAAAAAACATAAAAACAAAAAAGATTAATTTATAGTGGGTTTTGATTTTTGGTATAACGATTTTTTGTTAAGTTGTAATTTCTATTAAATTTTGTTCTGGGTCAAGTACACAGCTTTCATAATATCCATCGCCTGTGATTCTAGGTTCTCCTGTAATTTTGAAACCATCATTCTTTAGTTGTTCTGTTAGTTGATCTACTTTTTCTTTAGATCCTACTGATATAGCAAGATGAATTAAACCAAATCTTTCTGTATTATCGAGACTTAAATTGTTCATGTTTTTTGAGTGCATAATTTCTAATCTTGCTCCAGATTCAAAAGATAAGAAATAAGAAGAAAAGCCTTTTATGGGGTTTATATATTTATCATTTGGTTTTGCATTAAAGTATTTACAATAAAAATCTTTCATTAGTTCAATATCTTTCACCCAAATTGCAATATGTTCTATTCTCATATATTGTGATTCCTTTATTATATTGTAAATAACACTGTAGCTAAGTTTAGCCATTAATCTTAAGTTGTATATGTGATATATTTTACTTTATTTGCTTTGAAAAAATAAATTGATGCATAAAGATAAAATATTTGAGTTTATAAAGAAAGTCCAAGCAATATCACATACAGGTGTTGTTTACTCTAAATGTCCATATGCTTTGGATAATTACCATGAACTACTAGAGTTAAGTTCAAAAATGTTACATGAGTATATCAAATCTGATGTGCAACCTTATGATATATACAGGGGTATGTATTATCCAACACCACAGCCAGGTGTGCGAGTGGTTATTTTTCAAAATAATAAACTTCTAATGGCTGAAGATGCTGATACTCCAAGTGAATGGACTATTCCAGGTGGTTGGTGTGATATTGATCTTTCGCCAGTTGAAACATGTATCAAAGAGGTTAAAGAAGAAACGGGTTATGATATTAAAGTGACTAAATTTTTAGCGCTCATGGATAGAAATAATTATACTCAAAGTGAAATTTATAATGTTTACAGTTTGGTATTTGTAGCAGAAATTGTAGGTGGCGAGAATAGCCCAAATTTTGAGGTTAATAAGGTAGATTTTTTTGATGTTAATGAGTTACCAAAATTATCGCATAAACTTACAAAAGAAGAGCTTGATATTATTCTAAAAGTATATGATGAAGACTCGGTCTATTTTGAGTAAAATTTTTGATTGTGGGTTTACATTTAGTTTCTAGGTAAATAGTATTTGTGTAACGTTTTATAAATTGAATTTTTATATTGTGATTTTAGGAGTCAAAATAGCGATTATTTTAAAGTTTATTATTAGCTTATTTGCGATAATTAATCCATTTTCATTAGCTGGAATATATCTTGATACTGTAAAACAATCAGATCAAAAAGAAAAAAGTGCAATTGTCTCTATGATGATATTAGCATTTTTGGCGATACTTAGTATGATGGTGTGGTTCGGTGATGATATATTGTCAGTTTTTGGTATTAATCAAGATGCTTTTCGTGCTGGTGGCGGAGTAATTGTCTTGTTTTTTGGCTTGAGAATTTTGGGAGTATTAACACAGCCTGAATCAAATGCTAATGTAAAAGCTGTTTCTGCTAGAGATTTGGCAGTTGTGCCTTTGGCTATACCTTTATTGGCAGGACCTGGGACAATAGCAACGGTAATTACAGAGTCTCATAAGTACTTTATTACATTTCAAGCAAAAATTATTGGTAATATATGCTTAGTATTTGTGGCAGTTATATTATGGTTGTTTTTTAGGTATCTTCCTAAGATATCTGCATTTTTAGGAGAGCATGCTATAGATGTTATTTCAAAGGTTATGGGTTTGATGCTAGTAGCTATTTCGGTAGAAATGATTTTTGATGGAATCAAAGGTTTCTTTTATTAGTTTAAGAAGGAGAATAATATGATAAAGGTATTTGGGATAAATAATTGTACAAGTGTTAGAAATGCCCTCAAGTTTTTTGAAGAAAAGGGTAAGAAAGTTGAATATATAAATCTCAGACAAAAAAAACCTACTTGGCAAGAAATGAAAGAGATAAAACAAATTGGTAATTTTCAGGTAATAGACCTATTCAACTCTAAGGGTAAGCTTTTTACGGAAATGGGCCTTAAAGAAAAATTTGGTAGTTTGTCGGAGCAAGAAGCATTTGAGCTTTTAGTTACCGATGCCTTATTATTTAAAAGACCTCTAGTTGTAGATGGCAGCTATGCTAGAACTGGCTGGAATAAAAAAGAATATGAAGAAAAGTGGGGTTAGAATAATTTAAAATTTGAGATGTTTTATTCCGTTGCGTCAGATTTTGCTTTCTCAATTTGTGCATCCAGACTAGCTGCTTTTGAGAGATTTTGTTGAGCTTCAGCATCTAGAACATTTGCCTGATCTTTGTCATACTGAGACTTAGAAGTATCAGCCTTAGCTTCTTTATCAAGATTTCCAGCATCAGTTGTTAGTGTATTAGCTTGTAGTTGATCTTGTTTAGCCTGTTCGTTTAATTGGCTTTGTTGTTGCTCAAGATCTTCTAGCGCGCGCTCTTTTTTATTTGGACCGCATGAAGCAAGTAAACTTACGCATACAACAGAAGTAAATAATATTCCTGATAATTTCTTTATAGTCATTGGTTATATTCTCCTAACAGTTATTAAAATTAAATTGATACAAATTAATTGCTATCATTTTAATTATGCTAAATGAATATTTATTAGTAAATACTAAACAGTTAATTTTTTATTAAAAAAAATGGCGATGCTTTAGTTCTTTAAGTAGATGTGTCTTTAGAATAAATTAACGGCATGAAGAAACATGATTGCACAGAAAATTGTAATAATCCCGGCAGTAATATTTAGCTCTTTTCTATTGCAAAAAACAGATATTAAGAACCAGACTAGAATACCCGTAGCAATACCTGTTGATATCGATGATGCAAGAGTCATCATTATTATGGTGAAAAATGCCGGTGTTGCTTGAACAAAGTCGCTCCAATTAACATTTGCTACTTGTTGCATCATCATTATACCTATTAGTATTAATGCTGGAGAAATGACTTCTATTGGGATAGAGCTAATTAATGGTGATAAGAATAAAAATGGTAAAAACATTAAACCCGCAAATATAGCTGTAAGGCCAGAGCGAGCTCCTTGAGCAATACCTACACCGGATTCTACAACTACTGTAGATGGACTAGAGCCTAGTATGCCAGATACTGTAGCGCTTGTAGCATCAGCAAGGAAGGTTTTCTTTAGTTCTTTATCTCTATGATTGTGCTCTTTTTGCATACTTCCATATAAGCTTGATATGGTTCCAGTACCATCAAAAAGACTTAAGAAGCAAAACGTGAATATTGTTGGCAAAATAGCAAATTTTAAGCCACTTGTGAAGTCTATTTGACCTATCAAAGAGAAATCAGGAGCACTTACCATAGTGGTTGGTAGAGCTATTATTTTTTCATGAGAAAAATGCTCTAAAGGTATAGAGAATATATAGCCTATTATGATTACTATGATAATTGGGGCAGGAATTTTTTTTATGAAAAGTATTACTAATAATATTAAACAGGCCATAAATAATATGGTATGTGGATTGATGCTATTTAAAGCTAATAGGCCTTCGTTAGAAGTAATAAAGCCACTATTTATAAAGCCGATATATGCAATAAAGAGTCCAATGCCAGCTCCTAGGGATTGCTTGATTGACTTAGGGAGGCTTAGCATGATTTTTGTACGAATATTTAAAATTACTAATAAGCTAAATATTATTCCTGACCAAAATGTTGCGCCTAATACGGTTTGCCATGGTAAGTGATATACTGATACAGCAGTATATGAGAAGAAAATATTCATTCCCATACCAGGAGCTACTACAAAAGGATTGCGTGTAAATAATCCCATAATTATGCTGCCAAAAGCAGATACTAAGATTGTGCTTGTTACCAAAGCATTGCTAGGCATACCAGCAGCAGCTAGTATTTTTGGATTTACTACGATGATATAAGAAATCGCTAGAAAGGAAGCTAATGCTGCTAGGAATTCTTTTTTTATTGAGGTGTTATTTGCTTTTAGATCAAAGAATGATTCTATTGTTTTCAACATATTTTACAGCTAAATCACTAAAAGCTATATTGTAGTAATTAGTATGATAAAAGTCTATTTGGTTTTGATTTTTAGCAAGATTTTTTATATTCAGAATATAAGTTGTCTAATTGTTGTCTAATATTGATTCCTATATTCCTATAGTCACATTCACGTAAGTTTGCTAGAGAGACTCTAGCGGAAGGGTGTGAGTCATCAAAGCCATTACCAGGTAGAAGAACTACTCCTGTCTCAGATGCTAAAGTTTTTAGCATATTATTAACACTATGATTTTGTATTAACCATCTAGAAAAAAACTTATCATAAATTACAGTTGAGAGATATTCTAAATCTAGAAGTGTATAATATCCAACATTATCTGAATTATAATGGTGCTGTATCTTAGGTGATATGGAATTAAATAAGATATTGTAGCGCCTTCTGATAAGCTTTTTTGCTTCTTTACGATAAATATCTTGACTATCTAGTAAGCTAGAAAGCGCAAAAAGGCTCATTTGTAATTGTTGAGGTAGTGAGATACCAGCGGTATGATTTAGTGCAACAGAGCGACTATCAGCTACTAATCTATCAATAAACTTTAATGCTCTTGAATTTGTTGTAAGAGAGCTGTAATGCTTATCAAGCTCACGCAGCTTTCTATCATCAAGTTCGCTAATTAGTTTATCAAAAATATTGTCTTTGTGTAGGGCAATCGTACCGATACGTCAGCCAGTTGCTCCAAAGTACTTGGAGAATGAGTAAACGCAAAGGGTGTTGTAGGCACATTTTGAGAATAATGATTCAAAGTCATCTGAAAAAGTTGCATAAACATCGTCGGTAATAATCATTAAATCGGATCGATGATCTCCGATGATATTCGCTATTTTGTCTAGAACAGAGTCACTAATTTTGACAGATGGTGGATTACTTGGGTTTACTAAGCAAAGAATCTTGATGGTAGGATCAAGTAGCTTTTCAAGTTCTTTGTCAGTAACCTACCAGTCTGCTTGTTCATCAGCATAGATGTGAACTATAGTATTGTTATATTCTGGAAGTTCTGGAATTTCTAGATATGGTGAAAAAATAGGACTAATCATTGCTATTTTATCATTGGCATTAAGCAGACCATTTATTTTCGCAGATTGGAAAATATATGTCATGGCAGCAGTACCACCTTCTGTCGCAAAAATATCAAATTCTAGTGGGATATCCGTATTCTTATAGAGTTCTTCACGCAGATAGTACATTACTATTTTTTCGGTGATAGAAAGCATCCTTGGTGGCGAAGGGTAGTTGCATCCAAGATATGCATTAGTCATTTCATATAAAAAGTCTTCTTTATTGATGCCTAAATGATCATCAACGAAAGAGATTGCAGCTTTAAGAAAACTAATTCCATCTAGCTTATCATTAGCCATGCAGTAGAAATCAAATCTTTCTAATATGCCTTTTTTCTCAGGTAAGCCACCAAAAATGTTATCAAGATAGGAGTAAGATCTTTCAGATTCTTTAAGTGCAAAGTCTCCAAGACGTAAGAAAGCATGTCTTGGAACTGTTGCCAAAAAATTAGGATTGCCACGACCAGCATTCAACATTAATCTATCGGCTTTACTTGTTGCTAATTTTATTAATTCATCTTTAAATTCAAATGGACTTAAATCTTGTTGACTCATAAAAATATCCTTTTATTTGGGTATGATTGTGACTAATGCAACTATAATAGGGCCCCATAGTGTTAGCCATATATTTGCTAAAGCATAAGATGATGTGAATGGAATTACAGGGGTAGCGTTGCTAGCTCGTTCTAATAGAGCCGCAAAACCAGGATTTGCGCTTCTACCACCAGCAATAGTTGCTAATAATACAATAGGGTTTTTGATTTTAAGTAGATAGTACGATATGTAAAAAGAAATTACTTGAGGTATGATAGTTACACCAATACCCAAGAAAAATAGTGTAAGTCCGTGCTCCTTGATGGCGATTATGGCTTGAGGTCCAGCAGTAATTCCAACACTAGCTACAAATATTGCTAAACCGAAGTCTCTGATAAAATTAGAAGCCCCTAATGGTAGATTGCTAAATTGAGGTTTAACTGATCTGATCCAACCAAAAATCAAGCCTGATAGCAAGCAACCAACGCCAGCCCCTAAAGTTATTGAAATACCAAAGATATTGAAACTTATTAAGCCCAAAATATAGCCTAAAACCATTCCTAAGCCAAAGAAGATGAAATCAGTGATCGGAGCTTCAGAAATATAAGTCCCTATCTTGTTGCTAATTTTATCAAGATCTTCTGGTTTGCCTACTAATACAATTTCGTCACCTCTTCTTAGCTTTAGCTCGTCAGAAATAGGAAGCTTTTGACCAGAGCGAATAATTTTTTGTAAAAATACTCCATAGTAGTTTTTGTCTTGAATTATGGTTTTGATTTCTTGGATAGTTTTGTTGAAAAGATTTTTGTTTGTTAATATCAAAGATCTTTTTTCTTCAATGAAGTTGAATTGCTGAGGTTTGGTAACTTCATCATCATTTGAAATGATAGATTGTATGTCTAAATCTTCGTAGAATGTTATGGCTACTATATCATTAGTATTTATGGTGATTTCAGGAGTTATGGTTAGTAGCTTATCATTACGAATGATATTTTCTATTACCACTTTATACTCATATGCTTTATATATTTCTACAGCTGATCTGTTTAGTAGTTCTGAGTTGTGATTAACTCTATATGCTCGAGTAGTGTATTCGCTAAAAGCAGAGAATTGACCAGCTTCTAAATCCAAGCTACCATCTGATTGTTCGGTTGCTAGCTTAATAGCTTCTTTTCTGATATCCCACTTCATTGTAAGTGGGAAGATTGTAGCTAATAGGATAATTGGCCCAAAAGATCCAAAGATATAACATACTGCATATCCAACGGCGACGTTAGCTTGCATTGTATGAATAATTGACTCTGGCAGTGAGCTTATGGCAGCTATTGCATTATTTGCTGAACCTATCATGGCTGATTGAGTTAATCCTCCAGCACCTAATCCAGCTGCAGTACCTTTATCTAATCCGAATATCCAAGCAAAAGTTAATACACATATTAACCCTAAGAGACATGTTATAGTCGAAGAAGCTAACAATAAAAGAGTACTTTTATTTAAGGATCTAAAAAATTGTGCTCCTCCTTGATAGCCAACCGCATATATAAATAAAGCAAAAAACAAAGAGCCTATCTCTGGTGGAATCATAATATTAAGTTGTCCTATGATCACTCCAATTATCAGAGATCCTGAAATACCACCTAATACAAAAGTCTTATATTTTATCTTTCCGAGTAGATAACCAATACTCACTGTTAAAAATAGTGCTATGAAGGGATTTTTGAGTATGTTGAGTATTGACTCTAGAATCATCTTAAACACCAGTATGACCACATAGATAGAGTATAGCAGACCCCTGTGGCTATAGTAATTACTGAGTTGCGATTTATTGCGTATTTATATATCCACCTGGTACTGATTCGATCAGCGATTTGAGTTCGAGTTCAAATAGGATTGGAGTTATTTCCATATAAGGAAGTTTTGACTCAGTAACTATTTTGTCAATTGTTGTGAGCCCCTGACCTATAATGTCTAGAATCACTTTTTCGGAGTTGCTTAGGTTTATATTATCGTCAGCTATTTTTGTAGAAGTTTCTTGTAAAGAGTTGTTTGGGTCAATATTTATCTCTTCTAAAATATCATTAATATCACAAACAAGTTTCGCTCCTTGTTTGATTAACTCATTGCAACCTTGACTAGATGTACTAAAAATACTTCCCGGTACTGCAAATACTTCTTTATTTTGCTCAAGAGCATGTTGAGCAGTTATTAATGAGCCACTTTTGCTAGCTGCTTCAATTACAGCCACTCCTTTAGATAGTCCACTAATTATACGATTTCTCTGAGGGAAAGTATAACGTGAAGCTGTTGTTCCTAAAGGTAATTCAGATATTATTAGTCCATCGTTAGAGATAATATTGCTATAGAGCGCTCTGTTTGAGCTTGGGTATATCATATCAACTCCTGTACCTACTACAGCAATAGTGTTTAAACTGTTTTCAAGAGCATATTTATGAGCTAGTGTATCTATTCCGTATGCCAGTCCACTTGTTATTGTGATATTTGAGTCTTTAAGTTCTTTGCAAAGTTTGTAAGTAGCATTCTTTCCATAAGTAGAATTATTTCTTGCACCAACAATTGCTAATTGAACAGTATCTAGAAGCTTTATGTTACCTGTGCAATATAATACAAAAGGAGGATTGTTAATATGTTTGAGATTTTCTGGATAGTCTTGATCTGTGTATGTTACTAATTTGTTATTGCTGTTTTCTAGCCAGCTATACAGTTTGTCTAGATAGCTTTGGCACTTTCTATTGTTGAGATATTCTATACTCTCGTGACGCAATAATAAGCTTTTGGTATATTTGCTTGGATTATCGATAATCTCACTAAAAGTAACACCAGTTTCTAACGCTTTTAGTAGGCGACTATTGCCAAAATATGGTGTGCATGAAAGAATTACTATGGATTTGGTAGTATTATTCATTACAGTCGAGTTGTTGCCATTGAGCTGCTAGTTATTTCCTGCAGTGAGTTAACTATTATTGCTATAGAATAGTTATTTGATTCCCTATATACAAAGCCATAACCTATATATTTCGGAGGAATAGGGAAGCCATCAGTCCTACTTTCAGGCTCGTATAATATTACTTCAGCTCCTAGTTTTAGTCCATCAGTAGCACCCTTGTTAAGTAGGATACTATTATAAGATGAGGAGAATGTATTCGTATTCATAACATCTTCAAGTACATTTGCAGTTACTTTGCTTTTCATTTTAAAAGTTTCACTTGGAAGCTTTTGATCTGCAATAGCATCAGGTATTACGTAATCACCAACACTAGCCTCCCTGGTTAGATTAGTGATTGTAAGAGCTGTTATACCTTTGTAAGTATGATCATATTTTGCTGTTCCTAATCTGTAATATTTGGTATCGTCGTTAAAAGATGCTATTGGTTTAGGCTCTGATATGATTATAAAGTTTTTATTATCAACATTCTGAGGGTATTCTTTATCTGCGAATATCTTGTAGTTAGTACTTAGTACCGGTCTTTTTTCTCTAGAGTCGTATATTCTTGATACATCATCGACTTCGTTACCATTTAATAGGTAAACGTTTGAGAAGAATTTGGTGTAGTCTGCAGGTTTTACATGTTTTAGGTTTTGTTCTATGTTATCTATTTGTTCAACGAGTCTACTTTTTAGAGTAATTTCGGCTCTTTGGTTTATCGCTCTATTTGAACTTGTATCATTTGGTGCAATAGGGTCTTGGTATCCTAGGGCTTTAATTATAATTCCATTGTCCTTATCTAACCCTCTTCTAACAAGATACTCTTCAACACTTTCTGCACGATTTTTGGATAGTCTAATATTATACTCAGTCAATATGTGTTTATCGGTTAGTAGTTTTGATTCTACTTTTCCAGCATATCCCCTTATTGTGAATGTTGTAGTGTCTGTAAGCTTTAGGTAAGCATAGAGTTTGTTGAGAACTTGCTTGGCTTGTTCATTAAGATTGTAACTATCTGCATCGAACTTAATATTTGTTTGAATTAAGTCTGGACCTTTTTGTTCTTTTAAACATATAAAAGATTGGTTGGACTCTATTAATTTTTCTGTACAAGGTCCTAATGTAGGAAAAGAAAGGTTTTCATCACTAGGATTTTCACTTCCTGTAAATGTTTCACAACCTGTTATAATTAACGTTGACAGTATTATTGAAGTAATGCTTAGTAGTTTTTTCATAGATGGTAATAAAACTTATGGACTTATTAATAGGATTCTACTATAAAGTTTTTGATGAGAATAGTATTTGTAGCTTAGGTTATTGATTTATATTGATAAAATCAATTTGTTATATAAACAAAAGATGAATAAAATCTCTAAATATGGTATCTTGAAGTTCAAAAAATACAATTAGAATTTATATGAAAATAACTTCAGACAGCTTTGTGAAAATGCACTTTAAATTTAGGTTGAAAGATGGTTCTATCGCTGAGGATACAGAGAACTATAATAGGCCTTTCATATTTCAAATGGGTCAAGGATGCTTTACTGATAAAGTTGAAAGTGAGCTAGAGGGAGCATCTGTTGGAGATAGTAAAAGAGTTGTTTTGATGCCAGAAGAGGCTTTTGGCGAAAAGCATCCTGCGAGCATTTATTCTGTGCCTAAATATAGGTTTCCGAAGGATATGGAGTTAGAAGAAGGTTTAATTGTATCATTTAGCCAAAAAGATGGCTCTAAGTTACCAGGATTGATTACTGAAATTAATGAAAATGATGTTACAGTAGACTTTAATCATCCTTTATCTGGTCAGATAATTGTATTCGAAGCTAAGATTTTAGATATAGCTGAAAAAGAGGAGGATTTAGGTGAAGATATTACTAGCTAATCCTAGAGGTTTCTGTGCAGGAGTCAGTAGAGCTGTGGAGACTGTAGAGAAAGTTCTAGAGGTTGAAAGGTCCCCTATTTATGTGCGCCATGAAGTTGTCCACAATAAGGTTGTTGTTGATTCTTTAAAGAAAAAGGGCGTGGTTTTTGTTAAAGAGGTCGATGAAGTTCCTAATGATGCTGTGTGTATATTTAGTGCTCATGGTGTTTCGCTTCGAGTTGAAGAAGCTGCAGCTAAAAAAAATCTTGTGTTATATGATGCAACATGTCCATTGGTTACTAAAGTCCATAGAGGTGTTCGCTTAGCAAGTAATAATGATGCTGAGTGTGTTTTGATTGGACATAAGGGACATCCTGAGGTTCAGGGTACTATGGGTCAGTATCGTAGTGAAAAAGGAGCTATATATTTGGTCGAAAGTGAACAGGATGTTGCTAAGCTAGATATAAAAAATCCTGATAATTTGTATTACGCGACACAAACTACTTTATCTGTGGATGAAACTCAAGGAATTATAGAGTCCTTAAAAAATAGGTTCCCAAATATCAAAGGACCAAAAAAAGAAGATATTTGTTATGCAACACAGAATCGTCAAACAGCAATAAAATCAATGCTTAAAGAAATAGATGTTTTAGTTGTTGTTGGCTCACAAAATAGCTCTAACTCTAATAGATTGAAAGAGTTAGCGACACTGGAAGGGATTAATGCTTATTTGGTAGATAATCCTGCGGATATCAAAAGAGCATGGTTTGATAATAAGAAAGTTTGTGGAGTCAGTGCTGGAGCCTCTGCGCCTGAATATCTTGTTCAACAGATAATCTCTGAAATATCTAATGTCTGTAAAGGTGGTGTTGATGTGGAGGAGTTTGATGGTATCAAAGAAGAGGTTTACTTCCCTCTTCCGAGACTTCTTAAACAAAAAATTATTGGTACTAATTGAGGAAGACCTTATGCAGAGATCAGTCAGGGGTGCAACAACAATAGATAGTGATACTAAAGAAAATGTAATAAGTATTACTAGAGAACTTTTGCATGAGATGATAAATCATAATGATATTGAATCTGAAGATATCGTTAACATCATATTTACAGCAACCCAGGATATTAAATCAGAGTTTCCTGCCGTTGCAGCTCGTGATATTGGCTTGGTGGATGTGCCTTTGATTGACTGCCAACAAATGACGCGTGAGGGAGCATTAGAATTTTGTATTCGGATTATGTTGACATATAATACAACTAAGTCGCAAGTTGATATAAATCATATATATCTACGTGGGGCTAAAATATTAAGACCAGATTTGTTAAGAAAATAGTAGGGTTAAGGTTATGTGGTTATTAGAAAATATTGATATGAAGAGGTCGAAGTATATACTTCCTAGCTTATTTACGAGTGCTAGTTTATTATTTGCTTTCTTGGCTATTATTGCCGCTTTTCAAGGTAATTTTATTTCATCAGCGGTATATATGTTATTGTCAGGGTTTGCTGATGCATTTGATGGTAGAGTAGCAAGATATACTCATACTCAAACCGAGTTTGGTGCTGCTTTAGACAGTCTCGCAGATGTTGTTTCATTTGGGGCTACTCCTGCATTGGTAATGTATTTTTGGATGTTGCATCATCTTGGACCTATAGGAGCTGCTATTTCATTTTTATATTTATTAGCAGTAGCCCTAAGACTAGCAAAGTTTGATACTATGATTGAAGTTCCAGCGGACTCAGAGGAACAAAAACTTGAGAGAAGATTATATTTCTATGGTATGCCATGTCCAGCGGGTGCTGTTACAATATGTGGTTTAATCTGGTCTGGCCAGTGGCTGATTGGTAGAGCTGGAGACACAGGTCATGACTTTATTATATTTTTACTAGTGTGTGTTACTATATTTACAGCTTTATATCTTGCTTTTATGATGGTTAGTGATATTAAATTTAGAAGTTTTAAAGATAGTGATGGTAAGGGAAATATAAGTAAACTTTACATAATATGTTTTATATTGATAATTTTGATGTTATTTACTATGCCTGAGAGATTATTATATTTAATAATGATTGGATATGCATTGTCTGGTCCAATATCTCATTATAGGTATAAGCAAAAAATTAAAAATAGCGATCTAAATGAAGATTCAGTTGTCGATGGTAAAAAAATAATAGACGCAGATAAGTAAAAAAATTATTCTTTAATTGTGACAAAAGCATCATGGCTTGCGTGACCTTGTTCGCCTATAATACCTGCAGAAACGCCACCCGGTTGTTGCATATATCCTAGCTCATTAGAGTCTAAGTTTTGTTCAGTTGGTGGTGGAGCTACATAGCCAAAAGAGTCTCCGGTTGAATTTGTACATGAGATTAAAGCTGTAGCAACAAAAGCTAGTATAAGTAAAGTCGTTTTTTTCATTACATATCAATCTGAAATTTTATTATTTATAAATAATAACAGATTTATATTTAATTTAGATGCATTAAATAGTTTATAATTTATATTAGTTTACGTATAATTAGCGACAACACGCGCGAAAATATATGAAAATATAAATCTGTCAGGAATATTTATGGATAATTCTATTTCTTTAGTTCAATTAATTTTACATGCTAACTTTATAGTTCAGCTTATTATGTTAGGTCTAGTTGGTATGTCTGTTTACTCATGGGCTATTATGTTTGAAGTCAACAATCGTGTCAAAAAATATCGTAATGAGCAAGTTCAATTTGATAAGTTGTTTTGGGCAGGACATCATATACAGAAATTATATGATTATTATCTCCAACATAAAGAAAACATCTTTGGTAAGTCAATAATATTTTGCTCAGGCTTAAGAGAGTTTAATAACTTAAAGGATACTGGAGTATTAAAGGGCGATACTATTCTAGAAGGTATGGAAAGGACAGTTGGTATAGCTATAGCTCAAGAAGCAAAAGAGCTGGATAGAAAACTCCCTGCTTTAGCTACTATAGGAGCAGTATCTCCATATATTGGTTTAGTAGGCACGGTTTGGGGTATTATGTCGTCATTTAATACTTTAGGCGGTGTAGAGCAAGCTACTATTTCTGTAGTTGCTCCTCATATTGCAGAAGCACTGATTGCTACAGCATTAGGTCTTTTCGTAGCAATTCCGGCAGTTATTGGCCATAGTAGGTTGTCTAATCAGGTTGATGATGTTTTGTCTGGTTATGAATCATTTCAGGATGATTTGTGTATCCTATTGTTAAAAGAAGCTCATAGAGATGAAGTGCAACAGCAACATCAAGAAAGCTTTTAGATAAAGGCTTTTAGTATGAAAAAGAGAAATAAGAGATTCTTCAGAAAAAAGAGACCAATGGTGCAAATCAATGTAGTACCTTATATTGATGTAATGTTAGTGCTTTTGGTTATTTTCATGATTACAACACCTATACTGACTCAGGGTGTAAAGGTCGATTTGCCTAAAGCGCAATCAGAAAAAATACCCTCTAATGATAGTAAGCCAATTGTGGTTACAGTAAACAGAGAAGGTGAGTATTTTGTTAATCAGGGAGTTAGTGATCCAAAGGCATCATTAAGCGCTAGAGATCTTACGAATGCAGTTGTTAGTCTGTCACAGCAATCTCCAGGTAAGCCTGTATACGTGCGTGGTGATAGTAGTGCAAACTATGGTGAGGTAGTAAAAGCTATGGCTCTTATTCAAAGAGCTGGTGTAGATAAAGTGGGGTTAGTCACTGAAGATGGCAAATCTTAATTATCAAAAAGTTATTACTTTCTGCAAAAAAACAGTCGATGAAAACCCATTTCTAGTAAAGGCAATACTTGTACATGTTGGCATAGTGATTTTGCTATACACACTGGCATTTATTAGTGATTTAAAGTTTGAAACAAGCCAGGCAGCTTTGAGTGCTCAGGTTGAAAAAGCTCCCAAAAAGCTTCAAATTATTCAAGCAACATCGATAAGTAGTAGTGAATTAAATAAGCAGCTTTCGGCTTATGAAAATCATCAGCAAGAGTTAAAGCAAGCTAGAGAAGATATTAAGCAAGCTAAACGACAAGCTCTCATAAAACATCAGCAAAAATTAAAAGCACAAGCTGAAGCTGAGAAAAGGGCTAAATTAGAAGCAAAAAGAAAAGCTATTCTAGAAGCAAAGAAAAAAGCACAAGCTGAAGCAAAACGTCAAGCAGAGCAAAAGAGACAGGCTCAAGAAGAGGCTGAGCGTAAGAAAGAGCTAGAAGAGAAAAAGAAGGCTCAAGAGGAAGCAAAACGTAAAAAAGAACAAGAACTAAAAGCAAAACAAGAAGCAGAAGAAAAAGCTCGTCAAGAAAGATTGGCAAAGGCAAGAGCTGAGGCTATCGCATCAGCTAAGCGTGAAGCAGCTAAGAATCAGGCTGATTTAGCAGTGAGTAAATATGTCACCGAATATACGGATAGGGTAGGCTCAAATTGGATTAAAGATGATTGTAGAGGTATATACGATTTACCAAGAGCAATTATTAGGAATGGAAAGTTCATAAGACTTACAGGAACGTCAGGTGATTATGGTTGTGACCAGTCATTGATAGATGCTATTAAAAATACTACACCGCCAGACATCTCCAATCCTGTGGCAAGAAGAACTATACAAACAGAGAATATAAGTTTTATATTTAAACAAAGTTAATGAGGAATAATATGAGAAAAATCATTACAGGCTTTTCGATATTTGTTTTTTTAATTTCTAGTCTATATGCAGATTTAGTTGCTGAAGTAACGACTGGAGTTATTCAAAAGCCGCTAGTAACGGTAATTAGTAATAATGTTGTAGATCAATTTCCTCAACAAGTAAATTCTATAATACTTTCAGATCTTAATCATAATGGTAAGTTACAAGGTGATGACTCTATTAAGTATGAAATTAATCAAAGTCAGAATATACCTTGGAAGAGTTTGAAGTCTGATTATGTTGTTTTAACAAAATATACAAAAAATTCAAATAATAGTTACACTGTTGAAGTGCAAATATATAAGAGAAATGATACAAGCTATATCAGATCAATAACGTACAAAAATATAAGTGTATCTTTAGTGAGACCTTTAGCGCATAAGATCGCTAATTATGTATACCAAAAACTTACTGGTGAGCAAGGCTTTTTCTTAACTAAATTAGCATATGTACAAGTAAGCAATCCTTATGCTAGGTATGGTAGAGTTTATGAGCTAATAATATCTGATTATGATGGATATAATAAACATACTGTTCTTAGACAAAGTGATAATCCGATAGCTACGCCATCATGGTCAAATGATGGTAGGTATCTAGTCTACTCAAGTTATAGTGGTGGTAGCATGGGTGTATATACTTTAGAGATAGCTACAGGAAAGGTTAGGAGGATAACTAACTTTAAAGGTATTAATAGTTCTCCATCATTTTCTCCAAATGGCAAAGAAATTGCCTTGGCTTTATCTAAGGGATATTCTGATCAGACAAACATTTATATATTAAACCTAGCTACTAAAGCACTAAAGAGAATAACAATAAATGGGATAAATACAGCTCCGAAATTCTCTCCAAATGGTCAAAGTATAGTGTTCACGTCTGATAGAGGTGGGCGTCCAAATATTTATGTTGCACCCGTAAACTCAAGATATCCTCAATCATCTAAATTGAGCAGTAGGATCTATCAGGGTTATGAGCCAAATTATACTCCAGATGGTAAAGACATTATTTTTATGAATCAATTAAGATCGAAGGGTACTCAAATTGCTGATTTCAATTTAGCTAATGGGACTGTAACAAATATCACAAATGGTAAATCAGATAGTTCACCTACAGTTTCACCATTTGGTAATATGATTGCGTACATATCGACAAACTCTAGAGGTTATAGTTCATTAGATATGGTATCATTAGATGGAGATAATAAATTTAATGTTGATTCAGCTAACAATGGTAACATTTTAATTCAGTCGCCTAGTTGGTCGCCAAAAAACTTTTAGGGAGCTTGTATGAAGGTTTTAGTTAAAAATTATGTTGTTTTAGCTTTAGCTTTGTTAATTACAGGTTGTGCGTGGTATAAGGGACCTCCACTGCAAGCTAATGCAAATGGTAGTTTAGATGGATCATCTTTAAATGAGACTAGTGGTCCAGGTTTTATCAGTACGCTTAAGAGTGGTGAGAATTATGGATCAAGTTATTCAGGTTATGCAGATAATGGCGGTAATTATGAAGTTTCAGGTTTTGAAAATAGCTAAAAACAGGAGTTGAATATGATGAAAAAAAGTATTATGAGTGTAGCTGTTGTAGGTTCTATACTTATGTTAGCAAGTTGTTCTAGTACTAGACCAGACAATAGTGATTTGATTAAAGATAAGTACTCTGGTGTTGATAGTTCTCAAGCATTAGAGATGTCTTCGCAAATATATGGTTCTGATAATATGAGTTCAGATCAGGTAGAACAAATGAAAAAAGAACTTATGGATATCAACTGTAGATCAGTATATTTTGGTTTTGATAGTTATAATATTACTGATGATGCTAAAGAGTGTTTGGATAAAACTGCTGACTACTTGATTGCTCATCCAGATCAGCCTATTAAGTTATCAGGTAATACTGACCCTAGAGGTAGTGAAAAATATAACTTTAATCTAGGTCAAAAGCGTGCTGAATCTGTATACAACTATTTACTAGGTAAAAATGTAAATAAAGACCAAATTTGTGTTGTTAGCTATGGTAAATTAAAACCAGCTGCAGAGCCAACTCAGTTCTATGATGAGTTCTGTACAGACGGTGTTAATGATGCATGTATGTATAAAGCATCTGAGAAAGCTTACTATCTAGATAGAAGAACAGAAATTGATTTTGGTGTTAAATGTGATGAAGATAATTCATCAAATTAATTAGTAATTTTCATATCTAAGTTTGTAATTCTATCTTTAACTATTTTTTTATATTAAATTGTTCTACAATATTCGCATAATTTTTGTTTGAAATTAAATATTATGATTAAAATTCCTAAAATTGGTTTTGTGAGTCTTGGCTGCCCAAAAAACCTTGTTGATTCTGAGCGTATCATAACTAAGCTAAAAGCCGAAGGTTATGACTTGGTAGATAGTTATGATAATGCTGATATGGTTATCGTTAATACTTGTGGATTTTTAAATTCTGCTATAGATGAGTCTTTGGAGGTCATTGGTGAAGCAATTGCAGAGAACGGCAAGGTTCTTGTAACAGGATGTCTTGGAAATAAGGCAGATCTTATCAAAGAGAAACATCCTGAAGTTCTGAGTATTACAGGGCCTCAAGATTATGAGAACTTAATAGAAGCTGTGCATACTCATGCACCTATATTTGCTAATGATTTTGTCTCACTAGTACCACCACAAGGTATTAAGCTTACTCCAAGACATTATTCGTACTTGAAAATATCAGAAGGGTGTAATAATACTTGTACATTCTGCATTATTCCAGACATTCGTGGTAAGTTAAAAAGTCGCTCGATTGATAATATCATGCGTGAAGCGGAAAAGCTTAAAAATGCTGGTGTTAAAGAGTTACTTGTAATATCACAGGATACTTCTGCTTATGGTGTTGATATCAAATATAAATCAGGAGTTTGGAATGATAAAGAATATCAAAGTAATATCTTAGATCTTTCAACAGCTCTTGGTGAGTTAGATATGTGGACAAGGTTGCATTATGTGTATCCATACCCTCATGTTGATAAGATCGTACCATTGATGGCTCAGGGTAAAATAAATCCATATCTTGATGTGCCATTACAGCATTCATCACCAGATGTTCTCAAAAGGATGAAACGACCTGCTCATACTCAAAAGACACTTGATAGAATTAATAAATGGCGTGAGATTTGTCCAGATATAGCTATTCGAAGTACTTTCATTGTAGGTTTCCCAGGCGAGACCGAAGCAGATTTTGAGCATTTACTAGACTTCATCGATAAGGCACAGCTTGATAGAGTTGGTTGTTTTAAATACTCAGAGGTAGAGGGTGCAAGGGCAAATCAACTTGATAATTTAATCTCTGAAGAGGTTAAACAACAGCGTTTAGATGAATTTATGAGTCTGCAAGCTCAAATAAGTGCTAATAAGTTAGAAAACTTTGTTGGTACAGAGCAAAAAATTATAATCGATTCAATAAACCTTGATGAAAATTATGCGATTGGTCGTACTAAATATGATGCTCCAGAAGTAGATGGACAAGTAATTATCGGCGATGCGCTAGAAAGAAATCTAAAAGTTGGTGAATTTGCGACTGTCGAGATTACAGAATCTACTGAGTATGATTTAATAGCTGATTAGTTTCTGTATATTAAACTTTCTTAATATTTATCTATCCATATAAAAAATCCATAATCTTATTTGTATACTTAAAATACTAAACCATCGTTGGGGAAAGTATTATGAGTAGTAATCTAGTTGTTATCGGAGCTTCAGGTTCTATAGGCAGTGCAGTTATTAAAAGATTAAAACAGTTATATCCTAATGCTAATGTATATGCTTTTTCACATTCTAAAGTAGTTGATTGTGTAGAAGGTGTAGTTTATGAACATATTGATTACTCGAATGAAGCAATAATCGAGAAAGCAGCAAAATATGTTTATGATAAGTCAGGAGCTATTAATCTGGTTTTTGTAGCTACTGGTATACTACATACTTCCGAGATAAAACCAGAAAAATGCTTAAAAGAATTATCTGCGGACAAATTTATTGAGCTCTTTAAAGCAAATACAATATTTCCAGCTTTGGTCGCAAAGCATTTTATACCCAAGTTAGCTAAAGATACTAAGTCTGTATTTGCAGCTATTTCTGCAAGAGTTGGTAGTATCTCTGATAATCAGCTTGGTGGTTGGTATGCTTATAGAGCCTCAAAGGCTGCTTTAAATATGTTTATCAAAACAGCAAGTATTGAGGCAAAGCGCTTAAACCCTAATGCTGTAATAGTTGGGCTTCATCCAGGGACTGTTAATAGTCATCTTTCAGAACCTTTTCAAGCAAGAGTACCTCAAGGTAAGCTTTTTACACCTGAGTATTCAGCTAGTAAGTTAGTTGAAGTATTAGATGGTTTAAAAGTGGAGGATAGTGGTAAATGTTTTGCATGGGATGGTAAAGAGATTATTCCATAGTTAAAGTTTTGAGAGGTATTTATGAGTGATAAAAGTATAACAAGCAGTGAAATTATAGAAATGGCTTGGTGTGATAAAACATCATTTGATGCAATCAAAAATATAACTGGATTGTCAGAACCACAAGTTATAAAAATCATGCGAAATAATCTTAAGCCAAATAGCTTTAGACTTTGGCGTAAAAGAGTATCGGGCCGAGCTGCAAAACATCAAAAAAAGCTAAATCATACAAATGCAAGTAGTCTGGTTTAAGCGTGATTTACGCATAGATGATAATTTAGCCTTAACACAGGCAGCTACAAAAGGAGATGTTTTACCAATATATATAATTGAGCCTGAGCTTTGGCAACAGCCTGATATGAGTCATAGGCAATATTTGTTTCTGTTAGAATGTTTAGAAGACTTAAATACTGAGCTTACGAGATTAGGACAACCTTTAATTATAATGGTTGGTAATGCTGTCGAGGTTTTTGAGCAGTTAATACAAAAATATCATATCAAGAGTGTTTGGTCGCATCAAGAAACTTGGAATAATTGGACATATCAGCGTGATATTAAGCTTGAGAAGTTTTTTAAACAGAATGATATTACATGGCATCAACCATATCAAAACGGTGTAGTTCGTTGTTTAGCTGATAGAGATAAATGGGCTTTAGTATGGCATAAACGCATGAGCGAGAAGATCGTTGAAGCACCTAATAAACTTAAATTTATTTGTGAAAATCAAACTAAAATACCTACGGCTGGAAGTCTTGGTATAGAGTATGATAATGGCTATAAACGGCAAAAAGGTGGTCGGGTTCGCGCACTTAGAATCCTTGATAGTTTCTTGTATCAAAGAGGTTGTGGTTATACTAAAGAGATGTCTTCTCCGGTGACAGCTTTTAAAAGTTGTTCCAGATTGTCGCCATATATAGCTTTTGGAGCTATTTCAATTCGAGAGGTGTATCAGTTAGCTAGTCAGCGTAAAAATGAAATCAAAGCTAGTAGTATAAAAAATAAAACAAAATGGTTAAGCGCAATGCGTTCATTTTTATCGCGTCTACGCTGGCATTGTCACTTTATGCAGAAGTTAGAGGATCAACCAAATATTGAATATGAAAATTTGCATTCAGCCTATGATCAACTACGCACAGAGCCGCTAAATAAGCAATATTTTGAGGCATGGAAAACTGGTAATACTGGTTTCCCGATGATAGATGCATGTATGCGAGCATTGATTGCAACAGGGTGGTTAAACTTTCGTATGCGTGCAATGCTCATGAGTTTTGCAAGCTATCATTTGTGGTTAGATTGGCGTGTTACATCGATATATTTGGCAAGATTATTTACTGATTATGAACCAGGCATTCATTACTCACAAGTACAAATGCAATCTGGGACTACAGGTATAAACAGTATTCGTATTTACAATCCTATTAAGCAAAGCATTGACCAAGATCCTGATGGCGAATTTATCAAAAGATGGATACCTGAGCTAGAAAATGTAAGTAATGAAAATATTCATACTCCATGGTTAGAAAAACATAATGCTATAGATTATCCAGACCCAATCATTGATGAGAAACAAGCACGGAAATTTGCAGCAGATAATATTTATAAGATTAGAAAAGACTCAAAGAATAGTCAAGAAACTAAAAATATTGTTAAAAAACACGCTAGTAGGAAAACGCTCAGAGAAATCAAATCTAAACAACAAAAGGTAGAGAATATTCAAGGAGAGTTATTTTGATGAGGACTTTACGATTGATTCTAGGAGATCAACTTTCGCAGAGTATTTCTAGCTTGAAAGATTGTGATAAGACAAATGATGTTGTGATGATGTGTGAAGTTATGCAAGAGGCTAGTTATGTTAAACATCATAAAAAGAAGCTTGTATATATTTTCTCAGCGATGCGTCATTTTGCACTGCAGTTGCATAAATTAGGTTATAAGGTTTGCTATACAAAATTAGATGATCCAAAGAATACTGGTTCATTTTATAGTGAAGTTGAGAAGGTTGTTAAAAAGCTTGGTATACAAAAGCTTATTGTAACTGAGCCAGGTGAATATCGTGTATTAAAAGATATTCAAAGTTGGCAGAAAGATTTCTCTATAGATGTTGAAATACTTACAGATGATAGATTCTTAGCGCCAATTGATGAGTTTGCAAAGTGGTCAAAAAACTATAAGCAAATACGCATGGAATATTTCTATCGTTATATGCGTACTAAACATAATATTTTGCTTGATAATGATGGCAAGCCAGAAGGTGGACAGTGGAATTATGATAGTCAAAACCGTAAAACACCAACTTCTGATATGCAAATCCCAAAACCATATAAAAGTACAGCAGATGATATAACTAAGCGAGTAATTAAGTTAGTCGAGAGAACATTTGCTGATAATTTTGGAGATATTGAGCCATTTAATTATGCTGTTACTAGAGAGCAGGCGCTCGAAGCACTAGATTTATTTGTTAAAGAAAGACTTAGTGATTTTGGAGATTATCAAGATGCAATGCTTGAGGGGCAGGCATGGATGTATCATTCACATATTTCTATGTATATTAATAGTGGCCTGCTATTACCTATGGAGTGTATCAAGGCTGCTGAAAAAGCATATTATAATGACAATGCTCCTTTAAATGCTGTTGAGGGTTTTATCCGTCAAGTTCTTGGTTGGCGAGAGTTTGTACGCGGTGTTTATTGGTTAAAAATGCCAGACTATCGCGATATGAACTATCTTGAAGCAACGCGTAAATTACCAAGCTTCTATTGGGACACTGAGACTAAGATGAATTGTCTTCATCAGTGTGTCAAAGAAACTAAAGAGAATGCTTATGCGCACCATATTCAAAGACTAATGGTTTTGGGAAATTTTGCATTGTTAGCTGGAATTGATCCTAAGTGTGTCAATGAATGGTATTTGTTAGTATATGCAGATGCCTATGAGTGGGTTGAGTTACCAAATGTATCAGGAATGGTACTTTTTGCAGATGGTGGGTATTTTGCAAGTAAACCCTATGCTGCTAGTGGGAGCTATATCAAAAAAATGTCAAACTATTGTGATAATTGTAGTTATAAAGTCAGTGAGAAAAATGGAGGTGGTGCTTGTCCATTTAATTACTTATATTGGGATTTCTTAGCTAGAAATAAATCAAAGCTCGCTAATAACCCACGCTTGGCAATGATTTATAAATCTTATGAAAAGATGACTAATGAGAAGAAAGAACTAATTAGACAAGATAGTAAAAAGTTTCTTGAGGAGTTAGGTATATGAAAAAACAGCATTTGCCTACGAAGGTTTGTGTAGTATGTGGTTTACCATTTACTTGGCGTAAGAAATGGGCAAAAGTATGGGATGAAGTAAAATACCGCTCTGAAAGATGTCGGAGAGCAAAAAATAAAAAATAAATCTTATCTGAAAATATTCAATTAACGTTCTCCAAGCCTATTTCTTATTTTAATTGCTATAAAAGATAACAATCTATTCTTATATTTAATTTAGTATGTAAAATAATTTTAAATAATATAGTTAATAACCATAAAAATGAATTTTATCCAGAAATATTTTGCAATTATAGTGATACTAGGAGTTCTTTTAGCTATATCAGTACCTTACATATTTATACCATTAAAGCCATATATTACTTATTTGTTAGCTACTATTATGTTGGTAATTGGACTTCATCTACAACCAAAAGATTTTGTAAAAGTCGCTAACCTCAAGGGAAAGCTACTTGTTATTTTGTTTTTGAAATTAACTGTTACATCAATAGCTGCTTTTATAATTGGTAAGCTTTTTGGGTTGAGTTTAACCGCATTGATAGGTCTAGTTATTGTTGGCGCTTGTCCAGGAGGCACGGCTTCAGGAGTTATGGCTTTATTAGCTAGAGCAAATATTTCACTTACTGTTAGTTTAACTTTCTTAACAACATTGTTAGCACCAATAGTTATGCCACTAATCATCTATTTTTTCTTTGCGAAGAGTATTGAGTTAGACTGGTTTGGTATGTTTGAAACAATGGCAATAATAGTTATCTTACCGATAGTTTTAGGAATTTTAATTAGTAAATTTACTAAACTAAATGATTCAACTTTAAAGAAAATCTTTAGTATTCCAATCCTCTTGATTATGCTAATAGTAATGGTTGTAACAGCTTTAAATAAAGAGGCTATTATACTTGTACCTTTAGATATTATTTTAAGCGTTATAATCCTTAGTATATTTGCTAATGTGTTTGGATATTTAATAGGTAAAGTTTTGGGTCTAGATTCTGATAGTAGATTAGCTTTGCTATTTGAGTTTAGTATATTAGATGTTGGTTTAGGGATTGTAATAGCTTTGACCTTCTTTGGTAATCAAGCAGCTATTGCTGCAACTTTTTATGCAATTTGGCAGAATATTATTGGACCTATAATTGTTAACTTTATAAATATATGTCGCAGTACTAAGTTTAAATCTTCTTAAAATATTTTGTTGACAAAAAAGTCTAAAATAGACTAATATATCTAAAAAATGGTTTTAGATATCAAAATGAATCCTGAGTTAGAAAAATTTATAAATGTCGCGGAAGCTATAAGTAGGCTTTTGCATCCTTTTGCAGAAGTTGTAATTCATGATTTATCTAAGAACAAGATAGTTGCGATTTTTAATCCTATCTCTAAAAGAGAAGTTGGAGATATATCATATTTAAATCATATAGATTTAGATGCTTACGATGATTTTGTAATAGGGCCGTACGATAAAATAAATTATGACGGGCGGAAAATGAAATGCATTATCACTGTAATTAAAAGCTCAACAAATGATGTTATAGGGACATTATGCATAAATTTAGATATTTCTGTGTTTGATAGATATCAAAATTTAATAAACGTATTTCTAAATAATAACAATATGCAAATGTCGCAGCAACAACAGAGCCTTTTCAGAGATACTCTTTATGAAAAAATTAACAATTTTGTGCAGAGATATTGTATAGATAATAATTTATCAATTGATAATTTAACAAGGGATCAAAAGAAAAACTTGATTTTAGAACTTAAACAACAAGGCGCACTAGATGGTAAGAATGCAAGTAAATACATTGCAAACGCACTAAATATTAGTCGAGCTACTGTCTATAACTATCTTAAATAATCATAGGAAAAAAATAATGTTAATCATATTAGGAGCAATTGTTGGTTTTGTAGCTAGTTTTATTTCTACGCTACTTGGTGGAGGAGCAGGTTTGATAGCTGTTCCAGCTTTTTATTTTATAATTGTACATACTTATGGAGCTGACTTTGCTATGCAAATAGCTATAGCAACTTGTTGTGGGATGTCTATATTTTTAAGTTCTATAGCAACATACAAACACTATCGTAAAGGTAATATACACTTGGGAGAGTTAAAGTATTATTTAGTATATTTATCTATAGGGGCGCTAGTAGGCTCAATAGTTGCAAAACATATAAATACAGATCTTTTGAAAATAGTCTTTGCAATATTGTTATTTGGAAGTGGTATCTGGATGATATTGCACAATGATAATAAGGTTGTTAAATTACCCAGAAGTGCTAGATATAGTATTTTTGGATTTTGTGGTATTTTGAGTGTTTTGGCAAGTTCAACAACCTTTGCAACAATGTTTTTTATAAAGATTGGTACTGATATCAAAAAAGCTATAGCTATAACTAGTGTCTGTGTGCTTATAAACTCATCAATTGCAGCATTTGTGCTTACTTATGGAATTAGTGTTAATGTACCATCAACACTTGGATATCTAAATATTCCATTGTTAGTATCATCGGGTATATTTGCATTGGCAGGTAGTCTTTTGGCAGTTAATTATTTAGGGATAATTTCTCCAAAGCTTCTAAAGAATTTATTCATAGTTTTGATGTTTGTTTCTGGTGGTGTAATGGTTATCTAAAAGTTGAAAATATAAGCTTTTGCTGTATACTTAATATCTCTTTGGAGAGGTGTCCGAGTGGTTGAAGGAGCACGCCTGGAAAGCGTGTATAGTTTAACGACTATCGAGAGTTCGAATCTCTTCCTCTCCGCCAGTTTTAAATAAAAGAATAATCTGTCTTTGTGTACGTTACTAAGACACTTTCTTGATGATATGTTTTCTCGTAGACATTGACTAGATTGTTTACTTTTTGTTCAAGTTGTTTTGATTTATCATCTGCAAGTATTGTGACAACTTTTGTTTTTTCACTATACGTAGTTCCTGTTGGGCTACGCCAATAGCCTCTAGCATCATTTTCAGTATAGCCATCAGGGAAAGCGGGTGTTATGTATTTGTTCTCAAAATTTTTGAACATCTTATCTGAAACGTAAGAGATATTATCTTTATCATCTTTCATAGTTCTGCCAAAGTAAAGTTTGACTATATATCCTTGATTATCTTTGGTATCTGCAAAGCCAGTATCCGATAATACAAATATACATAATGCTAGTGTAATTATATATCTCTTCATAAGTTTCTCTTTAGGTTCTTCTTCAAAAAAACAGCAGCTAAAATTAGCATTAGCCAGCCTATCATCAGTGTGGTACCACCTAATGGTGCTAGCTTCAAAATAATAGGTATATTATAAACCACAGAAATATAAATACTAAAACTAAATAATATTGTACCAACTATAAAAAATAAGTTGCTTAGTTTAAGAGTTAAACATCGTGATAAGCTCTTACTACTTAAAAGAGCTATACCAATACCGCTAATTACGATAGCATAGATTTGATTATAACGTATAGCTGTCATTATAAATTCAAAATGTTCAGCTGAAATTTGTGATTTTAAACCATGTTCTGCGTAAGCACCAAAAGCTACTGATATAAAACCTAAGATCGCACCAATTATTAAGTTCATCTATTCTCCAGTTTAGGTTACTTTATTTTACAATGGGTTAAACGATTAAAACGCCATTTCGCAAACAGACTATATATAATTTTAGCAAAACTATATATTAGTGGTAGTTTAATAATAGTTGCTAACTTTCTCCATTTGTTTAATTGGCTCCATATTATGATAAAGGCATCAACCCCAGTATGAAATTTATCTTCGTTATCTTTGACATGAAATAGCTTCAGACAAGATAGAGTATCTAAATTTTCTTTGTTAAGACTTTCTTCAGATATTTCGGTAATATCGATCCATTCAAAAATATTTTCTGGGGCTATATTTTTATAGTGATTTATCTCTTTTGAGCATAATCCGCATTTACCATCATAGAAAACTTTAATCACAAAAAAATCCTTTACTAAAGATATTGTATAACCACTACGATAAATATTATCAAGCCAATCCAGTGATTATCAGAAAAAGCCTTTATACAGTTAGCTATACCTAGTTTTTTGTATAAGAAATAATTTCTGATAAATAAAAAAGCACTAATAATAACACCTATGTAAAAAATAATATTAAAGCTTAGATATATACCTAGAGCTATCAAAAGTATTAATGATATGAAATTGAATAAAAAGATGTACTTAAATACTTTATCTCCAAATAAAACAGCTGATGACTTAATACCAATTTCTAAATCAAAATCTCGATCAGCTAATGCATAGATAGTATCATAAGCTATAGTCCAGCAAATAGTAGATAAATAAAATATCCAAGCTTCTAAAGGTATTTTGTTTTGTGTAGCAGAGAAGGCCATAAAGATACCAAAATTAAAAGCCAAGCCAAGCACTAATTGAGGAATTGCAAAAAATCTTTTACAAAATGGATAAAGTACGGCTAAAAATAAGGCGACAAATGATAATAAAATTGTGTATAAGTTTAAAAACAATACACAGATAAAAGCAACTATCGTAAGAGCTAGACACAAGTATAATGCATTCTTGACATTAAGTTTACCACTGGTTAAAGGTCGAGTATTGGTACGCTCTACATGTTTGTCAAAATCTATGTCTGCAATATCATTAACAATACAACCCACTGTACGCATTACAACCACACCAATAGTGAAGATAATCAAATATTTAATATCTGGAATACCATGACTTGCCAAAACTAGTGCAGTAAGAGTTGGCCAAAGAATTAGCAGTATTGGAATAGGGCGATGCAATCTCATTAGCATAATATATGCTTTGAATTTTGTATTACTCTGCATTACATAACTCCGGTAAAACTAGAAAATATTCTGTAATTAAAAATTTAAGCTCTTGATTATCTTTGTATGTAAATATTGAACTACGAGAAAAGATCTCTTGCTGAATATGCCTACTTGTTTCTTGATAAAAATCATCACTAGATAATTTACGGATTATAAATTCATCACGAGTAAATTTAGATTTTTCAAAAAGTAGATTATCGCCAATTGGTTTTGTACCAAGATTATCAACTTCTTGTGAAAAAAAATCATAAGTATCACAGGGAATAATTGTCCTAGCAAAAATTAATGTTTCATTGATACTTGAAAGAGTTATTTGCCGTACTAATGCAGACTTAATATCTAATAGTGATGCTTCTAACTGATTAACATTTGTAAAACACTGAGAGATCTTATCTAATATAATTTCACCATAGCCTTTTGATAGGCTTGTAACTAAGTTTTTTGCATCATTAAGCCAGTATCTTTCTACTTTTGATAAATTTTGTTTGTTAATAATATTCATATATCAGAAATACCTTAAACTTAAGGTTTCTTATTTTAATATCGATTTGTATAATTATACACTTAATACTTATGAATTTAATTAAAAGGGTTCCAAAATGCGTCCAAGTGGAAGAAATAACGATCAATTACGTACTTTAAAAGTTACACATAATTTTACGAAACATGCTGAAGGTTCAGTTTTAATAGAATTTGGTGATACTAAAGTTTTATGTACAGCTTCTGTAGTTGCTGGTGTACCAAGATTCAAAAAAGATTCTGGTGAGGGGTGGTTAACTGCTGAGTATGGTATGTTACCGCGTTCAACTCATACTCGTATGGATAGAGAGGCTGCTAGAGGTAAGCAATCTGGTAGAACACAAGAAATCCAAAGGCTAATTGGTAGAGCATTACGCGCAAGTGTTGACTTAACAAAGATAGGTGAGAATACTATCAAAGTTGACTGTGATGTAATCCAAGCAGATGGCGGCACGCGTACAGCATCTATTACTGGAGCATCATTAGCTATCAGGGATGCTATAGATTATATGAAGCAAAATGGTATGCTTGATGAACAAACTAATCCATTAATGTCTCAGGTTGCTGCAATATCTGTAGGTATTTACAATAATGAGCCTGTACTTGATTTAGATTATGATGAAGACTCTAATGCTGAAACAGATATGAATGTAGTTATGAATTCAAATGGTGGTATGATTGAGATTCAAGGTACAGCAGAAGGCAAAAACTTCTCAGAAGAAGAATTTGCTAAAATGCTAGGTCTTGCTAAAAAAGGTATTAAAGAAATATTTGAAAGTATATTCTAGTTCTTAATAAGCATAATTCTTATAAAATAAAATCTTAAAGAGTATTTATATGAGAATTTATCTTTGCCAGTAATGCAAAATCTTTTGTTTTCAATTCAAATAGAAATTCTTGTAATGGTTCACTTTTTGCAAAAAGAAGTCTTTGCTCAATTTGTTTAATTTGGTCTTCTAATGTCTGTCTTTGTTGATATAATTCACGAAGCTCTTTATCAGCGTTATTAAAAAAGTTTTGAATATTATCTTCTTTTTTGGCTTGTAGTCTAGTTTTGAGGTTTGTGCTTAGACTAGAAGTTCTGTTTACTGATAGCTTTTTTCTACTACCTAAAGAAAGTTTTTTACGTGGTTCTTGCTCTGACATTTATTTCTCTTAGTTATTAAATTTTAGACTTAATGTTTGAATTGTATAAGAATAACAATATAAATAGGAATTATAATATATTTGTTACTAAATTTATAGCTCCAAGCTTTAGAACTTTAGGTGATTTTGTTAGGAGTCACTCTAATTGATTCTAAATCTATTAGTGCACCGTAACTATCATCTTTTCCGGACTCTCTTAGTGTTAAGGTCTTACCTGAAGCACTAGTATTTTGTAAATCTATGTCAATTGTTTGCCAACCTTTAGAGAAGCTATCATGTGTATAGACAAGCTCATCACCTAAATAAACTTCAAAGTTACTTGAGTCATCACCAGTTCTAGAGTAAAAATCAAATGACATTTGCATACTATCAAAACCTTTTGATGCTAAATCATGAGAAAAGTCAACAATCTCATTCCTATCGCCGTCAAGCTCAGCAACATTTGGTCGGATATCATCAATATTATCAAAATTATTCCAAATTTCTATTTGCTCATCACCACCAGTTATATACCATTTTCCAAGGAAGTCACTGCCTGTATCAACCTTACCCCAATCATCATCTACTGTTGTTTCATCGTATTGGAAGCTATCTTCACTAAAAATCATATTATTTTCTTTAAGTATCCTAAAGAACGTAGCATCACCAAGTATACAATGCTCAGGTATGTTAGATTCATTTAGAGTATTGCCTGCAACTACACACCTCCATCTTACCATATCTGTTGGTACACTTTCTGGGCGTACCATAATCTCAGCATATCCATTTACTATGCCACTTCCCCCAGCTGTACCGATATTTTTCGTAAGAGCTGCATACTCATTAACTTCAGAGTAATCACCTTCAAGGTAAAAGTTTTTATTATCTTTTTTTAAAGTCCCATATTTCTTTTGCGCGTGCTGTTAATACAGACACTTCAGTAGCTATTTTTGTCTTAATTATGTAGTCAGAGTATGTTGCATAACCAAGAGTTGCTAAGATAGTAATTATTGCTATAGTTATAATTAACTCAACTATAGTAAAACCATTATGTTGAGTTTTTATATTCATATAGAGGAGTAGTTTGTTTGTATGTCTTATTATTATATCTTATTTTTAGGTGAAAATAGATTAAAAAAATATTAAAGGATAGTTTTTGTTTTACTTGGATTTGACTCCAATCGAAGCAAGTCTTTTTTCGATAGATGGATGAGTAGAGAACATATCAGACATATCTCCACTGCCTATACCAGCACTTAGTGGATCAAAGATATATGACGCACGACGGAGATTTTCATTTTTATTATGCTTATAGCTATATTGAGCTTCTGCTGTTTTACTATCGCCAGCAATCTTTAGTAGAGCATTTGCCATTGGTACATTTGTACGCATTAGCTCAACTGCTCCAGCATCTGCCATATACTCTCTTGTACGACTCAAGAATAGCATCATAAATATTGTGAAAATTTGTAACACATATCTTAAAATCATAATAATGATAAAAAATACGGCAGCATTATTGTTACGATTATTGCTGTTGCTATTATTATTGTTTCCTGAGAAAAGAGCTGAGTAAAATAAGAAATCCATAATAATAAGCATCATATTGGATAAAACCATAGTGAATAAGTTGAGCTTAATATCTTGATTTCTAATATGAGTTAACTCATGCGCCATAACAGCTTGTAGCTCATCACGGTTAAGAGCATTTGCAAGTTTTGTTGTGATAGCAACCATTGCGGACTTTTCAGAGTAACCTGATGCAAAAGCATTCATATAATTGGCGTCAATTAAAAAAACCTTTGGCATATATCGCATACCCGCAGCTACTTTCATTTCTTCAACAACATTATATACACGACGAGCTAAAGGATCTTGGTTATCTGCTGAAACCTCATGATATTCAGTGCCAGATAGCATAATTTTGTCATACATACTAAAAGTGATGAATATCCAAATTACTGCTATAGCAGATATGATCATAGTAGCGTAAGGAGGTATTTGAAATGTTGCTAATGCATAAAATACTTTTGATATAGGTAGCTCAATACCATATTTACTATAGTAAGCATTCGCAAACTCACCATATCGCCAAAAGGTATCAACAAAAATTCCTAGCAGAAAAAAAACAATTAGGAATGTTGCTATGACAAAATATGTGCGATAAGTATTTTTACGAACAACTTCACGCCAGTTAACAGATCCATATTTTAGATTATCAGTATTTGACATCTTATAGTTCCACTCTAGAGTCTTCTAGTTGTTGTTTTTTCTCTTCTGAGATATTCCAGTATACAAATTCTTCATTTAGCTTCTTGAAGATATTAACTACCATCCCAGCAAAGAAGGATTTTTTATGAGCATTGTATCTTTCTATTGAGTCATTAAGAGCTTGTTTAGCAAAAGCTAATTTATTTTCAGTAGATGTAATTTCCTCTTGTAACTGAATTACGTTTTGATTAGCTTTTAATTCTGGATAGTTCTCAAATTGAACATTTATACCTTTTGCTAGATCAGAGATCTGATTTTCAGCATTTATTCTTTCTTGAATATCGCCATTTGCTTTAGCTAAATTAGCTTGGTTTCTTAGTGCTACAACTTGCTTTAGTGTTGTTTGTTCGTAGTCCATATATTTTTTAACAACATTTACTAATGAGTCAAATACTTTGGCTCTGCGATCAAGTTGTACATCGATTTGTTTTTCAGAGTTTTTGACTGTTTCGATCTCTGCTATTAGTTTGTTGTAAGTCATAACTATATATACAGCGGCTATAGCTATTATTATCAGTAGTATTATCCCTATAGACATATTATCTCCATTTATTTGAATTTGTGTTACCTATGTAAAGATGACTCCAAAGTCTAAAATTTTCAAGTTTTATCTTAGCTATTTGATATCATCTTCTATGAATTTACAAAAAGCTTGTGTTAAAGCGGTGTGATATTTTTTCTCATGTAATAATTTGTAGAAGTTTCTAGACAGATCGAGTTCTTTAGTTTCAAGTATATAATATTTAGCAGTATCTAAAGCTTGGGTTGTAATTACCTCGGATATACAAGCCAGGCAATCACTATATGCAATATACTGTTTTATTGCTTCTGAGCTACGCAGAGTTATAGCTTTTTTTATACTTGATACTTTATCTTCAAGAGCATTAAAAAATATTTCAAATGTTCCAGATCCTTGTTCTCTCATTGCCCACTCATAATCTAAAAGATCTTTTATCTTAATATTTTTTTTCTTAGTTAATGGGTGGTCAATACGACAAATTATTTTTAGACTATCTTTTGTCCAAAGGTAAGTCTCTAATGTTTTACTATTACATTCGCCTTCGACAAAGCCTACATCACAGTTTAGTGACTCAACGCTATTTATAATTTCTTTTGTATTACCTGAGATAATCTCAAAATCTGTATCTGGATGTAACTTTCTAAACATTGCTACATATTTTGGTAATACATAATTGGCTATTGTGGTACTAGCACCAATAACTATTTTCCCAGATAATTGAGTGCTATTTAAGCTAAATGATTCAAACTCTTCAATTTCATCTAAAATTTTAATAGCCTTTGCTAGTAGGTTTTTACCATTATCATTTAGTTTCATTCTTTTACCAACACGATCAAATAATGTTGTATCAAGCATGTTTTCAAGTTGAGATAGAGACATACTTGCGGCTGCTTGTGAGATGAAACATTTTTCAGCACCAACACTAATGGATTCTGACTTAGCTGTATTTACAAATACTTGTAACTGTTTTAATGTGATTCGCATATTTATATTTTAGTAATACTTATATTACAAAATTTTATTATAAGATTTTCTGATATTCAATATAGATAAGATTTATTAAGACAGTATATTGATGATTGAGTATAATATGTCTTAGGCAAATAAATTAGGTTAATTATGGAAAGCTTTATAAAATATAAGTGGGCAGTGGTAGGTGCTGGTCCTGCTGGTATGGCAACTATCGGACAATTATTAGACAGTGGTATAAATGCAAAAAATATACTTTGGATTGATCCGAATTTCGGTGTTGGTGATCTTGGTAAAAAATGGGGCGAAGTTAGTAGTAATACAACAGTAGAGTTATTCTTGAGATTTCTGAATGATATAAAATCTTTTGAGTTTGAAAAAAGATTACAAAAATTTGTCCTAGAAAATTATGATAAACAAGGATTTTTACAGTTAAAAGATGTTGCAGAACCTTTGCAATACGTTACTGATAATCTACTTCAAAAAGTTGATTATAGTTTAGATACTATAGCAGAAATGAAAGTAGCCCAAGGTGTATGGAATCTGTATGGTGCAAGAGAAAATTATATGGCTGAGAAAGTTGTTTTAGCAACAGGTTCTATACCTAAAACTTTGAATATTCATAATCCTGAAACTACAAAAGAAATTGATCTTGCTACAGCATTATCTCCAAGTAAACTGAAAGAAGAGCTTATTGAGGGTGATAGAGTTGCAGTTTTTGGTTCATCTCATTCGGCAATGATAATCATTAGAAATTTAATTGAGCTTGATGTTGAAGATGTGGCTAATTTCTATCGTCAACCATTGAGATATGCTATCAATATGGGAGATTGGATTCTGTACGATAATTCAGGTTTAAAAGGTGAGACAGCTAAATGGGTTAGAGCAAATATCTCCCAAAATTTAGATAGTCGAGTCAAAAGATATTTATCAACTAATGAAGAGATAAATAAGCATTTACATGAGTATAATAAGGTTATTTATGCAGTTGGCTTTGATCAAAGAATACCTTGTGTAGAGAATATGGATGCTAGAGTTTATGATCCTACAACGGGAATTATAGCGCCAGGACTTTTCGGTGCGGGCATAGCATTTCCACGCAAAGTAACAGATCCTAATGGTAATGCTGAGCTAAATGTTGGTTTATTTAAATTTATGAATGATATTAAGCGTTTTCTACCATTGTGGATGAGATATGATATTTAGCTTATTTTAGTAATCTGAGTGAATTTATAATTATAATCAGAGTAGCTCCCATATCAGCAGCTATTGCCATCCATAAAGTAGCTAAATCAGTTATTGCAAGAGATATAAAAATCGCTTTTATAGCAATAGCACAACTTAAATAGTAGCTTTTACTCTGCCAATATTATTACAGGTGCTGGAAATGACTTAGATGAAAAACTATTTATCTGATGTAAGTTATTAGCATTAGATACCGAAATAATACTAAAAATTGATGCTGCCGCAAACATAAATTTTTTCATTTTTATTACCTAAAATACTTTCTAATATTTGATGTGTGTATTATCCCAGTATATTCTTATAAAGTTAAATATATTAAATTTATAATTTTGATAACAGAAAATTATAATATATGGGTGTTTACAGTTTAACAACTATAGAGTACAAAAGAGAAATTAGTCATAATCTATATACAAGAAAGTATTGTTTTTAATTGCTGAGCTTAATAATAATACTATTACCATTTTTAATAATAGAGCCTTGTTGAGGGTATACTGGTAAGTTTGTTGATATTTTTTTAGCTATATCAATTTGCTTCTCTGTAGGCATTTTGTAGTAGTCATTCAGCCAGTGGAGAAAGTAATAAACTCTATGGTTTAGATTACTTTCTTGCCATGAGCTATCAGGAAATATACTGCTAAATAAATCAAGATTGCTATTTAAGTAAAAGGGTTGGTTTATAGTTGTTTTTATAAAGTAACTATTGTCAATATGCTTTGAGGCGATGAAAATGATTGCCGTATTATATATTTTTGTGCCTATTTTATCATAGATGTTTTGGTATAAAGAATTTAGAGTTATATGCTTGTGTCATATTTTTACTGTAAGTCAAGAGACATATTTGTTTGAAGTTTATTAAAGCTATTATTATGGCTACTATTAATATAAGTTTTTTTCTTCTAAATACTTCAAAACAAACACTCGCTAGCATCGCTATACTAAGTGGTATAGTAAATAAAATTCTTAATGGCAATGGCGATATAAGGATTATTGGGAGTAATAGGGGTGTAATAATACCAATTAAAACTATAAAACTATCAAGTTTTTTAAGTTTGAACATCAATGCTAATAGTATGATATAGCATAAGCCGTAACTAATTGTAAGGCTTGAATCTAGTGTGTTTAGTATATATCTAAATAATAGACTTAATTGATTTGCTAAGTTAGTAGTATGCCAACCATCGTAAAAATTAGTAAGGTAATTTGACTTACCAACAAAAAAGTAAGATATATGCGTTGTAATAAAATATAGCACTAAGGCAATTATAGCCACGAAAATGGAATAATAAAAAAGCTAGCTACCTCTTTAGGAGTCAGATTTTTTTTGATGGAGTTTAATATCAACACAGTTATCATACCTTCTATATAGTAAACTATAAAAGATTGATATATACCCAGAGCAAAATATATCATAAGACTACTAAGTAGTATATTAGTAAGCCAATTTTCTTTTTGGAAAAGTTGTGCTAAAAAATATACTGATAGCGAGCTTAATAAAAAACCTAGTCCTATTTCTATACTTTGGTTAACGAAATTCAGTTGAAAAATATATACCGGAGATATAAGGTAAAACAATCCGAAGATGATTGTTGATAGTTTATTGTTGCTAATGTTATTGAGTATTGCTATCCAGACTATATAAGAGCAGAAGATAAAACCTAAAGCCAATATTGAATTAAAGTAAGGAATTGGTACTGTTCCAATTATCGAAACTATTAAACTAAGTATAGGTCTTCCAAGCCTTAAAAATTGTACATCTAATGGGTATAGATACTTACTATTACCTAAACCGTATGTTGCAAGCTCGGTATCAATAGATATTGTCCAAGATGCTATAAAGTATGCGTATGCAGTAATTGAGCAAAGAAGGGTAATTTTTATTACTAGATTATTTTGAATAATAACTTCTTTAAGATCTGCTAGTAGTTGTCTCATTAAATATTTGGCCACGAACTATACTTTTTTATTAGACGCAAATGTTACAATATATTCAGTAGAAAGTGAAACATAATTGATAGAGACTAATATGAAAAAAAATATACTTATATTAGGGGCTGGTGCTTGGGGTACTGCACTGGCATTGCAGTTAGCTTATAAAGGCCATGAAGTAAGAATTAACTCTTGGAAAGCAGGGCATAACGATCAAATGCTCGCAGAAGGTAATAACCAAAAATATTTACCAAGTATAGAAAAATTCCCAGATACTTTAACAGCTATACAAGACTGGAAGGCTAGTATTGATGATTTCGATGACATATTAGTCGCTACTCCAAGCTCAGGCTTTAAAAAGATTATTTTTGAGCTAAAAGACTGTATGCTGCCTAATCAAAATATTATTAGTGCTACGAAAGGGTTTTGTCATGATACCTATGCTCTATTGAGTGAAATAGCAGAAGATATTATACCAAATACAAAATTCGCCTTATTAACAGGTCCAAGTTTTGCCAAAGAGGTAGCTAATAAACTTCCGACAGCTGTTGTAGTAGCATCTAAAAATATTGAGTACGCTAAATATACACAAAAGCTTTTCAGCAATGAAAATTTTAGGTGTTATACAACTACTGATATTATCGGTGCTCAGGTTGGTGGTGCTGTTAAGAATGTTTTAGCTATTGCCGCAGGTACTGCTGCTGGTATGGATTTTGGTGTTAATGCTCATGCAGCACTAATTACAAGAGGTCTAGCAGAAATTAAAAAATTAGGACTTAAGCTTGGAGCAGATGTTGAAACATTTATGGGCTTGAGCTGTCTTGGTGATTTGTTGCTTACTTGTTCAGACAATCAATCGCGTAATCGTAGATTTGGATATTACCTAGGTCAAGGTATGTCTATAGAAGAGTCTTTGCTTAAGGTAAATAATGTCGTAGAAGGATATTCTACTGCTATAGCAGTGTATAAGCTTGCTCAAAAGCATGGAGTAGATATGCCTTTGGTCTTTGCTACTTATAGAGTTTTATATGAGAATGTAGATCCAAAAGATATGGTTAGACAACTTATGACTAGACAATTAAAAAATGAAAATTAATCTCCTCCAGCAACTTGTTTTGGTACATAATCTTTGAAGTTAGTTTCTTGCATTTTTACTTTAGTATTAAAAGCGTAGTCACCAAACTTAATTAGAGGTTTAGCTATAACCGAATTTTCCCATAAAGAAGAGTTTTTTACATAATCAATAGAGTTGAGAGTTGAGCAAGCGATTGCAAATATAAAGCTAAAACGTACTAAAGCTATAAAAAATGCTAAAAGCGTATTTGATAAACTCTCTTTTTCTTTGTTATTGCGCATAAATACTTTCATTACACCAAATATGATTAAGTATGCGCAGACTAGAACTAATATAAATGAAGTTATATAGGAGGTATTGTTGTCTGTGATCAGAGAGTTAAGGTATGCGTTTTGTATTTTTTGAGCAAGTATACCTGCTAATACTACGGCAAATATCATAAGAATAAATAACACAATATTTTTGAATAATCCTTTCACAGCTGCAAAAAGACTTAGTATAAAAATAAAGATTATTATAAGAATATCTAAAAAGTTAAGACTTGTTAAAAAATCCATTTTTTATCCCGTGATTATATCTTTGATTTGATTTAATTTTGTTATCCCAGTAATCTCAATACCATCAGTCTTTAGTGATTTTGAAACATTAGATTGAGGTATAATAATTTTCTTAAAACCATGTTTCTTAGCTTCATTTATTCGTTCTATACCATAAGGTACTGGTCTAATTTCACCTGATAAACCAACTTCTCCCATTATTAGCATATCATGAGGAATCTCTATTTCCTTTATACTAGAATATATAATCAATATTAGTGCTAAATCAATACTTGTTTCACTAATTTTGATTCCACCAACAACATTTAAAAATACATCTTTGTCATATAGGTCAATATGCATATAACGTTGAATAATAGCTAGTATCATTGCTAAACGATTGCTATCGATACCTACACATAATCTTCGTGGAGGCTGATTGATATTTTTGTCCACGACTAATGATTGTAGCTCAACAAGTAGAGGGCGTGTACCTTCCCAAACTGATACTATTACGCTACCAATTAAATTTGTACGACCATTATTCAAAAAAATTGCGGATGGGTTTTTGACTTCTTTCATGCCTTTATCAGTCATTGCAAAGACACCAATTTCATTTACAGCACCAAACCTGTTTTTTAAGGCACGCATCATTCGGTATCTGCCGTTGTCTTGGGACTCTATAAATATTACAGCATCAACTATGTGCTCTAATACCCTTGGCCCTGCAACCTCTCCAGATTTAGTGACATGTCCTACCAAAAAAACAGATATTTGATATTGTTTTGCAATTTGAGTAATATACGCTGCCGATTCTCTTACTTGTGATACACCACCAACCATAGATGATATATCAGGGTTATACATGGTTTGGATTGAGTCTACTACAACCACTTCTGGTTTATGTTCAATCATATAGCTAGCGATTTGCTCTATGTTTGTCTCACACATTACTAGTAGATTATCTTTTGGGAGATTTAACCTTTCTGCTCGTAGCGCTATCTGTTCAAGAGACTCTTCACCACTGACATATAGAACTTTCTTTTGTAAAGATAAAAAAGACATAATTTGTAGAAGTATCGAAGATTTGCCTATACCTGGCTCCCCTCCAACCAGTGTTACAGACCCCTTAACAATTCCTCCACCTAGGACTCTATCAAATTCGGATATATGCGTAGACATTCTAGAGTGCTCTTTGCCTTTGATATCAGCTAGTGCTGTAGCTTTTGAAATGCTGCCAGCAAAACCAGATCTAGCTATGGGTGTTTTTTTTGAATCAGGTTTGATTTCTTCAACAAAAGTGTTCCATTGATTGCAGCTGTGACACTGTCCTTGCCATCTAGGAGAAGTAGCTCCACACTCTTGACAAATAAATATAGTTTTTTGCTTAGCCATAGCTTAATTTACTTTGCCTTATAACCTAATAAGTACTTAGATAGTACTCTTTCTGTTTCGGAGGCATTAGGACCAATGAATTGTACAATATAGCGATATTTTTCTGGATTCTTATCATTAACTGTAATACTTGGTGGGAATACGGAAATAACTTGAGCCTCACAACCTACTTGTTCCTTTAGTTCAGATAAGGTTACAGACACTCTTACTATATCATGTAAATATAATAGTTTAGAGCTACTAATTTCTATTCCACCATTTTTAATAAGTTTTACGAAGTGGTTATATAGCTGTTCACGTTGATCAAACATATATTCTTTCTCAAACTTAATATCATCTTCACTATAGTCAACACCTGCGTGTCCTTCTACAATTTCACTAGATTCATCTTCATCTTTTATTTCGACTTGATCATTGCCTATATTATTTTCATCTAGGACTTCGCTACTTTCATCATCTTCATCAATAAGTTCAGGGTCTATGTCAAGTCCTTTATTATCTCCAAGATCAATTTCAATAATATTTACATTTTCATCATCAATATTATCATCAATATCATCATCTACTTCATATTCATTAGTAGTATTATCAGCCAAATCATTTTCAAAATCATCTTCTTGTAAAATATCATCAGATAGTTCATCTAAGCTTTGTTGAGACTTTTGTGGTTTTTGACCTAACATTCCACCACGATGATTGCTTTTAGTATTAGCTTTTTTTTGACTACTCGAAGAGCCTTTCTTTAGAAGGTCTAATCTACTCATTTTATATGCCTCCTAGCCTTTAAGCGAATTTTTCTATAAATGAAATATGAAATGCTAGAAATAAGAATAAGGATAAGTATAGATAGAAATTTGTGTTCATATATCCAGTGTTTG
Source organism: Francisella salina (assembly GCF_000219045.1). Classification (NCBI taxonomy): domain Bacteria; kingdom Pseudomonadati; phylum Pseudomonadota; class Gammaproteobacteria; order Thiotrichales; family Francisellaceae; genus Francisella; species Francisella salina. The sequence goes on from NC_015696.1 coordinate 394,462, forward strand.
ATATCAGCTTTATCTACTAGCTGTAATAAAGCGTTGCCAAAAATATATCCTAAAGATATATATATAGTTGACCAAATAAAGCTACTGATAGCATCTAAAGTCATAAATTTAAATCTTTTTACTTTGCTAATACCTACAATCAAAATAGTAACTGTTCTTAAACCATATAAAAACCTTATGCTTAGAATTGCTAATGTTTCATGCTTATCTAAGATTGCTAAAGCTTTTTGGGCTTTGTAATGCCATGAAGCTTTTTTTGTTAAGATTCTTTCGCCCATAAGCTTAGAAACTGTAAAAATAGTATTGTCATGAAGTATAGCACCAATTGTAGCAGCTAATATAACTAGGGGATAACTAAACATTGCAGCAGCTGTGGCGATGCCAACCATAATAAGAAATATCTCTCCTTCAATAAAGACTGCCAATATTACCGCCAAATATCCCCATTCCATTAGGAGATTCCAAAATTCAGCCTGTGTCATGGTTATTTCCCGTAAGAGTTAGTGATTAGTAATTCATCAACCAAAACTAGTGCAAGCATAGCTTCAGCTATAGGAACACCTCTAATGCCGACACAAGGGTCATGTCTACCTTTTGTGATAACTGTCGTATCATTACCATTTACATCTATACTTTTACCAGGTTGTAAAATGCTTGATGTTGGTTTGAATGCAAGCTTAGTAATTATGTCTTGCCCTGTAGAAATTCCACCTAAGATTCCACCGGCATGGTTTGTTAAGAAACCCTGGTTTTGAGTTATTTCATCGCGATGTTCACTACCTTTTTGAGCAACACAGTCAAAGCCATCACCGATACTTACAGCTTTTACAGCATTTATACTCATCATAGCGTAAGCAATAGTAGCGTCAAGCCTATCAAAAACTGGTCTGCCAAGTCCTGCTTCTAAGCCAGTAGCGATGACTGTAACCTCTGCACCAATCGAGTCTCCTTGCTTACGAATACTGTGAATTAAGCTTTCACAATTTGTAATAGCATCTCTATTTGCTATGAAAAATGGATTTTCATTAATAAAGTTTTTTTCTATAAAGTTGATCTTAAGATCACCAATTTGGGAGCAGAAACCAAAAACCTCAATACCATTATGTTTTAGTATTTTTTTTGCTATTGCACCAGCTGCAACACGCATTGCTGTCTCTCTAGCAGAAGACCTTCCACCACCACGATAGTCACGAATCCCATACTTTTTGAAATATGTATAATCGGCATGGCCTGGGCGAAATTTATCTTTTATTTCACCATAATCTTTTGATTTTTGATCTTGATTCTTTATTATTAGACCTATCGGTGTTCCAGTTGTTTTGCCTTCAAAAACACCTGAGATGATTTTAACCTCATCAGGCTCTTTACGTTGAGTTGTGAATTTTGATTGACCTGGCTTACGCCTATCTAGCTCAAATTGTATATCTGCCTCACAGAGAGAGATATTACTTGGGCAACCATCGATAATTGCCGCAAGTGAATCACCATGGCTCTCGCCACATGTCGTTACTGTAAAAATTTTACCGAAAGTATTTCCTGACATACTTAATAATAATATATGATGTATTTTTTTATGATAGCATAAATGATGAGTAAATTTAGCTAATCTAATCTTGATTTTAGATAAAAACTTTTTTGGCTATTAAGATGTAGTATTAAACTTGATTGAATTATTTTTTTAAACTAGCTTCGAAGAGTTTCTGTATACTAATTTCTGAAAAGCTAATAAAGGTATTGTTACAGCTATTGCAATTAATCCGAGTTTTATGATCAAAGGGGATGAGAGTAAGAAACTGTTTATTAAGTGACATAAAGATCCTAGCCATGCCAGCACAATAAATAACAAGCAGTACCCTGTAAAATGTTTTTGCTTGTAGTTTTTGTATGTCTGAGGTAACCAATATACAAAGCATATTGAGACAGAGGTGATAGTTGTAATTATATATATAGCACTAGGCTTATATCGAATTGCTAATATTGCAATTGTAATAAGCATAACAAAAATTAAATTAATTACTTCGGGCATTCTTTTATTGTTAAAAGATATCTGTAATTGTTGTACTGTGATTCCAATTAGATAGCCTATAGAGATAACAAGTAACCTCCAATCGAGATTTAAGTCTACTATTTGTACAATGCAGCAAAGAGTGAATATGAGCATGCTAAACTGAGTAAGCATACTTATATTATCTAGAGATTTCTTATTTTTTGCATTGTAAATGATTTGAGGAACAAACTGTATTAAATATATTATAAGCGATATGTTTAAGATTAATTCGCTAAGCTCTTGGGTGTTGGTTGATAGTTCCATATAAAAGTAATAAATAATCAAATTCTGAAGTTAATAATATTCTATTTAATTATATGTTTGTAATTGATTAAAATCCACCTGTTTAGATAAGTACTATGTTATTGTGAAGATAGTTTTTTATAATAGAATTTTTGTATTAAAAGAATTGTTATTGCAGGCAAAATGATTAGTGCATTTGGTGTAAATGTAGGTTCTGATAAAAGCATGAAGCTACTAGCAATATAAAGACTGGTTCCAACCAGTGCTATTAAGACAAAGCTTAAGCAAAAACCATCTGCTCTTTTTTGTTTATAATTTTTATAAATTTGCGGTAGCCAATAAAGTGTATTTATAGTAAATCCAACATATTCTATTAAATTATAGATGCTGTCATTATCCGATCCCATAGCAAGTAGTGCAATTGCAAATAGAATGATAAAGCTAAAGTTAATTATCTCTGGCAATTTTTTGCAAAAAATGGATATTTGTAATTGTTGTATAGACACTCCTATAAGGTAGATTATAGCAACACTAGCATATTGCCACTCATATCCGAAGCTAATAGTTTGGATAATATCACATAGTACAGTGATAAATATTCCAAGTTGTGTCAACATGCTAATGTTAGATAAAGAGTTTTTGTTTCTTACATTGTGAATGATTTGGGGTATGAACTGGATGCAATAAAGCAAAATGGAAATATTGAAAATAAGTTCTCCAAAAAATGGATTGTTCATTATCTCTACTCCAGTTTGAATACTACATAATTTTATAGTAGCACTTATTTATTTTTTAATAAATAAATATGCTTATATTGAGATACTTATTTAAACAGATATAAGTATTTACCATAACCCTTACTCTTCATCTCATCTTTAGGGATAAATCTTAAGGCTGCAGAATTCATACAATATCTTTTACCAGTAGGTTGCGGACCATCATCAAAAACATGACCTAAATGAGATCCTCCATACCTAGATAGGACCTCTGTTCTATTCATAAACCAACTATTATCACTCTTCGTTTTTATGAATGAATTATTTATGGGTTTTGTGAAGCTTGGCCATCCAGTTCCAGAGTTATATTTGTCTGTTGAGCTAAATAGAGGTTCGCCAGAAACAACATCTACGTATATACCTTGTTTATGATTGTTCCAGTATTTGTTGTCAAATGCTCTTTCAGTGCCACCTTTTTGTGTCACATAGTATTGCTGCCTACTTAGATTAGCTAAGGCTTTTTGTTTATCAAAGTTTTGCCAATTAGGTGTATCTGCAAAGCTAACTAATGGAATAATCATAAAAATGATTGATAGTATTCTGTTCATAAAAGTTCTCCTCTTAGCTATATATTTATAGTTGATAACATTAATTGCAATTTAAACTCTAGATTAAAAAAATAAATATTTGTATGATTATTTGTGTATGAACTACAATTTTTAGAGGTATATGAAATGTATAATTTTTTATAAATTATTAGGTGTCAGTGTGTTTACGTTTTTGTTAGCGGATTGTTCACTTCTACCTGGGAAGAAGCCTTATGATCGTGGCCATGATTTTGAGTTGATTGTGCATATGAAAGATGTTAAAACCCAAAAAGAAGTGGGCACGGTTACAATATCTCCTTACATTCATGATGGTAAGCAAGAGGGTATGCTGATTACCCCTTATTTATATAATCTGCCAGCATCAAGTGTACACGGGATGCATATCCATATTAATCCAAGTTGTGATGATAATGGTCAAGCAGCAGGGGGGCACTGGGATCCTCAGCACAATGACAAACATCTTGGACCATACAATGACAATGGCCATAAAGGAGATTTACCTGTATTAGTTATTGATGCTGATGGAACGTCTACAAAACCTGTTGTTGCACCAAAGCTAGATTCTTTAGAGGAACTAGTTGGGCATAGTTTGATGATTCACGAAGGTTCCGATAACTATTCTGATAACCCTAAGCCTCTAGGAGGAGGTGGTAATAGAATGTGGTGTGGAGTTATAGGTGATTAACTAATATTGCTTTAGAGATTAGTCACGCCTATGAAATTAATCTAAAATAATTTGTACTTAGAGATTGGATCTAATGATTTTGTTAGGTACAATTCCTATACTCTCTAAAAATAATGAAAGTAATGAAATGAAAAAAATACTATTAATATGCATGATTTTGTTTTGGTTTAACTGTTATGCTGCTGATAAAAATGAGGTGATTTTAGAAAATGCTTCTTTTATAAGAATTGATTCTAGTTCTGGTTCAGACAATAAAATGAAAATAACATCTGAAGGTGATAAAATTATTTTTGAAATAGATAGAAAAGCTAATATTGAAAGTACTAAATTCTTTTTTGATGGTTTGAAATACAGATATAATAAGTTGGGTCTTTTAAGTAAAGATATAGAGTCTAATTTCTCTGCTAATTTAGATTTAACAATTTCTCTAGAAAAAGGTGATTACCAGCTTAATAAAATTAGATTTGTTCAATTTCATGCAGGATTGAGAAATTCATGGAGAATTGCTGGAGAAGATTGTTTTACTTATGCCGAAAAAGATCCTCGAGATCAACATGGCCCTGCTCTTTTATGTAAAGCGACAAATTTGTCTACGAATAAACCTACATTCTTGATAATCTCTTCAATTGATGATTCTAACAAATATACGATTAGAGCAGATAATATGCTACTTTAATCAAACACTGTTTGATTTATGTTGATAAGCAAATAAATTTTAATGGTTATTATAGAGACGTGACTGTGCTATAAAAGTTATTTAGTATAATCTAGCAACTGGAATTTACTCCTGGAGAAAACTTGCATTAATAGTGCTTTTATTTGATAATGTTGTTTAGCTGAAAAATACTATAAACACGGGAGTTAAAATGTCTAATTTAAATGAGGTTGGTAAGATTTATGAGCGTCCTTGGGGAACTTATCAAACAATTAATTTTACCGATAAGAGCCAAACTAAAATAATCACTGTAAAGCCTAAAGGTCAGCTTTCTCTACAAAAGCATTTCAAAAGAGCTGAACACTGGGTGGTTGTTACTGGCAAGCCAACTATCACAGTTGATGATAGTGTTAAAGAATATAGTGTTGGTGAGCATGTTTTTATCCCCAAAGAATCTGTACATAGATTAGAAAATTTCACAGATAATGATATTCAAATTATTGAAGTGCAAGTTGGTGATTATCTTGGCGAAGATGATATTGTTCGTTTAGAAGATATTTATAAGCGTGATTAATTTTCAAATATTGTCCTAAAAAGTCTACCTATTATTTCTCTATCATCTAAAATAACTAGTATAAATTTTTTGAATAATCCGGAGAAATAATGTCTATAAAATCAAAAGCAGCTGTTGCTTATAAAGCTGGAGCACCTCTCTCAGTTGAAATAGTAAATGTTGCGTTACCAAAAGATGATGAAGTTTTAGTAGAAATAAAAGCTACTGGAATTTGCCATACTGATGCTTTTACATTATCTGGAGCAGATCCAGAAGGGCTTTTTCCTGCTATATTAGGACATGAAGGCGCTGGTGAGGTTGTAGCAGTTGGTAAAAATGTAACCTCTGTTAAACCAGGCGACCATGTCATTGCACTTTATACGCCAGAGTGCAGGGAATGTAATTTTTGTCTAAATCCAAAAACTAACTTGTGTCAATCAATAAGAGAAACTCAAGGTAAGGGTCTAATGCCGGACGGTAGCTCTCGATTTACAACACAAGACGGTAGAGAGATTTTCCATTATATGGGTTGCTCAACTTTTTCAAACTATACTGTCTTACCTGAGATAGCGGTTGCTAAAATTCGTAAGGATGCACCATTGGATAAGGTTTGTTATATTGGTTGTGGTGTGACAACTGGAGTTGGTGCGGTTGTTAAGACGGCTAATGTTGAAGCTGGTGCAAGCGTTGTTGTATTTGGTCTAGGCGGGATTGGATTGAATGTGATTCAAGGAGCTAAACTGGTTGGAGCAGGGCAAATTGTTGGTGTAGATATTAATAATGATAAAAAAGAATTGGCTGAAAAATATGGTATGACAGACTTTGTTAATCCAAATGAGATTGATGAAGATTTGGTGCAACACCTTATTAGATTGACTGGTGGTGGTGCTGATTATAGTTTTGAGTGTATTGGTAACACTGAAGTAATGCGCCAAGCTCTTGAATGTGCCCACAAAGGCTGGGGTGAAAGTATAATTATAGGTGTTGCTGGATCTGGACAAGAGATTTCTACTCGACCATTCCAGCTTGTGACAGGCCGTACTTGGAAAGGCTCAGCTTTTGGTGGTATGCGTGGTAGAACAGATGTACCAATGATTGTTGACTGGTATATGGATGGTCGTATTGATATTGACAACCTTATTACTTCAAATATTAAAATAGAAGATATTAATAAAGGTTTTGAAGAAATGCATAATAATATAAGAACAGTAGTTACTTTTTAGATTATTTATATATTCAGTTGCTTTGGTCAACCTCGCAAATGCTAGAATTTCTTGGCTTATCAGTAAGTTAATTGCTCAGGTACTACTTTAGGTATAGTAGGCTATATTTGTAAGTTAGAGAAATATTTAGGTTAATTCATTATCAATATTGATAATGAATTTATTAAGTAAGGAATTATAGGATAAGAAGAATTTAGAGAATAAATTATTTATTGTTATAAACTTTAATAGCTTTGTCTAGAAGTTCTAGAGCTCTTTTAAGAGCCTTTTCTTCTAAGATGTATGCAATTCTTATTTCGTCTTTACCAAGACCTTTAGTTGCATAGAAATCTGCAGCAGGAGAGACCATAACAGTCTCTTTATTATCATCAAAGTCTGTTAATAACCATAATGCAAACTTCTCAGCGTCATCAATAGGTAGTTTTGCAATTACATAAAAAGCACCTGTAGGCTTTTCACAAACTACATTATCCATTTTTGAAAGAGCTTCAAAAGTGATGTCTCTTCTTTTTTGGTATTCTGTGTTTACTTTTTTTAAGTAATCTTCTGATACTTCATAAAGAGCGGCTGAACCTATTTGTTCAAGAGTTGGTACACATAGTCTAGTTTGGCATAGTTTTGTAACTTCTTTGATGAAGTCTTTGTTTTTTGTACAAAGAGAGCCGATTCTAGCACCACAGGCGCTATATCTCTTAGATACAGAGTCAACGATGATTACGCGATCTTCAACACCTTTGATATTTCCAAAAGATGTACAAGTAAGATCATCATAAGTGAACTCTCTATAAACTTCGTCACTTATTATAAATAAGTCTTTTTCTTTAGCTACTTCTGCTAGTGTTTCTAACTCTTCTTTAGAGTATACAACACCAGTAGGGTTGCCAGGGTTAGAGATCATAATAGCACGAGTTTTGTCAGTTACACATGCAAGTATTTCTTCTTTTGAAGGTAAATGAAAGCCTTCCTCAGCTTTTGTTGTGATTGGCTTAATTGCTACGTCAACAGCAGTTGTAAAACCGTTATAGTTTGTATAAAAAGGTTCTGGTACAAGTATTTCATCACCAGCGTTACAAATTGCAATAGCAGCAAATATTAGAGCCTCTGAACCACCGTTTGTGATAAGGATTTCATCTTCAGCGAAGTCCATGTCAAATCTTTTGTAGTATTTTGATATAGCCTTGATTAAGCTAGGCTCGCCGTTAGCTACTGAGTATGCGATAGTCTCTTCATCAAAAGCTCTGATAGCATCCATAAACTCACTAGGAGTTTTGATATCAGGTTGGCCTATATTTAGGTGATAAACCTTTTTGCCTTGTTTTTGAGCGGCTATGGAATATGGCACTAACTTACGTACAGGAGAGGCTTGCATAGCCTTAACTCTTCTTGATAATTGCATTTAGTAAATCCTTTTTGTTTGATATTGGTTTAAGATATACAAGTTGATTATAATATATTTTCAAAGCTTAAAAAATTATAAATTAGTAAAAATAAGCTAATTATTCAACCTTTTCACTTATTGTTGATTTTACATCAAGTTTAACTTGTTTACCGGAACTATTTGTTGCTTTGATTTCATAAGCGCCGTCATCATACTCTATTTTTGATATTCCATGATATCCTTCACTTTCTAATCTTTTGAGTATACTTATCAAGGTATTAATACTATTTCGATATTAAATGTTTAAATACAGTCTTGCAAGTGGTTTGATATTAATCGATTTAGAATTCTTACAAAAGCATATATAATAATTAAGTTACAATATTTCGAGTGATATTAGTATGCTACAACATCTGGCTATTAAAAATTTTGCGATCATAAAATCTACAGAATTTGACTTTAGAGAAGGTATGACTGTCCTGACTGGAGAAACAGGGGCTGGTAAGTCGATTTTGCTTGATGCTTTGAGCTTTGTGCTTGGTGCAAGGTTAGAAAAAACTTTTATACAAGATGGTAGTGTAACCGAAGTTTCGGCAACATTCTGTATCAAAGATAATAAAAAGGCAAAAAAACTTTTAGATGAGCTTTTTATTGATTATGAAAATGATGAGTGTACATTTCGGCGAGTAGTTAATAAATCTAAACAAAGTCGCTTATTTATAAATGGTAGTGTTGCCAAATCTACTGATGTCAAAAAAATCTCAGATAAGCTTATAAACATTTATAGTCAAAACTCTCATCAGGATTTGCTTGATCCCAAGTCACAACTAAGTTTACTAGATAGTTTCGCAAATAATGATGATATATTGAGAAAAGTTTCAACGGTGTTTTATCAACTGCAAAAAGTAAATTCTGAGATATCAGAACTTCAGGAGTATGTTGATGGGCAAAATAGCCAAAGAGAGTTATTGGAGTATAAGCTTGATGAGCTTGTAGCTCTAGAGCTTGAAGAAAATGAGTTCGAAGAGTTATCTAAGCATCAAAAGAATCTCTCGAGTGTTGATGATATTGGCTATAGTCTTAATCATATCTCTAATTTGATGTATGATGCAGATATTAATATTATAGCAATGCTAACAGAACTTGAAAAAGAAGTGTTAAAGTTAGATGAAACATCTTTCAAAAGTCTTCAGGAGCTGATTTCTCAAACTAAGGTGTATGCTCAAGAAAGTTATGATGAAGCACAAAATAGACTAGAATCCTTGGAGCAAGATCCAGAAGCACTATCAAGAGTCGAGCAGAGAATGGGTGAGATATATGATTTTGCACGTAAACATAAAGTTGAGCCAAACTATATGTATCAGTATATCCAAGAGCTTCATGGTGAGCTAGAGAGTTTTAGTCAAGACGGTGAAAGGTTGGCTCAACTAAATGAACAAAAGCAAAAGCTTGAGCAAGAATATGATAGCTATGCACAAGAGCTAAGCCAAGCACGCCAAGCCACAGCAAAAGAATTTTCTAAGCAAGTTGAGAAAAATATTCGCTCCCTAAATATACCGAAAGGTAGCTTTGTTGCGCAGATTCTATCATCTCAGAATAAGACATCTAAAGGTATAGATGAGTGTCAATTTATGATTAACTTTAATCTAGGTGAGCAACTTGCACCAGTTAGAAAGGTTGCTTCGGGTGGGGAGCTAAGTAGAATAGGGTTATCAATACAAGCAGTATCGGCTGCTAAGAGATCTTATCCAACTTTAGTATTTGATGAGGTTGATGTCGGTATATCAGGAGCTACGGCAGAGATTGTTGGTAAGTTACTAAAGAAGCTCTCAGAGAGACTGCAGGTGTTGTGTATAACACACCAGCCACAGGTAGCAGCTCAAGGTCATACACATTTGCATGTTACTAAGAAGTATCTCAAAGATACTACAGAATCAAAAATTATAGAGCTAAATCAGCAACAGCGTATTGAAGAAATAGCTAAAATAGTAGGGGGAGTAGATATTTCAGAAAATACTTTATCACATGCTAGAGAGCTTTTGGGTTTATGATTGCTACCGGTCTTATTTTGATCTTTTGGATTATCTTTACAAAACAAGCAGACATTCCCAATTAGGTGTGAATCTTTTGGTTTTATTTACCCCATTTTTTATTGATGTTTGCACCACCACTTTTTTAGATTTATATAAACATTGAGTTATGAGAACATAGATACAAAGTGCAGTATAATTAGGGTTAGTAGTATTAGAATTTTAACTTCTAATCTGATTATACTGCCAAGAGCTATATTTATCAGAAGTTTGAGTAAAAGCACTTGGAGATATATCTTCAGCTTGGTTAGTATCTAGTCTTTCAACATTTACTGAACTATTAACACTAGATTGTAGTGAATCCATGGCACTATTATATTGCTCATAAGAGCCATTATAGTCACTATCGAACCCTTGACTTTCAATGCCATTAATTGAGCTAGATACGTTTCTTTGTTCATTTTGAAGCTCTAAAGATCTTGCATTTGCATCTTGCCTATTTGTGTCATATATGTCTCTTTGTTGGTTGAAGTATTCAGCAGCTTCTGTAGCATTGTTATAGTTGCTGCCTGCTTGGCTAGACATTGTCGCTCGTGTACTATCAATTCTACCTTGGTAGTAGTCGACACTATTTTGCCAAGATGTTGTATCAATATCATCTGCAGCATTATCAATTAGTCCTTGATAGTAGTCTAAATTAGATTGATTACTTTGTATGTTTTGATATTTTTGGTAATCACTGAAAGCAGTATCTGCATTGCTTTCAGCTGAGCTCATAGCACTTATAAGGTCATTGTATTGACTATCTTGTACTAAGGCTTCTGTTGTTCTATTTTGCCATGCTGTGACAGCATCGTTATGATCATTCATTAAGGTATTATCAAAATTTGCTCTTTGGGATTTATATGCTTCATAATCACTGTCTTGATTTTCGCTAGATGAGTTACAGCCTTTTGGTAAGACATTGCTACTTGGGGCAATGTAAGAACCGCTATTGTTATAAAATTCAAAATTAAGTCCAAAGTAACCATCATTAATACTAGACTGTTCTTCAACTATAGATACTGAACAAGTCCATTTAAAAGTATTGTCTTGTATTCTTGGAGTTAAGGCTATTTGATAGGTTGTGCCTTTTATGTTGCTTACACCTACGATTCTACCATTATGTCCAACTATATCACTCATCACACTAGTATTGGCATTACCAATATTAGCATCATCTGTGACATCATAGTTTTCTAACTGTTCTTGAGTGGAGACACCATGCGAAAAAAAGTAGTCTTGCACATCTTTTTTATAATTCTCTAAGGTGATGAGACTCTCGGTCAGCCTAGTTCTAGTGACATAATTTGAATATGCTGGTACTGCTATCGCTGCTATAACAGCTATAATAGCGATTACAACCATTAGTTCAACAAGAGAGAATCCTTTTTTGATTTTGTGGTTTAGCATACTATTATAAATAATAAAAAATTAATTTAATTATATATTATAAAAGTATAAACTCAAATACTTAATTTATACCGATATATCAAGTCCAAAATGATGGAGAAGTCTAAAGATATACCCGCCTTCACGGATGTGGCAGAGGTGTATGAAATACAGTTATTCCCAAGCAGGTGGGAATCTTTAGGTGATTAGTAATATATGTAGTGACAGATCATTGATCTGTCAGTTGTTATATATGGCTATGTAAGACTGTACGTTGTGCTATTACTACAAAACAGAAATCTGTCATTCTATGGCTTGACCATAGAATCCATAGAAAAAAGATGATTATGGTCCAAAAATAGATACTACAGTCGGAGACGTAGTATGACGCATTACAACTAATTAAAACCTGTCATTCCGGACTAGATCTGGAATCTCCTAAGTACTAACAAAAGTAGTTGCGCAAGTGTGTGGAACATTACTAGCTGTTAATGTTGACGCATTGATATTATGAGAACATGTCCACTGGAATGTACTACTACTAACTACACCACTAAGTCTGATAATATCTTGATCATTGGTGAAATACTGTGGAGAAGTTTGGCTTAGGTTTATGTCTATTGTTGCGCCTGAAGTGCTTCCCGTTACGGTGACACCTGTAGGTAGATCATAAGTCTGTTGTGAGATGTCTTTGTTATTGTTAATATCATTTTGGATACTGGCTTTGACATTACCAATTATATTCATTGACTCAATTATTGAGGCACGTTCTTTGTGGTTTGAGTATATTGGTATTGCTACAGCTGCTAAGATTGCGATTATTGCGATCACAACCATTAACTCAACCAAAGAAAAACCTTGCTGTTTTTGCATATTTTTATAAAACTAAAAAACTATAGTGAAGAAATTATAGCAAAAAAAATCAAAATAGAAATTAAGATAAAATTTTAGAGATAAAAAAGCCGCTCTAGGCGGCTTTTGATTATTAGATTTTTATAATTATTTAATAATTCGGTTAAATAGTGTTTTATATCTTGTTACACACTTAACCATTTAGAGATGTATTAGCTCTGAGTACAGTTGGATGGTGCTTGAGATGATGTTACACCATTGATGTTACAAGCCCATGTAATAGAACCAGAACCTGCTGTAGGAGTTAATTGGATTGTTGCACCAGATACTGATGGAGAAGTATATTCAATTCGACTGTTAGCAAATGTGGCACCACTTGGAGCATCATTTAGAGTCAGAGTTGTTGGTACAGTACCATTATTGTTAGCAATTTCTTCAGCTACTTGAGTCTTAACTCCACCTAAAGCAGATAAGTCGGAACCTAACTGAGCACGAGTAGTGTAGTTAGAGTACATAGGGATAGCAACTGCTGCCAAGATTGCGATAATTGCGATTACAACCATTAACTCAACAAGTGAGAAACCTTTTTGCATTTTCTTTTTCATAATTTGTTTTCCTTTTAGTTTTTGTTTAAATTTTAACAATCCAGCAAATTAAACCTAATTAACTGTAAGCTACATTATATTCTCTAGATTATATTATGCAAGTATTTTCATTATTATTGCATTAATTTAATATTCCAAAATTTAATTTTAACTAAACTAATGATTTTCATTATCACTTAACAGCAATTGTCGTAATATTTAACTTGATAGTCTAGGTTTTATACAGCAATATACGATTTATTTATAACCTAACAAAATATGTTAGCGATATGATATTCTGCTATAATTAAAAGTTCTGATGAATATTGACTGTTGAGCGCTTATGCTTAAAGATGTACTAAAAACTAATTTCCAAAGTTTAAAAGAAACTTTCAAAAGACCGAAACAACATAACTATCATCTACCCAATTATTTACAGCTCAGATACTTATTTGTACCTATATTAATCTTAGTGGTCTTTGCATTCTACAACTTGGATACTCCTGTTGAAAATTATATTAAGCATTCTATGCCAAAGGCTATTGACACCGCTTTTAGGCATATTACTGATGTAGGTAAGGCTGAATATATCTTGATAATATGTGGTCTGATAGTTTTAGTAAGACTATTTACCAATATTGATAAGCTTTCTGAAAGTGTCAAAGCTTCTTTTAATAAGATTTGTATATATTCAGGGTTTATTTTAGCAACTGTAGCGATTAGCGGTATTGTGGGGCAAGTGCTTAAAGTTATAATTGGTAGAGCTAGACCAAAATTTTTCTTGGAGTACGGATCACACTATTTCCAGCACTTTCATGCACCAGGTTATGATTTTGCGAGTATGCCTTCGGGGCATTCAATCACTGTTGGAGCTATGTTTATAGCATTTTTTTATATTTTTCCAAAATTTAGATATTTATGGTACGTACTTATAGTTGTGTTTGCAGGTAGTAGAATTATAGTTGGTTCTCATTACCCAAGTGATGTGATTTTTGGAGTGGCTTTAGGCTGTTACTGTACTGCATATATATACTACTGGATGTTAAATAGAGATCTATTTCCCAACAAATTGTGATAGTTGATTTTGGTTAACTATATGTTAATTTAAGTTTATAAAAAGATTTCTAAAAAAGCTCCAAAGATTCTGATAAATTTGGTATCATATTGCATATCATTTTTATTCATTAAGTTAAGTAATCAAAAAATGACTTTAATCGATGGCAAAAAGCTTTCTATAGATCTAAAAGAGAGATTAGCAGAGCAACTTCAAGAGTATAAAGATCAAACAGGTATAGTTCCCAAATTAGTCGCAATAATAGTAGGTGATGATCCTGCAAGCAAGACTTATGTGGGCTCAAAAGAAAAGGCTTGTAAAAAAGTTGGGATAAATTCAGAAGTTATAACACTTCCTGATGCGACAACTGAACAAGAGTTGCTTGAGCTTATAGACAAGCTCAACAATGACTCTAGCGTGCATGCAATTTTGGTACAGCTTCCGCTACCAACTCATATTAATAAGCAAAAAGTTATTTATGCAATCAAACCAGAAAAAGATGTTGATGGTTTTCATCCTACAAATGTTGGTAGGTTGCAACTTAGAGATAAGAAATGCCTAGAATCTTGTACACCCAAGGGAATCTTAACTATGCTCAAAGAATATGGCATACAGACAGAGGGAGCTCATGCTGTTGTTGTAGGAGCTAGTAATATTGTTGGTAAACCAGTTTCTCAATTATTATTAAATGCTAAGGCAACAGTTACAACATGTCATAGATTTACTCAAGATCTTAAATCTCATACTACTAAAGCTGATATACTAGTAGTAGCTGTAGGTAAACCAAACTTTATCACAGCAGATATGGTCAAAGATGGTGCTGTGGTCATAGATGTTGGTATTAACCACGTTGATGGTAAAATAGTTGGTGATGTTGATTTTAAAGCAGTGAAAGATAAAGTTGCGGCAATCACTCCAGTACCAGGTGGTGTTGGTCCTATGACTATTACAGAGCTTCTTTATAACACTTTTCAATGTGCTCAGGAATTAAATAGGTAGTATCTAGTAAAGATTTGAGATTGTTAAGAGATTTTTATAGTAAAACTTAGTATAACCAGTTCATTAAAAAAGGAAGAAAAATGGCAGGCTTAAAATATGAAGATGCTGGTGTAAATATCGAAGCTGGAAATCAGGCTGTAGATAGAATGAAAAATCATGTGAAAAAAACATTCACAAAAGATGTCTTAACTGGTTTAGGAAGTTTTGGATCACTTTACTCACTAAAGAGTGTCATAAATAACTATGATGATCCAGTGCTAGTCCAATCAATTGATGGGGTTGGTACAAAAACAAAAGTTGCTGTTATGTGTGGCAAGTTTGAGAATCTTGGTTATGATCTTTTCTCAGCAGCGACAAATGATATTGTTGTAATGGGCGCTAAACCAATCACTTTTTTAGATTATGTTGCTCACGATAAGCTTGATCCTGTTATTATGGAAGAGCTTGTCAAAGGTATGTCAAAAGCATGTGCTGAATGTGGAGTATCTCTGGTAGGTGGTGAAACTGCTGAGATGCCAGGGGTGTATCAATCGGGTGAGATTGACATGGTAGGTGTCGTCACGGGTATCGTTGATAAGAATAAAGTCATCAATGGCGAGAATATCAAAGAAGGCGATGTGGTATTTGGTCTTAGTTCATCAGGTCTGCATACGAATGGATATTCATTCGCGCGTAAATTATTCTTTGATGTCGCTGGTAACAAACATACTGATACATATCCAGAGCTATATGGCAAAACTATTGGTGATGTATTGCTAGAGCCACATATTAACTATACCAATATTATCCATGACTTCTTAGATAATGGTGTTGATATCAAAGGTATTGCACATATTACAGGTGGCGGTTTTATAGAGAATATCCCAAGAGTGCTACCACAAGGGTTAGGTGCTGAGATTGTTAAAGATAGCTTTGAAACTCCTGCTATCTTTAGAGTTATGCAAAGAATTGGCGATATTAGTGAGTTTGAGATGTATCGCTCATTTAATATGGGTATAGGTATGACTATAATAGCTAGCCAAGATCAATTTGATAAGATGAAAGAGTTAGCCAGAAAGCATACAAATACCAAACTATATCAAATAGGTAAGATTACAAATACAGGTAAGGTGGAAATTATCTAATGATTGATAAACAAATCATCATCAATAATATACAAAATGTTTTAAAATCAACTGATCTTAATATCAAAGATAAATACACTGGTAAAGTTAGAGATATGTACTTTACTGATGATAAAAGTATTTTGATATCAACTGATAGACAGTCAGCCTTTGATAGGTCGTTAGGGTTTATTCCATTTAAGGGTCAGATTCTTGCTCAATCATCAGTTTGGTGGTTCAAAGAAACTGCTCATATTGTCAAAAATCATTTTATAGCTTCTCCAGATGCAAATGTCGTAATAGCAAGAAAAGCAAAGGTCTTACCGATTGAGTTTGTAGTCAGAGGTTATATAACTGGCTCAACTTCGACATCATTGTGGACTCATTACAAAAATGGTAGTCGTGACTATTGTGGTAATATTCTCCCAGAGGGTTTGAAAAAGAATCAAAAGCTACCACAAAACATTTTAACACCTACAACAAAAGAACAAGACCATGATAGACCAATTTCAGCCGAAGATATCGTCAAAGAAGGTTGGTTAACTCAAGAGCAATGGGATTTTGCTTCACAAAAAGCCTTAGAGTTATTTGAATTTGGTCAGCAGAAAGCCTTAGAACATGGTTTGATATTAGCCGATACAAAGTATGAGTTTGGAGTTGATGAAAAGACTGGTGAAATTATTATGATAGATGAGATTCATACACCTGATAGCTCAAGATTTTGGCTAAAAGATAACTATGCCGAGAGATTTGAAAATGGTGAAGAGCCAGAAAATATTGATAAAGAATTCTTTAGATTATGGTTTGCAAAAAACTGTGATCCGTATAATGATGATGTTCTACCACAAGCACCTCAAGAGCTAGTTGTAGAGCTATCACAAAAATACATAACACTTTTTGAGATGATAACTGGTCAAAAGTTTGAAGTGCCTGTGGATATCAAAAATATTAGTCAAAGAATTGCAAAAAATGTTGCAAATTATTTAAATACGGAGAGTCAAGTGAAAATTCTTTTAGTAGGTTCAGGAAGTAGAGAACATGCAATAGCTGAAGCGGTTAAAAGAAGTGCTATTAAGAATAACCTTTTTTGCATAAGCACAGCGGTAAATCCTGGTATTGATAGAATAGCTCAGGGATATAAGGTTGGTGATATTTGTAACTGTGAAGAGGTTCTTGAGTATGCTAAGGTAGAGAATGTTGATATAGCTATTATTGGTCCAGAGGCGCCGCTTGAAGTTGGTCTTGCTGATACTCTTAAAGCAAATGGTATAGGTGTGGTTGGTCCAACTAAGAAGCTTGCTCAACTTGAAACATCAAAAGGTTTCACAAGAGATCTAATCCGTGACTACGATATAGGAGCAAATCCTTTCTTTAGGAAGTTCTCAACTATGGATGGTGTAGAAGAAACCCTCAAGGAGTATAGAAATCAGTTTGTCATAAAAGCAGATGGTCTAATGGGTGGTAAAGGAGTTCTTGTCTGGGGAGATCATTTACATACAATGAGTGATGCACTTAAGCATTGTCAGTCATTGATAGACGCAGGTAAGGAATTTGTGATTGAAGAGAAGCTCGTTGGTCAAGAATTCTCTTTGATATCTTTCACTGATGGAGAGCATTTTATTCATATGCCAGCTGTACAAGATCACAAACGTGCACATGAAGACGATAAAGGCCCAAATACTGGTGGTATGGGTACTTATTCAGATGCTAATCATAGCTTACCATTTTTATCAGACTCTGATATAGCTAGAGCAAAAGAGATAAATGAGAAAGTTGCAAAAGCCTTGAGTGACAAGTTCGGCGAACCTTATCAGGGTATTCTGTATGGTGGTTTTATGGCTACCAAAGATGACACAAAAGTTATTGAGTATAATGCTAGATTTGGCGATCCAGAGGCTATGAATTTGCTAACTTTACTTGAAACAGATTTTGTTGAGATAGTGCAAGCAATAACTAACGGTACTCTTGATAAGGTAAGAGCTGAATTTAAAAATCAAGCTAGTGTATGTAAATATCTAGTACCATTAGGATATCCAAATCAGTCAGTCAAGAATTTTGAAATAGATATTTCAAAATGTCCTGATGATGTCGAAATATTCTTAGGAGCTGTAGATTTTAGAGATGGCAAGTTAATTGGTACAGGTTCTAGAGCAATTGCAGTATTAGGTCTAGGTGATACAATAGCTGAAGCTGAGCAAAAAGCTGAAAACGCAGTCAAAAACATTTATGGTAAGCTATTTCACCGTCCTGATATAGGTACCAAAGAGCTTATTAATAAGCGTATTAAGCATATGAATTTATTGCGTGGTAATAAGTATCAGGAGCTATAGAAGTGTCTAGGCTAAAACTTGTTGTATTGGGTTCTACGCGTGGGACTAATATGCAGGCTATAATAGATGCTATAGCCGATAAGCAAATAGATGCTGATATAAGTTTGGTCATTTCTAATAAGCAAGATTCTTATATTTTACAAAGAGCAAAAGATCGAAATATAGCTAATAAATTCATAGCTTCAAAAGGTCTATCAAGAGAGGTTTATGATAAGCTTCTTGTCGAAGAAATCCAGAAATATAATCCAGATTTGATTTTACTAATTGGTTTTATGCGTATTTTAAGTCCAGTCTTTATAAAGGCTTTTGAGGGTAAAATTCTAAATATTCATCCATCACTATTACCAAAGCATGCAGGATTAATGGATTTGGCAGTGCATCAGTCAGTTATTGACGCTGGAGATAGTGTATCTGGATGTACTATCCATCAAGTAAGTGAAGAGGTTGATGGTGGTGATATGGTTTTACAGTTGAAATGTGATGTAAGAAAAGATGATATTGCTGAAAGCTTAAAAGAAAAAGTACAAGCTCTCGAGAGTAAAGCTTGGATAGAAGTTATTAAAAATTGGAAGCAAATAATTCAGTAGTGTCATTCTACGACTTGATCGTAGAATCTAAGTAAGGTGTTGAGCATCATTATAAATGGATCCTATGGTCAAGCCATAAGATGACATATAAGGGAGAAAAAGAGATGAGTATAGATGTTGGTGTAATCATGGGCTCTAAATCTGATTGGAGCACAATGAAAGAGTGTTGTGATATTTTAGAGAATCTAGGCATTAGCTATGAATGTGAGGTTGTTTCAGCTCATAGAACTCCTGACAAAATGTTTGATTATGCTGAGACAGCCAAGTCTAGAGGTCTAAAAGTCATAATTGCAGGTGCTGGCGGTGCAGCCCATCTACCTGGTATGGTTGCTGCAAAAACAGACCTGCCAGTCTTAGGTGTACCTGTGAAGTCTAGCACATTAAGTGGCAAAGATAGTTTATTATCTATTGTACAAATGCCAGCGGGTATTCCGGTTGCTACTTTTGCAATTGGTGTGGCAGGGGCTAAAAATGCCGCTCTTTTTGCTGCAAGTATTTTGCAACTTGTAGATTCTAAAGTAGGTCAAGCTCTTGCTAAGTTTAGAGCAGATCAAACTCAATCAGTACTAGATAATCCTAATCCGAGGGAACAGTAATATGAAAATAGGTATTATTGGAGCAGGTCAACTTGCAAGGATGCTAAGTATAGCTGGTACGCCTTTATGTCTAGAGTTTCACTGTCTTGGTAAAACAGGTGATTGCGCCGAAGAGGTTGTAAAAAGTGTAACAGATATTGATTTAGAACAAGTTAATGATGTTGTTGTATGGGCAAAACAGTTTGATGTGATAACTTTTGAGAATGAAAATATATCTCACGAGCTTATTAAAGCAATTAACCATGAGGTGAATGTATATCCATCTGCGAAAGCCATTGCTATCTCTCAAGATAGATTACTTGAGAAATCTTTTATGCAAGATCATGGTATAGCTACTGCTAAATTTGTAAATATTGATAGTCTAGATAAGCTTGAAAAAGCTGTACTAGATTATGGGCTACCGGCTATAGTCAAAACACGTAGATTTGGCTATGATGGTAAAGGTCAATTTATGCTAAAATCTCAAGAAGATGTATCAAAAGCTTGGGATGCTCTTAAAGATGCTCCAGATGGTCTTATTTATGAGGCTTTTGTCGATTTTGATTATGAAATCTCACAAATTTGTACCGCTGATATTAAAGGCAATATAGCTTTTTATCCATTAGCTAAAAATACTCATAGACAAGGTATTATAGTTGAGTCAGAAGCGCCTTTTGAAAATCAGGTTTTAGCTGAAAAAGCACAACAGATAGCTAAAACCTTAGTCAAAGAGTTTGCCTATGTTGGTACTTTAGCTATAGAATTCTTTGTCAAAGGTGATGAGTTAATAGTCAATGAGATAGCTCCTAGAGTGCATAATAGTGGACACTGGAGTATTGATGGCTCAATTACTTCACAGTTTGAAAATCATGTTAGAGCTATCGCAGGTTTGATCTTGGGAGATACAACAAGTCGTAAAACAGTGATGTTGAATTGTATTGGTGGTATGCCAGCTACAAAAGATTTAGCAGCACTTGATAGAGTTAAGATTCACAGTTATAACAAAGAACCACGTAAAGGCAGAAAAGTAGGCCATCTAAACCTTAATCTAAATGATGAAACCGATGCTTATCAGTTATTGCAAGCTAAAAAGCTTATAGAACTTTCTCAAGAGCTTTAATTTAAGATAAAAGCATTTTTTATCCAGTTAATATTTTCTTTGTTAATTGCTATTAAATCAAATCTACATTCGTAGTTTTCAAGCTTAGGATTCTTTTGTAAGAAAATATTTGCTGAATTAATAATTTTTTGCTGTTTACTGTAAGTTAGCATTTCTTCTGCTTTAGCAAATTTTGTTTTGCTACGATATTTTACTTCGATAAATACAAGAGTGTTTTGGTCTAAAGCAATAATATCAATTTCACCATAAGGCAAGGCTTTAAAATTTTGAGCTAGAATTTCTAGATTTTTAGCTTGCAAGAATTTAGAGGCTTGTTCTTCAGCTTTATTACCTATTTCAATTGCTTTCATATTTTTAGAAGTTTTTATTAACTGTGGTATATATTGTAGGAATAAATGTTGCTGGTAGATTAAAGATCTATAGCCACATTTAGCTTTGTTACTTTAATTAATTCCACTATGTCGAAGCAAGGCTTCTTCATTTGGTTTACGCCCCATAAATGCTACAAAGTTATCCATAGCATCACGTGAAGAGCCCTTTGAAATTATGTTTTCTAACAAGTCATTACCAACTTCATTACTAAGGATTCCTTCATTTTCAAAACGTGAAAACACATCTGAAGAAAGTATTTCAGCCCATTTGTAGCTATAGTATCCAGCAGCATAGCCTCCAGCAAAAATATGCGAAAATCCATTTTGGAATCTATTGTAGCTAGGAGTTTTAAGTAAGCTGACTTTTTCTCTAATGCTATCTAATTCATCTTGAACTTTAGCTACCGTAATTAATTTTTTGTAGTGGATATTCATATCAAATATAGCAAACTCAAGCTGTCTAACCATCATTAATGCAGACTGAAAATGTCTCGTGCCTACAAGTTTATCAATTTGTTTGTCACTGAGAGCTTTATTATCGCGTGATCCAGATATAAGTGCTAGTCCTTCTTCGCACCAGCAGAAATTCTCCATGAATTGGCTAGGTAATTCCACAGCGTCCCATTCAACTCCATTGGTTCCAGAAATTGAAGCAACAGTTACACGTGATAAGATATGATGAAGAGCATGACCAAACTCGTGAAATAATGTTACAACATCATTATGCGTTAGGTTTGCACCATCTTTTGATGGTGGTAAGAAGTTGCAATTAACATAAGCTACAGGTTTTTGAGCTAAGCCATTCGGCTGGATAAACGCTGTGCGTGAGCCATCCATCCATGCGCCACCACGTTTATTATCACGAGCAAAAAAATCACAAATTATACTGCCAATATATTCTCCATCCTTGAAAAAATCAAAAGTCTGTTGTTCATCTATATATTTTGTATAGCTTGAATTTTCTTTTATTTCTAAGTTATAGATTTTATTAAGTATCTTGAATAGTCCTTCTAAAACTCTCTCTAATGGGAAATATTCTCTAAGTTCTTCTTCTGTAAAGTCAAATTTAGCTTTTTTGAGTTTTTCAGAATAATATGCTGTATCCCATGGTTGAAGGCCATCTACAAGCCCAGCATCTTCAGCAAATCTGCGCAATTCATTAATTTCTTTTTTTGCTTGAGGCAATGATTTTTCAAGAAGGCTATTAAGTAGTTCAAGTACTTGGGTTGGTGTTTCTGCCATTTTGGTAAATAGAGAATTCTCTGCATAATTATCAAAACCCAATATTTGCGATTTTTCAGCACGTAGCTTTAGGATTTTTTCAATATTGTCATCATTATTGAAGTTTTTGTTATCTGCCTCTTTTGATGCTCTAGTACAGTATGCTTTATAGAGTTTCTCACGTAATTTGCGATTGTCAGCTTGTTGCAATACTGCTAGGTATGTCGGAATATCTATTCCTAATGCATATTTTTCAGAAATATTTTTTTGTTTTGCTTTATTTATTGCTGATTCAATAGTATTTTGGGATAGCCCTTTTAGCTCTTTCTCATCATTTGTGGTGTAGAGCCAGTCCATAGTAGCATCTAATACATTATTCTCAAATTTTGTAGTTAGTTGAGCTAACCCTTGCGAGATCTCTTGCAATCTTTTTCTTTTTGATTCGTCAAGATTTACGCCTGATTGCTCAAATCCGACAATAGCTTTTTTTATAGCTTGTGCTTGTTCAGCATTAAGCTCGTGATTTTGAATTTGTTTATATAAATTGTATAAATCTTTATTTTGTCCAAGTTTGGTATAGTAATCGGTAAGCTTTGTTACAGCGTACTCGTAGCTCTCGCGTAACTCTTTAGAATTACAAACAGCATTCATGTGAGCAATTGTAGAAAATGCTTGGCTTATTTTCTCATCATCTACTTCTAGTTGTAGGAGAGTTTGCCAGCTAGGATTTTGTTCTTGCAGTGCCTTTTGTAGATTGATTTCAGCATGTTCAAAAAGATAGTCTATTGCTGGCTTGACTTCATCAGTTTTAAATTCAGCAAGTTTCGGTAAATTAGATTCTTCTAGTATTGAATTCATGGTAGCCTCAAAATAATGTTTAGATATAATATTGATAAGTTATAATTTATATATGTTAGCTATATTATTATAATCAAGGTTTTTTTGCTATGATGACTTTACAAGAAGAAAAAATTCAAGCTCCAGTTTTTTTTAAAGAATATATAAATGGGCGAATTATTCTTAATATTGGTGAATATGATCATCCTTTGATTTTATCCTCTACAGAGATACTAGAATATCAAGATGAAATTAGTGACATAAATAGTATTAACAAGAGTCATCTTGATCTTGTGCTATCAACTGGCCCAGAAATTATCATTATTGGAACAGGCAAAAAACAGTTATTGCCTCCAATAGAAATAATTAATGAGTTAGCAAAAGCGGGTAGAAGTGTTGATTTTATGGCGAGTGATACTGCTTGTAAAACATACAATTTGCTTGTTAATGAGAATCGTAGTGTTAGCTGTATAATCATTTGATAAACAGCTGTTTATTTGGTGCAAACTAATGTTATAATCGATTTTGAGTGTATAACTTGTAAAAGGAGTAATTTGTATGAAAAAAATAATTAAACTTAGTCTATTGTCTTTATCAATCGCCGGTCTTGCTAGTTGTTCGACTGTTGCAGGTGAAAATTCTGCTGCTCAGGATCAAGCACCACAAGCTTCAGATGCTACAGCTGTTCAAGATTCTGCTACTAGTACAGCGCCTACAGCTAAGATAAAGTTAAAGAAAACTAACCAAGATGATATCAAAGCTACTATCTACACTACTTACAATAACAACCCTCAAGGAAGTGTAAGATTGCAATGGCAAGCTCCTGAGGGATCTAAGTGTTATGATACTAGTTTCCCTATCACTAAGTATGCTGAGAAAAATGATAAAACATGGGCAACTGTAGAAATTAAACAGGGTAATAAATATTGTAGCGGTAAATGGACAGCAAATGTTCTGTTTGATAAGCAAGTAATTGCTACTGATTCAATCACTGTATAGTTATTGTAAAAAACACATTATACTTTTTTCTGAGATGCTTATTCTTTAATTATAAAATCAGATTATTATTAAATAGCAGTTTTTGCTATACTAATTATTTATAAATAATTAAGATAGTAGTTTTATGAAAAAGATTTTAATAGTATCAGTAGCTCTGTCGGCTATATTAAGTTTTGGTTCTTGTGGATCTAGTACTGCAGATCAAATTCAGCAGCTTCAGCAAACTCAAAAACAATTAAGTGAACAAGCATCTCAGAATCTTGCTAATATTGATAGTCTACAGACTAAAATAGCTAAATATAGATTGCAAGCTGATGATCTGCAAAAAAAATCAGATAAGTTAGGTAGTGATATTGATGATCTGAAGAAAGCGTATAGTAACTTTAGTGATCCAAATAATGATAGTGCAATAGCAGTTAACAAAGAGCTGGTTCAGAAGACTCTTCAAAAAGCTAAAATTGATGAAAAAATAAATGAGTATCGAACTCTTGCAAATGGGTATCAATCTCAGATAAATAATCTAAAAGCTACTTCACAAACTCAGGCTAATCAAGCATCTAAAATATCTCAACAAATAGCGGAACTTAAATCTCATTCAAAATAATGAATTATTTTATTATCTTGAGTTGTTAATCTTCTTTACTTAAAGCTTCTAGCTGATAAAATATATGCTTATGATACTGTAGAGATAGATTTAACTTATGAAGAAAACTATATCTGTTCTGCTGATGTGTGTGATTTCTGTATCAGCTTTAATGTTAACAAGTTGTGCTACCGATAGTGAAAAGATGGCAAATTTGCAAGATAATCAGCAACAGCTAGAGCAACAAACGCAAGTGCTTCAAAAAGAAGCTCAGGAAGCTGAGCAAAGAGCTGAAAAATATGAAAAACTATCGCAAAAATATAAAGGTCTATTAGACCAAAAAGTGCAGGAGCTCAATCAGCTTCAAACTGAATACTCTAAACTTAGTGAAGAACATAATGAACAAGTAGCAGCTAAAAAACAAGAGATAAAAGACAAGCTCTTAAAATCTGCACAAGATTCGACGGTTCTTAAGAAGAGATTTAAACGATATACTAAAAAAGCGAGTGTATATAAAGAAAAGTCTTTGAAGCTTGAAGAGCAAGCAAAGCAGACGCAAGATAATCTTGAGAAAACAACTCAAGAGATACAGCAACTTAAAGGTCAATCAGTGATTGAGAACAAAGTAAACTAAAAGTGATAGGTAACAATATAATGAAAAAATTTTTACTATTAATATTAATAGCTACAGGGTTAGCAAGTTGTAGTACATATAATAACTTTATTGATAAGCTATATAGCTCAGATGATTCAATACAAGTTAATCCAGATGATAATCTTGATAATCCTGATCAAGAAGATCGTCAAGATAGCTCCGAAGATAAACCAACAGCTTCTCTAAATATGATTTATAAGCCTGAATCTCATGAAATAGAAGCTAAGATTATAACTAATTGGAATGGTGCTCCTCAGGGTACCATCTACTTGACATGGAGAGCTCCTAAAGATACAAACTGTTATAGCACTTCTTTCCCTATTACTAAATTTAAAGATGCTCAAGACTATACTGTTGATAATCAGAGTGTTCTTAGTGATGATAAAGTTTGTGATGGAGTTTGGACTGCAACTGTTGTCAATAAATCAGATAACTCAGAATTAGCTAAGTCTTCACTTGAAATTAAATAATATTTCTAAAAAATCTAAATTATTATATTTTAATTAACTCAAATTTCTAACTCGAGAAGTAACTGTGAAAAACTTTATAAGAAAAATAAACTTTGATGATTGTATATTTTATTTTCTTACTATTTCAATATTTTGTGTGTTTTTAATGCCATTTATGAAATATATACCTTTGAATTTAGTGCCCGTATCATCTGGAGGTAAGATTACCGGCTATTTTAATGATACTTTTACAGCTAATCTTCATTTGTTTTTTAATAGATACTATATTTTTTTCTATACGCTTTGTACAGCTAGTATAGCTATTTTGCTAAATAAGCAGACCTTCTATAAGCTTATACAAACATTTATGAGCTTTAGTGGTATAGTAAGATATGCGATTTGTATGTTTTTTGTACTTGGTGTTATATCCTCAGCTTTTGCAATTTCTCCATCGATTGCATTTAAAGGAGTTAGTGTAACATTTTTGCAATTTTTTTGTGTGCTATTTATAGCTGGGTATGTGAGAGATAATTTTAAGTCTGTACAGTATTTTTATGTGATTATATTGCTATCTTTGATTTTTTTTGGAGGAGCGTTGTTTCTACAGTTATCATTGGCTAATTATTCGGTGTATGGAGCTGTAGTTGCTGGTAACATCCAAAAAGTTTTATTGTTCATATATAACTGCTTAAATCCAAGATTTTTGGATAATTACTTTAGTTGGTTTCTGCCTTTGTTATTGTTACCATGGTTTATTGATCTAAGACCTATTTACAAGATAGGTTCTTTTATAGCATTAACTATAGTTTGGTTCGTATTGATAAATCATGCTTTTAGAACAATATTCGCTGAGTATATTGTAATAATACCTTTGCTTTTTATTTTTGCTCGCAAGTATTTTAAGATAGTTGTCTTGATACTTGGCTTAACTCTAGTTTGTGGATGTTTACTAGATTTATTCTACACTCATTTCATATCTGCGGTTGATAATACTAATATTAAATCTTCTGCTGATCTTATTCGAGGTGGGTTTAGTGGTAGGATCCCTCTTTGGAATGAAGCTTTTTGGGTTGGGGTTGAGCATCCTTTTACTGGGGTTGGGCAATGGAATTATTTAGCAATTACAAAAAGACCTGATGGGTATCCACATAATTTACTATTAGAAATATGGTCACAGTGGGGGATCCCAGCCTTTATTGCTGCGATTATAGTTATTATTACAGCGGTTAAGAATTTACTTAAAAAACGTATAGATATTTGTATCAATCCTTATCACTGTATGTTTGTGATGATGCTAACAGCTGGAATGATAGATGGTATGTTGAATGCTATGTTTAAGACATCATTAGGGCTCTTTGGTTGTGTGTTTGTATTTGGCTTTTGCTTATCAATATTTAGTAAGCAGGTTCAAAAAATAGATGGTATGATTTCATATAAGCATTATTTGTTGGTTGGTTTACCTGTTGTTGCTAGTATATTTTGTATAACAGTATTACCTCTTATTTTCCCTCCTATGTGGATATGAGCTAGTCATTCTAAAATTGCAGATGCAAATTTTAGCTTATAAACTTTAAAGATACTAGAGAAGCTTAGTATGTGGGATGTGTTGGTTACTAATATTTAAATAGAAATTTTTTAGATAGCAAAATGTTATTATTTGTTTTCTTCCCATGGTACAGCATAATCACATTCTGGATTAGGACATGCTTTTTGTTCACCGTCTTTTTTAGTTGTTTTATGTAGAAGTATTGGTGATTTGCATTTTGGACATTCTTCTTTTATTGGAGGATACCAGTAAGCATTTTTACATTTAGGGAAACCAGAACAAGCATAAAAGACTTTGCCTTTACGAGATTTTTTCTCAACAATATTATTTTTATTGCATTTTGGACACACTACGCCTGTATCTTTTGGCTTCTCAAGTGGCTCCATGTGCTTACAAGTTGGATAGTTTGAGCAACCAATAAATTTACCATAACGTCCTTGCTTGATATGTAAATTTGATCCGCACTCTGGGCACTTTCTATCTTCGACAACAGTAGGTTCTTCTTTTTCTATTTCTTTGCCGTCACTGTCGACACGACGAGTATATTTACAGGTTGGGTAGTTTGTGCAGCCTATAAATCTACCATTTTTGCCTAAGCGAGATGATAGTTTGCTACCACATTCAGGACAGTCTTCATCAAGCTCTTCTTGGACTACATCTTTACGAGATACATCTTCAGCAATTTTGTTAATTCTCTCAATGAAAGGCTTCCAGAAGCTGTTTAATACGGTAAGGTAATCATTTTTATGATGCGCAATTTCATCTAATTCTTTTTCTAAGCCAGCAGTATAAGAGTATTCAACATATTTTTTGAAATATTCTGTCAAAAATTTATTTACGACACGACCTTTATCGGTAGGTATGAATCGACGTTTTTCAACTTCAGCATAGTCTCTTTGTTGGAGTGTTGAGATTATAGTCGCATAAGTCGAAGGTCTACCAATGCCGTACTTCTCTAAGGCTTTGACTAGAGATGCTTCAGTGTATCGAGGTGGAGGTTCAGTTGAATGAGCTTTTGTTATAATATCTTTAAGAGGAACTTTTTCACCTTTTTCAAATTTTGGTAAAGTTTGTTCATCATTAGACTCTTTTTCATCTTCATCTTTTTCGACATTGTAGATTTTTAAGAATCCTGCATCGACAATTACGGTACCAGTTACTCTAAACTTGTGTTTTTCATTTTCTGTGATTAAATCAACAGATGTGCTATTCAATGTTGCGTGCTTCATCTGACAAGCAATTGTTCTGTTATATATTAGGCTATATAACTTAAATTCATCAGTAGTTAAATAAGGTTTCATAGACTCAGGAGTTTTACTAGCAGAAGTTACACGAATTGCTTCGTGAGCCTCTTGAGCGTTTTGTGATTTTTTACCAAACACTCTTGGTTTAGATGGCAACATATCCTTATCAAACTTAGACTCAATGAAGCTTCTGATATCATTAAGGGCGTCATTAGATAAGTTGGTTGAGTCTGTTCTCATATATGAGATAAGACCAACAGATTCGCCATTGCCTAAGTCCATACCTTCATAAAGCTTTTGAGCCGTAGACATTGTTCTCTTAGCAGTGAAGCCTAGCTTCTTTGAAGCTTCCTGTTGTAATGTTGATGTTATAAATGGAGGGTATGGGTTTCTTCTAGTTTTTTTCTCAGTAATACCTTCTACTATCAAAAAACCATTAGCATCTTTTGTGATGGTTGCTTTTGCATTTTCAGCATCTTTTTCTGCGGTGAAAGTGAACTGTTCAACTTTAGTGCCGTCAAACTCAGTCAGATTTGCAAAAATTTGTTTTTGCTTGAATATATCAGCAGTCAAGCTCCAGTAATCTTTTTTAACGAAATTCTCACGCTCAATTTCACGTTCAACTATCATTCTAAGAGCAGGGCTTTGAACTCTTCCAGCAGATAAACCACTAGTTATTTTACGCCATAGTAGAGGTGAAAGGTTAAATCCTACAAGAAAGTCTAATGCCTGACGAGCTTTTTGAGCATTAACTAAGTCCATAGATAGTTCTTTTGGATTTTCTATAGCATTCGTTACAGCTGATTTTGTGATCTCATTAAATGTAACACGATAAACATTTTTATCCTTCAGTAAGCGTGCATTTTTAAGTACTTCTTGTACGTGCCAGGATATGGCCTCTCCTTCTCTATCTGGATCGGTAGCAAGATATATATTTTCTGCATTTTTTGCAGATTTTTTTATTGCATCTAAATGTTTCTTGCTCTTTTCACTTGTTGTAAATTTGATTTTAAAATTATCGTTTACATCAATTGATGTATCTTTAGAGGGTATTTCTCGAACATGACCAAATGAAGCCAAGATATCAAAATTGTTGCCAAGATATTTTTTTATAGTCTTCGTTTTGGCAGGAGACTCAACAATTACTAAATTTTTTGCCATTTTAAACCTTTGAGATAATTTTGTATAAAAAGAGTATTTTTGCGAATACTCGCGAATGAATTAATAAAATATAAGAAAACACTCAGCTTATCAATAGCTAATGTATAAAAGTTGGTTTTATAGCAGGCAAATATAGACTATAATTTCCTAAGTACTCTATATAATAAGTTAATTTATATATTTTAAGGTTTTTTTAAAATGAATCAAAAATGTGCAAAAGTTGTGTCTTTGTTGCAACAAAAAGGTGGATCGGGAAAAACAACAACGGCAATTAATATTGCGTGTGGCCTAAAAGAGCAAGGCTATAAAGTTGCTATAGTTGATATGGATAAAGATAAACCTGATGCATACATGTGGATGACAAAAAACAATGATGCTGGTGATTTTGTTTATAGCCTTGACGAGAAGAATGTAAGAGAAAAGGTTATAGAATTAAAACAAAACTTAGACTTTGTTGTTATTGATACTCCACCTAATTTCCAAACTGCAGCTCTAAAGTCAGCTTTGCTCTCTGACTTGGTGGTTATACCATGTTCTCCAAGTGGAATGGACTTATCAGGTCTGATAGAGGCTAAGGATTTGGCTTTAACAGCTGAAAAGCCATACAAGTTTTTTGCAAATAGAGTGCAGATGCAATCGAATATGGCAAAGAGTTTACTAGAGTTTTTTGAAGAGGATGGGAATTATTTTGAAGCTTATGTATCTCAAAGTGTTAAGTTTATAGAAGCTGAAGCTGAGGGTGTATATGTGGGTGAGTATGCAAGGCAAAGTAAAGTACATATTCAAGTTAAAAAATTAGCTAGAGAAATAGTTGAGTTTTTTGGGGAAGAAAAATAATGGCCAAGAAAGTTTCTTTAATGAATCGTAAAACTAATTCTAAAGTTCATGATGCAGTAGCTCAAGAAAAAAAAGATATTCTCAGAGCTATGCAATTACAAGAGCTTAGTGATCAAGCAAGTAAAGTGGGCCAGCTTTTTGAATTACCTTTGAATCTTGTTAAACCTGATGCTAATCAGCCAAGAAAGACATTTAAAAATATTGATTCTCTTGCGGAAAGTATCCGAGAAAATGGTGTTATTCAGCCAATTATTGTTACTGCTAAAAAAGATGATGGAGCACATCATATCATTGCTGGAGAGAGAAGATATTTAGCAAGTCAAAAAGCAGGATTGACAACTATACCGTGTATTGTAAGGCAAGAAGAGTCTGATGCAAGTATTATTTTATTACAGCTTTTAGAAAATGATCAAAGAGAGAATGTATCACCATTTGAAGAAGCAGATGCATTAAGAGATCTGATCGAAAATAAGAATGTCAAAAAATCTGATATAGCTAAGGTTTTAGGTCGAGATAATAGTTGGATATCGATGCGTCTAAAAATAGCTGATGCAGAAGACAATATCCGTGAATTATCAAATAAAGGTATTATTGAGGATGTAAGGACTCTATATGAGCTTAAAAAGTTCGCAGAAGAAATACCTCAAGGGGCTCAAGAATTTGTAAAGAAAGCTTTAGAAAATAAAATATCAGGCTCGTATCGTAGTGCTATTACTAGATATAGAGATAACTGGAAGCGTAAAGCTGAGGTCCTAGATAGTGAAAGAATTGATGTGATAAATATCAAAAACATTTCTAAGGATGGTAATCTTTTAACTATAAAAGGTGCTCGTGGTGGTTCTAAGAATCATAGCTATACTTTTGAAATGACAGAAGAGTTTAAAAAAATACTATTTGATGCACTAATAAACTAATGTAAATATAAGATGAAAATAGCAATATTACAAACAGATCACATTCCTGAGCATCGACGTGGAGTTGCAGGTGGTAATTATCCTGATATGTTTGCCAATCTTTTTTTTAAGTTATCAGTGGTTGTTGATTTTGATATTTATGATGTGACTATCCAAGAATATCCCGATAATTATGATGAATATGATGGCTTTATTATTACAGGCAGTAAAGCTACAGCTTTTGATAATCTTTCATGGATAGTTAAGCTAAAAACAGAGATAAAGAATCTCTATCAGCAAAACAAAAAAATTATAGGTATATGTTTTGGACATCAAATTTTGGCTCAAGCCTTAGGTGGTAGAGTCGAGAGAGGGCCTATGGGGTTTGCTGTAGGGGTACGTAATGTTGAAGTTCTTACAAAAAAACCGTGGATGAGTCCATTTCATAATTATTTGAGCTTATTGTTTTATCATCAGGATATGATAGTCGAGTTGCCTGAGGGTGCAGAGCTAATAAGCACAAGTGACTACTGCAAGGTACAGATGTTTTGTATTAATAATCATGTTTTGGGGATACAAGCACACCCTGAGATGCTAAAAGTACATAATCATGCTCTTATAAAAGAATATCAAGATGATATAAAAAATGAGTTTCATCATGCTTTAGAAAGTTTGAGGATTAGGGATAATAGTTTGATAATAGCCCATTGGATGGCTAATTTTTTTGAGTATAAGGATTAGATATGCAACAAATAGGTAGAATTGTAGTCTTCGGGGACAGCCTTTTAGATAATGGTAATATTATGAAGACATTAGATATACCGGGTAAACCATATCATAATGGAAGATTTTCAAATGGTCTTGTTTCGACTGAGGTACTGGCCGAAATATTGGCTAAAGACCAAAAAACGCAGGAAATTAAGCATAAAAATTATGCTATTGGAGGTGCTTTAACTCATGGAGCCAATCCTTCTTCGCTATTAAAATTTCATTCTTTTTCAGTATCTGATCAGGTTGCTAGATTTGAGAATGAAGAAGGTCGTTTTGCTAATGATGACTTGGTTATTGTGAATGGTGGAGCAAATAACTTCATGTTCATGGTATACAATGAAATACCATATATAAATTTGATGCCGAAATTCAGAGTAGCAAGAGATTTGAGTAAAATCGTCCGTAAAGTTATAAAAATGGGAGCTAAAAATATAATCTTGTGGAATATTCCTGATGTGACTAGAGCTCCGGGGTACAAAGAGTATCTTTCTAACTGGGTTGGTAAGTTCTTTAAATCATATTTGAAGACTAATGTGAATTTGCAAAATGGACTATTAAGAAATCGTGTTGCAGAGTTACAGATGCTTTTTCCCAATGTTAATCTTAAGCTTTTTGATTTCTTTACCTTATTAAACGATTGTATTGATTCTCCAAGAAAATATGGGTTTGAGAATGTTACTGATGCATGTATTGATAGCTATGGCGGTGCAGATTCTTTAGGTAATATCCAGTATGATATAGATATACTTGGTGATCCTGAAAAATACTTGTGTTGGGATTATTGTCATCCAACAGCAAAAGCTAATAAGGTTGTTGCTAATAGGATGCTAGAGTTATGGAAGCATGATATTTAGATTTAATAATAGAATCTCTTAAACCCTTTTGTGAATTCAGTTAAATGCTTATGCAAGATACTTTAACTACTGATTTTGATCTGGAAAACTATCCAAATGCTTTAATTGTAGGAAAATCTCAAGTTAAAGACTGTGATGAGGAGTCTGAATATCATAGTCATTCTAAAGCTCAATTAATATTGCCAACTAAGGGGCTTATTCAGTCAAATGTCGAGGCTAATATTTGGGCAGTACCTTTAGGCAGTGCATTATGGACTCCTTGTTATGTTTATCATAGTAATTTAATCACAAAAGGTGGTGAAGTGTGTATGGCTTTCGTAGATAAGTCAATGCTTGCTAATATGCCGAAGAAAGCTTGTGTGCTATACATATCTCCTCTAATAAAAGAGTTGATTCTATACTTATCACAACAAAGAGTTTTAGACCAATTGAGTTATGAAAATCAAAAAATAGCTAGTGTTTTAGTTGACCAATTATCAAAAATGTTACCAACATTTTATAATTTTTCTTTACCTTCAGAAAAGATTTTACAAGAAGTAGCTCTTCAATGGCTCGGTAAACCAACAAAATATAAATATATATCTGATATGGCTTATGAATGTTCTGTTAGTAGTAAGACTTTGGCAAGGAAAATCAAAAAAAATATAGGGATGAATTTTAGTGATTGGAAAAAACAATTGCATATTGTTGTAGCGCTACAAAAATTATATGAAGGTTATTCAGTAAATTGGGTTTCTGAGTACTTAGGGTATGAATCGACGAGTACTTTTGTTACTTTCTTTAAGAGGATTTTTAAATGTTCTCCTAAAAAGTATGTTAAAGACTATTGTCAGAGTAATTTTTAAATATCATCAACGCTTATTTTTTCAGGATTTGCAACAAAAAGTGAAAAAATAACCATAATAACCGTTACACAAAGACAAATAATAAGAGGTAACTTCCAGCTAGAAGTTATTTGATGGAATGTCCCAGTTATAATAGGACCTAAAGCGGCTAATATATAGGCTATTGATTGAGATTTACCAGAAAGGACAGCAGCTAGTTGTGTATTACTAGTTCTGATGCCTATCAATATTAAGCTGACCATAAATGCACCACCAATTCCTACTCCTAGCATTATAATTGCAATAAAAGTAAATACATTAAGTAAAAGCAATAAAGTTCCTAAAAAATTACATAATGCAAATACTAATGTAAGAATATTTTTGTTTTTTAATATTCTCATAAGAGGAGTTATCATCAATACAGGAAGGCTTGATGATATTTGAAATAACCCTGCTAAATAACCAGCATTCTGAATAGAGTATCCTTTGCTTTCTAGAATGGAAGAAATCCATGTGGAAAGAGTGTACATAAGTATACCGCTACATGATAAGAATATACTTATTTGCCATGCGATCTTAGATTTCCAGATGTGGCTATGGAGATTTGTGGAGTTATTATTTTTTGGTAATAGGGTTTTATTCTTAAGCTGAGGTAGCCATATAATTAAAGTTATTATACCAAGTATAGCAACACTTGATAGTGCTAGTGTTAAGCCAGAATTGTCTGAGTAAGAGAGTCTTTGTGCTAGATGCATAATTGGTATCATTAAACTAATGGTTAGCCAAGATCCTAGCCCCATCATTAATCCATACACGGATATCATAATGGGTATATTGTTTGGAAATTTTTTCTTTATAAAAACTGGGATAAGAACATTAGATATGGTGATACCAATACCGATAATGATGGTACCTAAAAATATTGAATATATATTAATATGAGAGCGTATTAATATACCAAGAGTTATCAATATTATAGATACTATTAAGCTTGTTTCCAACGAGAGTTTTTTTGTAAAAGAAAAAATAAATACAGATAATGTTGCAAAAATTAGTAATGGTAGGCTAACTAATAGTCCGGTGGTTACTGGAGAAATATTAATTGTATTTACAATATTTGTAAGTAGTGGTGATACTGATGTAATAGGGGCTCTTAAAATAGAGGCTATTAGAACAATTCCAATAAAGCAAATAAATAACTGTTTAGTATTTTTCATTTAATTATATTGATATGTTTTGGTACTTATATCTTATGATATTTATTTTTTTAGGAGGGACTATTTATTTGGTTTAGAGGACATTTCAGCTGTGAAGAACCATCTTAATAAAATATCTACCCTTTAAATCCGTCAGCCACTATATAGAATTCTCTAGATTTGGGTCTTGATGATTTAGGTTTGAACTGTACAACTTTGTTAAAAGATTCTCTCACTAGTTTAATATACTCATCACTACCTTGACCTTGAAATACTTTTGCAACAAATGAGCCGTTTTTGTTGAGATTAGTATTGGCAAAGTCTAAGGCCAGCTCAAGGAGGTGGATAGATCTAGCTTGATCAGAAGTTTTGTTACCACTAAGATTAGGAGACATATCAGATATTACACAGTCAATTTTTCTATTATTGATGAGTTGAATTAGTTTATCGTAAGTTTCATCACTTGAAAAATCACCTTGAATAAACTCTACTCCAGCAATTGGAGTCATATCAAGCAAATCTAAAGCAATAAGTTTACCATTGTTGCCTATAAATTTTATTACTTGCTCTGACCAGCCTCCTGGAGCAGCTCCAAGATCAACTATAAACATATTCTGTTTAAATAAATTGTATTTATCTTGTATTTCAAGGATTTTAAAACTTGCTCGACTACGATAGCCAAGTTTATTAGCTTGAGCTACATAGTAGTCAGAAGTATGCTCTTGAATCCATTTTTTAGTAGTAGAACCTTTAGACATGGTTATCTTAGAATTTTTTCTTTATATTGTATGGATATTTTGTACATAAATAAAGCATGCTGATGATATTGTTTTTGTGTATATCAAAAGCTTATAAAATAGGTGTTTTAGAGTTATAATTAGTCTATTGGGATTCTCGTGTTTTGAGTTTGAAATGTATAAAAGAATATTTGTGCTGAGTTTAGTGGGTTTGTCTATGGCTTCTTGTACTATAAAAGAAGATATTCAGGACAATATTGATCACTATGATAAGTTAACAAGGTATAGTAAAGCTAGAGAAGTTAGTTATAGTAAGCATACAAATGATATCGATGGAGCTAGATTTTTAGTTGCGAACTATCCAGATCAAGTTATTCGTCTAGATGGAAAGGATTTTAATGATAGGTATAAGAAGTTGATTGAGTATCTTAAAGATAACGGTTATACAATCATGATTAATGAGAAGTTACCTCAAACGGCTACTATTATCGCGGAACTTAATAAGCCTCTTCCTGATATGAAGTATATGGGAGTTATTATGGAACAGGATTCAAAAATGGGCCAAACTGTATATAGTATTTCTTACGGAGGGAATGAGTTTAAAGCTAGGCAGTTCTATACTGACTATAAGAAAACACTATGATTTTTTGGTAAATAACGAAGCAAGTATCAGAAGTATTACGCCACAGGTTATTGCTGAATCAGCTATATTAAAAGATGGCCAGTGATAATTACCGATATGAAAATCTAAGAAGTCGATGACATAACCTTGAAAAGCCCTATCATAGAAGTTACCTAGAGCTCCTCCTAATATAAGTGAGAATGAGATTAGGTTAAGTCTTGCACTAGTTGGTTGTTTGATTATCAGATATATAAGCACAATTGCAGCGATTAATGAAATAGTGGCGAACATAATCATTTGCCATGATGTTTGATCATTGCTTAGTAAACTGAATGCGGCTCCATGGTTGTATAATAAAGTAAAATTAAAGAAGCTAGTCACCTTTACAGGTTGTGCAAATTCTAATTGTGTATTAGCCAAATATTTTGTGTATAAATCAGCAATTATAATAGCAATTGCTAAAATAAAATATTTAAGCTTATATTTAAGCGAACTCACGTGATTCTCCGTTTTCGGTAGTAATATTTTCAATACAGCGACTACAGATATCTTGATATTCTTGATTTTGACCTACAGTGGCACTACGGTGCCAACATCTTTCACATTTCGGTTCTTCAATCTTATTAACTTCAACATTTAGGCCTGTGATATTTGATTCAATAGAGTTATTTGTTCTTTCCTCAATAGCTCTCAGACTCGCTTTTGATGATATCAGTAAAAATCTAAGCTCATTACCAAGTTTCTCTAAAAGCTTATAATTGTCATTATCTGCATAGATGATGATTTCTGCTTCTAATGATGCTTTAATTACATCTTCATTTCTTTTAATCTCAAGTATTCTATTAACTTCTGAGCGTATTTCTTGAATTTTTGCCCAGAATTCTAGATTTAACTCATCTTGGTTATTAAATGATTTTAGATCAGTATACCACTCACAAAGTTGAATAGGTAGGTCAGTAGTCTTTGGTGTAGCCTCCCAAATTTCATCGGCTGTATATGAAAGTATAGGAGACATCCATCTTACTAGAGCATGTACTATATGATATATGGCAGTTTGAGCTGATTTACGTGGATGGCCATCTGCTTTTGCAGTGTATTGTCTATCTTTGATGATATCTAGATAGAAGCTACCCATTTCAATAGAGCAGAAGTGATGAATCAACTGGGCTACAGTATGAGTTTGATATTTATCGTAAGCTTCAATTATTTTGTCTTGGAATTCTTTTGTTTTAGCTATTGCCCATTGATCTAACTTGACTAGTTTGTCAAACTCAATAATATCTGTTTCTGGATTAAAGCCTTCTAGGTTTGATAATAAGAATCTAGCAGTATTGCGTAATCTACGATAAGTGTCAGCAGTTCTTTTTAGAATTTGATCAGAAACAGCCATTTCACTCTTGTAATCAGTAGATGCTGTCCATAGACGAAGTATATCTGCACCTAAAGTATTATAAATATCTTGAGGTGAGGTTACATTGCCTAGAGATTTGGACATTTTGCGTCCATGTTCATCAACTACAAAACCATGGGTGAAAACTTCTTTATATGGTTGGCTACCTTTAGCAGACATAGCAACTAATAGAGATGTTTGGAACCAGCCACGATGTTGATCAGAACCTTCTAAATATAAATCGGCCGGGTAGCTTAAATTTTTATCTATATCTAAAATGCACATACTTGATGAGCCAGAGTCAAACCATACATCCAAAGTATCTTTTACGCGCTTGTATGTATCTGTTTCAGATATGAATTCACTATCGTCTGCATTAAACCACGCTTCAATACCACCTGCTTCTATCTTTTGAGCTACTTTGTCAAGTATTTCGATAGTGTTAGGGTGTAATTCTTCAGTATCTTTGTGAATAAATAGAGGTAATGGTACCCCCCAAGTTCTTTGACGAGATATACACCAATCTGGTCTATCTTTAATCATACCCTCTATACGGGCTTGTCCCCAGCTAGGAGCCCAGCTAGTTTCTTTGATTGCCTCAATAGCCTTTTCGCGCAAACCTTCTTTTTCCATACTAACGAACCATTGAGGTGTGGCTCTAAATATCAAAGGAGTCTTATGACGCCAGCAATGAGGATAGCTATGTTTAATTTTGTCAAAATTCATTAAGCGCTTCTTTTCACCTAAGAGCTCAATGATTCTGTCGTTGGCCTTAAAGACAAATTCACCGGCAAAGAGCTTAGTATTCTCACTATAACAACCGTTGCCTTTTACAAAAATTTCCATAGATAAATCATGTTGTACGCCTAATGCAAAATCCTCGACACCGTGAGTTGGAGCTGTGTGAACCATACCTGTACCAGAATCATCTGTTACATGGTCTCCGTGTAAAATTGGTATATGACGACTATAGAAAGGATGTTCTGCTATGATTCCTGTTAGCTTGTTGCCGCTTGTATTAGCTATAACCTGAGCATTTTCGATTGCATATCTCTTGATAGTCTGCTCAACAAGGTTCTCAGCTAGTATGATGTATGAGTCTTCAACTTTGATTAGACTATAGTTAAGTTCGTTGTGAACAGCTATGGCTTGGTTCGCTGGTAACGTCCATGGAGTAGTTGTCCAAATAACTGCAAAAGCATCATGATTCAGTGACTCAAGACCAAAGGCTTTAGCAAGCTTCGCTTTGTCTTTAATTTTGAACTTTACATCAATGGCTGGAGAAACTTTGTCCATGTATTCTACTTCGGCCTCTGCAAGTGCTGATCCACAGTCAGTGCACCAATGTACAGGCTTAAAACCTTTACTTAAATGACCATTTTCAATAATCTTTGCCAATGTTCTAATCATGTTAGCTTCATAATTAAAGTCCATAGTCAGGTAGGGGTTATCCCACTCACCTAATACACCTAATCTCTTGAAATCTTTCTTTTGTATTTCTACTTGTTTTTTTGCATATTTACGACATTCTTTTCTAAATGCATTTTCAGATATTTTTTGTCCAGCTTTACCGTGCTTTTTCTCTACTTGTAGCTCTATAGGCAGGCCGTGACAATCCCATGTTGGGATATAAGGGGCATCATACCCACTTAGTGTTTTTGATTTGACAATTATATCTTTCAGAATCTTATTAACAGCATGTCCAACGTGTATACTTCCATTAGCGTATGGAGGACCATCATGTAATACAAACTTATCTCGACCAGCAAAATGTTCTCTGATTTTTCTGTAAATACCTTGTTTTTCCCACTTGTTAAGAATCATAGGTTCTTTATTTGCCAGGTTGCCTTTCATTGAGAAAGATGTTTTTGGAAGGTTTAAGGTGTCTTTGTAGTCACTCATGAGGGTTCCTTAGATATTTATAAATAGTTTATATTCTGAAATTAAAATTACTTAAGCTGAGATTATAAAGTACAAAGGTTATTATGTTAATACTCTTTATAATGTAGTTATTAATTTTTTTGCAGTTTCTGTATCTTTAGAAATCTGAGCTTTAAGTTCATCAAACGAGTTAAATTTTTTTTCTGGTCTAATAAAGTCAATAATTTCAGTTGTTATGTGTTTGCCGTAAATATATTCATCAAAGTTAAATATGTGTGTTTCTAGAAGATTATTTTTACCATCAATAGTAGGTCGAGTGCCAGCATTGGTAACTCCATAGAATATTTCGTTACCAATGTGAACCTTTGATAAATATACTCCTTTTAATGCTGAATTCTTGAGCAGCTTCTGATTTACTGTGTGAAACCCGATTTTTCTACCGTTTTTTTGTCCGTGTAAAACTCTCGAATTAATCTTTAGTGAGTTTCCAAGTAATTTGTTTGCTTGTTTGATATTGTGCTCGGCAATAGACTGTCGAATTTGGCTACTGCTTATACGGTGATTATCAAGATTAAGTGTAGAAATTCTATCAACTGTAAATTTGTGAGTCAGGGAGTATTGTTTTAATAGTTCATAGTTGCCAGTTCGGTTTTTGCCAAATTTGAAATCATCGCCAACTATTATATGTTTTGTATTTAGCTTTTTAACAAGAAATTCCTCAATAAAGTCTTTTGCTTCTATATTTGCAAATTTTTCATTGAATTTTTGGCAGATTATATATTCAACTCCTAACTTACTGAGATTGATAATCTTATTCCTAAAATCATATATTCTCGAAGGCGCAATTTCTTTGAGAAAGAACTCTTTAGGTAAAGGTTCAAAAAACATAATACAAGGTACTAGGTTGTTCTCCTTAGCTATATTGATAAGCTTTTTTATGATTGCTTGGTGTCCTAGATGAACACCGTCAAATGAGCCTATAGCTACAGCTTTGGCTGAAGAATTATTAGTTTTGGTTAAGTTTGTAATAATTTTCATTATAAAAAAGAAGGTTTAAAGCTATTTTATTTAGGAGTATAATAGCCTATAGTATTCATTTTTTGTTGAAAAAAAGCAACTACTGATAGATACTTATCTGTTAGATGTTTAGGTTATCGTATAACACAAATTATTATTGAGTGGTTTAAATCATGGCACGTGAGAAAAGAATTAGAAAATTAAGGAATAAGATTGGTAAGGTTTTTGCGATTGAGACAAACCTTACTGGTAGGCAATTATTAAATAATCGTGTTTTAAATAAAGATGTTGCTTTTAGCCAAGAGGAAAGAATTGCATTTGATTTAATCGGTTATCTTCCTGAGAAAGTTGAAAGTTTGGACGAGCAAGCTGCTAGAGTTAAAAGGCAGCTTGATCAAAAGCCAAATGCTCTTGAGAAATATGTATTTTTGAATAGGTTGCATGATTTAAATACAACTCTTTTTTATCATTTTGTCCGCGAAAATATCGAAGATATAATGCCTACTATATATACACCTACAGTTGGGGAAGCAGTACAAAAGTATAGTAGCTCATTTAGAAAACAGAGCGGACTTTTCTTATCTATAAGCCACAAAAAACATATTGCTAAGATCTTAGAGAGATATGAGTATAACAGTATTGATTTAGTCCTTGTAACAGATGGTGAAGCTGTTCTTGGTATTGGCGATCAAGGTATTGGTGGTATGAATATCAGTATTGGTAAGATCATGGTTTATGTTGCTGCTAGTGGTATAGATCCTGCTAGAGTTTTACCAGTTCAGTTGGATATGGGTACTAATAACGATCAGTTGCTAAGTGCACCTGGCTATCTTGGTATACGCCTGCCAAGGGTTTCAGGTGAGACTTATGATGAATTTATTGAAGAATTTGTAAGTCAGGTCAAGACAAGGTTTCCTAATGTGTTTTTGCACTGGGAAGATCTGGGTCGTGATAATGCTACACGTATCCTTGAGAAATATAAGGATAAGCTATGTACATTTAATGATGACATAGAAGGTACAGGTATTGTGGCAGCAGCTAACTGTATAGCCGCTGTCAAGACTGCTAGTGCAAAAAGGATAGAGGTGGGAGAGTTGACTCCCGAAGAAGCTATAAGTGGTATATGTGATATTAGAATAGTTATCTATGGTGCTGGAAGTGCAGGATGTGGTATTGCAAGACAGCTTGCAGATGTAATATCAGATAGAGCGGGTGTATCTATCGAAGAAGCTATGAAGAGTATCTATTTGGTTGATAGATATGGTTTGGTATGCGATAAGTTAAGAGCGAAAAGAATTACACCTGAACAGAAGCCTTTTGTTAAATTTAGTGATGAGATTGATACCTGGAAAGTCGAAGATCCAAGTTATATAACATTAGAAGAAGCTGTCAAAAATACAAAATGTGATATTTTAATTGGAACCTCAGGTCAGCCAGGATCATTTAATGAGGAAATCATTAAAACAATGGCTAAAAATAATAATTATCCTATTATTATGCCTTTATCTAATCCAACTTCGCTATGTGAAGCATTACCTGAAGATATTATTAAGTGGACAGAAGGTAGGGCACTGATAGCCGCAGGTAGTCCATTCCCAGATGTAACATATAATGGGTGTAAATATAGAATTTCTCAAGGTAATAATGCCTTTATATTTCCTGGTTTGGGTCTCGGTTCAGTTGCAGTGCATGCAAAAATTCTTACAAAAGGTATGATTAGAGCTGCTTGTTACAGGTTGAGTGAATTATCTCCAATGGTAATCAATGAAGACATAACACAGCCATTGCTTGCTAAAATATCTGACTTAGTTGAAGTAACGAAAGAGATAACTAAAGCAGTAGCTAAGCAAGCTATTTTGGAAAATGTTCATGGTGTAGACGTTGATTTGGAAGATCTTACAGAGGAAGAGTTTGATAGTGAGGTAGAAAGATTAATTAATTTATCGTCTTGGACACCAACTTACGCCCCTTATATGCCTATCTAAAATTAATAAATCTTATCTTATATTGATGCATAAAATTTGTTGAAACCAACCATAAAATTATGCTAGACTCAAAAAGATTTTTCTATGTCACTAGTTAAATATTTTTTGAGGAAGAGTTGTGGTAGGTAGATTGAAAAGAACTTGTATGTTGGTTGGCAGCTTACTAGCTTGCTATGGTTATGCTTATTCAGAAGACTCCCCACAAGTGGTTTCTCAGGGAGGGCCTTTGGGAGCTACAAGTATTGGAGATCAGAGTCTTGGTCAATCATCACAAAATAGTACAAGCTCAACTTCGACTTCAGCAAATGCTTCTCAGCAGTCAAGTGGTAGCGTGAATGAGAGAGAGCTATTGCTTAGTTTACAGAAGCAGGTTCAGCAGCTTCAAGGTCAGTTACAGCAGTTAAAATCACAAAATGCTAATGGTGGTTTAAAGAATACATCTAATGGTAGCTCATCGTTTACTACATATAGTTCAAAAGTAGATGGCAATAAAAACCCTGGATCTCTTGGTGGTAATGGTAATGGTGAAGGTAGAGATTTAAGTCGAGCTCTAGTGTCTGATAGTGATCCTTCTGATATTATGCAAAATGTTAGTGCTAGCGACTCAATTGTAAGTTTAGGAGATCAGCCAGCTGGAGGTATTTTCAGCTCAAATGGTGGTATTGACGTAGGTGGGGCTCCAGCAATTACTACACAAGGTCAGGTAACTTACTTAGGTTCATACTCTGGTAACAACAGTATCCCTATTGGACAGATTTCTTCAAACC
The DNA here is from genome assembly GCF_000219045.1 of Francisella salina. Lineage (NCBI taxonomy): Bacteria > Pseudomonadati > Pseudomonadota > Gammaproteobacteria > Thiotrichales > Francisellaceae > Francisella > Francisella salina. The sequence goes on from NC_015696.1 coordinate 438,075, forward strand.
TTTTTGCATCTACATTATTAGGTCAAAGAGAGAAATTTGATGATTATTCGGTATTCTTTGGTGGCTTTATCGAGGCAGATGCACAAGCATGGTGGGGTAGTGGAATTACTAAGAATAATCCTAACAATCAAAGATTATCTGCTAATGGACAAAACATATATCTAACGAATGCAAAACTGTATTTCCTATCAAATCTAGGGCATTATGTAACAGCGCAGTTTGACTTTGATACAGATGAGTCAGGAAGCTTTGGTTTAGGTAACGCTTTTGTTATATTTGGTAACCTTGATACATCGCCATTCTTTGTAACAGCAGGTAGAAACAAACCAACTGTTGGATCTTATGGTGGTGGTGGTTCATGGACAGGTGGTATTACCGGTTTCTTAGCTCCTGATAATGTTACTAACGTTTCATTAAACTATAAGGATGCCGTATGGAACGCATCTGTGGCTGTGTTTGGTTCAGATGACAAGCATGCAAACTTCTCTACAGGTCTATTCTATGCGGATAGTTGGACTCCTAATCTAGGTGCAGGTTTTAACGTTGGTTATGTATATAATATTGCAGGTGCTGGAAATAGCTCTATTCCATTAGCTCTGGATAATTTGAATAGAAAAGGAGATACAGTTGGTGCTATTAACGTTGATGGAAACTTGGCTTATAGTATGTGGGGAGGAATATTCCAGATAGGTGCCGGATGGGCAAGTACCACAAATGCTGAAGAGTTTAACGGTGTTGGTAATGGTAATGTGTTAGCAGGTGCATGGTACGGAGCACTCAACTACGCAGCTATGCTAGGAGGTAGAAATACTAACTTTAACGTTACTTATGGTCAATCATACAATTCTCAAGCAATACCAATGGGTACAGCAAATGCATCACCGAACTTTGGTAATACTGCAACGGGCATTAAAGAGCAGCTTATTTTCTCTGCTCAGAGAGCATACTTTGATGATAACGTTCTATTTGGTCCAGAGTATGCATATCAAAGACTATATAGTGGTGAACATATGAATACAATTACTCTCGATATGTCAGTATACGTATAGAAATATATTATGAATGCTTAAAAAAAAGATATATGCTTCAGCATTAATTTTTTCAATTTTTGACATCTCTTATGCAGATGATCAGCAACAGTTGAGTCAACAGGAAGTTGCTCAATTAGCAAGTCAAATTAAATTGCTACAAGCAGAGATTAATAATTTAGATCAGCAAGAAAATACAGAAGTCAAGGTTGGCTTAGGCTCGCAACAAAAAGCTAATATTGAATTTAGTGATTTTGATAAAAATGTAAGAGTTAGAGAGCAGTATTTGCAAGAGCAAATGGTTATAGGCGCCCCTGCTAATAGCGATAGCGACCAGGTCGATGTTGGTGATCAAGTTAAGATTACTACGCAGGGTGAAGTTACTTATGTGGGCTCATTCTCAAGTAATAACACTGTACCGATTGGTCAGTTACCAAGTAACCTTTTTGCATCAAGTATTCTTAGGCAGAGAGCATTCTTTGATGATTATGCAATCTTTTTTGGTGGATTTATTCAGGCAGATGCTCAGACATGGAATGGTAGCAATATTACAACAAGGTCAGGTGGAACCTTTGACGGTAATGGCGAAAACATATACCTAACAAGTGCAACACTATATTTTTTGGCAAATCTTGGGCATTATGTAACCGCTAATATGGATTTTGTCGCTGATCAAAATAATAACTATGATCTTCAGGATGGTTTTGTTATTTTTGGTAATCTTGACACAACACCAGTATTTGTATCTGTTGGTAAGTATAGACCTTCTGTTGGATCTTATGGTGGTGGTGGTCCATGGACAAATAGTATTACTGCGAACATGTTTAGACCAAATAGAATTACCAATGCAGCTATAAACTATAGAGGTGACACCTCAAATGCCAACTTTACGCTTTTTGATGCGGAGAATCATGCAACTTTTTCATTAGCATACTTCGATGCTGTAAAAATTGATAATCTAGGACAAATTGGTTTTAACCTGGGATATATGCATGATATTAGAGGAGCTAATAGTAGGTTTAGTTTTATAAATAATCGTGTTGGTGAGTTTAATGTCGATACAGCAATTAGTATCCAGAGTATACCTTTTTTACCTGGTAATCTAAATCTTGGGGCAGGTTGGGCAACGACTACTACGCAAAGTACACAGTTTAACGGTTATGGTAATGCTTATGCAGGAGCTTTTACAGTACAGGCTGCGTATACATTAACATTGTTTGGTAAGGGGCAAAATATTAACGCCAGTTATGGACACTCTTATAATGCTGATAATATTCCTATGCCACTATCTGCAGGGGTTGGGACTTTCAAAACAGCTTCAGGGATTAAAGATCAGATTTTGATATCTACCCAAAGGTCTTTATTTGATGATAATGTACTGGTTGGCCCAGAGTACTCTTGGCAAAGCTTGTATAATGGTCAGAAAATGAATACGTTCACTATAGATTTATCTGTGTATGTTTAATATGAGCTTTAGCTTTATAAAAATCGATAAATAGAGTAAGATTAGTAATTAGTATATATAATAAATTTATAGGACATATATGTCTTTCTTGGTTGCAATAGTTGGTAGAGCTAATGTTGGTAAATCTACTCTTTTTAATGTTTTAACAAACTCTCGTGATGCATTGGTTTTTGATTTTGAGGGAGTAACTCGTGATCGTCAATATGGTCAGGCTAAATACGATGGCTTAGATTATCTTGTTGTCGATACTGGAGGTATATCAGATCAAGATGCAGGTTTTGATGAGTTTATGGCAAAACAGTCTCAGATGGCAATAGATGAAGCGAATTTAGTTTTCTTTGTGGTTGATGGTAGATCAGGTTTAACAGCTGGAGATGAGTATGTTGCCGATCTTTTGCGTCAGAAAGATAAGAAAGTAGTAGTTGTCGTGAATAAAGTAGATGGTGTTGAAGAAGAGTCTGCAATGGCGGATTTTTATAAATTTGGCTTTGAAAAAGTATTTTCAGTATCAGCAGCACATCGTAGAAACACCCAAAAACTTATCGATAAATTTCTTAAAAAACCTCTGAATGAATACTATCTGGACTACACTCAGACACAAGAACATAAGGAGCAACTGCGCCATGGTATACACTTCTCGCTTATTGGGCGTCCTAATGTAGGCAAATCAACACTTACAAATAGAATGCTTGGAGAAGACAGAGTGGTGGTTTTTGATATGCCTGGAACTACTATCGATAGTGTTAGTATTCCGTTTGAGCGCCATGGGCATAAATACACTATTGTTGATACAGCAGGTGTGCGTAAAAGGGGTAAGGTAAAACAGACATTAGAAAAGTTTTCTGTTATTAAGACTCTACAAGCAATACAAGATTCAAATGTTGTGGTTGCTGTGGTTGATGCAAGACAAGGAATTTCAGATCAAGATTTAAGTTTGATACATTTTGCTATCAAGAATGGTAGAGCACTTGTGTTGGCTATAAATAAGTGGGATGGTATGACTGAAGAAGATCGCAATCAAGTTAAACAAGATTTGAAGCGAAAATTATTCTTCTTAGAAGATTATGTCGATATGCACTTTATTTCAGCATTGCATGGTACAAATGTGGGGCATGTGTTTGAGTCTATAGATACTGCATATAATTGTGCGAATAAAAAAATAACTACAGCAGATGCAACTCGTTTGATGCAACTTGCTGTTGAGGCTCATTCACCCCCGATGGTTGGTAAATTTAGAATTAAGCTTAAGTATGCTCATGTTGGTGGGCATAATCCTCCTGTCATCGTTATACATGGTAACCAAGTTAATAGATTACCTAATTCATATAAAAGATATTTAGAAAATTTCTTTAGAGAAGCTTTAGATTTTCGTGGTACTCCTATAGTATTTGAATTTAAACAGTCAGACAATCCTTTTGCAGATAGAAAAAATAAGAGAACAAAAGATGAAGGCAGTAAGAGTAAAAAAGCTAAATAAAATTGCTGAAGAAGTAACGATTAGTATTAGTGGTGCAAAAAATGCTCTGCTACATTTAATTTTTGCAGGATTGATTCCAGATACTAAGACCAAGTTTTGTAATGTACCTACAACTCTTTTAGACTATAAAGGAGCTAAGGAAATTTTAAAAAATGTTGGTGCTAGAGTTGTAGAGAAGGGAGAGTGTGTAACTATTGATACTAGTTCTATCTCGAATGAACCTCTTGAGTTATGCGGTGAGATGACATCTAAAACTAGATGCTCACTGATGCTACTAGGCTCTATGTTGAAGAAGAAGGGTCGTGTAAGAATTGGCTTTCCTGGAGGTTGTAGCTTTAGTGAGAAAAGACCTTTTGATATTCATCTTAATGGGTTGGAAGCTCTTGGTGCAGAAGTGAAGTTGGCGGATGATTATATAGATGTTATCTATAAGGAAGAAAAAGACGCTGAGTTTAAAATGCTTTTTCCTTCTGTTGGTGCTACTATGAATTTGGTCATGTATGCTGTCATAGGTAGTTCTGAGGTAGTTCTTGAAAATGTTGCCTTAGAGCCGGAAGTTGTTACTTTAATTGACTATCTAAATCAATGTGGTGCAAATATTTATTTTGATACTGATAGTAGGAAGATCAGAGTGATTGGTGTTTCTAGGTTGTCAGGATGTGAGTTTGAGATAATTTTTGATCGAATTCAAGCTATGACCTATGCTGCTATGGCTTATTTATATAAAACAAATGTTACAATTACGAATATTAATACTAATGATACTTATAACATTGAAAAGCCTCTTGAAAAGCTCACAAATATAGGTGCTAGATGGGAGTATGATCAAGCTGGTAATAGTATTAAATTCTTCGGTAAAGATAGCATTATAAAAGGTGATGACATAATAGCAGCACCTTTTCCACATTTTCCTACAGATTTGCAGCCTATATTTGCAGTTATGTTATTTATGGCAAATAGTTCAAGTACTATTCAAGATACCGTATATCCTGAACGCATCAATTATGTGTACCAGATCCGTAAGATGGGTTTCAATATTTCAATAGATAATAATTTAATAAAAATAATCCCTGTTAGCGATTTGGAAAATATACGTCCTGCTGTAATGAGTGTAAAAGATTTGCGAGCAGGCATGGCATGTTTAATGGCTGGATCATTGTTGGATGAGTTTTCGACTATTAATAATGCTCATCAAATTTTTAGAGGGTATAATAATCTTATAGAAAACATGTCTCATTTTATGCAGATTGAGATTTTAGATGGTAATGTTTAGGTAGCAGATGTCAAAATATATATCTTTAGAACAGTATAATACATATCGCATAAAATCTTATGCTAAGCATGTTTATTTTCCAGATAATGAAAAAGAGTTATTAGAAATTGTGAATAGGCATAATCAGGTATTTTTTCTTGGTAACGGTAGTAATGTTATTTTTTCAAAAGAATATTATGATGATGTTGCGTTTGTGGTATTTTGTGAAAATTTTAATTCCTTTAATATTGATGATAAATGTGTAAAAGTTCAAGCAGGAGTCTTATTACAAGATCTTGCACTTGCGACCTATGAGGCTGGTTTAAGCGGCATAGAGACTTTTTATGATGTTCCAGCTAGTGTAGGTGGTGCACTGATTATGAATGCCGGCGCTTATGGAGATGAAATATATACATATGTGAAAAGTGTTACGATTCTGGATCTCAAAACAAAAAAAATAAAGAAATATCTCAAAGACGATATTGAGTATGGTTATAGATACTCTATGTTTAAATATTTTAATGATATTTGTATCTTATCAGCGGAGTTTGAGTTTGAATCAAAATCTAAGCAAGAGATTAAAATGAAACTTGATGATATCTATTCGAGAAGATTATTGAATTTGCCTCAAAAACCTACAGCGGGAAGTGTTTTTAAGAGACCTCAAGCAAATATGCCTGTAGGAGTTATGGTTGAAGAGCTGGGACTTAAAGGTAAGCAAGTTGGAGGAGCTCAGATATCCCCTAAACATGGAGGTATTATAGTTAATAATGGTCATGCTACGGGTGAAGATATACTGCGACTTATAGAGCTCATAAAACGAGAGGTTTTAGAACACTATAGTATTGAACTACATGAAGAACAGATTGTTATTTAATATCTTTAGTTAAAAGCTCTTTTTTATATGTCTAATATCGAATATACTTTGTTTAGGAAAAATATTTTTAATAAATTATGAAAATAAAGATTTTATCTTCTTTCATTATGGTATCTTTATTTTTTAGCAGTTCTTTTGCTGATACTATTACAGCTAAAGCTAATCAAGCAGTTAATGTAGACACGAGTGATAATCCGTTACGAGATTATGCTCAAAAAACATCTATAAATACAGATTCAGCAATTAATACGGCGCCCACATCATCTAATAACACTCAGATTCTCGATACAAATCAGAGTGATGATAATGTTCCTAAGGCAAATGATTATGGAGATGCATTGAGTAGTTTGGTTGATACAAGTGATGATGATTATGATAAGCTGATTGCAGAAGCAAATGCTATTTTAGCAGATAGCACACCATCTGAAACCAAAAAAAAGATTGATGCTTTCAATAAAGAATTAGAAGAAAGGTCTAAAAAAGAAAAAGACAATTTTATTAAGAATACAGCAGGTAATACTTTGAGTAAAGCGAGTGATATAGTCAATAGTAACCAAACACAGAAAGTAGATCAGAAATTTGATGAGTCCTATAATACATATTCAGAAAAATCATCAGGTGATTATATAAATGAAAATGTTAAAAACTATGATGAGGATTATAAACCAAAAAACCATGATGGACTTCTTGAAAGTATTAGTACTCCTAAGGATATTGAAGAATCTTTCAATGATATAGATAAAGATGAAAATGATGATTTTAAATATAAACTAAAAGATGGTTATCCTATTGAGCAAATAACAACAGTTGGTTTATTAAGTGGTGAACAGAAGCGCTATAAGAAATGTTTGATAATGAAGACTTATGGTGGTGGTACATGGAGAACATATTGTCAGCCACTTAAAAAGCCTACTAAATGTCCTGATTATGATTGGCAACAGCTATCATCTATGTCTATCATGTACTGCTAAAATAAAACTATTAATTCTTTTTAAACTCCGTTATTTGTTTTTTAAGCTCGTCTAGGCTTATTCTATTAGGATTTGCGCGTGGGGTTATATTATTATCTTCATTCTTGCGAACCGCATAACCGTATAGAGCTTCTATTTCTAATTGTAGATTTTGCTTAAATTTATTAATAAAAGTATTCCACATGTTTTTACCAGTCAAACAAGTATGCATATTTGTATCTGCTAGAGGCTCATTGAGATGTCTAATATCTTCAAAGACAGTATTAGTGTTCTCATAAGTAAATGTAATAAGATCTGATTCGATAGCAGGAGTTTTGTATCTACTAGTTTGTAGGGTATTACCCCATGTTAGAAGATCTATCATATCATTTGTATGCTTTGACTTACTAATAGTTGCAAAAGCCTTTTTCATAGAGTCAAAAGATTTATCGCCAAAGGTCGAAAATAAAAGGATGCCATCATCATTTAGTAGCTCATAGTAGTCATCTAATTCTTGAGCTAAATTATCGGTTAGATGGATAATACTATTTGATATAATTATATCGAAAGATTGGATTTGATCTTGGTTTTTATGTATTCTTGTATTAGGAAAGCGACTTTGTAAACTGTTTAAATAATCGTCATCACAATACCCAGTTACCAAGATATCTGATGGATTAAGCTTTATGAAGTCAAGTCTTTTGAGTAGCCTATGAGCTATCTCATTTTTAATAAAAGATTGTCGATATAACTTTCTGTTGGATATTCTATTTAAGAAGAGATTATAATTAAACATAAGTGATCGCAATAACATATTTGTATGAAGATTATAACAAAAATACTGCAAATACTCTCTATTCAGAATTGTTTATTATGTAGACAGTCAGCAGAAGATATAGTTTGTAATTACTGTTTACATAATCTAGAAGAAGACTTGAATACACAGCAGTACAAGTTAGATTTTGATATTGAGTATGATTACTATCATCTACTTAGTTACACTGCAGAGGTTAGATATTTATTACAAAAGCTTAAGTTTCAAAAAGATTTGTTAGTAATGCGGGTGTTCAGTAAGCTTATGCAGAAATGGTGGGATAAGATCGGCGATAAATACTTCGCTGATGTTGATGCCATTGCTACAGTGCCCATACATAGGCTTAGATATGTCTATAGAGGGTTTAATCAGTCTGAGCTTCTTGCTAGTGAATTAGCAGAATATGCTGATATTAGAACAGTGTTTTCAAATTGCTCACGTACGAAATATACAAAGTCACAAGCTAAATCATCCAAACAAAAAAGAGCTTCACAGATAAAAAATGTATTTAAACTTAAGGAACCAGTAAGAGCCAAGCATCTTTTAGTTTTTGATGATGTGTTAACGACAGGGGCAACGATTAGAGAATTTATAGAAACTATATCAGAAAGTAGCCAGATTGATAAGATATCTATAGTTACACTGGTGCATCCAGAATAAGTAATATGGAATGTAGCTAATCCGAATAACTTTTGAAGCCGTTTTGTTATCCTATGGCTTGACCTAGGATCCACTTATTATGGGTTTTAAACTTGGATTCTACGATCAAGTCGTAGAATGACATTTTTCTTTCTGATGAATTATTTACTATAAGAAAATGTTATAAGTATGATAAAATCAATATATTTAATAATCGTATATAATTTTGTAATAATACTATCAACAAATTAAAAGATTATATGAAAAGGTATCAAAATGAAAAAATTAGTATTATTAGTGGTTTCAGTTATGGGTTTAATAAATGTGAGCTTTGCTAGTGGTTTACATGAGCTAAATAGTTTCTCAAGTAGCTCATTCCCACCACCAGTGATGATATTAGCCGAGTAAGGCTTACTCAGGAAGTTTTAGTTTAATTCTACCACCTAGTATATGAGCATGAATATGAAAAACCATCTGTCCACCTTCTTTACCAGTATTAAAAACAGTTTTAAAACCTTTTAAACCAAGTAGTTTAGCAACCTTAGGTATACTTAACATAAATTTACCCATAAGCTCTTCATCTTCTTCAGTTAGCTCATTCAGGCTAGCTATATGTTTCTTTGGAATAACTAAAACATGAGTATCAGCAGCTGGATTGATATCATGAAAAGCAAAAACATTTTGATCTTCATAAACTTTCTTTGATGGAATCTCGCCTGTGATAATCTTACAAAAAATACAATCAGACATTTATTTCTCCTTTTTGAAAATATAATAAGCCAAGCAAACAACACCTGCTATCAATATGGTTGTACTATGAGTAGTGATTAAATCCTGCAACTTAGTCAGAGAGCTAGTATCTTTAGTTATATTTGCTATAGCGCCTGTAGATATTAATAAAGCACTTGCACCCAATGCAAATCGATGCTTTTTCTTAGGTTCTTTAGCTTTACTAACTTGGTGTGATGGCGTGGTTTTTAAATTCATCTGCGTATGTTGTAATATATCAAATACCATACGTGGCAGTTCTGGTAGTCTATCACTAACTCTAGGCATATTCTCTAGCGAACGATGATAAAAACCTCTTAATCCCATTTGTTCTTTCATCCATTTCTCTAATATTGGACGAGATGTTTCCCATATATTAAGTTCTGGACATAGTTTTTGTCCAAGACCTTCAACATGAAATAGAGTTTTCTGCAACAATGTAAGTTGAGGTTGTATATTCATGTTGAAACGACGAGCAACAGCAAATAGCTGCATCAAAGTATAGCCTAGTGAAATTTCTTTCATAGGTTTTTCAAAAATTGGCTCACAAACTGTTCTGATAGCAGACTCCAATACATCTTCACGCGTATCACTAGGAACCCAGCCTGACTCTATGTGTAGTTCAGCCACTTTGCGATAGTCACGTTTAAAAAATGCCAAAAAATTACCTGCTAGATAACGCTGGTCATCACGATTAAGTGTACCAACAATACCAAAGTCGATAGATATGTATTTTGGGTCAGCTGGATTTGTGACATCGATAAACATGTTACCAGGGTGCATATCTGCATGGAAGAAGCAGTCATCAAACACTTGAGAGTAGAATATCTCCACACCTCGCTGTGCTAATAAACGGCGATCTACTCCTAGCGCATCGAGAGTTTCGATATCAGATACTCTGACACCACTGACACGCTCCATAACCATTACTGTAGAGCTAGTATATTCCCAATATATCTTAGGTACATAATGTATGGTTGAGCCCTCGAAGTTTCTGCGTATTTGAGATGCATTAGATGCTTCGCGTACTAGATCAAGTTCATCAAAGAAGCTTTGATTAATTTCTTTGACAATTTCAACAGGCTTGAAACGCTTAATTTCTTTTAGTTTGCTAAGTAGTGTTGCAAAGAAAAGCATCAAAGAAGTATCAAGTTTTAGGATTTTCTCTATACCTGGTCGCAATACTTTAACTACAACTTTTTCATCATTTTGAAGTACTGCACCATGAACTTGAGCAACTGAAGCAGAGGCTAGCGGGGTGCTTTCAAAACTTTTGAATATCTTAGTTATTGGTTTTTTTGCAGCATTTTCAATTTGTTGAGCAGCAATATCGTTATCAAAAGGAGGCACGTTATCTTGGAGCTTAGATACCTCTTTTATAACTTCAGGAGGAAGCAGGTCAGCACGGACAGATAACGCTTGTCCAAACTTAATAAATATAGGTCCAAGTCTCTCTAATGCCTCTCTAATTCTGACACCGTGCTCTAGTTTGCGTATTCTTGGAGAGTAATAAAAAGGGTTTACTAAAAGTATAAGCTTAAGACTTCTTATTTTAGTTGCTTTAATTGGTTCATTGAGAAGGCAATACCTATTTATAATATAAAAAATATATATAAGTCTTAGAAATTTTCTAATCATTGTATAAGCTCTGTAATAAGTTTAGTTTGGCTTCTATTCTATCAGTAGCCTGTTTTAGCTCTTGAACTTGACGATAAAAAATATTTATCTCATTTTGTGATATTAATGTTCTTTTTTCTTCAGTTAAAAAATCTTTAATATCTACTATAGTTTCTTGGCGTGATGTTCTAAGATATTGTTTCGCTTTAGTGAAAGGTTTCGCTATTGTCGCTGCAAATTCCGGGCTAGTAACTTCAGATATCTTATATACTAAATCAATATCAATAGCACTTATGAACTTATTGAACTCATTTAGGTCTTTAAGGCTACCTTGGTAATCAAGTTTATTGGCAATTATAAGTTCCTGAAGGTTCTTGTTGAATACTAGCTCAAGAATATGAGCTAGTTTACCTTTTAGCACATTTTTGGAATGCTCATCAGTAGCATGAATTTTTGATTTTTCAACTTTTAGTGTAACCGAAAAATCAATATCAGTAATCTCTACCCTTAATGTTTTATTATTAAGAGGTAGCAACAAACCACTCATTTGTGGGTCAAGTTTAGATAATAATATTAGGAAGTTATCTATTATTTGAATCATTTTAGTACTTATATCCAATATGTAAAGCTACGATTCCACCAGTCATGTTCTGATATTCCACATTATCAAAACCAGCATCATACATCATTTGCTTTAGTGTTTCTTGATCTGGGTGTTTGCGGATTGATTCAGCAAGATATTTATAACTTTCAGCATCTTGAGTGATGATTTTGCCTAAAAAAGGTAAAGCTTTGAAAGAGTATTCATCATAAACCTTAGACAGCATAGGTACTATGGGTTTTGAGAATTCTAGTACTAGTAATCTTCCACCAGGTTTTAGTACTCTGCACATTGATGCTAGAGCTTTAGCTTTGTCAGTGACATTTCTTAAGCCAAAAGATATTGTTATACAGTCAAAATAATTATCAGGAAATGGTAGAGATTCAGCATTAGCTTGAACATATTCAATATTACCTACACACCCTTTATTGGTAAGCTTCTCTTTACCCACTTCTAACATTGATGAGTTGATGTCACTCAAAACCACTTTACCCTGTGAGCCTACCATTTGACAGAATTTATATGCTAAATCACCAGTTCCTCCAGCTAAGTCAAGAACTCTGTCTCCTTTGCGTATGCCAGTCTTTGCAATAGTTTGTTTTTTCCAGATGCGATGGATACCAAAAGACATTAAATCATTCATTAAGTCATACTTAGCCGCTACTGAGTGGAAAACTCCGGCAACTTTTTTTTGTTTTTCTTCCCAAGGTACTTCTGTAAAACCGAAATCTGTTGTTTTATTTTCTTTAGACATTTAAACTAAAAATTATAATATTAAGATATAATTTCATTATAGCAGAATATCAAGTATTTGTATTGGCAAGATACCATTAAATAGGGAGTGTAATAATGTATATATTATCTGGAGATATCGGTGGAACTAATACTAGATTAGAGGTTTCTCTTCTAGAAGATGGATTAACACAGAGCATTGCCATCAGGAAGTATAAAGGAGCAAACTTTAATTGTTTGTCTGATATTATTGATAAGTTCTTACTAGAAGTTGATCTAGTGGGGCAGATTGATTCTGTGTGTCTTGCTGTTGCTGGATTTGTCGCAAATGGAGAAGTTCAAGTAACAAATTTACCATGGTTAGTCTCAGAGCAGTATATCTCAGAAGGCCTTGGGATAGATAAAAGTAAAGTTAAAGTTATAAATGACTTTGAAGCCATAGGTTATGGTATAGAATCTTTAGATAGAGAAAAAGATCTTATTACTCTCCAAGAAGGTAAAAAAGATGATGAAACATTGTGTGCTGTAGTCGGTGCTGGTACAGGTCTAGGTATGTGTCTAGTTAGTTATGATAAAGATCATAATCCTAGAGTGTACAAAACTGAAGGTGGGCATGTTGACTTTTCACCAGTTGATGATGAGCAAATTCAACTCTTTAGATTTATGCGTAGAACGTTTCATCGTATATCACCAGAGAGATTTTGCAGTGGCTATGGTATTTTCAATATATATAAGTATGTTGTACGTAATCCTTTATATGATCAGCCAGAGTGTCAATCGCTACGAAGAGAATTATTTAGCGTATCAGATTCTGATAAAGCAGCAGTTATTGTTAAGTATGCCATAGAGCATAGAGAACCTTCTGCGTTGAGAACTATAGATATATTTTTAAGTATATATGGATCAGTGGCAGGTAATTTAGCATTATCAAGTTTACCTTTTAGAGGGTTGTACATCGCTGGAGGTATTGCACCTAGACTTATCAAACAAATCAAAGAAAGTAAGTTTTTAGAGAAGTTTAGAGATAAAGGTAGAATGTCTAGTATGATGAAAGATTTTCCAGTTCATATAATTATGAATACAGATGTTGGTTTAATTGGTGCGCGTACTTATGCAGCCGGCTTAGTCAAAGTAGAGTAAAATTATTTTTTTTCTTTGAGATATTTTGAAAGTCTCAGTACTCCCAACCATATTAGATAAGCTACTACACATCCTGCTATTGCTACATAAAAAGTAGCAAATACGAAAAAGATCCCAACTAGTATAGCTAATTCAGTAATAAAAAATATAGCTAATATAGCAATCAGGCAAATACAGCTGAAAACATTCCTGTATGTACAGATTTTATTTGCTGAATTTGGTTCTTGGTTTAAGCTTTCTTGATTCATGTTATTTATATATCGTTATAATAGGTTAATTATACAGTTGGTAATTATTGCATTGCAAATGAAATATTAAGATTATCTTTTTATATGTTTTGATAGATAAATAGACTGAATTATTAAGAAAATAAAAGTTATGCCAAGAAGGCCAAAAAGTTTAAAGTTCATCCATATATTCGTTGAAAAAAAGTAAGCAACAAATAAGTTAAGAGTTCCTAGCACTGTAAAGTAAGCACCCCACATATTGTTGATTTCTCTCCATTTATGTCTTTTTAACTCAACGGCTTCTTTGAGAATTTTTTGCATTGGTGTTTCTTTCATTGTATATGTTGATATTATCAAACCAACTCCTATTAACCAGTTGATTATGCTAACTTTCCATTTGATAAACTCTTCATTATGGAAGTATAAAGTGGCTCCGCCAAATACCACAACAAGTACAGCTATTAGAATTTGTGCTTTAGCAATTTTTCTATGAACAAGATATTCCCAAATTACTTGAGCAACTGTAACTATTATTAATGCGGCAGTAGCATAAAAAATGTCATAAACCTTATAAACTGTAAAAAATACGATTGCTGGCAGCAAATCATTAATCATTTTATTCATTTGTATTATTGTTAAGTGTTGTATAATGTCATAAAAGTATAACTCTTGTTGCTAAGATAATGAAGAAATTAATTGAACTATATAGTTATGGTAATAATGTAACTGAATTAAAAGAGATAGCTAATATTTTGGATGGTGATGGTGTTCTTGCTGTACCAACTGATTCAGGATATGCTTTAGCTTGTAGGATGAAATCAAAAAAGGCTATAGATAAGATCATCAAAATACGTGAATTAGACGGAAAACATAACTTTACTTTATCTTGTAAAGATTTATCTGAAATATCTGAGTATGCAAGGGTTGATAATAGCGCCTATCGAATTCTAAAAAGATATACACCAGGGCCTTTTACTTTTATCTTAAATGCAACAAAAAAGGTATCATCATTATTGGTTACTAAATCTAAAAATACAGTTGGTATAAGGGTAAGTGAGCATTATGCTCTTCAGGCAATATCAGCAGAAATTGGTGAGCCATTAGTGATTGGGAGCTTTATTTTACCTGGGCAAGATCATGTTGTTACTGACTGCTCAGTTATTGATGATGAAGTTATGAATTATATAGATGTGGTTATAGAGTCGGATTATTGTGGTTATGAGTCAACTACTGTTGTGGAAATGCTTGAATTACCATATCAGATTTTAAGACAAGGTGCCGGAGAAATAGATCTCTAATCCTAAATGTCATAGATATTGAACATTAATAAGATAGTTAAATATGAACTCTTACAAAACTATATTTGAAAATTTAGAGTTTGAAATTTCACCAATAAAAAAATCTCGCTTTATATCTTTTGTCTACAAGGTAGCTAGTCACGAAGAAGTGCTAGAGGCAATAGATAATGCAAAGATTATTTATCCTGGAGCTAATCATTATTGCTGGGCATACTCTTTAGTAGATAATAATCGGCTTAGATTTAGTGATGATGGTGAGCCAAATGGTTCAGCGGGTAAGCCCATACTTTCACATATTCAAGGTCTTGGTATATCAAATGTTTTGGTTGTGGTTGTAAGATATTTCGGGGGGACGAAGCTTGGTGTTGGTGGACTTGTTAGAGCGTATGGGCAGGCAGCTAAAGAAGGGTTGGCTTTAGCCAAAATTATCGATGTAGAGCCTCAGAGTGAAGTTTTAATAGAATATGACTATTCAGAAACAGCAAGTGTTGATAATCTACTAAATCGTTATAATATTCAAATTATAAGGGAGAACTATTCTAATTTGATATCCAAAGTTATCAAGATATGTACATCCGAAAAATCTATCTTCTTAGAAGAAATAACAAATATAACCAAAGGTAGAGTGAAAACGTTAGAGTACTAAATTAGTTTGGTTTCAACTCTACTATTACGAATAAGCATATATATAAATGAGCCAAATAAACAAATAACCCCACTAAATATAAATACAAACATAAAATTATCATTTGTTGATTGTAGTATTATTCCAGTAATAAGTGGGGCAAGTCCAGCACCAACAAAATTAGCAAAATTCTGTAATCCACCAATTGTTCCTACTAAACTATATGGAGAGATATCAGCAACTAATGCCCATGTTGGAGATATTCTTAGACCAAGACAGAAAATGGTAACACTAATAACACAGACAATAATAAAGATGTTGTCTATAAATGGTAGCGCTAAGATTGCTATAGATGCAACTAGACATCCGATGATTATAGGTGTTAATCGTGAAAATACTGCTGTAAATCCTTTTTTTATCATAAGGTCAGATACTATACCACCTAACATTACAGAAGCGATTCCTGAAATAAAAGATATAGATGTTGCTATACTCATTTGAGAAAGGCTTAGGTGTTTTACTTTAATAAAATAAAAAGGTAACCATGTTAGAAATAACCAGTAAGCGTAAGATGAACATAGATTTCCTATACATAAAAAAACTACATTCTTATTCTTTAGTGCATAAGAGATAGAAACCTTTTGAGTCTTTTTGTAAGTTGGTCTACATTCAATAGTTTCTTCTGTATGTAGAAGCTTCCAACCTAATGCAGCTAGCAATCCGATAATACCTAACAAAATAAACATACCGCGCCAATCTATCAGTAGCATTAAACCAACTAGGATTAATGGTGCTAGGATGTTAGCTAATCTAGGACCTAGAGCTACTATTGATGACATTAGTCCCCTTTGAGAACTTGGAAAACGGTGTTGTATTATTCTAGTAGCGACTATGAAAAAGGGAGCTTCAGCGAGACCGAGTAATATCCGTGTTAGTAATATTGAATAAAATCCTATTACTAAGCCTCCTAATACACAAGCTACAGACCATGCAACCATACTTATTAGCATTACTTTATTTACACCAAGACGATCAACCATGTATCCCGCCGGTAGACTAGCGATAGCATACGGCCACATAAATGCTGATAACAATATTCCCATTTCTGTTGGTGTTATATTAAAAGCATTAGCAATTTCTGTATTTGCAATACTTAGGGTAGATCTGTCAATATAATTTAATAATGCTAAAAAGAATAATAGAAAAATTATTAAAATATTATAGTAGGATTTTTTCATTACTAAATACTTAGCTTATTTAACACGCATACCAGGCTGAGCACCTTCATGCGGTTCTAGTATGTATATTCCTTTGCCATCACCAGCTGCTAAAACCATACCTTCTGATATTCCAAATTTCATTTTTCTGGGAGCTAAGTTTGCTACCATTACAGTATGTTTGCCTACCAAATCTTCTGGCTTATAGGCTGATTTTATGCCTGCAAATACTTGTTTTGTAACTCCGCCTAGATCTAATATTAGCCTAAGTAGTTTGTCTGCACCTTCAACATGTGATGCTTCAGCAATTCTAGCTACACGAAGGTCTACTTTCATGAAGTCATCAAAAGTACATTCTTCAGCTATATCAAGTTTAGACCCTTCTTTTTTAGGCTCTGTCTGTTTTTGTGATTGCTCTTTTTCTAGCATTTTTTTAGTATCCTCTAAAATCTTGTCTACTTTTTCTTTTTCTATACGTCTAGCAAGTGGTTTGAATTTGTTGATTTTATGATTCTTTAAGAATGTTGGAGTATCATTCCAGTTTGCAATTTCTATATTTAAAAAAGCCTCTGCTTTTGCAACAATGCTAGGAATTATAGGTTTTAGATATGAGACTAAAACTTTGAACATATTTATTCCTTGTGAGCATACTTGATGGACTTTTTGCTCTTGATCTTCTTCTTTAGCTAGTTGCCATGGCTTATGATGATCTATGAATTGATTTGCTTTATCTGCCAAGGCCATTATTAGTCTTACAGCATGCGCAAATTCTCTTTTCTCAAAAGCTTCTGTAATTGCGTGATGATTTTTAGCAAACTCTTCTTCCAACTCTTTATCAAAGACTTCATTAGCTAAAGTTGCATCAAATTTTTTGTATATAAAGCCAGCACAACGACTTGCTATGTTTACTACTTTACCGACTATATCAGAATTTGATTTGGTGACAAATTCTTCAAGGTTTAAATCTATATCATCTATACGAGATGTTAGTCTAGAGGCAAAGTAGTACCTTAAGTAACTAGGCTCTAGATTGTCAAGATATGTTCTGGCTTGGATAAATGTGCCGCGAGATTTTGACATTTTTTTGCCATTTACGGTTAAGAATCCGTTTGCGAAGACACTTGTAGGAGTTTTGTAGCCTGTAGATGACAGTATTGCCGGCCAAAACAATGCATGGAAATAAATAATATCTTTACCAATAAAGTGATAAAGCTCGCTTTCACAAGAGTTATCTCCCAAAAATTCATTGAAATCAACATTACTTTTGTTGCAATAATCTTTGAAGCTTGCAATGTAGCCCATCGGAGCATCTAACCAAACATAGAAGAACTTCTGTTCATTTGTGCCAGGGATTGGATAGCCAAAATATGGCGCATCACGAGATATATCCCAGCTTTGTAATCCTTGTTCAAACCATTCTGCTAATTTATTAGCTACTTCTGGTTGTAGGCTTTTATTAGACTCAATCCAATTTTTAATATCTTTTTCTAATGCGGGCAGGTCAAAAAAGAAGTGTTCAGAGTTTTTTTGTATTGGTGCTTTTCCTGATACTACTGATTTTGGGTTTATTAGTTCTGTTGGATCATAAGTTGCACCGCAAACCTCGCAACTATCTCCGTATTGATCTTCAGCCTTACATTTTGGACAAGTACCTTTTACAAATCTGTCTGGTAAAAACATCTTTGCTTCAGGATCATACGCTTGAGCTATTTCTTTTTTTGATATGAGTTTTTGAGCATTCAGCTTACCGTAGATATCTTCAACAATTTCTTTGTTTATTTGACTATGAGTTGAATGATAATTATCAAACTCAATTTCGAAGCTTAAAAAATCTTTTTGGTGATTGTTTGAGTATTTTTCAACAAGTTCTTCTGGTGTGATACCTAAGCTTTTAGCTTTAAGCATTATTGGAGTGCCGTGTGTATCGCTGCCACAGACAAATATACATTCATTACCTTGTAGTTTTTGAAATCTAACCCAAATGTCTGACTGTATATACCCAAGCATATGGCCTAAATGAAGATCGCCATTTGCATATGGCAGTGCATTAGTAACTAGAATTTTTCTCATAATATAAATACTTATATAATTTATGTATGTTTAAAGTAATGGTTGTATTATAAAGTTTTTTCAAAATTTTGTTTAGTAATATATTAGTAAAAATAATAGTTAATGTAAAAAAAGATAGGAGTACTCTTGACACATTGTTATATGTATATATAATATCCTTTCACATGGTTTAGGAGAGGTGGCCGAGTGGCTGAAGGCGCTCCCCTGCTAAGGGAGTATAGGCGTTAAACCCTATCGAGAGTTCGAATCTCTTCCTCTCCGCCATCAAAAAAGTTTTCGATCTTTTCAAAATCGGGTGCTTAGCTCAGCTGGGAGAGCATCGCCCTTACAAGGCGAGGGTCGGGGGTTCGAACCCCTCAGCACCCACCACTAAATTAAAAGCGACTTAGGTCGCTTTTTTTATGTCTTAAATTTTTGTATATCACTTTTATTGGATTTTACTTTTTCTTATGTGCCTGGTGCATAGAGAATGTCTTGTAATTTATGTTTTATCGACCATATTGGATGCTTCTAAGGTAAGTTTCTGAAATCTGTTTATTAATAAATGATTTTTTTAGTTTAGTTATGAGGATAAAAGTCATTTAAATTTGCTAATAATCTAAGTAGGAATAGTTCGGGGTATATTTGTATGTGAGTTCAATTGAAATTTAATCTTATTGATTTTCAGATTCAAAACTATGTCTGCAAGTTTTTAATATCATGTGATTTGTTAGAGTTATATTTATCAAAGATGTAAGTGCTATATCTGGACTTATGTGAGTTTATTGTTGTTTGTGTGCAGTTTTATAGACTTGAGTATTATGAAGTTAAACAAAGTACTGTTTTTTTATTTAGTATGGCGCGGTGTCTTAACAGTAGATTAGATTGATTTCAATATTATAAACATTGGTAGGAGCACATTAATATTTATTACCGTATATTGAAAAATAAACTTGTTAATAAATCTATTTCAAAAAAATCTTAACAACTTTTAAATATAATTGCCGCTAGAACTGAGGTATTAAGTATTGAAATTAATGATACGTGTAATCAATATAAAAATAATCAGGTTAGTTGGGATAGTGGGTCTTGGTATATTTACTGAAAGGAAGTTAAATAATATTTTCTAAATAGTGTGAATAAGAGCTTTTTATTCTAAAGCATAGTGGATAAGCTTTAAGATGGTTTAAAAGGCTATGTGGATGGTAGTTTTTGGTGTTGAAATAGCTATTGAAATAAAAAAGTTGCAAAAACTTTAATTTTTTTGAAGAAAGTGGTTGCATTTTGGAAGAGTGATGCGTATTATATGTCTTCACCGGCTGACGAGTGATGTTAACGGTTGGGAGCTAAGGCTTCTAAGATATTTAAGAGATATATTATATACAAACACTTTGTTAAAGAATTTGAGTATCAGTAGTTAGAGTCAGAATTTGAGAATTAAACTGAAGAGTTTGATCCTGGCTCAGATTGAACGCTGGTGGCATGCTTAACACATGCAAGTCGAACGGTAACAGGAGAAGCTTGCTTCTTGCTGACGAGTGGCGGACGGGTGAGTAACGCGTAGGAATCTGCCCATCTGTGGGGGATACCAGTTGGAAACGACTGTTAATACCGCATAATATCTGCGGATTAAAGGTGGCCTTTGTGCTGCCGCAGATGGATGAGCCTGCGTTGGATTAGCTTGTTGGTGGGGTAAAGGCCTACCAAGGCTACGATCCATAGCTGATTTGAGAGGATGATCAGCCACATTGGGACTGAGACACGGCCCAAACTCCTACGGGAGGCAGCAGTGGGGAATATTGGACAATGGGCGAAAGCCTGATCCAGCAATGCCATGTGTGTGAAGAAGGCTCTAGGGTTGTAAAGCACTTTAGTTGGGGAGGAAAGCTTATGAGTTAATAGCTCATAAGAAGGACGTTACCCAAAGAATAAGGACCGGCTAACTCCGTGCCAGCAGCCGCGGTAATACGGGGGGTCCGAGCGTTAATCGGAATTACTGGGCGTAAAGGGTCTGTAGGTGGTTTGTTAAGTCAGATGTGAAAGCCCAGGGCTCAACCTTGGAACTGCATTTGATACTGGCAAACTAGAGTATGGTAGAGGAATGGGGAATTTCTGGTGTAGCGGTGAAATGCGTAGAGATCAGAAGGAACACCAATGGCGAAGGCAACATTCTGGACCGATACTGACACTGAGGGACGAAAGCGTGGGGATCAAACAGGATTAGATACCCTGGTAGTCCACGCTGTAAACGATGAGTACTAGCTGTTGGATTCGGTGTAAAGGATCTAGTGGC
Source organism: Francisella salina (assembly GCF_000219045.1). Taxonomy (NCBI): domain Bacteria; kingdom Pseudomonadati; phylum Pseudomonadota; class Gammaproteobacteria; order Thiotrichales; family Francisellaceae; genus Francisella; species Francisella salina. The sequence continues at coordinate 459,144 of NC_015696.1, forward strand.
GCAGCTAACGCGTTAAGTACTCCGCCTGGGGACTACGGCCGCAAGGCTAAAACTCAAAGGAATTGACGGGGACCCGCACAAGCGGTGGAGCATGTGGTTTAATTCGATGCAACGCGAAGAACCTTACCTGGTCTTGACATCCTGCGAACTTTCTAGAGATAGATTGGTGCCTTCGGGAACGCAGTGACAGGTGCTGCACGGCTGTCGTCAGCTCGTGTTGTGAAATGTTGGGTTAAGTCCCGCAACGAGCGCAACCCCTATTGATAGTTACCATCATTAAGTTGGGTACTCTATTGAGACTGCCGCTGACAAGGCGGAGGAAGGTGGGGACGACGTCAAGTCATCATGGCCCTTACGACCAGGGCTACACACGTGCTACAATGGGTATTACAGAGGGCTGCGAAGGTGCGAGCTGGAGCGAAACTCAGAAAGGTACTCTTAGTCCGGATTGCAGTCTGCAACTCGACTGCATGAAGTCGGAATCGCTAGTAATCGCAGGTCAGAATACTGCGGTGAATACGTTCCCGGGTCTTGTACACACCGCCCGTCACACCATGGGAGTGGGTTGCTCCAGAAGTAGATAGCTTAACGAATGGGCGTTTACCACGGAGTGATTCATGACTGGGGTGAAGTCGTAACAAGGTAGCCGTAGGGGAACCTGCGGCTGGATCACCTCCTTAACGGAAATACGAAAAAAATAGAAATAAGCTCTAATTACATATTCAAGTGATTTAGCATAGTGTTTGTAGATAATATATTTTAGTGTAAATAGAATACGGGTCTGTAGCTCAGTTGGTTAGAGCGCACCCCTGATAAGGGTGAGGTCGGTAGTTCGAGTCTACTCAGACCCACCAGTTTTTTTGGGGCCATAGCTCAGCTGGGAGAGCACCTGCTTTGCACGCAGGGGGTCAGCGGTTCGATCCCGCTTGGCTCCACCATATTTATTTACATGAAGATAGAGATATTTAACAATTTAGTATAGAAATAGACTTAAGAAAATAAGTGCAAGCGGTGGATGCCTTGGCATTCAGAGGCGATGAAGGACGTGATAATCTGCGATAAGCTTCGGTTAGTTGGTAAATAAACTTTGATCCGGAGATTTCCGAATGGGGGAACCCACCTAACACAAGTTAGGTACTCACTTGACATAGAGTGTAGAGCGAACGAGGGGAACTGAAACATCTAAGTACCCTTAGGAAAAGAAATCAATTGAGATTCCCATAGTAGCGGCGAGCGAAGTGGGAAGAGCCTGGTATGATTTAGCTGTAATTATAGTAGAACAAGTTGGGAAGCTTGACGATAGAGGGTGATAGTCCCGTATACGAAATAATCATAGTGGAACTAAGCATACGAACAAGTAGGACGGGGCACGTGGAACCTTGTCTGAATATGGGGGGACCATCCTCCAAGGCTAAATACTCCTGAATGACCGATAGTGAACTAGTACCGTGAGGGAAAGGTGAAAAGAACCCTTATAAAGGGAGTGAAATAGAATCTGAAACCGCTTGCATACAAGCAGTAGGAGCATGATTTAGTCATGTGACTGCGTACCTTTTGTATAATGGGTCAGCGAGTTACTTTTAGTAGCGAGGATAACTGAATAAGGGATCCGTAGCGAAAGCGAGTCTTAATAGGGCGAATAGTTGCTAGGAGTAGACCCGAAACCGGCGCGATCTATCCATGGCCAGGTTGAAGGTTGGGTAATACCAACTGGAGGACCGAACCCAATACTGTTGCAAAAGTATGGGATGAGCTGTGGATCGGAGTGAAAGGCTAATCAAGCACGGAGATAGCTGGTTCTCCCCGAAAACTATTTAGGTAGTGCCTCGTGTATAACTCATTGGGGTAAAGCACTGTTTCGACGATGGGGGTTTTACGACCTTACTGACTCGATGCAAACTCAGAATACGATGAAGTTCAATCACGGGAGACACACTGCGGGTGCTAAGGTCCGTAGTGGAAAGGGAAACAGCCCAGACCGCCAACTAAGGTCCCCAAGTCATAGCTAAGTGGGAAACGAAGTGGGAAGGCCCAGACAGCCAGGAGGTTGGCTTAGAAGCAGCCACCCTTTAAAGAAAGCGTAATAGCTCACTGGTCGAGTCGGCCTGCACGTAAGATTTAACGGGGCTAAGCTATGCACCGAAGTTGCGGAATATATTTAGTATATTGGTAGGGGAGCGTTCTGTAAGCCGATGAAGGTGAATTGAGAAGTTTGCTGGAGGTATCAGAAGTGCGAATGCTGACATGAGTAACGTAAAATAAGTGAGATTCTTATTGGCCGAAAACCCAAGGTTTCCTACGCAATGTTAATCAACGTAGGGTAAGCCGGCCCCTAAGGCGTAGCTGAAGAGTGAAGTCGATGGGAAACAGGTTAATATTCCTGTGCCGCTTATATAAACGAAGGAGGGACGGAGAAGGTTAGGTAGGCCTGGCGAATGGTTGTCCAGGTGAAAGTATGTAGGTAGAGGTGCTAGGCAAATCCGGCATCTTGTTGATCTGAGATACGAGACGAAGTCAAACTTGTTTGACGAAGCTATTGATACCATGCTTCCAGGAAAAGCTTCTAAGTATATTGTATAAGTGACCGTACTGTAAACCGACACTGGTGGGTAGGTAGAGAATACTAAGGCTATGAGATAACTCTGGTGAAGGAACTAGGCAAAATGACACCGTAACTTTGGAAGAAGGTGTGCCCTTGATGGTGATGAGACTTGCTCTCTGAGCTGTTGGGGGTTGCAGATACCAGGTGGCTGCGACTGTTTATCAAAAACACAGCACTCTGCTAAATCGTAAGATGAAGTATAGGGTGTGACGCCTGCCCGGTGCTGGAAGGTTAATTGAAGGGGTTAGCGCAAGCGAAGCTCTGGATCGAAGCCCCAGTAAACGGCGGCCGTAACTATAACGGTCCTAAGGTAGCGAAATTCCTTGTCGGGTAAGTTCCGACCTGCACGAATGGCGTAACGACGGCCACACTGTCTCCACCAGAGACTCAGTGAAATTGAAATCGCTGTGAAGATGCAGTGTACCCGCGGTTAGACGGAAAGACCCCGTGAACCTTTACTACAGCTTTGCACTGGACTTTGAATATTTATGTGTAGGATAGGTGGGAGACTTTGAAGCAGTCACGCTAGTGATTGTGGAGTCGTCCTTGAAATACCACCCTTGAATATTTGAAGTTCTAACTCAGGAGAGATTCGAGGACAGTGTATGGTGGGTAGTTTGACTGGGGCGGTCTCCTCCTAAAGAGTAACGGAGGAGTACGAAGGTGCACTCGGTACGGTCGGAAATCGTGCCAAGAGTATAAAGGCAAAAGTGCGCTTGACTGCGAGAGTGACGGCTCGAGCAGGTACGAAAGTAGGTCTTAGTGATCCGGTGGTCCTGTATGGAAAGGCCATCGCTCAACGGATAAAAGGTACTCCGGGGATAACAGGCTGATTCCTCCCAAGAGTTCATATCGACGGAGGAGTTTGGCACCTCGATGTCGGCTCATCACATCCTGGGGCTGAAGCAGGTCCCAAGGGTATGGCTGTTCGCCATTTAAAGTGGTACGCGAGCTGGGTTCAGAACGTCGTGAGACAGTTCGGTCCCTATCTGCCGTGGGCGTTAGAGATTTGAGAAGAGTTGCTCCTAGTACGAGAGGACCGGAGTGAACGAACCACTGGTGTTCCGGTTGTTTCGCCAGAAGCATTGCCGGGTAGCTACGTTCGGAAGGGATAACCGCTGAAAGCATCTAAGCGGGAAGCCTCCTTCAAGATTAGATCTCTCTGATGTAAATCAGTAAGGAACGTTGGAGACTACGACGTTGATAGGCTGGGTGTGGAAGTACAGCAATGTATGAAGCTTACCAGTACTAATGATCCGAGAGACTTAAGTCTATTTCTATGCTGAATTGTTAAATATCTTTATAAGATATATTATCCAAAACACAGTTTTGGCGATAATAGCTTGTAGGAACCACCTGATCCCATTCCGAACTCAGAAGTGAAACTACAAAACGCCGATGATAGTTTGGCTCCGGCCAGGTGAAAGTAGGTAATCGCCATCTTATTCAAATATCAAAGACTTATCGTGATAAGCAATACAAAAGCCTCATAGTAATATGGGGCTTTGTGTTTTTATAACTACCAAATTTAAATACCTATGTCATCTATATTAAACAGCAACTTTCATCTATAATCTCCTGACATTTATATTCATAACTTATGTACTATGATTCTGTCAAAAATATTTGAGCAACAAAGAATTCCTACTATGGAATTATCTAAAGAAATAAGAAAGAAAATTTGGTTAAATAAATTTATTAAATCATATTTAGTCGTATTTATAGGCTATCTTAGTATGTATATGATTCGTAAGAATTTTAATATAGCTCAGAATGATATGATTCAAGATTATGGTCTTTCTTTTACTGATTTAGGACTGATTGGTTTGGGTTTTTCAATTACTTATGGTCTTGGTAAGATTGTGACAACTTATTACTTTGATGGTAAAAATACTAAGCAAGTATTGCCTTTTATGCTTATATTATCTGCAATATGTATGATAGGCTTTGGCCTAAGCCTAGGTAGTAGTACATATAGTATATTTCTTATGATTGCCTTTTATGCTATGAGTGGTTTTTTTCAAAGTCCGGGAGGCTCTTGTAGTTATTCTACTATCACTAAATGGACGCCTAGAAATAGAAGAGGATTCTTTTTGGGACTGTGGAATATGTCTCATAATATTGGTGGAGCATTAGCTGCGGCTGTAGCACTTTTTGGGGCACATGTAGTCTTTGATGGTAATGTGGTTGGTATGTTTATATTTCCATCAGTTCTTTGCTTGATTATTGGTTTTATTGGATTGAGGGTTGGTAATGACTCTCCTGAATCATATGGTCTTGGACCTGTTGAAGAAATATTTGATGAACCTATTAGTGAAGAAGATGCTTATGTTAAAAAAGTACAAATTTCAAAGTGGGAAATTTTTAAGAAATATGTGGTTTTTAATAAGATAATCTGGGTTTTGTGTTTTGCAAATGTCTTTCTATATGTAGTTAGAATTGGTGTGGATCAATGGTCACCTGTTTACGCTCATGAAGTTTTAGGTTTTACAAAAGAAACTTCGGCATGGAGTTACGCATTATTTGAATTAGGAGCTTTAACTGGGACATTATTATGGGGATTACTATCAGATCTTATTAATGGTAGACGTGGATTGACAGCCATTATATGTCTTATAGCTACTATCATCTTAATTTTCTTATATCAGTCCGCTACTAATCAGTATGTATATTTAACGGTTATGTTTCTTTTAGGATTTTGTGTGTTTGGGCCACAGCTTCTTATAGGTGTAGCTGCTGTGGGATTTGTTCCAAAACAGGGGATTGCAGTAGCAGATGGTATAAAAGGTACTTTTGCTTACTTGCTAGGCGATAGTTTTGCTAAACTTGGCTTGGGCATGATTGCCGATAAAAAAATTAGTCTATTTGGATTTGATGGTTGGTATGGAACTTTTATAGCATTATATTTAGCTGCGATTGTATGTTTCGTGCTAATGATGTTTGTAGCTATTGCAGAAGAGAAAAAAATTAAAAGGAATAAAGAGTATTATTCTAAGGCATAACTAAATAGAGATCTAGAATATACCATTATTATTTTTAGCTTCTTTTGGAATAGGTTCCATAAGCTCCCAATGTTCGATAATCTTTCCATCTTTTACTCTAAATGTGTTAATTGCAGCTGTTCCTAAATCATTTTTTGATGAGTAAAAAATATTTTCTAATATTACATAATCATTACAGGCAAATATTTTTCTTGTCTCAACTCGTGTAAATACTTTTTTATCACCAAGTCCTTTAAGATAGGTAATTAAACCATCTGGTCCATCCTCTGCTGAAGGGTAATGTTGAATGTATGTTTTTCCTAAATATTTAGAAACTTCATCTACATTAGCTTTATTAAATATTACATTTAATACAGCATTCTCAAAATCAATTACAGTGTTAACATTTTTTTCATTATATTTACATTTGATAATATTAGATTTAGGTATTATTTCTGGTACGGGATTATCTTGTTTATCTGCTAATAATATTGTAGGCATTAGAGTGGCTAAAATTCCTAATGATATATACTTCCTCATACAACTCTCCATATTTATTAAAGGGTTAAACCTTTTATTTGTTGCTCAACTTGTTTTAAAGATTTTTCTCGTATTTCAGCATTTAAATCAACTCCTTCAGCACAGATCACAGTTATGTCATTTATACCAATAAAATTAAGAATTGTTTTTAAATAGTTTTCTTGGAAATCTAAAGGTTTTGCAGCTCCTTCACTATAGATATTTCCTTTACTAAGAACAAGGATAGCTTTTTTATTTTTTACTAAGCCTTCAGGTCCATTCGCTGTATATAAGAATGTTTTTCTTGCAATCATTATATTATCAATCCAAGATTTTAGTGTCGAAGGGATACTAAAGTTATACATCGGCGATTCAATAACAATAATATCATTTTCAAAAAGCTCTTCTATAAGCTTGTTTGAGGTAGCAAGTCTATCTTGATTATTATTTGCCATGGCATTAATAAAGTCTGGATTTATATGTTCTACAGAATTATCTACAAGATCTCTCTCTGAAACTTTCACCTTGTCAGTGCTTTTTAAATGGCTAATTAAATCATCACCAATTTTTCTTGAAACCGAATTTTCTTCTTTAATACTTGATCTAATATGTAGCACTTTTTTCATTTTATTTCCATGCCTGAGGTTAAAAAATATATACTTATAATTATCACTATATTTACCAAATAAAACAAGAATGCACAACTATGATAGCTACTAACAAAAATGTAACTGAAGATCGATATTCTAAAAATTCTTGTAAACCTTTTAGAGAAATCTTAGGTTTAATAGGTGATAAATGGAGTATTATATTAATATCAATACTTGAAGATGGCACTAAAAGATATAGTCAGATTCAGAGAGACCTTAGAGAAATATCCCCAAGAATATTATCGCTAAAGCTTAGAGAACTAGAAAAATGTGGATTAGTATTTCGCGAGGTTGAACCTACCGTTCCACCTAGTGTCTTTTATTCTCTTACAGATCTTGGAAAATCTTTACTAATTCATACGAAAAATATAATACGTTGGGTAGAAGAAAATCAAAATAAGATTGAACAAGCTAATGTGGAATTTAACAAATTAAATTCAAAGTAATTGTAAGTAAGTAACTAATTTTTATAAAATTTTTATACCTTTGCTAAAGTTCATAATAGAATCTTTATATCACTTGAAACTATAATCTATCTCCTAAAAATATATGTTTAAAGAGGTTGATATGATTATTGTTTCAGGAGTTACAATGATAAGTTTGGCGATATATATGACAGCTACGCTTATATATCCAGAGAAATTTTAACTTATAGGAGAGTATAGCTATGAGTTATAATTTTATTTTGTTTGTGGTTTTTATATTTACATTAGTGATTATTACTAAACCACTAGGAACTTATATATTTAAAGTATTTAATAATGAGAGAACATGGCTTGATTGGTTTGCAAAGCCTTTCCAAAGAGTATATCTATTAATACTTGGCGAGAGCTCAAAAAAAGAACAATCAGCGAAAAGTTATTTTTTTAGTTTACTAAGCTTTTCGATTATGGCGTTTATCTTTGTTTTTATGGTATTACTTTTGCAGGGTCTACTACCTTTTAATCCGCAAGGAATTAAGGGAATGGGATTTTCTCAAGCATTTAATACCGCTGTAAGTTTTGTTACGAACACTAATTGGCAGAGCTATAGTGGTGAGACAGGTGTTAGCTATTTCTCACAGATGCTTGCCCTTGCTGTCCAGAACTTTGTTTCAGCAGCAGTTGGGTTATGTGTTGCAATAGTGTTGATAAGGTCTGTAGCAAGGCATGAGGCTGCTAAAGTTGGCAATTTTTGGAATGATTTGGGTAAAGCTATATTTTGGATTTTACTGCCAATATCTATCATAATCGCTATTGTATATATATTACAAGGTGTGCCACAAAACATTATGGCATATTTACATGTACATACTTTAGCTGGTAGTGATCAGATCATTGCTCAGGGACCTATAGCTTCACAAGAAGCTATTAAGTCTTTAGGTACAAATGGTGGAGGTTTCTTTAATGCAAACTCTGCTCATCCTTATGAGAATCCAACTATAATTACAAACTATATTCAGATGGTTTCAATACTTGCTATAGCTGTGGCATTAACTTATACCTTTGGTAAGTGGGTTGGCAATACCAAGCAAGGCTGGATGATATTTGCAGTAATGTTAGTACTATTTGTGATATCTCTAATGGTTATGACAATATCAGAGCTTCATGGCTTAGATTTTTTACATAGCAAAAATATCCAAGATATCTATGGGCAAGTTGGTCATTTATCAAATATGGAAGGTAAAGAGACTCGCTTTGGGATATTTAACTCAACTTTATATAATACTGTTTCAACGTCTGCTTCAGATGGCGGTGTAAATAGTGTTATGGATAGTTATTCTGCTATAGGTGGCATGATGGCGATGCTGAATATGGCTATTGGAGAAGTTATCTTTGGTGGTATTGGTGCTGGATTTTATGGCTTCTTTATGTTTTTGATGTTAGCTGTATTTATCGGATCATTGATGATAGGTAGAGCACCAAGCTTTTTGGGTAAGCGTATCGAAGCTAATGATATGAAATGGACAATGTTTGCTCTACTTATATCACCATGTTGTGTATTAGTATTTACAGGTTTGGCAGCAGTTATTCCAAGTGTGCATCAAGCATTAACTAATAGTGGTGCGCATGGTTTTTCAGAGATTCTTTATGCTTATATCTCAGGATCTAATAATAATGGTAGTGCTTTTGCCGGCTTAGCAGCAAATACTAGCTGCCTAAATATAACTATAGCTTTAAGTATGCTTATCGGACGTTTTGGAGTTATATTTGCTGTAATGATGCTAGCAGGGTCATTGGTTAAGAAAAAACGTAGTTCACAAATGAGTGAAATAAGCTCACTTGATACAACTAGTTTTATTTTCTCGGTCTTAGTGTTTTTCACAATAGTGCTAATAGGTGGTCTAACTATATTCCCAGCTTTAAGCTTAGGACCAATATTAGATCAACTAAATTTAAATTTCTAATCGGTGATAGTTATGAGTACAAAAAAATCTCCTAATTTATTGTCAAAAGAACTTGTAGTTCCGGCTATAAAGAAGTCTTTTACAAAATGTGATCCTCGTCAGATGATCAAAAATCCAGTAATGTTCTGTGTCGAAGTTGTGACTATTTTGTGTACACTCTATCTAGTTTCAGAAATTGTACATAAACAAGATATTGGCTTTACATTACAAGTTGTAATATGGTTATGGTTTACAATATTATTTGCAAACTTTGCTGAAGGCATCGCTGAAGGAAGAGGTAAAGCCCAAGCTGATACTCTAAAAGCTGCAAAATCTAAGCTTTTTGCATTAAGAGTTGAAAGTAATGGTAATGTCACAAAAGTAGATGCAGAGAGTTTAAAGATAGGTGATACTGTTATTGTTGAAGCAAATACTCTAATTCCTTGTGATGGTGATGTTATTGAAGGTATGGCAACAATTGATGAATCTGCTATTACTGGTGAATCTGAACCTGTTGTTAAAGAAGCCGGCTCTGATAATTCTGCTGTGACTACAGGTACAAAAGTTCTTTCAGATGCTATCAAAGTTAGAGTTACATCTAATCCAGGTGAGAGCTTCTTGGATAAAATGATAGAACTTGTTGAGGGAGCAAAGCGTCTTAAATCTCCAAATGAGATTGCCTTAACTATTCTATTGTCAGGATTAACACTAATCTTTATATTTGCGATTTGCTCTTTATATGGCATGGCAATGTATAGTAATACAGTTTTATCAGCTGTTGTTTTGATTGCTCTTTTTGTGACATTGATACCAACTACAATAGCAGGCCTACTATCAGCTATCGGTATATCTGGTATGGATAGACTTCTAAAGTTTAATGTTGTGGCGTTATCTGGGCGAGCTGTTGAGTCTTCTGGGAATATTGATTTATTACTTTTGGATAAAACAGGTACGATAACTCTAGGCAATCGCTTTGCTACGGATTTTATTGCTTTAGGAGCAACATCTCCAGATGAATTAGCGCATGCTGCTTGGTTAAGCTCACTTGTTGATGAAACACCAGAAGGTAAATCTATAGTTAAGTTAGCAGAACAGCGTTTTGGGTTTAAACAATCCTCTGTAGATATATCTGAAGCTGAAATCATACCTTTCTCAGCATATACAAGAATGAGTGGCATAAATTACCAAAGTCTTGAAGTAAGAAAAGGGGCGATTTCATCAATAGAAAATTATCTTAAAGATAAGCTTGATAAAGGCCTTCTAAAAATGTTTAGAAAAGTAACAGAGCAGATATCAGAGCAAGGAGGGACTCCTCTAGCAGTGGCTCATAAAGATAAGCTTTTGGGTGTAATTCATCTTAAAGATGTTATAAAGCCACATATTAAAGAGCGCTTTGAAGAGTTACGTAAAATGGGTGTGCAAACTGTTATGATAACAGGAGATAACCCATTAACAGCCGCTGCGATAGCTGCAGAGGCGGGAGTTGATGATTTCGTTGCTCAAGCATCGCCACAGGATAAATTAGACTTTATAATCAAAGCACAAAAAGATGGCAAAACAGTTGCAATGTGTGGAGATGGTACCAATGATGCGCCGGCTCTTGCACAGGCGGACGTTGGTATCGCTATGGCAACAGGGACGTCTGCAGCTAGAGAAGCTGGTAATATGGTTGATCTAGATTCAGATCCTAAGAAGATAATTGAAATAGTTAAAATTGGTAAACAAATACTTGTAACTAGAGGAGCATTGACAACATTTAGTATAACTAATGATATTGCTAAGTATTTTGTGGTGATTCCAGCACTATTTGTGACAGCATTTCCTAGTCTTGGTGCGCTTAATTTTATGGGGTTACATTCTTCAACAAGTGCAATACTTTCAGCAGTTATATTTAATGCTCTAATCATTATCTTTCTGATACCTATGGCATTGGTGGGCGTGAAGAATGTTGTAGCATCATCACAAACTTTATTACGAAGAAATCTTCTATATTATGGTTTAGGTGGTGTGATAGTACCTTTTATAGCTATTAAGCTGATAGATATGCTTATAACAGCTATGCATATAGTTTAAGCAAGGAGTTAATCTTATGAAAAACTTATTTAAATCTTTTATGGCGATGTTTTTCCTTACCATTGTGCTTGGTTTAGTTTATCCATTTTTTATAATGGCAATTGGATATGGTGTCGCACATGATCAAGCTACAGGATCACAAGTTTATTATAATGGTAATGTAGTTGGTTCAGAGTTGATTGGACAAACTATGCCAGATAGTCTGTTCCAGTCTAGACCATCAGCATCAGGATATAATCCGTTAGCTACGGGTGGTACTAATTATGCAGTTAATAATCAGACACAGTTACAAGATGTTAAAAATAGAATTAAAGACTTACAAGCTAAGTATGGTGTTAAGACTATTCCAGAAGATTTAGTTTTTGCATCTGGTAGCGGAGTTGATCCAGAGATAAGTCTGCAAGCTGCGCTATATCAATCAGCATATATAGCTCAAAAGAATAACCTTTCTATAGATCAGGTTAATAAACTTATCAAAGAGAATACTGAGGAGCATCTGTTTAATGTGGCTACTGTAAATGTTTTACCATTAAATATAGCTCTTTTACAACTGATAGGTAAAAATTCTCAAGGTATATCTAGTCTGATATAATTATATTCTGTGAATATTCTCAACAACTTTAATAGCATTGCTTAAGGCCTCTATGGATAATCAGCAAAAAGTAGATGCACTACTAAATCTAGCAAATAAAAGCCAAGAATCTAAGAAAGGTAAGCTAAAGATTTTTTTAGGTTATGCCCCTGGTGTTGGTAAAAGCTATGCGATGCTTAATAATGCTAGAGCTCTACAAAAAGATAATAAAGATGTGGTAGTTGGGCTTCTTGTTAGTCATGGTAGAGCTGATACGCAAGCGCTATTAGAGGGATTAGAGGTAATGCCACTTAAAAAAGTGACATATAGGGGTAAGGTGTTTGAAGAGCTTGATATAGATGCAATAAAAGCAAGAAAGCCAGATATAGTAATAATCGATGAATTACCACATTCAAATTTGCCGACATCGCGAAATAAAAAAAGATATATTGATATTGAAGAGCTTCTTGACGAAGGCATTTCTGTTTATACTGCGATAAATATTCAGCATATTGCTAGCTTATCTTATGAAGTTACTCAATTAACACAGGCTAATGTGAATGAAATTGTTCCTAATGATTTTATTCAGTCTGCAGATGAGCTTGTTGTTGTAGATGTTAGCCCAGAAGAGCTTATCAAGAGATTAAAACAAGGTAAAGTTTATAAAAGTGATGCAATAAATAGAGCGTTAGAAAGATACTTTCAATATACGAACTTAACTATATTGAGAGACTATACATTTAGGATGGCAGCAAACCATGTTGGTCAAGATATTCAACAATATAGAAAGTTGTATCAAAATGGTAGTGCGATACCTACATCACCATACGTATTAGTTTGTTGTGGTTATGATGAAGCAACCCCTAGTTTACTGCGTAAAGGTAAACTTTTAGCTACAACATTAAATGCTCGATTAATAGCTATATTTGTCCAAAAACCAAATAAAGTTACAAAGACTAGATTAAACTTTGCCGTTATCAGACGCTATAAGATGTTAGCAAATAGTTTAGGTTATAATATTGAGCATATTCTTGGGGATAGGATTTCTGATACGATACTAGAATATGCAAAGTCTATAGGCGCTACTGATTTAGTTATAGCCAAGTCAATACGCCCTAAGTGGAAAGATAGGTTTTTTGGATCTCTTGTCTATGATGTTGTTCGTAATAACAATACGGGAATGCAAATCCATATTGTTTCAATAAACAAAAAAGAATGTAAGGCTGAAGAGCCACAGCCACATAATAAGGCAAACATAAAAGAGTTAGTTCTAGATACTATAAGGTCGGTCTCGATAACTGCAATATCGGGAATATTTATATTTTTTAGTTTGAATATGGCTGGACTAGTATCACAGACTCTCTGTTTCTTGTTAGTTCTTGCCGCTTCTGCATATAGGTATGGCTTGATACCATCTATATTATCCTCTCTAGTGGGACTGTTCTTATATATGTATTTATACCTGGAACCTAACTTTGTATTTCATATATCTAGCTTAGCGGGAATAATTACATTTGCTTTGTTTATGGCTATCGTTATCTTTTCTAGTCATGTGATTCTACGTACAAAAAGAGCATTCAATCTTCTCCAAGAGCGAGAAAATAATATTTCTGTATTATATCGATTTACAAAGATATTTAATGAGAAAAGTTTAGATAAAGATTTACGTCCAATATTTTTAAATGCTTTGGAAGAATATTTTAAGTGTGATTTTGTATTTTTAAGTGTTTCAAATGGTGAATTAGAATCTTCAGCATTTCCACAACATCCAAATTTTAACCAAAAAGAGTTAGCAGCAGCAAAGTGGAGTTTTAAGTATAAAGATAGTTGCGGTAAGGGGACTAATACTTTCGCGGGATTGGACTGGGCGGTTGAGCCACTAGTTATAGAGAGTAGAGTTCTCGGTGTAATAGCTGTTTATCTAAGTTCAGAAGAAGCTGTAGAGAGGATAGTCACAGATAGTGTAATTCTAAGTAGCATGCTATCTCATATATCGCACTTACTACTTAAAAGAAATCTTGAAAAGGAAGAGAAAAAGTCTCTAGTTCTAGATGAGCAGCGAAGACTACAAAAATCGATGCTATCTTCTGTTTCTCATGACCTAAAGACTCCTCTAGCGTCTATAATGGGAGCCTTAAGTAGTGTTAAATCATTTAAAGAATCTTTTACTCAAGAGCAACAAGATGAAATGATTGACTTAGCTTTGACAGAGTCTAAAAGATTAGATAACTATATAGATAATATAATCCAGATGTTAAAAGTCGACTCAGGAAAACTCTCTTTGAGTATAAGAGATGTTGATAGTAATGATTTCCTTGTAGAAATTGAACAGGTTTGTAAAAGAGTTTATAGCAAGCAGAAATTCAAATTTATAGTCCCACGTGAATCATTTAAAATACAGTTGGATCCTATCCTATTCCAGCAGGTTATTCTTAATTTGGTTGATAATGCGGTTAAATTTACAGCTAATTTTGATAAAGAAGTAATGGTTTCTCTTGTAAGAAAAGGTAACGAAGCTTGTCTTTTTGAAGTAAAAGATCAAGGTATTGGCTTGAAAGAGGCTGATATGGAGAAGATATTTACAATTTTTCATAGAATTGAAAAAAGAGACAGCTATACCCATGGAAATGGTTTAGGTTTGGCTATATGTAAAGGGATTGTTACTGCACATAATGGTAAAATACGTGTTTATAGTGATGGCGAGGGTAAAGGAAGTGTTTTTAAAGTTACATTGCCTTTGCAATCAAAATTAGACAATAAGAAAAGATAGATGCTTTAGAAATGATAAAAAAAATACTAATAGTAGAAGATGAACCTCAAATTAAGAAGCTTTTAGAAAAAACTTTTTTGGTACTAGGGTATGATGTTGAGAGTGCACCAACAGCTTCAATAGCGACTAGCTTGCTAGGACAATATCATCCTGATGTTGTCATTCTTGATCTTGGACTTCCTGATCAAGATGGTCAAGATTGGCTTGAGGCTGTAAGAGTTAGTAGTGACGTACCTATTATTGTAGTTTCAGCAAGAAATGATACAGAAGAGGTTGTCAAAGCTTTAGAAAATGGTGCAAATGATTACGTTAAAAAGCCTTTTGATATGCCTGAGCTGATTGCTCGAGTTAGAAGACAGTTGATTGCTGTTATTAAAAAAGATCTTGAAATAGCTAATGTATATAGCTTTGATAATCTCATAGTTGACTTAAATGATCATAAGGTTATTTTGGATAATCAAGAAATTCACTTATCAAAAAAAGAATTTTCGATTTTGAGCTATTTAGTTAAACATTCAGGTAAGTTGGTAATGCAGAATACTCTTTTACATGAGGTTTGGGGAGATTGCTATGGAGACGGGGCTCAGTATCTAAGAGTGTATATTGGACAGTTAAGGAAGAAGCTTTCTGCCTGTAAAAAGCAACCATTAATTATTACAGAGAATGCCATAGGTTATCGCTTTATACCAGCTGATTAGGAAGTATACTTATAGTTTATAAGCTCATCTTTTTTTGGTCCAGATATTTTCCATACTAGACTAATCTCACTCTCTAAATTGTAAAGTTGGGCTGAATATAAATCATCAACACATACATGAGCCTGCTCACTCTGCCATAAGTTATCATCTATATGTATTAAATCAAAAAGTTTGACAAGATTATTATAGCCAAATCGAGCATGAGATAAGCTTATACGCTGTGAATTTATCTTTTGCCAGATATATTCGTTAGAAATATTTATAGGTTTGTTTGAGCTATCAAGTATAAAATAACCTTCTTCTTTGAAGTATATACAATTATCTTTTTGTTGAGTTATGACAGTACCATATCCATCTCCATTCCAGCCTGTTTGAGAGTTTTGGCCACTCTTAGATTCATACTTAAAGTGCCGTATATTAAGTAGCTTAGAGAATAGTTCCATAGTATTAGTAAATTTGGTTTTTATGAATATAGATTATAATGAAAAAATGTTTGGATAAGTCAGCATTATTTGCTTAGTTGTTAAAATAGAGTTATTATTTTAGCGCTTAATAAGAAATTATAATAAACCTTATGAACTCCAGATCTATCGGCTCAGTTTTTTTGATAATAGGTACTACTATTGGAGCAGGAATGCTATCTTTGCCTTTGATAGTTGCTTCATGTGGCTTTACCATGGCTGTAATTCTCTTAATACTTTCTTGGAGTGTGATGTACACAACTGCTCTTAAGCTTTTGAGAGTTTGTGCCGAGTATCCGTTAGGGGTTAATTTCACAACAATGATGCAAGCTCGAGTGTCTAAGGGATATCTAATATTTTTTAGTATTATCTATTTGTTACTACTTTATTCACTTATGTCTGCATATACCACACAAGGCTCATCACTAGTTGCCACACTTGGAGGTGTTGGTGACTCTTCTAAGACATCAGTAGCAATAGCAGCTATTATTTTTACACTAATTTTTGGTGCATTAATGTTCAGCTACAGAGTCAGTGATTATGCTAATAGATTGTTTGTGATGCTTAAATTTCTGTTTTTTGCGATTGCTATAGTGATTATGCTGTTTTATATCAATACAAGTTATTTGGAGAGAGCACCTCTTAGCTTTTCAGCATTTATTTTTGCGTGGCCGACATTATTACCATCTTTTGGTTTTCATAATATAATTCCAGTTATTTATGAGTATCAAAAAGGAGATGTTAAAAGTTTAAAAAAAAGCATACTTATCGGTAGCTTATGTGTTTTAGTAATATATATAGTATGGATTCTTTTAGCTTTAGCCCTTATTCCTCAGCAAGGTTTACACAGCTATCAAATATTATTTAGCTCTGGTAATAATACACCTATGGGTCTTGCTTCAGAGATTAGACAAGTCTCAAAGTCTGCTTCCTTAGAGGTTGGATTAAATGTATTTATGCACATAGCAATTATTACGTCTTTTATCGGAGTAGGAATTTCTTTACTACATTATATTCGTGATTTATTCTCTCGTTATAATAAGAAAATAACTAATTTAGCATCAGGTCTTGTTTGTTTCATTCCGCCTTTAGTATTTACTGTTTTCTACCCTAGAGGGTTTATACTTGCGTTACAGTATGCTGCAATATTTGCTGTGATAATATTTGTTTATACGCCAGCATTTTTAAGTAGAAAGGCAGATCTTAAGGTGTATTATTCAAATATCTATGTGATATCAATGGGAAGCATAGTAATATTTTTTCAAATTTTTAATCTGTGTTTCGATATCAATCCATTTACTGGTTTTTAAATAGTCGATGATAATTTAAGCTAGAACATATATAATGTATGATTAGCATTTTTATAAGTATAAGATTATAGAGTTATGAGATTCGTAGATGAAGTAGTGATTAAGCTTCAAGCCGGTAAGGGTGGTAATGGTTGTGTGAGCTTCCGTAGAGAAAAATATGTTCCTCGTGGTGGACCGGATGGTGGAGATGGCGGTCATGGAGGTAGTATTTATCTCAAGGCAGATGAGAATGTAAACACTTTGATTGATTATCGTTACAAAAGAGAATACTACGCTGAAAATGGACGTCCTGGCGAAGGTCGTAATTGCTATGGTAAAGCCGGAGAAGACTTATATCTTGTAGTGCCGGTTGGTACTAGCGTATTTGATGCTGAAACCAATAAAAAAATTGGCGAAGTTCTAAATAATGGTGAAATCTTCAAGCTAGTTTCTGGGGGTAAAAGAGGGATAGGTAATACGCACTTCAAGAGTAGTACAAATCAAGCTCCAAGAAAGTTCACCTTAGGAGAGGAAGGCGAATATAAAGAAGTTCGCCTAGAGTTAAATTTATTGGCAGATATTGCATTGCTAGGATTGCCAAATGCTGGAAAATCAACACTTATTCGTTCTGTATCTGAAGCTACGCCAAAAGTTGCAGACTATCCATTTACAACAATGTATCCACACTTAGGAGTAGTCAAGGTTGGTGTAGATAGTTTTGTGATGGCGGATATCCCAGGAGTTATTGAGGGTGCCGCTGAAGGCGCTGGACTTGGTCTTAGATTTTTAAAGCACTTAACTCGAGCAAGATGCGTGTTGCATGTTGTAGATATTTGTCCATTTAACGAGTCTGATCCTGTAGAGAACTATTTTGCAGTTGAGAAAGAGCTTAAAAAATATAGTGAAGAACTATATGATAAGCCTAGATTTTTAGTTATTAATAAGATTGATTTGCTTGCTGATGAGGTAGAAGGAAGGTGCCAAGAATTTGTCAAACAGATAGGTTATGAAGGTAATTATTACACGATATCAGCAGCTATGAAAAAAGGAACACAAGAGTTAGCGAAAAAGCTTAATGAGTTTTTACAAAAACAAGAATAGGCTGTAGATGAAAATAAAGAATCTTATATTTGGCTCACCAATTCCTAATGCAAAGCAACAGGATCAAAAAATTGGCTTATTTGCTGGGTTTGCAATATTATCATCAAATGCATTATCTTCAGTCTCTTATGCCACTGGAGAGGTATTTATAGTTTTAGCCACGGCAGGTGCTGCGGCTGTTTCACAGTACTCTATTGGAGTATCTGTGATGGTTATATTATTAATGTTACTGATGGGTTTTTCTTATGCTCAAGTCATAAAAGCTCATCCAGAGGGTGGTGGGTCTTACTCAATAGTAAAAGCACACTTTAGTGAAAAATTAGTTTTATTGACCTCAGCATCATTGATTATTGATTATATACTTACTGTAGCAGTATCAGTATCAACAGCTGCGGTAGCAATTAGCTCAGCATTCCCAGCCTTAGAAAATTATAGCACTAAGTTAGCATTATTTTTCTTGGTTTTTTTGATGATTATGAATCTAAGAGGGGTAAAGTCTACAGCTAAAATATTTGTATGGCCAACATATATGTTTATTGTCTCAATAATTGTGATGATAATAGTGGGTATATATCAATATAATCAAGGCACTTTAGAGACATTTGCTTACCAACAAGACTATCTTAATCAAATGCAAGCATCGATGGGTGTTTTAACAATAACTCTTGTTCTTCGAGCTTTTTCTTCAGGAAGTGCTGCTTTGACTGGTATAGAGTCCTATGCTAATGGAGTCGCTGCTTATAAGTCTCCAGGACTATCTAAGGCTATTATTGGCCTATTATTAATGGTTTTTTTGTCTATAGTGATGTTCGCAGGAGTTACTTTTATTGCTGCAAAAACTGAGATACTTCCTAACTTCTCTGAAAGCGTATTATCTCAAGTAGCTCATCAAGTATTAGGGAATGGCTTTTTTTATTATTTTTTACAAGCATCAACATGCTTGATTTTGCTTATGGCTGCTAATACATGTTTCACAGGTTTTCCTATTCTTGCTGCAATCATGAGTAAAGATAATTATCTGCCTGAGCAGCTTCAGCGTTTAGGCGATAGATTTGCTTTTAGAAATGGTATTCTTATTTTGACAGTTCTGTCAGCTATTTTACTTATTATTTTTGATGCTAAGGTTAGTAGGCTAATACCTTTGTATGCATTTGGCGTTTTTATCGCATTTACTCTTTGTCAAGCTGGCTTGGTTAAATATTGGTATAAGAATAAACGTACTTACAAGAGCTGGGGTATTAGAGCGTTCGTTAATGCTTTTGGTTGTGTGGCAACTTTTGTTGTCTTAATCACTATTATTGAAAGTAAGTTTTTCGAAGGTGTTTGGATAGTAATAATTGCTATATTGATAATAATGTATGGCTTATATTCAATCAAAATGCATTATATCAAGAGAGAGCATAGCTTAGCGCAGAGTGTTGATGAAGCCATAGTCAATGCTTGTATACATGAGAGCTTGAAGCCAAAGATAGTTATATTAGTATCTCGTATTCACAGGGGTACAATAGATGCGTTGACATTGGCGAGAAATATCTCTGATGATATAACACCAGTATTTGTTTCAGCAAATGAGAAGAAAATTGAAAAAATAAAAACAGAGTGGAAAAATCTTGCTTTTAAAGAAAAGCTCTTGGTTATGCGTCCAGTTTATAATTCGTTTATCACACCGGTACTGCAGATTTTACACAAGAATGATTTAAGAGACCCTGAGAAAGGATATTCTGTGGTAATAATTCCTGAGGTTGTAAATACAAAGTGGTGGCACTTTTTATTACATAACCAAAATTCGCGAATGGTTAAACTAGCTATTGCTGCAATGGATAAAAAAGATAATAAGACAGCTACCAGAGTGGTTATCTCTGTACCGTATAAGGCAGAGTAGCTGATGTTGAGATTTTTTGGAAATTTCTGGCATATATCTGATTTTTTCTGGAAAAGTAAGTACGGTAAAATAGCTCTGGCAATAGTAGCTTTGTTGCTGGTTCTTGAGGGCTTGGGGGTTGCTCTAAGTGTTTACTTAAACTCGTGGAATGTTGGGTTTTATAACTCAATTCAAGAATATAATAAGGCATTGCTGATACATCAATTAATTATCTTTATAGTCTTGATATCATTAATGATGTTTAACTTCTTTCTATCATATTTAGTTAAGCAGTTTTTTGTTATTTTTATCCGTAAACCAATGACTGATTTTTATACTAAAAATTGGCTGTACTCACGATCATACTATAGAAGTAAACAGGTTGATAATCCAGAAGAAAGGATTGATGAAGATGTTACAAGATTTATTACCGATTCACAGTCATTATTTTTGGGAATTACAAGAAGTATTTTTAGTTTTTTCTCATTTGCGGTAGTTTTGTGGGGATTATCAGGAGACTATACTTTCAATATTTTAGGTGTAGATATTACCATCTATGGCTATCTTTTTTGGGTGGCTTTTTTATTAGGTCTTTTGAATATAGTTGTAGTATTTTGGGTTGGTAAACCCTTGAAAAAACTGGTGTATCAAAAGCAGAAGTTACAAGCTAACTTCAGATATCACTTATCTACCATCAGAAATAATAGACTTTCAGTTAGAGATTATAACGCTGAAAGATATGAATATGCTCGTTCTAGAAGGAATTTCAAAGCAATTGTAACTAACTTCTATAGTTTAATGTTTCGTAATGCAAAAATAGATGTTGTAAATACGCTATTTAGCCAAGTCTATGCGATTATCGGTACAATTTTGTCATTGCCTAGATATTTTGCAAAACAGATAAGTTTTGGTCAGATGATGCAGGTAAACTCAGCAGTAATGCAAGTTATATTCCCTATGGTTTATCTTACATATGTGTATGAGACATTAGCTAGTCTAAGGGCTAGTATGTCACGGCTTACTGAGTTAAAGCATGAAATTTCATCAGAAAAACTGAGTGATGATGAAACAGATTTACTAAACTGTGAAGAAAGTATTTTAGAGGTAAATAGTTTTTCGTTAAAGAAATCACAAGACTCGCCATTTTTGTTAGACAATATATGTTTCAGGCTAAAGAACCACGAAAGGTTGCTTATAAGCGGACATTCTGGGATTGGAAAAAGTACTTTGTTAAGAGCCATTGCTGGGGTGGGATGTGGTAGTCATGAGGGAGATATTATCTTTGCTAGGAAGTGTCTCAAGATTTGTTTACTACCTCAGAAGCCTTACTATCCTGAAGATGACTTTAAGAGAGCTGTTTTTTATCCAATACAAACAGGTTTACCATCAGATGATAGATTTATTGAGATTCTAGAATTATTAAATGTTGGTTACCTGACCAAATATATAAATACAATAAATGATTGGCGAAATTTTCTATCGTCTGGTGAACAACAAAAGCTCAATTTCTGTAGGATTTTTGTTAAGGAGTATGATTTGTTGTTACTTGATGAGGCAACTTCAAACATTGATGTGAACTCTGAAAGAAAAATATATGAAATTCTACAAGAAAAGGGCTTTGCGTATATTTCAACAAGTCATAGTGAGAGAGTAAGAGAGTATCATAATAATTTTTTAGATTTTTCTAATGATTAATTAATAGGTGAACAATAATACTAGCAAAATATCCTAAGGCGATAACCCAAGTCCATTTGAGGTGTCCCATGAAGGTATATTTACCTTTGGATTTGCCCATCACAGCAACACCCGCTGCTGAACCTATAGCTAGTAAGCTACCACCAACTCCTGCAGTTAGAGTTATTAATAGCCACTGGGCATGCTCCATTGTTGGATTCATACTAAGTACTGCAAACATAACAGGTATGTTATCAATGATTGCTGAAAGTATACCAATGATGGTATTGGCTTGAGTGTGAGCAGAGAATATGCTTGGAGCAATTGACTGCATGTCTGTGTAAATATATTGAGAAGCAAGGCCAAGATAGCCTAAAGCGGCTAGCCCCTGTACAGAAACTAATATTCCATAGAAAAATAATAATGTATCCCATTCAGCTTCCTTGACCTTATCAAAGATATCAAAAGCATGGGGAGGCATTTTGTGTTTCTTTGGATTCCTATTTTCATAAGCAATTTTCAATCCATAGATATAGTTATATATCATTACATACCCAAAACCTGTCATCATTCCTAGAGATGGTGGTAAGTGAAGTAAATGCTCAAATGATACAGCTGTAGCGATCGTTAAGATAAATAGTAAAATAACGGGAATGGCACCTCGCTTTAGCTCTACCTTTTCTTCTATTATCGATTGAGATTCCATTTTTGGCACAAAGAAGCTCATGATAATGGCAGGTACAAGGAAGTTTACTAATGATGGAATAAAGATTGCGAAAAACTCAGTGAATTTAACAATGCCTGTTTGCCATACCATAAGTGTTGTAATATCACCAAATGGCGAGAATGCACCTCCAGCATTTGCTGCAACAACTACATTCACACATGCCATTGTTATAAATTTTTTATTGTCTTTGCCAATAGATATCACAACGGTGCTCATTACTAGTGCTGTTGTTAGGTTATCAGCAACTGCTGATAAGAAAAAAGATATAATACCTGTAAGCCAAAATGTAGCAAGATATCCGAAACCAGCTCTTAGTAGTGTGCTTTTTAGCTTGGCAAAGACATTGCGATCCTCCATTAGGTTAATATATGCCATTGCGACTAATAAGAATAATAAGAGCTCACCATACTCGGTCATAATATGGTCAAAGTTTGAGTGAACAATATTGTTCGCTCCAAGTGACTTTCCAACTATTGCAACAAGTATCCAAATAATACCTGCCGCGAGGATTACAGGTTTGGACTTATTGAGTTTTGTGAAATCTTCTGTCATAACGAATAAGTAAGCAATTACAAAAACCACAACTGCGGCTATAGCTAGTGGCTGATCAATAGCATGAACACTCACAGCACTCAGAGACTCTGTCCCTTGGGCAAATGACAAAATAGGTAAGATACTCATAAGTATTATGAGTGAGAGTTTTTTATACATCATATCTAAACAAAAATTATTGATGGCGCTATTATAACATTGTCAGCTAGAGAGTTAAGAATAAAACATACTTTTACTTTCAGGAGCACTACTATACTAAATGAGTAACATATTTATATTATTCTGATATAATAACCCGCTACTTACAAATAAAATACAAGGGGTGTTTCTATGTGGAAATATTCTCCAATAAAAACTATTCTTATTCTTGGTCCTATGGTCTTTGCTTTTGCATTGGCTATGGATGTCTATATGCCCGTTCTACCAGATATGCGCGAAGCGCTAAATACAACTCAGCAAATGGTACAAGTTACATTGTCTTTATTTTTGGTTGTTACAGGGATTGGTCAGCTTATTTTAGGTCCTCTATCTGATCAATTCGGTAGGTTCAAAGTTATATTAACTTCTTCAATTATATTTTTAGTTGGATCAGTTTTATGTGCGATTTCTCAAGATATTGAGTTTTTGATATTTTCGAGGGTTATCCAAGCGGTAGGCTGTTGCGGTTTATCTGTATGTGCTTTTGCAATTATTAGAGATGCATTTTTTGGTAAAACTAGTTCGATGATATATAGTTTTATTAATGCGATAATTTCAGTCTCGCCAATAATTGGGCCATTAATTGGTGTACAGTTAGCGATACATTTTCCATGGTATTCAGCTTTTATATTTCTAGCAATATTAGCTTTTGTGGCATTTTTGATAATAGTATTTTTTGTTAAAGAAAGCTTACCGATTGAGAGACGTAAAAAAATGTCATGGAGTGTATTTGCGAGGTATTTACACGTCATAAAGTCTCTGCAATTTTGGGCATACTCTTTAGCAGCGGTATCAGGAATGGTTTCATTTTTTATATTATTTTCAATGACACCATATATTATTAACTATTTAGGTTATCCAATTTCAGAGATATATATTGTATTTGGCTCAGCAGGGGTGGCATTTCTGATAGGTTCAATATTTGCTGGAGTTATAGTTAACGCACTTGGTGTCTATAACACCGCCTTTCTTGGTGTGGTGTGTGTATTTATTGCAGGTGTTTTGTCATTTAGTATATATGAAATATGGGGATTAAGTTTATGGGGCTTTTTTGCTCCGTGTTTCTTAGCGACATTTGGTTGTGCCCTTACCGCAGGTACTGGCGCTAGTGGTAGCATGGAGCCATTCTATGAAATGGCGGGTGTTGCAGCAGCATTATTTGGAACTATGGAGTTTGCTATTAGTGGAACTATAGGCAGCATAGCCATGTTATTCCCAGCAACTAGCTCTTTACCAATAGCAATTACAATGATTATTATTTCTATTATTGCGGCTTTATTGTTAATTCTAGTCAAAATCACACAGACAAAAGAATAGCTAATATTTATAAATCTTAGAAGTTACTTATGCTAAAAATATTAAAAACTATATTTAGTGCAGTCAAATCGATATGGAGTTCTTACTGGAACTGGTATATGGATTCATGGAGGAGAATTGCTCCAATAAGATACTTTGGTATTTTTCTTATGATATTGATAATAATATACGAAGTTTTCTTTAAATCTTAACTTAATAATGCTCGTGAAGCATAGTCTTATGAATTGTGGTTAGTTTCTGTCAATCTTTAAGCTTTAATATGCATATATGCATGACAGCTATGCGTATATAGATATTTTTATCTATTTTGAAATAAATTAGAATCACTGGTATTGAGTCATCATAACCTTAATTATTGCCTTTTGAATAAATATAGATGTTCTTATAGATCAAAGGCAAAAGTTAGATACTCTAATTTCAAGAATTGATTTTATAAGAAACCAAAGGATAAACTATGAAAAAAACATCACTTGTTGTAGTGGCGCTATTTACGTCAACATTAGCCTTAGCAACACCATTCACTTTGAATATTGATAATTAATCTGAAGCACAGGGATTGCAACTTCATTCATCTACTGATGGGGATAAGAACCTTGAAAAAGGCATTAATACTTTTAACCTTGATACTCAAAATCAGTATGAGATCCGTATACTAAATGTTCAGATAATAGGATCATTGAAGCAAGATGCAAGCTTTTTTACTATGCAGAGTGTTCCAATGAATCCAAAATATTATCAAAATTTGAATGTTGAAATCTCATCTCCAAATGGTTCATATAAAACTGTAACGCCTAAGCAAGCTAGTGGCATATGTGGTATTGATACTCAAGGGCAGGGCATTACTTGTAGAATATCAAAAGTAGCACCAAGCGAGCTTAATATTATCCTCACAGGAAGTAAAGCTCCTGAGCCAGTAGCTGAGTATACTTACGATGCGGGTGTTTGGGATGGTTCAAAAATATATCAAGTCAAATATAATCCAACTTTGTACCCTAAAGTAATATATTCGGTAGATGGAGGAAGGAACTATATGTCATATGTAGCTTGTTGGTATGCAGATGCTTCAAATACTCCAGGAAATGGTGATCCTTGGAGAGAGTACGATCCATCAAAAAATGTTTGCTTGTAAAATCTCCATGATTAAAACTATACTCTAAAGCTATCTAGACACTATTTATTTCATAAATTTCTTATTATTAAGGCAAACTTCATATCATCAGGTGTGACATTATCAAATCTAACTTTAGCTTGATAGCCACTGCCTTTTGCCTCTTCCATAGGATTACCATCTTTGTCTAGCATATTGTCTAGTGTTATTTCACGACTACCAGATGGCAACATAAGTTCGATACTATCGCCGATTTTCATTTTGTTACGGACATTGATATCAGCATAGCCAGTATGCTCATCGAAGTTTGTTATTTCACCAACAAACTGCTGAGTAGAACTACGTGAGTCTGAGTTTTCATACTTTTGATACTCATCATGAACATGGCGACGATAGAACCCTTCGGTATAACCTCTGTGAGCTAGACCTTCAAGTTTATCCATAAGCGTCATGTCAAAAGGCTTGCCTGCAAGAACATCTTTGATAGCTTGATCATATAGCTGAGCAGTTCTAGCAGCATAAAAGAACGATTTGGTGCGCCCCTCAATCTTGAAGCAATCAACACCCATTTTCATCATTGCTTCTACATGCTGTATAGCTCTTAGGTCTTTTGAATTCATAATATAAGTACCATGCTCATCTTCAAACATTGGGTTATATTGTCCTGGCTCTTTGTCATTCTCTATAAGCACTACTTTATCAGAAGGTGTACCGATTCCAAGAGTTGACTTGACTTCAACAGGTTCAAAGTCTCCCCACTCGTTTTGTTTTGCTTCAGCAACTTTGTAGTTATTGCGACAAGCATTATTACATACACCTTGGTTAGGATCTCTATGACTGTAGTATCCTGATAGCAGACATCTACCTGAGTAAGCCATACATAATGAGCCATGAACAAATGTTTCAATTTCCATATCTGGAACATGCTCTTTGATCTCTACGATTTCTTTTAGAGATAGTTCTCTTGATAATACAACGCGGGTAATACCAAATTTTTGCCAAAATCTAACAGTTTCATAGTTCACAGCATTGGCTTGAACTGATAAATGTATCTCTTGGTCTGGGAAGTTCTCTCTAACTAGCATAATCATGCCAGGGTCTGACATAATCATTGCATCAGGTTTAAGAGCAAGTACAGGAGCTATATCTTTGATGTAAGTTTTGATTTTAGCATTATGTGGAGCTATATTATTAGCTAGCATTATCTTCTTGCCTTGCGCATGAGCTTCAGTAATTGCTGTCTCAAGAGTCTTTAATTTTGAGAACTCATTATTTCTAGCCCTTAGGCTATAGCGAGGTTGTCCAATATATACTGCATCAGCCCCATAAGCAAAAGCATAGCGCATAGCTTTTAGGGTGCCTGCCGGTGACAATAGTTCAGGTCTTTTCATGTATTTTTATCCTTTGACTTAATATTTACTAAGCTTTTTTCTTAGAAAGCGAATGATTCAACTCTATATTTTAACTTTTTATTTTTTGTCTATAAAGATTTATTTTGATACAAAGAATTGTTGAATTAATTCTAATTTACAAAAAAATAAGATGGTAGGATTCAGTCAAAGTCTGGTATTTTGGAGATTTAGATATATCTAAATTAGTAACCTATAAATTATAATCCAAAAGGTCGGTAAGACCGCTAATATAATATAAGATATTATTAGTCCATCATAACCATACTTTGTTAAAAAAGCTCCAAGACCACTAAAAGCAAATGCTGCTAGGTTTTGCAATAATCCTAATGCTGATGCTGCTGTTCCTCGTCTATGAGGATGTAAAGATAGTGCTTCACTACTTATGTTAGGAGCTCCGATCCCAGAGCCTATTGTGAAAATGAAAAATGGTATTGCTAATAGCCACCCAGAGAGAGGTAGGTTGATTATTTTGGTAACTAAAACAATAGTCAAAGATGTTATGAATAGACAAATAGGAAGTATAATTTTATTTTCAAATTTAACTCCCTTTCTCAACATGAGTTTAGAAATTATTCCACCTAATATAAATGCAATCGATATCGGAATAAAAAATAAACTAAATTCCCCTGTCGCAAAATGAAGTTTTGTCAACAAGAAGGGAACTTGAGACAGGTATACATATACAGATATATATATCGAAGTACTAGCTAAAGTTAAGATGATAAATTTAAAATCTTTCAATAAGTGTCTGTATTGATTTAGTACAGCTAAAATAATATGCTGTTGAGTAATGCTATGCTCTTTTACATCATGGATACTTTTCGGAGGGGTAGGTAGCTTTATAGTTATTAAAAATAATACTGCAGCTATTACTATTAAAAAAATAAAAATCCCATACCATGTTGATAATGTTAAAATTATACCGCCAAATACTGGTGCTATAGCTGGCATTGAACCAATGAGGATATAGCCTGTACCAATAATATGTGCGGCATGCTTCTCGAAATAACTAAATGCTAGAACTTGCCATAGACACAATGCACTTGCTGCACTTAATCCTTGAGTTAGTCGAGCTATAAGGAAGGTTGAAATATTAGGTGATAAGATGGCTATAAGATTAGCAATAATATACAAGATAAGACCAAATGCTAGAACCTTTGATGTTTTGATGTGATCAGATAATGCGCCATATATAGGAATACCAATAGCGAGACCTAGCATGTAAAAGCTAATAGTCAAACTCATACTTGCTTTTGTTGTCGAAAAAATGTGCTGCAATATTGGCATTGCTGGTAAATAAATATTAGCTGTTAAGATTGATAAAAAAGCTAATGTGTAAATAAGAGTTTTAATATTTTTGCTCATGTGAGATTCCTGAAAAGAGTTTTGATATTAGACTTAGCTACTATTAAAATTTATTGTTCACTATTTATAAATTTTGAGGCTTTTAAGTTTTAAGCTTTGCTATTGTAGATCTGGTACAGAGAGTGAGAATCTTCAAGAACTCTATAGTTTAGTATTTTCTGATTTTTTACTTCATATATCGATACAATGTAAGTTTCAAAGATTTGGTTATTATGTGAGAACATAACCTTTAGTTTCCCATATTCGTAAACAAGATTTGTATTTTTACTAGCTATTAAATCTATAGATGTTTTATTAAACTGGCTAACATCTTTTTTGATGCTTTTGATGTTTTTGAAGTGTTCAATGATGGCTTGTTTGCCAAGGTGTGAGCCACTCCAGGCACCATTGATACTATCAGAATGCCATTCTGCATTATCATCAATTAGGTTTAGTGCAGCATCTAGGTTGCCATTTTGCTGATACTCAATAAAGTTTTGAATTATTTCAAGGTTGGTTTTAGTCATTTTAAATACCTCTAGGTTTATGTTGTGTTGAGAGTTTAAATTAGATTCTTAAACATATAAATTGAATAATTTTTAGCATTATGTTAACTTTTGGTTAACACTAGGTTTTTAAATTACTTTGTCTATGCAGTATACGTTACATCAACTCAGAGTATTTGCAGCTGTTGTTGAAAATAAGAGTTTAAGAAAAGCAGCAGAACAGCTTTTTATCACACCACCTGCGGTGACTAAACAACTTCAAAATTTAGAAGATATCATAGATTTAGAGCTCTTTAAGAGAAAAAATAATAGTCTAAATTTGAACAATGAGGGAGAGCGTTTCTATGATTTAGTCAAGCCTATACTTGAAAAAATAGATCAAGTTAATAGATTAGAGCTACCAATTTTGAGGAATAGAAAGTCAAAGATTAGAATAGGTCTGTTACCAATATTTGAAAAAAGTATCTTTGATGCAATAAATAGATGTATAGATAAAGAAACTATATTTGAATATGATTTAAAAGTTTGTAAAAAAACTCGATTAATAGAGAAGCTTGAGAATAATGGTTTAGATGTTGTATTGGCAGTAATGAGCGATGAAGAGGTTCATGACCTTAAGAGTAAAGGTTATAATGTCAAGTTATACAATAGAATTGATTTTGAAATGTATGTTTCAAAAAAATTATTAAAGCGTTACAGTAGTTTAGAGACAGTTTTTAGAGAGTCGGTGTTAATTTTAGAAAGTAAATATCGAGATAAATTTCGTTTATCAAATGTAATAAGCTTTGATTGTTGTTTAAGTGTTTATAATGCTATTATCCAAGGAGTTGGTTATGGTTTTTTACCAACATTTCTCGTTAGATCTCAAGAGGGTAAAGATTTAGTTAATATGGATACAGAGTTATCGTTAGTCAGTCTTTATAGTTATTATGTTTATCATACAAAAGAGTCTGCAAAGATTGATACTATTGGAAATCTCTTTCAAGTATCTTAAGAATATTAAATGGCAAAAATTAGCAAGTTCCCTTTACCGTAGTATTATGATAATATACTTTTTCTAAATAGTAGATGAAATTTACTTCTTAATAAACAGGGGTTAATGATGAATTTTGAGCTTGCTAGAGAGAATATGGTAAAGCAACAAGTCCTCACGGAAGGTCTTTCTTTAGATGGTGTTGCAGAGATTATGGCGGATATCCCTAGAGAGATTTTTCTACCCAAGGAGTATCAATCTTTAGCATACTGTGATACTAATCTTGTGATAGATGATAGAGAGCTTAGAAGCCCTATGTTTACAGCTAGGCTAATAGAAGCTTTGGCTATGAAAAAAACTGATAATATATTAAAACTTGGTTTAGAAACTGGATATCCAGTAGCGTTGATAGCAAATCTATGCAATAGCGTTGAACTTGTTGATTATGATGAAGAAAGACTAGCTACAGCAAGGCGTAATTTAGCAAAAATAGATGTTTATAATGTCGAATTTAATAGCGCTGAGCATCTTACAAACATTATAAAGAATGCCAAGAAATATAATTGTATATATATATCAAATGTTGTAGAAGAAAATGAGGTGGATGAGTCTCTGCTAGATCTTCTTGAGGTTGGTGGTAGATTAGTTTTTGTTGTAAGAACTGATGTGTGTGACAAAGCTTACCTTATAACTAAAACAGTAAAAGAAACGCACCAAAAGAGTTTTCTTTTTAATGTTTATAATAGATAAAATATTATGAAGAAATTAACTCTATGCTTTATTGGTTTGTTTTGGATGTTTACGGCATTTGCCAACGAAGATACTCCTGTGCCAGAATATAAATATGCTGGAAGGCCTGTTGGTACAAATATAAATCAAAATCCCTATAGTGTAGAAAAGCAATATGCGAAAGCTGATGAAATCAAGGTAGATAACAAGTTTTATGATCTTAAAAAGGCTGATGAAGTCGCAATGGTTCGTAATACTGAAGATAAGTTTTATAGTTTAGTTGATATTTATAAGTTGGCTGCTGAACATAATGCAGATTACCAAGCCGCTAGATCAACTTTTGCCGCTAATGTTGAAACAGTACCAGCTGCTTTGGGTGCATTGTTACCACAAATTGATTTTAACTATAACCTTAGACGAGATCTATATAATCAGTTTGGTGGTAGGGTTAATGATACTTCAAATAATCTTAATTTTAGTGGTTCACAGGTACTTTTTGATTGGAGTAAATGGAAGACATATACCCAGGCTACATATTTGCAAAAATCTTATGCAATGATTTATGCAAAAGCAGAGCAAACTCTTATTACAGACACGGTTACAGCATATTTTGAGCTTCTAAGAGCAGAGCAGGCGTTACAGTTCCAATTTGCGAACGAAGCATGGAACAAAAAGCTATATTTGACACAAAAGTATCAATATAATTCTGGTATGGTATCTTATGCGGATTTCAAGACCACAGATGCTCAGTATCGTCAAGCCGTGGCTGATAGAGTTAGTGCTCAGAGGAACTTCATTAATGCAAAAGCAGTAATGGCAAAACTTATAGGTAAACGTATTAGTTCGATTCTGTATATTTCAAAAGATACTGAATTTGGTAATCCTGTACCAGATGATATTAACTATTGGCTGAATACTGCAGAGAAGTACAATCTTGATATTGCACAGAAGAGATTTGAATATCAAGCAGCTCAAGAAGGTGTTGGCATAGAGTGGGGTAATTTCTTTCCTAAGGTTAACCTAACAGGTGGTATGTTGATGTCAAGAAATGCTCTTTCTGGAAATCAACAGCAGATAGAAAAAATCCCTACTAAATATGATGTTGCTAATATTGGTGGTGAGGCTAATTGGAACCTATTGAGAGGTGGCTCTGATTATGCGAAGCTTAAACAGGCAAGCTATAATAATCAAGCAGCTAATTACGCACTACTTCAAACACAAAGAGAAGTTTATGCAGGGACTGTTGAAGCATATCAAACAGTTGTTTTAGATGCTGTGAGAATAGATGCCTTCAGGAAATCAGTATATGCTGGTATTGCTTCTGTAAAAGCCATATTAGACGGTTTTGAGGCTGGTACACAGACTATTGTTGATTTGCTTAACCGACAGGCGATACTTGTACAGGCGCAGCTTTCATTCGCTGATGCTATATTTAATTATGTTGAGGATTATGTTAGGTTGAAACAGTTGCAAGGTGGTTTAACCTATAAGGATGTTGAATATATAAATAATATCCTTGGTAAAACAGATATAATCTCGCAGATTGCTACGGAGTAATTATTGTAATGTCTCAAATTTCAGCTTTTATTTTAGACTTTGAAAAATATAAAGCTGAGACTCTTAAAAACTATCTTTCCTCTAAAAAAAATATCAACTTAGAAAAGCTAACTAATAAGCAAAAAATATTCTCACAGTTTATTCGTTACTTTGTGTTCGAAAGGTTTTATGGTATTGATAATCTAGAGTTTGAATATAAGCATGGTAAACCATATCTTGATGGCAGTAAATTTTTTTTTAATATAAGTCATACTTATAACAAGGCGATAATGGTTGTTGCCTGTAATGAGATTGGAATAGATGCTGAGATTGTATCAGCAAAGAGAAATGTTCTTTTGATAGCTGAGCGATATTTTACTCAGCAGGAGTATCAAAGTATAGAAAATAGTGAGGATGTTTATAGCGAGTTTTATAAATTATGGACTCTCAAAGAAGCACAGGTGAAAAGAAATGCTCTTGGAATTGCTAGGGGGCTTTCTGATGCGAAATTTACTAAGAAGAGTACTCAATGGGTAAGTAATAACTATCCTGAGGATTTTTTTTCATTTACCTATCAAGAGTTATTAATTTCTATTTGCTCACAAAATATTGAGAATCAAAAGATAGATTTATATGAAATACAGGATTTTAATTTTATAAGTAAGAATTATTAGGGGGATAGTTATGGCGTTGCATGCTAAAAAGAGCACAAAAGATAAGTTGTATAAAGAATCATTACCAAAGTTTGAGATTCCAAAAAAATCAAATGATGCTTTTGAAGCATATCAAGAAATCAAAGATGAGTTGATGTTGGATGGTAACTCAAAGCAAAATTTGGCAACATTTTGTCAAACTCAAGTGGATGATTTTATCCACAAACTTATGGAACTCTTCAGCAGAAAATGCTATCGGTTGTTCAACTACTGGCTCATCTGAAGCGGCTATGCTTGGTGGTATGGCAATGAAGTGGCGCTGGCGAGATAAGATGAAGGCGCAAGGCAAAGATTACTCAAAGCCTAACCTTGTTACAGGACCTGTGCAAGTATGTTGGCATAAGTTTGCTAGATACTGGGATATCGAGCTTAGAGAAATCCCTATGTCCAAGGAGAGTCTAATAATGACACCAGAAACGACGCTTGAGTATTGTGATGAAAATACTATAGGTGTTGTGCCTACTTTTGGGGTTACATTTACAGGTCAGTATGAGCCTGTTGAGACTATTTGCGAAGCTCTAGATGAATTTGAGAAAGAAACTGGTATAGACATTCCAGTGCATGTGGATGCTGCTTCAGGAGGGTTTCTGGCACCATTTATAGAGCCTAAGCTTAGATGGGATTTCAGGTTACCAAGAGTCAAGTCAATCAACTCATCAGGACATAAGTTTGGACTATCTCCTCTAGGGGTAGGTTGGGTTGTTTGGGCCGATAAGAAATATTTACCTCAAGATTTGATTTTCAATGTTAATTATCTTGGTGGAGATATGCCAACATTTGCTCTAAATTTCTCTCGTCCTGGAGGACAAATAGTTGCTCAGTACTATAATTTTGTCAAACTTGGGTTCGAAGGTTATAAGAATATTCATAAGCTTAGTTATGATGTTGCAAAGTATATCTCTAAAGAAATCAAAAATATGGGTATCTTTGATATTATTCATGCTGGTAAAGGTGGTATACCAGCCGTGAGTTGGTCACTTAAAGCTAGCAAAAGTTATGATTTGTTTGATATCTCTGAAAAAATACGTGCCAAAGGTTGGCAAATAGCCGCATATTCGATGCCAAAGCATAGAGAGAATTTGGTTGTTATGAGAGTGCTAGTTAGAAGAGGTTTTAGCTTTGATTTGGCAGAGTTAATGATTCGCGACTTAAAAGATGTTGTTGATTCTTTAGAGAATAAATCTAAAGATATTGAAAGATCTAGTTTTTCGCATTAGTAGTATTAGAAGATTTTGATTAATTTATCATGATAAATATTGCTATAATATGTTTGTTAATGAAAGTAAATTGTATTAAGAGTAGTTGGTAGTTTTATGTGTGGAGTTATAGGAGTCGCTGGACCAAATCAGGTTAGCTATGCATTATTTTATGGTTTAAGTCTTTTGCAGCATAGAGGGCAAGATGCTGCCGGTATCGCAACAATGGATGATGGTCATTTTTTCATGCGCAAAAATACAGGACTTGTAAGTGATGTATTTACAGATGAGAAGTTAGAAAAATCAAAAGGTAAAATGGGTATAGGACATGTGAGATATCCTACAGCTGGTAGCTTAGGAGCTGCAGATAGTCAGCCTTTTTATGTCAATAATCCTCATGGTATAGTTTTTGCACATAACGGAAATCTTACGAATGTTGATGAGCTTGCGCAGATGTTACATGATATCGAAAGACGCCATCTAAACACAACTTCCGATTCGGAATTGCTTCTGAATTTTTTTGCATGTGGTATGAATAAGTCCAAAGGTTGTCCAACGACAGAAGCTGTATATAAAGCATGTGAGTTTGTTTTTGAGCATGCTAAGGGTGGTTATGCTTGTACTGCGATGATAGCGAATTTTGGCTTAGTCGCTTTTAGGGATCCGTATGGGATACGTCCTTTGATACTAGGTGTTAAGGAATATGACAATGGCGAGAAAGCTTATATGGTCGCTAGTGAAAGCGTTTCTTTGGATATATCAGGGTTTAAGATACTAAGAGATGTTGAGCCAGGAGAGGTGATAATTATCACAGAAGATAGGCAGGTCCATTCTAGAATATGTGCAAAAAATCCAGTTTTAGCACCGTGCTTATTTGAATATGTATACTTTGCACGTCCTGATAGTGTTATGAATGGCGTAAGCGTATATCAAGCTAGAGTTGATGCTGGTAAAGTTTTAAGCCAAAGAATCAAAGAAACTTGGAAAGATAAAGAGATTGATATTGTAATCCCGGTACCGGAGACAGGTAGAGCATCTGCTCAGGAGATTGCAACTGCATTAGGTGTTGAGTACCGTGAGGGGTTTGTCAAAAACCGTTATGTTGGTAGAACTTTTATCATGCCTGAAAATGTTGATAGAAAGAACTTCGTTAGAAGAAAGTTAAATCCAATACCAGCAGAATTTAAGGATAAGAATGTTTTGCTGGTTGATGACTCAATAGTTAGAGGTACAACATCTAAGCGAATTATTGAAATGGTTAGAGATTTAGGCGCAAAATCTGTATATCTTGCTTCTGTATCACCAGCTGTTTGTTATCCAAATGTCTATGGTATTGATATGCCTGTTAAGTCAGATTTAGTTGCTCATGGTAAGTCATTAGAGGAAATTCGCCAGTGGATTGGTGTTGATGGCCTTATATACTTGCCATTGACTGATCTTAAAGAGATTGTTCAAAAGCAAAATCCTGATATTACAGAGTTTGAAGATAGTGTTTTCTCTGGTAACTATATTACAGGTGATGTCGATGAAGCATATTTGGATGAGCTAGAAAGACATAGAAAAGAGTTAAAAGAATTGGAAAAGAAATATAAAGGGTTTGATAGCTAATGATTAGGTTTTTTGAAGGATTAAGTGCATTATCCCCGTTTAAAAGAGAGAAAATTTTAGCAGATGCTAAAAAGATATCTAATAAAGTTGAGTCTGTATCTACTCAATATATCCATGTAGTAGAACTTGAGTCAGAGTTAAGTGGTGAGCAAGAAAAAATAATTAAATCTTTACTTAACTACAATATAGAGTATGGTTCGACAGAGCCTAAGGGTCATACTTTTATTACGGCTCCAAGAGCAGGCACGATCTCTCCTTGGTCATCAAAGGCGACAGATATTATCCGTAATACGGGTATCAGTACCGTCAAGAGAGTAGAAAGAGCAGTTTTATTTGGTGTTGAGGGACAGGTTTCTGATAGTGAGCTAAGAGCTATAGAAAATTTAGTACATGATCGTATGGTTGAGGAAGTCTTTAGCTGTAGAGATGACTTACATAGATTATTTGGTGTTACAGCTCCAAAAGAACTTGAGTATGTCAATGTCTTAGAGAATGGTATTCAAGCTATCAAAGATGCCGATAAGAAACTTGGTTTAGCTCTAAGTGAGCAAGAGATTGACTATCTAGCAGATGAATATACAAAGCTTAATAGAAATCCTACAGATACTGAGCTATATATGTTTGCTCAAGCGAACTCGGAGCATTGTAGACATAAGATTTTTAATGCTAAGTGGACTATTGATAATCAAGAGCAAGACAAATCATTGTTTAAGATGATTCGTAACACTACTGAGAGATCTCCTAAAGGTGTGCTTTCAGCATATAAAGATAATGCTGCTGTGATAGAGGGTACAACGGCTCAGAGATTTTACTCAAATACTCAAACAGGTGTTTATAACTTCAATCAAGAAGAAGTCGATATCTTGATGAAGGTTGAGACTCATAACCACCCTACAGCAATTGCACCATTTAGTGGTTCGGCGACTGGTATTGGTGGTGAGATTCGTGATGAGGGAGCGACTGGTTTAGGAGCTAAACCAAAAGCTGGTTTGACTGGTTTTACAGTTTCAAATCTTAATA
Source organism: Francisella salina (assembly GCF_000219045.1). Classification (NCBI taxonomy): domain Bacteria; kingdom Pseudomonadati; phylum Pseudomonadota; class Gammaproteobacteria; order Thiotrichales; family Francisellaceae; genus Francisella; species Francisella salina. Next base: position 495,698 of record NC_015696.1, read on the forward strand.
TCCCAGGTTTTGAACAAGCTTGGGAGTCTACTAAGTACGGTAAACCTTATCATATTGTAACACCTTTACAAATCATGCTAGAGGCACCTATTGGTGGAGCTCATTACTCAAATGAGTTTGGCCGACCTAATATAAACGGTTATTTCCGTACCTTTGAGCAAGAGGTAAATACTTCTGCTGGTAAAGAGATGTTTGGTTATCATAAGCCGATTATGATTGCCGGTGGTATGGGTAATATCAAGAGAATGCATGTTGAGAAAGGCGATATTGATGTCGGTGCTAAGCTAATCTGTCTTGGAGGGCCTGCTATGCGTATTGGTCTTGGCGGTGGTGCTGCATCTTCTGTTGTGTCTTCTGATACTAACTCAGAGCTAGATTTTGCTTCTGTTCAACGAGACAATGCTGAGATGGAGCGCCGTTGCCAAGAGGTTATCGATAGATGTTGGCAAATGGGTGAGCATAATCCAATTACATTTATCCATGATGTTGGTGCTGGTGGTATTTCTAATGCATTCCCTGAGCTTGTTAAAGATGGTAATGTTGGTGGTCATTTTGAGCTTAGAAAAGTAAATGTCGGCGAAGAAGGACTTTCTCCATTAGAGATATGGTCAAATGAGTCACAAGAAAGATATGTATTATCGGTTGATCCTGAATCGCTAGAGCTTTTTGAACAGCTTTGTAACAGAGAAAGATGTCCATTTGCAGTGGTTGGTGAGGCAATTTCTGAGAAGCATATTACGTTAAATGATGAGTACTTTGATAATAAGCCGGTTGATTTACCAATGGGGTTATTATTTGGTAATACTCCTCAAATGCATATTGATGTTAAAACTGTCAAAGTAGAACAAGATGCTTTTGATACAAGTTCTATCAAGCTTGATGATGCGATTGAAAGAGTGCTAAAAGTACCGGCTGTAGCTTCTAAATCTTTCTTAATCACAATTGGAGATAGAAGTATAACAGGTATGGTTGCTCGTGATCAGATGGTTGGTCCATGGCAAGTACCTGTGGCTGACTGTGCTGTGACAACTGCTACTGTAGATAGCCAAGCAGGTGAAGCTATGGCAATGGGTGAAAGAACTCCTGTTGCTAGTATCAATGCGGCTGCTTCTGGTAGATTGGCAATTGCTGAGACTGTAACAAACTTATTAGCTGCGGATATCGAAAAGCTAAGTGACATTCGCCTATCTGCAAATTGGATGGTTGCTGCAAATCAGGGCGATGAAAACCAAAAGTTATATGAGACTGTAAAAGCTGTTGGTATGGAGTTTGCACCAGAGTTAGGTATTGCTATACCTGTTGGTAAAGACTCAATGTCAATGAAGACTAAGTGGTCAGATAATGGTCAAGCCAAATCTGTTACATCGCCTTTATCGTTAGTGATCTCAGGTTTCTCGCCCGTGACAAATGCGCGTAAGACTCTTACACCAGTTTTAATTGATGATAATGATACAACTCTTTTGCACATTGATCTATCAAATGGTGCCGGTAGACTTGGAGCTTCATGTTTAGCCCAAGCTTATAACCAAGTTGGCAATGTTGTACCAGATGTTGAAGCAAGTAAGTTGAAAGTGCTATTTGAAAATATCACAAAGCTAAAAGCTGAAAATAAAATCTTAGCATATCATGATGTATCTGATGGTGGTGTATTTGCAACTCTAGCAGAAATGTCATTTGCTGGGCGTAAAGGTTTAGATATTAGGCTACAAACTCAAGACATATTAGCAAAACTTTTCGCAGAAGAAGTTGGCGCTGTTATACAAGTTAAAAATAGTGATGTAGTACTAGTTGAAGAAATGTTTGACGATACTCAAATTCACTTGTGTGCAATAGCTAAACTAAACTCTAGTGATGAGTTAAACACCTTTGCAAATGGTGAGAAAGTATACTCAAATACGCGTGTAAACTTACAAAGATGGTGGGCTGAGACTTCTTATCAAATCCAATCAATCCGTGATAATAGCGAATGTGCTAAACAGGAGTTTGATAGTATTTTAAATACTAATGATAAAGGTATCCATGTTGAGGCGACATTTGATCTTGAAGAGGATATTACAGCTAAGTTTGTCAATGTTGAGAAACCAAAAGTTGCAATCCTAAGAGAGCAGGGAGTCAACGGTCAAGTTGAGATGGCAGCAGCATTTACTACAGCTGGTTTTGAGGCTCATGATGTCCACATGTCAGATTTGCATACTGGGCGTGTAACTTTGGCAGATTTCAAAGTATTAGTAGCTTGTGGTGGTTTCTCGTATGGTGATGTCTTAGGTGCTGGTGGCGGCTGGGCGAAGAATATCCTATTTACGGAGAAGCTAAGAGATGAGTTTAGCAAATTCTTCAGTCGTGATGATACTCTAGCACTAGGTGTGTGTAATGGTTGTCAAATGCTGGCACAGCTTAAATCACTAATCAAAGGTGCGGAAAACTGGCCGATATTTATTAAGAATAAATCAGAGCAGTTTGAGGCTAGAGCTTCTATGGTTGAGATTCAAGAGTCTGACTCTATTTGGTTTGCTGATATGGCAGGCACAAAAGCACCAATTGCGGTAGCTCATGGTGAGGGTCGTCCATTATTTGAAAATGATAGTCAGCAACAAGCTATGTTAGCAAGTTCGCAAGTAGCTCTTAAATATATCGATGGGCAAGGTCAAGCAACAGAAATGTATCCATACAATCCAAATGGTGCAGTAAATGGTCTAACAGCTGTGACAGCACTAGATGGTCGTGTACTTGCAATGATGCCACATCCAGAGCGTGTCTATAGAGCGATTACAAATTCGCATATCTCAGCGGAATATGATGAGTATTCTGTATGGATGAGAATGTTTAGAAATGCTAGGAAGTGGGTTGGCTAAACTACCCTCGTCAGTCTGCGACTGCCACCCCTTCATAAGTGAAGGGGAATTACAGTAGCTAAAATTAGCATTTGTTGCTTAATCTATTCATTTATATTGTGCTAAAATACTAATAGAGTATTTTAATAATTCATAGTTTTGAACTACTCGTTTTTACTGACGGTATTTATGTTAACCCTGAAGAGGGTATTGTCAAGTATGCTACTTTTAGTGAAATCAAACCTGACACAATTACACCTCTTCACTAACAGCGAAGGGGAATTCTTATGATTAAAATCAAAAATGATAATTTATTAGTAGAGATTAGTGAGCTAGGGGCAGAAGTCAGAGCTGTCGTAAATATCGAGACAGATCATCAATATATGTGGTCTGGCGATGGACGAGTTTGGGCTGGAGTATCACCAGTACTATTTCCAGTAGTTGGGAAATCTCATGGTAATAAGATCAAATACCAAGGTAGAGAATATCCTATGGGAAATCATGGTCTTGCTCGTCATACTGTATTTGATATTGTTTTACATAGTGAAAATAGTGTTGTCTTAGCTATGGAGACTACCAAAGAGGACTATCCATTTAGACTAAGATTTGAAGTCACATACACTCTTGAAGCTAATAAACTTCTCACAGAGTATAATATTATAAACCTAGAGGATAGTGTTGCATCATGTGGCTTTGGAGCTCATCCAGCATTTGCTTGTCCTTTTGATAACAAACATAAATTTAGTGATTATGAGATTACATTCTCTGAGCAAAAATTAGATTTTCATCCTATTACACCAGAAGCATTTTATACTGGTGAAACCAAGCATTTCAAACTATCTAAAATTGAACTAGATAATCATACTTTTGATAATGACGCTCTTGTGTATAGTGGTTTCACAGATAAACGAGTCAGATTGGCTGAGAAAGGTTCAAATCGTTATATTGAAGTGACTTTTGATGGCTTTGAATATCTTGGTTTATGGTCAAAACCTAAGGCTAATGCACCGTACGTATGTATTGAACCATGGTGTGGTAGAAGTGATACATTAGGTATGGATGTTGATATTGAGTATCGTATAGGTAATGTTGAGATAGAGCCTAAACAGGCTTTTTCTCGCTCATATACTATAGAGTTTGGTTACTAATTATATTTATTTGCGATAATGTTGTAATGTTGGGGCTATTCTAGTATCTTTTTTAAAAATATCTAAGCGTTAGTTAGTAATTTGTTTGGATATTCATTTGAATTATTAACTTTTAAGCTAAAAAATAAGGAGATAGTGTGTTAGCGAACACTCTAGGAGTTGGTGGAGATATTCTCGTGATAATCGCCTTCTTCCTATTACAAACAAATCGTGTCAAATCTAGTGATTTAAGTTACTTACTTTTAAATATAATAGGCTCTCTAGGAGTACTATTCTCACTGATGTATTACTGGAACCTACCGTCATTTATTATTGAGACTTCATGGGTTGCTATTAGTTGTTGGAGTTTATACAACTATCTGAAAAAGAGAGCTGTTAGTAGCTAGCTTAGTATCCAAAATATAGTCGGTATATAGATAATCTAATTGTGAGTGACAGATTCTAATATATCTAAGTATGTATCTATAAGAATAAACCCTTCACTATCAGTTTTTACATTTTTTTGTCCAAAAGGTCTAAGAAAACCTACAGGTGCCATATCTTTACCGATGCTTTTGGTAGCTGCGAACTTCATCACGCTATCATTTATCTCTTCTGCACTAGTGTTAGGATGTTTAGGTCTATATGACATTTGCATTTCTTTTTGGACTGAGCCAATACCTTTGCAAGTGATCTCATCAGTTATTAATTTTAGGTCAACAGACTCTGTTGGGGTTGTTGATACAAACAGAATGTTTACACAATTTTCATATTTATGATTATTCACCTGTATTTTAGGAATAAGCTTATGAGCAAGTAGTTTTTCTTGAACAGCACCATATCTATCACCATTATTCAAAAGCATTTCTTGGTTTAGAGTAATTCTAGCTGGTAAAAGTCGAGTGCTGTTAGGATATACTTTGTCGGTTAGATATACATCACCAAAGAAATTTACATAATATGTTTCGTAATATTGCTCTAATATTTTGTTTTTATTGTTTTTTACTGTTACAAAGTATTTACATTTTGAGTCGCCACTATTGCAAGACTCTATATCGATATCAATAAAAATAGACTTATTTGCTTTTAGTGCAGTTCTTTTGTAGCGATACTTAGTATCTGGTTGCATAGATATGTAATCACTACCGTTAATTATAGTTGTAGAACAGCTGGATAATAATATTATTGAAATTAAAGCAAAGGTTACTTTTTTCATAAGTTTTATTTTGTGATAGACATAAGAACATTCTTATAGATTATAGGAGCCTCTGAGTTAAGAGTTTCTTTCAAGTTTTCTTTGACAAGCCCAACTCCTTTACAATAGGTTTCTAAGCTTTGAGTTTTTTCGACTTGTTTTTTGTATGTGACAACTGAGTTGGCTTCTAGTTCTATACAGTTCTCATAGTCTTTACCGTTAACAGTCAGTTTAGGAATTTCTTTTTTAAATTCATAAGTATTTGAGAACTGGCTATTGCCTATAGTTATATTTTCTTTTCTAAGCTTGTTGAACTTTATATTGGCTGGTAAAAGCAGAGTTTCTTTGTCAGTATTAGGATGCTGAATATAGACATCACCATTGTTTTTTACGGTATAACTATACTCATATTTTGATTGAGTTATTTCTTTTTCAGAAGGATCTTTAATTTCGCTGACATATTTGCATGATGTTTTATCATTGTTACAGCTTTCTATTTTTGTTTGAACTAGAAAATTATCTTCATCATTGGCTTCAATACGTTGGAAATTATATGTTGTACCAACATCCGTTGAAATGTAGTCACTACCTTTTAGCTCTGAGCTATAGCCTGTAGATGCTAGAGTCATAATTGCGACTGATGATAATATAAGCTTTTTCATGCTATCTCCTTTTGCTAGGCAATCCATTTTGATTTGTATATTGAATACAATAGGTATTTTTAATCATAATCTTTAAGATAATATTATAGCAAATGAGTTGAAAAAAATTAGTAAAATCGTCGAAGAGTAATATTTATAAAAATGTTGACAATATAGTTCTATTTGAGAAAATTAAGATATATTTATGTTCAATCAAGTAAATCATTGTATACAGTGTCTTCTGAGTTTTAGTATTTAGTTTTGAGTCCGAGCTGATCAGAGTGCTTATACATGTTTGTCAAATAGGGTAGTAAAATGATAAAAAGGTATGATGTAGCAGAAATCTCAAAGATTTGGGCAGATGAAAATAAGTACGCAAAAATGCTTGAGGTTGAGTTAGCAATTCTTGAAGCTTTGGAAGACAAAATGGTGCCTAAGGGCACTGCAGCAGAGATTCGTGCTAAAGCAGAAATTAGACCTGACAGGGTTGATGAGATCGAGAAAGTTACTAAGCATGATATTATAGCTTTTTGTACTTCTATTGCTGAGCAGTTCACTGCTGAGACTGGTAAGTTTTTTCATTTTGGTGTTACATCTTCAGATATTATTGACTCAGCACTTAGCTTGCAGATTCGTGAGTCTATGGACTACGTTGTTAGAGATCTAGAAGCATTGTGTGATTCGTTATTAGCAAAGGCTCAAGAAACAAAAGAAATCATTACTATGGGTAGAAGTCATGGTATGTTTGCAGAGCCTATGAGCTTCGGTCAGAAGTTTTTAGGTGCTTATGTTGAGTTTAAACGTAGACTAAAAGACCTTAAAGACTTCCAAAAAGATGGTTTGACAGTGCAGTTCTCAGGTGCGGTAGGTAACTACTGTATTTTAACTACAGAAGATGAGAAAAAGGCTGCAGATATCTTAGGTCTACCAGTTGAAGAAGTTTCTACTCAAGTTATCCCAAGAGATAGAATCGCTAAATTAATTTCTATTCATGGGCTTATTGCTTCTGCTATTGAGAGATTGGCGGTTGAGATTAGACATTTACACAGAAGTGATGTTTTTGAAGTGTATGAGGGTTTCTCTAAAGGTCAAAAAGGCTCTTCAACTATGCCACATAAGAAGAACCCTATCTCTACAGAAAATCTAACGGGTATGGCAAGAATGTTAAGATCGCATGTATCTGTTGCATTAGAGAACTGTGTATTATGGCATGAAAGAGATATCTCTCACTCTTCAGCTGAGCGTTTTTACTTACCAGATAACTTTGGTATTATGGTTTATGCTTTGCGTAGAATGAAAAACACTATTGATAACCTTGTGGTTCAAAAAGATATCATCGAGGATAGAGTTAGAAGCACAAGCGCATACTTATCAAGTTTCTATCTACACTTCCTAGTAGCAAACACACCATTTATGCGTGAAGATTGCTACAAGATTGTTCAACAGGTTGCTTTTGATCTTAAACAAGGAGAATCATTCTCTAAAAACTTGCAGAAAGTAATGCAAGATGAACACAACATTATCCTAAATGTTCCAGAAATGGACTTCGAGGGTATCAAAAAGACTTATCTAAAAGAAATTGATAATGTATTTGAAAGATCAATCAAAAGTTAAGGATAATCTATAACACTTTTCTAATCGTCTCTTAACTATAAATATATCTTTGTTAGATACAAGTAGTATCATTACATAAAATTAATATCCCAGTATAGACATTATTTAAAACAATATTATACTGAAGTAATATATTCACCTTGATGTTGTACTCTGCTTATTATGTTGTATAAACAAATTAAAACGGTTTTAAAAATTCCTAAGCATACTGTCTATATACTCATAATATATAGTTTATTACTAGGTTTTTTATCGCTGACAATACCTGTATCAGTTCAGACACTAGTTAATCTTGTTGGTGTCAGTTTGTCTATTAGACCTGTTATATCACTTATTACTATTTTATTTATTTTACTAACAGCAGCTTTTTTTGTGAGAATTTTACAGTTAAAACTTGTTGAGGATATCCAAAGAAAAGTCTTCGTAGATGTTGTCTTACGCGTGATGACAGCTATTTATAGAGTTGATTTTAACAAGTTAGATGAGATAAATGTTCGGGAAAAGATTAATAGAGCGTTTGAACTCAAGTTCTTGCAAAAATCCGTATCAGTTATATTTATAATACTTCTTGATATATTTCTGCAAACTCTTTTTTGTGTGATTATTTTAGCATTTTATCATCCGCTATTTTTGGTATTTGATATTTTGCTTATTACCTGTATTGTATTATCCATTTTTGTTCCTATGAGGGCAGGCTATAATGCGGGAGTGAGAGAGTCTAGCAAAATATATAGTATAGTTGACTCTTTGGAAGAGAAGACAGCTGAGTTTCTGTCATTCAAGCAGCGTCCTTTAGAAAATTCTATAAACAAAGTAGATGCTAAGTTATGTGGCTATATCGAAGCTAGATCAAGTTTTTTTGGTGTGGTTCTTAGACAGCATATCTATATAGGCTTAACGTACATCTTCATAAATATATTGCTGTTGGGTATTGGTAGTTACCTAATCATAAACGGTCAGCTATCTATTGGTCAATTAATCGCTGCAGAAATATTGGTAAATATAGTTCTACTGGGGTTATTGAAATTTAGTCAATATCTCTATGATTGTTATGGCTTCATGGTAGCTGTACGTAAAATATTAGATCTACTCGAGATTTCTGAAGGACAAAAAGATAGTATACAACACAAAGAAGCTAGTATAGTTAATACAATTTCATCGATTGATATCAGTGTCTCTGACGATCAAAGATATTATCTTGATTATGAAAAAGATAACTTTCACCAACTGTGCTTGTCAGTAGGTGGTGCTCAAAAAATATTAGATTCATTCTTTGATGATGATTCTTTGGGAGTGATAAAGCTTAATAGTATTTGTTTGAATAACTATAGTAAAAAAGAAGTAGCTAAAAAAATTCATATAGCTAGCGGTATTGAAATTATTGCCGGTATAGTATTAGATAATCTCTGCGAAAGTGACTTTTCTCAAGAGAGACTGAGCTATCTAAGCGAACTTCTTGATGCTTTTGATGTGAAGTTTCTCGAGAAATATTTTGAAATGGAAATTGATTCTCAGACTATAAAATATAATCTAGAATTTAATACCTTAGTAGTATTGAAAATGAACTTGATAAGAGCTATTTTGAAGCAGCCTAAACTGTTGATATTGGTTGATTCGTATGGTTTAACAAATAGAAACGGTGATATGGCGATTACGAACATACTTCGTAAAATAGCGTTACCAACCTTAATTATATCTATTCAGTAGGTGACTTATTATGCAGTTAAAATCATCTGAAATGCTTAGGAAAGATCCTAGTTTTAAAAAGATTATATTTTTAGTTTTATTAAGTATTATAGCAGTTGGTGTTATCTTGGCTATTATTCCTTGGCAGCAAACTGTTGATGGTTATGGAGATGTGACAACCTTATCACCGTCTGAACGTCAACAAAATATTTCTGCGCCAATAGGTGGTAGGTTGGGCAAGTGGTATGTGTTTGAGGGCGATGCTGTTAAAAAAGGAGATCCTATTGTTGAGGTACTAGATCTTGATCCTGAGGTTGTCTCACGCTTAGAAGAAGAAAAAGCAGCGATAGAGTTAGGTGTTAAATCTGTTAAGCTGGCTATTAAAAATACTCAAAACAATATCGAAAGACATAAGTATCTAATAGATAAAGGAGCGAGTACTCAGAGGATATATGAGCAAGCTCAGATGGAGATGGTTAATTACACACAAGAATTATCAAAGCTTAATGTCGATCTAGCAAAAGTTAAGGTCCAGATAGCTCGTCAACAAAGTCGATTAGTTAAAGCGCCTACTGATGGGGTAATAATGGATCGTATCCATGGTATGGGTGGAGTGATTGTAAAAGATACTGATGTGCTAGCGACAATTGTGCCAGAGAGTAAGTCTAGAATAGTTGAGTTGTGGATCAATAGTATGGATGTTCCTCTTGTCAAAGTTGGTGATAAGGTAATGCTACAATTTGAGGGGTGGCCAGCAGTTCAGTTTAGTGGTTGGCCACAAGTCGCTATAGGTACTTTTGAAGGAGAGGTTATATTCATTTCTCCTCAAAATAATGCTCAAGGACAGTTTAAAATATTTGTTAAGCAAAGCGGAAGTAGAGATTGGCCATCGCCAGATGTATTAAGGTTAGGTACCAAAGTACATGGTTGGGTATTGCTTAATGATGTTAGTCTGGGTTATGAGTTATGGCGTAGATATAATGGTTTCCCTATAAATCTAAACAGTAGTCAGCTACATATAGGTGTCAAAAAAAGTGAACCGGTGCTCAAGCCAGCAACGATAAAAGAACAAATTCAGAACCAACCATCTAATATAAAATAGTAGTCGTATATCTTTCTTTATCATTATGAGTATTCTATAATTTAGGAGTATTTGTTTCTAATGATTTATTTAGGTGTTTAAATGGATAAAAAACTAGTAAAACATATTGCTAAGCTATCTTGTTTTGATTTGAATGAGCAGCAGTTAGAGCAATATACTCAAGATCTTACCAATATTTGTGAGATTCTTGATGCCGTCAAGAATTTTGATGCTAATGGAGTTACGCCGATGGTTTCTCCAATTAGTGTTGATTTTAAATTTCGTGAAGATATTCCTCAAGATCAAGATAATCGAGCAAGTTTTGATAAATTTGCTTGTGAAGTAGTTGATGATTATTTTATGGTGCCACAGGTTGTTAAATAGGGTGAGCAATGTCATATATTAAAAAATTGAGAGCAAGGTTAGATAGTGGTGAAGTCACAACAGTTGAGCTGACTAAGCAATATCTAGCAAAAATAAAAGACCAAGATAAAACCATAAACTCTGTAATTACACTATGTGAAGCAGAGGCACTAAAAGAAGCAGAAAATGCTGATGCTATTATTTCTGCAGGTAAGCAAAGTTTGTTGACTGGTATACCTATTTTGCATAAAGATCTTTTTTGTACAAAAGGTATCAAAACAACAGCAGCTTCTAAGATGTTAGATAACTTCGTAGCACCATATGATTCAACAGTTACAAAAAACTGTAAAGATCAAGGTATGGTAACACTTGGTAAGTTAAATATGGATGAGTTCGCTATGGGTTCAACTAATGAGCATAGCTATTATGGAGCTGTTAGTAATCCTTGGGACTTGGAGAGAGTACCAGGTGGATCTTCAGGTGGCTCAGCAGCTGCGGTTGCTGCAGGCTTTGCTCCTGTTAGCACAGGTTCAGATACAGGTGGATCTGTGAGACAACCAGCGAGTTTTTGTGGTCTAACAGCTATGAAGCCAACTTATGGAAGTACTTCAAGATTTGGTATGGTAGCCTTCGCATCATCTTTTGATCAAGCAGGTATCTTTGGACATTATGCAGAAGATGTAGCTATTATGTTGGATACTATCTCTGGAGAGTGTCAGTATGATTCTACCTGTGTTGGTGTAAAAGAAAATCATTTTACACAAGACTTAGAGAAAGATATCTCAGGTAAAGTAATTGGTGTTGATGAAAGTTTGATCAAAGACCTGCCAGCACAAATACAAGAAGCTGTGTCAAAAACTCTTGATAATTTCAAAAAGCTAGGAGCCGAAATAAAGTCAGTTAAGGTCCCTGACTTAAAAGAGGCTCTTTCAACTTACTATATCATAACACCAGCAGAAGCAGCTGCTAACCTAGCTAGATATGATGGTATTAGATATGGCTACCGTAACCCAGAAGCTAGAGACTTAGATGAATTATACAGAAAATCTCGTACTGATGGTTTTGGTGAAGAGGTTAAGCGTAGAATCATGATAGGTAACTATGTGTTAGCATCAAGTCAGTATGACTCTTATTATAATAAGGCTCAGCAGCTACGTAAGGTAATGACTGATCAAATTAATCAAATATTTGAGCATGTTGATGTTATATTCATGCCTGCAGCTCCAAGTGAAGCTTTCAAAAAAGGCGATAAGTTAGATCCTGTTTCGGCATATTTATCAGATATTTATACTATACCAGCTAATATATCAGGTCTACCAGCAATAGCTTTTCCGATTGGTTTTGCTAATGATTTACCTGTTGGTGGTCAGTTCATGGCTAAAGCATTTAATGATAATGTTTTGACACAAATGGTCACACAATATCAAAATAGTTATGGTATTGAAGAATTTATTTTAGAACAAGCGAGGATTTAATAGTGAATTGGGAAATGGTGATAGGGCTAGAGGTCCATATTCAGTTAAGTACTAAATCTAAGCTGTTTTCGACTTCTGCAACAAAATATGGGCAGCATCAAAATACTCAGGCTGCATTTTTAGATTTAGGTTTGCCAGGAACTTTGCCTGTAGTAAATAAAGAAGCTATTCGTAAAGCTGTTATATTTGGTTTAGCTGTAGATGCTAAGATATCAAAGGATAGTTTCTTCGCACGTAAGAATTACTTTTATCCAGATTTACCAAAAGGCTACCAGATTAGTCAATCTCATAATCCAATAGTACAAGAGGGTAATCTAGAGATTGAAACTTCTAATGGAACCAAAACTATCAGAATTGAGCGAGCTCATCTAGAAGAAGATGCTGGGAAATCAGTTCATGGTTATGTAGCTGGCGAGACAGGATTAGATTATAACCGTGCAGGTACACCACTTTTAGAAATAGTTACATATCCTGATTTTAGGTCATCTGAAGAGGTGGTTTCTTATCTTAAGAAGCTTCATCAGCTAGTCAAACATTTGGGTATATGTGATGGTAATATGCAAGAAGGCTCGTTTAGATGTGATGTCAACTTGTCAATTAGACCACAAGGCCAAGATAAGTTTGGTACTCGGGCAGAACTTAAAAACATAAACTCTTTTAGATTTATTGATAAAGCGATTGAGTATGAATATGCTCGTCAAATAGCTGTGCTAGAGTCTGGAGGAGAAGTTGTTCAAGAAACTCGTCTATATGATGCTGATGCAAATGAAACACGTTCAATGCGTGCAAAAGAGGATGCTTTTGATTATCGTTATTTCCCAGATCCAGATTTATTACCATTGATAATAACTGATGAATATATCGAAAGTATCAAAAAGCAGATGCCACTCAAGCCAGAAGAGCGTGAAGCAGTCTATTGTGAGCATTTAGCTGATCAAGAAGTTGAGTTTTTATTATCAAATCTTGAGATAGCAGATTACTATGATCAGGTAGCGACTGTGATAGGTTATAAGCCAGCGTATAACTGGATAACAGTTGATCTAATATCAACTCTTAATAGAGCGGAAAAAGAGTTTTCAGCAAATATAATCCCTGCTGAGATTCTATTAGAGATTATTGATAATGTCCAAAAAGATGTTATCTCACAAGCGAGTGCTAAGAAAGTCATAGCAGAATATATTGAGTCAGCTACATCTGTTGCTAATATTATCGAGAAACTAGGTTTGAAACAAGTATCAGATGAGGGTGCAATAAGAGAGCTAGTTCAAGGTATAATTGCTGCTAACCCTCAACAAGCTGCTGACTTTAAAGCTGGTAAAACTAAGCTTATGGGATTTTTCGTAGGTCAGGCTATGAAAGCTAGTAAAGGCAAGGCAAATCCTAAGCAAGTTAACCAAATAGTTCAAGAAGAGCTTAATAAATAAAATAGGAAAATCAAATGAATACAAATAAATTTTACTATCATCTTATGAAGCTAAATGTTTTGAGTAGTGACTATGTTGATGATAGTTATAAAGTTGCTTGGAAAGGAAATGTATACCCATTTTTTCATGATAGTAAGTATGAGTTTCATTATGAGGTTGCAAAATACTTTGACAGAGCTGATGAGAAAACTATAGATAAGCTTTGTTCTTTATTAGATGATTATATTGATGAGAAAACGGACTTTTCTAAGTTTGAAGAAAAGGTTGAAAAGGTAGTTGGTAAGGGAAATGTTTTTTATGTCCTTGATTATATTTTTAAGTCAGGCCAATACCAACAACTTTTGGAAAATGTTAAATTGAATAAAATGCACTTTAGCCAACATTTTATTGATCGTTTTGTTGCTGGTGGCTATTTCGATTAAGTCTTCTATCTATATATTTATTCCTAAATACTCGTTAGCGATATATTCAAATAGCGCTTTATGCACTTGATAGGTTGGATGGACACCATCCCAGAATATATATTCTTGAGGATTATCACATAATTTACCAGTTTCAGCAGCTAAAATTGCACTAGTAATATCTGGAGTCAGAGGAATTTTACTCATATCTAGCTCTCCTGATGAAATATTCTCAGATTCTTGAAGTAGAAGAGGCTTGGAGTTGCTTCTTAATAGGTTTTCATAAAAATCTTTTGGATTTTGACCATCTGGATTATAAGAGAAATAACCACCACTCCAACAACTTTGGTTGGTCTTGTTTGGGTTTATCGAAGTGTGATATTTTTTGTTGAAACTATCGGTATCATTAACAAGCATCTCGAATATTGGATTCATATCTACAAACTCTATATTAGTCTGATTTTCAGCAAACTGTTTTAGAATTTGGTTATGTAGCGAAGATACTTCTTTTAAGAGGTTTTGGTTACCTATATTTTTTGACTCTGGTGTCAATCCTAGATTAGGCAGTCCAATAACTAGAGTTTTTTGTGCATTCACAGTTTTGATAGCTGCTATAATCTTGTCAGTAACCTCGGTAGCAATATTCTTGAGTAAGCTAGGGTCTTGATTGGCTGATATTGTTAAATAGTCATTTGCACCAATAAAAAATATTGCTAGATTTTTATTGGTATCGTGAGCCCCGTCATCTAGAGAATATGCTTGAAGCTCAGTACCTATTGTATAGGGTAGGCCAAGATCTGTCCAAGATGGCTCAAAGACAGCGGTAGCTCCTCCAACAGCATAATTACTGATTGGGATTTTATTTTCTAGAGTTCCACTTAACATCGTTGTCCAAACTGAGCCATTAGAAAACATACCTCTATAATAAGGAGTTGATCTTGGGATAATTCCATTTGTATAACCATATAAGTTGCCTGTATCGCTTAGACTATCTCCAAATATAAGTATTCTTTCTATGTCTTTGAGTTTTGAATTTTGTGGACTTGTGAATTTTGGACATGCGGAAATTGTAAATATAGGTATACGATATTTTAGTGTTGTTGTGTAGCTATGCCAACTATAGTCAAAATCATTATTTTGATGCTCTATAGCTATATCACCATTCAAATTATCAAAATTCGCACTATTAATAGTCCAACCATTTTTTAGATTATATTGTATTGAACCATTATATTGTAAATTCTCAGAATGGAAGTTTATATCTATAACTGAGTTGTAATCCACAAATTTATTATTGGTATACTGTCCAACATTGATATACTGATTTGTATCTAATACTTGGTTATTTATGGCATTTCCAGTGCTATTTCCTGGAGATATACTGAATGATATTGGGACTGAACAGTTATTCTCTATAATAATTTGTGATCTTGCATCGGCATAACATAATTCAGTTAAGGAAGTGGTTAACGTCAAAAAAACCAGGCTAAGTTTTCTCATGTCTACAAAAAATAAACTAAATAATAGTAATACTTTAGCTTAGTCTTAACTTAGTAACTACATGTATACAGCAATGTCTATAGTGAAAGTATTCATATGTTTATTGTTATATAACTTTTGATATGAATACTCTGGGCCTATTAAGACATTGTTGTCAAAATATGCACGTTGAGTTGATAAAATTAGCTGGTTTTTGATTCCAGATGGAGATTGGCCAAATAACAGTGGAGATGCTGGTAATGACATCGGTATATTAGCAGAATTATATGTTTGCCCATATGATATGCCAAAGTTTGTGTTTCTACCGCCAAGTTGTAATGAATAGTTTGCTGCAGCATACCAACCTCCAGCTAAGACATTTTGATTACTACCGTTAAAGTCTTTTCTATTTGTAGTACTTGCCCAACCTGTTCCTAGGTTTAAAAAACCGCCGCCTATGGTGTAAGTAAGGTTACCATTAATGTTGAAGCTGCCAATATTATCTTTTGAAGAGTTTTGATTCTCCAGAAACTTGCTAAAAGAAGCATTACCAGCTCCAGCAATATTAAAGACATAACCTGTATTAAAGCCAACAGCTAGGCTCTCAGTCCAACGCTCAGCATAGAATAGTCCAGTTGAAAAATTTATACGATTATCATCAGATCCAAAGACTGCTATATTAGCATTTAGAATGTCATCTTTATAATTTAATGATATATTCGTTGTTCTACCTGGTGCCAGAAATCCTGTTATACCACCAGTCCATGGACCACCACCACCAAAAGCACCCACAGAAAGCCTACTTCTTCCAGCAGTTACAAATATTGGCGATGTATCTAGGTTACCAAATATAACAAAAGCATTACCTAAACCAAAATTGTTAAGCTCACTAGTGCTGATATCAAACTGAGCAGTAACGTAGTGTCCGACATTGGCTAAAAAGTATAGTGTGGAGGATGTCAGAGAAATATTTTGACCATTGCCAGAGAGAGTGTAACCATTTGAGATTCCTTCACTACCAGACCATACTTGAGCATCGACTTCTATTTTTCCACCTAAAAATATAGCATAGTCATCAAATTTGTTGCGTTGTCCGATTACCGTAGATGAGAATAGACTACCTGATATCATTCCTATAGGTATACTATTATTACCTGAATAAGCTCCTAAAAATGTTACTTGTCCTCTTGTCGTGATAGCAGGAGCATCTCCAACGTTGATAGCACCATTGTGACCAAAAATACCACCAACTGGACTATTTCTTAAATCGATGATTGAGTTATTTGAATTTATACTAGTGCTAATTTCGTAAGCATTTGCACTATCTCCAAATACCAAATTTATATCATTAGGATCTTGCTTCGTTATTCTTGATTCGTATGTCGTTAATTGGTTAGCATTTTGCGAGCTTTCTTCCATATCACTAATATCGGTTTGTAATTTACGTATCTGATGCTGTAGTTCAATGATAGCTTCTTCATTTAAGCTAAGCTCTTGACCATTAGTGTTTGAGAAAGATGTGCTGTAAGATAATAAAATAAGTATATATATAACTATAGGAGCTGTGATTTTAGAATTCATGATAATGTTATTGCATTGGGAGTAACAAATTAGAACTTAGATAATATCACTATGATAATGATAATCAATATCATTTATGGCAAATAAATAAATTAGATTATCTATTCAATAGAATAGGCTTAGCACTCTTGCTAGGGAAGAGTTTTTGTAATAATAGTAATGCTATTAAATACCCTGGTATGGAAATAATACCTCCTAGTGTGAAAAGCATTGAGTAACCAATATTCGCAGCTAAGAAACCACTAAGTGACATTCCTAGTATATAGATTAGAAGTTCAGCACATACTAAAACCGTAAAGTCAGTGCCTGCTTGATCTTTTGAGCTAAATTTCATGAATATAGTATATAGAACTATCATCTCCATAAGTCGAGAAGCCATATTTAATAATACAATTCCAAAGATAAATATTTGATTATCAATGCCATAAAAACTTATAAATCCTAGAGAGAAATAGCAAAAGCCTCTGATTACTGCCAATATTGTCAAAAGAATAGTTTCTTTATAAAAGTTAAAGAGATAACTAATAACAGCTGCACCACAAACACCTATTAATGCACTACCAGTTCCCATAACTATGCCTATCGTTGTTAGCGGAATGTGAGAATCTACCAAAAATGATGATTGCATTCCCATAACTAAACCTTCACAGGCTCTGTAGCTCAAACACATAAGTAACAATATTCTGGTTTCTTTTCTACTAAAGAAAGACTTTAGAGATGGTATGTGGTGCCGATATTCTTCGTTTTGATGACTTTCATTTATAAGAAACATATAGGCACAAATGCATAAACTTATCAAAGTCATATATAGAGTAATTTGATGCCAGCCTAAAATTTTGTATAGCGCAATTAGAGATGCTCCACCAATCATGCTACCTAGAGTAGTGCCAATTACTCTACAAAAGTTGCTCCACTGTAAGCTTTTAGCTTTTGTTTGTTCTATTGAAAATCCATCAATTGCTATATCTTGAGTTGCTGCAATGGAGGACAATAAAAACGCAAATAAGAAAATATAGTTGGTATAGTCTTTTGGAGTGTAAATAGAGAATATTAAAAATAGACTTATGGTCAAAAATTGCATTACAATAAACCAGCTTTTTCTTCGGCCTATTTTTTTGATATATAACCTATCTACATAAGGAGCCCATAGGAATTTGATAACCCATGGTAATAGTAAGATACTAAAAAGGCCTATTTTTTCTAAAGAGACTCCTTCAGAACGTAGAATCGTTGGTAATCCAAAGGTACAGAAATATAGTGATATAGCTTGTGCTAAATAAAGAATGGTTATATCAAGTTGTTTTTTCATATCAAGTTATCTTCTATTAGAATTTGTTGAGCTTTTTCCCATGCTGAGCATGTATTACCAACAGCAATACAGCTAAAGGGCATACCCTTAGCCATTGCTGGAGCATTAATCTTTTTGATCATAATAGGATCATTTGTGACACGAATCATACCTAGACACCATTTAGCAAGTTCAGGTTTAGACTCTTTAAACCATTTTGCTTGTTTTAATCGTGCTTTATGCTCAAACTGATATTGTTCAGAAAAAGTACTAATTACTAAGAATTTTTGTTGTTTCTTTAGTATTTGAGAACATTTATCTAACCAGCTAAGTACATCTTTATAGCTTGGGGAGCTACCAAAATGCATTTTAACTATTGGCCATTTTGAAATATCGCAGTCTACCATAATGTTTCACCCTCTATAAAAGAGCTCCTTGAACAACTAAATAGATATGCTTGTTTTTCAGGTAAGGCTATCTCACCAAGATTTGAATATCCGATTTTAGGAGCGATTTTTTGAAAAGGGATCACTCTGACATCAGGTTCAAAGATAACATTATTAGCACCAAGCATATCAAAGCAATATTTGCTAAGAGCTTCTACAAGTAATTTAGAATATCCTTTGCCTATAGCTTTTTCAGGGCCAATTAGTAGGTGCCATCCATATTCATTATCATAAGTAGAGAAATAATTAGCGATACGATCAGTCTGAGTGTTATAAATTTCAGCATAGGCGATTTCTGAATTATCTATCGATAATATAAGTAATTTTTGGTTAGGCTTTGAAAGCATATTGCAAAAATGTTTTTTTAGCTCTGACTTTGATTTATTCAGGCTCCAGAATTTTGCTACGTGAGGTTTATTCATCCATGAGTGAATAATATCTAAATCATGTTCTAAGTCAAATGCTCTAAAAGATACTCTATTATGCTTGAATAAATATTTATCTACATTTCTAGTGCTTTGGGCAAGATAAAGAGGATTATCAAGTTGACCTGTAGATATTACCTTAGGTCTTGCTGAATAATCACTATATCCAACTTCAAAAATTCTTAGCCTATTCAGACATAGTTTTGTAAAAGTCGGTTTATATAGATCAAAACGTTCAAAACGAGATTTTAGCTCAGGATTGCTTGTCTGATATTTTTGTATACAGTCATCTAATTTTTGATAGAAGTAAAGTTCGGGGTAGTTTAGTTTGTCTGCTAGTATCGAAGAGATATATCTATAGTGAACAACAAATAATCCTGTATGAATAAATTGCAGAAGATAATCATCTTCAACTTGAGGAATGGCGTTTTTTACCTGTTGTGGAAGCGATCTTAGTTCATCAACAGGATTTTTGCATATATTTATATCATCGACAAAATCTTTCATAGCCAGACCAACAGGGAGATTGTCCTCTATGATTAATATACTATTTTCTCCATGAGGAGAGAAAACCATGCCATATTTGTATAAGAAATGTAGTAGAGCAGGAACAGTATTTTCAAAAAACATTTCTAGCCATTTATCAATATCTAAAGATGATTCTTTGATCATTTCGCAAATGATACTTTTATCATTAGCATCAACATAAGTTAAAGCAGCCATTGTTATAGCTTGCTCACTACTTTTAAGTCTAGTGTGAATACTTTCTCTCCAGATTGCACCTAACTGCTCTGTAAAGTAGTATGGTACCTGAGGAACTTCTGACTGATAAGGATGATGGCAGTAGGCACTAGCTAACTCTCCTAGAAGTATGAAATTATATTTAGCTAAAAACTCATCTTTTTGGACTATATTTTTAACCCATTGTGTAAGCATTGGAGCATTAATTGTTTGATCTTTGGGTAGACCTCTATAAACTGCAGTATTTAGTATGTTTAGAGGTAGTTTTATACTATGTTTTTCAGGGTAAGAAATATTAGACATAGTTCTTATTGATTGCATAGCTAGATGCTGATCAGTTGACTTACCAAGAAATATAATATCTTTATCAGCTATATATTTCGTGAATTGTTGCATTACAGCATTTTTCCACTGCCATGGATGAACAGGTAAAATATAAAAATCACTAGGGTCTTTGTTATTCATTTTTATAGTTTTATTGAAGCTAGCTAAAGTTTCTGAATTGATTTCTTTATTGGTAATTTGTAGATAGTTAGTAGTTGTTACAGATGAAAACGTTACTAAATCTTTGCTTACGGCGATCCACACTAAATTGATGATTTTTTGCATCTCTGGGGCGTAGTTTGTATAGTCTGATGCATTAAAGCCAATACGACCTTTATTAATCACAAACCAGGGGTGACCAGTCATGTTCCCTTCTATGTAAGCGTATGGAAGTTTATAGATGTCTTTTGCTGAGATATTGTCTTTTTGTAAGATAGCGATATCTGCAAATATCGTATTATTTAGCTCTTTTATGAGGTGTGCCGTTGTGACAGAGTCAATATTTGTTATAGGTAGTGTATCAATGATAAGTCTTATAGCATCATCAGCAGGTTTTGTACTATTACTCTCATGTCTTGTTACAGAGTCCTTTTCAATAGTTAAGTTACCGTATATTCTTTGTACAGCCTTAAATTTGTAACATAGATCTGAGTTTATCTCTAAGGTATATACTTCTTGATCTATATCTTTTTGTAGTGGGCGAAAAATTCCTTCATAACTAAATTCTGAAATTATCTTTTCCAATAGTCTTGTGCTAGCTATCTTGTAGTAGTTTATTTCCTTTTTCATATAAATAGTCTCCTGTAATTTATGCGACTTTAATATTTGCTCTTTGTGTTAAGTATTTTCTTGGAACACCAAATGTTGAGAAAATCGTTCGAGAAGATACTTTGTATATCTCTTCGTTGAGAAGGGTATTTACTATCACAGCATTTCTATAACCCCCTAATCCTAAATCAGGAGTACCTACACCATGAGAGTTGATCTCAGCATTTTGGACAAAAATGTTTAAAGACGTATTTTGCGTGATTATTTTATAATCACGAGATATTTTGAGATTATTGCTATCATCTCGTTGAATTAGTGCTTCTATATTTTTGAGGACATTATTTATATTTGCTTTATATCCGGTTGCTGCAATAACTCTATCTGTTGCGATTGAGAACTCTTGATTTTGCTGGCTATGATAAAAAGAGCAGAGAAGTTTATCTTGTGAGTTATCAACATTTAGGCATTCACAGTTTGCAATCAATTCAGCATTGTTTTTATTTTCTATAGATTGTTCATAAAGGACATCATAGATATCTGATATTGTTTCAGCACTAATTCCTTTATAGAGTAAATCTTGTTCACTTAGAAGTTTAGGCTTTTCTAAATTAGGTAGGCTATAAAAATACTCAATATAATCAGGTGAGAAGTGTTCCAGACCAAGTTTGGAATACTCCATTGGGAAAAAGCCTTTACTTCTAGTTAGCCAGCTAATTTTTGTAGAATCGTCTTTTGACTTCATCAAATCTAAAAATATCTCTCCAGCACTTTGACCAGAACCTATCAGCGTTATGTGCTGATCTTTTAGAGCTTGATTTTTTATATTTAGATATTCACTACTATGGTGAATATTCGCTTTATTCTGAAGTTTACTTGGCAAATATGCGGATGTGCCCAACCCAAGTACAATGTTCTTTGTTAAGTATTGTTGCTCTAGGTTATCTTTATCTTTTACTGTGATGCACCAAGCCTCGTTCAGGGAATCAATTTGATGCTCTATATTTATAACTTCAAAGCCAAATTTACAAGAATTACACTTTTGTGATACCCACAAGCAATAGTCGTTATACTCTTGTCTAGGTATAAAGAAATTTTCTTTGAAGTAAAATTTATACATACGGTTTTTTTGATGTAAGTAATTTAGAAAAGTAAACTCACTAGTTGGATCAGCCATAGTTACTAAGTCAGCTAAGAATGGTACTTGTAATGTTGTCCAGTTCATCATCAACCCTGGGTGCCAAGAGAAATTATCTTTTTTATCAAAGAAAAGGCTGTTGATAGGTTTATCGTTTAATAATGCCGCTAGTCCAAGATTAAAAGGACCAATTCCTATGCCAATAATGTCATAGATTTTCATATAACCTCCTTAAAAGGATTATTTGTATTTACATAAATAGATTGATTAGTTAAAGGAGCCTGTAGTTCATCAAGCCCACTAAGTCTTGTGCGTAGATTAGCCTTTAGAGGTAATTGACCTATATTTAGAATCTTTTTGATAAATTTATCGCAGGTTTTATACTTTTCTAGGAAGCCTTCTAAGAAATCTATAGTTATTTTTATTAAATCTTGTTCGCTAATATAGCCAGTATTTGTAATGGTTTCTATTACAGAAAAAAGTTGATTCACAATGAAATAGTAGCAAAAATGATGATCTATAAACTCCTCAGATTCTTCACATAGACTACTGATATCCCCAAAACTAGCTTTTTTGAGTTCTGGATGATCTTTTATATAATAATATCCTTGGCTATCACGATAGTAGCTTTCAACTGGTAGTCCATGCTCTAGTTTGACTAGCAAGTTTTGTTGATGAGCTTCTAGAGCGATACCATATTTTGAGTACAGCCATAGTATAGGGGTAATAGCTACTGTTAAGTAAGTCTCAAACCAGTAGATAGTGGCTTCATAAGTAGAGATATTATTGTGTACGCTGAAGTACTGAATTAATGAGCCAATACGCGTAGCTTCATTAAATGGGTTGGGTTCAGTTAGACTTGCAATACATGCAATATCATCTTGAGGATTAAAGTTAGCACTGCGTATAATGCAGATACTCGGATCAAAAATTTTATTATTAACTTTTATTGCACAATAAGCAGGATCTGTAATTAGCTTAAAGAATGGGAACTCATTATTTAAGATAGTCTGTAAATGATTTGTATATAGTTTATGAACCGTCAAACTTCTGTTACATTCTTTGGCCAAATTCGTTCTTACTGAATTTGTTATGGCGATATTTAGCGAGAATTTCAGCATAATGTTGGCTTGTGGAGAGTACACAGTTCTAACAGAGGTTGTTGGATAAAACCAAGGGCCTGTTATGCCAATATCTATTATCTTTTTTTGAGCTTTATACTTTTGGATTTCATCATGTTTTGCCAAGTATTTTGCTTGCCAAGGATGTACAGCAAATAATTGGTAATCTTTATCAGATTTATAGTATATACTCTCATTTTTTAGGAAGTCTGAAAAAATCTCATCTGTATTTTTTTCAAGTAATGATTGTGATTCTAAAATATCTTTACTTATATACATATAATAAAGCTGAAACTTGCCATTTGTTTCTGGAGAATATTGTACGAACTCTTCCTTAGAAAAGCCTTCTCTACTCTTAGGGTCTGGTTGTAATCTATGACCTCTTATTAAGTTTTGCTCATTTGTGATAAATGAGTTTTCATATCCAAAGGCATCATCAATTTTGTGTTTTCTGTAATGTAATATCTGAGCAATATTTGTTGCGGAGTTGGTTATCCTCTCTAATAACTCATCGAAGGCGATTACATTAGAGCTTTCTAACTCCTTGCTAATTAAAAATACAGCCTCAAGAGGATCTAGCTTTATTTTTTCATCTTGTTTTACTAAATAGCATGGTAACTCCCATATTGGTGATTTCAATATTGGAGAAATTTTTACATTAGTTTCAAAACTAGAATCTATAGATTTCAAAAAGATATTAAACTTATAACCACCATCATTGTTTTGGGATAATTCATAATTGTTAAACTCACGGTAGTAACAATTTAAAAAATTTTTTAGAGTTATTCTATTTGCGTATTTATTCATTGTTGGCTTGCCTCTATTTGATTTTTGACTAAGTTGCCATAGTGTTTTATTTGCTTGAGACAGGCACTTATCAGTTCTGATGTTATCATTGGATTAACTAAGGTGATTTTTAAGTAAATATTCTTATTTATTTTTGTCTGAGCTATAGCAAATTTGCCACTATGAAATATAAGTTTATGAATCTCTCTATTAATTAAATTTAGAGTGTTAGAACTTAAATTTTTATCATAATACCTAAAAACAATTGTATTTAGATGATTGCTTAAATGTTGTTGCTCTTCAAAGGCTGGTTGTAGGCTATTGTCTTCTCCTATAGTTGTAATTGTTATATTTGTAATCTCAATAATATGATCAATCCATTTTGCAAATAATTCAGTACCACTATTTTGCAATGAGATAAATATTTTTAGAGCATCAAACCTACGAGTTGTTTGTATCGATTTATCTACTAAATTTATACTATCAAAGCCATCTTCATCAGGGTTTAAGTAGTCAGCATGGTAGCTTAGAAGCTTGAATGCTTGTCTATCTTTACAGAAAAAAGCACCACAACTTACAGGCTGGAAAAATAGTTTATGAAAATCAATAGTTACAGAATCAACAAATTCAAGACCTGCTAGTCGATCTTTGTGTTTATTTGAAAGTATTAGAGCTCCCCCAACAGCGGCATCTGCATGAACCCATATGTTATGTTTATTTGCTATTTCTGCTATTGACTTGATATTATCAATACAACCAAAGTCAGTATCTCCAACAGTTGTAACTATACATATCGGAATCAAGTCTTGTACTTTCAGAGAGTCTATTCTTGAGACTAAATCTTTAACATCTAATTTCAGATTCTCATCTGTTTTTATTAGTTCGATTGAGTTTTTACCTAATCCCAATATTGATAGAGATTTGTGCACAGAGAAGTGCGTTTTTTCTGTGCATAAGATACGAAATTTATTAGCAATATTTGGCAAACCTAAATCTGCTATTTTATGATTTAGAACATTTTCACAATAATGATCTCTTGCTAAAAGTAGTCCCATTAGGTTTGACTGAGTTCCACCACTTGTAAATATACCATCTGAGCATGGATTATTTTTGTAAATTAAAGAGCTAAACCAGTTAATAACAGCTTGTTCAATATATGTGGCAATAGGGCTTTGATCCCATGAATCCATAGATTGATTTAGAGCTGAGATAAATATTTCAGCAACTAATGAGGGTAACATTACAGGGCAATGTAAATGAGCCATAGAAGTTGGAGAATTAACATTCAGCGAATGTTTAAAAAACTCGCTAAGCTGATTCTGGATTATATTCTCTAACTTTTTAGGTTCTTTATCTATCTTATATTGAGTAGTTAGACCTTCTAATTGTCTTGCCTCTTGCCCACTAAAAATGTTAGAGCTCTTTAAGTTAGCTGTGATTATTTCTAACGTATCTTTTATACTTTGTTTATATGCATTAGTACTTTCTATAGAGCTGTTTAGAAAGTAATTATCAAGATTTAGACTCATATATTCTCCTTAATTGAGTCTTCTAATATTTGAACTACTTCATTGATTTGTTCAATAGTTATTGTTAAAGGAGGTAATAGTCTAATAGTTCCTCCAAAGCGACCGCCTAACTCAACTATCAATCCCATATCAAAACAAGTTTTTTTGATTGCTAGAGCTTTTTTTCCATCAGCAGGCAAGCTACCGATTGAGTCTGGCTTTGAAGATATATCAACTATTTCCATACCAATCATCAAGCCCGAACCACGAACATCACCAATAATGTTATATTTGTTTTTTAGGCTATGGAGTTTGTCGAGTAGATAATTACCTTTTTTACTTACTTGTTCTAGGAAATCAGTATTGTTTACTCTTTTTAGAACAACACTTCCTGCAACCATTGCAAGCACGTTACCACGAAATGTTCCTGTATGAGCACCAGGCTTCCAAGTATCTAAATAGCTTTTGTATAGTATTACAGATATTGGCAATCCTCCACCAAGTGCTTTAGATAGAACAATTACATCTGGATCAATACCGGCCTTTTCAAAAGCATATAAGTATCCCGTTCTGCCAATACCACACTGAACTTCATCAACAATTAGAGGTATATCTAGCTCTTTAGTTAGCTCTCTTATTGCCTTTAACCATTTTACAGGTGCAGGGATTACACCTCCTTCACCTTGGACGGGTTCCAGTATGATTGCGGCTGGTTTTTTTATACCACTTTCAGGATCTTTTAATAAGCGAGAGATCATTTGAATATTTACGTCTAGGCTTTGTTCATCTTTTAGACCAAAAGGGCAACGATATGAATAAGGGTAAGGTAGGAAATGTACATAGGGAGTAAGTCCGGCAATATCTTGTTTTGGTTCTAAATTACCCATAAGAGAAAGTGTTCCATGAGTCATACCATGATAGGCACCATGAAAAGCAATTATATTCTCTCTACCTGTTGCTGTTTTGCACAGTTTGATTGCTGCTTCAACTGCATCAGAGCCACTTGGGCTACAAAATTGAACTTTTGTTTTGCCATGATAAGACTGGGGTAGAGTATTTAGCAGCTCTTCCATAAAGCTATGTTTTTCTTCTGTAAGCAAGTCTAATGTATGTATTGGGACTCCTTTATCTAGAGTTTGTGATATCGCATTTGTAATTTCAGGATCATTGTGTCCAAGAGCAATAGTTCCAGCTCCTGCTAGGCAGTCTATGTAGTTCTTATTTTCAATATCTGTTAGATAAATACCTTGTGCTTTTTTTATGACTAAAGGATTTTTTCTTGGATAGCTTCTTGCGTTTGATTCCCAGATTGTTTGATTTTTTAACATGGTTTGTTGAGGTTGTAAATTCATATTTTAATCTTTGCTGTTTAATATTGATAATGATTATCATTTACATTATATTAAAAAGCAACATTAATTAGCAAAAAAATATATGAAAAATCAAATCGGTGTGGCTAAGTTTGGTGGAACTAGTGTAGGAACGGTTGCATCAATATATAAATGTGTTGATATAGTCAAAAATAATCAAGATATAAAAGTTGTTGTTGTCAGTGCTCAAGCAGGAGTTACTAACTTATTGGAAAAGCTTATAAAAAGTGATGTTTATACTTACAAAAAAATATTTGCAGACTTGTATTGTATTGTAGATCCTATTGTTCAAAGTATTATGCAAACAAGAAATGAGAAGATAGCATCATTGTTTAGAGAGCTTGAGAAACTTTGTCAGGAATTATACCTTGATAATAAATCAAAGTTTCGGTTACAATCACAAATTTTGTCTTTTGGTGAGAGGATTTCCGCTTATATTTTCGATCATGCTCTAAAACAACAGGGTATAAGCTCAGCACACATCGATGCTAGAGAAATTATAAAAGCTGATGGCAGTTATATTAAGGCCAGACCTTTGTTAAAAGATATAAAGTCTCAGGCAAAGAAATATTTTTCTGATTCACGAAAGCTATACGTTATGGGTGGCTTTATGGGTTCAAATTTAGATGGTGAAACCGTAGTGCTAGGTCGTGGAGGAAGTGATTATTCTGCTGCATTGGTTGCTGAGGCGGTCAATGCGGATATGCTTTACATTTGGACTGATGTGGCGGGTATACATCAAGCTGATCCAAGATTGATACCTAAATCACAAGTAATAAAGCAGATAAATTTTGAAGAGGCTATAGAGCTTATAGGTTTTGGAGCAAAAGTTTTGCATCCTGATACACTTTGGCCAGTTATGCGAAGTGGTACTAAAGTATTTGTAGGGTCGACATTTGATCCAGCTAGTGGTGGTACTTATATTACAAACGATAATGAAGGTATTGTAACAAAGGGGGTAAGAGCTATTGCTGAGAGGCGAGGGCAGAGTCTAATTAAAGTTAATTTGGTGAGTCTAGATTTATCAGATATAGTTTATAAAGTTCTGGCTGTTTTAAGAAAGTATGACATCACACCTGATGTTATCAATCTCACAGATGTGGAATTAATTCTTGTAATTGATGACACTAATAATATTACATACCAGTCTATAAATAATGAGTTAATAGATTTGTGTGAAGATGAGTTTGAATTCGAGAAAAATCTTTCTTTGACTGCTTTGGTTGGCGATAAGTTGGACACGATACCACAATTCTTTAATGAACTATTAAATGGACTTGGTGATTTGGATGTTAAATACTCAGGATATAGCTCTAGGGGTAAAAGTTGGTGCTTGATAACAGCTGACGATGCATTTGAAAAAGTCTATAAGGCTTTGTTTTAAGATTGTGATGGTTTGTTTTTATTTTTACAGTTTTTATTTTTACAGTTTTTATAGCATTTGATATAGATGTTTAAACTGTGATCCACCATTTCTGCACCCATTGATTTTACGACTTCCTTTTGTAGCTTTTCTATTTTTTCATTATAAAATTCTTGTATCTCATTGCACTCAATACATATGATATGATCGTGGTGATCTCCTTGATTTAGTTCGTACATAACTTGATCAGAGTCGAGTTTGAGTTTGTTTATTATTCCTGCTGATTCAAACTGATTTAGTACTCTGTAAACTGTAGCTATTCCCGTACTACTTCCTTGAGATTTGAGCTTAGAAAAAACATCATCAGGACTAAGGTGTCTATCTTTATTTTCTTCAAAAAGCTTAAGTATTTCAATACGTGGTTGAGTAACTTTAAAACCAAACTCTTTCAGGTTGTAACTATTTCCCGACATTTTGTTCATAATTAATTTCCTACTTTACTTAGATTTTGACATAAGTATGGCTGTTATTGCAATTTATATATTGTCTATATCAATAAAACACTATCTTTTGTGTAAACGATATATCAAAAGTTAAGGTGTTTATAAGTGTATTAATAGACAAAGTTTTAGAGAAATCTTTATCATCAGTCTATCTTGAGTCAACATTATTTTTTAATATGAAGATACATCTTCAGGAATTGATTTCTAATAATATTTATAATTATGATAATAGAAATAGGTTTGAAGATTCTTATTTTTGTGGCTTTCATCCTTGTCTACTATGTATGTTTTAGGTTTTTGTAATTGATATGTAATTGTGATATCATTGTCAGACTGGTGATTTTAAATCAATCTTTCTTATGAATACTAATATTTACGCACAATTTGCGCCTATACTTATATTCCTCATAATAGCTTTTGGTTTGGGTGTGGCATTTGCAATGATTGGTAAGATTTTGTCAATGATTGTTGGTGCTAACAACCCAAGTGCAACAAAAGGAGAAACATTTGAGTGTGGTTTTCCTACTTTTGGTGACGCTAGGGAAAAGCTAGATGTTCGTTTTTATCTAATTGCGGTACTATTTTTAGTGTTTGATTTAGAGTTAGCGTTCATTATTCCTTGGGGTATAAATTTGAGAGCTAGCGCTGGAATGCCAGCTATTTCAGATCACGCTTTCTTTGCGATGATTATATTTTTAGTGGTACTATTTTTAGGTTTGATATATGCCTGGAAGAGAGGAGCTCTGGAGTGGGAATAGGTAACGAAAATAAAGGTTTTATAACTGCAAGTGCTGACGCGCTTATAAATTGGGTGCGTACGGGCTCGTTGTGGCCTGTAACTACAGGGTTGGCTTGCTGTGCGGTTGAGATGATGCATGCTGGTGCTGCCAGGTATGATTTGGATAGGTTTGGTATTGTTTTTAGGCCTTCTCCTAGGCAGTCGGATGTCCTTATCGTTGCTGGTACACTTTGTAATAAGATGGCTCCGGCACTACGTCAAGTGTATGATCAGATGCCGGATCCTAAGTGGGTAATCTCTATGGGTTCGTGTGCAAATGGTGGGGGGTACTATCACTATTCCTACTCTGTGGTGAGAGGGTGTGACAGGATTGTTCCTGTAGATATATATGTTCCTGGTTGTCCTCCAACTGCAGAAGCCTTAGTTTACGGGATTATACAGTTGCAGAATAAAATTATTAGAAAAGACACTATAGCGAGGAAGTGATCGTGAATGCTAAGTTACAAGATCATTTTAATAATGTAGAAAAGATATTAAACGGCTTTGGTGTTGAATGTCGTATTTTTTATGGAGAGATTAATGTCTCTATAAAGGATCAGCGTGATATACATCTTGTCCTAAAAAAGCTTAAGAAAGAGTATCATTTTAAGCAACTTACTGACATTACGGTTGTTGATTATTTAACTTATGGTCAGTCAGACTGGCAGGTAGGTAAGGTTGTCTCTCAAACAGGTTTTTCGAGAGGGCGCCAGCAAGGTTTTAAGACCGCTGATGTTAATAATAGATTCGAGATTGTTTATCAGTTGCTAAGTATGGCTAACAATGTTCGAGTTCGTGTGAAATGTAAGCTGAGAGATGCTCAAATCATTATGGTTGATTCGGTTGAAGATCTGTGGCCTTCGGCTAATTGGGCTGAGAGAGAGGTTTATGATATGTTTGGGATTTATTTTAATAATCATCCAGACTTACGTAGAGTCCTTACTGATTATGGATTTGTAGGCCACCCTCTGAGAAAAGATTTTCCTCAGACAGGTTATGTGGAGATGCGTTATGATGAAAATCTTGGTAAGGTTGTCTATGAACCTGTAGAGATCGATGATAGGGTCAATGCGCCAAGAGTGATTCGCAATCAATAAAATTATGGGTTTGTAACAATGGCAGAGTATAAAAACTATACACTAAATTTTGGTCCAGTCCATCCTGCTGCGCATGGTGTTCTAAGACTTATTTTAGAGCTAGATGGAGAGACAGTCGTTAGAGCTGATCCGCATGTCGGCTTACTTCATAGAGGGACAGAGAAGCTTGCTGAGTTTAAGCCATATAATCAGAGTATTGGTTATATGGATAGGCTAGACTATGTTTCGATGATGTGTAATGAGCATGCTTACGTAATGGCAATCGAGAAGCTTTTAGAACTTGAAGTTCCTGAAAGAGCTCAGTATATCCGTGTAATGTTCGCCGAGATGACAAGAATTCTTAACCATTTGCTTTGGGTTGCCGCGTGTGGTATCGACTTGGGTGCTATGACAGTATTTCTATATGCCTTTAGGGTTAGAGAAGACTTATTTGACTGTTATGAAGCTGTTTCTGGTGCTCGTATGCATGCTGCGTATTTTAGACCAGGAGGTGTTGCTAGAGATTTACCAACACAAATGCCACAATATAAGCAGACTAGATTTACAAGCAAAAGAAAAACCAAAAAAATCAATGCTAATAGACAAGGTAGTATGTTGGACTTTTTAGATTCTTTTGTTGTTGATTTTGATAAATCTCTAGATGAGATAGACACGCTTTTAACAGATAACAGGCTTTGGAAACAAAGAACTGTCGATATTGGTGTTGTTACGGCAGAAAGAGCGGTTGAGCTTGGTTTCACTGGACCGATGTTGAGGGGGAGTGGTGTTGCTTGGGATCTTAGAAAATCTCAGCCTTATGAAGTATATGACAAGCTTGATTTTGATATTCCTGTTGGCGCTAATGGTGATTGTTATGATAGATATCTTGTTAGAATGGCAGAGATGCGTGAATCTAATAAGTTAATCAAGCAATGTGTTGATTGGTTGCGAGCTAATCCAGGATCAGTTCTTTCAGATAACCACAAAGTTGCGCCTCCGAAAAGAAATGCAATGAAAAATAATATGGAAGAGCTTATCCATCATTTTAAGCTTTTTTCTGAAGGTTATTGTACTCCTGAGGGAGAGGTTTATGTTGGTACGGAGCATCCTAAAGGTGAGTTTGGTGTATATATTAAGTCTGATGGAGCAAATAAGCCTTATAGACTTAAGATGAAAGCACCGGGATTTACTCACATAAGTGCTATGGATGAGTTGTTGTCAGGACATATGTTAGCAGATACTCCAGCGATTATCTCTACAATAGATGTTGTGTTTGGTGATGTAGATAGATAGAGGAAAAAGATGTCTTTAGTAGATTTGATATCGCCACAAGCGAAAGAAGATATAGACAGGGTTTTGAGTAAATTTCCAGCGGATCAGCGTAGATCTGCGATTTTGGAAGGATTGCATATTTTACAAGATCAAAATGGTGGCTACTTAACTGATGATTTACAAACAGCTCTTGCTGAATATTTACGAGTTAGTAAGGTTGATGTTTATGAGGTTGCTACGTTTTACTGTATGTATGAACTGAAGCCTGTGGGTAGACATAAGTTGAATTTATGTACGAATGTTTCGTGTATGTTAAATGGCGCGTATGATATATTGGCGCATATTGAGAAAAAACTAGGAATCAAACCTGGAGAGACTACGAAAGATGGTCGCATAACTCTAAAAGAAGTTGAATGCCAGGGGGCTTGTTGTGGCTCGCCTATGCTTGAGGTTGATAAGATTTTTTATGAAAATCTAACTATAGAAAAAGTGAATCAAATAATTGATTCGTTGGAGTAGTTATATATGGCAAATGAAGTTTGTTTTCGTACCCTGCATCTAGATAAGCCGTACAGCTTAGAGTCTTACTTATCGGTGGGTGGGTATTCTTATTGGAATAAGATTTTGACAGAAAAGATCCCACCTGAGCAAATTATTGAAGAGCTCAAGATATCAGGTCTTAGAGGTCGTGGTGGTGCTGGTTTTCCTACTGGTCTTAAGTGGAGCTTTATGCCACGCAATACACCGGGGCAGAAATATGTTGTATGTAATTCTGATGAAGGTGAGCCTGGGACTTGCAAAGATAGGGAAATAATGCGCAATAATCCTCATCAGTTAATAGAGGGTATGGCAATTGCTGGATATGTAGTTGGCGCTACTGCAGGTTATAATTATACGCGAGGAGAATTTTACGAACCTATTGCAAGGTTTGAGGATGCCTTGATAGAGGCTTATCAAGCAGGGTTGCTAGGTTCAAATATTAAGTCTTCTGGTATTTCATTTGACTTATACTCAGCAGTTGGTGCTGGAGCTTATATATGTGGAGAAGAGACGGCGTTGCTTAATTCTTTGGAGGGCAAAAAAGGCCGTCCAAGATTTAAGCCACCATTTCCTGCATTCAAAGGTCTTTATGGCAGACCTACAAATATAAACAACACAGAGACTTATGCGTCTGCACCAGCAATTTTACAGCATGGTGGAGAATGGTTCAAAAGTCTTGGGACTGAAAAAAGTGGTGGTACTAAACTTTTTTGTATTTCTGGTCATGTTAAGCATCAAAAAGTCATGGAAATAGGTCTAGGCACTCCATTCAAAGATGTCTTAGAGATGTGCGGTGGTGTTCGTAATGGACATAAGCTAAAGGCTGTGATACCAGGCGGAAGCTCTTCTAAAATTCTTACAGGTGAAGAGATGCTTAATGTTACTATGGATTATGAATCCATTGCTGAGGCTGGTTCGATGCTTGGATCCGGTGCAGTTGTTGTTTTGGATGAAACGACCTGTATGGTCAAGACATTGGCTAGGCTAGCAGATTTTTATTATGAAGAGTCATGTGGTCAGTGTACACCGTGTAGAGAAGGTACTGGCTGGTTGGCTCGTACGCTACACAGGATTGTTGCTGGTGAAGGAAAGCCTGAAGATATTGATACTTTAGTGAGAGTAGCAACAAACATAGAAGGTAACACTATTTGTGGTCTTGGAGATGCTGCAGCATGGCCAGTCCAAAGTTATATACATAAGTTTAGAGATGAGTTTGTGTATATGATTGAGAATGGTGGTAAGAGTATAGTGGATCAATAGTTGATTGAGGTATTTCAGTGTCAGACAATAAAGAATCCAAAAAAATAAATGTAGAGATTGATGGTAAAAACTACGAAGCTTTGCCAAATCAGTCAATAATAGAAGTAGCAGATGCTAATGGTATCTATATTCCTAGGTTTTGCTATCATAAAAAGCTATCTGTAGCTGCTAACTGTAGAATGTGTTTGGTCGATGTAGAGGGTGCTAGACGTGCCTCCCCTGCATGTGCTACTCCAATTATGGATGGGATGAAGGTCAAGACTCGCTCTGAGAAAGCTTTGCAGATGCAAAAAGATGTGATGGAATTTCTACTGATAAACCATCCGTTAGATTGCCCAATCTGCGATCAGGGTGGGGAGTGTGAACTTCAGGATATTGCTATGGGATACGGCAATACGACTTCTGAATATTTAGAATCAAAAAGAGCTGTTGAGGATCCTGAGTTGGGTCCTTTGGTCGCTACGGATATGACTAGATGTATTTTATGTACACGCTGTGTTCGTTTTGGTGAAGAAGTAGCTGGAGTTAAAGAGTTGGGTGTGATGGGTAGAGGAGATCACTCTGCCATTAGCACATATATTTCAGGAGATATGGTCGATTCAGAAGTCTCTGGAAACGTGATTGATCTTTGTCCTGTT
The DNA here is from genome assembly GCF_000219045.1 of Francisella salina. Taxonomy (NCBI): domain Bacteria; kingdom Pseudomonadati; phylum Pseudomonadota; class Gammaproteobacteria; order Thiotrichales; family Francisellaceae; genus Francisella; species Francisella salina. The sequence goes on from NC_015696.1 coordinate 529,938, forward strand.
GGTGCGTTGACGTCTAAGCCATTTAGGTTTAAAGCTAGAGCATGGGAGCTAAAACAGCTCCCTACAGTATCTTCAGGAGATGCTTTAGTCACAGAGATTAACGCACATATCTATCAAAATCGAATTGTCAGAACTGTTCCTAGAGAGAATGAGATAACTGGAACGTGGATAGCAGATAGAGATAGATTTGAATATACAGGATTATATAGCCCAGAAAGAATTGAAAAACCAATGATCAAGAAATCTGGTGGTTGGGTTGAGGTGTCTTGGGAAGAGGCGCTAGACTTTGTTAAAGTAGCTATTGAAAAAACTAAAGAAAAAGATGGTGTCGATGCAATATCGGCAATCGTGTCTGAGTCTGCTACTTCTGAAGAAATGTATCTGATGAAAAAGCTATTGGCAAGTGTTGGATCTACTAACATTGATGGTAGAGTAAGGCAGTATGCCGATATACCAGGGATTAGTGCTGGTAAAGGCTTTAATTGTTCGTTAGAAGATATTCGTGAAAGTGATTTTATCTTGGTTTTTGGGTCAAACATTAGAAAAGAGTATCCACTAGTTAATATTGCGGTTAAAGATGCTGTAGAAAAAAATAATGCCAAGGTAGTTGCTTGGAATGTTTGTGATTATGATTTTAACTATGATGTTAAACAAGTCAAACTAGCTGCTGATAATATTCAATATATTGCACTATCTCTATTAAAAGCTATTTTTGTAAGGGCAAACCTACCATACGGCGACTTGGATGTAATTCTAAGAAAGGTTGATCCAGCAGCGGAGGTTAGAGAGACCGCCGATAGAATTGTTGCAGCGGAAAATCCGAAAATTATAGTTGGCCAAGATATCGTTAATAGTAGTGGCTTTGAAACAGTATTTAGTATTTTAGAAATATTAGAAAAAGTTATTGGGGTGAAAGGCGGTGTTTTAGCTAGTGATGTTAACTCGGTAGCTGCAGAGAGAATATTTAGTTCTTCTAAATCTAAATTCAGTACGTATAAGTGTCTAAATGGACAAACAAACACCAAGCTTTTATTTGCTGCTCATACTGAGCTATCGAAGGATAGTTTGTATGGTGAGCAAAAATTGAGAGAAGCATTTGAAGGTATTGATATAACAGTTAGTTTCTCAGCATTTGCCGATAAGTTTACAAAAGATATTTCAGATATTATCTTGCCTGTGGCGACTCACTATGAAACAAGCGGAAGTTTTGTTGATTTATTTGGCAATACTAAAGAGTTCAAGCAAGTAGTAAAACCATATGCTGATAATAAAGAGCTATGGCGTGTCTTGAGAGTTATTGGTAATCTACTTGAGTTAGATGGTTTTAAATATAATTCTATATCAGAAGTGACTACTGACGCTTATGCTCATAGAGCTAGAGTTGGTGTTAATCATGTGGCTCAGATTCTTAATGCAAATTTAGATTATCAGAAAGAAATTGCACTTGTAGCATCAAATTCCATGTATGGTACGAGTAGCTTACTTAGAAGAGCAGAGCCTTTACAAAAAACCTATGATGCCAAGCGTTTCGCGGGTGTTAGAATATCACAGGAACTAGCAGATGAAATAGGTTTAAGTGCTGAGTTTGGTGTTGTAAAAGTTTATGATATTGATAATGAGATAACTCCAAGGGTTACGGTTGACTCCAGTTTACAAGCTAAAAATATCATGATACCAAGATCATTGTATAAGTCATTTTTATCAGGTGATAATGTAAGTATTAAGCTTGTGAAGGAGGGAAAGTAGTATGCTAGCATATATATTATGGACAGTACTTTATGTATTGCTAATAGTTATTCCTCTTATACTTGTGGTTGCTTACTATATTTATGCTGAGCGTAAAGTTATAGGATATATGCAAGATAGATTGGGCCCAAATAGAGTAGGGTCATTTGGATTATTGCAACCGATATTTGATGCTTTGAAACTTTTTCTTAAAGAGATTGTTGTTCCGACTAATTCAAATAGATATTTGTTTTTTGTAGCACCAATTTTAGCATTTGCACCTGCTTATGCGGCATGGGCAGTTATTCCTTTTTCGAAAGGTGTAGTGTTGTCCGATATGAATCTTGGATTGTTATATATATTGGCAATGACATCTTTCTCAGTATATGGGATTGTAATAGCAGGATGGGCATCCAATAGTAAATACTCTTTGTTTGGTGCCCTCAGAGCAGGTGCTCAAGTTGTGTCTTATGAATTAGCTATGGGATTTGCAATAGTTGGTGTTGTAATTGCGGCTGGCTCTATGGGCATAACAGGCATTATTGAGTCTCAAGCCGGAGGTCTGTGGCATTGGTACTTTATACCTTTGTTCCCATTATTCGTAGTGTACTTTATCGCAGGTATTGCTGAGACTAATAGGGCACCTTTTGATGTGGTTGAGGGTGAGTCGGAAATTATTGCTGGTCATCATATTGAGTATACGGGATCTAGATTTGCACTATTCTTTTTAGCAGAGTATGCAAATATGATTTTGATTAGTATTTTAACTTCAATCATGTTTCTGGGAGGTTGGTGTTCACCATTTGAGGCTACTCCTTTAGAAGCTATATTTAACTTTGTGCCAGGAGTTGTATGGTTGTTTGCTAAGACGGGTATATTTATGTTTATGTTCTTGTGGGTGCGTGCGACATTCCCTAGATATAGATACGACCAAATTATGCGCTTAGGCTGGAAGATATTTATACCTTTAACATTTGTTTGGGTTGTAGTAGTGGCTTGTATGGTTAGGTTTGGTGTAGGACCTTGGTGGTAAAAAGGATAATATTATGAGAAATATAACAAGTTTTTTTAAAACCTTTCTACTTTGGGAACTTCTAAAAGGGATGAAGGTCACAGGTAAGCACTTTTTTACACGTAAAGTTACTGTGCAATATCCTGATGAGAAAACTCCTATCTCTAATAGGTTTAGAGGGTTGCATGCCTTAAGACGTTATGAGAACGGTGAAGAAAGATGTATTGCTTGTAAGTTGTGTGAGGTTGTATGTCCAGCATTAGCAATTACAATCAACTCTACTGAGAGAGAGGATGGATCACGTAGAACATCTAGTTATGAAATAGATTTATTTAAGTGTATTTTTTGTGGTTATTGTGAAGAATCATGCCCTGTGGATTCTATTGTTGAGACTAATATTCTTGAGTATCACTTTGAAGAACGTGGTGAAAATATTATGACAAAGGCTAAGCTTTTAGCTATTGGTGATAAATATGAAGCGCAGATAGCAGCTGATAGATTACAAGATAAGGATTTTAGGTAGAGAAATGGTAGTAACAGATATTTTATTTTACATATTTGCATCACTGGCTATTATTTCTGCTTTAGTGCTGGTTTTGGCAAATAATCCAGTAAACTCTGTAATAGCAATGATTTTCACATTCATCTTTACGGCAGCTGTATGGATAATTTTTCAGCAAGTATACTTGGCATTATTGTTGATAGTCGTATACGTAGGTGCGGTTCTAGTAATGTTTTTGTTCGTGGTATTCATGTTGGATCTACACGTAGAGAAACAAGGTAGAGTAGGGAGATTCTTCTATGCTTTTGCAGCTATTATAGTTTGTGCAATATTTGCTACAGTGATTAGCTATGCCGCTACTAAAGTATTCGCGGGAGACTCTATGCAAGGTGGTGTTGGTGGACTTAAGGTTATAGGATTAACTATGTTTGATAATAGCAATCTATATGTATTTGAGTTGGTTGATTTTATTTTATTAGCAGCAATGACAGCAGCAATTACACTAACATTGAGATCTAAGCGTAAAGGTAACAAGTCTGTAAATCCTGCACAACAGGTCAAAGTTAGAGCAAAAGATCGTCTAACTATGGTTAAGATACCAAGTAATAGAGAGGGCGCTAGAGATGAATAGTATTTCAGTTTCGGTTACGAATGGTTTGATTTTTAGTACATTGCTATTCGTAATAAGTGTTGCGGGCATAATTATTAACAGAAGAAATATTCTTATACTTTTAATGTCTATAGAGTTAATGCTTCTAGCAGTTAATACTAATTTTCTGATATTTGCTAATATGCACCATCAAGCGATGGGTGGCGTTTTTGTTTTCTTTATAATGGCTGTGGCAGCAGCTGAGACAGCAATTGGTTTGGCAATTGTTGTGGCAATATTTAGGAAACGTAAAACTATTGATTTAAGTAAACTCAATACACTAAGAGGTTAAGAGCAAGCTATGATAATAAATACTCAAGTAGCAGCTGTACTAATAGCAGTCATAGTGTTATCACCATTGCTTGGTGCTCTGATTGCTGGATTTGGTGGCAAGTCTGTAAAGAATGCAGGTGTTAACTTTTTTACAATTTCTTTATGTGGTCTTTCTTTTGTCCTTAGTGTAATTTTAGCCTATGGTGTTTTTGCTGGGTCAGAAGTTTATTCTGTAAGTTATTATCAGTGGGCTCCGATTTCAGATAAGTTTACATTTGATGTTGGTTTTACTGTAAATAAAATAACTGTATACATGATGTTGATAGTAACTTTTGTATCAACATTAGTACATGTTTACTCTATTGGTTACATGAAAGGTGAAGAAGGCTATGCAAGATTTTTTGCATATATTTCAGGATTTACCTTTGCAATGCTCTGCCTAGTTATGGGCAATAACTTCTTATTGCTATTTTTTGGATGGGAAGGTGTTGGTTTATTTTCATACCTATTAATTGGCTTTTATTTTAATAGAGATAAGGCTAACGTTGCTAGCTTGAGAGCGTTCATCGTAAATAGGATTGGTGACTTAGGCTTTTTGTTAGGTATTGGGGCGGTTATTTTATATACTGGATCTGTTGACTATACAACGGTATTTGCAGCTTTATCAAATATTGATAATACTCAAACTATTCACTTCTTAGGTTTGAGCTTCAGCCCTGTTACATTGATGTGCTCGCTTCTTTTTGTTGGTGCTATGGGTAAATCTGCTCAATTTCCGCTACATTCATGGTTAGAGGGTTCAATGGAAGGTCCGACACCAATTTCAGCACTAATCCATGCTGCTACAATGGTTACAGCTGGTGTATTTATGGTTGCTAGACTTTCTCCAATGTTTGTACTATCACCTGCTGCACTAAGTTTTGTGCTTATTATTGGTGCGATTACATGTTTGTTTATGGGCTTAATTGCGATAGTACAGACAGATATAAAAAGAGTAATTGCATATTGTACACTTTCTCAGCTTGGATATATGATGGTAGCTCAGGGCGCAGGAGCATTTTCTATTGGGATGTTCCATCTGATGACGCATGCTATGTTTAAAGCATTATTATTCTTGGCGGCTGGTTCTGTAATAGTTGCGATGCATCACGAGCAAGATATTCGTAGAATGGGTGGCTTAAGAAAGTATATGCCTGTTACATATTTATGTATGCTTATAGGTGCTTGGGCACTTGCAGCATTACCGCCATTCTCAGGTTTCTTTTCAAAGGATTTAATTATTGAAGCGGCGCAGTCTACGACTGTATACGGTCACCAGTTTGCGTACTACATGGTATTAGCATGTGCATTTGTGACATCTTTCTATATTTTTAGAATGTTTTTCTTGGTATTCCATGGTAAAGAGAGAATGTCAGAAGAAGAGAAGTCTCATATCAAAGAGTCGCCGTTTAGTATACTAATTCCATTGGTATTATTGGCTATACCTTCAGTATTCGTTGGCGAGTATTTCTTCACAAGTATTTTATCGCAAAATCATGGTTTATTTGGTGATACTATAACTTCATATATTCAGGCAGGACTAGGTGGAGAGTCTGTTACAGCTCATCTTGCTAGTGAACCTGCTACAGCTAGTTCTATGGCATTTATAAAACATTCAATATCAACGGCACCATTCTGGTTAGCTTTTAGTGCTTTGGCTTTGGCTTATATTTTGTATATGTGGTTGCCAGTTATACCAAGAGTGCTTGCAAATGCTAAGTCTGGGTTTGGTATTGTTTATCATATTTTAGTTAAGAAATACTTTATTGATACTCTTTATGATGTTGTATTTGTTAATATCTTCTTGGCTATTAGTACTTTCCTATGGAAAGCAGTAGATATCTTTATCATAGACAAAACGATTGTACATGGCACATCTAGTCTGATCTATCATACTGGTGATAGTTTTAGAAAAATTCAACGTGGATATCTGTTTGACTATGCTTTTGTAATGATGGTCGGTGTGTTGTTATTTATGATTTTGCTAATATCAGTATAGGTAGAGGGTAAACTAGTATTATGAATTTAGGTAATTACTTATTAAGTTTAATAATTTGGCTTCCAATAGTTGGTGGCTTTGTTGTATTAGCGACAAGAACAAAAGAGTTGCATGGTGATGCTGCACGTTGGGTAGCTTTGGTATTTAGCTGTTTAACTCTGGCTTTATGCATACCTCTGGTGGCATCTTTTGATTATAGTAGTTCTGCAATGCAGTTCCAAGAATCAGCAAAATGGTTCAAGGTATTTGGCATGCATGATATTTATTATGGTCTAGGCGTTGATGGGTTTTCAGTTTTATTTATTGTTTTAACAAGTTTTGCTACTTTAGTTATTGTTCTAGCAGCTTGGACTTCTATCAAAACAAAAGTTAGACAATACATGGCGATATTTTTGATTACTTGTGGTCTAACAAATGGTGTCTTCTGTGCAACAGACTCTATACTTTACTATGTTTTTTGGGAAGCGTTATTGATTCCAACTTGTTTAGGTATAGGTATTTGGGGTGGTAAGAACAAAGCGTATGCGGCTGTTAAATATTTTATGTATACTTTCTTTGGTTCGGTATTTTTACTAGCTGCGATTTTATATATTCAAACAAGAGTAGCGGCATCTCCAGCTGACTTATTGGTAAGTGCAGACACCTATTCAATCCAAAACTTTATCGCGTGGGCTGCTCAGTCAAATGGGTTGGCAGACTCTGTTAAGTTTACACTTACTGCTCAATGGTTAATATTTGGTGCTTTCTTCTTAGCTTTTGCTGTTAAAATTCCGATGTGGCCGTTCCATTCATGGTTACCAGATGCTCACTCAGAGGCTCCAGCTGGAGGTTCTGTTATACTTGCAGCACTTATGCTTAAGCTAGGTGCTTATGGTTTCTTAAGATTTGCAATACCAATGCTACCTGAAGTTACAGCATCATTAGAGTACGTACTGATAATTATGTCTTTGATAGCTATTGTATATGTAGGTGTGGTTGCAGTTGCTCAGACTGATGTCAAAAGACTGATAGCATATTCATCAATTTCGCATATGGGTCTTGTTACATTAGGTTTGTTCTCTATTTTCATACTTAAGAGTGCCGATCCTGTACTTGGTACAACTAATGCGCAATTAGCACTACAGGGTGCTGTATTTCAGATGATTGCTCATGCGTTTTCTTCTGGTGGCATGTTTATTGGTATTGGTTATCTATACTTAAGAATGCATACAAGAGAAATATCAGATTTCTCAGGTGTGGCTAAGACTATGCCAATATTCGCAATGTTTTTCTTACTTTTCTGTATGGCTAATGTAGGTTTACCAGGCACTAGTGGCTTTGTCGGCGAGTTTATGATTTTGTTGGCTGTATTCCAGTACTCTCCATTAATAGCATTAATTGCTGGTTTAACTTTGGTTATAGCGCCAATTTATACTCTATGGATGTATAAGAGGGTGTTTTTTGGAGAAGTGGTATCTACGCAAGTAGCGAACCTGACTGATTTGAATAAGATGGAGCTATTTGTATTTATATTGTTAGCGGTACCAACTTTATTGTTTGGTTTTTATCCAGAGCCGATACTGCATCTTTCAGAAGCTGCTTCGGCTAATATTGTTGGTTTATCTCTATAGGGTGGTGTTTTGATTATGAGTTTATCAATTCTTTATATATTGCCAGAAATACTATTAGCACTAGGTGTGATAGTTGTAATGTTTTCTGGGCTTTTTTTACACGGTAAAATTAGGAATATTAACTACATATTCTTTCAAGTATTTACGCTACTTGCTCTTGTTGCTACTTTTGCCAAAGAATACTTAATCCAAAATAGTAGCTCTGTTTTTGAGGGGCAAGTTGTATTCAGTGGTTTTGCTTATACGTTACAGTTAGTGATACTTGTATTGGCAGTATTCGTGGCGCTATACTCAAGAGAGTATGTGAAAGATAGAAAAATATCTGACGGTGATTTTTATACACTTTTGATGCTGTGTGTGTTAGGTGCGATGGTTCTTACAGCTGCACATAGTTTGGTTACAATCTATATTGGTTTAGAGTTATTGTCATTACCAATGTATGCACTAATAGCAATTTATAGAGATTCTAGTACAGGCCTTGAAGCTGCTATTAAATATTTCGTATTAGGAGCTATTGCTTCAGCTTTATTGTTATTTGGTATGTCATTTGTATATGGTATGACAGGTCAACTTGATATTACTGATATTGCAACTGCACTTTCACAAGGAAATTTCACAGGCTTAGAGCAGCAGTTCTTACTTGTATGTTTAGTTATGATGATAGCAACTTTCTTATTCAAGTTAGGAGCTTTCCCATTTCATATGTGGTTGCCGGATATTTATCAGGGAGCGCCAAATGCCGTTGCCAATATTGTTGCGACTATTCCAAAAGTAGCAGCATTTGCTATGCTTGTTAATATTTTATTTGTAGGCTTTCCATCGCTTAAAGATTCTTGGATATACTTATTCAGAGTTATAGGTATATTGTCGATATTCTTTGGTAGTTTAGTGGCTTTATCGCAAACAAACGTTAAGAGACTTTTGGGTTATTCTACAGTATCGCAAATAGGTTTTGTTTTGTTAGCTACTACACTTAATCCGCAAGGTTATGCCTTAACAGCAGCTAGCTTCTATGTAATAGTTTATGTTTTTACTACTCTAGCAGCATTTGGGGTATTAACTACAATCTCTGTTGGCGGTTATGAAGTTCAAGATCTTAAAGATCTAAAAGGTTTCAATACAAAAGACTCTTGGTTAGCATTTATACTGCTGATAGTTTTGTTCTCTATGGCAGGGATTCCTCCATTCGGTGGTTTCATAGCAAAATTATTTGTTATTATGGGCTTAATTAATGATGGCAGTTATGTATTGGCATGTTTTGTGCTATTTATGGCTGTTGTGGCATCATTCTATTATGTAAGAGTTATTAGAACTATGTATTTTGATGAGCCAGAGAATAATGAGACAGTTAAGCCTCCAATGACATCTCTTATAGCACTAAGTATCAATGGTTTAGTTCTTTTATTCTTAGGTATTATGCCAATGCTTCTTCTTGGTGTTCTTACTCAAGTTACTAACGTTATTTAAGTTTCAATAGTTTATTGCCTATTCTTGTCATAACTTTTATACTTTTATGTAAAGATGATTTAATGCTGTTTTTCTATGAAAGAAATTTTAGGTCCAATTAATGATGTAATCAAAAACTCGAAAGATAATATTATTAATAAAAGTTTAAAAAAACTTGATGTAGTGAGTAGAGAAGAGTTTGAAATACAGAAAAAAATTCTTTTGAAAACACGTCAAAAATTAGAGCAGATCGAAGCTAAGTTGGATAAATTAATAGCTGAGAAAGAGTGAGATGTCTTTAGCAATTCTAAAAAGTCGAGCTCAATTGGGTATTGAAGCACCGCTTGTCTCGATAGAAGTTCATTTGTCAAATGGTCTGCCTGGCTTATCAATAGTAGGCTTACCAGAGGCAGCTGTCAAAGAGAGCAAAGATCGTGTTAGAAGTGCTATCATAAACTCGGGATTTAATTTTCCAAATAAACGTATCACAATTAATCTTGCCCCTGCAGACTTACCTAAGAGTAGTGGAAGATTTGATTTGCCTATAGCATTAGGTATTTTATATGCATCAGGCCAAATAAATATTGTTAGAAATGTTGGAGATTTCGAGTTTGCTGGAGAGTTGTCTCTAGGTGGTGAGCTTAGGAAAATTTCTAGTGCGATACCGATGGCTATTAAGTGTGTTGCGAATAACAAAAAACTTGTGATACCTATTCATAATGAAAAAGAGATTGCTTTAGTTGAAGATGTTTGTGCTTATTCTTTTGAGACTCTAAAAGAAATCGTAGGTTTTTTATCTGGTGACGATAAAACTTCGGTAGAGCAATTACAAGAAATTGACTTTGAGAGACTGTATTCTGATTTAGAAGATGTAAAAGGACAATATCAGGCTAGACGCGCTTTGGAAATTGCAGCAGCAGGTGGTCATAATATTCTTTTAGTTGGTCCACCGGGAACTGGTAAGACTATGCTTGCTAGTAGGCTTAATTCTATTTTGCCACCATTAAACAAGAAAGAAGCCCTTTCATCAGCGATGATTGCTTCAATTAAAGGTGAATCAGGGATAGCAGAAAGTTTTTATAAAAGACCATTTCGTCATCCTCATCATACTTCTTCAGGTGTTTCTTTGGTTGGAGGTGGTAGCAATCCTATGCCTGGTGAAATATCTTTAGCTCATAATGGCGTGTTATTCCTTGATGAGTTGCCAGAGTTTAATCGCAAAGTTTTAGAAGTTTTAAGAGAGCCTCTTGAGACTGGAGTTGTAAATATTTCTAGAGCAAAGTGTCAGGTAGAGTATCCAGCGAACTTCCAATTGATAGCTGCTATGAATCCTTGTCCGTGTGGGTATTTAGGATCGCAGTATAAAGAGTGCTCAGATTCAATTCAATCAATTAAAAGGTATCAAAGTAAGCTTTCAGGACCTCTTTTAGACAGAATTGATTTACAAGTTGAGGTTCTTGAGCTAGCAAAAGAGGATCTAACAAATCAAGAATTAAGAGGTGAAAAAAGTAGTATAATTAGGGAGCGAGTTAAAAAGGCAAGAGATATCCAGATCACTAGGCAAGGTAAAATAAATTCAATGCTAACAAGTAAAGAGCTAGACGAGGTTTGTGACCTTGATGAAGAAAGTAAAAAAATGCTAACACTAGCTATAGAAAAGCTTGGACTATCAGCCAGAGGGTACTATAAAATACTCAAAGTTGCTCGAACAATAGCAGATTTAAGCGGATGCAAGAAAATTGAAAAACTAGCAATTCAAGAAGCTATAGGTTACAGAAAAATGGACAAGTTTTTTAAATAGTCCTTCATAATAAATTTAAAGGTATGTTAAGTATGAGAGAGTTGTTTTTGGATGCTTTTAAGCATGAGAAATTAGAAAAACCACCGATATGGATAATGCGTCAAGCTGGTAGATATTTACCAGAATATCGTGCAGTAAGATCAAAGTTTGAGAACTTTATGGATATGTGTCGCAAAGCAGATGCTTGTTGTGAGGTGGCACTACACCCGCTAGAAAGATATGATCTTGATGCTGCAATTGTATTTTCAGATATTTTAACTATTCCTGAAGCAATGGGTATGGATCTGAAATTTATCAAGGGTGTTGGTCCTGTATTTTCAGATCCTATTGAGTCAGAAAAAGACTTGAGTAGGTTGAAATCTATTGATAATAGTGTTGGTGATTTGGAATATGTTTACAATGCTGTTAGAACTACGAAGGCTGCTGTAAATGTACCTCTTATAGGTTTTACTGGAAGTCCATGGACACTTGCTGCATATATGGTTGAGGGCTCTGGCTCAAAACAGTTTAATAAACTAAGAAAAATGATGTATGCAAATCCTCAATTGATGCACGCACTTCTTCAAAGGTTAGCGGATATAACAGTGATTTACCTGCTTGAGCAAGTCAAAGCCGGTGCTAGTTCTTTAATGATTTTTGACACTTGGGGAGGAATTCTACCTTTAGAACAATATAAAGAATTTTCATTAAAGTATATGGAGTATATTGCTAAAAATGTGAAGCAGAAATCTAATGTTCCTGTAGTTTTCTTCACAAAAGGAGGGGCAAACTTTTTTGAGGAGTTTAAAGATAAGTCATGTGATGGGGTTGGCGTTGATTGGAGTGTAACTCTAGATCAAGCACGCCATAGGATAGGTGTAGGTAAAGTTCTGCAAGGCAATTTTGATCCGGCATTTTTGTATGGCACACCTGATAGTATCAGAAGTACGGTTAAGAAAAGTATGGAGTTTATTCAGTCAGATAAGCTGAATAATTATATCGTAAATTTGGGTCATGGAATATATCCTGATATTGACCCTGACAATGTAAAAGTTATGATAGATGCTATAAGAGAGTTTAGTATTTAAAAAAAGAGATTATTATAAGGCTTGACATCTACTAAAATGTTGTTATTATATATTCTCATAGACGCGGGGTGGAGCAGCTTGGTAGCTCGTCGGGCTCATAACCCGAAGGTCGTAGGTTCAAATCCTGCCCCCGCTACCAAAAGTTTTTATTTTATAAAGGCCCTTCAAGGGCCTTTTTGCTATCTAGAGGGTATGCAAAATCTAAGGGGTGAAAATGTTACTAGATGATTTGTATGAAATAGTAGAACCCATCACAGCTGATTTAGGCTATATTTTATGGGGAATAGAGGTTGTAGGTACTGGTAAGCTTACAATACGTATCTTTATTGATCATGAGAATGGTGTTTCAGTTGATGACTGTCAGGTTGTAAGTAAAGAGGTAAGTGCAATTTTTGATGTGGAAGATCCTATCTCAGATAAGTATGTTCTAGAAGTATCTTCTCCGGGTATGAATCGCCAAATTTTTAATATTATTCAAGCACAAGCTTTGATAGGATTTAATGTTAAGGCAGTTACCTTAACACCAGTTGAGTCTCAAACAAAATTTAAAGGTGTGCTTGAGAGAGTTGAAGGCAATGATGTTACTCTAAAGCTTGATGATGGTAAAGAAGTCAGTTTTGATTTTGATGAGCTTAAGAAGTTTAGAGTTTCGCCAGATTTTAGTTAGATAGAGGGATTAGGTATGAGCAAAGAATTATTGTTAGTATTAGAGACTGTAGCAAATGAAAAAGATATTTCAAAAGATCTTTTGTTCGAGGCTATGGAAGAAGCATTGGCTATTATAACTAAAAAAGAGCTTGATGAGCACATGAATATCGAAGTTAAAATCGATAGGGTTACAGGAGATTTTAAAGCAGATCGAGTTTGGCATATTGTCTCTGAAGATGAAGATTTGATTGATTATTCAAAAGAACTTTATGAAGATGTTGCACAAGAAAAGGGCTATGATGTTAAAGCTGGTGACGTAATACGTGAGTCTGTCGAGGTCAAAGAATATGGGCGTATTGCTGCTACTATGGCAAAACAGATTTTAATGAAAAAAATCAAAAATTTTGAAAGAGAGAAAACAGCTAAATTTTATCAAAGTAAAATTGGTGATATTGTTTACGGAGAGGTTAAAAGAGCAACCTATGAGATCCTTGTTATCGATCTTGGTAATAACGCTGAAGGTATCCTACCTAAAAAAGACTTGATTTCGAGAGAAAGATTCCGTGTTGGTGATAAAATTAGAGCATGTGTTGAGAATGTCGAGGTTGATGAGTTTGGCAAACCAAGCACAGTCATGCTTAGTCGTGCTAGCAATATGATGCTTAAGGCGTTGTTTAAGCTTGAGGTTCCTGAAGTAGAAGAAGAGCTGATAAACGTAGTAAATGTTGTTCGTGAACCAGGCTTTAGATCAAAGGTAACAGTTAAAAGTAATGATCAGAGAATAGATCCATGTGGTGCTTGTGTTGGTGTTAGAGGATCTAGAATACACTCTATTATGAGTGAGCTAAGTGGTGAAAAGGTAGATGTTATTCTATGGGATGAGGATATGGTTCAATATGCAATCAACTCTTTGTCACCAGTTGACTCTGAAGATATCTTGGAAGTAAATGTTGATGAAGAAACTAGCTCAATGGATATTGTAGTTAAGCAAGAAAGCCTATCAAAAGCTATTGGTAAGAATGGGGTTAATGTTAGATTGGCAAGTGCTCTTATTGGTTGGAAGATAAATGTTTTATCTGATACTGAGCAAGAAGAGAAACAAATGACGATAGTTGAAAAGTTTGTGGACGCATTGGATATTGATCATGACTTTGCACTAGTGTTAATCGAAGAAGGTATCGAAACATTGGAAGATTTAGCGTATCTTGATAGAGATGAGCTGCTAGAGATTGAAGGTTTTGATGAAGAGATAGTAGATGAACTTCAAGAGAGAGCAAAAGCTGTAATATTATCTCAGGCATTAGGTGGTAAGAAGCCTGCAGAAGACTTGCTTAATATGCAAGGTATGGATGCGGAGCTGGCTAATAAGTTAGCTCAAAATAATGTAGTAACAATGGAAAATCTAGCAGAGCTATCTGTAGATGAGTTGCTTGATATTGTTGCTATTGATGAAAAACAAGCAACAGATTTGATAATGCAAGCAAGAGCCCCTTGGTTTGAATAGGAAGTACGAATCAAAATAGTACAAAGGAGAGGGAAATGGCAGAAATTACAGTTGGGCAGTTGGCACAACAAACAAATAAAGATGTAAGCACTTTGCTGAATCAGCTTAAATCTTTTGGTATTGAAAAGAATAGTGAAAAAGATACTTTAAGTCCAGAAGAGATGAAGACTCTTTTAGAGAAGGTTAATAGTACAAAGAATTCAGTTGCTAGGAAGAAAGTGACTTCACTTAAGCTTGATGGTAAACATAAGATAAATGTATCAGTTAAGAAAAAGAGACGAGTTGCAAAGAAGGTAGAAGAACAACCTGCTATAAAAGTAGAGAAGTCTAATACTGAAGAGTCTAAGCCAATAGTTGATAGTAAAGAAAATCAAGTAGCTGATAGTGTGAATGCTCAAGAGCAACATGTTAATGCTGAACAGCAAAAGCAGGAAAAAACTGTCTCAAAACCTGTTGTCAAAGATAGTGGCTTTAAAATCACATCAATGCCTGAAGTTAAGGTACAAGAAACTAAGTCTCAAGATGATGAAAAGTCTGCTGCTGCTAAACAAACTAAGAAAAAAGCTACAAAGAAAGTTTTCTCTGAACCTGCTAATAGTAATACTAAGTACAAGAGGGAAGAGGAAGAGAGAAAATCAAAGGCTAAAAAAGCTGGTGGTAAAGGCTTCAAAAAGGCTAATCCAAGACAATTGTCACAGCTTGCAGGTGATATGGATTCATTTGATGAGTTTGGCAGTAAAAAAGGTAAACTAAAAGCTCCTAAAGTTAAAAAACAAGAGTTTACAAAACCTGTTGAAAATACAGTGAAGACAGTTGAAATACATGAAGGTATTACGGTTAGTGATTTAGCTAATAAAATGGCTGTAAAAGGTGCTGAAATTGTTAAAGTATTGTTTAATATGGGTGTGATGGCTACGATTAATCAGTCATTAGATCAGGAGACAGCTGTCCTGATTGTTGAAGAAATGGGTCATAAGTATACATTGCATAATGAAAACGCTCTTGAAGAAGCTGTTACTACAGTTGATAGAAGTTTGCATAAAAAGATTTCTCGTGCACCAGTTGTGACTATTATGGGTCATGTGGATCACGGTAAGACCTCATTGTTGGACTATATACGTAAAGCAAGGGTTGTAGCAGGAGAGGCAGGTGGTATAACACAGCATATTGGTGCATACTCTGTTGAAACGAGTAAAGGATCGATTACATTCTTAGATACTCCGGGACATGAGGCATTTACATCAATGCGTGCTCGTGGTGCTAAAAGTACAGATATTGTGATTCTAGTTGTTGCCGCAGATGATGGGGTTATGCCTCAAACTGAAGAGGCTATTCAGCATGCTAAAGCAGCAGGTGTTCCAATTGTTGTAGCTGTAAATAAGATTGATAAACCAGAAGCTGATCCAGATAGGGTTATTGGTGAGCTAGCTCAGCGTAATGTGATTCCAGAATCTTGGGGGGGAGATGTTATGTTTGCTAATGTTTCCGCTAAAACTGGTGAGGGTGTTGCTGAACTATTAGATGCTGTATTATTACAATCAGAAGTTCTGGAATTAGAGGCGTTTGCTGAGGGCTTGGCTGAAGGTGTTGTTATTGAATCTCGCTTAGAGAAAGGGCGTGGTCCAGTCGCGACTGTACTGGTTCAAAACGGTAGTCTTAAGCAAGGCGATAATATCTTGTGTGGTACTGAGTACGGTAGAGTCAGAGCTATGCATGATGATCTAGGTAAGAAGATTAAAACAGCAGGTCCAGCTACTCCTGTAGAAATACTTGGTCTGTCTGGTGTTCCAGCAGCTGGTGATGATGTAGTCGTTATTGATAATGAGAAGAAGGCTAAAGAGCTTGCGGCACAAAGATCTCAAAGACAGAAAGAAGCTAAAATAGCTCAAGAGCAAGCACTTAAGTTGTCCAATATGTTTAGCAATATGGGCAAAGAAGGTGAACAACAAACTCTTAAAATTATTCTTAAAGGTGATGTGCAGGGTTCAGTTGAAGCAATTAGAGAGTCTTTACTTAAACTTTCGACAGATGAGGTTAAGGTTGATATTATCGCAAGTGGAATTGGAGCTATTACTTCTTCTGATGTGACACTAGCAGTTGCGTCTATGGCTGTGATTGTTGGTTTCAATGTGCGTGCTGATGGTGCTGCGAAAAAGCTTGCTGAAACAGATGGTGTAGAGCTTCGTTATTATAATATTATCTATGATTTGATAGATGATGTTAAAAAAGCAATGACTGGTCTTCTATCTCCAGAAATGAAAGAACAAATTATTGGTATTGCGGAAGTTAGGGAGGTCTATAGATCTTCTAAATTTGGTTCAATTGCTGGTTGTATGGTAGTTGAAGGTACTGTTAAACGTACAAATCCTATTCGTGTCTTGAGAGATAACGTGGTTATTTATGAAGGTAGCCTTGAGTCACTTAAGAGATTTAAGGATGATGCTAATGAAGTTAAAAAAGGTATGGAGTGCGGTATCGGTGTCAAGAATTATAATGACGTCCGTGAAGGTGACCAGATAGAAGTATTTGAAGTTATTGAGGTTGCTAAGGAGTTATAGTTATGGCTGCAGAAGGTAGAGTGCAACGAGTGGCGAGTGAGTTACAAAAAGTAATATCTTTACTATTGCGTACAAAAATTAAAGATCCCAAGCTTGCTACTGCAACTATTACAGAGATAGAGCTTTCTAAGGATTTATCTTATGCAAAGGTATACTATACCTGCTTAGACACTCAGGAAGCTCAATATATATCTAAAGCTTTTGATAAGTCAAAGGGCTTTTTTAGATCATCTATAGCTAAATCACTAAATCTTAGAATAGTTCCAAATCTTAAATTTATTTATGATAAATCTCTTGATTACGGAATGGAGATGGAAGGAAAAATCCAACAAGCATTAGATGCTGATTCAAAGATAATTAAGCAAGATAACGAGTCATTACAAGAAAACTATAAAGATAGTGTTACAGAAACTAAAGTTGAAAAATTAAGGTAGGTAGCTTATGAGCAAACTTACTATTATCCGTGGCTTTAATGATATTCTTCCTTCTGATAGCTTTAAGTGGCAATTTCTAGAGTCAAAAATAAAATCAATTCTTGGTAGATATAATTATGATGAAGTTAGACTACCTGTCTTAGAGAAGAGTGAGCTATTTCATAGAAGTGTCGGAGAAACTTCAGATATAGTTTCAAAAGAAACATATGATTTTGTAGATAGAAGTGGAGAAAGTCTAACGCTCAGACCTGAAGGTACGGCCGGTTGTGTGCGTATGGTAATTGAGAATAGTTTGGCTAATAGGGGGCAAACACAAAAGCTTTGGTATTCTGGGCCTATGTTTCGCTATGAGAGACCTCAAAAAGGTCGGTATAGACAATTTTATCAACTTGGTGTTGAAGCTTATGGTTATGATAATATTGCGATAGACTTAGAAATTCTTACTATTGGCTGGAACTTATTTAGAGAGCTGGGTATTTCTGGATGTGTAAAGTTGGAGTTAAATAGTCTTGGATCTAGTTCTGATAGACAAGAATATACTAAAGCACTGTTAGAGTATCTAAAACCATATCATGCTCAACTGGATGAAGATTCTATCAAGAGGTTGGATAAGAATCCTTTGAGAATACTCGACTCTAAGAATGAGCAAACTCAACAGATATTGGTGAATGCTCCTAAGCTTATTGATTTTATTGACGAAGACTCGTTGCTTAAGCTTAAACAAACATGTGAGTACCTTGATAATCTAGGGGTTGGATATAGAGTTAATCAGAAGCTAGTCAGAGGTCTAGATTATTATAGCGGATTGGTTTTTGAATGGACTACTGATCAGTTGGGTGCTCAAGCAGCAGTATGCGCTGGTGGTCGTTATGATAATTTAGTAGAAAACTTAGGTGGTCAAAAAACTGGTGCTATCGGCTTTGCTATTGGTCTAGAGCGATTAATACTTTTACTTGAAAGTGAAGGTAAGCTTCCTCTAGATAATGATGCTTGTGATGTTTTTTTCGTGCTAGATAGTAGTCAGTTGCATAGATCGTTGCTGACGGTTGAGAGTATACGCCAAGAGTTACCTATGCTAAAGGTAGGTATGGATTTGAAATTCGGTAGCTTTAAGTCGCAGTTTAAGAAGGCAGATAAGTCTGGTGCTGAAATTGCTGTGATAATTGGTCAGGATGAACTGTTGCAACAAGCTGTTGGTGTGAAATATTTACAACAAGATAAGCCGCAAGAGCAAATTCATTTGAATGAATTAATAAATTTTCTAGAAAAAATAGTTATATGAAGTTACATAATATAAAAGGTTATGCTTGGATAGTTGTGGGTCTGAGCTCATTTTTACTGATTGATAAATACATAATGAATGTATCTCCTAGTCTTATAGCAAATGAGCTGATGACTAGTTTTTCGATAAATGCTACAGAAATGAGTGCTATGGTATCGCTATTTTTGTGGTCAGTAGTATTTTGTCAGTTTTTTGTAGCCGGCCCAATTATAGACAAGTTAGGGTTTAGAAAAGTCAGTTTTTTTTCACTGATTCTTTCTGCAATTGGGCTAATGTTATTTGTTCTTTCGGCAGATATTCATAGTTTTGAACTTGGCTGTGTTTCTCGATTAATGATTGGAATAGGAGCATCTTTTGCTACTGTTGGTTATATTAAAGCAGCAGCAGTTTGGTTCGATCCACGTAAATTCGCCTTTGTTTGTAGTTTTTTGATGACTGCTGCAATGCTGGGAGCTTTGCTAGGACAAGTTCCGCTTGTTTATCTTATTGAAATTACAGGGTCATGGCATAGGGCCTTAATTGGTTATGCATGCTTTAGTATAGTTATGGCTTTGCTATATCTTGCCTTGGTAAGAGACTATAACCCTGAAGCATCATTTGCTAATGATACTAGAGGGAATGCAGGAACTCTCGCTGGTATAAAAAAGGTACTTATGAACAAGAATAATTGGTACCTTACACTATATACGGGATTAACATTTACAACGATAGATGTTTTTGGTGGTATTTGGGGTAATAACTACTTCAGGGAGTTATATGGAATTCCTGCTAAAGAAGCTTCATTTATTGTATCTATGATGTTTCTTGGACTTGCTATAGGCTCTCCTGTTATTGGTAAGCTTTCTGAGAAATTTGATAGTAGAGTTAAGATTATGGTCATTTTCCATATAATTGCAACAATTTGTTTGGCTTTGGTTTTACAATTTAAGCTCACTCCCGGAGTTTCAGGAGCATTATTGTTTGTATTTGGATTTTGCCTGGGGGTATATATGCTAGCTTTTGCCATAGGTAATCGCATAAACCCAATAGTTGTGGCCGCTACTGTAGCTGCTTTAATTAATACAGGTGAGCCATTACTAGGTGCGTTATTCGATCCTCTTATAGGGCATCTACTTGATCTGACATGGACTGGTCAATATATAGATATTCATAATCAAATTACAAATGTTGCTACGGAAGGCACTCATAGGTATTTTCATATAAGTGCTTATCATAATGCTTTTTTGATTTTGGTTTTTAGCATGTTTGTGTCTTTTTTCCTATTAGTTTTAGTTAAAGATAAAGAAGTCAAATAATGAAATTAGAGAACGCTTATCTCAAAAAAGTTCGAGAACTTAATCTAAAAGTGGATTCTTTGCAGCTTGAGGCTATAAAGAATTTGCAGGAAATAATGAATCAGATATCAGTAGATAAGAAAAAGAAGTTCGGTTTTCTCAAGAGGTCATTATATTCTCATATCAAAGGACTTTATATGTGGGGAGGTGTAGGTAGAGGTAAAACCTTCATCATGGATATTTTTTTTGATAATTTACCTATTAAGCAAAAAAGAAGACAGCACTTCTCTCATTTTATGAAGGAGATTCATTCAGAATTAAGGAAATATCAAGGTTATAAGAACCCCATATCGAAGGTTGCATATGATATGGCTAAGGATATGCGAATTATTTGTTTTGATGAGTTCTTTGTAGAAGATATTGCTGATGCTATGATTTTGGGAAGTGTTTTCACAGAATTGTTTAAGCTTGGTGTAATACTTGTAGCCACCTCGAATATTGAGCCTGAAAATTTATATAAGAGAGGTTTGCAAAGAGAGCTATTTTTACCAGCTATAGATATTCTTATTAAAAATCTTAATGTTTTGAACTTAGATTCAGGTGTTGATTATAGGTTTCGTTTGCCTACGGAATACTTAAATTACCTCTACCCATATAACGAGCAAAATCGTAAAAACTTTTTTGATAAGTTTTTCCTTAGAAATGAGCACTTTGATAAAGATCTAAGTATAGATGTTTTGGGTAGGAGAATTGCTGCGCTACTTATAAGCCATAAGGATATTTGTTTTGACTTTAAGGTTATTTGTGGTGATGGTAGAAGCTCTTATGATTATATTGATATTTGTAGTAAGTATGAACAAGTTTTTATTTATAAACTGACTGGTTTTGATCAGTATAATGAGGATATGGCGCGACGTTTTATTGCCCTTATTGATGAGTTCTATGATCAAAACAAAAAAGTTGTTATATTGGCGAATAGTGATTTTACTCAGCTTTATAAAGGTGAGCGTTTAAGATTCGAGTTTCAAAGAACGATAAGTAGGCTGAACGATATGCAGAATAATAATTTTGGTATCTCAAATGAATAAGGTTCAACTTATTAAAGTTGCTGAAGATATTGTAGAGCAAAGGATTGATAATTTTTTAATAGGTAGATATTCTCGCTTGCCAAAACCGCTTATTTACCGATGGATTCGCAAGGGTGAATTACGTGTAAATAAAAAAAGAGTTAAGCAGACAACTCGTGTAAGTGCGGGGGATATCGTTAGGATACCGCCATTCAATTTAGATGAAAAAGTAGAAAATATAAAGGTTCCTAGGTCACATTTAGATTTTTTAGAACAACGAATTTTATATGAGACAGATGATTATATTATTGTAAATAAACCATCTGGTATGGCTGTTCATGGTGGGTCCGGTGTCAATTCTGGCTTAGTAGAAAGGTTGAGACAGTTACGCCCTAAAGCAAGGCGTTTAGATTTGGTGCATAGACTCGATAAAGAAACTTCTGGTTGTGTACTGTTGGCTAAAAAACATAGCTCGCTAGTATATTTCTTTGATATCTTCAAAGAACGTAAAGTGAAAAAAATTTATTATGCTTTAGTTCATGGCTATTGGGATAAAAAGATTTTAATGATTGACCTACCTTTGAGTCGTAGAGAGACAAAAGATGGTCAAAGAATAGTCAAAGTTGATAAACGAGAAGGTAAAAAAGCTCTTACAAGAATATTATCGGTGCAAAAAGTTGGAGATTATAGTCTTTTAGAGATTAAGTTGGAAACCGGCCGTACTCATCAAATCAGGGTTCATACTAAAGCTATGGGACATCCTATTGTAGCTGACAAAAAATATGGCTACATAGATAAAGATAAAAAACTACTAGCAAGGGGTGTAGATAAATTGTTACTTCATGCTGGAAAGTTAGAGTTTTATGATGAGAAGCAACAGAAGCTTGTAACAGTCGAGGCTAAATTAGATTCAAGATTTGACATGTTGCTTAAGTAAGATACCTTTTAGTCTTTACTATCTTTTATTAATAATAGGACTATCAAGGATGCTGCCATACTTATCACAAGAGTTGTAAAAGCAAAATGGTATGAACTTAAATCAAAATATTTAATATCATCAGGACTTGTGTGTTGTGAAATAACCTCTCCTGCTTTGTTTAGGTATTTTCCAGTCCACGACCAGTCTAGGAAATAGCCAATTAAAGGGTCAAAGATAGCTCCTAATATTGGTTCCCCTGTATTGATGAATGCTGCTACTGTGGCTGTGATAACGATAGGATTTATACGATTTCCTATTGCAAACGATAGCATGTATATGCCTAGGCATAAGCCAAATACGAAAAGTAGTATTGCTGATAGCGTTGCACTAGTTTTGGTTAGTAGTACAAAGCTTAAGGCGATAGATCCTATAATGTGAAAGAAAATCATGACCCCTTTTCGGCTATCAAGAATTTCAGATAGCTTTCCTATGATTGGAGATCCTATTGCCATACCTATGAATATCATTGATATGATGCTAGCAGCTTCTTCACGAGATATGTGGTAGGCTTCTCTAAAATAAGCATTGCCCCAAAATCCAGCAAATGCATCAACAGCTGTAAAGCTTAGTCCTACATAAAAAGTTAAAAGCCAGTTATTTTTATTTTTGACAACTTCTTTTAGCGCATCTAATGTTTTTAATTGATTACTTGGAGAGCTAGCTTCAGGCTGTTTTGGGTTAAAGTCACGTACAACTATATAGTAAAGAACACCGATAAATAAACTAGCAACTGCGAATAGAAGCATAGCCATTTTCCAGTCGCCACATAGTGTTATTAGGTATGCTAGAGGTGCTTGTGCGCAGAGTGCGCCAATCATTGCTGCAGTTGCTAAAAAACTAGCAGCGAATGCAAACTTACGGGGTTCAAACCAAACGGAAACAGCTTTTAAGTAAGATATGGTGGCAAATGAAACTCCTAGCCCTGTAATAATTCTAGCAATATATGCCATGCTTAAGCTACCTAGATTTGAGGCTACAACAAAAAGTATGACCCCTATTGCAGAGATGGTTATTGATATTGGGCTTATTAGTCTAAATCCAAATTTGTCTATAATTGGGCCTGCAAGAAATAGCTGACAGATAATTATCGACCAAAAAAAAGCTGAGCCTAACGCCCCTGTTTGAGTGGCGTTGGTATGAAAGCTGGACATCATATCATCAGTAATTAGGCTTGGAAATACTTGCATAATATATTTGTCAAAGAGCAAGAAAGAACTAAGTACAATTATTATCCATGCATATCCGCGAATGTTGTGAATTTTTTGTTCCATACCGTGCCTATTTTAGGTAGTTTAAGGATATAATTTTAAGTTCCAGTAATATATAAATCAAGCCTAAAGCTTTTCTTTGTTAAATATATGCTTTTTTGATATCATAGCTTTAATATTTTTTATTAACAGTGATAGTTGAGTTGTGTTGTCAAATATTAGGGTAAATGAGAAAAGATTTATTTTAATTCAGTTTTGTTTGGGTATCGTTGGATATCTTGTTATTTTGTCAATATATGGCTATGTATACGCTAATTCTTTTGCGTTTGGTGCTGCAACAATGTTTTTAGCCAATTTTATTTTTTTCTTCAGATTGTTTGTTGAAAAGCAGTTCAGTCCAGGAGTTGAGATAGTCATTTTTTATATGAGCGAGCTTCTAAAATTAGGCATTGTAGCATTGATTACAATACTGTTGGCAGTTTATGTCAAACCCAAATTATTTTCTTACATTTTTGGATTACTTTTGTTACAATTGGTTGTATGTTTTGTGCCTATCTTGTTTAGAAGGGTAAGATAGGCACGTTTTAGGGTTGTTAAATATAAAAAATATTTAAAAATTATTGGTGGATATGTAATGGCAAATACAGAAGCAGGTTCTCAAGTAGCTACTGAGTACGTTCAGCATCACTTACATCATTGGCAAATAAGCCTTGGCGAAGGTTCTTTCTGGCAATTAAATGTCGACTCTTTGCTAGTTAGTGGGGTTTTGGGAGTTGTATTCATCTTAGCTATGTTTATGGCGGCAAGAAAAGCTAATGCAGGAGTTCCCGGAAGGTTTCAAAATATGATCGAAGCAGTATGGGAATGGATGGATGGTATGGTTGCTGAAAACTATCATCACAAAAGAGATTTTGTTACGCCACTGGCCTTAACAATCTTTGTCTGGGTTGTTCTTATGAATTTGATGGATTTACTCCCTGTTGATCTTTTTGGTTGGATTATTAGCTTTTTCACAAGTAGTCATGATGTGTATTTTAGGGTGGTGCCTACAGCAGATCCTAACGTTACTTTTGCGATGTCTATCGCGGTATTTTTCTTGGTGGTTTTTTATAATCTTAAAGCTAAAGGATTTGGTTTGCTGAAAGAGATTTTAAGTTCTCCTTTCGGGATATGGTTATTCCCTTTAAATATATTCTTTAGACTTGTAGATGAGATAGTTAAGCCAGTTTCGCTGTCGCTACGTTTATTTGGTAATATTTTTGCAGGAGAGTTAATATTTATCTTGATTGCTCTGTTACCGTGGTGGTTCCAGTGGACACTTGGCGGAATATGGGCTATTTTCCATATATTGATAGTTTTAATACAAGCATTTGTATTTATGATGCTGACTGTGGTTTACCTAAATATGGCGCAGGAAGCTCACTAAGTTTAAATCAACCTAAATAAAATTAAATAAAACAGGAGAAATAAGAAATGGATATGTCTTTACAGGTTTTAGGTAACTTAAATGGTTTGACTGCTATAGCGGTTGCTTTACTAATCTCTTTACCAGCATTAGGTACTGCGATAGGTTTTGGTGTGTTGGGTGGTAAGTATCTAGAGGGCGTGGCTCGTCAGCCAGAGCTAGGTGGTATGCTACTTGGTCGTATGTTTATTGTTGCTGCTTTCGTAGATGCATTCGCTGCTATCTCAATCGCTATTGGTTTCTTAGTGTTGTATGCTAACCCATTAGCTATCCCTGGCTTAGCAGAAGCTGCTCAAAAAGTTGTTGGTGCATAGTAAAAAGAATATAAAATCATAAATTTGTTATCTAAAGGATAAGTAGATGGATATTAATATAACTCTAATTGGGCAGATGATAACATTTGCAATCTTCGTTGGCTTTACAATGAAGTTTGTATGGCCTCCACTGCGCAAGGCTTTAGATGAGCGTAGAGAAAAGATTGCTGAAGGTTTGGCATCTGCTGATAGAGCATCTAGAGAGTTAGAAGTTGCCAAAAGACAGTCTGCTGAAGTATTGCGTGAAGCTAAAGCAAAGGCTACTGAAATAGTTGAGAATGCTTATGTTAGAGCTCATAAAGTAGATGAACAAGCTAAAGAAGAGGCTATTGCAGCAGCTGATAAAATCAAAAGCATGGCTATGGCTGAAATCGAGCAAGAAAAAATCAAAGCTAAAGAAGAACTTAAACATGAAGTTGTTAGCTTGGCTATGGCGGCTGCTAGTAAGATTATATCAGCAAATGTTGATGAGCAATCTAGTAAAAAGATTCTGAAAGACTTCGTAGAGAAAGTATAACTTTTGGGTATAAAAGGTAGGTACATGACAAATCTAAGTGTAATTGCTAAACCATATGCAAAGGCTGCGTTTGAGTTTGCAAATGAGTATAATCTTCTGCAAGAATGGTCAAAGCATCTTCAGTCTTTTTCTGAATTAGTACAAGATGATTCTGTCGCAGCTATTATTGCTAATCCTGAAATTTCTCAGGATGAGATTATAAGCGCTGTAAAAGGCCAGTTAGATGTGAAGTTTTATAACTTTGTTGCACTAATAGCAGAAAATAAAAAGTTATCTATACTGCCTGAAATAGCATTCCAGTTTGAAACTATCAAAAACACACACAATAATATAAAAGTAGCAGATGTTACCTTGGCTTATAAAGCTGATAAGAGCACGCTTACTAAGCTAAAAGCTAAACTTGAAGAGAAGTTTAACTGCGCTATTGAAATGAATGTGAGTGTTGACCCTGTTATAGTGGGTGGAACAGTAATTAAGGTTGGTGATACAGTAATAGATGATTCTGTATCAGGTCGTATAGAGACATTAAAAAGTATTTTGTTATCATAAATTATAGGAAGTGAGCTTATGCAATTAAGTCCATCAGAAATAAGTGGTTTAATAAAGAAAAGAATTGAAAAGTTTGATAATTCAGTTGAACTTAAATCAGAAGGTACTATTGTCAGTGTTGCTGATGGTATTGTTACTATTTATGGTTTGGATGATGTAACTGCTGGTGAGATGATTAAGCTACCAGGAGACGTATATGGTTTAGCGCTAAACCTAAATACTGACTCAGTTGGGGCTGTTGTCTTAGGTGAGTATGAACATATTAGAGAAGGCGATAAAGCATATTGTACAGGTAGAATATTAGAGGTGCCTGTTGGAGAAGCTCTTTTAGGTAGAGTGGTTGACGCTTTGGGCAACCCTATCGATGGTAAGGGTGAGATTGAAACTGATCACTCTTCACCAATTGAAAAAATTGCACCTGGTGTGATTTGGAGAAAATCAGTAGATCAGGCATTACAGACTGGCGTTAAGTCAATTGACTCGATGGTTCCAATCGGTAGAGGCCAAAGAGAGTTAATTATCGGTGATAGACAGATTGGTAAAACTGCCATTGCTATCGACGCGATTATCAACCAAAAAGGTACTGGTGTAAAGTGTATTTATGTGGCGATTGGCCAAAAAGCATCATCGATTGCAAATATTGTTAGACAGCTTGAGGAGCATGGGGCTATGGAGCATACAATTATTGTAGCTGCTACAGCTTCTGATTCTGCTGCATTGCAATATATTGCACCTTATGCTGGGTGTTCTATGGGTGAATACTTTAGAGATCGTGGTGAAGACGCTTTGGTTGTGTACGATGATTTGACTAAGCAGGCATGGGCATATAGACAGATTTCTTTGCTTCTAAGAAGACCGCCTGGACGTGAGGCATATCCTGGTGATGTATTCTATCTTCACTCAAGGCTTCTAGAAAGAGCAGCTAGGGTAAATGAAGAGTATGTGGAAAAATTCACAAACGGTGAAGTAAAAGGTAAAACTGGTTCTTTAACTGCACTACCTATTATTGAAACACAAGCTGGTGATATTTCTGCATTTGTACCTACAAACGTAATTTCAATTACAGACGGTCAGATATTTTTAGAGACAGACTTATTTAACTCTGGATTAAGACCAGCAATCAACCCAGGTAACTCGGTATCTCGTGTTGGTGGAGCTGCGCAAACAAAGATTATTAAAAAGCTTGGTGGCGGTATCCGTTTAGCACTAGCTCAGTTTAGAGAATTAGAAGCATTCTCACAGTTTGCATCAGATCTTGATGAAGCAACTAGAGCACAGCTTAACAGAGGCCAAAGAGTTACAGAACTTCTAAAACAAAAGCAGTTCTCGACATTGTCAATTGCTTTGATGGCATTATCATTGTATGCGGCAGATAATGGCTATCTAGATAGTCTAGAAGTTTCTGAAGTGATTCCATTTGAATCTGCGCTACATGCTCTTGCAGAAAGTAATTATGCAGAAGTGGTTGCAGAAATTAATGAGACAGGCAAATATGATGCTGAGATAGCTGACAAGTTAAAAACAATTGTTGAAGATTGTAAAGCAAATCAAGCTTGGTAATAGGAGTATAGACTATGTCTAACGCTAGAGAAATAAAATCCAAGGTATCGAGTGTTAAAAATACACAAAAGATCACTGGTGCTATGGAATTAGTTGCGGCTAGTAAGATGAGAGGAGCTATTGTTAAGATGAACAATGTTCGCCCTTATGTTGAAAGTGCAAATACTATTATCAAAAATGTTACATCTGCAAGTATAGATTATCCGAACCCTTATCTATTCGATAGAGAAGTTAAGAGGGTTGGCTATATAGTTACATCTACTGATAGAGGCCTATGTGGTGGGCTTAATATTAACTTGTTTAAGCATGTTCTTAAAAATATCAAAAAGAATGTTGAAGATAGAGTTGAGATTGATGTCTGCGTAATTGGTTCAAAAGCAGCAAGCTTTTTTGCAAAGCTAAAAGATGTAAATGTAGTGGCTACAGCTCATTATAACGATAAAGATAAAGAAGGCAGTATTAGGGCTATTAGCGGAGCTGTTAAAGTGATGTTAGACAAGTTTACTGCTGGTGAGATAGATAGACTATATATGAGTAGTAACGAGTTTGTTAGTACAATTAAGCAAAAGCCAAGATTGCAAACGCTATTGCCTATACAAGATATCTTCACAGAAGAGGAGCTAAAAGAAAACAAAAAAAATGCTTCTAAAGGCCATTGGGACTATATCTATGAGAGGGATATAGAAGAAGTATTAAATGCTCTGTGTATTAGGTATATTGAAGCTCAAGTTAGAGGCGCAATATTGGAAAATGCAGCATGTGAGCAAGCAGCTCGTATGATGGCTATGAAAAATGCAACTGATAATGCTAGTGATATTATTGATCAGTTAAAATTAGATTACAACAAGGTAAGACAAGCTATGATTACCCAAGAGCTTGCGGAAATTTGTTCAGGTGCGGCAGCAGTTTAGGAGAGGTAAATGAGTACAGGTAAAATTATTCAAGTAATTGGTGCTGTTATTGATGTAGAGTTTTCTCGAGATAACACTCCAAAAGTATATGATGCTTTAGATGTAAATGAAACAGGTTTAGTGCTAGAAGTACAACAACAGATTGGTGATGGCGTAGTACGTACTATCGCTATGGGTTCTAGTGATGGTTTAAGACGCGGAATGGTTGTGGAAAACACAAATGCTCCAATCTCTGTGCCAGTAGGTCAAGGTACTTTAGGTCGTATTATGAACGTATTAGGTGAGCCTATCGATGAGGCTGGACCTGTTCAATACACAGAGACAAGATCTATACACCAAGCTCCTCCTGCTTATGATGAGCTTGCACTAAGTACTGAAATATTAGAAACAGGTATCAAAGTAGTTGATCTTATTTGTCCATTTGCAAAAGGTGGTAAAGTAGGCCTCTTCGGTGGTGCTGGTGTTGGTAAGACAGTTACAATGATGGAGCTTATCAACAACATTGCTAAAGAGCATAGTGGATATTCTGTATTTGCTGGTGTTGGTGAAAGAACTCGTGAAGGTAACGACTTCTACTATGAAATGAAAGACTCTAATGTATTAGATAAAGTTGCCTTGGTATATGGTCAGATGAATGAGCCACCAGGAAACAGATTAAGAGTGGCTCTTAGTGGTCTAACAATTGCTGAAGGTTTCCGTGACGAGAAGCGCGATGTCTTGATGTTTATTGATAACATTTATAGATATACTCTTGCCGGCACAGAAGTATCAGCACTACTAGGACGTATGCCATCAGCAGTTGGTTACCAGCCAACACTTGCTGCTGAGATGGGTGCTTTACAAGAGCGTATTACATCTACTAAGACAGGCTCTATTACATCAGTTCAGGCTGTATATGTACCAGCAGATGACTTAACGGATCCATCACCAGCTACAACATTCTCACACTTAGATGCGACTATTGTATTATCGCGTCAAATTGCAGAGTTAGGTATTTATCCAGCTGTAGATCCACTAGACTCAACTTCTAGACAGTTAGATCCACTAGTAGTTGGACAGGAGCATTATGAAACTGCTCGTGCTGTACAGAAAGTACTTCAAAGGTATAAAGAGCTGAAAGATATCATTGCTATTCTTGGTATGGATGAATTATCTGACGAAGATAAGAAAACAGTTGATAGAGCTCGTAAGATTCAAAGATTCTTATCCCAGCCATTCCATGTTGCTGAAGTATTTACTGGTAACCCTGGTAAGTTTGTGTCACTTAAAGATACTGTAGCGAGTTTTAAAGCTATAGTTAATGGTGAGTATGATCACTTACCTGAGCAAGCTTTCTATATGGTTGGTTCAATTCAAGAAGCAATTGAGAAGGCAAAAACTCTATAATAGGGTGTAGATATGACAAAAAAATACCTAAAAGTTGATGTTGTTAGTCCTCAAGGTTCTGTATTTAAAGGTGAGGCTGATATTGTAAGTCTTCGCGGATCTGCTGGAGAGATGGGTATAGCGTATGGACATACTGAACTTTTATCTACTCTCCCTGCGGGTGTTGTAAATATAAGAAAAGATGAACATACTGATGTGCTATATGTTTCAGGTGGTATTGTTGAAGTTACTCCTACTCGCGTTACAATTATGGTAGACGATATGGAAAGGGCTGAAAATTTAAATCAAGCAGAAGCAGAGAAAGCTAGGAAGCGAGCACAAGAAGCTCTTAAGAAGCCAGATGCTTCTAAGCTTGATATTGAAGCTGCGACAAAAAGGCTTCAAGAGGCTGATGCTCGTCTTAAGGCGCTTAATTCTTCTAAAGGATTATATTACTCAAAAGACGACTAAAAAGTTCTACTAGTTATCTAATTTTCTTCTACATCCTGTTCCATTTTAGTCAAAGTATTAAATCAGTTATTTGATTTATATGATAATAGTGTAATTAAAAAATGACTATTGTTAACATATTTATATAAAATTATTTATAATTATGTAATTAGTATTTATATTTATATAGTAATGAAAAGATTTTTTACTCTGGTTGTATTTTGCTTTTTGACTATACCTTTTTATATAGCTGCAGAGTCTGTTACAGGAACACAAAAAAATATTTCTAAAGCGAATCTGCTTCCAGATAGAATCATAGCAGGATTTTTGGATGTTAGAACACCTAGCTCTACCTCTAGAGTCGATATTCAGAAGGCAAAGAGTGATGGGTATAATGTTGTTGTTATTGCTTATGGTGAGGTATATGGTACTGACATAGGTCTTTATACTTCTAGTCCTACATCGATACAGACTATCATAGATAAAGTTAGACAAGCTAAAAATTCTGGAATGAAAGTGTTACTAGCAGTGGGAGGTGTTCCAAATACATTTTATCCTGGCGTAAGTAAAACAGATATTGAGCCAAAAGTTTTTGGTAAAAAAATGACAGAAGCTCAAATTAACACTTTAGCAAATAATATTGTTAATTTTTTACATAAAAATAATATTGATGGAATTGTTTATAGTTTTAGAAAGTTTACTTCAGCAGATTTTATTAATCAGCTTTCTCTTGATATCAAGAAACTGGATTCAAAAATTGTAATTGTTGCAGAGCCTCAAGTAAATGACTATAAGCTAGTGACAACGGGTAAGAGTAATGACTATGACAAAGTCATCCAGAATGGATATATAGATTATTTATTTATTCAAGAGTGTGACACATATCCTGAATATGAACCTGGCTTTATAGCTGATAGCTATTCAAGAATTGTCAATGACCTGCATATCCCAATTCATACTAAAATTTTGATAGGTGAGCCAACAAATGCAGTTTCAGGAGGCACAAATACAGTATATCATCCTGAAGGAAATGCTACTTTGTCATTAACAACTGAGCAGGCTGTTAAACTCATGTTGCCCCAGTTTGAGAAGCTTAAGTTTAAACCAAGGTTCGCAGGTGTAACAGGCTGGTCTCTAAATACTGATTATGCCGCTGATTTATATGGAGATTCTGAGCATAGTTCAGGAGCATTTGCTAAGAGTCTTAGAGAGTGTATTTATAATAATGCTTGTGCACAAGTCGATAAAACAATAAAAGGTCCAGTTATCGCAGGAATTTTACCCTTATGGGCTAAAAGTAGCTCTTATGATACTGTTGGTAAGCAGATTAATACAACCCCTGTAGATATAGCTATGCCAAAAACTAAAGAGTATTGTGAGCAAAACCCCGAAGTATGTAAGTATAATGTGATAATAGCAGCATATGCAACATATATACACGGGAAAGGGTTTGAGCTTTCATTTGGTGAAAAAAATAGGGGCTCAGATAGATTGTATAGCCCAGAAGAGCTTAAAGAGTTTATTGGCTATATGGAGTCAAAAGGAAAGCATGTTATTGTTTCGATTGGCGGGGAATCTTCTCATATTGATTGGCAAGCTGTGAATTTTGATAATTTAGCTAGTGTTGTTAAAGAGTATGGTTTTGATGGTGTAAACTTCAATTTACCACATTCAGCTATTCCAAAGAATGACAAAACAGTTGAAATTGCAGCTATGAAAATAAGTAGCTTAATATCAAGTCTTAGGAAAAATAATAAGCAGTTTTGGTTAACTTTCTCACCTGAGTGGGAATATATTGTTGCGCCATTAGCAAAAAATGGTGAAGATAACTTGTATAGAGAAAGTGGTTATGTTGAGTTATTAGATGCTATTGGTATTGATAAAATAAATTACCTGTTTGTAAGTACTTTCTCAGGGAAGCCATCTGAGGGAATTATAGGGTTTGATAAAAATGTTAATAATGATTATGTTAAGATTTCACCAATTGATGGTTATGATAAATTTATAGCTTCGCTTGCTTGGGCACTGACGACTCAAGATGGTTTTAGAGTAAATAAGCCTAAATATAGTAAAATAGATAAACCTATTGTTATATCTCCCAAAAAGCTTGTTTTTGTTATTCCTGCTACACAGGGTGCTGTTCATGGAGGAAGGATATATGTGTTATCAGAATCTAAAATAAATAAAGCAGTTACGTTGATGAAAGAAAATAAGGCATCATTTGCAGGATTCGCTATTTGGAGTATGGACTTTGATGCAAGTAATATCAAATTAGAAGATTTGAGTGATGATTATAAACATAAGCCTTGGAGTACTACTAATATAATAGCCAGTGTTAAATTGCCACCAGTACTTTCGAATATTTATATGGATAGTCAGGTTGATAGTATAAATAAACGCTCTATACAGCCACAAAAGTATATTGGAGATACACATATTATTAGGTATCCATATAATATCGGAACTTATGATGCTGATACTATAGTAAGTTTTGCGGGTAAGATGTATAAATGTAAGTCTATGCTAGAAGTTAGGCTTTGTAATGATGATGCTTATATCCCTAATGGTTTATATGGCGATCTTGCATGGCAAGAGCTTAAGTCGAATAATACTAAAAAGTCCTCAAAAAACAAGAAATATAAATTAAAAGCAGGTAAGGTGGCTAATTATCCAAAGGGAATGGGAAGTTATAAGGTTGGTCAAATAGTGCTAGCTGAAGGAAGAGAGTTTGAATGTCAGAAAGAAAGATACTGTAATGACTTATCCTATAGTCCCATGAATAAAAGAGGATTTTTAGCATGGAGTAATATTACAAATGATATCACTCATGTTGCAGCAGATAGACAGGAGATTAAACCTAGTGGTGCTGAGTATATTTATCCATATAGTATTGAAGACTATAAGGGAGGCACCGTAGTTGCTGTAGGTAGTGATTTATACAGATGTAATATCGGTCCTGAGTCAAGCTTGTGTACCATGAGTGCATATAAGCCAACTGGTAAATATGGCACAGATGCTTGGACAAAGATAAGTAATAGATGATTAGATTGATTCTATAAGCTCTTTCAATTCGCCAGATTCATTCATTTCCATGATTATATCGCATCCACCCACTAATTCACCTTTTACCCATAGTTGAGGAAAGGTTGGCCAGTCTGCATATTTTGGTAGAATAGCTCTGATGTCAGGATTTTCTAAGATATTGACAAAAGCGAATGGTTTTCCGCATGATCTAACAGCTGTGGCAGCATGAGCAGAGAAGCCACATTGAGGAAGGTTTGGAGAGCCTTTCATGTATAGTATAATGTCATTTTCTTTAAGTTGTTTTTCTATTCTATCAACAACTTTTTGCTCTTCAGGTGTATACATATTTATTTCCTTTTTATTTGATTAAACAACTAAGCTTAGAAATTTTATCTAAAAAATGATAGCATATTATACTAAACGGGTATAGTACTAAGATGCTATAATAATTAACTTCAATTAGTTCGAGGAGAATGATTAAATGAAATTTGAATTACCAAAACTACCTTATGCACTAGATGCACTAGAGCCTACTATTTCAAAAGAAACGATTGAGTATCACTACGGTAAGCATCATCAAACGTACGTGACAAACCTAAACAATTTGGTTGAAGGTACAGAACATGCTGGTAAAAATTTGGAAGAAATAGTAAAAACTTCTTCTGGTGGTATATTTAATAATGCTGCTCAAGTATATAATCACACATTTTACTGGAACTGTCTAACACCTAATAAGACTGAGGCATCTAGTCAATTGAAAGCAGCTATAATTGAGACTTTTGGGTCAATAGATGGTTTTAAAGAACAGTTTTCAAAAGCTGCAGTGACTACATTTGGATCTGGTTGGGCATGGCTAGTTAAAAATACTGATGGTAAACTTGAAATTGTGACTACTAGTAATGCAGGTTGTCCTCTAACAGAGAGTAAAAAGCCATTACTAACATTTGATGTTTGGGAGCATGCATACTATATCGATTACCGCAATGCTAGACCTAAGTATGTTGAGTCTCTGTGGGATATTGTAAATTGGGAGTTTGTTTCTGAGCAGTTTGCAAAATAGGCTGTTATAAATGATTAAGAATAATCTACCACTTTTCTCTTTTATAGCAGGTGTGCTTTCTATAGTTCTTGTTTTGGTGGTAATTATATTATTCCCAAGTCTTCAGATAACTGCTATTACAAAAAATGTTGTGTTAGCGATTCTTTTGCTACCATGGATAGTTTTTATTATTTCTTTATTGTTTTTCAGAAAAGATAAGTGAGTTAACCTATTCAATATTTGCCATTAATTTGATTCTGTTTCTGAAGATATAAATGATTGTAGATATTAGTATGCCGATTATGAAACTAGCAATGAAGAGTCCCTCCCAGTTATAGTGGCTTTGAACATATCCGGCAAATGGTCCTACAAGAACTCTTCCTAGTGAGTCAATCGAACTAAGTACGGCAAATTGGGTTGCTGAAAACTTTATATTTACAAGGCTCATTATCATTGCAACAAGTATTGCTGTGCCCATTGCTCCACAAAAGTATTCGACAGCAACAGAGCTTACCATTAAGTAGTAGTTCTTACCAACGATTGCGAGTAGTACGTACATTAGATTTGCTGACGCCATAATAATGCTAAAGAAAAGAAAACTTTTAAAAATTCCTATCTTGTTAGCGATTAATCCACCAGTAATAAGTCCTATTAGTGTGGCTGCTAATGAGAAGGCTTTGTATGAAACAGCTATCGTGGTTTTATCAAAGCCTAAGTCGGCGAAAAAGACCGTATTAAGTGAGAACGCAATCGCATCTGCAAGCTTATAACCAATTATTATTAACAGTATTATGATTGCTGTTTTAATTCCTTGTCGTTTAAAGAATTCGATAAAGGGTTCTGTAAAGGCTTCTTTAAAGTTTTTTGGAGCAATGGTTGATGCGGATTCTCTCAAGAATATGCAATATAGTGGGCAAATTATAAAAAATGCAAGTATTGTTACTAAAGCTAAGCTCCAGCCATTGGATATAAGATTCTGAGTTGAAACTATATCAATATTGGTAAATAAGGTACTTGCACCGTAGTATTCGGTAAGTTTTGGGGTGCATATTTTTATAGGCTCGGCACCTCCACTGTAGTAGTCAGCAAATATTAACACTAATGAGCCTGTAACAAGCATGGCGATGCGGTAACCCATCACTGCTATAGCGTTACCTAAAGCTTTCTCTCTTTCATTTAGGACTTCTGTTTGGTATGCGTTGATAGCAATATCTTGTGTCGCAGATGTAAAGCATATCATAAAGCCAATGAATGCAATCAAAAGAGGTTGATTTGCAGGGGATAATTGACTCATGAGTGCGATCAGTATTATTAGAGTTACTTGTGTTGTAAGTATCCATCCTTTGCGCCTACCTATGTTTAAGATATTGATTTTATCAAGAAATGGGGCCCATAAATATTTGAAAGTATATGGTATAGCTATTAGTGTTAGAAAGCTTATATTTTGAATGTTGATGCCGCTATCTCGATACCAAAGTAGTAATGATGATGCTGTAAGCATCAAAGGTAATCCTGATGCATAGCCAAGGATTAGCATTGTAAGCATTTTAGGCTGTTTAAATGGTGCGACTAACTTTTCACCAAATGTTGGAGAGCTATTCATTATACATAAGGTAGAAATTTACTGATAAAGGAATCGTAGTTTAATTGGATAGAAAAGTAAATAAAATAAGAATGTAGTTTTGATTAAATTAAAGATCTCTACTAGTTGCACCAGTGTATAACTGTCTTGGACGCCCAATTTTTTGTGCAGGATCATTAACCATTTCGATCCATTGAGATATCCAGCCAGAAGTTCTTGCAAGAGCAAATATCGCTGTAAACATGCTTTCTGGGATACCCATAGCTTTTAAGATAATTCCTGAGTAGAAATCTACATTCGGGAAAAGTTTTCTATCGATAAAATAGCTATCTTGTAGAGCAATTTCTTCTAATTTTTTAGCTATGGCAAGAAGCGGATTGTCACTGTTACCTAGCTTAGCTAGAATTTCTTCGCAGTTAGCTTTCATAGCTGTGGCTCTCGGATCAGTGTTTTTGTATACTCTATGCCCGAAGCCCATTAGCCTAAATGGATCATTTTTATCTTTCGCTTTCTCGATGAATTTGTCGATATTATCAACGCTACCAATTTTTGATAGCATCTTTAATACAGCTTCATTAGCACCGCCATGAGCAGGACCCCATAGAGCAGTAATACCAGCAATGATAGCAGCATAAGGAGAGTTACCAGTTGAACCAGAAAGTCTAACGGTTGATGTTGAAGCGTTTTGTTCATGATCAGCATGAAGCATGAAGATAGTATCCATAGCCTTAACATGTAGCTCGTCAGGTTTAAAGTTTTCATCTTCACCAAACATCATATAGATAAAGTTTTCTGCGTAGCCATACTCTTTCTTAGGTTCTAAGAACTTTTTGCCTTGGTTATGTCTGTAAGCCATTGCTGCAATAGTAGCAATTTTAGCAACAATATTTTTAGCAACATCGTCTTGAGCTTCTATTTGACCATTGTGTATATGCTCAGCAGCTAATACATTAACACCAGCAATTAACCCAGACATTGGGTGTGTATGCTGTGGCATAGACGATATAGCAGCTTTGACATGCTCACATACTGGCATTTTTGAAATGATTTCGCTTCTAAAATCGTTAATTTGAGTATCATTGCCAAGCTCTCCATATATTAAAGCATAGCAAAGACTTCTATAGTTTGACTTTTGTGTCCATTCTTCTATTGGATAGCCCCTGTGAAGAAGAACACCTTTGCCACCGTCGATATATGTGATTGTAGACTCACACGCAGCAGTTGACATAAATCCAGGATCGTAAGTAAAGACACCATGCTTTACCAGAGATGATACATCGATGCAGTCATTACCAAGGCTAGGAGTGTAGACTGGTAATTCTATTTCAATATTTTTTTCTGCATACTTAAGAGTTGCATATTTACTCATTAATAGGCCTCCAAGTGAGTTGATCAAAAAATACAATGCAAGTGGTTTGCAATAAAAAGATACCTTTTAAAAATATGCTTATTAGGTATCGTTACAGGGGAATAATAAGCTAAAGATTTCTCTTTTGCAAATAAAAAAAATATAAGCCTAAAGTGTTCTCGCTATATGTGATAATGTTTTGTAGCTTGTGTTGTTGTAATTTAAACTAAATAAGGATTAAAAAACTGTTTAAGTATTTGAATTTGTTTTAGTAAAAATATATTATTTAAGGGTTGTGGTATGACATTGGTTTACATCCAATTTACTGATATACATATAAAAATTGCTTCGGAGGAATGTCGAGCATGAAAAGAATTACAAATGTTGATTTAATGTCAATTAAATCTTATAAGTTTCCTATCACCGCCATTAGTTCTATACTACACCGTATCTCTGGTGTGGTGTTGATTTTTGCAATCCCTTTGGCAGTGGTTGGTATGAACTATACTCTAGCGGGTCCTGATGGCTACCAGCAAACAGTTGCTATATTAACCAAAGGTTGGTGTAGCGTGTTTTTTTGGCTTTTTTTGGCATCTATTACATATCATGTTTACGCAGGTGTTAGACACATGATCATGGATTTGGGCTTTGGTGAAAGTATGAAGGTTGCTAAATTTACTTCGCTATTAGTTATTGTATTAGGTGTTTTATCGGCTATTTTATGGGGGTGCTACTTATGGCTGTAATTTCATTAACTTCATCGGGTATTAAAGACTTTTTTGTACAAAGAGTTACTGCAGTAATTATTGCGGCTTATTTTGGTTATCTTATCGTTGAGGCTTTATGTTTGTCCTACTCAGGAACTCTTAATTACGATAGCTGGAGAGGTTTGTTTACTGATGGTATGTTCTTCAGAGTTGCTACATTGATGGCTTATTTGGCAATGTTTTTTCATGCTTGGGTAGGTATTTGGATTATCTGTGGTGACTACATTAAGTGTGCTTGGGCATCAGCTCTTGTTATGCTGAGTTTTGTTTTAGTTTATGTATTCTGCTTTTTTTGGTTGTTTGCAGTTTTATTTTTTTACTAAGAGGTTATTTTTATGAGTATAGCTACGCAAGAATTTGACGCTATTGTAATAGGAGCAGGTGGTGCTGGTATGAGAGCATCTTTCCAGCTTTCGCAGTCAGGTTTTAAAACAGCTGTTGTTTCTAAAGTTTTCCCTACTAGATCGCACACGGTTGCGGCTCAGGGTGGTATCGCAGCAGCTTTGGGGAATATAGATTTTGATGATGATCTTCCTTCAGATGATTGGAAGTGGCACATGTATGATACTGTTAAGGGTTCTGATTATATTGGTGATCAGGACGCTATTGAGTATATGTGTGAGCATGCTCCACAATCAATTATTGAGCTAGAGCATATGGGTATGCCTTTCTCAAGACTCAAAAATGGCAAGATATATCAGCGAGCGTTTGGTGGTATGTCAAGAAACTATGACCCAGCTAATCAAGCTGAGAGAACCTGTGCGGCAGCCGATAGAACAGGTCATGCTCTTTTACATACTTTATACCAAGGTAATTTGGCTCATAAAACAGATTTTTATACAGAGTGGTTTGCTGTTGATTTAGTTAAAGCTGATGATGGAAGTGTCGCAGGTGTCATAGCTTTAAGTATCGAAACAGGAGAAACTGTGTTCTTAAAGGCTAAGATCACAATTTTGGCTACTGGTGGGGCTGGACGCATATATGAGTCTAGTACTAACGCTTACATTAATACTGGGGATGGTATGGGTCTGGCACTAAGAGCTGACCTTCCCCTTCAGGATATGGAGTTTTGGCAGT
Organism: Francisella salina; assembly: GCF_000219045.1. NCBI lineage: Bacteria > Pseudomonadati > Pseudomonadota > Gammaproteobacteria > Thiotrichales > Francisellaceae > Francisella > Francisella salina. Next base: position 568,983 of record NC_015696.1, read on the forward strand.
TTCATCCAACTGGTATTGCAGGAGCTGGAGTTCTTGTTACTGAAGGCTGCCGTGGTGAAGGTGGTGTGTTGCGTAATAAAGATGGTGAAAGATTCATGGAGAGATATGCTCCAAATGCTAAGGATCTTGCTTGTCGTGATGTTGTATCTCGTGCGTCGCAGCAAGAAATTATGGAAGGTCGAGGCGATACTTTCTCCGGTACAAGCTGTGTTTGGTTAGACTTAACACACTTGGGTGAAGATGTCATTGATGAAAGGCTTCCTACAGTTAGAGAATTGGGTAGAACTTTTGCTGGAATTGATCCTGTAGAAAAACCGATACCTGTTGTACCTACTTGTCATTATCAGATGGGAGGTATACCGACTAATAAGCATGGCCAAGTGATTACTCAAGTTGATGGTGAAGATAAAGTTATTGGCGGCTTATATGCTGTTGGAGAATGTGCTTCTGTATCAGTTCATGGTGCTAATAGGCTTGGTAGTAACTCATTGTTAGATTTGGTAGTATTTGGTAGAGCTGCGGGTATGCACGCTGAACAAAGCCTTAAAGAAGGTATGCCTATGAAAGAAGTTTCGCAAGAGAATGTTGAGAAAGCAACTGCTAGAATCACAAAGTGGGATACTTCTGAGCAGAGAGGTTGTCAAGAAAAGATCGCGGTACTTAGAAAAGAGTTGCAACAAACAATGCAGCAGTATTTTTCTGTGTTTAGACAGGAAAGCACAATGAAAGAAGGTCTCGATAAGCTATTTAAGATTAGAGAAAGGCTGGATAATGCAGTTCTTGAAGATAATTCTAGAATTTTCAATATGATGAGAATAGAAGCGCTAGAGCTAGATAACCTAGTATTAACTGCGATAGCAACTGCGAAGTTGGCTCTTGAAAGAAAAGAGTCTAGAGGGGCGCACTCAAGAGTAGACTATCCTGATAGAGATGATAAAAACTGGATGAAGCATACGCTATATTTCTTAGATGGTGATAAAACATCACAGCGTGATGTGAATATGTCACCTACTAAGGTTAAAGCTTTCCAACCAGCAGAACGTAAGTATTAATTACGAGGATTTAGTGTAATGGACGTAAGATTTAAAATTTATAGATATAATCCAGAAGTAGATAAAAAGCCATATTATGATGAATATACTATTACGGTAGAAAATGAGGGTGTTAAAGTTTTAACAGCTCTTGAGCTCATTAAGGAGCAAGACCCTACATTAGCTATGAGAAGATCTTGTAGAGAAGGTGTTTGTGGTTCTGATGGTATGAATATTAATGGTAAAAACCGCTTGGCTTGTATTACTTCAGTTGGCGAGTTGAAGCAGCCAATCAAGGTTAATCCTTTGCCGGGTTTACCTGTGGTTAGAGATTTGATTGTTGATATGAAGCAGTTTTATAAAAACTATGAAAAAGTAAAACCATATCTTATTAATGATGAAGAGCCACCAGTTAAGGAAAGATTACAATCTCCTGAAGATAGAGCTAAGCTTGATGGTCTTTATGAGTGTATTTTATGTGCATGTTGTACTACTTCATGCCCATCATTCTGGTGGAATCCAGATAAGTTTATAGGTCCGTCAGGCTTATTGCAGGCATATAGGTTTATCGCAGACTCAAGAGATACAGCTACAGAGCAGAGATTAGATGATTTGAAAGATCCTTTTAGTCTCTTTAGATGTAGAACAATTATGAACTGTGTATCTGTGTGTCCTAAAGGTCTTAATCCTACAGAAGCAATTGGTAAGATTAGGTCAGCACTACTAAGTAAAAATGTGTAAAATTTAAAACCTGTTATTTAGGTATTTATATGAAAAAACAACAACCGGATTTTAGTCAATGGTTGGAAACAACCCAGCTCTTCGGAGGTAATCTAGAGTATCTTGAATCAATATATGATGACTATGTAATGGGCAACTATGAGGATATTGATCCAAAATGGTTGTCCTTTTTTGATTCTATAGCTAGCTCAACTGATACTGTACATCGTGATTTGGTAGATGAGTTTAAGTTTCTGGCTAAAAATAAAGCTACATCCACAGCTATCGTTAATGGCGAAGGAGATGTTGGGCTAAAGGCTAAGGCTCTTGTCAAAGCCTATCGTTCACATGGCTATAAATCAGCAAATATTGATCCATTAGGACTAATGAAATACCAGAGAGATTCTGATTTGGAATTGTCTGCTCATGGACTTTCTGAAAAAGACTTGTCTGAAAAGGTTAATCTTGGTGATTTTACTGATAATAAAGCTATTAGTCTGAAAGAAGTGGTAGAAAAAGCTAAATCAATTTATGAGTCTAGTGTCGGCTATGAGTATAGATACATAGGAAATAAAGAAGAAAAATTATGGCTTCAAGACAAGATTGAAAAAAACTTGTCTACGTCTCAATCAGATAAGAAATGGATTTTACAGCAGTTAGTTGCGGCTGAAGGGTTAGAAAAATATTTAGCTCTAAGGTATGTTGGTCAGAAGAGATTTGGCTTAGAGGGTGGTGAATCCCTAATACCTTCACTTCAGCATGTTATTGAAAAAGCAGTTTCTAGACACTCAACAAGATTCATTCAGCTAGGTATGGCTCATAGAGGACGTTTAAATGTTCTTGTAAATGTGATGGGTAAAAATCCTAAGGATTTGTTTGAAGAGTTTGAAGGTAAGCAAAGTGAAAAAAGTTTATCTGGTGACGTTAAGTACCATATGGGATACTCGAATTATAGGTGTGTTGATGGTAAAGAGGCAAAAATTGCACTAGCATTTAACCCCTCACATCTTGAAACTGTTGATCCTGTGGTTGAAGGTGCAGCTAAAGCTATACAAGATAAGCTAGATGGTAATGTTCATAACAAGGTTTTACCTATATTGATACATGGTGATTCGGCTTTCTGTGGACAAGGTATTGTTATGGAAACTTTTGGTTTTTCACTCACAGAAGCATATGGAACTGGTGGTACGGTTCATCTTGTAGTTAACAACCAGGTTGGGTTTACAACTAGTAGTACATTTGGTGTAAATAGAAGTAGTAATTATTCTACTGATATTGCTAAGATGGTTGATGCACCAATATTTCATGTAAACTGTGATGATCCTGAAGCTGTTCTTAAGGTTGCTGATATAGCTCTTGAGTATCGTATGAAATTCAATAAGGATGTGGTTATTGATTTGGTTTGTTATCGTAGGAATGGACATAATGAAACTGATGAGCCATCAGGAACTCAGCCACAAATGTACGAGGTAATTAAGAAGCTTCCTACAACATTAAAGTTATATAGTGAAAAACTTATCAACGAAGGTGCTATTGATGTAGGCCTTCTTGCACAGTTGAATGCTAATTATCGTAGCAAGCTTGATAATGGTAAAGTTACTATAGATATTCTTGATAGAAAAACAGTGAAAGACAAACTTAATGTTTGTGATTGGCTTCCTTATATAGGTAAGCAAGAAACTAAATATAGCTATAACGCAATAGCAGAAGAAGGTCTTAAAGAGCTAGCATTAAGAATGAGTGAAGTGCCTGAAGAAGTTAAGGCGCAGATGCAAGTTAAAAAGGCATTAACAGATAGAGTGAAGATGGCAAACGGAGAGCTTCCTTTAAATTGGGGATTTGCAGAATCTCTTGCTTATGCAACACTACTTGATGAAGGTTATTCAGTAAGAATATCTGGAGAAGATAGTGGTAGGGGTACTTTCTCTCATCGACATGCTGTTGTTAAAAACATGAACACTAGTTCTCAGCTAAAAGAATATGTACCACTGAAGCATATTAATGAAAATGTTAGGTTTGATATTATTGATTCTACACTTTCAGAGTATGGAGTGTTAGGCTTTGAATATGGTTATAGTTGCTATAGTCCCGACTCTCTAGTAATTTGGGAGGCGCAGTTTGGTGACTTCGTAAATACTGCTCAGGTTGTAATAGATCAATTCTTAGTGGCAGCAGAAGAAAAATGGGGTATTTTGTCTGGCTTGACATTATTTTTGCCTCATGGTCAAGAAGGTGCTGGTGCTGAGCACTCTTCAGCGCGTTTAGAACGATTCTTGAGTTCATGTGCCAATAAAAATATGCAAGTGTGTACACCTACAACACCAGCACAAATTTATCATTTATTAAGACGTCAAGTGATTAGACCGCTTAGAAAGCCATTGATCGTAATGACACCTAAGAGTTTATTAAGAAATCCTATGGCTGTGTCTACACTAGAAGAGCTTTCAAAAGGTAAGTTTGAGCCTATTATAGATGATGTAAATGCTAGTGAAAATAAAGTTAAGAAATTAATACTTTGTAATGGTAAAGTTTATTATGATTTGATTGCTAAAAAGCAAGATACTCATAAGGATATTGCTGTAGTAAGACTCGAAGAGCTATATCCATTCCCACAAGAGGAATTAGCAAATATCTTTGCAAAATATAAGCAAGTTGACAAAGTTGTATGGTTGCAAGAAGAACCGCAGAATAAAGGAGCTTGGTATAATATTAGACACTTTATAGAGAAGCTTGTATCTAAAAACCAAGAGTTGCTATGTGTAGCAAGGGAAAGATCATCTACTCCTGCAGTCGGTTACCACGCTTTGTATGTTAAGCAGCAAGAAGAAATTATTAATAGAGCTTTAGAAATATAAAATTTGAATTATTACTAGGAGTAAGAAATGGTTGAATTAAAAGTACCTATGTTTCCGGAGTCCGTTGCAGATGGCACATTAGCTCAATGGAATAAGAATGAAGGCGACTTTGTTGAAGAAGGTGATATTATCGCTGAAATTGAAACTGATAAAGTAGTTATGGAAGTTCCAGCGACAGCGAGCGGAGTCCTTAAAGGCATTAAAAAGCATGAAGGAGATACTGTGCTTTCTGAAGAATCTTTAGCAAGCATTGATACAGAGGCTGTGGCTGCTGACTCTGCTCAAGAAGTGGTTGCTACTGAAGAAACAGCTCAGGCTACACAATCATCAGGCAAGGAGATCGATGTTAAAGCACCTGTTTTCCCAGAGTCTGTTGCAGATGGTACAGTTTCTGAGTGGCATAAGCAAGAAGGTGAAGCTGTTGCCGAAGGTGATATTTTAGCTGAGATAGAGACTGATAAAGTAGTTATGGAAGTTCCAGCGACATCAAATGGTGTATTGTCTAAAATATTGAAACCTGCTGGTGAAACAGTTCTTTCATCAGAATTAATTGCAAAAATTTCAGAAGGTGCAGCTGTTGCTACAGTAGCCAAAGAAGAAGTGAAATCTCAAGCTGATAGCACAGGTAATGATCCGCATCTAGTCCCTTCTGCGCGTAAGGCATTTAATTCAAGTGGATTAGAATCTGCCGCTAGTATCGAAGGTACTGGTAAAAAGGGGCGTATAACATCTGAAGATGTTAAAAAGGCAGCATCTAGTAGTAAACCACAACAGCCGACTGTAGTTGCTAATCAAGGTCCAAGATATGAAAAAAGAGTTAAAATGACTCGTCTGCGTCAAACAATTGCAAACAGGTTAGTTGAAGTTCAACATACTAATGCGATTTTGACTACTTTTAATGAAGTAGATATGACAGCAGTTATGGAGCTTAGAAAAAAATATAAAGACATGTTTGTCAAAGAGCATGATACTAAGCTTGGATTTATGTCATTCTTTATAAAAGCTGCGACTGAAGCTCTTAAGAAGTTTCCGGATGTTAATGCTTCAATTGATGGTGATGAAATTGTTTATCATAACTTCTTTGATATCGGTATTGCTGTTGGTACAGATAGAGGTTTAGTAGTACCAGTTTTAAGAGATACTGACAGTAAATCCTTAGCGGAGCTAGAGGCTGATGTGCTTGATAAAGCAATTAAAGGTCGTGATGGTAAGTTAAGCTTAGAAGATATGCAAGGCGGTACGTTCACTATCACTAATGGTGGTACCTATGGATCTATGCTATCTACACCAATCATTAACTCACCACAGAGTGCAATCTTAGGTATGCATAACATTGTCGAAAGACCTATGGTAGTTAATGGTGAGATCAAAATACGTCCAATCATGTACTTGGCATTATCTTATGATCATAGAATTATTGATGGTGGAACATCTGTAAGATTTTTAAAGATGATCAAAGAATTGCTTGAAGATCCTAATAGAATTCTTTTACAAGTTTAATTATTTTATTCAAACTTATTCTAAAGGTATTATATTTCCATGAGTTTAGATTTTATAAAAGATAGAATTGTAGCCGTGCCTGATTTTCCAAAGCCGGGTATAATTTTTAGAGATATTACTCCATTACTAGCGGATCCTGAAGGTCTGAAGATAACTGCTTTGGCTATGGCTAAAGAACTTAAAGCAAAGGGTATAAACCCAACAATTATTGCAGGTACTGAAAGTAGAGGTTTTATTTTTGGGGTTGCACTTGCGGAAGTCTTAGGTTTAGGATTTGTGCCTGTTAGAAAGCCAGGCAAACTTCCTAGAGAAACTTATAGTGTAAGTTATGAGCTAGAGTATGGTAGTGATAGTTTAGAAATTCATAAAGATGCTTTTAAGCCGTCAGATAGTGTGCTAGTTGTTGATGATTTGTTGGCAACTGGTGGTACGGCAAAAGCCACAGTACAGCTTATCGAGAAAACTCAAGCAAATGTTGCAGGCCTTATATTTGTAATAGAGCTTGATGGCTTGAGTGGTAGAAAAGTTCTTGAAGGGTACAAAGTTTCAGCATTAGTAAAATATTAGGAGATTGTTATGGCTAAGTATTTTGGTACAGATGGTATTCGTGGTGAGGTTGGTAATTCTGTCATACAGGCAGAGTTTATGCAAAAACTTGGGAATGCGGTTGGTACATTCATAATTGATAAAGGTTATCCTAAAATTGCTATTGTTGGGCAAGATACGCGTAGCTCTGGAAAGTTCTTAAAATTTGCCTTAGTCTCAGGTTTAAATGCAGCAGGGATTGATGTTATTGATTTAGGAGTGGTTCCTACTCCTGTTGTAGCATTCATAACAGTAAAGCATAAAGCAGCTGCTGGGTTTGTAATTACTGCATCACATAATAAATTTACTGATAACGGAGTTAAGCTTTTTTCATCAGATGGTTTTAAGTTGGATGATGCGTTAGAAGAAGAGATTGAAGCCAAAATAGATTCAGACTTTATTTATCAACCAGAATATAGATTTGGTAGTTATAAAGTTGCTGATGGTTTTATGCGTGAGTATATCGAAAACCTATTTGATAGATTTGGCTCTTTAGTTAAGTATAAAGGAAAGGTTGTTATCGATTGCGCACACGGAGCTGCCTCAAAGCATTTTGAAGTTTTGCTTGATAGATTTGGTATTGATTACATTTCTATAGCATCTAATCCTGATGGGTTAAACATAAATGTTGATTGTGGAGCGACTTGTATTTCTAATATTCAAAAAGCTGTAAAAGAGCATAATGCTGATTTAGGAATATCATTAGACGGAGATGCTGATAGAATCATTATCGTTGATGAAAATGCTCAAGAGATTGATGGTGACGGAATACTAAATATTATCGCGCAGTATAGTGATATCTGTGGAGGTACCGCTGGTATAGTAGGTACACAAATGACAAATATGAGTTATGAAAATCACTATAAGTCAAACAACATGTCATTTATTCGTTCTAAAGTTGGCGATAGATATGTTTTAGAAGATTTAGTCAAGCATGGTTATAAGATAGGTGGTGAGTCATCAGGTCATGTTATTAATCTAAACTTTGGAACTACTGGTGATGGCTTGTCCACAGCTATACAGTTACTAGCTATTTTTTCACAAAATGATAAACCAGTATCGGCATTTAAGCTAGATGATGAGTTGATGCAACAAACAATGATCAATGTTCCACTGAATTTTAAAGTAACATCTGATCACTTAGCTAAGCTAGCTAGTGATGTTGCAGAAGTTGAAGAGCGTTTGAGTAATCGTGGACGTGTATTGTTGAGGCCTTCAGGGACTGAGCCTGTCTTGAGAGTTATGGTCGAAGCAGACAATAAGAATTTAGCTACAAAAGAAGCAGAATATTTGGTTGAAAAAGTAAAACAAAAGTTGGTATAGATATGCAAAAATTAATAATGGGCAATTGGAAGATGAATGGTAACTCTGCAAGCATAGAAGAGCTTTGTAGAGGTATTTCACAAGCGGAGTACAATAGTAACAAAGTCGCTGTAGCTGTGTTTCCATCAAGTGTATATATCAAAGAGGTGCTTGCACAACTTCCTAAAGAAATTGGAGTAGGTCTACAAAATATTACTTTTTATAATAATGGTGCATATACTGGAGAGCTATCAGTTGATATGCTTCATGACATTGGATGTAATTATCTACTTATAGGACATTCTGAAAGAAGATCTTTGTTTGGTGAGACTGATCAAGATGTTTTCAAAAAACTTAATAAGATTATAGATACATCAGTTGTGCCAGTTGTTTGTATAGGTGAGTCACTAGAAGATAGACAAGGTGGAAGGTTAGAAAGAGTATTATCAACACAATTAAGTCTAATACTAGAAAATTTGTCTATTGAGCAACTTGCTAAGGTTGTAATAGCGTATGAACCTGTTTGGGCTATAGGTACAGGAGTTGTAGCATCATTAGAACAGGTGCAAGAAACACATCAGTTTATTCGTTCGCTAGTGGCCAAAGTAGATGAAAATCTTGCTAAAAATATGAAAATAGTGTATGGTGGTAGCCTAAAAGCTGAAAATGCTAAAGATATATTAAGCCTACCAGATGTTGATGGTGGTTTGATTGGAGGAGCATCATTGAAAGCTTCTGAGTTTAACGAAATAATAAATCAAGCAAATAAAATATGTACGGAATAATTTTAACTATAGATATTATCGCTGCTATTGCTATTGTGGCACTTGTGTTGTTGCAACAAGGTAAAGGAGCTAATATGGGTGTTTCTTTCGGTGGTGGAGCGTCTAATACTGTTTTTGGTAGTAAAGGTGCGGCTTCATTTCTATTTAAAATGACAGTGTTTTTCACAGCGGTATTTTTTGTATGTTGCCTTACTTTAGGATACCTAGGAAAGTCGCACACTACAATCACTAGTGTAAGTACTGCGAACACTGATAGCTCAATAGCTAGTCAGTATGACCAATATCAAAAAGAGGTTGCAAAAACTTCTACGACTAAAGAAGCAGCATCTAAGTAAAGTTTAATTGCACCGGTGGTGGAATTGGTAGACACGCCATCTTGAGGGGGTGGTGTCCGAAGGACGTGCGAGTTCAAATCTCGCTCGGTGCACCAAACTTAATTTCTAACAAGTTTCAACAAGTATCAAAAACCCTTTAAATTCAATACTCTTAGCTAGTTTTATGGTTTTATATAGTCTCAAACTGTATCAATAAAGCCCTTGATAAGGTGTATCCTAGACTGTATCCTGATTATAAAAGATACACTTTTTAAAACAAACTGGGATACACTTAGATGGCTAAAACTCTTACAGTAAGCAAGTTACAGAGCTTAAAAGCAACTGGTAAAGATTATAGATTAAATGATGGTAACGGCTTATACATCAAAGTTAGTAAAGCTGGTAGTAAGTCATGGCAATTTAGATATAAAGGTAAGTGGCTAGGTATTGGAAGCTATCCCGCAGTAAGTTTAAAACAGGCTAGAGATGAGGCTTTTAAATATAGTCAAATGCTAGTAAGTGGTAAAGACCCTAAGTTAGAAAAAGAAAAAGCTAGCTATAAAGATGATAGTATTTTTAAAGAAGTTGCAAAAAATGCTTTAGAGTCAAAGCACCCTAGCAAGCCAAATGGATGGAAAAGTGAGAGTGATTATAAAAGAAATTTATCTATATGCGATAGGTTTATATTACCAGGTTTAAAAACATACAATATAAGGGAAATAATACCAAGGCAGTTAACAAAAATATTAGAGAAAGAAACGCCAGCCAATCAAAAGAAAATAAAAACAATCTTAAATCTAATATGGGGCTATGCAATTGGAAAAGGTATTGCAAACTTTAATATAGTTAGAGATATACAAATTGATGTAGCTAAAACTGATGGTTTTGAGTTTGTAGACCCTATAGAGGATAAATACAACTTTAGCCAGCTACTTAATGATATTGATAACTACAAAGGACAATATAATACAAAGATGGCTTTAAAGCTTGCTGTACTAATTGGCTTTAGACCAAAAAATATAGCTACTTTGAAGTGGGAGAATATCAAAGAAACTAAGTTAAAAAATGAAGTTATATATTATATTTCTTTATCTGTAGATGATATGAAAATGGGGAGAGACTTTAGACAGCCATTAAGTAAACAGGCTATCGAGATAATAGAGCAAATGAGAGCTTATAACGGCGGTTGTGAATATGTTTTTTACTCTACAAGCTCAAAAGATAGGCATATATCGATAGAAAGTTTGTCAAAGGCTTTAAGAGAGACACTAGGCTATAATGGTAAAGATAAGCCTAAACAGGTTACACATGGCTTTAGAAAGTCTGCTAGGACTTATATTAGTAGTATTAGAAGTAAATATAATTGGTGTAGTGATAGTATCAGAATGATATTAAGCCATACTAAAGAAAATGCTATAGATAACATCTATGATAAAAATGATTTTCTATTAGAGCGTAGCCAAATGCTACAGCTATGGGCTGACTATGTAGATGATGTTAAAGCTAGTGCAAATGTAACAAAGTTTGATGATGTAGTTTAGTGATATGGAAGTTTTAGTAAATGATATAAAAGTCCATTTAGAAGAAATGTTGGCAAACAATAGTATTTCAATTAATGAAAAAGACAAACTTATAAACAGAGTAATGCTTTTTATTAATGATATTAAAAGTCAAAGTATTAAAATAGTTACTAAAACAGAATACGACAAAGATATTAATAATATTTTTCATTTAGTGAGTGAAACTAAAAATAAATTAAATAGTATTATTGATAAATATAATATAAACCATTATTCACTATATGAGAATAGGCATATAAATATGGAAGACCTAGAGCCTAATTATACGATACCAGTACATAATCATATAGAGCAGTTAGAGGAAATAGAAAAAACACTTGATTGGAATTTTAATAGAATTGAAAAAATATCGCACCCAAGTATATGTACGGAAAGAGATAGAACTACAAGAACAAGAGAAACAATACTCAAAGCTATAATATACTTTTTTAAGTCAGCTAAGTTAGAAAAATTAATATCATCATCAACATATAATCAAGATACAAATAAAGAGTATGACTTTTACAAATTATATCGCCTTATATGTAATTATGCTGGTATATTCACACCACAACCTACAACTACTAAAAATGGAGGAAAAACCCAAATAGACAATTATTTCAATAACAATTGTAAAAGATTTATGAAAATATATAGCTTTTAGAATTTACCTTATTTTTTTTCAAAATTCAGTCAAAAAATTATAGTAAATATTATCTACAAATATCCTTATCATTTATAGCAAGTACCAAGCCAAATCAGCAGTATTTAAACGGTACTAATCTTTAGTTGCTGCAGCAATTAGAAAAATAAAATAATTGAACTAAAGAAAAAGGTTATAAAGATATGAAAATATTAAGATTAAGCCAAGTAGTAGAAATGACAGGAACTAGCAAAAGTACTATCTATAGATGGATTAATTCTAGTCAATTCCCAAAACCGTTAAATCTATCTAGTAGTAGCGTAGGTTGGTTAGAAACTGAGGTTAATGACTGGATACAGTCAAAGATACAGGCTAGGGGGTAAGTTATGGCTACTATTACTACTAGACAAAATACTATCAATAATTTATCATCTACTTTGTTAAAGGGCGTAGTAACCCAGAAAGCGAGTAGTGATATTGCCACTAATAAAAGCAATAATAAAGTGAAATGTAATAACAGCCATGATGATATAGATAATACTATATCTATCAGTAGCGGGCTTTATTATGTACTTTTAAGATATGTTGATCAATATATCTATCACATAACGGCTAAACTCTTTTGTTTTGTCGGGAGGTGTAGGAAATACAATAGCCAATTTATTGGTAAATACCTACAGCTAGTCTCGTTTCTAGTTACTAACCGCCCCGATACACTTAGTAAACAAAAACGAGGAAATATAGCCATGTCTAAATATAATCAGAATACAGAAAACTTATTTTTTATCGATATCAAAAATGATTGCATGGAATGTAAAGACCATAAATACAATCTAGATATTAATGATACAGTCTTATTTGATAAATCAATTAAAGCAGAGCCTAACAGCCTTGCTATCATCAAAAATTATCAAAATGAACATACTATAGTATTACTCAAAGAAACGGCTACTAGCGAGCTTGTAGGACTATATATTAACCCTAAATATAACGATTTAGTTATAGATATTAAAGAAGTTGTAGCGATTGGTATTGAAGTTAGAAAACAGGTTAGATTTTTGAGGGGATAAGACAATGAATAATATTAAATTTGAAAGTTATATATCAAATCTTGGTTACTCATTGCCTAATAGCTTTAATTATAGCATAGGTATTGGGGAGCTGATTAGATTTAGTGATAAAAATAAGAAAAATAATAATAAAAACTTATGGTTAAAGAATATTGATAATAATATATTTGTCTTTGGCGATTGGAAAACAGGCGAAAAGTACACTTATATAGATAATGACAATCAATATAACTATCATGACAAAAAAGAAACTAGTTATAAATTGCAGCAACTAAAACAAGCTGAATTACAAGAAAAGAAAATGCTAGCAAGTAAATTAGAAAGTTATTATTTATCTTTACCTAAAGCAGATGATAACCACCAGTATTTAGTCGCTAAGGGTATAAAAAGCCATGAAGCTATCAAACAGGATAAAGACAAATTAATTATCCCATGTATTGGAATAGATGAGCCTTTCAAAGGTAAGCTACAGAGCATACAAACTATATTGCCTAATGGCTTTAAACAATTTTTTAAAGGTGCTAATGCTAGTAGTAGTTATCTACCATTAAATGAGCCTAAAACTACAGATTGTTTTGTATTTGTAGAGGGCTTAGCAACTGGTTTAAGTATACTAAATAGACTTAATTCTATTTCTACAAAAGGAAGCTTATTTAATCAAGAGGTTAATAATGATACTTGTATAATAGTTTGTTTTAATTGTAATGGCTTAAAACCTATTATTAGTTATTTCTATGGCTTATATCCTGAATCAGAGTTTTATATATTTGCTGATAATGATTTAAGCGGTGTAGGTATTCAAAAATCTAAAGAGGTTGCTGCAATAGTCCTAAATGTAAATATTAATCCCCCACCGCTAACAGATGAGCAAAAACAAAGCGGTTTATCTGATTGGAACGATTATTTAGAATCTAGGAGGGTTATATAATGAATGTTTTAAAATATGCGAGTGATATAGCAGAGCCTAAACCTTTACCATTACCAAGCGACAGAAAAGAACTACCAATATTTAATATTGATTGTTTACCAAAAGTTATAGCTGATTATGTAAATAATTTAGCAAATGCAATGCAACAGCCTAGACAGTATATAGCTACTTCATGTTTAGTTAGTATTGCTGGTTTACTAGGTAATAAAGTTTGTTTAGATGTTGATGATAGAAAAGCCTATCCTATTCTTTGGGGTATGCTGATTGGCGATAGTGGAACTGGTAAAACGCCTAGTATTAATGAGCCTATGCAACCAATAAAAGAAATAGATAAAGAGTTTGTCAAAAAATATAAAAAAGCTTTTGAGGAATATAGTAAAAAGTTATCTATTTGGAAAATGGATGTTAAAGATTTAGAATCTAAATATAAAAGTGCAACAGATGACTTTAAAAAGCAACCTATAGAAAAAGCTTTAAATATCAAGTATGGGGAAAAACCAATAAAGCCATATTCTAGGGAAATATGTATTAATACAGCTACTAAAGAAGCTTTACTAAGTCAATTAGCAGATGACAGCCCTAACGGTTTGATATTAGAAATTGATGAGCTTATGGACTTTATACATTCAATAATTAGAACTGAAAAAGTAGAAGACCATAAACTTTATGTAGAAGCTTATAATTGTGGAAGCTTTAAAGATAAAACCCAAAAATATGGTACTAAATATGTTGATAATATAACAATACATATTATTGGAGGAGTACAAACTCAAAGGTTATTAGAATTTACCAATAAATATAATGGTAGTGGCTTATTAGCTAGGTTTCAATTAATCCCTATAGCTGAAAAACAGCAAAGAACATATAAAGATATTAAATTAGATTTTAGGATAAAAAGCGAGTATTTAAACTTACTTAATAAGCTAAAAAATATCCCGCAGAGGTTTAATATAGTTGATAATGAAAAAGTCAAAGCAGAACCTAAAAAGTGCAGTTATACAAATGAAGCCAAGAGCTTATATATTGACTGGTTTAATAAAAATGAAAAAGTAAAAAATGAGAGTGGGCAGAGTGATTTAATGATAGAGTATCTAGGCAAGGCTAATAATACTTTTCATGCTTTGGCTTTGATATATCATCTAGCAGATAATCACGATAACGACCATATAAACAAAGAAGTAGTACAAAAGGTTATAACTACCTTAGAGTATTTTTATAATTGTGCAGATTATCTCTATGGTTATAATTTCAATAAGTCGTTAGATTTAGCCAAAAAGATTGTTAATATCAAAACTAAGTTAAAAAAGAAAAATGGCTTTAGTATTGGCGATGTTACTAGGGAAACTGTTTTTAGAAAGCTAGATAAAGAACTAGTACAAGAGGCTTTGGATATATTAGAGCAAAACCACCATATAAAGAAAACTGATAAGAAAGGTACTAAATATACTAAATATGACTGGTTATAATATCTTTTTTCTAATCTCTTAACACAACTAACACAATAACACAATTACCCTAGAAACCTTTTAAATAAAGGCTTTGCAGTGTGTGATACCCTTAACACAGAAAATAGCTAAAATAACACAACTCTAAAAATCAGCCTAATTTATAACATCATATAATTACTTTTAGCATTGTATAACTAACAAAATGTAATACTCATAATGACAATCAATATACAAAAAGTAAGGTTAAAAGATGGATAAAATACTAAATTTTAATGAAAAGCCCACGCCTATAGAAAGTTTATCAATAAGCGAGATATACGAAATTTTATACCAAAATGGTTTAGAACATATACTAACAGAGGGTACAGATAATCAAAGAGATGTATTAACCGCAATTTTGTTAAATATTCTAGGTAAAGATTTAGATTTATTACTTGGTTTACTTTTTGAGCTTGGAGATGTAGCAGATAGAGGGTATCAAGACAACAGTATTAAGAAGTTAGAACTTAAACAAAGACTTATCAAGTTATTTGACTATATGGAGGTTATTTAAATGAGTGTGGAGGCGATAGCATGGCAATATGGTTATACATTACCCGATAATGTAGAAACTCAAACTATGGCTAAATATAGGTGGTTTGATAAAAGCAAATATATAGTAAGAGTAGACTTTGATAGCTTTGTCTTTGGTAATAAGAGAACAGGCGAAAGATACAAGGTAGTTAATGGCGAGTTAGTAGAAAAAGAGCAAGGTATACAAATATGACAGAGCAAAACCATAATATAGAGTTTAAGAGTAAGACTATACTAATTACACTTAGAATAAATGAAAATGAATTGCAGCAACTTAAAAATACAGCTAATCAACATGGTGTAGGCTATTCTGTAATAGTCAAATCATTAATTTATAAATTCAATAGAAACTTAATCAATTTCTTATAATTCTACTATACTAAGGTTTTCATAAAGGTATAAATAATAGTTGTGTTAAAATCATGTTTTTATGTGTTAGTATACCCCCACAGCTCAAACCCTTATATAGCAATGCTTTTGGCTATGTTGTGTTGATTGTGTTGGTTGTGTTAAGGAAAATAAAAAATACAATTACAAAGCCAAAATTAGACAATCTAATAATTAGATATAATATCTGTTATCAAAACTATCTATCACTTATCTATGACAACTAAATTAACAGCTAAACAATTAGAATTTTGTAAGTATTATTTGCAAAGCGGTTGTATGACAGAGGCATATATACAAGCCTATGATACCGAAAACATGAAAGACCAAACTATTTATAATGAAGCTAGCAAATTACTAAAACATGAAAAAGTAGCAGAGTTTATAGAAACTATCCAAAAAAGGGAAATGCTAGGGGCTTTTAATACTAGACAAAAGTATTTAGATAAACTAGATGAGATTATAGATAGTGATGATAGTACTATGGCGGAAAAGATACAGGCGATTAATACAATCGCTAAGCTTAAACAATGGGATAAAAGAAAAGCAGGTTTACAAATAGACTATCAAGAGGAATACGATTTAATACAAAGAAGTCTAGCTACAAGTTTACTAGGCGACCCTGACAGATACCCTAGAAAAGATATCTAATTACCGCTATAATACCCTTAGTTTTTTGGCTACAAAATATAGGGTACTTTGTTTAAAGTGTATCCTAAACTGTATCCAAGAATCAATATTTTAAACTTGAGTGCCTATAAGTAAAGGCTTTTGGCTGATAGTTCGTATCCCGCTCGGCACCAAATATGATTTCTAACAAGTATCGAAAAATCTTTAAAATCAATATTCTTAGCTAGCTTGATAGTTTTATATAGTCCCAAATCATATCAATGAAGTTCTTGATAAAGTTTTGCTTATAAAAACGGAATTAGAGCAGGCATATTATTAGATTTAATTATCCTTAAATTTCCAAATCTAATATAGTGACTTTAGATCATTATTGCAAGAAAGGCTTTTCATGAAAAAGTTATTGTAATAGTTTCAAAATATACCCACAAATAAAGAAAAATTATTAAACTTCTTTGAGGGTAAGTAGATAAATATGTAAAAACTATTTTGAGAATGTAAATTTTGTGACTTTGTTAGAAATAATTTTTAAAATACCTGTATTGAGAGCTGTTTAAGTAAATATATCGATAGCATCTATAAAATATTTTTTATTATTGATAACATAGCTATAGTGTATTAGGTATATCTAATTAAATTAGCTATCTATGAGTAGACAAGTCAAAGAAGTTGTAGACAAAAATATAATAGAAGGTACAAGGTATTTTATATCATTAGTAGAGCTGGGATCTTATGCAGCGGTAAAGAGTTATTATTCGGTCGAAGTTAATACTATTAGAAATAAGTTAGAGCTGTTGGAAAGTTATCTAGGAGTTAAATTAATTCAATCAGGTAGCAATAAAGTCGAAATAACAAAATATGGTAAAAAATACTATGCATCTTGTCATAAGCTATATATAGATTTAGAGAATAGTATTCTTTCCAGTAAATATAAAGGTGTTGATAAATTAAAATATATAAGAATTTTTGGTACTAGAACATTTGTTAATTATATTTCTCCAGCTATCCATGAGGTAGACCCTAAGAATGAGTATACTTTTACATTTGATAGCTATCTTTTATCTCAAGCAAATAGTTATATTTATCAGTTGAATAACTATGATATAGCATTTATAGCGTTTAAAGATTTGGATAAAATAGATCAAGATCATTGGATGGTCTGTGCAACTATAGATTCAGTAAATTTGCCATCTAAGATTTATGTTAACCAAGAGCTATTAGATAAGTACGATTTAAAATCAAATCCTCTGAATGTTTTTGAACTTCCTTTCATTATGCGTAGAGATCAGCCTTCATTTAGCTTAAATATTACGGTAGATGGTAAATCTGTAAATCAACAGATTAAAAATATAAAGTATTTGGTTGAGGATGATGGCCATAAAGTATCTCTTATTGATAAAGGTTTAGGAGCAGGGGTTCTTTTGGATAACTATGCCAAAATATCAAATTCATCTATAATTAGTATAGACAGTATTACAACGGAAACTTTTTATGATATGCAGGCAGTAATAGTGTCAAAGCACCTTAGAAATAGAACAAGGATAATAGAGTTTCTTCGTAAACAAATGAATAATTATGTCAGTACTGTTTTAGGACAGTAGCTATTGCTTTATATGCCATTGATATTATAAGTTCGTAATGGTAATTTAAAGTCATCTTTCAAAAAAAAATAAGTTAAAAAATGAGAAAAGTTCTAATAGCTTCTAAGATGATTTTATTGATAGTAATATCTACGTCAGTTATGTACGCAGATGATATTCCACCAGCTAATTCTATACCTATGGATAAAGTTATTTCTAATATTTATGCCAAGGGATATGATGGAATTAACAAAATAGAATACGATGATGGAGCTTATAAAGCGAAAGTTATCAATAATGCCGGTAAAGAAGAATATATATACATAGATCCAAATACAGGTGAAGTTCCCTTGCCAAAAAAAGGCTCAAAAGAAATCAATATGAGCGAAGCTATAAGGGCGGTTCCTAGTGATAGGTGTAAAACTATTACTAGTGTTGAAAGTAAGAATGGTGTATATGAGATTGAATGTGTAGATAATAGCCAGCAGGAAGTTAAGGCGTATGTTGATGCAATTAGTGGTAAGTTATCTCAGATTAGATATGATGATTAGATAAAAAGGTTAATACAATCATTTAGAAATAAATAACCTTTGTCTGTTGGCTCGATCTTGTTGTTAGGAAAACTTAGTAACCCTTTTTCTACCCCTTGCGATAATCTTTGGATAATTTCATTCTTAGATAAAAAAGTTTGTTGCTCAAAAGTGCTGATACCAAAGCCATTTTTTAATCTTAAAGCATTTAACATAAACTCATATATTAGTTCATTTTTACCAACAGTATTAAAATCTTTTATACAGTTATTTGCTTGTGAATATATTTTGGGATGTTTGTGTTTCCAGGTTCTTTTAATCTCTTTGGTTTGAAGGTTTGTAATCTTGCTATGAGCTCCAGCACCAATACCTATATAGTCGCCGAAATTCCAATAGTTTGAGTTATGAATAGATCTTAAATTATCTTTTGCATAAGCGGATATCTCATATTGATAGTACCCAGATTGTTGGAGTAGTTTTTTACCAGTTATTTCAATTTGCTCTAAAGTTTCTTCGTCTGGTAGTTTTGGAGGCTTTGCTGCAAAAAGAGTATTTGGTTCTATAGTTAGTTGGTACCAAGATATATGAGTTGGCTTCATTGTAATTGCTTGAGAAATGTCAAAAATACCATCCTCAAAGCTTTGATTGGGAAGCCCATGCATGATATCAATATTAAAATTCGAAATTGTTGAATTCTTAATCTCTTCAATAGTTGTATAAACATTGTCGCAATTATGGATTCTACCCAATGACTGCAGCTTTTCATTTTGAAAGCTTTGTACACCAACTGAGATACGGTTTATACCAATATTTGCATACTCTGAAATAGAGCCACGTTCGACAGTACCAGGATTCATTTCTAGAGTTATTTCACAATTGGGATTAAGCTTTGAATTATCTTTTATGTTTTGTAAAACTTTACCAAGATAATCAGCTTTGAAAAGTGAAGGTGTGCCACCCCCTATAAAAATACTTATAACTTCTCTATCTTGTAGATCAGTTAGATGAGTATCAAAGTCGGCAATCAGCTTTTTGTAATAATCTTGTGAAAGATATGTATCATCTTTGATTGCATGAGAGTTAAAATCACAGTAAGGGCATTTACGGACACACCAGGGAAAGTGTATGTATATTCCTATTTGCTTGTTTATATTAAACATCTTATGCCTTGAAGATGAGGAATTTACTAACAACAAAAGTATATACTGCGACTAACCCCATCGTTATAAACAGTGCAAGTAGATATTGTATATGCAGAAGATGAAGTAATACGTAATATATGCCTTCATTGAGCGCTAAACCAATCATTACATTGATGAAAAACTGTGTAGCAGCCTTTTTATGTGATTGAGTTGTTGTGGAGAATGTCAAAAATCTATGTCCAAAATAGCTGACATTAAAAGCAATAAGAAATGCAAAGAAATTTGCAACCATAGGCTTAAAGATATCAAGTTCAACCAAGAACCATACAATAACAAAGTTAGTTATTGATGCTAATATACCTATAATAATAAAATAAGATAGTTGTTTTTTTAACATTAGTTTGTGGAGTTTTATATTAGTTGTTTATATTATAACTATTAAAGAGAATTTTATAAGGGAAAGTTAGATGGAAATAATTAAATATCAATTGGGAATTACTGAGGGTTTACCATCATCTGCTTTATATATGATGTTTAGTATCAATAAAGATAATGATGTCAAGTTTGGATTGAAGGTATTACAAAAGTTTGTCGATGGTAAGAGTGTGGTTGCTGGATTTGGTAAAGATCTTTTGCAAATGTTTGATCTTCCTAGTGATGATAATTTCAAAAGAGCTAAATTCAATAATGAAAGAATGCCTGATAATGATGGTTATAACTTGGTACTTTGGCTAAGAGGTGATGATCGAGGAGAGCTATTTCATAACGCATTAAACATCAGAAAAGCATTGCAAGATTTCTTTACTGTAGAAAAAATAGTTTCTAGCTACACCTATCATGGAAAGTATGATTTATCAGGATTTGAAGATGGTATTGAGAATCCTAAGGGTGAAGAGGTTGTTCCAGCATCGGTAATACCAGAAGGCAAGTTAGAGGGGTCGAGCTTTTGGGTTCTTCAGCAATGGTTACATGACTTTGATTGGTTAAATAGTGCAAGCCAATCAGCGAAAGAAGAGTGTATTGGTAGATCTTTGGATGATTCTCATCAATTTAAGGATTTGAAAGACTTCGCTCATGTTAAGAGATCTGCTAAAGAAAACTTTGATCCAGAAGCAGAGTTACTAAGAAGATCAATGCCTTGGTCAGATGATAATCTAAATGGAGGCTTCATGTTCTCTGCGTTTGCATTATCATTTAGATCATTCAATTTACAGATGGGCAATATGCTCGGTGGTAGTGATGGTATTGTTGATGGAGTGTTTAAATTTTCAAAAATTATTGAGACAAGCTACTTATGGTGTCCACCTTTCAAAAAAGGCAAGCTTGATATTTCACTATTAAAGTGATGCAAAATAGCTGAAAGATTATATTTTATATACAAATAGTCATTAACAGGTTAAAATATACGCGTGTTATGCAAAAATTAATTAGTATCTACGGAGGTTAAAGCATGTCTGATATTAAAAATATCACTAAGCTACAGATAGAGGAAAAAGGAAAGAAATACTCTCTGTATAGCTTAAAGAAACTTTCTCAAGAGCTTGGTAAAGATGTAACTCGTCTTCCTTACTCTATCAGAGTATTACTTGAAAACCAACTAAGAAATATAGATGGCTACAAAGTAAAAGAAGATGATATGCATAAGGTTTTAGATTGGGACGCTAAAGCTAGCTCAAGACCTGAAATTCCACATATGCCAGCTAGAGTGGTGATGCAAGACTTTACAGGTGTACCAGCGGTTGTTGATTTAGCTGCTATGAGAAAGGCTATCAAAGACGCCGGTGGTGATGCTGATAAGATTAATCCTCTTGTAGATACAGCTATGGTAATTGACCACTCTGTACAAGTTGATTTCTATGGTACAAAAACAGCTCTAGCACAAAACGTGGCTAAAGAGTTTGAAAGAAATGGTGAAAGATATAGTCTACTTAAGTGGGCACAAAAGGCATTTGATGATTTCACTGTAGTACCACCTGGGATGGGTATTATTCACCAAGTTAACTTAGAGTACCTTGCAAAAGGAGCACTAGTTAAGAATATTGATGGTGAAGATGTAATTTATCCAGACACATTAGTAGGTACAGACTCTCATACTACCATGATCAATGGTGTTGGTGTAGTAGGCTGGGGTGTAGGTGGTATCGAAGCTGAGGCTGTAATGCTGGGTCAGCCGTACTACATGGTACTTCCAGATGTGGTTGGTGTTAAACTAACTGGTAAGTTAAAAACTGGTGTAACGGCAACTGACTTAGTACTTGAGATTACAGAAGCACTTAGAAAGCATGGTGTTGTAGGTAAGTTTGTTGAGTACTATGGAGAAGGCCTCGAGAGCTTATCTCTACCAGATAGAGCTACTATCGCTAACATGGCTCCAGAGTACGGTGCTACGATAGGTTTCTTCCCAGTTGATGAAGTAACATTAGACTTCTTTAACAATACAAACCGTAGTGAGCTTGTTGATGCAGCTCGTGATATGTATAAAGAGCAATTACTATTTAGAGAGAATCCATCAGAAGAGCCTGAATACTCTAGTATTGTAGAGATAAACTTATCTGATATTGAGTCTAACCTTGCTGGTCCTAAGCGTCCACAAGATAGAGTTGCTTTCCATGATATGAAAAAAGCATTTGCAGAGGCTCTGGTTCATGAGCAGGGTCTACATGGTTTTGGTTTGACAGAAGAGCAACTTAAGAAATCTGCAGGAGTAAAAGGTTTGGGTGAGAAAATCACTCATGGTTCTCTTGCTATTGCTGCAATTACTTCATGTACAAATACATCAAACCCATCACTACTTTTAGGTGCTGGTTTATTAGCTAAAAAAGCTAATGAGAAAGGTCTTAAAGTTAAGCCTTTTGTTAAAACATCTCTAGCACCTGGATCTCAAGTAGTAACTCAATATCTTGAGAAAGCTAACTTATTGCCAGAGCTAGAAAACTTAGGCTTCAACTTAGTAGGTTATGGTTGTACTACTTGTATTGGTAACTCAGGACCTTTAGATGAGCCTGTTGTTGATGCAATCAATGAAGCTGATCTTGTAGTATCTTCTGTAAGTTCAGGTAACCGTAACTTTGAAGGTCGTATTAACCCTCATGTTAAAGCAAACTATCTAGCATCTCCTATCCATGTGGTTGCTTATGCTTTAGCTGGTACTGTTGATTTTGATCCTGTTGAAGATGCAATTGGAACTGATGCGGAAGGTAATGCTGTATACTTGGCAGATATTTGGCCTACTACAGAAGAAATTGCTGCAATCCAATCAGATGTAATCAATTCTGCAATGTTTGAAAAAGCATATGCTACAGTTCTTGATGGTACAGAAGATTGGAGGAAACTTGATGCTCCTGAAGGTAAACTTTATGAGTTTGACAGTTCTTCTACTTATATCCAATGCCCAAGCTTCTTTGAGAAGTTCGCAGAGGGTAATGATGACCTAGATATCAAGGGTGCTAGAACTTTACTTATGTTGGGTGACTCTGTAACTACAGACCATATTTCACCTGCTGGAGCTATTCCAGAAGAGTATCCTGCTGGACAATATTTGAAGTCTCATGGTGTAGAGAAAAAAGATTTCAACTCTTATGGTTCTCGTCGTGGTAACCATGAAGTTATGATGAGAGGTACATTTGCTAATATCCGTATTCGTAACTTACTTCTTGATGGCGTAGAAGGAGGATATACTAAGTATCATCTTGATGGCTCTCAACAGTATGTATTTGATGCTGCTATGAAGTATAAAGAGAAAGATATTCCTCTTGTTATTTTGGCTGGCAAAGAATATGGTACTGGCTCATCACGTGACTGGGCTGCAAAAGGTACTTTCCTATTAGGTGTTAAAGCAGTTATAGCTGAGAGCTATGAGAGAATTCATAGATCTAATCTTGTAGGTATGGGTGTGTTACCTCTTCAATATCTTGATGGTCAAAGTGCTAAGACTCTTGGTCTAGATGGTACTGAAATGTTCAATATCAAAAACTTGAATAATATTCAGCCTCGTCAAACAGTTGTTGTTGAAGCTGTACATCCTAAGACTGCTCATACTACAACGTTTGAAGCATTAGCTCGTTTAGATGCAGATGTTGATGTTGATTATCTGAAGAACGGCGGTATCTTGCAAACAGTTCTTAAAGATATGATGGATCAAAAAAAAAAATCTAGTTCAGTAAACACTGATAATAATTCTTGCTCTAAAGACTCTGAAGAGTCTTCTTGTCCATTTGCAAGAATAGCTAATTTCTTCAAAAAATTATTCAAATAATTTATCTCTAAAAATAATTTAATTCTTTGTTTTTTTTGTTTCTTAATAGTGATAAAGTTTTACTATAACTATTAATTTTATTTTTTATATATGATAAGAAAATTATTAACTCTGTGTGTGCAAAAAAAAGCGTCAGACTTACATTTATCATCTGGTTGTAAAGCTAAGTATAGAATTGATGGGGACTTGATTGATATCGAAACATCTCCTGTATTAAATGATAAGATGATCTCTCAAATGCTCTTGGAGATTATGACAGATGATCAAAAGGATGAGCTTGTAGAGACCTATGAATGTGATTTTTCAATTGATGATAAAGATAATGATGCAAGATTTAGGGTTAATGCATTTTTTCATAATCGTGGGTATGGTGCTGTATTTCGTCGTTTAGAGAATACTATCCCCACTCTAGATCAGTTCGGGGCTCCTAAGATTCTGAAAACAGTTCAAGCTAAAAAGGGTGGTTTGATACTTGTTACTGGGCCTACAGGTTCTGGTAAAAGTAGTACATTAGCAGCCTTAGTAAATGAGATAAACCAAAAAGAAGATTCTCATATCCTAACGATTGAAGACCCTGTTGAATTTGTACATACAAGCCAAAGAGCTTTAGTTAACCAGCGTGAGGTCAAAAGAGATACAAGAAGCTTTAACGCAGCTTTGAAATCAGCACTAAGGGAAGATCCTGATTGTATCCTTGTTGGGGAAATGCGTGATTTAGAAACTATACGTTTGGCTCTTGAGGCAGCTGAAACAGGTCACTTGGTACTAGGGACATTGCATACAATGTCAGCAATCAAAACAGTGGATAGGGTAATATCGGTATTTCCACCAGCTGAGCAGGAATTAGTCCGTAATATGTTAGCAGAATCTTTACAGATTGTAATATCTCAGCGTCTTCTTAAGCGTAAAGGTGGTGGGCGTGTTGCTGGGTACGAGGTTCTTATTTCTAATACTGGTATCAGAAATATGATAAAAGATAATAAGCTTTCTCAAATATACACAGCTCTTCAGACTGGTACGGCAAAAGGTATGGCAACTATGGAGCAAAGTATAGAAAACCTTCTTAAAGCGGGAACAATAACTCCTGAAGAGGCAGTTAAGTATATAATAATAAGATAGGGTATGTTTCGATAATATTTGATTCTGTGTTTGATATTATAATAAATTTTTAATCTGATTGGCCAATATTAAAGCACTTGTAAATGCAGATTCAACACGCCCCTTTATACACCAGTCACCACATGCGGATATATTTTGGTTTGTATCAATAAAGTAACCAGGTGTATTTTGTTTACCTATATTTGCATAACGCCAGGCATGTAGTGTTCTATAATCTGGCTGATTTAGATTTATAGCTAATATCTCTTTGACTCTTTCAAAAATTGTTTCTAGGATTTGTTCACGATCGTAATCAATATATTGATTAGCCCATTTATTTGCAGAGTGTATAATTAAGTAGGGGTATTACGATCTGGTTTTGAGCTGTTGAGAGATATCCAACTAATTATCTCGTCATGTACTAGAGCAGCATCAAAATTCAGATTAATCTTTTTATCATAACCAAGCATTAGTGAAAAGCAGCTATCCATTTTTATCGAGCTAATTTGGTTATAGAAAGAAGTATTTTGAGGTAGTAAATCTTTAAGTTGGTCTGATGGGATTGCAAAAATAATCCAGTCAAAATATCCTAAAAATTGGTTGTTATTATCCTTAACAATCCAAAGTCTATCTTCTTTGGTGATAGAGCTAACACGTGTGTTCAGAGATATATCTAGATCTTGAGCTAAGTATTGCGCTACGGCATTCATTTTAGGAGAGCCAACATAATGTTTATATTCATTACCCCAAGGTTTTTGATTTATTATCTCAGAGTTTTTGATTTCAACAAAATTTGCTTGCCAGTTTTTGATTATGCCTTGATCTATCATTGGTTTAAGGAACTCTTTAAACTCAAGGGATTTAGCAGTGAAATATTGAGCTCCATGATCAAAGTAGTAAGGGTCAGCATATCTTGTTGACATTCTGCCACTAACTCCACGAGATTTCTCAAAAATAGTTATTTGTGCCAAATCTTTTAGAATATTTGCAGCGGTTAATCCAGCAAGACCAGCACCTATTATTGCCACTTTCATACAAGACTCCAAGAAACTGCTAGTGAAATAACAACGCATAGTGTTATTGGTAGTCTTATACATTTGAAATATTTTGAACTAATAAGGTTTAATTTAAAGAAGTAGTAATCGACTTTGAGTAGTATTAAAAATTCTGCTATGAGTAATAATATAAAATCTTGTGGATCTAAGCTTAGATATCCAAGCCAAATTATTATGGCAATTAAATTACTAGCAACTTGTATCAATGTCTTTGTGAAGCTAGGCTCTAAATTAATTTGTCTGCCCCAATGGGTTCCAGCCATAAAACATGTAATAACTAATCCATATACGGATAGAGCTTTTGCTATATTTTCAAATATTAGAAAGCTGTTGTGGCCTAGTAGTATACATGAGGAAAAGAATATGAAAGGAACTAAACCTAGATAGGCAAGATATATGTCTAAGCTCTTGTAGCTTTTCAAATTATTCCTCCTAGTAACTTAATTTTTCTTTGGTTTTTCCTCTAAAGATATAATAAGCATAGCTGGTGTATAACAACAGTAATGGGATCATAATTACAGCTGGAATTAGCGTAAATAGTAGTGTGGTATCACTAGCTTGTGCTTGAGTGTATGTAATGTGATAAGGGATAATATATGGAAATATTAATGCCAGCATACTTGTATATGTAAAGACAAATATTGCTACAGCCGACCAATATGGTAAAGCATGATTTTTAGCATCTATCACTTTGATAAGGACTAAGAAGCTTATAATGGTAAGTACAAAAAGTGCGCCAAGGACAGTCATCTTATAGAAGCTATCTAAAGGTAATTTAGTATATATAGGAGTAATTGCTCCAATAATTAACATTAATATCGCAAGTACTATACTACATGATTTAGCTAGTCTTTTAGCTTTATCATAAAGCTCTCCTTCAGTTTTAAGTATAAGACGGGTTGCGCCAAGTAAGCTATAACCAAATACTAGAGCTATACCCGTAAGTATGGAAAAGCCAGCACCATAAAAAGTACTATGTGGGAAACCTACTATCAATTCGCCAACTATGTAGCCTTGCAGAAAAGTTGCCGTTAATGAAGATATGAAGAAAAGCTTATCCCAGTTTTTGATACCTTTATGAGATTTTAGTCTAAACTCAAAGCAAATACCTCTGAAGAGTATCATAACTACTAAAAGTATCGCGGATAAGTAAATCTTAGGGAATATGTAGGCAAATGCGATAGGAAACATCCCATAAAAGCACGCTAAAGCAAAAACTAGCCATGTTTGGTTACCATCCCAAGTTGGTAGTAATATACTCACTGCAATATCTTTTTGATGATCATCAAAAAATGGAAATAGTGACCCCATGCCTAGAGCAAATCCATCTAATACAATATACAGTAGTAGAGCAAAAGCAATTATAAATAACCAAATTAATCCTAAGTCCATAATTATTCCTCCTCGCCTGTAGTCTTCTCAACTGATTGGAAGTATGAGTAAGGCATTCTTTCTTCTCCACCAGTACTTGGACCACCATTTATAATTCTAAATAAGTATCTGAAGTAGAAGAACCCAAATATAATGAAGTAAACAATGATTATTGCTGCTAATGAGCTAAACACTTGCCAGAAGTTAATATCACTGACGGAATACTCAGTCCTTAGTATGTTATATACAGTCCAAGGTTGTCTACCAAATTCTGCTGTGAACCATCCTGTGATGATAGCAACAAAACCAAGTGGTGTAGTTAGTGTACAGAATCTTAGGAACCATTTTGAAGTTTGTAGTTTTTTTCTCGCTAAGAGTATAGTTCCTACAACACCCATAAGTATCATTAGTGTACCAATACCTACCATTATTCTAAAGCTATAGAATACGACAGCAACCACTGGTCTATCTTTTTCCGGAACAGATTTAAGACCTATTAATTCTCCGTCTAACTCATGAGTGTTTATTAGAGAAGCAAGCTTAGGAATCTTTATAGCGAATAAGTTCTTTTCTTGTGATTCGCTTGGGTATGCAAATATTACAAAAGGAGCGCCTTTCTGAGTATCCCAAACACCTTCCATTGCCGCTGTTTTAAGTGGCTGATGTTCATGTACTTCTCTACCTACATCGTCACCCACACCAAGTTGACCTATACTTAAAATTAGAATGGAAACTATCGAAAATTTGATGCATGTTTTTGCAAAGGTGTGATGTTTATCCTTGATAATGTAATATGCACTAACACCTAGTATAACCATTAGAGTGCTCAAGTATGCAGCCATAAGCATATGGATATACCTTGGAATCACAGAGGGGTTAAAGATTACATGATACCAGCTATACACTTCAAACTTACCATTGATATAGTTCACACCATCAGGTGTTTGCATCCATGAGTTAGCTGATAATATCCAAAAGGCTGATAATGTCACACCAACAAATATTGTGAAGTTAGCCAAAAAATGAACATATTTGTTTATTCTACCCCAACCGAAAATCATAATACCTAATGCTCCAGCCTCTATGAAGAAAGCTGTAAGGACTTCATATGTGAACAGAGAGCCAAGTACAGGACCAACTTTTTCGGCAAAGCCTGCCCAGTTAGCACCAAATTGGAACTCCATAACAATTCCAGACACAACGCCCATACCAAACGTAAGAGCAAATATCTTTGTCCAGAATTTCACTATAGCGAGGTATTTATCATTTTTGGTAATTAGCCATAAAGCCTCGAAGATCATCAAAAATGTTGATAACCCAATACTGAAGGCTGGAAACAAAATATGAAAACTTACCGTAAAGGCAAACTGTATTCTTGATAGTATTTCGACCCAGTACATAGAAAAAACCTCTATTTTTTGTTGTTATTAAAACTATCCTACTTATATATTAGGCTAGTAACTTTTATTATGATTTTCAGCTGGGAGGCTACTATAAATAGAATCTCACAATAGTTTACTATTCTCAAGTAACCACAAACTAGATTAATAAATTGTAATGTTACTTAGTCAAATTTTACAAATATAATAGTAGTATAAGTTAAGATTTTAGGAGATCTTATGAAAATACTAGTAGCAGGCGGATCAGGATTTGTAGGTAGGGAGTTATCAAAATATTTAAGTCCTAAGTATAGATTGACATTACTCACTAGATCGCAAAAATCTAAAATTGGATACTATGATGATTTATTAACTTGGTCTGAACTTGATGAGATTAAGATATCCGATTTTGATATTGTCATAAACTTATGTGGTTATAACATTGGTCAGAAGCGTTGGAGTAACTCTGTTAAGAATAAGATTATATCTAGTCGTATAGAACCAACTACTAGGTTGGTTGAACTAATAGGTAATAAAAATATTTGGCTAATTAATGCTAGTGCTATTGGCTATTATAATTTTTCTGATATTCCTCAGGATGAAGAAAAGCATGATAGAAAGTTTGATAACTTAACTTTTGGTCAGCAAGTTGTTGATAGTTGGGAGAAATGTTTAGTGGATTCTCCGCTAGCTAGGTACACAATCATGCGTTTTGGGGTTGTTATTGGTAACGGTGGTGTTCTTGAAAAAATGATTATGCCTGCTAAATTTGGCTTTTTGACAATGTTTGGTAATGGACATAATTATATGACTTGGATAAGTGTCTTTGACTTATCGAGAGCGGTTGAGTTTATTATAGACAACAAGTTGGACAAGAAAGAAGTATATAATCTGACATCGCCCGAAGCTAGTCAGCATAGGCACTTAATAGAGCTTTTGGGTAAATATCTAGCCAAAAAACGTATAATTAAGATTCCAAGTGCAATGATTAAGCTAATGTTTGGACAGATGGGGGAGGAGCTTTTGTTATCTAGCCAAAACATAAAACCAACTAAATTACAAAGAGAGGGTTTTGAGTTTGAGGATCCTGAGATTTCAAAGGCTCTAGAAAGATATATTTAGTCTTCTTGTTTATGCTCAATAGGAATTTT
The DNA here is from genome assembly GCF_000219045.1 of Francisella salina. NCBI lineage: Bacteria > Pseudomonadati > Pseudomonadota > Gammaproteobacteria > Thiotrichales > Francisellaceae > Francisella > Francisella salina. Next base: position 598,871 of record NC_015696.1, read on the forward strand.
GACAGTAACAGTGATACCACTTCCATCAGTATTGTTTTGTGCAAATATCTTACCGTCATGGAGCCTTACGATTTCTGAAACTATTGCCAGTCCAAGTCCGCTTCCTTCTTCACCGGTGCCTGTCTCCCTATAGAATCTATCAAAAATACGTTCGATATTTTCAGGAGGGACACCTATACCATTATCTTTAATTTCAACAACGATATTATCATCCTTTTGGAAAGAGTGTATCTCAACGAGTCCACCATCTGGAGTATATTTTATAGCATTTGATATTAGGTTCTTAAACATTATTCCTAATAGGTATTCGTTACTATAGCAATATAAATTTTCTTGTGATGGATAGAAGGCAATTTCTATATTTTTCTCGATAGCTTTAATAGCATTATCAGCAATGAATGTTTCAAGTACAGTATTGATCATAAGTTTTTTACCAAATGTGATTTGCTCATTCGGCTGGATTCTACTTAATGTTAATAACTGGTCTATAATGTGAGAGTATCTATTGGTGGAGTTTTTGATTCGTTCGAGTTTTTGTTTAATCTCATTTATGTCATCAGATGCAAGCGCAATCTCAACCAAAGTTTTTACTCCTGCTATAGGAGTCTTAAGTTCGTGTGCAGCATCGCCTGAGAATCGCTTTTCCCTCTCTAATGTTGCATGAAACTTTTCTATTAATGAATTAATCTGTTCAACGATAGATTTTATCTCAAAGGGAATAATATCCTCATTAAGTTTCTCATTTCTACGAGGATTAATTTTTGCTACACGCTTATTTATTCTTTCTAGAGGATAAAGAGCAGTTTTTAGTATGTAATAGATAAATCCAATAAGGATTATATATATTGATGCTAAAAGTATTGCAAACTTAAAAATTATTTGTCGAGATAGTTTATCTTTATCAGAATTATTTACGAATACTGTTACTACATCTCCACCGTCTGTTTTTAGAGTATATGTATACCAGTGTTTATGAATACCATCAGTATCTGTATAAATCCATTCAAACCCTGTAGTAGATGTAATTCCATCATAATTCTTATGAAATGATGGCAAGTTTGATGTTTTTAATAGTAGCTTTTTGTGTTTTCTATCATATACGATAAAGCCAACGCTTTCATTATAATTCTTGATATTCAAAAAAGAAGAGGATATTTTGTTAACAATCATATCGGTAGTATTTTCATCATCTTCTAATGGGTATATTTTTAGAACAGTTTCAATAACTTGCGCTGCGGTTTTTAATTGATAGTTAAAAAGAGAGTTGTTTTGGTGCTTAACCTGATAAAAGCTAAAAATAGAGATAACAAGCATAAAAATAGCAAAAAAGCTTGCAAAAGAAACAACTAGAAAGCTTAAGATGGAGCTTTCTTTTTTATTCTTAAAAAACATACCGATATAGGATTAAATATTTAGTAAAAATAATTATAATCAATTTTGAATTTTATTATTAGTTTTATAATTGCTATAATCGAATATTATCATAAATAATAATTATATAATTTTGTTAGATAGCATGAATAAAGTAGTTGAGCCTTTCTACGTAAAATACTATGAAGCGGCTACTCTATACTTCTATACCCAGGAAGATTTAAAGTTTGACTTAGTCATTACATGCCCTCATGCAGAATTAGGTAAAGATTTTGTTGAGTTTGATTTTCCTGCTATTGGACAGCTTGTCAAACTTAGTAAAGAAGAGTTTGATGATTTTTTATCAATAGAATATGATTTCGGTACACATTCGCTCTCTCATGCAATAGCCCAGAGGCTCTATTCAGAATATGGGTTGTACACACTTATTGCAGAGCCTTCTTTCCCTCGCTCCATATTAGATGCGGGAAGATTATATCCAAACTGTATAAGAGATATCATCGACTATAATCAGCATATAGAACTTAAACAAGAGCTTATGAAGTTATTTGATAAGTATATGCAGAAATTATGTCATATTGTTGCTGTGGCCAAAACTTATAATGCAGTTGCCATAGATTTACATACTATGTCTACTTACTCTCCAAATGTTGTACAAGAAAGATATTCAGAAGCTATTATAGAAACTCCTGATACGTTGAGAAAATATATTGAGCTGTATAGAAATGCTCATAAAGAGGGTGAAAAAAGAGTTACTGAACTCTTTACGGGAGATGCTCGTAACGGGATATTTGCCTCCAAAGATTTGATTGAATCTCTATCTCATGAACTTAAACAGATTGATATTGATATAGAGTATGATAAACCGTATATCCTAGCGGAACATTTGGTGGCTCACTATCTTGTGTGCGAGCTTGAGGCAGTTTGTATTGATATACCGAAAGACTTGCTGTCTAAAACAACAACTGCGGATGAACATTATGATATAGCTAATTTAGAAGTTGATCCGGATAAGTTAGCATCAATGGCTGACGCATTTGCTAAAGCTGTAGCGTATAAGCGGCAGAAACAACTAATAGGAGCTTAAAATATGGCAATAAAAAAGACAAATGCTGTCTCTGAAAGAATATGGGGTAAAAAAGCTATTCATGTGCCTAATACAACAGATATATATGGTGCAGATCTTGTTAGCTCTTTTGTAAATAAATATGTTACACGTACTTTGTGCTTACTTGCCAAAGATCACAAAATTATCCTGCCAAAAAAGACACAGAGTGAAGTTGAAGAAATTGTTAGTTATTTTAATAGGATTGGTCTTACGTATATAACCATGGATAACTTTATATTTTTAGACAAGCTGATGGAGCACTATAGGCTGTCTACAATAGTTATGAATTATGCTGATCAAATTCCTGAGTTTAGTAATCCTGAGTATACTCATATTGTGCCATTTACAGCTGCTACAGCAATTGAACTAATCGGAATCAAACATAATAAAAACTATGGGCTATCAGAAGCATTATCACAGTTTTTAAATGATAAATCATTCCTTAGGCAAATGTTGTATGATAGGGGTGTGTTAGTTCCGAGTGTTAATATTATATCGACAATTAGTGATGAAGATTATGTTAAAAAAGCTCTACAGACTTATCGTGACTATGAGAATAAAGGTATTTATGAATGTGCTGTAATTATGCCTCGAGCTTGTTCTGGATACGGTATTCATAGGTTTGAGAGCGAAAAGGAATTAAGAGATATTCTAAAGCTTATGCATAGGGTTGAGGTATTTATGATTGACCCTTGGCTTGATAATTTAGGTTCACCTGCTTTTCAAGTAAGTATTGGTGATAAAAAAGAAGACGATGTCTGTCTTGGTTTAAGTGATCAAATGCTTGATGGTCAGACACACTTAGGCAATAAGTATAAGTCTAAATTTAGTGAAGAGCCTGCAGTAATAGAAATTTGTGATCAAATGACAGAAATTCTTCGTGACATGGGTGTTAGAGGTGTCGTGGGTGTTGATCTTCTTATCCGTGAGATTAATGGTAAGATTGTACCTTACGTACTTGAAGTTAATGCACGACAAACAGGCGCTATTTATGCAGGCTTTTTAGCGCACGAATTGCGCAATGGTGAGCATAAGCCTTGGGTGGGCCATAATAATGTGTTAGTCCCTAAAGGATCAACTATAGATGACTATTATCAGTATCTTAAAGATAATGGAGTTGATTATACATATGGTGATACTGAGGGCGTAATTATAACATGTATAGGCAATCTTGATCTAAATAACAAAGTTATGATTTTAGTGCTTGCAGATACAGATGATCGACTTGAAGAGATTCTTAATATAGCTACTTCTTTTGAATAAATATCTTTATTATCTTGATATCTAATCTATAATTTAATTAATATTAGTTAAATTAGGTATAAGATTTGAACAAAATACCAATAGGTGTCAGTAGTTGTCTAGTAGGAAATAATGTTCGATATAATGGCGGCAATTGCCATAAATCATACATAACTGGTACGTATGCTGAATATTTTGATTACAAAATAGTTTGTCCGGAAGTTGCTGCTGGTCTTGGAGTTCCTAGGCCTACTTTATTTCTAGTTGAAGATATTCAGACAAATGTTTTGTCAGTTAAAACCAATAAAACTCATGATTATGTAACAGATAAGATTCAGAAAGCTGTCGCTATGCTTATATCGAAACTTGATACTGTATATGGTTTTATATTAAAGGCGAAATCTCCAAGCTGTGGTGTTAATACAGCGAGAGTTTTTGATGAGAATCATGGCTATACAGGTGAAAAAGCAGATGGTTTGTTTGTAAGAGCATTAAAAGAATATGACCCTCTTTTGCCTATAGAAGATGATGGTAAGCTTACTGATAAAACATTACGTGATCATTTTCTGCGTAAAGTTTTTTGCTACCATAGTCTTAGAACAGAGTTTATGCGGTGTTCTAATATTACTGAAATGATGGAATATCACTCAAAGCATAAAATTTTATTACGAATGCATAACAATAAGACTAAGAAAATTCTTGGGAATATGTTGTCAGAGGCTGGTAATAAGGTAGATGTCGAAGCTATAAAGCATAAATACATCGAGCTTTTTATGCAAGCAATAGCTAAGCCTGCTAAGAGAGGGGCTCATTATATGGCACTTCAAAATGTTCTCAGAGAAATAAATAAAAAAGTTTCAAAAGCTCAGAGACAATATCTACAAGAGCTACTTAATAAGTATCGTGATTGTAAAATATCTTGGGAAGTTCCTGTCAGTGTAATTAGAATGTATCTTATTGAGCTGGATTTGCCGTATTTAGAGAAGCAGAGTTATTTAAATCCTTATCCAGAGAATTTAAATTATATATAAAGCTAAAATATCTGATTAGTGATCAAGATCCGCATCTACTTCTTTGGGAATTATCATAGCGATAGGAAGGCAAATTAATAGAAATACTATTACCATATCAAGAGCGTTTTGGTAACTAGAGATAGTATAGATGGTGGTTGAATTATCTATTAGTGAGCCAAAATGAGTAAGTATATACCCTACAAGTGGCAATAATATAATTGGAATAAAGTTGTTTATCATATTCACACCAGCTGTGGCAGAGCCCGCAGTTCCTTTAGGTGAGATTATCTTGGCTATACCAAAAGTGACAGCTTGAGGTCCAGCTGCGGCACCAAGCAAGAAGTATAGTAAGGTGAATAGCGATAAATTAACGGGAACATATAAAATAATAGCTAAAATTACAGCAAGTGATATTATGCTCAAAATTAACATACGACGATATCTGTTTGTTAATGAGGCAATAATTGCTGCAATTGTGAAGCCTACTGCAGCACCAATAAATAAAACACCATTTATATGTGATGCAGTTTCTTGGCTAAGGCCAAATTTAGCTTGGATTAAGCCAACCCCCCAAAGCGAGCCTAGGACATTAATAGGTATAAATAGTACTGCACCAATAATGCTTGCTGACCAAAATCTTATATTACAAAAGATTTTTAAAACTTTAATGATAGTTTCTTTGAAGTTGGCTTCACTTAGATGAGTGAACTTCTGAACATGTTTTGGATTATCACGAATAAATAAAACTATTAGTAGTAATATTCCGACACCAATATATGTAAATACAGCATTACCTTCTTTCCAACCTAATTCAGAAACTAAGCTAGATAGCATTGTGTCAGTAACTAGACCACCCAGTATTCCTACAACAGTTGCAAATCCTATAAATGTTGAAAAAAGTCTTTCAGGTAGCCACATAGCGGCCATTTTAGCGGCGCCAATAAATCCAAAAGCAGAGCCTATACCCATAAAGATTCTACCAATATAGGCGATTTCATAATTATCTGTAGCAGAAAATAAATAGTTACCAAGAACACAAAATGCTGTAGCAACACTGATTACTACTTTACGATTATATTTATCTAGTATTACACCAGCCGGAATTTGCATTATTGTATACGATATAAAATATGCCGAAGATAACATTCCAAGTTGAGTATGGCTAATACCAAAGTCACGAATTAAATTATCTCCCATTACACCAGGGGCAGCCCTGATAAAGAAGTCGTAACTATAGTTAAGAGTAGCGATTAAGCATATTACCCACGCTAAAGTCGCCAATAGCTTGGTCTGAGGAAGGTGAGAATTATTCATTCATTAAGATATATTAAATTAGAGTAATTTTCATTTTAGCAAAAAAAAAATAAATTTACTAATAACAAAAGGCTCTATAAATACTTATTCTTCAAGATTATCGATGATTTTTTGTTGCTCTGAATCGGTTTTTACAGCACTTGATTTATCACTAGCAATATACATATATACCACAGGTAAAACAAATAGTGAGAAGATCGCTCCTATCACAAGTCCGCTAGATATGACCACACCTATACAGTTTCTACTAATAGCACCAGCTCCTGATGATGTTACCAGAGGTATGACGCCAACCACCATTGCTGAAACTGTCATCAATATAGGTCTTAAACGTTGTGATGATGATGTTACAATAGCATTATACTTATTCATTCCTTCATGTTTTTGTAAGTGATTAGCAAATTCAACAACCATGATACCCTGTTTGGATATTAGACCAATCAAGGTTACGAGACCTAGTTGAGTGTAGATATTTAGCGATGCCCATCCAGCACCCATGTATTGACCGATATATAAAGGTATTAGCGCTCCAGATATTGCCATTGGTATAGTAACTAAGATCACCAAAGAATCTCTAAAGCTCTCAAACTGAGCAGATAGTGCTAAGAAGATAAGTACAATTGCAAATGCAAAAGCTACCATCATAGTGCTACCGTTTTCAATATATTGACGAGCAGAGCCAGAGAAGTTAAATGAGAACCCTTCCGGCAACTCACTTCTAACTACACTTTTAACATAATCAATAGCTTGGCCTTGAGTTATTCCCGGAGCCATAACAGCAGAAATCGTTGATGAATTTAATTGCTGGAAAGTGTTTAAGGTAAGAGGTTGGCCCTCTGTTTTAAAGGATACTAATGCCGACAGAGGCAATTCTGAGTTGAACAAGTCACTAACCTCATCCGAACGAATGTATATGTTACCTAATTGTTCTTGAGTTAACATTTCATTACGAGCTAATTGGGGAATTACTTGGAAGCTGTATCCTTTTAGGAAGAAATAGTTAATATATCCTCCTGCATAAGAGTAACCTAATGTTTTGGCAATATCTGACATAGTGATGCCTAATATACCAGCTTTTTCACGATCAATACTGATATCAACAACTGGGTTATCAAATTTAAGATCACTTTGAGCGAATACAAATAATCCACTTTTCATCATTTTATCAATTACTTTATTAGTAATTTCATCAATAGCCTCATAATCATTAACACTCTGAATAACTAATGATAGTGGGGCACCTCTTGGTATTCCTGGTAGTGCAGGAGTTTGATATGTATATGTTTGTATTCCTGGTAGTTCTGTAACCTTTGCCTGAGCTATCTGAGCAGCTTTTTGTTGAGAGATTTCTCTCTTATCCCATGGTTGCATAATAAAGCCGCCAAAAATCACATTTGACCCCATTACTCCATTAAGAATAAAGGTATCTTGTTTGCCAGGTACTTCATCTAGTGTACTAGCTAATTTTGTACCAAAAGTTTCTAGGTAATTAATATTTGCAGAAGATGGAGCTTGTCCCATAATTCCTAGGAAGCCCATATCCTCATTAGGAGCTAATTCAGATTTAATCCCTTTACCCATTATGAAACAGCTAGCTAGTACAATCAGTCCTACAACAGCTATTGCAGGTTTGATATCTAAGACAAACTCTAAGATCGCTTTATATTTCGCAGTTAATGCTGTAAAGAGTTTATCAATAAATTTAACAAGTTTTGTGCTCATCATTTCTCTATTTAAGATTTTTGAGCATAACATTGGTGAAAGCGTATACGCAACTATACCAGATATTACTACAGCTCCAGCAAGTGAATATGCAAACTCTGTGAATAGTTGTCCTGTGAAGCCTCCCATCATACCAATTGGAGCATATACTACGACTAGGGTTAGAGTCATCAATATAACAGGATTGGCTATTTCTCTAGCTCCTTTTATGGCGGCTGCAAAAGGCTCCATTCCTTCTTCAATATGTCTATAGATATTTTCTAGTACAACGATGGCGTCATCAACCACAAGACCGATTGCGAGAATCATGGATAGAAGGGTTAGAAGATTGATTGAAAAGCCCATAAGCGACATTAAAAAGAATGATCCAATAATCGAAAGGGGAATTGCAACAATTGGAACAACAATAGCTCTAAATGATCCTAAGAATAAAAACATTACTACAGATACAATTATCACAGCTTCAAATAATGTGTGTAGAACTTCTTCAATAGAAACTTCAATAAATGTTGTTTGGTTATATGCAATATTGACATCTAGACCATTTGGTAAAGCGGCTTTAATATTTGGTAGCTCTTCAACTAGTCTATCAACCACATCTAGAGGGTTTTCCTCAGGGGAGACTACAGCACCTGCTAGGACAGCATTTTTGCCATCAAAATATACTGAAGAATTGTAGTCTTGAGCACCAAGCTCAACTTTCGCAACATCCTTGAGTCGTACTACCTGTTTATCACTTTTTTTGATAATTAAGTTTCTATACTCTTGAGCTGTAGACATACTTGTTTCAGGATTAAGTGTATAGTTTAAGTATGGTCCTTGTATTTGACCACCTGCTGAAACTAAACTGTTCGAGCCTATTGCTGTTGCTAATTCTGTAGGAGTAATTCCATATTCTGCCATGCGAGTTTTATTTGGATAAATACGCATTGCATAAGGCTTATTGCCCCAAACATCAACAGATGAAAGCCCCCCTTGAGCTAATAGTTTAGGTGTTAGCTCGGAGTTGATATATGCAGATATCTCAGAAGTATTCATGGTCTTACTTGTGAAAGCTAGAATCAATGAAGGGAAGTTATCCGCAGGATTTAATTTAATAGCCGGAGAATAAGCGTCCTGAGGAAGTTGGTTAAGTACAGAGTTTACATTCTGGACTACTTCTGAAAGTACATCGTTAGTATTTTGGCCAAGCTTTACATATACTGTAATTGTACTTGTACCTAGTGCTGATGATGATGTCATATAATCAATACCTTTAGAGGAGCCTACAGCTGCCTCTATCGGTCTAGTTACAAAAGCTTGTATCGTAGCAGGGTTTGCACCTGGATATGCTGTTGTAACTGTAATAGTAGCACTATCTATATATGGGTATTGTCTAACTTGTAATTGAAAAAATGAGCCAACTCCTACAACAATAATCATAAAGCTTATTGAAAGAGATAGAACAGGTCTTCGAATAAAGAGATCAATTAAACGCATTACTGGATTCCCTGATTATATATATTATTGTCAATCTTTACACTATTGTTCAGTATTGCATCCATTCCTTTATGCACTTTATTTTGTCCTGACGTAATAATCGTAGTACCAGGCTCTAAGCCTTTAACAAGAGCTAAGTTATTTCTAGTTTCTAAGACTTCAACATTAGCTTGTCCCACCTTGTATAAAGTCTTGTCGGTATCAACAGTTTTCATTCCCCCATCAGCGGTGGATGTGTAAGACGCTGTGACAGGTTTGCCATCTTTCATTACAGGGTTGAGTGTAAATACTGATTGACCATAAAGGCTATATGAAACAGCATTTCTAGGAATCACAATAGAGTTTTTCTTAACTGGTAAGCTAACATGAACAGTTAAAAACATTCCTGGGACAATTTTATGATGTGGGTTTTGGTATGTTGCTTGAACAGTTATAGATCTATTTGAATCATTAATAAAAGAGTTTATTGCCGTAATTTTAGCCGTAAAAGTTTCACCAGGATATGAGTCAGAATAGAAGTTAATTTCTTGACCAACATCAATCATGCTCACTTTGTTTTGTGGCACTGGGAATGTAATAAATATAGGATCAATCTTTGTAAGTGTAGCAGCATTATCACCGTTGTTGAAATATTGTCCTAAACTTATGTTTCTGATACCTATCTTACCGTCAAATGGAGCTCTAATTTCTTTGAAGCCTATTTGTGACTCTATATTTTGAACTTGAGCTAATTTAGAAAGGTAATCAGCATTAGCTTTATCAGCAGATTCTTTTGAAGTTGCTCTTTGTTCAACAAGTTTGTTATAACGATCTTTTGTGATTTTGGCAAGTTTAAGGTTTGATAACGCCTCTTCTAAACTAGCTTTTAGTTGACTGGTGTCTAGTTTAAATAAAAGATCGCCTTCTTTAACTTCTTGTCCACTCTTAAAATTAATTTCACTTACAATACCACCAGATTGAGAAGATATCTCTGTGGATTGAATAGCTTGTGCTTCACCAATAGTATTTATGACCTGTTTCCAGTCTGTTTTTTCTACAACTGAAGATGTTACAGCTACAGGCTGAGGCACGTATGAAGCCATACCTTTTTTAATCATGCTTTGAATAAGTTCGGCAAATCCAAAAATACTTCCAAAGAGTATTAGTGTTGCTACTACAACAGCTATTGAGGCGGTACGCTTGTTTTTGAGAAGAGAAAGTTTTGTTTTTATATAGTTGATTTGGAAAATAAAGTAGACAATTGCTAGAGATATTCCAAGTTTGCCTAGTATGAGCCATGCTATGACAATAGTTGCTAGTACAAAAATCAGATAGTTTCTCTTGCTAGAATTAATTTTTTCTTTAAGGTCTAAAAAAGTTTTTTTAAAATCCACTGTTATATCCCACTATTTTTTAAATATTCTTATAAATAAGCTAATACAATTTATGCCTAATAGGCAAATGAAAAATATCAAGCTATATACTGCCAAACTAACACCAGAGATCTCTTCGGAAATACTAGTACAGCTACTAACAGTTCCTGTTAATGATTTTGTAGCATCAATTAACAATGGGTTACTAATAACACCACAGTCTGTTGGATCATTGGATATTGTTGATGAGAAGTACTGTAAATAAGCTTGATCGGCAGCGATATAGCAACCAACAATAGTGATTAATACAATTACTATCAGTACTATTGAACTAAATCCTTTTGAGCTGTTTTTGATTAACCCTAGAATGCTAAATATCATAATGCATATAACACATAGTTGTTGAATTAGGCACATTGGGCAGGGCTTCCAGTTTAAACCGAAAATGGTAATCATAACTACAGCCAATGCGATTAAGCAAACAAAAGTATTAAACAAAAAAATATTTCTAAATATGAATCTCATCATTAAATTTTTCTAAAAACAAAGAAGTTTTTGTAATTGTATCATAGATTTAATTCCTTTTTTATATTATCAATATAAAGCGATTCTATAGCGTTTGAGAGATCTTCTTTTGGCACTGTTATGGTCAGGTCTTTAATATTAGAGGTATTTATGGCATGGAAAGTGTTTTTTAGCTGTTCAATAGCTCCGTTTGAAGTATTGGAATTATTTATTGTTAGATATTTTCTGTAAGTATTTGTGCTAACTTGTTGTAGCTCTTTATTTCTTATTAAATTTGCTTTTTTTAATAGTCTAAGAACATCTCTGGCACTTATGTTTTTAAGTTCAAAAATTTTTCTTATAGTTATGACTGCATTTAAGAGTTTGTATTGTTTGTTTGATAGAAGTAATTCCAGCTTTATATGTTTAACAAACTCATCTTTAATGTCTAGAAGACATAGGCATATTTTCTCATCATTTGAAGATTTTAAGTAAATTTTGCTCTCAAAGAAACTTGTGTTTGGTATTGTGTCTAAAGATTTTTTTATATATGGGAATGTCACCTCCAAGGCTTCAAGATTGTCTAATGTCTCAAAAAAAATCCTTGGGTTTTTAAGTGCCTTGATAAACTCTATATGCAAGCGCTCCTTAGTTAGGTAGTTTAGCTCTCCTGACTTGATAACAGAATCGACTATATTTATAGTTTCGTCAGCAACTGAGAAGTTAAAAGCGCTAAGTTGGGCTTTGAAGCGAGCTAGTCTAACCACGCGTAAAGGATCTTCGATAAAGGCTTCTGAAGTATGTCGAAGTATCCTCTTCTTAATATCAATCTGACCGTTAAAGGGATCGATTATCTTGTTATTTTTATCTATGGCTATAGAGTTGATAGTTAGGTCTCTGCGTTTTAAATCTTCTTCTAAAGAGATGTTGCTTGAAAAATTAACTTCAAAACCATGATAGCCTTTAGCTATTTTTTTTTCTGATCTAGCTAAAGCATACTCTTGTTTTGTTTTCGGGTGAATGAAAATAGGGAAGCTTGAAAGTACTTTTATAAACCCAGATTCAATCATTTGATTTTCTGTTGCACCAATCACCACCCAGTCTTTGTCTTTGGGGGTTATCCCGAGTAGCAAGTCTCTAACAGCACCACCAACTAAGTAAAACTCCATCGCTTAATAAACATCTTTCTGTTTGCTTTATGTTAACAGAAAAAAGTGTATAATTATCTGTTATTCGCGTTGGTTTTTTAACGGCTTTTTGTATTCTATGGCAAATTTGATTGATAAAATTGATCTTAAATCTCAGGGTTCGGGTAACCTAAGTGGTGAAATGACAAGTAAGCAAAGGGTGGGAACCCTTTATAAAAGGTTGTTGTCGCAGGTTAAACATTTGTGGCACTTTCTTGTTATTGCAGCTGTGGGTAGTGTGTTTTTCTCTGCTGCTGATGCTTCAATGATATATCTTATTAACCCTATATTGAATTATGGGTTTGGCCCTGGTGGCGATATTACTAAGCAAAGTGCTAGTATACTTATGCTTATGGGTGTTGGTATGGTAGGACTTTTGACTTTGAGATCAGTAGGATCATTTTTGTCACAATACTTTATAGGGTCTTTAGGGCAGAAGGTTGTTTATAAATTTAGAAAAGATATTTATAAGAGATTTATGAATCTACCTGCTAGCTTTTTTGATAAACATTCTTCAGGTCAGATTATATCGAGACTATTATATAATGTTGATCAGGTTACTGAGGCTACATCAACAGCTATTATCACAGTTGTGCAAGATGGTACTTTTGTTATAGGTCTTATAATAGTTATGGTGGTTTCAAGTTGGCAATTATCATTGTTTTTAATAATTATTGGACCATTTCTAGGTTTGTTTATTTCTATAATAAATAAGAAATTCAGATCATTAAGTAGAAATACTCAGTCATCAATGGGTAATGTCACTCATACGGCAGAAGAAACAATAAGAAACTACAAAGAAATTAGAATCTTTGGTGCGCAACATAAACAACAGAATAAATTTTTTAGAAATCTTGATTATACTTACTCTCAGCAGATTAGAACAATTGCGTTAGATGCTCTTACATCACCTGTTATTCAGATTATTGCTTCACTAGTTCTTGCTTTTTCACTATTCACAATCGCAATCTTTGGGACTAATGAAGGAGGAGGTTCGTCTTGGTTAACAGCAGGTTCTTTTGCGTCATTCTTCGCTGCTGCTGCTGCCATTCTAAAACCAATTAAGAATCTTACTAAGGTTAATGTCGTTATTCAAAAAGCTGTGGCAGCTACAGAAGATATATTCTATATTTTAGACTATCCGGCAGAGAAAGAAACAGGTAGTAAAGAGCTTGATAAGGTTCGTGGTAAAGTAACGATCAGAGATGTTAGTTTTGCATTTGGAGAGCAAAAAGTTCTTAATGGTGTAAGTACAGAGATTGAAGCAGGAGAAACCGTAGCTTTTGTTGGTAAATCAGGAAGTGGTAAGACAACGCTTACGAGCATTATTTCAAGATTTTATACCCAGCAGAAAGGTGAAATATTATTAGATAATGTTGATATACGAGATTTGACTTTAGAAAACTTAAGATCGCATCTATCTATGGTTTCACAAAATGTCCATTTGTTCGATGATACAGTATTTAATAATATAGCATTTGGACTTTCAAGAGATGTTTCTGAAGATGAAGTTGTAGATGCTCTCAAGAGGGCAAATGCTTATGAGTTTGTTCAAGAACTTTCAGATGGTATCCATACTAATATTGGTAATAATGGTTCTAAACTATCAGGTGGTCAACGCCAGAGGCTATCAATTGCTAGAGCTCTATTGAAGAATGCTCCAGTATTGATATTTGATGAGGCAACTAGTGCACTTGATAATGAATCAGAAAGAGTGGTTCAGCAAGCATTAGAAAGCTTGACTAAATCTTGCACCACTATAGTTATTGCACATAGGTTGAGTACGGTTGAAAATGCCGACAAAATTGTAGTGATGGATGACGGTAAAATGGTTGAAAGTGGTAGGCATGAAGAGCTTCTGGCGAAAGGTGGACTTTATACTAGGCTATATCAATCAGGACTTCAGTAATAATAATGATAGATAAGATTTGGTATAGACCAAAGCCGGGGATACTCAGTTATATTTTAAGTCCTATCGCTTTTATTTTCTCAAAGATTGCTCATAATCGTAAAACTAGGCTACAGAATAATCAATATAAGTCAAAAATTCCTGTAATTATCGTGGGTAATATCTCTGTTGGTGGAACAGGTAAAACTCCTGTAGTGAGGATGTTTGCTAATCAATACCTAGAGCAAGGTAAAAAGCCAGTTATAATTAGTCGTGGCTATGGTGCTAAGGCAGAAAAATATCCTTTTGAAGTCGGCTCAAAGACACCCGCAAGTGTATGTGGTGATGAGCCGGCAATGTTATTTGATGCATTAGGCGGTAAGGTGCCAATAGTAATATCTCCACACAGGGTTGATTCTGTTAAATATATTGAAAAGAATTATCCTGATACTGATGTTATTATATCTGATGATGGTTTGCAGCATTATAAACTAGCTAGAACTAAAGAGATGGTAGTAATCGATGCCAGTAGGATGTTTGGCAATGGATTATGTCTACCAGCTGGGCCTCTCAGAGAACCGGTAGAAAGACTAAAATCAGTGGATCAAATAATCGCTATAGGTAATCTTGATAACCAAAACTATAGTCAGTTATTAAATTATAATTCTAATATTGTCAGAGCTAAAATCAAGGCGACAAAATTTGTAAATCTTGTAACAAAACAAAGCATACCTATAGATAGTTTCTATGGTAAATCAATAGATGCTGTTGCTGGTATTGGTAACCCTGATAAATTTTTTAGCTCGCTTGATGAGCTTGGAGTGAATATCTACCATGAGCATATCTTCAGAGATCATCATAAATATACGCCCAAGGATTTTGAACATTTTGATCCTGAACAGATAGTTATTATGACTTATAAGGATGCAATTAAGTGTAAAGATTTTGCCAAGAGTAATTGGTGGTATCTTGATATAGCCTTAGAGCCTTATTGATTATTCGGTTAAGCTGAAATTTGTCACTAGAATGGAAGTCTAGAGTATAAATCAGTTTGATATACCAAAGCATATATATTACTATTAACCTGATAAAAAAGTAGCTGCAAAATCTATGAAAAAAATTGTTTTAGTTGATGGATCATCATATCTTTTTAGGGCATATCATGCTTTACCAAACCTTACTAATAGTCAAGGTGAGCCAACAGGGGCTATTATAGGCGTGATTAATATGCTTAAGAAACTGCCTGCTATGTATGATACCGAGTATGTCACAGTAGTCTTTGACCCTAAGGGTAAGAACTTTCGTCATGAGATGTATCCTGAATACAAAGCAAATCGTAAAGCGATGGATGATGAGCTTAGAGTACAAATCCAACCGTTACATCAAATTATCGAGAATATGGGATTTCCATTGATAATAAAAGATGGCGTTGAAGCAGATGATGTAATAGGAACATTGGCAAGAGATCTTGAGCAACAAGGCTATGATGTCATTATATCAACCGGTGATAAGGATATGGCACAGTTAGTCACGGATAATGTGACTCTTTATGATTCTATGAAAAATGTAACTACTGATGTGGTGGGAGTTATAGAAAAATATCAAATTAGACCAGATCAAATTATAGATTATTTAGCTTTGATGGGTGATTCTTCAGATAATATCCCAGGAGTACCAAAAGTAGGTCCTAAAACAGCAATTAAATGGCTACAAGAGTATGATGATATTGATGGTGTTATTGCCAATCAAGATAATATCAAAGGTAAAGTTGGAGAAAGTTTACGCAATAATATCGAGTTACTCAAATTATCCTATAAATTAGCAACTATAAAGTGCGATGTGGAGCTTAATCTATCTATAGAAGATTTAAAATGTAAAAATGCAAATAAAGAATACTTATATGAGGTATTTACACGTTATGAATTTAAATCTTTACTTAAAGATTTAAGTATTCCATCTTCACTAAAGTTAACAAAACCGCAACCTGAAAATATAGAGGTTGACTATAAGATAGTTGCAACACTAGAGCAACTTAATGATTTGGTCAAAGAGTTAAAAAATAGCAGTAGTTTTGCTTTTGATACAGAAACAGATTCTCTTAATACTTATGAGGCGAACCTTGTTGGTCTATCATTTTGTGCAAAAGAGGGTCGAGCTTATTATATTCCTTTGCAGCATAGATACCTTGGAGTTCCACAGCAATTAGAACTAGAGATTGTTTTAGATAGTTTAAAACCTATTTTCGTAGATTCTCAAAAGTCTAAAGTTGCCCATAATTTTAAATTTGATGAAAAAGTTTTGTCAAAATATGGAGTTAAGATAGTTAATCTAGTTAATGATACTATGATTATGGCATATGTGCTAAAAAGTAGTGGTAAACATGATATGGATAGCTTATCAAAAGAGCACTTAGGTATTGAGCCAATCGCATATACGACATTAGCTGGAACTGGTCGTAATCAGTTGATATTAGATCAAATAGATATAGAAAAAGTAGCTAAATATGCTGCTGAAGATGCTGATATTACATTTAGACTTTATAATCATTTCTTGAAAATGCTAAAAGATGATGAAGTGTTATATAGTCTATATTCTAAGGTTGAAATGCCGTTGACTATTATCCTTAATAATATGGAAAAAACAGGCGTTAAAATAGATGCTGATAAACTTATAGAACAAAGTGCTAATCTTGAGGACTCTATAAAGGAGCTTGAAGTTAAGTGCTATGATCTTGCTGGTCAGGAGTTTAATTTAGCTTCACCTGTACAGTTAAGAGAGATTTTGTTTGAAAAGATGGGGCTTCCCCCAGTCAAAAAGACAGCAAAGGGTCAGGCTTCGACATCTGAAGAGGTTTTGGTGCAGCTAGCTGAAGAGTATGAAATAGCAGCATTAATAATGAAGTATCGCCACCTATCAAAGCTTAAAAATACTTATACAGATAAGTTGCCAAAAATGCTTGATATAAATGGTCGCGTTCATACTTCGTATAATCAGACAGGTACTGTGACTGGAAGACTTTCTTCATCAGATCCGAATTTACAAAATATTCCTATTAAGAGTCCTGAGGGGCGTAAAATTAGACAGGCATTTATTGCTGAAAATGATTTTTGTGTAGTTGCAGCGGATTACTCTCAGATTGAACTGAGAATTATGGCGCATTTGTCAAAAGATAAAAACCTTTTAAAAGCTTTTAATCAAGGCTTAGATATTCATAGTGCTACTGCGGCTGAGGTTTTAGGTATAGGTCTTGATGAGGTTACTAGTGAGCAACGAAGAAGGGCTAAAGCAATAAACTTTGGACTTATTTATGGTATGAGTGCTTTTGGATTGGCTAAACAGTTGGAAATACCAAGAGCAGAAGCTCAAGAATATATAGATGTGTATTTTAATCGTTATCCAAGTGTAAAAGAGTATATGACTACAGCTAAAGAATTTGCAAAGCAAAATGGTTATGTTGAGACTATACTTGGAAGAAGGTTGTACCTACCAGAAATTAGTGCTAAAAATGCAATCCAGAGAAATGCTGCTGAAAGAGCTGCTGTTAATGCTCCTATGCAAGGTACAGCAGCAGATATTATTAAAAAAGCTATGATAGATGTTAACACTGTTATTTCACAAGAGTATAATGATGACATTAAAATGGTCATGCAGGTGCATGATGAATTAGTATTTGAAGTTAGAAAGCTCGATCTTGATGAAGTAACTGCGAAAATAAAAAGTATAATGGAATCGTCTATTAAGTTAAGTGTTCCCCTAGAGGTAAATGTTGATTCTGGTGAGAGTTGGGATCAAGCACATTAAATTATAGTTATAGGATGTTTTATGTTATTAGTAATGGATGTGGGGAACTCTCATATACATATAGGTGTTTTTGAGGGAGAAAATATAGTTTCTCAAATAAGATATGCTACTTCATCAGTCGATTCCACATCGGATCAGATAGGTGTATTTCTAAGGCAGGCATTAAGAGAGAACTCAGTAGATTTAGCTCAGATAGAAGGTTGTGCTATATCATCAGTTGTTCCTCACTTAAATTATTCTTTAGGCTCTGCTGTCATAAAATACTTTGATATGAAGCCATTCTTTATTAGTATGGAGACTACTGATCTTGATATGTCTTCTGTTGAAGCTCATCAAGTAGGAGCAGATAGAATAGCTAGCTGCATTGGAGCTATAGCTGATTATCCTAATAAAAATTTACTAATTATTGATTTAGGTACAGCAACTACTTTTGATTTAGTAACTAAGGATAAAAAGTACTTAAGTGGCTCAATTATGCCGGGTGTTAAGCTTTCACTGAATGCTTTGTGTCAAGGAGCTTCACAGTTATCGTCAATAACTATTGTCAAACCAGAAGTTGCTATAGGTTATGATACTAAGACTAATATTCGCTCAGGCTTGTATTATGGTCATTTAGGAGCATTAAGAGAGCTTAAAGCCAGAAGTTTAGAAGAATTTGAAGCCCCTGTTTATACTATAGCAACAGGTGGATTTGCAGGATTGTTTAAAGATGAAGGAATCTTTGATGAGATATCTCCTGATTTGATTTTGCGGGGGATTAGAATTGCATTCCTAGAGAATAACAAAAAAGGTGTTTAGTGATTATGTTAAAGAATAAAAAAGCCGTCATTTTATTATTTGATTCATTTGGTATAGGACAAGCACCTGATGCTGCTGATTTTGGCGATGAAGGATCAGATACTTTAGGTCATATTGTTGACTATTTTACTAACAATGGCATGAGTATCAAACTCCCAAACTTAGCAACAAAAGGTTTGTTGAAGGCTGCTGAATACAATAGGTGTAAAGAATTTAGTCAACAAGTTGGTCATATAGATGTTATTGAAAATGCAAAGTATGGCTATTGTGCTGAGGTTAGCAAAGGTAAGGATACACCGAGTGGTCACTGGGAGCTAGCTGGCGTGCCTGTTATGTTTGATTGGTACTATTTTACCAATAAAGGTGATCAAGGTTATTTTGATAAAGAGTTTATTGATGAATGGGTTGAACGAGCTGGACTTACCGATGGTTTTATAGATGCTGGTCATGCATCAGGAACTGAAGTTCTAAAAGAGCATGGTTGCGAGAGTTGTGTTACTAAGAAGCCAATTGTTTATACATCTGCAGATAGCGTTTTTCAGGTTGCTGCTCATGAAGATTATTATGGTTTAGATAAATTATTGAATATCTGCAAAATAGCTAGAGAAATTCTTGATGAGATGGGAATGAAAGTTGGTAGGGTTATTGCTCGTCCATTTATTGGGGAGTCTGCCGATGAATATACTCGTACTGGTAATCGTAAGGATTTTTCGATATTGCCACCGGCACCAACATTACTTGATAAGTTAACTAATCAAGGTGGTAAAGTTGTTTCAATAGGTAAAATTGCTGATATTTATGCTAATCAAGGTATATCTAAAAAAGTAAAAGCTACAGGACTAGAAGAGTTATTTGATAATACGATTAGAGAGTATGAATCAGCAAAAGAAAATACATTGGTGTTTACAAACTTTGTTGACTTGGATTCAAGTTATGGTCATCGTAGAGATCCTAAAGGGTATGGTAAAGCATTAGAGTATTTAGACTCAAGAATTCCAGACTTAGATGCTAAGCTAGATGAAGATACTATTGTTATACTGGCAGCAGACCATGGTTGTGATCCAACTGCACCAGGCTCAGATCATACAAGAGAATGTGTACCGTTTTTATTATGGGGCAGGAATATCGAAGCAGAGTTCATTGGGGCAAGGGATACATTTGCGGATATTGGTCAAACAATTGCTGATTATATGGGTGTAGAGCCTCTGAGATATGGTAAGTCAATCTTTGGAGCTAATAATGACAACTAGACAGAAGATAGTATCATTAATGGACTTGACTCAGCTAGGTGAGAGTGACACTGATGCTGATATCGTTAAGCTATGCGCAAAAGCTAAAAATTCTTTAGGTGAAGTTGCTGCAATATGCGTTTATAAACAATTCGTCCCTGTAGTTAAAAAAACTTTAGGTAGTGATTTTAAAGTTGCAACTGTGATTAATTTCCCTAAGGGGAATAGCTCAGTTGAAGATATTGTCTTAGAAGCTAAAGAAGCAGTATCATTGGGAGCAGATGAGATTGATTTAGTAATTGATTATAATGAATATATCCAAAAAGATCATTCACAAAAATCATGTGATATGATCGAGAAAGTCAAAAATGTATGCCAAGATCGTGTCTTGAAAGTCATAATTGAATCAGGCGAATTGAATGAAGATAACTTAATCAGTAAAGCAAGCCATGATGCTATAGTAAATGGAGCTGATTTTGTTAAAACATCTACAGGTAAAACACCAAATGGCGCAAGCTTAGGAGCCGCTAAAGTGATTTTAGAGACTATAAAAAACTCTGGATATGAGGTTGGTTTTAAAGCTTCTGGTGGTATTAGAGAAGAAGCTCAGGCCTTAGGGTATATTAAACTAGCGGAAGAGATTATGTCAAAAAAATATGTAGTAGCAGATAGCTTTAGATTCGGAGTTAGTGGTTTACTCGATAACCTTTTAAATGGAGAAGTTAGTAGTGGCTACTAGGATATTGTTTTTTATACTCGGTATTGTTGTTGTTTTTGTTTTAGCTTATATATGGAGTAGTGATAGGAAAAAAATCAGGTACAAAAACCTAGTGGTTATTTTGGTTGTACAAATAGCTCTTGGCTTTTTCATGCTTGAGTCTGAAGTAGGTATAAAGGTTGTTGGTTTTATTGCCGAAGGTTTTGAGCATTTGCTTAACTATGCACATCAAGGATCAGCATTTATTTTTGGTGATCTTACTGATATGTCTAAAAATGGCTTCATTTTCTTTTTCAATGTGGGAATGCCTATTGTTCTAGTATCTTCACTGATTGGTATCTTACAGTACTTCAAAATACTACCTCTTGTAATTAAGGGCATAGGTTGGATTCTATCAAAAGTTACGGGTATGGGTAAGTTAGAATCATTTAATGCTGTTAGTTCACTTGCTGTCGGACAATCAGAAAACTTTATTAATTACAAAAAAATTATTGGCCATCTTCCTTCAAATGTATTGTATACAATGTCTGCAACGGCAATGTCTACAGTATCTTTAGCAGTTGCAGGTGCTTATATGTCATTATTAGATCCTAAGTATGTATGTGTTGCTCTAGTGATGAATATGTTTGGGACTTTCTTTGTGTTAAATATTATTAACCCTTATGAAGCTTCCGAAGAGTTTAGTTATGATAAGTTACATGAAGAGTTTGAAGAAGAGAAGCAAGGCTTCTTTGAGATGCTTGCCGAGTACATACTAGATGGTTTTAAAGTTGCTGTTATTGTTTCTGCAATGCTTATTGGATTTATTGCTCTAATTGCAATGTTAAATGCGATATTTAGTAGTCTATTTGGTCTAAGTTTTCAGGATTTGTTGGGTTATCTGTTTTATCCTATGGCTTGGATACTTAATGTTAATGGCGATGAGTTGCACGCAGCAGGACAGCTTATGGGTACTAAAATGGTAACTAATGAGTTTGTGGCGATGCAGATGATGAGTACTCAATCACAGCAATTTACAGAGCACACTAAAGCGGTTATATCAGTATTTTTGGTTTCCTTTGCAAACTTTAGTTCAATTGGGATAATCATAGGAGCGATTCAGGCTTTGAGTAAAGAAGCATCTGTTAAAGTTTCTAAATTTAGTTTGAAAATTCTTTATGGTGCAGTGTTGGTTAGTTTTTTATCAGCATGTGTAGTCGGATTAATAGTTTAAAGGTAAAGTTGTGATCTCAAGACTTTTGTTCTTTATTCTTGGAGTTGTAGTTGTTTTTTTATTAGCTTTTATTTGTAGCTCAGATAGAAAAGCTATCAAATACCGCTCTTTATTTATAATAATGACTGTGCAACTAGTGATGTGTGTGGTTCTACTAGAAACACGTTTTGGTGTTGTTATTATGAATGGTTTTGCTAGTGTTTTTGATTTTCTGATTGATAAGTCTCAAGTTGGCGTAAGATTTGTTTTTGGTAATATTGATACTAATGAGAATAATGGTTTTGTTTTATTTTTAAATGTTTTGATGCCAATAGTCTTTATTTCTGCACTCATTGGTATCTTACAGTACCTTAAGATTCTACCTTTAGTCATTAGAAGTGTTGGGTTTTTATTATCCAAGGTTAGTGGTATGGGTAAGTTAGAATCATTTAATGCTGTAAGTTCAATATCACTTGGGCAAGCAGAGAATTTCTTAGCATATAAAAATATTATTGGACATTTATCTCCGAATGTTTTGTATACAATGGCGGCTACGGCAATGTCAACAGTATCTTTGTCGATATTAGGATCATATATGACTATGATTGATGCAAAATATGTATGTGTGGCAATTATTATGAATATGCTAAGTACTTTTTTTGTACTACATATCATAAACCCCTATGATTATAAAAAAGAGTCTAGTTATGAAGAGTTAGAGGTTGATTATGATACGGACAGTAAAAGAGCTTTTTTTGTAGTATTAGGAGAATACATCCTCGATGGTTTTAAAATAGCTGTTGTAGTTGCGGCAATTTTAATTGGCTTTATGGCTCTAATAGCTACACTAAATTCAGTTTTTGAAAGTATATTAGGTATTTCATTTCAAAACTTATTAGGTTATCTGTTTTATCCATTTGCGTGGGTTCTACATATTCCTGCAAGTGAGCTTTTATTTGCTGGAAAAGTGATGGGTACAAAATTAGTATCAAATGAGTTTGTGGCGATGTTGATGGTTAAAGATAATATGGCTAATTTATCATTACATACTCAGGCGGTTATTTCTGTGTTTCTAGTGTCTTTTGCAAATTTTAGCTCAATTGGGATTGTGGTTGGTACAATATACTCGTTAAGTAAAAGGTCTGGGGAGATAGTGGGTGCTTTTGGTTTAAAAATGCTGTTTGGAGCCACCTTAGTTAGTTTTCTATCAGCAGTAATTGTAGGATTGTTTATATAAAAATTATGTCAAAATTTATAGTTATAGAAGGTCTTGATGGTGCTGGCAAAAGTACAGCTATTGGTATTATTAAGAAATATTTAGACTCTAGATCTTTAGCTACAGTGTATACTCGTGAGCCAGGGGGTACTAAGGTCGCCGAAGAAATAAGAGCTCTAGCACTTAAGGATTGTGAAGAAGAGATGGTCGCTTCGGATACTGAGCTTTTATTGATGTATGCAAGTAGAGTGCAGCATGTTGAAGCTCTAATTAAGCCAGCACTTGAAAGCAATCTTCATGTAGTATCAGATAGGTTCTACTGGTCTAGCATGGCTTATCAAGGTGGTGGCCGAGAGCTTGGTTTTGATAAGTTAAATGCTCTAAATGAGACATTCTTAAAAGATTGTCAGCCTGATTTAACAATATATTTAGATATTGATCCTGCTGTTGGATTGGCTAGAGCAGGTAAAGTAGGTTCTCCTGATAGAATTGAGAAAGCAGGTTTAGCATTTTTTGATAGAACAAGAGCTGTTTTTAAGAGTTTAGTGACAAAAAATAATAATGCCTATGAAATTGATGCTTCTCAGTCTATAGATGTCATCGAAAAAGAAATCTGCACCATTTTGGATAAATATTTTTAGTTTTAAATAAAAATATTTCTAGTAAAATCTTTGTTAGTTGATTTATATAAGAAGATAAAAATTATGAGTGATATTTTAAAAGAAATTGCTAAAAGAAGAACTTTTGCAATTATTTCTCACCCTGATGCGGGTAAGACAACAATTACTGAGAAGATGCTTTTGTTTGGAAATGCTATTAAAACAGCAGGAACAGTAAAAGCTAAAAAAAGTGGTGTGCATGCGACATCTGATTGGATGGAAATGGAAAAAGAAAGAGGGATATCTATCACAACCTCTGTAATGCAGTTTCCTTATAATAATAAAATTGTAAATCTACTTGACACTCCAGGACATGAGGATTTTTCCGAGGATACTTATCGTACATTAACAGCAGTAGATTCAGCATTGATGGTTGTTGATGCTGTTAAGGGTGTAGAAGATCGTACAATTAAGCTTATGAATGTTTGTCGTCTCAGGGATACACCTATTTTGACTTTTATGAATAAATTTGACCGAGATACAAGAGATCCATTAGAGCTTCTGGACGAGGTTGAAGATATTATGAAAATCAAGTGTGCTCCTATGAATTGGCCAATAGGCATGGGTAAATTTTTCAAAGGAGTTTATGATTTGTATGAAGATGAAGTTACTCTTTTTGAAGGAGGGCATGGTCATGAAATTCATCCTTATAAAAAAATTAAAGGTTTAGCTAATGCTAAAAATGAAATTGGTACAGAGCTATTTGATGACTTGGAGATGGAAATAGAACTAGTACGTGGAGCTAGTCACGAGTTTGATCAAGAAGCATTCTTAAAAGGAGAGCTAACACCTGTATATTTTGGAACAGCGTTATCTAACTTTGGTGTAAAAGAGATGATGGATGGTTTTACAGCTTATGCACCTGATCCGCAGCCACGCGAGACAAATGAAAGGCTTGTAAATACAGATGAAGGTAAGTTAACAGGCTTTGTGTTTAAAATACAGGCTAATATGGATGATAAGCATCGCGATAGAATTGCCTTTTTTAGGATATGTTCAGGTAAATATGAGAAAGGAATGAAAATTTATCATGAACGAACAGGCAAAATGATGCAAATATCAAAAGCTTTAACATTCATGGCAGGTGAGCGCGAGCAAGTTGAAGAGGGTTATGCTGGAGATATAATTGGTTTGCATAATCACGGTAGTATTCAGATAGGTGATAGTTTTACTCAAGGCGAGAAGCTTAAGTTTAAAGGTATTCCAAATTTTGCGCCAGAGATTTTTAAGAGAGTTAAGCTGAATGATCCACTCAAGATGAAGGCTTTACAAAAAGGACTGGTGCAACTATCGGAAGAGGGTGCAACTCAAGTCTTTAAGCCAGTGATTTCTAATGATCTTGTACTTGGAGCTGTTGGTATACTTCAGTTTGATGTGGTTGCTCAACGTCTCGCCTCAGAGTATAACGTTAAGTGTTCTTATGAAGGGGTCAATGTATCATTAGCTCGCTGGATTTTTTGTGATGATGAGAAAAAGCTTAATGATTTTAAGAAAAAATATGAGGCTAATCTATCATATGATGGTGCTGGCTATCTTACATATCTTGCGCCAACAGGAGTAAACTTGCACTTAGCGCAGGATAAAAATCCTGATATTATATTTAGTGCTACAAGAGAGCATTAAAATCATATACTTTTTAAGTAAAAAAAATATGCTATAATTTTCAAGTATTTGTTTATAAATTTATATTAGGGTGCTAGATGTTTAAGGGTATCAATAAGATTCTTGCCGCTGGATGTGCGTTGGTTATGGTAGCGCCTGCATTCGCGATGGAGATATATACAGTTAAGTCGAATGACTATCTGTATAAAATAGCAAAAAGCCATTCAGTGAGTGGTGTAAGTACTTCTGAATTAACTGATGCAATAAAGGGCATAAATAAATCTGAGATTCCAGGAATCGTTGATAATAGAATCAAAATTGGTGATAAACTTGCCATTCCTACTACTAAAGGTGAAGTTGAAGATGGTCTAACCTTGACAAGAAATCGGATGATTCAAGGTTCGTATAATCAGCCTTCTTCTAGTAATGATTCATCAAGTACACCTAAGCTTGGCGATCAAACAATGGTTTCAACAGATTCTGAATCTGATAGTTCATCATCCCCCAATGTATTAAGTGAGGATAAGATTCCAACCTTAATACCTGGAGAAGAAAATGCTCACGAAGCATATAAAAGTAATCTAGATAGCCAAATAAGTTCAGCAAATATTCAAGAAAATGAATCATATGAAGAAAGCACATTTTCATTTTTAGGCTCACTATTTAAGTTTATCGTTTATATCGTAGTTTTAGCCGTGGCTGTTATTGTCGGTAGGAGATTTTGGGAAACAAGAAACTCGAAGAAAGAACAGGAGTTAGAAATAATCTCAAGAAAGAAAAGAGATCACCTAATGTCACGTATTTCTCCTGTTGTTTCGGGAAATGAGTTTTATAGTTCTCGAAAGTCTAATAGCGGCCCTCAAGAAGAGTTTGATTTTTTTGATAATGCTAATAAAGTTAATTCTAATAGCCAAAACAAGGCTAGTTCAGAAGACTTTGAGCATGAGCTAAATCAAGATATTTCTGAGAACAATGAATCTGCTGAAATAACTAATAATATATACTCTGAGAGAGATAATGTTGTAGTTAAAACAGAACGAGGAGTTGTATTTGAAACTAATACTGATGAAGCACTTTTAAATGCTGATGATGAATCTAAAATTCAAGAATTAGATTCTCAAGAGCAGGCCGAGCAGGAGCTTCAATATGTAAATGAGCTTGTTGAGCAATTTTTGGATAGTGAGAAGTATGTTGAAGCAAGTATTACTATTCAAGATTCATTAGAGAAGAATCCTAATAATATTGATTTACGTTATAAGCTTTTAGAAGTTTATGCTCAGGCAGGGGATGAAATTGCTTTTGAAGGAGAAGTTCACTTTATAAAGTCTAAAAACATTGTAAGCATGTTTGATCCTTTGCATCAAAAGATAGCAAAGCTTAGAGATAAATATTTTGAGTAGTCGATTTTTATAATAATTTTTCTAGAGTATAACTAAATGTTTTTTAAAAAGAAGAAAGAAGTTCAGTCATCACCTGAAATAGAAAAAGTTCACGAACAAGATAATAAAAAAGGACTATTTTCAAGGCTTCAGTCAGGTCTGTCAAAGACAGCTAGTAAGTTTGGAAGTGGCTTAAGCACCATTCTTATGGGGCAAAAAGTAGTTGATGAAGAGCTGCTAGAAGATATTGAAATGCAACTTTTAACATCTGATGTTGGTGTTGAGGCTACTGACGAAATAGTTGAGTATTTACGTGGGAAAGTAGCAAGAAATGAGCTTCAGACGGCAGATAAGCTTAATGAAATTATTCAGGATAAACTGACAGAAATTATTTTGCCGTGTCAGCAACCATTACAGATTAATCATGAAAATACTCCTTATGTAATACTTATTGTCGGTGTAAATGGTGTAGGTAAAACAACAACTATAGGTAAGCTTACCAAAAAACTACAGTCTGAAGGTAAATCAGTGATATTGGCAGCTGGAGATACTTTCCGTGCAGCAGCTGTTGAGCAGCTTCGAGAATGGGGTGATAGAAATAATACGCAAGTTGTCTATCAAAAAGAAGGAGCTGATAGCGCGTCAGTTATTTATGATGCTATAAGCTCTGCAAAATCTAGAGGTATCGATGTAGTAATAGCAGATACTGCAGGACGTTTGCATAATAAAGATAATCTGATGCAAGAACTAAAAAAAGTTGTTAAGGTAATTAAAAAAGTCGATGATTCTGCACCTCATGAAACAATGCTTGTTGTAGATGCTACAACTGGTGGTAATGCTCTTAGTCAAGCTGAGGCATTTAATGAGATTGTTAACCTAACAGGTATAACAATCACTAAACTTGATGGTACTGCAAAAGGTGGAATAGTCTTCTCAATTGCTAAGAAAATGGGACTACCACTTAGATTTATCGGTGTTGGTGAGAAGATTGACGATCTGCAAGTATTTAATGCAAAAAACTTCACAAGCGCATTGTTTAGCTCTAATTCACAACAGTAATAAGTTTAGTTATTGAAACTTCACATTAGTAGAATATTTTTTGTTAAAATATTGTCTATCTAGTTATATAAAATATTGATTCTAATGTCTAATAAAGACTTTCTTTCAGGGTTAAATCCCCAACAAAAAAAAGCGACCTTGCTAGAGGATCGTAATTCTTTGATACTTGCTGGAGCCGGTAGTGGCAAGACAAAAGTTTTAACTTCTCGTATAGCGTATCTTTGTCGTGATAAAGGAGTATCTGTAGAAAATATTCTAGCTGTAACATTTACAAACAAAGCAGCTAAAGAAATCCAACACCGAGTTGAGAAAATGCTTGGCATTTCAACTTTTGGTATGTGGATAGGTACTTTTCACGGTATTGCTCATAGGTTATTGCGTAAGCATGCTCATGAGTTGGGTCTGGATAAGAACTTTAGAATTCTTGATCAAGATGAGCAGGCTCAATTAATCAAAAAAGTAATTAAGAGTTTGGATCTTGATGATAAAAAATATCCACCAAAATTATTGCAAAATTTTATTAATAAGCAAAAAGATAAGGCTATTCGTAGTAACAAATTAACAAAGCAGTATGACATTAATTATGCTCATATTTATACTGCTTATGAAGAGAGGTTGCTGTTAGATAATGCTTTAGATTTTGCCGACTTACTTTTGTATTTATATGAATTGTTTTCTCTTAACCAACAGCTTAGAGAATACTATCAGAGTTTATTCAGGTATATTTTGATAGACGAGTTTCAGGATACTAACCAAGTCCAATATATGTGGTTGAAGTTACTTGTTACAGATAATAACTACATGATGGCTGTTGGTGATGATGATCAGTCAATATATGGTTGGCGTGGTGCAGTCGTTGATAACATTCACAAATATGTCGCAGATCTAAACGATGTTGAAATCATAAAGTTAGAGCAAAACTATCGTTCAACAAAGAATATTCTTAAAGTAGCTAATTCTGTAATCAAAAATAACGATAATAGAATGTTAAAAGAGCTATGGTCTGCTGCTGAAGATGGCGAAAAAGTTGAAGTATATTGTGCAGTTAATGAGCGTGATGAAGCGAAATATATTATAGATAAAATTCGCCAATTACATGATGGTGGAGTCGATTACTCTGATATAGCAATTTTATATCGTTCAAACTATTTGTCGCGTGTCCTTGAGGAGAGTTGTATTTATGCAAGTATACCTTATAGGATTTATGGAGGTTTTCGTTTCTTTGATCGAGCTGAAGTTAAGGATGCCTTAGCATATTTGAGATTAGCTCTTACAAGTAATGACAACTTAGCATTTGAGAGAATTATTAACACACCAACACGAGGAATTGGCAACAAAACTTTAGATACAATTCGTAATTTCTCACAGATTAATAATGTATCATATTGGCAAGCCACTATAGATATTATCCAGAAAGAAATTGTAACAAAAAGAACCGCGTCTCTTCTGTTGAAGTTTATAGAAATTATAAATGCTATTTCATCACAAATAAAAGACTTAAGTCTAGATAAGCTTCTTGAAACTGTAATCAATGAAAGTGGTTTGTTGGCATCATATCAAGAAAAAGATACTGAAAAAGATCGTCAAAAAATTGATAACTTGAAAGAGTTAATCAGTGCAGCTAAAGATTTTGAACCGCAGATAGAATTACTTGATGATAATACTGATATACTACAAGATTTTTTGTCTTTTGCAGTGCTAGAAGCTGGTGAGATGCAGGCTGATGAAAATACAGATAGTGTTCAGCTAATGACAATACATGCGTCAAAAGGTTTAGAATTTCGCTATGTTTTCTTAGTAGCAGCAGAAGAAGGAGTATTTCCTCCTAACTCGATTATTAATGCTGAAGAGGCATATACTAGTGCAGAATCTAAAAAAATCCAAGAAAAGCTAGCTGAAGAGAGACGTTTATTTTATGTTGCTGTTACAAGAGCTATGAAGGCTCTAACCATTAGCTATGCTCAAGTGCGTAATATCTTTGGTAGAAGTAGTTTCCAAGTTAAATCACGCTTTCTGATGGAAATAGACTCTGAACATGTTAATGAGGGTAAACTAACTGTAAGATCTCAAAATAAACCAAAGTTAAAGCAAAAATCAAACTTTGGTGTATCTCCTTTTGACTTTCTTAAGTCAAATGATAAGAAAGGTAATAAGTTCAAAAAAGGAGATAAGGTGTTTCATAAGGTCTTTGGTAAGGGGGGGGTTGTCAAAGCACAATCTCAAGGTTCAAAAGAGTTTTATACTGTGGACTTTGGTACAGATGTTGGTCAGAAAATACTGTTAGCAGATATTGCAAATTTAGTTAAGCTTTAATATTTTTGACCATGCTTCTCATGATAATGAATGCTAAAGTCAGAACAGTAACAAAAGCAATCGTTATACTTGTACTTGCGTTTATATTAAAATGATCACCACCATCAATAGCTAGTCCAGCACTGAGTTGTCCAATCTCTATTACTAATGTTATAAGCATATTTGTGATTGCAATCCCAACCGCAGCAAAACTTGGAGAGCATATCTTATTAAAGTAATACCACACTAAGACTTGTGATGCTGAAAAAGTGCCGAATAAGAACGCAATACTAATAGCATAATTCTTAAATAAATGAGCATTTATTAGTACGGATATTAGAATAATTCCGACTATTGAAATGGTTATGATTTTTTTTCCACTGAATTTGTTACACATATGTGTCATTATTGGTGAAAAAATAATCCAACCAATGAAAATCGCAGTTATCATGGTTGTTGAATATATACTGTCAAAACCGTAAGACTGCTTGAAATACAGTACACCATATTGTGATGTTAAAATTACTGTTGGTGTATATAGAAGTCCTGCCCACATTGCGTTTTTCCAGATTAAACTATTTTTTATTAGCTGTTTACCTCGTTTTAGTATTTCACTAAACTTTGGCATAAGTGTCGAAGAATATCTTTCTTGTGGGATTATGATTTGAAAAAGCAGTGCTAGGGGCAGGGCTATAACCCCAGAATAGATAAAGATATTTATCCAAGAAGTATCATAGTGAGATATGATGACACTTATGTTTTGAGAAAATGCTGCAGCGAGTGTTCCGAGTGATATAACTAAACTTGTTATTATCGGGAAATATTTTGATTCAAAATTTTCTAAAGTAAGTTTTAGAACACCAATAAAAGCAAATGAAGATCCTAGTCCTACTAGTAATCTACCGAATAGTGCTAATTCGTAACCACCTGAGACAAAAATGATGTTACCAACTCCACAGAGTATAGTGGCACTGATAAGTACTTTCTTACTACCGTATCTATCAAGTAGTATTCCAGCAGGTATTTGCATTAGGAGGTATGTAATATTGTAACTAGATACTAAAAAAGAAAATCCAATATGTGTTGAAAGATTAAAGTGTTCAACTATTTGTTCTTGATAAGCACCTGTCAGTATTCTCAGAAAAAATTCATAGCAATAAAAACTAATTCCTACTACTAATACTAACGATAGTTTAAATTTTTGCATTACCAAATACCTAAAATGAATATTTCTTTAATTTATCTTTTCATTAGCTAAAAGTCTAATTAACTTTTTTTAACATGATCTAATTAGTATTAAATTATGATAATATTGGTTTTAAATATGGAGGTGTCAATTATGAAGAATGTAGTAGCTTTTTCTGTGTTATTTTTATGTTCTTTTTTTGCTTATTCTGATAATAAACTTGATCTAAAAACAGGTAAGTATTACATAACAGCAAATGATGCTTTTTATCGTCCAAGTACAGAGCGTGGAAATGAAGTGATAGATAGGGAAAATGCTTCCGATTTTTTGGTTAATGTTTCTGATAGTGCTATTGATATTACTGATAGCCTTACTTTTGATGCATATACTAGCTCTACTAACCTAATAGCTGAAGGATCTATGGGAGATCTCAAAGATACAAAGTTTTATACCCAGGAAACAAAGTTAGTTAAAAAATTGTGGAATGATAAGTTTGAGCTCTATGGTGGTACTGTGTTAGGAGCTAATCCATATCAGTTAAATAATGTTAATTCTGCATATGATACAGGGTCTCGCATAGCAGCGTTTGCTAGTGGAAGAACAGGTGCTAAATATAATCTATCAGATAACTTTGGGCTTCTCTTAGAAGGGCAATATAACTTAACTGGTGAAATGGCAGATAATACGGATATGTTTACAGGATTCGATGGAGCACAATATAAAGGCTCAAGAATGTTGAAAACAGGATTTGAATGGAATTTCTAAATTAGTTTTTAATGCTATCTAGATAGAGTAGCTAGTTTGGGCTCAAGAGAGATTATTTTATTTACATGTAGAGGGTTTTCTAGCATAATTTTTTAAATAATTAATCTCTATATTTCAAACTATGCAAAAAATTACCAGAGTTGGATTTACGATATGGTTTATATGTGCATTTTTTTATGCACTTGAATTCATAATACGAGCTTCAGGAAATTCACTTTATAATGACTTTTCTACAGCACCATATAACCTAACGCCAGAGCAAATTAGTGTTTTAAGCTCAGCATTTTATTGGGCGTATGTTGCTTCACAACTTCCAGCAGGTATTTTATTAGATAAGTTTGGTGTCAAAAGAATTATGGCAGTCAGCACCTTCATATTTTCTATAGGGGTTTTTATCGCAACTAGAGCGACATCTCCAGAATATCTTATTTTATATAGAGTATTAGCAGGTATTGGTGGAGGATTTGCTTTCTTATCTGCACTAAAAGCGATAGCTATATGGCTTCCTAAAAGAACTTTCCCTCTATTCACGGGGGCGACTCAGATGCTCATGTATGGCGCGGGAACTCTGACTGGATTGCCACTAGTTATTTTGGCCAATAATTTTAGTATCCAAGTTATAATGTCTGGAATTCTTATTGTCTCAGTAGTGTTATTTTTAAGTGTATTGTTTTTTATACCGTTTAAGGAGCCGCATAACCAGACAGATACAGATGAGTTGGCTGATACTCATACAAAGATTGAAGATATTCCAATAGTTTTTAAAATTAAACAAATATTATTAAATGGTTTTTTTTGTTTTACAATTTATGGGACTACAGCTATATTTGCTGATTTGTGGAGCTATAGATTCTTAAGTTTGGATGGATATCCTGAGCACTATGCTGGTTTAGCATCATCTATGATATTTATTGGGATTGCAATTTTTAGTCCTTTATGGGGAGTTGTAGCAACGTTGTTAAACAAACAAAAAGCCTTACTTACATGGGCTTCAATTTTTGGTTTGTTTATCGTTGTGGCTGTTGTGTACCTACATGTTAATCCAATAATTATGTGTATATTGTGCGTGCTATGGGGTGGGATGCAAGCAGCTCACGTGCTTAATTTTACAATTTTGCGCCAACACATCAGTCCAATGTATATAGCTACTGGTATCGCGGCAGTCAATTTATTTATACCTTTAAGTGGTGCTGTGCTTCAGCCATTTGTTGGATATATGGTTTCATCTTTGGAGAATTATGGTTTTGCGCAACTAGAGGCGTTTAAATATTCATTATTCATTTTACCAGTATTAATGTTTTTATCTGTGTTGCTGTCTCTTTTTATTAAAGAGAAAAAAGCATAAAATATTTATTTAGAAATTTGTAGTTTTTTTACTTATGGAGTTTTTTTATGTCAAAAGAATTTATATTAGCAGTAGACCAGGGGACCACTAGTTCTCGTGCTATTATCTTTGATAAGCAAGGTAATATTAAAAAGATAGCGCAAAAAGAATTTACTCAAATTTACCCAAAGAATGGTTGGGTAGAGCATGACCCTATGGAAATTTGGGCATCGCAAAGTAGTATTGTTAGAGAAGCTCTAGAGTATGCTAGAGTTTCTCCGCGAGATATAGCTGCAATAGGTATTACTAACCAAAGGGAAACCACAGTAGTTTGGGATAAGAATACAGGCCAGCCAGTTTATAATGCTATAGTTTGGCAGTGCCGAAGAACATCTCATATCTGTGATGAAATCAATAAAGATAAAGAATTTACTAATTATATTCGTAAAAATACAGGTCTTGTGGTCGACGCATATTTCTCCGGTACAAAAGTTAAGTGGATACTTGATAACGTAGATGGTGCTAGGGGAAAAGCAGAAAAAGGAGATTTACTTTTTGGAACAATCGATACTTGGTTAATCTGGAATTTAACTAAAGGTGAAGTTCACGCTACTGACTTTTCAAATGCTTCAAGAACAATGTTATTCAATATCAATACACTTGAATGGGACAAAAAAATTCTAGAGTATTTAGATATTCCTGTATCAATGCTACCAGAGGTTAGATCTTCAAGTGGCGATTTTGGGCACACTCATCCAAGTACTTTGGGCGGCGCTAGAATTCCAATAGCTGGTGTGGCAGGTGACCAGCAGTCAGCTTTATTTGGTCATTGCTGTTTTGAGGAAGGTATGGCGAAAAACACTTATGGTACAGGGTGCTTTGCTTTAATGAATGTTGGTGATAAACCTGTGTTTTCTGATGCAGGGCTCCTTACGACTATTGCTTGGGCTGAGAATGGTAAGCCAACTTATGCTCTTGAAGGTAGTGTATTTATCGCGGGAGCAGTTATTCAATGGATTCGTGATGGTCTAGGTCTTGTACGCTCTGCTGAAGATAGTGAGTACTATGCTACAAAAATTGATTCAACGGATGGTGTTTATTTGGTCCCAGCTTTTGTTGGTCTCGGTACGCCATACTGGGATATGTATGCTCGAGGGACTATTGTTGGTATTACTCGTGATACTAGGCGGGAGCATATCATAAGGGCAGCACTTGAGGCTATAGCTTACCAGGCAAAAGATGTTTTAGATTGTATGAAAGAAGGCACGGGTCTTGATTTAGCAGGGCTTCGAGTAGATGGTGGAGCGGTTCAAAATAATTTTCTAATGCAGTTCCAGTCAGATATACTACAATCAAAGATTTCCAAGCCTAAAATTAATGAGATTACAGGTTTGGGGGCTGTGTTCTTAGCGGGTCTATCTGTAGGTTTTTGGAAAGATAAAGAAGAATTGAAATCTATTCTCACAACAGAGAAGACTTTTGAGCCACAAAAAGACCCTCAAACAGTAGCCCATGATTATAAGGGTTGGAAAAAAGCAGTAGATAGAAGTAAGGCTTGGGCTGAGTAATATTAGCAAATTTTGTGGTTGCTCTGTAAGAGTGGCGATTTTTTAGATATAAAGATTTGAAAAAAATAAATGAAAAACGAATACGATATAATAGTTATAGGTGGTGGTGCAACTGGGTTTGGTTGCGCTGTAGAGGCGGTTTCTAGAGGCTACAAAACTTTGCTTTTAGAAGCCTATGATTTTGGTAAAGGTACATCTTCAAAGTCAACTAAGTTGATTCATGGTGGCCTGAGATACCTTGAGAATTTTGATTTTGCTTTAGTGAAGGAAGGGCTTGAGGAAAGATATTCATTCTTACACAATGCTCCACACTTGACTCATAAGCAGTCTTATCTTATTCCAACTCGTAGTTATTTTGAGACTATTAAATATACAATTGGTGTGAAGCTATATGAGTTTTTATCAGGTAAGTATAAGATTGGCAAAAGCTATAATCTAAATAAACAGCAAACATTGGCAGAGCTACCAAATATTGATGATTCGAAATTGCTGAAAAGTTTAGTTTATTATGATGGTCAGTTTGATGATACTAGATTACTGATCTCATTGATGAAAACTTTTGAGGCAAAAGGTGGTACAGCTCTTAATTATCATAAGGTTGAGAAGGTCTTTAGCCCTACAAATTCAAAATTAGATACTGTAAAAGTGGTTGATACTCTGTCAGGCGAGCAAAAAGAATTTACAGCTAAACATATAGTGAATGCTACAGGGACATTTACAGATAAAACTATTGATATCGCAAATCAGCAAGATTCTCATAAATATGTATCGGTTGCTCAAGGTACACATATAGTCTTTGATAGAGAAAAGTTTCCGACAGAGCATGCAATTTTAATTCCAGAAACAGAAGATGGTCGAGTGTTATTTATATTGCCTTGGCATAATCATTTAATCGTTGGTACTACAGATATCAAAAAAGAAGCTCCAAGTATTGAGCCAAGAGCTGAGAAGTCTGAGATTGATTTTATCCTAGAGACATTTAACCAGTATGCTAAAACTAAAGCTACAGTAGCAGATATCAAGTCTGTCTATTGTGGCCAAAGACCATTGGTGTCGCCAAAGAATGCTAAAAATACAGCAAAAATTTCGCGTAAGCATGAGGTTGTAGAGTCAAAAGATGGCTTAATCACAGTTGTTGGTGGTAAGTGGACAATCTTTAGAAGGATGGGGCAGGATGTTATAGATTTTATCGAGACTAAAAAAATTGCTCAAAAGACTTCCAAGACTTCTAATGAGTTACTTGTTGACGCTATTGAACCAAAAGATGCTTATCCACTAAAGGTTTATGGTAAAAATGCTGAAGATATTAAAGCAATCCAGACAGAGCTTGATAATTTTGAGTTGTTACATGATGATTTACCATATTATCAGGCAGAGGTTGTTTATCATGTTAGAGCTGAGAAGGCTCAAACTGTTGAGGATGTTTTAGCTCGCCGAACTAGAGCAGCCTTTTTAGATATTAAGGCTAGTATCGATGCAGCCCCAGTTGTTACTAAACTTATGGCAGAAGAGTTGGATAAAGATGAAGCTTGGCAAAATCAGCAAATTGATAGCTTTATGGAATTTTCTAAGAACTTTAATGTTGATGAGTTGTATAGTTAAGGGTTATTTATGTTAGAAGCGTGCATAGCTGAATTTATCGGCACAATGATTTTGATACTGCTGGGAAATGGTGTGGTTGCCGGAGTTGTTTTAAAAGGCACTAAGTCAGAGAATGGTGGTTGGATTGTTATCACATTCGCTTGGGGTTTGGCAGTGTTTTTGGGCGTGTTGGTTGCTGGCCCTATTAGTGGAGCTCACTTAAATCCAGTTGTTACATTAGCACTTGCTATTGCCGGTAAGTTCTCATGGGGGTGGGTTGTACCATTTGTTATTTCACAGATATTAGGTGCTATGGTTGGTCAGCTTCTAGTGTGGACTATGTATTATCCACACTACTCAGCTACTGATAATACTGACTTGAAATTAGCTACTCATTGTACATCACCAGCTATTAAGCATTTACCCTCAAACTTTGCTAGTGAGGTTATTGCTACTTTTGTACTTATTTTTGCAATTTTAACAATGCATGGTGTGGTTGCTCATGCTGGTGAGGCTAGTGTGACTACGGCTTATCCGATAGATATGGGAGCTTTAGGGGGAATTCCTGTAGCCTTTGTAGTTATTGCAATTGGTTTGTCACTTGGTGGTACAACTGGTTATGCTATAAATCCTGCTAGGGATTTTGGACCTAGATTGTTTCATGCTATCATGCCAATACAGGGCAAGGGCTCTTCACAGTGGAGTTATGCGTGGGTACCAATAGTTGGCCCGGTGCTGGGAAGTGTCATTGCTACAGGTTTATATTTATTTCTGAGAACAAAAGGAGTTTTCTAATAAAATGTGTGAGATGATTTATTTACCATTGTTAGCTGATGATATTCTGAGGTTATTTATTTCACTTATGCTATTTTTATGCTGTGCAATTTTAAGTTATATTTTTGCAAAGAAAAAGCCTTGGGATGCAGCCTTTTGGATTTGTTTTTCAATATCTTTGTTAGCTATGGGTGGTTTTGGATATGTTGCGCATCGTATATATTTAGAGAATACTTTTTCTTATGATGGATTTATTTCTGGTGCTGCTTTTATTACGGTATGTGGACTCTTGTTTTCAAAAAAAAGATATCATGACTTTAATGATAGTGTTTTTAGTAGAGATGCTCCAATACTATTTGCAACATTTTTTGTTTTTGCACTTATATACATATCTACAATTAAATATAATTTTGAGTGTGTAGAAACATTCGAGTATTTCTTTATAGATGCTTTGCAGATAGTTATGTATCCATTATTGCTGTTGTTTGCAATATCAGCTTTTTTATATAGATTTTCTATATGCTTATCTGTTTTTGCTATAAGTATGGCATTATTTGTTGTGGAGAATGTGATTTTTATATTGAACACTTTGATGGGGAGAGTAAAT
Organism: Francisella salina; assembly: GCF_000219045.1. Taxonomy (NCBI): domain Bacteria; kingdom Pseudomonadati; phylum Pseudomonadota; class Gammaproteobacteria; order Thiotrichales; family Francisellaceae; genus Francisella; species Francisella salina. Next base: position 636,801 of record NC_015696.1, read on the forward strand.
CATCTCGAAGCTTTTGAGGAGGTTTTGTTTGCCTCAATATCAATAGTCCTTAGTTGCGCTGCTATTTTTATGCTTGCCAGTGCTAAAAAAACATATATGGAGAATAAAAAGAAATGTTTGATCAGATAGGTGTTGGAGGATCATTTTGGATGAACCTAATTATTTCAGTTTTAATTTTAGGTATAGGTTTTTGGATATCTAAATATATAAAAAAAGTAGTTTACCACTTACTTGAGGAGTATGATAAGACGGTATCACAATTTTTATCAAGCGTTGTGTATACCATTTTCTTAGTTTTAGTGGTGGTTATTGCACTAGCGAAGCTTGGAGTGCCTATATCGCCTGTTACAGGAGTTTTAACAGGGATCGTTTTTGGTATTTCTATGTCTCTTAAGACATCTTATAATATTGTGGCATCCGGGATTATGCTGGCGTTTAGTAAGCCTTTTGAGATAGGTGAGAAGGTGGACTTGGGTGGTGTAAAAGGTCAAGTTAAATCGATCGGTTTCCTGTATACAAAACTAAATGATGAAGCTGGTAATGAAATTGTTATGCCAAATAATCTAATTCTTTCTAGGATTATTACGAGGTTTTCCGAGTCAGAAAATAAATAATGCAAAAAAACTTTCTCAATTCTGAAAATTATTTATATTTGCCGAATGGGCAGAAAATAATTCTTAATCAACAGCAAATAGAAGCCATTCGCATTATAAAAGAATTTATTGCGAGTAGGGAGTCTTATTTTTTACTCTCAGGTTTTGCAGGTACAGGCAAAACTACTGTGGTCAAAAAGATTTTGGATGAATACCCCAAAAGAGCAATAGTTTCTGCACCAACTCGTAAGGCAAATGCTGTTATTTCACAATCAACTACTAGGCAGGGTTATACTATTCATTCTTTACTTGGTTTGCAGCCTGATATAAATCTTGCTGACTTCAATCCGAATGAACCTGTCTTTGGACAAATTAATAAGGCGAGTATCAAAAATTATGACTTAATAATAATTGATGAAGCTAGTATGATAAATAAATCACTATTTGAGCTTATTGATTCAGAAATTACTAAATCATTATCATCTAAGGTTATATTTTTGGGCGATAAAGCACAAATACCACCAGTTGGCGATCAGGTTAGTCCAATTTTTCAATTAGAGAATAGATGTGAACTTACTCAACTTATGCGACAAGCAGATAGCAACCCACTAGTAGAATTAAGTCAGCAACTAAGAGACGTTAGTGAAGAGCTACCTTATTTTTTGAATAAAAAAGAAACTGTCTTGAATAAAGAGAATGAGGGTGTACTCTTTGTTAACTCAAATGATGAGTTTAGAGAGCAAATAAAAAAAGTTTTTGGGTCATCTTATGCAAAGACTGATTTGAATTATGCTAAGTTAATAGCTTGGCGCAATAAGACAGTCATGTTGGCGAATAGGATAATCAGGGACTTGGTGTTTGGAGAAGGCGCTGACTTAATTGAGAAAGGTGATGTTTTAATTGGCTATCGAGCCATAAAAGCTAATTCTAAAGAATCTTTCTTGATAAATAATTGTGTTGATTATAAGGTGGTTGAGGTATCAAAAAAGCAAAAAAATATGAATGGCCTTGTGGGATATAGTGTAAAGGTGCATGAAAAAGCAAAAATTTATAAGGGTTTTGATGAAAAAAGTATTTTCATAATAGATTCAGGTGATACTTGTAATTTAAATCAGTATGCTGAGATACATGATAACTTACTAGATATTGCTAGAAGCGATAGGATGTGGTCAACGTATTATGAGTTTCGTAAAAATAACTTATTAATGATTGATGTTGAAAGATATTCTGATGGTAGTTTAAGGCCCAAGAATAGTATAATAAAAAAAGACTTGGATTATGGCTTTGCTGTTACGGCTCATAAAGCACAAGGGTCGACTTATAAAAAGGTATTTGTGCTTTTAAAAGATATTTCATTAAATAAGAATTTTATAGAAAGAAATCAAATACTTTATGTGGCAATGACAAGAGCGCAAAAAATGTGTGTGGTTTTATAAAAAACGATATAATAACTTTACATTTACACCTACGCATAGTAATATAACCTTAGTTTTTTGTTAGATGAGTTGTTGGCGTAAAGCAAAATGCAAATTATCATAAAAAAGCTTGATTTTTAGTCAAATAAACTTTATAGTTATCTAAAAGTTTTAGGGGAGGGATTCCCGAGCGGCCAAAGGGATCAGACTGTAAATCTGACGGCTCAGCCTTCGCAGGTTCGAATCCTGCTCCCTCCACCATGCGGGTGTAGTTCAATGGTAGAACTTCGGCCTTCCAAGCCGATAGTGTGGGTTCGATTCCCATCACCCGCTCCACCTAAATCTAATTTATAATAAAATATTAATAAGCTCGCATGGCTCAGTTGGTAGAGCACTCCCTTGGTAAGGGAGAGGTCACCAGTTCAAGTCTGGTTGTGAGCACCATATTTAAACTATTGTTTTTTGTTGAAAAAAAATGGAGCATGAAAATGGCTAAAGAAAAATTTGAACGTTTGAAGCCGCACGTAAACGTAGGTACTATTGGTCACGTTGACCATGGTAAGACTACTCTTACTGCTGCGATCACTAAAGTTATGGCTGAGAAAAATGGTTCTGCAGCTAAGAACTTTGATGAAATTGATAACGCACCAGAAGAGAAAGCGCGTGGTATAACTATTAATACTTCTCACGTTGAGTATGAGTCTCCAAATAGACACTATGCTCACGTTGACTGTCCAGGACACGCGGACTACGTTAAGAATATGATTACTGGTGCTGCTCAGATGGACGGCGCTATCCTAGTATGTTCTGCAGCTGATGGTCCTATGCCACAGACTCGTGAGCACATTCTACTTTCGCGTCAGGTTGGTGTACCAAAGATCGTTGTTTTCTTAAACAAGTGTGACATGGTAGATGACGAAGAATTGTTAGAGCTAGTTGAAATGGAAGTTCGTGAGCTTCTAGATCAGTACGAGTTTCCTGGTGATGATACTCCAGTTGTTATGGGTTCTGCTCTTAAAGCTATCGAAGGTGAAGAGCAGTACGTTGAGAAAATTGTTGAGCTTGTACAGGCTATGGATGACTACATTCCTGCACCTGAGCGTGATACAGAGAAGCCGTTCATTCTTCCAATTGAAGATGTGTTCTCAATCTCAGGTCGTGGTACAGTTGTAACTGGCCGTGTTGAGCGTGGTGTTATTAACGTTGGTGATGAAGTTGAAGTTGTTGGTATTCGTCCAACTCAAAAGACTACAGTAACAGGTGTTGAAATGTTCCGTAAGCTTCTTGATAGAGGAGAGGCTGGTGATAACGTTGGTATCCTAGTTCGTGGTCTTAAGAGAGACGACGTTGAGCGTGGTCAAGTATTGTGTAAGCCAGGTTCAATTAAGCCTCATACTAAGTTTGAAGCTGAAGTATATGTTCTTTCTAAAGAAGAAGGTGGTAGACATACTCCATTCTTCAAAGGATATAGACCACAGTTCTACTTCCGTACTACAGACATTACTGGTGCTGTTGAGTTGCCAGAAGGTGTTGAAATGGTAATGCCTGGTGATAATGTTAAGATGACTATCACTTTAATCAACCCAATCGCTATGGACGAAGGTCTACGTTTTGCTATCCGTGAAGGTGGTAGAACAGTTGGTGCTGGTGTTGTTGCTAAAATTATCGAATAATAGGTGATTTAACAAAAATATAGGTCAGTAGTTCAATTGGTAGAGCAGCGGTCTCCAAAACCGCAAGTTGGGGGTTCGAGTCCCTCCTGGCCTGCCACATAATTAAGGCGGTGTTGTATAAATTGCAACTCCGCCTTTTTTATTTCTTGATATTGTCTATTTGCTATGGTATTTTATTGCCTACGTTTATAATTTCTCTAATTAAAAATACTCTTTTTAAGAAAAAGGATGTCTTGTGAAAAAGAATCAAGGTTTTAATGATAAGGTTTGGATAAGTGGTGCCACGAAGACCACAGAAGTTAAAAAGATTTCTAAGTCTAGTAGTGCGTTGTTGTGGTTGGTGGCTGTAGCGATAGTGGTTGCTGGTGTTGCTGTTACTATGTATTCTGATGTTTTAGGTTCAAGCTACAGTTCGTATAACACTTCTTTGGCTGTAGTGGTGGTTCTGGCTGCATTAGTGGTCGCAAGATTTACAAATCAGGGTCGTCGTTTTTGGGCTTTTTTCCAAGCATCTAAGCTTGAATTAGCGAAAGTCGTATGGCCTACGCGAAAAGAAACTATGACAATATCAGCTATGGTTATAGTTGTAGTTATAATTTTTGCACTAATTATATCTTTATTTGGTGTTATATTTGAGAATTTTATTCAGTATTTTCTGGGTTAATAAAAGGATATTGGTATGCTTTGGTATGTTGTGCAGGTGCACTCAGGTTATGAAAAAAGAGTTAAAACTCAGCTGGAAGAAAATATAGAAATAGCAGGCTTGAAAGAGAATTTTGGTAGAATACTTGTGCCGACTGAAAATGTTGTTGAGATGAGGGGCGGGCAGAAACGTAAAAGTGAAAGAAAATATTTTCCTGGATATGTTTTGATTGAAGCTAATTTGACAACAGAAGCTTGGGATATTATTAAAGCAGTTCCTAGAGTTTTAACAGTTGTTGGTTCAAGAGGGAAGCCTATTCCTCTTAGTAAGCCTGAGGTTGAAAGAATCCTAGGTTTTGTGGAAGGAAATGCTTCTGCCGTTGAGCCAAGATTGAGAAAAACGTACCATGTTGGTGAGGTTGTTAGGGTTTTAGAAGGACCGTTTAATGACTTTACGGGTGTTATTGAAGAAGTTAACTATGAAAAGTCAAGATTGAGGGTTGCGGTATCTATTTTTGGTAGATCTACTCCTGTTGAGCTTGAGTTTTCACAAGTTGAAAAAGAGTCTTAGTAGTATTTACTAAGATGATAGGGAGCTTATATTTTCATATAAGTGCTATTAACCTAAATTTGGAGAATAAAAATGGCTAAGAAAAAAATAGAAGCTATTATTAAGTTGCAAGTTGCAGCTGGCAAGGCAAACCCTAGTCCACCAATTGGTCCTGCGTTGGGTCAGCATGGTGTTAATATTATGGGTTTTTGTAAAGAGTTTAATGCTAAGACACAAGGTATGGAACCTGGTATGCCAATACCTGTAGAAATATCTGTATATAGTGATCGTAGCTTTACATTTGAGATGAAGACGCCACCAGCTTCTTATCTGATCAAGAAAGCTATTAAAGTTAAGTCTGGTTCATCAAACCCTTCAAAAGACTTTATTGGTACTATTACTCGTGAGCAGTTAGAAGAAATTGCTAAGGTTAAGGATCCTGATTTAACAGCTGCAGATGTTGATGCTGCTGTAAGAATTATTGCAGGTTCTGCACGTAGTATGGGTGTAAAAGTAGAAGGGGTTGAATAATGGCTAAAATTTCAAAAAGAATGAAAGAGATCTCGGCTAAAGTAGACGCTGAGAAAAAATATCCTGTATCAGAGGCTTTTGATATCTTAAGAGATGTTTCTTCTGTTAAGTTTGTTGAGTCAGTTGATGTTTCTGTGGCTTTAGGGGTAGATCCTCGTAAATCTGATCAGGTCGTCAGAGGTGCTTCAGTTCTTCCTAATGGTACTGGTAAAACTGTGAGAGTGGCGGTTTTTGCTAAAGGCCCTGCTGCAGATGCTGCGAAAGCTGCTGGTGCTGATATTGTTGGTATGGAAGATTTGGCTGATGAAGTGAAAAAAGGTAATATGGACTTTGATGTTGTTATTGCTTCTCCTGATTCCATGAGAGTTGTGGGTCAGTTAGGTCAAATACTTGGTCCAAAAGGACTTATGCCTAACCCTAAGGTTGGTACTGTAACTATGGATGTTGCCAAAGCTGTAACAGATGCTAAAGCAGGTCAAGTTAGATACAGAGTTGATAAAGCTGGTATAATTCATACTACGATTGGTAAAGTAAACTTTACTACTGATGCTTTAACACAAAACTTAGAGCAGCTTTTAGCTGATCTTAAAAAAGCAAAACCAGCAGTATCAAAAGGTATTTATCTGAAGAAAGTTTCTGTATCTAGCACAATGGGTCCAGGAATAAGTGTTGACTTTTCGGATTTAAATATATAATATACTGCTTTGCAATTTCTTTGGGTTGTATGAAAATACAACGATCAAAGACCGTAGGAGCTGAGCTTGCTTGGCTTAATAATTTATCCTACGCAGACGATGTTGACAACCTTTTCGGTCTAAATATCGTGTTAATTAAATAAAGTGTAGACAATAAAATAAGGAGTCGATATGGCACTTAGAATAGAAGACAAAAAAGCAATTGTCGCTGAAGTTGCTGAAAATGTCTCTACAGCATTGTCTGCAGCAGTTGCAGATTACCGTGGCTTGACGGTTAATGAAATGACTTCATTAAGAAAGCAAGCTCGTGAGTCTGGAGTTTATTTAAGAGTTGTGCGTAACAACTTAGCACGTTTAGCAATTAAAGGAACTGATTTTGAGTGTCTTGGTGATGCTCTTAAAGGTCCTCTTGTTCTTGCTCTTTCTAAGGATGAGCCAGGTGCAGCAGCTAAGCTATTCAAGAACTTCCAAAAAGAGCACAATGCTTTTGAAGTTAAGAATTTAGCTATGTCTGGTGAACTGTTTGGTCCTGAAAAGTTAGATGACTTTGCTAAGCTTCCTACTAGGGAAGAGGCACTTGCTACATTACTTAATGTTATGCAAGCACCAGTTACTAAGTTTGTTCGTACTCTTAATGAGATTCCGTCTCAAGCGGTACGAGTATTTGCTGCTGTTGGAGATAGTAAATAATTGCACTGGCTTATGAAAAAGCTGAAAAAGAATTAATTGTTAAATAAATAGGAGTTATAAAAATGTCTATAACAAAAGAAGATATCCTAAATGCTGTTGCTGAAATGAGTGTAATGGATGTATGTGATCTAGTTAAAATGATGGAAGAAAAATTTGGTGTATCTGCTGCTGCTGCTGTTGCTGTTGCTGGCCCTGCTGCTGGTGGCGAAGCTGCTGCTGCTGAAGAGAAAACTGAATTTGACGTTGTTTTAGTTGAAGCTGGTTCAAACAAAATTGCTGCTATTAAAGCAGTAAGAGGCGCAACTGGCCTTGGTCTTAAAGAAGCTAAAGAAGCTGTAGAAGGTACTCCTTTCACAGTTAAAGAAGCTGCATCTAAAGATGAAGCAGAAGCTCTTAAAAAGCAACTTGAAGAAGCTGGCGCTAAAGTTGAGCTTAAATAATAAAATTCTAAACTATAGTTTTTAGAAATTTACGACTAGTGGTCAGTTTTGGCCTCTAGTCTTTCTAGTATTGAAAGATACATAGATATTGGTGCAAATATAATCATATTTGCTTTTTATTTTGTGTAAACAAAATCTTAGGGATGTTTTTGATGTCTTACTCATACGCTGAGAAAAAAAGAATTCGCAAAGAGTTTGGGGTTCTTCCTCATATCTTAGATGTGCCATATTTACTTTCCGTTCAAACAGAGTCTTATAAGAAATTTTTAAATGCAGATGATGCAAAAGGTAGACTTCACTCTGGTCTTGAATTAGTGTTAAAGCAATCTTTTCCTGTCGAAAGTAAAAATGGTCAATATGAACTTCATTATGTTGATTATCAAATTGGGGAACCTACTTTTGATGAAACAGAGTGTCAAGTCCGCGGTGCTACATATGATGCGCCATTAAATGTAAAGTTAAGGTTGGTTGTATATAATAAAGAAGCTCTTCCTAACGAAAAGGTTGTAGAAGATATTAGAGAAGAATATGTCTACATGGGAGATATTCCTCTTATGACAATTAACGGTACTTTTATAATTAACGGTACTGAAAGAGTTGTTGTTTCACAATTACATAGATCTCCTGGTGTATTCTTTAGCAAGGATGATTCAGAAGATGGAGCGTTTTCGGCGCGCATTATCCCATACAGAGGTTCATGGCTTGATTTTGAGTTTGACTCCAAAGGTATTGTATGGGCTAGAATTGATAGAAAGAGAAAGTTTTGCGCTACAGTGATTTTAAAAGCTCTTGGATATACACAAGAGGAGATACTAAGTAATTTCTCTGATAGTAAGACAATTAGTTTTGATAATAAAGGTTTTGCACTTAAGCTTGATAATTTATCAGGAATGAAAGGTGAAGTGCTTAAATTTGATATTGTTGATGAAAATGATAAGACAATAGTCAAGAAAAATAAGAAATTAACATCTAGAGATATCAAGAAAATCAAAGACGCAGGCGTTGACTCTGTAGCAATTGATTTTGATTTGGTTAGTACTCTTAGAGTAGCAAAAGACATTGTTAATGAGGTAACAGGTGAAGTTATAGCTTACGCTAATGACGATGTTACAGAAAGTTTATTAGAAGCGTGTGTAGAAGTTGGCATGCTTGAATTAGAAGTTATTGATTTTATAACTACTGAAAGAGGTAGATATATATCAGATACTCTTAAATACGATCTTACTAAAAATACAGATGAAGCACTTGTAGAAATATATAAAGTTCTTAGACCAGGTGATCCTCCAGCAGCAGCTTCTGTGAAAGCTCTTTTTGAAGGACTTTTCTTCATCGAGAGTAGATATAGCTTATCTGATATCGGTAGGATGAAGCTGAATGCAAGATTGGGTTCTGATAAAGTATCCGGAGATATTTATACTCTGGAGAATAGTGATATTGTAGGGGTTATAGAAGAGCTTATTAATATTCGTGATGGTAAAGGAAAGATTGACGACATTGATCACTTAGGGAATAGACGTGTGCGTTCTGTTGGTGAAATGGTTGAGAACCAATTTAGAATAGGTCTTTACCGTGTCGAGAAAGGTATTCGTGAAAGTATGTCGTTAGTTCATAAAGATAAGCTTATGCCTAAAGATATCGTGAATTCTAAGCCTATTACAGCAGCAATTAAAGAATTCTTTACATCAGGTGCTTTATCGCAGTTTATGGATCAGGATAACCCTCTATCTGAAGTAACTCACAAGAGAAGAATCTCAGCACTAGGTCCAGGTGGTTTATCCCGTGACAGAGCAGGCTTCGAAGTTCGTGACGTTCACGCAACTCACTATGGTAGATTATGTCCTATTGAGACTCCCGAAGGTCCAAATATTGGTCTTATTAACTCATTGGCAAGCTATGCAAGAGTTAATGATTATGGCTTCTTAGAAGCACCATATAGAAAAGTCGTAAATGGTAAAGTAACTAATGAAATTGAGTATTTGTCAGCTATAGATGAAGATCATTATGTAATTGCGCAGGCATCGACTAAGCTTGATAAAAATAACCACTTTGTAGAAGATCTTATTCAGTGTCGTTCTGGTGGTGAAGCTATATTTACTGAGTCAAGTAGGGTTCAGTATATGGATGTTTCTGCCAAGCAGATGGTTTCGGCGGCGGCGGCATTGATACCATTTTTGGAACATGATGATGCTAACAGGGTATTGATGGGTGCAAACATGCAACGCCAAGCTGTACCAACTCTAAAATCTGAAAAACCTTTAGTGGGTACAGGTATGGAGAAGATAGTCGCTAGAGATTCAGGTAACTGTATTGTTGCAAGAAATGCTGGAGAGATAGCTGAAGTAGATTCTAATAGAATAGTTATTAAAGTTGATACTGAAAAATCACAAACAAGTAAGTTAGTTGATATTTATAGCTTGACAAAGTTCAAACGCTCTAACAAAAATACTTGTATTAATCAGCGTCCAATAGTTAATGTTGGTGATAAAGTTGAAGCAGGAGATATTCTAGCGGATGGTTTTGCAACAGATTTTGGCGAGTTGTCGCTTGGTCATAATCTTATGGTTGCATTCATGCCGTGGAATGGTTATAACTTTGAGGATTCAATTTTACTTTCTGAAAGAATAGTAAAAGATGATAAGTATACTAGTATCCATATCGAAGAATTTACTTGTGTTGCTCGTGATACTAAATTAGGTCCAGAAGAAGTAACAGCAGATATTCCAAATGTGAGTGAGTCAAGTCTTGCTAAGCTTGATGAGTCAGGTATTGTTCATATTGGTGCTAATGTTGAGGCGGGTGATATCTTAGTTGCTAAGATTACACCTAAGGCTGAGCAACAATTAACTCCAGAAGAAAGACTTCTAAGAGCTATCTTTAATGAAAAAGCTTCAAATGTTGCTGATAGTTCATTAAGAATGCCAAGTGGTACTTCTGGTACTGTAATCAATGTTCAAGTCTTCGAAAATGATAAAGGCGGTAAAAGCAAAAGAGCCCTTAAGATTGAGAAAGAGTTAATTGACAAGGCGCGCAAGGATTTTGATGAGGAATTTGCTGTAATAGAATCTGTAGTTAAATCATCAATTGAAGCAGATGTTATAGGCGCTAAGATTCAAAAAGCAAAAGGTCTTAAGAAAGGTGCTGTTCTTACAAAAGAGTTCTTAGAAAAGCTACCTTTTGCTAAGTGGTTGGAAATATCTTTTGAAGATGAAAAGCTTGAGCAAAAAGTACAGGATGCTAGAGAATACTATGAAGAAGCTAAGGTAGCTGTAGACGCTAGATTCGAAACTAAGAAGAAATCAATCACTCAAAGTAATGAGCTATCTCCTGGTGTGCTTAAGACTGTTAAAGTTTTTGTTGCTATTAAGAAGCGTATTCAGCCTGGTGATAAAATGGCAGGACGTCACGGTAACAAGGGTGTAGTTTCAAGAGTACTTCCTATTGAAGATATGCCGTACATGGAAGATGGTACTCCGGTAGATGTTTGTTTGAATCCATTAGGTATACCGTCGCGTATGAATATAGGACAGATCCTTGAAGCGCATTTAGGTCTAGCATCTTATGGTTTAGGTAAGAGGGTAGAGCAAACACTTGAAAAGACAAGAAAAGCAGCTGAGTTAAGAAAAACTTTAGAAGAAGTCTATAATAGTGTGGGCGATAAAAAAGTTAATCTTAAAACTTTAAGTGATGAAGAAGTGCTTAATCTTTGTGAAAATCTAAAAGGAGGGGTGCCGATTGCAACTCCTGTATTCGATGGTGCAAAAGAGGAAGATATTAAATCATTACTAAAAATAGGTGGTTTTGCGGCAAATGGTCAGATGAAACTATTTGATGGTCGTACTGGTAAAGCATTTGATAGGCACGTAACGGTTGGATACATGTATATGCTTAAACTAGACCATTTGGTAGATGATAAAATGCATGCTAGATCAACTGGATCTTATAGTCTAGTTACGCAGCAACCACTAGGTGGTAAAGCGCAATTTGGTGGTCAAAGATTTGGTGAGATGGAAGTTTGGGCATTACAAGCATATGGTGCTGCTTATACATTAAGAGAAATGTTAACGGTTAAATCGGATGATATAGCTGGTAGATCTAAGATGTATAAGAACATAGTTGATGGTAAGTTAACTATGAATGTAGATGTTCCAGAGTCATTCAATGTTTTAAGAAATGAAGTTAGAGCGTTGGGTATAGACATGGATTTTGACTATTCATCTGAGGAAGAATAAGCATCTTAATTTAAAGCTACTTATTTTTTGTTATTTAAAATAAAAGTATAGGAGAATTACCTGTGAATAACGGTATCCTACATCAAAATTACAATAGTAAAAAGTTTGATATTATTAAAATATCTTTAGCATCTCCTGAGGTCATTCGTTCGTGGTCTCACGGTGAAGTTAAAAAACCAGAAACTATAAATTATAGAACATTTAAGCCTGAAAGAGATGGATTATTCTGTGCAAAAATCTTCGGCCCAATTAAAGATTATGAGTGTCTATGCGGTAAGTATAAGAGACTTAAGCACCGAGGCGTAGTATGTGAGCGTTGTGGTGTTGAGGTAGAAAAAGCTTCTGTCCGTAGAGAAAGAATGGGACATATAGATTTGGTATGTCCTGTAGTACATATTTGGTATTTGAAATCTTTACCTTCTAGAATTGGCTTATTCCTTGATATGCCATTGAAGAATGTTGAGAAAGTTTTATATTTCGAGTCTTATATAGTTACAGATCCCGGTATGACTCCGTTAGAGAAGAAGCAGCTTCTTACGGATGATGAGTACGCAGAAGCTTTAGAGAACTATGGTTATGAGTTTGAAGCATCTATGGGTGCAGAAGCTATTAGAGATCTATTATCAGATACTGATCTTGAAACTGAGATTGAGACTTTACAAGCTGAATATGAAGAAAGTAAGTCTACAGCCAAAAGAGAAAAAGCAATCAAGAGATTGAGACTTCTTGAAACTTTCCAAGCATCAGGTAACAAGCCAGAGTGGATGGTAATGACAGTATTACCAGTTTTACCGCCAGATTTAAGACCATTAGTTCCAATTGAAGGTGGTAGATTTGCAACTTCTGATCTTAATGACTTGTATCGTAGAGTAATTAATAGAAACAATAGACTTAAAAAACTGTTGGATTTAAATGCTCCAGATATCATTGTTAGAAATGAAAAGAGAATGTTGCAAGAAGCTGTTGATGCATTATTGGATAATGGTAGACGTGGTAGAGCAGTAACAGGCTCTAATAAGAGACCTCTTAAATCATTAGCAGATATGATTAAAGGTAAGCAAGGACGTTTCCGTCAGAACTTACTTGGTAAGCGTGTAGATTACTCTGGTCGTTCTGTGATTACAGTAGGTCCATCTCTAAGATTGCATGAGTGTGGTTTACCTAAGAAGATGGCATTAGAACTATTTAAGCCTTTTGTATACTCTAAGTTAAGATTAGGTGGTTACGCAACAACTATTAAGCAAGCTAAGAGAATGGTTGAGCTTGAAGAAGCAGTTGTATGGGATATCTTAGAAGTTGTTATCAATGAACATCCAGTTTTATTAAACCGTGCTCCTACACTTCATAGACTTGGTATTCAAGCTTTTGAACCTAAGCTAATTGAAGGTAAGGCGATACAGCTACATCCTTTGGTTTGTGCGGCATTTAACGCCGATTTCGATGGTGACCAAATGGCAGTCCATGTACCATTAACTGTAGAGTCTCAATTAGAAGCTAGAGTGTTGATGATGTCTACAAATAACATCTTATCTCCAGCGTCTGGTCAGCCAATTATTACTCCTACTCAAGATATTGTACTAGGTTTGTACTATATCACTAGAGAGAAAGAGGGTGCTCGAGGTGAAGGTAAATTATTCTCAAACTATGATGACGTTAGTAGAGCATATAACTCTGGCACTATAGATATCCATGCTAAAATCAAGCTTAGAATAGATAGACAAGTTTTTGATACTAAAGGTAATACTTATAACGAGAAAGGAGTTGTGAATACTACTGTTGGTAGAGCATTACTTCTTAATATATTGCCTGAAGGATTATCATTCTCGCTATTAAATAAAGTGCTTGTTAAGAAAGAAATTTCTAGAATCATTAACCAGGCATTTAGAGTGTTAGGTGGCAAAGCAACTGTAGTTTTAGCTGATAAACTAATGTATGCAGGTTTCAAATACTCAACATTATCAGGTGTTTCTGTAGGTGTTGATGATATGACAATACCTGAAACTAAAGAAGCTAAAGTAGAAGAAGCAGAAAAAGAAATTAAGCATATTACAGAGCAATATCAGTCATCATTAATTACAGAAAATGAGAGATACAACAATATCATTAATATTTGGAGCAAAACTTCTGATGAAGTTGGTGCTTCAATGATGGATGCTATATCTAAAGATACTGTAATGGTGAATGGTGAGAATAAAGAAATTGAATCGTTTAACTCTGTATATATGATGGCAAAATCAGGTGCAAGGGGTTCTTATAACCAGATGAGACAGCTTGCAGGTATGCGTGGTCTAATGGCTAAGCCAGATGGAACGATGATTGAAACTGCTATTACAGCGAACTTTAGAGAAGGTTTGTCAGTATTGCAGTACTTTACATCTACTCACGGTGCTCGTAAAGGTTTGGCCGATACAGCATTGAAGACGGCTAACGCTGGTTACTTAACTCGTAGACTTGTGGATGTTGCTCAAGATTTAGTTGTTATCGAAGAAGATTGTGGTACTGATGATGGTTTAATGTTTTCAGCTATCGTTGAAGATGGTGAAGTTAAAGTTCCTTTAGTAGAGAGAGCTTTAGGTAGAACATTAGCTGCTGATGTTGTGACTGAAAAAGGAGTAGTTCTATTAGAAGCTGGTACTCTACTTGATGAAAATCTTGTTGAGATATTTGATGATAATGGTATTGACATGATCAAGGTTAGATCTCCAATTACATGTAAAACTCGTAGAGGCTTATGTGCTAAATGTTATGGTCGTGATCTTGCTCGTGAGAGAAAGGTTAATGTAGGTGAATCTGTCGGTGTAATTGCTGCTCAGTCAATTGGTGAGCCAGGTACACAGCTTACGATGAGAACGTTCCATACTGGTGGTGCAGCATCATTAGGCATTACAGTATCAGATATCAAAGTTAAAACTGCTGGTAAGATTAAGTTCAAAAACATCAGAACAGTTACAAATAAAGATGGCCAAAATATAGTTATATCAAGAGCTGGTGAAATTATAGTTTCTGATACTATGGGCCGTGTTAGAGAACAACATAAAATCCCTATGGGTGCGGTTGTTCCTTTAGCAAGTGGCAAGGGTGTTGAGATTGGCGATGTTATTGCTACTTGGGATCCGCATGCTCAACCATTGATTACAGATGTTGCTGGTAAAGTAGTTTTAGATGATGTTATTGATGGTATCACATCAAAGCATACATATGATGATCTAACAGGTCAGCAAACTATTGAGATAACTTCAATATCTCAAAGAACAACATCTAAGAACTTAAAACCTGTAGTTAAGATTGTTGATGAAAAAGGTAATGAGCTTAAATCAATTTCATTAGCTGTAGGTGCTGTATTGAATGTTGCTGATGATTCGGTTCTAGAGGTTGGTGATGTGGTTGCTAAGATTCCTTTAGAAGGGTCTAAGAACAAGGATATTACAGGTGGTCTTCCGCGTGTTGCTGAACTTTTCGAAGCTAGACGTCCAAAAGATGCTGCTATATTATCACCTTGTGATGGTGTGGTTAGATTGGGTAATAGAGATACTAAAGAGAAGCAAAGAATTGAAATCTTAGATAAGAATGGTCATATTACAGAAGAAATACTGTTACCTAAGTCTAGACATTTGGTTGTTTTTGATGGTGAACCAGTATCAAAAGGTGATGTTCTGGCGGATGGACCTACTGATCCACATGACCTTCTAAAGTATAAGGGGCTTGAGGCGTTTGCTGATTATATCTTAATTGAGGCTCAGTCTGTATATCGTATGCAAGGTGTTGTAATTAATGATAAGCATATTGAGACTATTGTCAGACAAATGTTAAGAAAAGCGACAATACTTGAGGAAGGTGATAGTAAGTTTGTCAAAAATGAAAGTATTGAACTAGTAAGAATACTTGAAGAAAATGACAGATTATCTAAAGAGGATAAATCATTGGTTGAGTATGAACTTACTTTAATGGGTATTACTCGATCATCTTTATCTACAGAGTCGTTCTTGTCTGCTGCATCATTCCAAGAAACGACTAGAGTATTAACAGAGGCTTCAATACATTCTCAAGTTGATCAGTTAAGAGGACTTAAAGAAAATGTTCTTATTGGTAGGTTGATTCCGACGGGTACTGGCTTAGCAGTTAGAAAAGAGTCTAATAAGATTGAGAAGATGAGAGAAGAGCTTGGTGTCGAAGATAATACACTGTTTACAGATGCATCATCATTTGACACTGAAGAGTCTTCTTCGTTTGAGAATCAAATTGAAAAAGAAGACAAGGATATCAATGAAGATATTGAAGAGTCATTGAGAAACGCCTTGGAATCTTTAGACTTCTAATAATTTTCAATAAATCCATATCACATATCTTATATATGTGATATTAAATAGTTTTTCTAATTTATCTATCAAATTAAGTTTTATAATTTCAAAAAAATTAACTATAATGTTGTCAATATATTTTTTTAAGAATGTAATTTATGTTTAGTACAGTTAAAAAGTTATTTTGGCAAATATTGTTTGGTTTGGCAATTATTGTAATTGTGTTTTTGTCTATATTAAATACTGACAACGTTAGCTTTGATTATATATTTGGTAGTACAACATTACCCCTAATGGTACTTTTGTCTATAGCTTTTGTTATTGGCTTAGTTGTTGGTTCTTTTATAACCAAGTTTATTCAGATTACAAAAACTAATGGTGGTGCAGGGACTGCTAAGAAGTAATGCTTGTTCTCGGTATAGAAAGCTCTTGTGATGAAACTGGCGTATCTGTTTATGACTATAAGTCTAAGACTATTATTGCAGATACTTTATATAGTCAAATTGAATTGCACAAGAAGTATGGTGGTGTCGTTCCAGAACTTGCATCTCGAGAGCATATAGCTAAGCTTAATGTGTTGACTAAACAAGTCCTTGAAGAGGCTGATTTAAGCTTTGATCATATAGATTGCATTGCATATACAGCAATGCCCGGACTGGTCGGCGCTTTGATGGTGGGGGCAACTTTTGCTAAAACTTTAGGGATGATTCATAATATTGATACTGTTGCTGTGCATCATCTCGAGGGACACCTACTATCTCCTCTTCTAGATCAAAATAGTGTTATAGAGTATCCATTTGTAGCACTATTAGTGTCTGGAGGTCATACACAGTTATTTGAAGTCAGAGGTTTTGGTAACTATTCTCTGCTGGGTGAGTCTATTGATGATGCTGCCGGGGAGGCATTCGATAAAACTGCCAAGCTTTTAGGAATGCCATACCCTGGTGGAGTTGAAGTGGCTAATCTTGCTGATAAAGCTGCAGATAAAAATAGGTATAATTTACCTCGCCCAATGAAAAATAAGCCTAACTTAGATTTTAGTTTTAGTGGTTTAAAGACTGCGGTGCTAAATACTTGGTATTCAGAAGAGGATAAATCTCAAGAAAATAAGGCAAATCTTTGTTATGCTTTTCAAGATGCAGCTGTAGATGTCTTAGTATCAAAATGTAGCAAGGCTTTGAAGCAAACAAAAAATAGAAGATTAGTGATTTCTGGTGGTGTTAGTGCAAATAAATTGCTACGTTCTAAGTTGGATATACTATCCAAGAATAAGGGTTATGAGATATTTTTCCCTCCAATGAAATATTGCACAGATAATGGTGCTATGATAGCCCTTGCTGGCGCCTATAGATATGCTAATGGCTATAAGGATTCTGACTTAAGTATTAACGTCAAAGCAAGAGCTCAAATTTAGGGCTACTATAAATAACTATCAAAAATATTAGTTTCATGATATTATAGTATCGTAAATAATAAATTCCATACTCACATCATGTGGGTTAAATTCAAAAAAAGGTTAAAGGTTCTAAATGAATAATAATGAAATAATACATCAGACCATTGAAAAAGAAGGTAGTATAGTCTGGAAGAGTGTCTTTGGACTTCTGCTTTTACCGTTGGTTACAATTATTGCTGTCCCATGGTATGCAATGACTATTGGGTTCACTACTGCTGATTATGTATGTCTTGTAGTTTTCTATGCACTTACGGGTGTGGGTATTACAATGGGATACCATAGGTTATGGTCTCATAAGACATACAAAGCTAATAAGATTGTAAGTTATGCACTTTTGCTTTTTGGTACTGCAGCATTACAGAATAGTGTAATTCAATGGTCATCAGATCATAGAAAACATCATAAAGATGTTGACGATCCTGTCAAAGATCCTTACGCTGCGACAAGAGGATTCTGGTTTTCACACTTTGGTTGGTTGCTAAGACATAGTAGCCCAGATGTTCAAGAAATTAGAGGTATTAATGATTTATTGAAAGATAAGGCATTGGTATATCAGCACAATAACTACACTGTGCTAGCTATTCTAGCATGTTTTGGTTTACCTGCGCTGCTTGGATTTGTTTTTGGTTTCTTATCTGGCGGTACATTAACTGCTGCTTGGCATAGTGCTTTGGGCTTCTTAATTTTGGGAGGTCTATTGAGAGTTGTATTAGTTCATCATGCGACTTTTTGTATTAACTCTTTAGCACATACTATAGGAAGAAGACCATACTCTACAAAAAACACAGCTAGAGATAGTTGGATAACAGCTATTGTAACTGGTGGAGAAGGTTATCATAATTATCATCATGCTTTTGCCGGAGACTATAGAAATGGTATAAGATGGTTTGATCTTGATCCTTCTAAATGGTTCATTGCTGGATTAGCAAAGATAGGTTGGTGCTATGATCTTAAAACTACGCCTAAGCATTTGATTGAAATTGCAAAAGCAAAGGTTAAACTTGATGAGGCATTAACTAAAAAGAATAAAACATTCCACTTAGGTATTGAAGAAATGTACGCTAAGTTAGTTGCAAATGTCAAAAATATGTATAGTGCTAAGCAAGAATACTTAAAAGCTAAGAAAGAGAATGTATTATCTAAGGCTGATATAAGAGAAATTAAATCAAAGTATAAAGATTTAAAAATTGAATTTATTCAAGCAAAGAAAAAATATAATAAAGCTAGTACGACAGCATAATCTAAATAAATATTTCTTAAGTATTCTCTTTCAAAAACTTTCCCTCTAATCTTTTATAAATATAAGTCTTAAAACTATGTATCAAACGTTGTAGGTTATTTAGTAAATTTGTTCTTAATGCACATAATAATTTAAGTGATAATTGACTAGATGGTTCATATCTAAGCTATTTACTAGATTCTGTAGTCAAGCTCTAACAGAATGTAATATTGCCTTGATACTATATCCAAAAAGGTGTGTCTATAATCTTTTAACGAGCTTTATAACCAAAATATGCTATAACTTTATAGAAACTAGTAAGGGGTATTTAGACTTGTTGCTTTCAAGAACTACTCTTAAGATATAAATATTTAGTGATTAACGAACTATTAAATTATCTAATCTAGTCAGAGCCATCTGACTTAGAAATTTCATGAGCACCTATAAAAGTCTATCTTAAAATTTCTAATTGAGCCAATTATATTTCCTAATATAAGTCTTTTTGCTATTATTTTGTATTTTCGATTAGATTGAAAAATAGATACTAGAAATGCTGGAGTATAGTTGCATACGAGTTTATATAATTATTCTCAATATTATATAAATAACATATAAGGTTAGTTATAAACTCTTAATAAAAAGATAATCATTTTCATATTCACAAAGTGTTGTCATATTATTGTAATAGATTCTAATAATATAGGTGGTTGATTTTATTGAAATATAGAGAGTATAAAGAATAAATTAGATTTTAGCAGCAGACTTAAGATTATCTGCCTTATCTATTTTTTCCCAAGAGAATTCTGGTAACTCACGACCAAAATGGCCATAGTTAGATGTTTTACGATAAATTGGTCTAAGTAGATCAAGATTTTCGATAATCTTACCGACTCTAAGATCAAAAGTTTCTGAAACTAGTTGTTCAATTTTGCTATCAGTAATTTTGCCTGTACCAAATGTATTAATCATAAGTGATACTGGCTTTGCCACACCAATCGCGTATGCTACTTGAACCTCGCATTTATCTGCTAGGCCAGCTGCAACAACATTTTTAGCGATATATCTACCCATATAGGCACCAGAACGATCTACCTTAGATGGATCTTTACCAGAGAATGCACCACCACCATGATGAGCTGCTCCACCGTAAGTATCAACAATGATTTTTCTACCCGTAAGACCGCAATCTCCTTGAGGACCTCCTATTAAGAATACACCTGTTGGATTGATGTGATACTTCGTATCTTTTGTAATTAGCTCAGCAGGAATTACCTCTTTTACAATTTCTTCTATTACAGCATCATGAAGATCTTTTTGTGAGATTGATTCATTGTGCTGAGTGGAAAGTACGATTGTATCAATAAATTTAGGTTTATCATTTTCGTAAGCAAGTGTAACCTGAGCTTTTGCATCTGGTCTTAACCATCCAAGTTTGCCTGATTTTCTATGTTCTGTTTGTTTTCTCATTAGTAAATGAGAGTAGTAAATCGCAGAAGGCATCAAAGTTGGTGTTTCATTGGTAGCGAAACCAAACATTAGTCCTTGATCACCTGCACCAAGATCTTCTAGCGAGCCACGATCAACACCTTGGGCAATGTCACTAGATTGTTTACCAATAGCATTGATTACAGAGCAAGTTCTGCCATCAATACCTTTGTTTGCATTATCGTATCCAGTTTCAACGATTACTTTTCTAACTAGCTCTTCAATATCAATCCAAGCAGAAGTTGTAATTTCGCCAGCAACTAGAGCCATACCAGTTTTTACTAAAGTTTCACACGCAACACGAGCGTTTTTATCTTGTTTTAAAATTTCATCTAAGATTGCATCTGATATTTGATCAGCTAGTTTGTCTGGATGTCCTTCTGAAACCGACTCAGATGTGAATAAATAATTTTTTGACATTTTGTTCTCCCTTTTAGTGTTGCTAAAAGGTCTCTAGAAAATTTTGAATAAAAATTTAGTAGAAACGCTTTAGCTTATTATTTAATGTCGCAAGCAAGTTGTTTGTTAAATTCAGCGACTTCGGGTATTATATATTATGTTTATGTGAAGTCAACTATTGACATTTTAGTTAAGAGACTTTAAAGTATTGCTATTAAATTTTTGCATAATTTTTGCTAGGTTTATGGCTGCTAAGCTTAGCTAATAAATTTTAATAATTAAAAAATTAAAATATAAAACCGGAGAATAAATAAATGGTAGTAATTCGTATGGCACGTGGTGGTGCTAAAAAGCGTCCTTTCTATAGAATCGTAGTTGCTGATAAAAGAAGCCCAAGAGATGGTAGATTTATCGAGAAGCTAGGTTTCTTTAATCCTTTAGCTAAAGGTGGTGAAGAAAGATTAAAGCTTGATGTGGCTAAAGCTGAAGCTTGGCTTGCTAAAGGTGCTCAGCCTTCAGATAGAGTAGCTAGCTTGATCAAAGAAGCAAAAAAAGCTGCTTAATAGCATCATTTTCATAATAAATTTTCTTTTATGTCACAGGACTTCGTAGAAATAGCTAAGATTGGTGCTACATATAAGCTTGATGGTGAGCTTAATTTATATCCTTTGGCGAATTCAATTGAAACTCTTTTAAGCTATGGTGACTGGTATATTCAATTGCCAGCTAATAATATTTGGCAACCCCTCAAAGAAGAAAGTGTTTTTAGAAGAGGGGATAAGTTGTATATTAAACTTGCTAGTGTTGATAGTGCAGAAGTAGCTAAGAAATATGTAAATTCCCTAATTGGTGTACCAAAAGAAGCCTTACCTAAGGTTGAAGAAGATGAAGCTTATTTCAAGGATTTGATAGGTTGCTCAGTAGTTAATACAGCTAATGATTCATTTGGTAATATCATTGATATTATTGAAACTGGAGCTAACGAGGTTCTTGTTTGTAAGAATGATTCTGGTGAATACTTAATTCCTTATGTTAAGCAATATATAGTTAGTCAGGATCTTGAGTCTAAAAAAATAGTTGTTGATTGGGAATATGATTATTAGTCAATAATTCTTTCTTAATAATATGTCGCTACCTGCTGCGTAAGCATTAGCGACATACTCTTTTTATCTCGAAAAAAGTATGTGAAATTACTTAGCACTGCGCTATCGTATTTTATAAAATACTAATCGTTAATGTGCATTCATTGCTACAAAGTGTATTTTA
The DNA here is from genome assembly GCF_000219045.1 of Francisella salina. NCBI lineage: Bacteria > Pseudomonadati > Pseudomonadota > Gammaproteobacteria > Thiotrichales > Francisellaceae > Francisella > Francisella salina. The sequence continues at coordinate 658,382 of NC_015696.1, forward strand.
TCTCTCGAATATTTGTGTTTGTTTGTTCTAGGTAATACAATTAGGGAAGATTTAGAATAGGTGTTCAAAATGAAATTCGGAATAATATCTATATTTCCAGAAATGTTTAGGGCGATAAGTGACTTTGGGGTTACTGCTAGAGCAGTTAAAGACTCTAAAGTATCTATAAATTATTTTAACCCTCGTAGTTATGCAACAGATAAGCATGCTACTGTAGATGACACTAGTTTTGGTGGTGGCGCTGGTATGGTTATGAAATATGAACCTTTATCTGAAGCTATTAAAGAAGCAAAAAGTACTTTAGGTTATAATGCAAAAGTAGTATACTTGTCACCTCAGGGTGGTGTGTTTAATCATGAGAAGGCTCTTGAGCTTTTGCAAAATGATTCACTGATACTACTTTGTGGCAGATATGAAGGGGTTGATGAGCGCCTTGTACAAGATCATGTTGATGAGGAAATCTCTGTAGGTGATTTTGTATTAAGTGGTGGTGAGCTCCCTGCTATGCTAATTATGGATAGTCTAATAAGACTATTGCCAGAGGTGTTGGGTAACAAGGATTCCATGATTGAGGATTCTTTTTATGATGGTCTTTTGGACTACCCACACTATACAAAGCCAGCTGTTTTGCCTGATGGTAACGCAGTACCTGGTGTTTTGTTATCTGGTAATCATAAGGAAATAGCGAAATGGAGGCGTAAACAGAAGTTGATAAGGACTTATGAGCGTCGTAAAGATTTAATCGAGTGCCTATGCCTATCTGAAGAAGATAAGCAAATTATAAATGATTATAAAATGGATATGGTAAGCACAAAAGGAGAAAACAATGAAAAATAAATTTGTTGAATTAGTAGAAAAATCACAAATCAGAACAGATCTTCCAGAATTTAATCCAGGTGACTCAATCACTGTTAATCTATGGATTAGAGAAGGTGATAAGCAAAGAATTCAGGCTTTTAAAGGTTTTGTTCTTAGAAAAAGAAACAGAGGTCTTCACTCTGCTTTCACAGTGAGAAAAATGTCTTCAGGTATGGGTGTAGAAAGAACTTTTCAAACGCATTCACCTTTGATTGATAGTATCACTGTTGAGAAGAGAGCAGATGTACGTAGAGCTAAGCTATACTACATGAGAGGTCTTACTGGTAAGGCTGCTAGAATTAAAGAAAAAGTATAATTCTAGGAAAATCAAAAAGTGTCTACAGCTGTTGATGCTTTTCTTGATAATCTTTGGCTTGAGCACGGTTTAAGCCAAAACACTATTTCATCTTATCGCACAGATCTAAAGTTCTTACAAAGTTATTTCTCACAAGTAGAATTGATTAATCTTGATTTTGAGCAGTTATATGCTTTTATATCTTATCGTTCTAAGAATGGTTATAGTAGTCGATCTAATGCGCGTATGATATCTACATTACGTAAGTTCTATAATTGGCTTATATCGACAGGACAAGCTACTACTAATCCTACTACAAAATTAACCTTGCCGAAGTTAGCTAAAAAGTTGCCTAAAGATATGACAGAGACTGATGTCGAAAGACTACTTCAAGCTCCTGATTTAACAGATGATATCGGTATTCGTGATAAGGCAATGCTAGAGCTTATGTATGCCACAGGTTTGAGAGTTAGTGAGTTGGTTGGGCTAAATACTCATGATATTGATTTGAATATCGGAGTAATACAAGTAATGGGCAAAGGCTCGAAAGAGCGAATTGTGCCGATAGGAGAGTATGCGCTTGAATATTTACACAAGTATTTTGAAGAGTCGCGTGAGTCGTTAGCAAAGAACTTTAAAGAAAAAACTGTTTTTATTAGCAAACATTCAAAGAGAATAACTCGTCAGTCTTTTTGGCATCGTATTAAGAGCTATGCGCTTATTGCGGGTATAAACACAGATATATCACCACATACTCTAAGACATGCTTTTGCAACACATTTGCTCAATCATGGTGCCGATCTTAGATCGGTTCAGTTATTGTTAGGTCATAGTAATGTATCAACAACAACTATTTATACACATATATCTCAAAATCGCTTACAAGAAATATACCAAAAACATCATCCAAGAGGTTAAAATTATTAGAGCCAGTGTTATTTGCTTAACTTAGAAGGTATGTTTAAAAGTGATACTGAAACTTAAAAGTATAGTAAAAGCTAAACCAGGAAAAAGGTTTTATTTATTGCATAGATATTCTCGTAAGAAATTATCTAATCCTCTAGTTTTATTAATGTTTTTAATAATTTCAATTGTGGCTTTGATACTTGGTCTAATTATGCTATTTACTCCTGGACCAGGATTGTTTTTTATAGGGTTAGCTTTATTACCATTTATTGCAATAAGTAAAAAGCTTGCAAGATCACTTGATAAGTTAGAGATATATTTGCGTAGAAAAATAAAGAAGAAGCTATAGAAGTTTATTTGATTAAGTTTTCCTATCTAAGATATCATCAAATTAATGAAACATAAAAGTATTATTGATATAATTAAAGGCGGTCCTTGAATTGTTTCCCTCTAAAAATATGGAGTAAAAATGAATATTCGTAGCGTTGATTACTATGCAGATAATGCAGCTGAAGAGTTTACAAAGTCTTTGAAAGAAACTGGTTTTGCGGTTTTAAAGACTCATCCTATTGACTGGAATCTTATCCAAACTGTATATAATGAATGGCAAGATTTTTTAAAGTCAGGTGATGCTGATAAATATTTATTTGATGTTGAAAATCAAGATGGATATTTTCCAAAAGATGTCTCTGAGGTTGCAAAGGGTGAAACAGTAAAAGACATTAAGCACTTCTATCATTTATATTTTCCTAATGGGCGATATCCTGAGGAAGTAAGTGGTGCAGCTAGAGAAATGTTTGAAAAAATGATGAAGCTTGGCGAGACACTTCTTGAATGGATAGATGAGCATATGGATCCAGCTGTTGCTAGTAAGCTACCACAACGATTAAGAGATACTGTTTCTTATGAAAGTACGTTGTTAAGAATATTACATTATCCTGCTATGAAAGGTGATGAAGAGCCAGGTGCAGTAAGAGCTGCAGCACATGAAGATATTAACTTAATTACATTGTTGCCAATAGCTTCTTCACCAGGTTTACAAGTTTTGTCACCAGTAACTAATCAATGGTATGATGTGCCATGTGATAGTGAGTCTCTAGTTATAAATATCGGTGACATGCTTCAAGAAATGACTAATGGTGAGTATATTGCAACTAAGCATAGAGTTGTAAAGCCAGAAGATGAAATAGAAAATCTTGATCGAGTTTCAACACCGTGCTTTATACACCCTAAACCAGAAGTATATTTATCTGAAAAATATCCTCAAGCTGGAATATTTCTAGAAGAAAGATTGAAAGAATTAGGTCTAAAATAAGCGTATATATGACACAAGAACAAGTTGTTTCTTATTATGAGAGTCAAGCTCATGAAGATGAGGTAAGCAGTATTCTTGAAAAAGCTAAGCAAATAATAGATGCTCAATCCTCATTAAAAAATCATGCCATAGTTCTTGATATTGATGAAACTTCATTGAATCATTATTATCCTTTTAAAGAAGTAGGCTTTCCTCAACAGGAGAATCATCAAATTTGGGATGAACTACTTGCAAAAACTAGTGCTTATCCAATCAAGGCTACTTTAGACTTCTATCTTTACTGTTTTGCTAAAGGAGTTAAAATATTTTTCATAAGTGCGCGTATTGCTAAGCATCTAGAAGCGACAAAACAGGCATTGTCTAATGCTGGTTATGTAGGTTTTGAAGATGTATTTGTTTTTCCAAATAACCTGACAGAATATGATTCCAAGGGCTTTAAAAATTTTAAGGCAGAGAGAAGGGCTTATATTGAATCTCTAGGGTATAAGATACTTATCTCGATAGGAGATCAATCATCTGATCTAGTCGGAGGTTATGCTCTTTATACCTTTCAGTTACCTAATTATTTATACGGAGAAAATTCAGTTTTTTAATAAACTGATTTTGATTTAAATATTAGATAATTGCCTATGAATATTAAAATCGCACAAGCTATAAGAAGTAGGATACTTATACTTTGATCGAATAATATAAATGCAAATAAAGGCCCCCAAATAATATAAGTAATATTTAGTGACATTGCTAAAGTTACATTTGAGTACTTAAATGCTTGCATATATGCTAGATCTGCAATATAACCAATAACACCAATAGCAGCTATAAGTAATAGTACATAAATACTAACTGTATCGATTATAATCCAAGTGAATGGTAAAAATATGATAACTGTAGATATCTTGCGTAGAAAAAGTAATGTATTTGCCGAGACATCAGCATTCAACACCATTTTGTAAATAACTCCCTCTAGTCCCCAGAAAATAGCTGCTAAAATTGCAAAGCTAAGACCTATAATGCTATTTGCCTGATCAAATAATTCATTATATGCTGTTAGGGTAATACCAATTAAAACAATTATAAATCCTAATATTTTCAGAGGGGTTAAGCTTTCCTTGAGAAAGATTCTCGCGCATATCATTCCTACAGCAGGATAGCATGATGATATTATGATTGCCGTCCCAGTAGAGATATCTCTTGTCGAAAGCATATACATAGTCATCGCAAGTCCACCTAGAAGTGGGATACAGCATATACTTATAATTTGCCAAAGTTTTAGGTCTTTAACTCTTTTTACAGATGATTTTGATACGACACTAACAGTTGCTGCAACTCCCAAATCATGTATGGATGTAAGCCACATTGAAACTAAAAAAGTCATTGTGAGAAGTGTGTGAACTTGTCCTGCTAATGTATAGTCAAGACCCCAAAATATTCCAGACAGCGAGCCAAATAGAAAAGCTCGTTTTTTAAAATTCAAACTAAAAAACCTGAGAATAAGAATAATTTATCTATACATTAGCTAATTGAATGAAATATTACAAGTATAGAAGTTTATATAGTTTGAAGTTATCCGCTGATAGGCTCTTTTTGAGGTTCTATTAGTATTTCATTTATGGCAACATTTTTAGGTTGATTCATCGCAAAAATTATTGTCTCAGCTATTTGTTGTGGCTGTATGAAATTATCTGAATCATCGCTAGCATATTTTTTGACAGCCTCACTATCTGTAGACATGTTTTGCAGTGGAGTAGCAACATTACCAGGCTGGATGTTGATAATTCTGACATTTTTATCAATTAACTCCAAACGAATTGCTCTAAGTGTATATTCCATAAAAGCCTTTGAACCTGAGTAAATTGCTAGACCTGGAAAGGCTTGCCTAGCAGCATCAGATGTTATGTTGATTAGCATGCCTTTATTTTTGATTAGTGATGGTAGTACAGAGTATAAAAGATTAGTAAATCCTATGACATTAGTATTTATGGTAGTTATCCATTCTTGGTAATTTCTATTCTCTATACATTGATAATACATAACACCTGCGCAGTTAATGACATAATCAAATTCACCAAAGTTATCTATACTTTGGTTTATAAAACTTTCTACTTGAATTAAATTCTGGATATCTACTGATTGAAAAAATACATTATCACCTTGAATATCAATTTCACGACGCGAGCATAAAGATATTTTCATTTGCTTTTCTCTGCATGCATTAGCAATAGCTTTACCCATACCACTAGAGGCACCGACTATTAATACATGTTTATTTGTAAGTAAGCTCATCTTTACCTCCTAGAAAAATATTATTTATATATTCAGCAGTTATTTTTGGATAATTGATATTGATTTCTTTCATGATTCTTTGGTAATTGGTTCTATCATAGTTACATATTGATGAGTCGATATTTAGCTTATCTTTTGCTAAGAATTTTGTTGAGCCATCTATAATAGCATCAAGCCAATTATTATATTCGATAGTTTCATAATTGAAACATTTAGCTAATATGTTTGCGTTAAGAAAATTTTTGTTAGTAATATTAAGGATGTTGTAGTCTGGTTTAGTCAATATAAGATGTTCTACAATCTTAGTTATATGATCTACTGGAGTCATTTCTAAGTTTATATTTTGAGGTACTTTTTTCTGAGTAATTATTTCTTTTAGTAGTAACCAGTTCGTATCAGACTTATTTATATAGCTAGGTGTTTGAGGTGAGATATTTCCTAGTCTTAAAACACTTGCATTAAGACCTTTTTCAATCATTTTATGAACAAGTTTTTCTGCTGCCCACTTTGTTTGCGAGTAGCCAGACTCTAGTGATTCAATCCAATTAATGGAATTAGATTCATCAAAAACTTTATTTAGATGTAATGGAAATATTCCATTAGTGGATATGTATATTAAATGTTTACTCTTATTAGTAAGACAAAAATCAATACAATGTGCTGTTCCATCAAGATTGCTTGGTTTCAAAGCATTATAAGGTAATAGTAGGTTAACAGATGCTGCTGTATGAATAACAGTATTTATCTCTTTAGATAGGTCTAACCATTTTTTACTATCTAAATCAAAGTTTGTTTTAGTAATATCTCCATTTAAATATACTATTTTTGAGTTTGTTTTAACGTCGAGTTTTTTAAGAGTTTTTTCGACTCTTTGTCTTGCTTGGTTTTTATCTGTAGCTCTTACCAAACAGTAAATTGTTTGTATTTTCTCATTTGATATTAATTGAGCTACAAGGTGAGAACCTAAAAATCCTGTTGTGCCTGTCAATAAGATATTTCCAGTATTTGTAGAGGGTAAATCTTCGCAAATATTTGATTTTATTGTGGTTGTGAATTTATTAATGTCATCTAAGATCTCTTGGGTTATCTTTTGTTTTGTTGAGGATTGATTATTTGTTACTAGATTATAACTATCTTGCAAAGAACTTTTTTCAACAAAATTGCTGATACTAATATCAAAGCCAAACTCTTTTAGATTACTTATAAGTAACATTGCAGATAAGGATGATCCACCAAGCTCAAAAAAACAGCTTGTTTGAGATATATCATCCTCAGATATATTTAAAATATTTGACCATAGTCTTTTATAGTCTTGTAAATTATTGATTGCTTGAACTTCTTGAGTTTCAATGATTAAATCGTCATATTTAATACTATTTCTATCAAGCTTGTTTGAATATCTATTAAGAGGTATTTCATCGAGTAGAACAATATATTTAGGGAGCATGTAGTGAGCTAGATGAGGAGCAATTTTGTCTAGTAGTTTTTTAGAAGGCTTATTGTTATCTTTTAGATTCCATTGTTGGCGAAAAGTATCTTGATTCTCTTTGGGGATCTCTAAATATGCAATCAGTGATTCTGACATTCTTGTAGCACCAGTTTTATCGACTATACAGTGCATTATGTCAAGTTTATCCTTAATAACAGATTCAATAAATGGTAGTGAAAGGGTATAACCTCTTAGTTTAATAATATAATCACATCGACCATATATTGTTATTAACTGTCCATCATCTGATAGCTTGCCAAAATCTCCAGTTTTATAAAGTCGCTTTTTGATTGGACTATTTGCTGCGGTGATAAATCTTTCTGCATTCAGATCTGGTCTATTGATGTATTCATTAGCTAATCCTATAGAGTGGATATAGACTTCTCCTTTTTGACCATTTTTAACTATTTCTTTATTCTCATTAAGCACAACAGCATCAACCTTTGGTAGTACATGACCAACAGGTACAATGCCATCTTCTTCTAAATATTTATCATTTGGGTGTAATTTATATACAGCAACATCGTGACATTCAGATATCGAATATAGATTATATATATCTGTGGAGCTCATGAATTTCTCTAGTTTGTATTGTAACCAGCTAGAAACTACTTCACCATTTAACCAGCATGTATCAATATCATGAAATATTTCTATTGCAGTATCTTCAGAGCTTGATAATAAAGTTTCAAGATACGAAGGTGTAAAAAGAATCTCATTAATCTTCTTGTTTTTGATATATTTTGCAAGAGCTTTAAAATCATAAAGAACTGTATCTGGAATTATATTAGTTCTTCCACCTTTTAATAAAGGTCTAAAAGCTTCCCAGAGATAGTAAATATTACAACCAATCGAACTACTATTATCATATGGTTTGATAGTTTCTCTAATCCTATACGATTCTAGGATTGCTCTATGAGATATTGAGATGCCTTTATTTTTGCCTGTAGTACCCGATGAGTATACTAGCCAAAAATCTTTTTCTGGATCTGTGTTTATATCAGTAGGTACTTGAATCTTAGAGTCATCACATTTTGAGATGATACTTATATAATTTATACATTTAACTGATTTAATATCTGGTATCTCATCACATAGGATTAGGTCTGAGTTTGTGTCGTTAATAATATCTTTAAGCAAAGGTAAAGGAAATGATTTATCTAACTGTACGCAACTTGCTCCTATACTTGATACTGCTAAAAAGGCAATAATAATTTCATATCGTTTTGAACTATATATAGAGATTATACTATTATGATTATAGCCATTTTCTGACAAGTATCTCGCTAGATTTATAATTTGGTTAGCTGTTTGCTGATATGTAAGCTCAATGTTTTCATCAGTAATAGCTATATTATTAGGTGTTTGTTTAGCTTGTATAAAAAAGCAATTACTAAGAGTGTTCGGAATCACTATTTTAAGAGTGTTTATCTGAGTATTAATAACTATGTTAAATGATTTGACTGATGAAGATAAGTAAAGAATCAAAAAATGCTCATTTTATTAATATTTATGGAAGCTATTGTTATGAACTAAATATAATTATAAATTATCAAACTTACAAAAATTAGTTTACAATAAGGTTAGGAAGAAGATAGTTTTCTTTGAATAATGATAGATAAAAGTGGGTATCGAGCAAATGTAGCGATAGTTTTACTAAATAGACAAAATAGAGTGTTTTGGGGTCAAAGAAAGAGTAGAACTTCATGGCAATTTCCTCAAGGTGGAGTCGCAGTGGGTGAGACACCTTTGCAAGCGATGTATAGGGAATTGTATGAAGAGATAGGTTTACGCCCTCATGATGTTGAAGTGATTGCATCTACTAGAGACTGGTTTAAGTATGACATTCCTGATTCGTTGGTAAGAAGTCGTGAGCCGGTATGTATAGGGCAGAAGCAAAAATGGTTTTTACTAAGGTTAAAAACTTCAGAAAATAATATTAACTTGGAGGCTAACGACTCGCCTGAGTTTGATAATTGGCGATGGGTAAGTTATTGGTATCCAATAAATCATGTGGTTTACTTTAAGCAAGAGGTTTATAGAAAAGCTTTGACCTATTTCAAAGAATATATAAATTGATTATTTGTTCAATCTTTTGTTTTCAACAAATGCTTTCGACCATAAGTAGGTAAAAATACCTATGTATCCAGCAAGAATTACGTCAGAAATGAAATGGTCTAATATAATAATTCTACTAGCAGCAACAAAACAGCATATTACCAAAGCTATGACAGTGATAAATTTTTTATCAAAAAAGTTGGCTATCGCAAGTAAGCCAGCAAAAGTTAATGCTGTATGGCCAGATGGCATAGAGTTATAGGCCTTTTTAAGAGAGAAAAAGTGAAATCCATATCTATTATCAAAAAGTAACATTTCTGGTCTGTATCTTGCTAGTATGATTTTTATTATGGTAGTAATTATAATAGTCATTATCAAAGTTAATGACATAATATAAAGCTTCTCTGAAGGGTTTTTGGTTATATGCTTATATATACAAATTAGTGTTACTATAATTGCAAGTATAGCCCAAACCTTAGGGGAGAATACTTTAGATGTCATAGCAGCTACTGTACTAATTCCAGTGCCAAAAAAGTCACTAGTATGTATAAAGTTTGCTACTTTTATATCTAAGAAGCTATAACTGAGTGATACAACGATTAATGTTACGATACCGTATAAAAAAGTTCTTTTTGCAAGCTTACAATCAAGACATTTCATAGCTAAATTTATTCAAAATTACCAAATTAGTTGATAAAGTATAATACTATTGTAAGTAATTTTAAATACTAAGATGTTTGATCAGGGCTGGTATAAAAAAGCTAAGCATATAAAAAGTCCTAACTTTAATCAAAGACCTAATGGTGATGATATCAGTCTAGTAGTTATACATTGTATAAGTTTACCAGAAGGTGAGTATGATAATACTAATGTTGAGAAGCTTTTTACCAACAAGCTTGATTGTAAACAACATGAGAGCTTCTTGAGTTTGCAAGGTGTTGAGGTATCAGCACATTTTTATATTAGAAGAGATGGTGATGTAATACAGTTTGTATCCGTGGCTGATAGGGCTTGGCATGCTGGAGTAAGTCAATTCAATGGTCAAGAAGGATGTAATGATTTTTCGATAGGGATAGAGCTGCAAGGCACTGATAGTAGTTTGTATAGTCAACAGCAATATGAGTCGCTCAATATTTTATTAAAAGATTTACAACAAAGTTATCCAAGCTTGATTGATATTGCAGCTCATAGTGATATTGCTCCTGGTAGAAAAACAGATCCAGGTAGTTTTTTTGAATGGGAAAAAGTAGATTTTAAGTCTAAAGGAGGTCGCAGAGATGAGTAGAGAACAACAGTTAATAGATTTGTTGTACAAAGAAGTTGTGCCAGCAGAAGGCTGTACAGAGCCAGTTGCTTTGGCGTATTGTGCTGCAAAAACAAGAGATGTGCTAGGGCATATACCTGATAGGATAGATGTTTTTGCCTCTGGTAATATGATTAAAAATGTAAAAAGCGTAACTGTACCGAATAGTGGTGGAATGATTGGTATAGAAGCCTCTGTTGCAATGGGTACAATCGCAGGCAATGCAGCTAAAGAGCTTATGGTTATTTCTGGAGTGACTGATGCAGAGTTACCAAAAGTACAGAAATATTTAGATAAAGATTGCATTAAAGTGTTTAATGCATCTGTACCCGTAAAATTATATATACGTATAGAAGCATATCACAACGAAGATAAGGTTGTGGTTGAGTTTAAATATACACATACAAATATTACTCTAATCAAAAAGAATGATGAAGTTATTTATGAAGTTAATGATGAAGATAATAAGAGTAATCTTGTTGATGAAATAATTTCTAAATTTTCAATTAAAGAGATTTATGGAATCGCATTACAATTAGATACATCTAAAATTAGTGATATGTTAGATAAAATTGTTAAAGATAACTCTAATATATCTAATGAAGGCTTAGCTCATCAGTACGGTATCCAAACAGGTAGAAATATTCGTTCAGGAATTGATAACGGTTTCTATGGTGATGATATCCGTAATCGTGCGGCAGCTGCAGCATCGGCTGGAAGTGACGCTAGGATGGGCGGTTCGGCTTTGCCTGTGATGACAGCTGCAGGTAGTGGTAATATAGGTTTAACATTATCTTTACCATTGATCGAATTTGCTAAGTCAAGAGGTAAGTCTCAAGATAAGCTTTATCAAGCTTTATTTTTTGCAATTGTATCAACGGTTTATATAAAGTCACGTATCGGTAGACTATCTGCGTTATGTGGTCCTACATGCGCATCAGCAGGAATTGCTGGTGGTCTTGCAATGATGCTAGAACTATCGGAAGAAAAAGTTGAGAAATCTATTATTAATGCCTTAGCAGGAATTATTGGTATTATGTGTGATGGCGCTAATTCATCATGCTCTATTAAGATAGCAAACTCCGTATATGCAGCGTTTGATGCTGTAAATGCTGCAATGCTTGGTAATACGGTAACTCCACATGACGGTATTGTTGGTGATGATGTAGAAGATACTATCAAAAATATTGCAATATTGGCTACGGGCAAAGGAATGAATGAAACAGATGATGCTATCTTAGGGGTGATGACAGGAAGATTAGCTGAAGTTTGCAAATAAATTGCAGAATTTATTCAATTTCAGCTTTATCACCATGATTTTCAAGCCAATCACGACGGTCTTTGGCTCTTTTTTTCGCCAAAAGCATATCTAAAATTTCAGCATCATCATAAGTATTAGAAACTGTAAGCTGTAAAAGTCTTCTCGATGAAACATCCATTGCAGATTCACGTAATTGGATAGGATTCATCTCGCCAAGACCTTTGAAACGCATGATATTTATTTTGCCAGTTAGTTTAGAATTTTCAGCTAAGATTTTTTCTTTTTCATTTTCATCAAGAGCATAAAAGGTATTCTTACCAATATCAACTCTAAATAGTGGTGGTTGGGCTATATAAATGTGTCCACATTCAATAAGTTTTTTAAAATGTTTAAGAAACATGGCACATAAAAGAGTGGCAATATGCAGACCATCAGAGTCAGCATCGGCGAGGATACAGATCTTATTATATCTTAAACCAGAGATGTCTTCGCTATCTGGATCAACACCAATTGCTGTAGCGATGTTATGAACTTCTTGAGAGTTCATAATGGTATCTGCATCAAGCTCCCAGCTGTTTAGGATTTTACCTTTAAGAGGTAGGACGGCTTGAAAATTTTTATCACGAGCTTGTTTAGCGGAGCCTCCAGCGGAATCACCTTCTACTATAAAAAGTTCAGTAGAACTAACATCAGAGCTGATACAGTCTGTAAGCTTGCCGGGTAACCGAATTGAAGTATTCATAATACGCTTACGAGCTGTTTTTTTATCAGCGTTGATTCTTTTTTGAGCAACACTATTAATATTTTCAATAATTTGACGCGCTTCTTCAGGATTTTGGTTTAGCCATATTGTTAGTAAATCTTTGACAGCAGTGGCTACAAATGATGTTACATCCTTATTGGAAAGTTTCTCTTTTGTTTGTCCTGCAAATTGAGGATTTGTTATTTTTACTGATATTACGTAGTTTAATTTAGCAAAGGAATCATTAGCTGTAACTTTGATGTTCTTTGCTCCAAGAGAGTTTTTTTCAATATACGCCTTAATTGCATCATAAACTCCATTTTTCAGACCTGTAACATGTGTACCATCTTGTGGTGTTGGAATTAGATTAACATAACTATTTTTGATGCTTTCTAAAGGATCTTCACACCAGCAAAATACAGCATCTAAATAAGAATCACCATTTGAAAAATTATCTATCATAAAAGGCTCAAGAGGAAGTGTTTCAGCCTCTAATTTATGATCAAGATAACCTTTTAACCCTGTTTCAAAATGCCATGTAATCCTTTCTTTTTTTATTTCATTTAAATATTTAATTGTAAGAGCTTTACATAGTATGGCTTTGGCTTCCAAGAGATTTTTAAGAGCTTTGATATTAACTTTGATATCATCAAAATATTTTTTGTTAGGCCAAAATCTAATTTTAGTACCAGTATTTTTTTTACCAACGCTATCAATGATCTCTAAATCTTTAGTTTTTAGACCATCTTCAAAAGTTATTTGATAAACATTACCATCACGTTTGATTTCTGCTTCAAGTTTGCTTGACAGAGCATTGACAACGGACACCCCAACTCCATGAAGACCACCTGAGTGAGTATAGTTTTTGTTACTAAATTTACCACCTGAATGTAGTTTGGTCATAATAAGCTCAATCCCAGACATTTTATGCTCAGGATGAATATCTACAGGCATACCTCGACCATCGTCAGCAACTTCTATACTGTTATCATTATATAGAGTGATATTTATTTTACTGGCATGTCCCGCTAGAACCTCATCAACACTGTTATCAACAATCTCTTGTATAAGGTGATTCGGGTTTTCAGTATTTGTATACATACCTGGTCTTTTTTTTACAGGATCTAATCCTGTGAGGACCTCGATAGATTTAGCATTATAATTTTGCATTTATAAATTATTAAATATTTGAAATATATTACTTAGAGTAGATTCTATCATATAATTATTTTAATTCGTAAGCCTAAGACTATAAAGGCTTTGGATATTTACTTCTTAAGGAAGTAACAACTATAAGGGAAGAATATTATTAGTCCAATAAGTGGTAGCAATACAAAAGCAAAAGCTAAAGTAAATTCACTACCAAAATGAATTTGACTAATTACAGCAGTTGTGATTGAAGCGATTCCCATCTGCATAAACCCCATGACTGAAGATGCAGCACCAGCAGTAGTAGTAAAGTTTTCTAAAGCTATTGGTGTTAATAAGGGTACACTGAATGATACACCTGTGAATGTGAGAGAAAGAACACCGGTTAAAGCTATAGAAAGAGTTAGTCCTGATAATTTTTGGAAGGCATAAATAAAGAGTATTCCTGATATCAAAGTACAAAGCATACCAAAATTAACTAGATGCTTGTATGCTATTACGCGACTTAATTTTGAGCAAATAATTGATCCTAATACTACTGCTGTAACCATAATTGTAAGTAAGTATAGGAAATTAGCTTTTTCAAGTTTCAATATATTTATAAATATATCTGGAGCTGTAACTAAACATGCGTATATCACACTAATATTTATTCCTAATACAAAGGTTGCGAAGAAGAATTGATGATCCTTAAAAAGAGAGAAGTAGTTCTGAAAGAATGATTTGATAGTCAGTGCATCCATGTTTTTTTCCTTGACAGTTTCTGGGAAAAAAAGTGCTACTTTGATAAATAATAATGTAGCTGCGACTAGTAGGATCCAAAAAATTAAGTTAGGACTAAGAAATACTCCTAAAACTGCGCCAAACGCTGGAGCTAAAGCAAAAGCGATATTCATAATAGCAAATATAGCACCCTGTTCATTAACTTTGAAAGCATCTTTAACAGCGACTGTTGCTATAACCCCTCCAGCTGCAGCACCAAACCCTTGTAGTAATCTTGCATAAATTAGAGTATCAATATTTGTACTAAGTAAACATATTATTGAGCTAATGATAAAAAAGCTTGAGCCTACTAGCATTACAGGCTTACGTCCAAATCTATCTGAAAATGGACCATATAGAAGTTGGCTAACTGAGTAACCAAGTAAATAAGAAGTGATGGTTAGTTGTACGTGTGGATAATCAGTACCTAAAATAGTTTTGATCTCTGGTAACGCAGGAGCATAAATAGTATCGCCAAAAGGTCCTAGTGAAACCATTAGTATTAGAATAAAAATTGATGGTCTTATACCTTTATACATTAGTCAGAGTCGCCTTTACTAAAATCACCAATAATTATAGTAGCATTTTTACCTTTTGGTGTAGGTTGTACTTTGTTGGATGTAACAACTCCTTCAGCTATTGAAGAGTCAGTATTTTCATTTTTCTCAGCCTTTGTTGAGGTATTTGATACCGGGGTTGAGTTTATCATTTCTTGATTTGCTGGGTTTTGTATATCTTTAGTGCTTGTAGCAGTAGTAGCAGGATTTGAGTCAGTATCGTTTTTGCTGGTTTTATTAGAATCTACTTTTTTGTCTGGTAGAGCTTTTGGAGAGCTTTCAATAGAGCCTGATTTTGGTTGTTCTAGAGGATATATGAATTTGACATTTTTGCCCCTGTTGACTTTGTAGTCGCCAAGGATATTTTCATAAATAACTCTATCACTATGAGCATCGACTAAGTATGTTGTTCCACTGTCAGCTTCTATCAGTATACCTTTTTCAGTTGGAACCAGCTGTCCTGAAATTCCATAATCAAAAAAGTCACTTTTAGGTGTAAGTTTGTATCTACCTAAGTAATCTCCATTCAATGAGTTAAAGAAATGTAGGAAGCCTTGATAGTCAGCAACTACTATTAATCCTTTGTAATAAATGGGAGCAGTTATTTTACGCCATTCTAGTGTACTTTGGGTCCAGACAGTATCCCCTGTTTGGATATCATAAGCCTTGAGTTCGCTATTGGCTTGTGCTGTGAAAATCACACCGTTGTTGATAGCCATATTATTGATTATAGAGGCTTTCTTTGCCCAAAGCATTTTGCCAGTATCTTTGTCTAGAGCTACAATAGCACCTTGAAAAGCAGCGAAAATCAGGTAGTTACCGTATAGCATTGGATTAGCTGTAATATCAACCATTTTGTCAGCTGGGGACGAGCCATGTGCTATGGCAACAGGTAGGTTAATAGTTCTATCGCCACTTTCTAAAGTGAAGCCTAATACTGTACCAAAAGCAGACCCCACCATCACGGTGTCATTAAGTATGATGGGCGATGAGTCACTTGGTAGAGTTATCTCTGGTATGTTATTCGTTACATTCCATACTTTGGATCCATTTGTGGCATCAAAAGATGTTACGGAACCATCATGAGTATGAGTATATAAATGATTACTATATATTGTTGGTTGAGAAAAAATGCTACTTGGAGCATCAGTACGCCATAGTATTTTTCCATCTTTTTGATCAACAGCAGTTAATACACCTTTTACAGACCCAAAAATTACTGCATTTGCTATCGTGTTTGGTTGTGACGATAGTATGGTACCAGTATCATGTTTCCAAACTATTTTACCGTCTGTAATTGATAAACCATAGGCTACACCGTTTTGGTTGGGGACAAATACTGTATTATTTGCATAAGTAGGGGATACATTATAAATGGGTAGTCCACCGTTGCCATTACCTGTTTTTCTACTCCATTTGACTTTTACTTTTGCTTCCTTAGGAGGTTTTTCAGCAAGCGGGGTTGGTGGAGGAACATTACTTGTAGAACAGCTAGTAGCTAATAATGATAGTAGCAATGGAACTATTACTAGAAATAATTTTTTCATGATTAATTGGCGTTATTTAGAAGTTGAGTAATTATTTGCTTGAATTCAGGTGAACTGTTAGGATCTTTTAGAGCTTTGTTCCAAGCTTCTGATGCTTTAGCTTTATCTTTTTTCTCACTATAAGCTTCGCCTAATAACATTAACGGGTATGCATTGCTATCTAGAGAGCTAATGCTTTGAAGCGTACTGATAGCTTTATCTGGGTCATTACTGGATATGTATAGTTTAGCAAGTCTAACTTTTGTAATATCAGTTAAGCTATCATCAGGGTTGCTTTGGACACTCTGTTGTAATACATCAATAGCTTTAGGAAGGTTGGATATATTAATATTGAAACTCTTAGTATCTAGATCTGTTGGAGCCATATATAAATCTGCTAATTGCCAACTAGCAAATATTCCAAAACTAGTATTTGAATAGTTTTTTGTTACCTCTTCAAATTTTGATATCTTTATACTTGTCGGAGATTTTGGATTTTCGTTTGCAATCAGAGCTCTTTGGTACATATCAGATGCAGCAAACATCTTTTTTTCATTATTCGAGTTATAAAATTGTAAAATTATAGCGCAGATGATAGCTACAATTATTATGCCCGCTATAGTATAGAGAGCTTGACTTTGTTTTTTAGATAGATTTTTCATAATTAATTAGCGTCTACAAATTAAGTTTGTTTATAGTAAACTTACAACATCTTAACATAAAAGTTGCCAACGTTCTAAGTTTATTGATTAGATTGGAATGTAATGTTCGAGTCTTTTATGTTAGAATATTAATTTATTTTTCTAAGTTTAATTACTAGTTATTTACATTTAAAAATTATTTGAACATGGCATTAATATCTTTAGCAATTGATTATAAAAAATCCCCAATAGAAGTTCGTAGTGAGTTTGCACTTTCAGGGCTTGATGTATCGATGTTATATAAATCAATATCAGCAATAGATAATGTCATCCATGCGGTTATTCTATCAACATGTAATCGTACTGAAGTATATCTTGAAATAACAGATCTAAGAGTCGTTGATGATGTCTTGGTTTGGTGGCAAGGGTATGTTAGGAATCCAGATTTCAAAATAAGAGATTATTTTAAATTACGTCAAGGTACAGAAGTAATTATGCACTTGATGAAACTAGCTTGTGGCTTGGAATCTATGGTTTTAGGAGAGCCACAGATATTAGGACAAGTTAAGGATTCATATACTCTTAGTAAAAAAAATCATGCTATAGGTAAAGAATTAGATAGAGTTTTTCAGAAAGTTTTTGCAACTGCTAAAAAAGTTCGTAGTGAAACTAGAATAGGGCATTGTCCAATATCTGTAGCATTCTCAGCAATTAGCTTAGCTAAAAAGCAATTGGATAATATTTCTGCTAAAAATGTGCTCATAATAGGTGCTGGTCAAACAGGAGAGCTTTTATTTCGACACGTAACAGCTCTTAATCCTAGGCATATTATGCTAGCTAATAGAACTATAGAGAAGGCCGAAAAAATTACATCTAATTTTAGTAATGCTAGTGCCTATTATTTATCAGATTTGTCTAAACTAATTAAAAAAGCCGATATTATAATTGCAGCAGTTAATGTTACTGAGTACATAGTTAAATGTGAAGATGTAGGAGAAAAGCCAAGAGTTTTTATTGATATTTCTATACCGCAGGCATTAGATCCTAAACTTGGAGATCTAGAGCAAAATGCGTATTACTGTGTCGATGATATTAATAGTGTTATAGAAGGCAATAAAGATAAAAGAAAGCATGAGAGCTCAAGAGCTCAAAAAATTATCGTAAAATCATTAGAAGATTATCTAGAAAAAGAAAAGGTAATTATTTCTAATAGTGCTATTAAGGAACTGTTTCAGAAAGCTGATGGTTTAGTGGATTTATCATTAGAAAAAAGCTTAGCAAAAATAAGAAATGGTAAGGATCCTGAAGAAGTACTAAAGAGATTTGCTTATGAAATTAAAAAGAAAGTATTACACTATCCTGTTGTTGGCATGAAAGAGGCTTCTAAGCAGGGTAGAAGTGACTGTCTTGTATGTATGAAACGAATGTTTGGTTTAAATGTGGAAAAGTAAATGAAAGATTCTATTAAAGTAAAACTACAGAGTTTGATAGAAAGACATGAAGAGGTTAGTGTTCTTTTGGGTGAGGCTGACGTTATTTCAGATCAGAATAAGTTTAGAGATTTATCGAAAGAGTATTCTCATCTTGAACCTATTGTAAAGGCATTTAAGGAATATACGCAAGCTCTTGAAGATAAAGAAGCTGCTTATGAAATGTTAAATGAGAAAGATGCCGAACTTGTTGAAATGGCAAAAGAAGAGTTAAAGTCAGCTAATGAGGCTATCGAAAGACTTGAGGACGAATTGCAGATACTTCTTTTACCTCGTGATCCAAATGATGACGCTAATATATTCTTGGAAATTAGAGCTGGAACAGGTGGAGATGAAGCATCGATATTCTCTGGAGATTTGTTTAAGATGTATTCAAAATATGCTGAGCAAAGAGGTTGGAAAATAGAAGTTATTTCAGCTAGTGAAGGAGAGCATGGCGGCTATAAAGAAATTATCTCAAAGATAAATGGTGATGGTGTATATTCTCAGTTGAAGTTTGAATCTGGTGCCCATAGAGTGCAAAGGGTTCCAGCTACAGAGTCTCAAGGTAGAATCCATACCTCAGCATGTACTGTTGCAGTTATGCCTGAAGCAGATGAGGTTGAGGGAATTGATATAAGTCCTGCTGATATTAAAGTTGACACTTTTAGAGCATCTGGAGCAGGGGGACAGCACGTCAACAAGACTGACTCAGCAATTAGAATTACACATATCCCAACAGGTGTAGTTGTTGAATGCCAAGATCAAAGATCACAGCATAAAAATCGTGCAGCTGCAATGTCAATGCTTAAGTCAAAACTTCTACAAGCAGAGATTGATAAACAACAAAAAGAGCAATCTGATACACGTAAGAATCTAGTAGGTAGTGGTGATAGATCTGAGAGAATTAGAACGTATAACTATCCTCAAGGTAGAGTTACTGACCATCGTATTAACTTAACTCTTTATAAACTTGATGAGGTTATGGAAGGAAGCCTAGATAGTATTATCCAGCCATTAATCTTAGAGCATCAAGCTGATCTTCTAGCAACTATGTCAGATGAGTAATATCTCAATATCTAAACTGTTAGCTTCAGCTGTAGCTAAATTTCCTCAAAGTGACTCATCAATAAAATATGATCTACAAATGATTATTTGCGATGTTTTGAGTGTTGATAAGACTTATCTTTATCTAAATTCTGATAAGCAGTTAGATAATGCCATACTTACAAAAATAAATGGGAAAATTTTACGTCTTTTAGCGGGCGAGCCATTAGCTTATATTCTTGGTTATAAATATTTTTGGAATCAAAAGCTATATGTAACTAAAGATACTCTTATACCCCGAGCAGATACTGAAGTTATAGTTGCTGCAGTGTTAGATGATATACAAGATAATAATGCTCAACTAAAAATATTAGATCTTGGTACGGGCTCTGGCGCGATTGCTTTAGCTTTGGCCGATGAGCTCCTTAAGAGTCAAGTTGTGGCTGTTGATTTATACTCTAAGACTCTAGATGTTGCTAAAAAAAATGCTCACGCCAATAATATTACTAATGTTAAATTTATGCAAAGTAGTTGGTATGAAAATTTAGATGCGACTAAGTTTGACATCATTGTATCAAATCCACCATATATAGATATTGACGATGCTAATGTTGATGATAGTGTTAGAGAGCATGAACCATCAAAAGCTTTATTTGCAGCAGATAGTGGCTTAGCAGATATTAGAATAATTATATCCCAAGCAAGTAGTTTTCTAAAGCAAGGAGGATATTTATATATAGAGCATGGCTTCACGCAAGCGGATGATATAGCAAGTATATTTTCTCAGTATAGTTTTTGTGACATTCAGACTATTAAAGATTTAAATCATAAAGATAGGTGTACAAAAGCTAGGTTTTGTGGTTATTTATGATACGGATGACCTTCTAATATTGTATAGGCTCTATATAACTGTTCAGCAATAATGATACGTACTAGAGGATGAGGGAAAGTCATTTTTGATATGGATATTCTCTCTTTAGCAATATTTTTGATACTTTGATCTATACCATCTGGTCCACCAATTAAAATCACAACATTTGGATGGTTAAACTTCCAATTTTGCATTTTTTCAGCTAGTTCTTCCGTTGAAATTATTTTAGAGTTAACATCAAGAATTACTAAGTGATCAGAGTCACTAAGTTTAGTAAGGATAGTTTTAGCTTCTTGTTCTATCCAAAGTTTGGGATTACCAGTTTTAGTTCGTTTAGCTATTGGTAATTCAATCAGTTCAAGCGGGATTGATTTGCTTAGGCGTTTTTTGTATTCATCGTAACCGTCACTAACCCATTTGGGTGGTTTTTCTCCTAAAGAGAGTATTCTAATTTTCATAAACTATCTCGTAAAGCACATAAGATTTTCATTTGAAAGTTCTGGACTATATTTATAGTTAGCTATATTGAAGTTTTTAATATCACTGATATTTTCTATTCTATTTTCAAGAATGTACCTTGTCATTAAGCCACGTGCTTTTTTAGCATGAATCCCTATAGTCTTATATGTGCCATTTTTATTCTCCTTAAAATCAATATTTAACCACTTTGCATCTAACGATTTTTTATCTATTGCTTGGGAATATTCATTAGAAGCAAGGTTTATCAAAACTTTATTTTGTTGCTGGCTAAAGTATTCATTTAATTGAGCAGTAATCTTATCTTGCCAATACTTATATAGAATTTCTCCATCAATTTTAGTTTTTGTACCCATTTCTAATCTATAAGCTTGCATTAAATCAAGAGGGCGTATCAGTCCATACAGTCCAGATAACATCAAAAGATGATTTTGAGCATATTCGATAGTTTCTTTATCTAGTGTATCTGCCTCAAGACCTTTATAAACGTCTCCACTAAATGTAAAAATAGCAGCTTTTGAATTTGATTCGTTATAACTCTTAGGGTCAAAGTTATTATGTTTAGTAAATACTTCTTCAGCTAGTTTGGGACTAATTTTCATTAGCTTTTCAATCTCGTCAACCTCATAGTGTTTAAGGGTATTTATAAGCTTAGTTATCTGATCTTTGAATATTGGCTGTGTAAATTGATATTTTGCTGTTGCGGTTTCAAAATTTTGACTTTTAGCAGGCGATATAACTATTATCATGATATTTGTCGAATTTAACTATTTTTGATAATAATACCAATTTATCTTAGATAATGGAATTTGCTTTGTTAGCTTGTAATTTTAGGATATATCTAGTAATATACCTAACGCTGACTTGGTTTCCACGCAATGATAGATTGTGAACCCCGCCAGGTCCGGAAGGAAGCAACGGTAACTTTTGATTCATGTGCCGTGTCAAGGCTAAGTCAGCACTTTTTAGAAAAAGTCAGTATTTTTGATCAGAAATTATATATAATAGTTTTCTATTATGTAAATTGTTTAAACTTTATAGATGTTCAGTACAAAATCAAATTTAAGATATCAAATTTTTATTTATGTTTTGATATTTGCTTATTTCTTAGTTCTAAACTTATGCCAACCTCTGATGATGGATGATCTTTGGCGTTCAAATATAAATGCACTTTATAATGGAACAGTTTTTGCCCATTTAAAAAGCGATTATTTATATTGGACTGGTAGAGTTTCGGCACAATTACCAGTTTATATTCTTTTTAACAAAAGTTACACTTCTTTGATTTATGTTGTAGATATGCTAAATGCACTTGCATTAACAGTGTTGGTTGTTTACTTATATAAATTAATATTTAGAGATCAGGTAAGTATTTTATCTAGAAAGTTCGTTATATATGCTTGTTTATTTATGGGTTACTTCATAGAGAATACTTTTTTGGGTAATGCAATGTGGAAGACCATAGGCATTCAGTATCTTTGGGGTATTAGCTTGCTTGTATGGGGTTTTTATTTTCTTTTCGTAGAGAACAAGCACTCAAAAGTATTAAGTATTATTTTGGGTATTTTTCTTGGTTTATATAATGAAGCATTTTTCATGGTAATTTTTACCATTTGCTTTTACTATATAATTCATCAAATTGTCAAAAAAGATAAATTAAACCGTAATACTCTATATTTTTTGATACCATTTATTATTGCTGGAATTGTTATGATGGCAGCTCCTGGGAATTTTGCTAGAACTAATGGGATGCTTGAAGGACAATCTCTTTTAGGGTATATATTTCATAATTTACTTGATATAACTATGAAGTTTTTTTCAAAATTTGAACTTTCACTACCATTTATTCTTTCTATATTTATGGTTTTTGCTTTTGAAAAGGATATAAAAACCAAAATAATTACATCACTATGCTTAGTATCTGTGTCTTTAACAACATTTCTTATAATGTTTGGAATTGCCGTAAGAGTCGAAATGATATACATGCTTATATATTTCTATATTATATGTAAATACTTATTTCGCTCAGGTTTTTCATATTTATTTGATAAGTTATATTTACTGTTTGCAGTTGCTTTATTATTCTTTGCAGGAAAGTTTTTTTATGCATATCTTCAATTAGGGTATTATAATCATCTCAGAATGAGTGAAGTAAAGCACTATCAGCAGTTACATGAGAAAAATATATTTTTGCCATCTCTTCCTCTGATGAAAAATTCGGGAGTAATTTATTTTGAACTTATGCCTTATTCTGATGATCAGGAGTATATCAAAAGAGTAGGCTGGCATACTCAGTTATTTGCGGAGTACTATGGTTTTGATAGTGTTTTTGCAAAGTAGAGTAGTGTCAAGAACCATTAATTTAGATTTGTTATATTAATAGTATAGTTGTAGTGATAGTTGCGAATAGTTATTTTATTATTATCACTGTATTTTATTGTCAGAATTTTTTTGCCATCTTTAGAAGTTAAAATCCTTTCATTTGCTTTTTCTGATACGCTAATATTTGTATTAGCAAACATCTCTTTGACAATATTGATAGGTGCCTGGCTTATAATAAACTCTGTGAGGCTTTGTTTAACACCAATATTTTGGTTTGGCATTGGCAGGCTACTACTTTGGATATCTTTACCATTATAGTCAAGCTTAAATAAAGATCCACCCCAAGCTGATAATGCTACCATTATGATATGTTTTGAGTTGGCTTCAATAATCATATTTGTTGTTAGATTTTTTTGTTTGCCATCTTTATTATAATAAGTAGCAGAGACTATTTGCGATATTGTTTTATCAATACCTAGTTGTTGTGGTTGGGGTAGTGTTACAGTTGTATCTGGTGTTATAGCTACCTTTACATCGATTTGCTGTTTTGTTTGCAACAATGAGCAACCGCTTAAAAAGATAAGTATAAAAATAGTTGAAAGAATTTTACTTTTCATAACCTTGTACCTTAATTGCTATAGGAGCTAATAAAAATGCTACCGAAATACCTATTAGTACAGTTAGACCAAAATATTCAATAGCTGGAGTATTACTTAATGCTAAAAGCCCAAATGATAGTATAGTAGTAATAGCTGATAGTGCTAATGCTAGCATAGTACTACTGAATCTATTATGGCTCTCAGCTAAGAATAAAACATAATCCATACTTATTCCTAAAACAAGTATTATCGCAAGGATGCTAAATAATGTCAGAGGAATATTTAGTAATCCAAGAAATGCTATAGATATTAGACATGATAATAATGGTACTACAATATAAACTATAGACTTTCTAAAAGAATATCTAACAGTTAATCCCAAGCATAGCAAGACAAATACAATTGCCATTATGTAAGAAATCATATTGCGATAATGACCAAAAATATCACTTATCTGACTTACTTTATCAACAATATAAACATTATCGATAGAGCTAAGCAAACTTTGTAGTTTAGCAATATCAATATCTTTTGAAAGTGCTATTGCCACAGCTTTATAATCATTTGGTTGGTCTCCTAACCACAAAAATCTCATCTGTGCTGAAACAGGTTTGTCTAACCATGCAGATAGTTCCAGAGGCTTAAATTTTGTATTTTTAATTTCATCTATTACTTTTACTTGTTGAGCCTCTGAGAAACCTATTTGTTTAAGGTACTCTTGTGGATATTTGGTATTAATAAAGTTTTGTATAAGATTATAGTTTTGTTGCTGCTGCTCTAAGCCTGGTACATAGTCACTTATGCTAATTAATGGATTTTTAATATTAGCAAAGTTACTACGAATAATGCTTGTTACATGATTAGCTTTTGACAGAAGGGTATTATCATTTTTAGCTAATACGATAATATAGCTGAGACCTATATCACTGCCAATTATGTTTTTAAGCTGTTGTTCTTCATCCTTGAGCTCTTTAGGAGTTGATTGTAATATATGAATATCATCATTAGGTTTTATTTTATATATTCCCGCAATAATTATTATCACTAGAGCTAGTAAGATCAGAATAATTTTTTTTGTACTAATATTTTTCCACAGATTTACATATTTATCCGTAAGCCTTAATAGAGGAATACTCTTATGGCTTTTTGATTTGATATTGATAATATATGGGAAAAAGCATATCACTGTTAGGTATGACACAGCTAAGCCAACGATACCAAAAACGGCTAGTTGATGTAGTCCAGGAAAAGGTGCAATTGCTATGACTAAAAAAGCTATAACAACATTTAAAAGTCCTAATGTTATGCCTTTGAAAATACGATTTAGTCCTGTTTTTGGAGTCCAATTAGCATCAGCTAAAAGCTTTTCAGAATAGTAAAAGAAAGCATAGTCGACAGATATACCAATCAAACTTGCACCGAAAACTAACGTAAATAAGAAGACACTACCAAATATATAGTGTGTAACAACAAACGCAGCAATAAATCCACAAAGTATTGAAAATAGTGTAAAAAAAAGTGGAATAATTGATCTAAATGTTAGAATTATCAAAATCAAGACGCCTATCATAGAGCCAATACCAATAGTATTTATCTCATGATGAGCATCTTCGGCTCCAGCATTTGCATAAAAGAGCATTCCAGTTTTTAGAATATTAATGTCATTTGATTTAATCTGTTTGATAGCATTATTAATGCTTTTGATAATTTCAGTTTGAGTAGTTAATGAAAAGCTTTGTCCTTTAATTTCGGCTTTAATAAGAACATAATAAGTATTGTTTTTTTCGGCTACTAGAAAGCCATTTCTAAGCTTAAGGTTGGAGCTTGGTTTAGGTAAGTTTAAAAGAAAGTTTTGATATGTAAAGAAAGGATCATTATTAAGTAAGTTACGATTAACCACTCCTGTTGGGTTATATATATTTGCTAGAGCATTTTGGTATAGTCTTTCGTAGTTTTTATCAACTAATAGTTGTTGGTCTTTATCGTTAAGTAATTGTAGTCTGTATGGGAAATAAAATTTTGCCCAAGATAATTGCTGGTCTTGGTTTATTCCAGTATTTACCGTTGTGAAGTTATTACTTTGTTCTAGTAAATGGCTAAACTTTGCTGCAGCATTTGTAGCTTTAGTTTGATCTTTAGAACTTATTAAAAATACAACATCATTACTTATACGGTCAGAAAACTTATTTGATGCTGAGGTAAGTTCAGGCGAGGTCTCTTGGTTTGGTAACAAAGATAGAATGTTTGTATTTAAGTTTAGTCCTTTTGTAATGATGGCTATAAATAGGGTTATGCTACTTAGAACAATGACACTCCAAATAATAAGACGGATAAGATATTTATTAATCATAATATTTAGTTTGTTATAATATCAAAAAGTTTTATTTTGATTATATTATCTTGGGTATCAGCGACGTCAATATTTGTAATATATCTATTACCTTTTAGAGTTATCTCTTTTATAGCTTTATTAAGAGGGCTAGATTTCGGTGTGAGGGTGATAGTCCAGTTTTGAGTATTACCCTCAAAATTAATATTAAAAAATTCTGATATGGTTTTTGTATCACCTTTAAATACAGACATAAAAACACTTGTGAATGTGAACACTACAGGTTGGTCTTCGCGTGTTAGAACCGTAGGAGGATTATCCATAATAGTTTGTGTGAGCTTATTTTTAGACATTTGCATTGTGGTTTTGATCGGTTGTAGCTGTTGCCATAGCAGAGATCCATCAGTAGTTAGTTTAAATGTTCCTGAAGATTTTAAACTTGAGTTTAAACCTGCAATTTGTCGGATTTGTATAAATTTACCCGAGATATTAGTATCTTTGGTTAATTGCTTTTCAACTGCTTGGAAGTCTGAATTATTTGTAAGGTCTGAAGCATACAAAGGAGCCACAATAGTTAAAAAAATGCTAATTAAAGTAAATAGTTTCTTCATCTTCTAATAATCTCTTTTATTTTTTGTTGCCATTGGTGAGGTGTTACGAAACAAGTTTCTTTCTTGTTAATATCAACAGCAAGCTGTGTAGTATAACCTTGACATAACTTTATTTTAGTTAAGCTATCTAAGATAGTATAGTTTATTTTTAATCGGTTCTCGAACTCTATTAGATCACAATAAATATCAATATCTTGTCCAAATCTTGCAGATTTAATAAATTTGGCTTTTATATCAACTATAGGCCAAGCGAAGCCATCTTTCTTCATAGCTATATAATCATAGCCAATTTCTTTGAGCATACTGCATCTAGCCATTTCAAAGTACTTGATATAATTACCATGCCAAACAATTTCGAGCATATCAACATCAAAAAATGGGATAGTCATTTTGTAAACATGGGTAAATAAACTATCTTTAAGCATTTACTTATTCTCCTTGATGCCAAAAATCAAAAAAATTAAACCATTGTTTTGGATACTTTTTACAATATGATTCAAGCATTTTGGCATATTTTTGTACATATTTTTCTAAGTCTTGTTGTTTTGTTTTTCTATTTAAAATAATGCTATTTTGATCAAACTCTCTGAAAATAAAGTCAAAGTCATTACGATCTTTTTTTGGACATAGCATAAAGTATGTTGGGCATTTTAGAATGCTTGCTAATATAAATGCACCTTGTGGGAAAAATGCCATATCATCTAAAAATGATAATCTAAGATTTCTCTCTGGTTTAGTTACAGAAGTCCTATCTGCGGGTATAACGATAAATTCACCATTAGCAACACGCTCATATAACTCGATTGCTAGATCTGGAGTAACATCTTGTATACATATCATATTGATCGAGTATTTAGGATTAATCTTTGTCAAAAGTTTGTTAAATGTAGGAGCTTGCTTGCTAAATACTAGAGCATTTATCTTCATACTACTATCAAAGTCTGCTAGAGATCTTGCAACATCAAGATTACCAAGATGAGCCGTAAAAATAACACCACCTTTTTGTGATTTGATAGCTTGGTTCATGATTTTGCGATCTTGTAATGAGAAGTCTACATTATCTATAGTGATCTTATTACTCCAAACAGCTATTTTGTCTATAACCATCTCACCAAATGCTAAAAAATGTTTAAAGCTATAAAACCATAATTTTGAAGTTTTAATATTTTTATCGAGGTGTTTAATATATTTAAAAGAATAGTTACGTGCACTTTTGTACAATAAAAAATAATAGATCATAACTACTGACATGATTGAGTAGGTGAGTTTACGACCTAACAAACGAAATAAAATAAAAGTAGTTCTAAGCCCGAATAGACCACCGGCTTCTTTTATCTTAGTCCAATGTTTCACCTGATTTTTCTCCATAATAGTAATGGTAATCTAATAATCATACCAGTAACTAATTTTGTATGAGTCCAAGATATTCTGACGTTATCTCGAAACATTCTGAAATTGGAGTAACCATCTTGAGGGTAAATTACTTTGGTATTTATATAGACTATAGGAAGACCTAGCCAGTACATTCTCACGATTACATCTATATCGAAATCCATCTTCACTGAGAAAGTTTTTTTCTGCATAAGCTTTGTATAAGCCTCTAGTGGATATATACGAAAACCACACATTGATTCTTCGAGATCAAACGATAGAGTTTCTATTGCTACCCAAAAATTTGTAATTTTTCTACCATGAAGTCTACTTTTGGGAATACTATCATCATAGATAGGCATACCAGATATTAGTGCATGAGGGTTTTGCTGCATTGCTTGTATAAATTTAGGGATATCGGTCGAATCATGCTGACCATCAGCATCTATTTGAAGCATATGTGTATAACCCATTTTAAAAGCTAAATTGGCACCATAACTTACAGCAACACCTTTACCTTGATTTTTATCAAGTGATTCTGTCAAAACAATATTATTAAATTCACCAGCAACTTCTCTCATGATTTGTTTAGTGTTATCTTGGCTACCATCATTTATAAGTATGATAGGTAAGTCATATCTAGCAATATTCTTAATGGTGTTACGTAGTTGCTTTCCATGGTTATAGATTGGTACTACAATACATAAACTACAATCACTACTACTCATATTTTATTTTACCCTGAGATGCTACTTGATTATTGACAGAAATTTCAAAAGTAATTGTATTGTTGTTATTTGTGATTTTTATTTCTATATCATCATTAGGTAATATAACTTTTTTGAATTTTACTTGTGGAATATTACCAAAAGAGAGTTTATTAATATCGAATATCTGGCTTGCCAAGTTTATGACAAAATCAACTTGAGCAATACCCGGTAAAATGGCCTGCTCTTGAAAGTGACCTTTAAAAAAATCACACTCGTGGAGTACTTGCGCCGATACTAAAACACAGCAATCATCAATATTTTGTATATTATTTATCTTAAGATGTTTGTTCATAGTTTATTTCGCCATAAATTTTAAATAAAGTCTCCTTAATAAGCTTAAATCTTATCAAACTTATAAGCTCTAACCTATTTAATTATCATCTAATAATTCAACTAATAGTTCTAGAGTTCTTTTTCCTTGAGAGTTAGTCGGTATTTCAGTTACAAAGCGCCATTGTTTAGGTATAACTACATTTGAGTAATAGTTTAATAGATAGCTCTTTATTTGTTTAATTAAATTTTGTTTACCAAAATTTTGTAATAAGTCTTGTCCAGCTTGATTTAGACATATTATTGCTGCTATGTATTCACGATAGCTTTGACGTTTGATACATACACAATCTTGTATTAAGTCATAATCAATTAATATATTTTGCATTTGTGATATTGATAAACGATTACCAGCAATTTTGACAATCTTATCGACTCTACCTTTTAGTTCAAATTTATCGTTGTATAATGCAACGATATCTGCCATTAGTTGTTTTTCTTGCTTAAAAAAAGGAGATCTAACAACTAGTTGATCAGACTTTGTAGTAATACAAACATTATCAAAAGGCTTCCATAGTTTATCAATTAACTGTTGTCTATACGCAATAATTCCAGTTTCACTACTGCCATAAGCTTCAAGAATAGGGATGTTGTAACTATTTCGAAATTTAGTCGCGATATCGGCACTTAATGCACTAGCTGATGAAATGAGCAAAGAGTTAGTGATAGGACTACTGATACTACCATCAAGGTGAGAAATAATTACAGGTGTTGTTATCAAAATATTATTATCTTGAAGTAGCTTTTTGTGGATAAGTTCGGGTACAAATAGCCTTTCTGTGTGAATGATTTTTTGGTATAGCAGTGGCCATACTATAGCCCAGCTAAAGCCATACAGGTGCTGATGTGATACTGTTGTAAGCACATTGATATTCTTAAGATTAAAGCTTTGTATGACACTGTTGATCGCGAAAGACTCTTGTTCAAGATTGTCTATGGCTTTGCTATAGCTTTTATATTCACCAGTAGATCCAGATGTGAAAAATATAGTTTCACAATCTTTTAATGTATATTCATTGATGATTTTTGCTGATAAATCAAGATCATTATCAGTTATTAAAGAGTCGTAATATTTTGCAAGCTTGGCAATTGTGCCAGGTTTGTCATTTGGTATCATTATAGTAGTTTTACCTAAAAACTGACATGCTATCCATGTGCAACAAAATAAGTACATATCATCAACTGATAATGCAACTTTGCAACTATTGCTTAGAATGATATCAAGATGATTAGCTAAAGTTTTTATATCATTTAAAAACTCTTTTGCGATAATATTATTTGAATCTTTGATAAATATGATTTCAGAAGGGTTTTGTGCATAAAACTCTAGTATTGATTTAAGCGTGCTTTTCAAAATATCTCCTAACAACAATTCTAATTATAATCTCACTCAGCATCATTAATCCTATAAGGATATAACTGATAAAACCGTTATAAAGTGTCCAAAATTGTATCGAACCTAATATAACAGTATATGTTGAAATACTGGCATTTATAGCAAAAAACACACACCAAGCTAATGTTACATACCATGTGTATTTTATTGCATAGTCAGGTAGAGGCTCTTTGCTCATACGAATTGCAAGTTTGGAAATCAAACTTTTGTCTTGGAATAATGAATAACAAAAAACACAGAAGAGGCTAATACTTACAAAGACAGGGTATAGTAGCATAACGGTGATATTATCTACAATGATGGCTATACCTGCAAGAAGTATCCCTACAATAGTAATAAGTTTCCAAGTGATGCTAGGATCTTTTTTTAAAATTAGTAATCTTAGTATAAATATTAAGACGACAATTAAGCCAAGATACTTTATCGAGAGTGAATTTAGGCCAATATAGACTATAAATGGATATAGTATAATAATTATCAATATAAAGAATTTAAGTAGAGATTTCATTAAGTGTGTATTTAGTCTTGTGCTAGAGCTGCAATTATAGTATCAACAACATCCCCAACAGTACGAACAGATTTAAATTCCTCGGGTTTAAACTTGCGACCTGTGAAGTTTTGCAGTTGTACTACTAAATCAACAGCATCAATACTATCTAAATCAAGATCTTCGTATAGTGTTGAATCTAGAGTGACATCATCCTTATCTATTTCAAAAAGATTATTAAGAATATCCTGTAATTGTGCGAAAATTTGTTCTTTAGAAAAGCTCATCAGTATATCCTTAAGATTTATTTTCTTCTACAAATTTAGCCAAAGATGCCACTGATTCAAAGTGTTTTTTGACATCTTCATCAGCAACTTCAAGACTTATATTATAGCGTTTTTTTAACGCAACCCCTATCTCTAAAGCGTCTATTGAATCTAGTCCTAAACCCTCTCCAAAAAGTGCTTCATCAGCATCTATTTCATCAGCTGTAATATCTTCAAGATTTAAGACCTCGATGATCATTTCTTTTATTTCTTGTTGCATGTTTTAAAGTACCTATTTTATAAAAAATCTAATTTAGTAGAGAGGTTATACTGTAAAAATTTAGTTAGCCTACGAGCAGCTAGAGATGGTATCCCATCTGCCTCATCAATAAAATCTTGAGGACTGACCTTGTCTCCTACAACTACTCTAAACAATGGCGTTGTTTCGGCAATGTTATACCATTTGGTATTTTTTGTCAAAGTAACGGGAGAGCATGAAATATGTATCATTCTTATAGGAGCATTTGTTCTAATTGCTAGTTGTGCAGCACCTCGTTTTAGTTTTGGTAATTGGTTAGGGCTAGTTCTAGTACCTTCTGGGAACATTAACAAATTTCTACCTTCTGCAAATATTTCATTTAAGCGTGAGAATGTTTGGTCAGGATTGATATTTGGGATATATCCAGCTGTTTCTATTACATGCTTATAATATGGGTTTTCCCATAAACTTTGTTTGACAATATTATCGCAAAGCTTGAGTCTAGACACTATTGCAACATAGTCGATTAAAGTAGGGTGATTAGCTATAAAAATACAACCTCTATCTTGATATAGTTTTTCAATACCTTCAAATTCAAATCGAATAATTCTAAAATGATGAATAATTCCAATAAAAATCTTAAAACCAATGTTTATAGTGTGTTGAGCATGTACTGTGCGAGCACTTTTATCTTTTATAAATATTCTAACTAGAGGGAAGTATATATAGCCTAATATAGCTCCAAAAAAGCTAAATAAAAAGAAACATGTTCCTGTAGCAATTCTGCGATAAAACCTATTTAAGTATTTATACATAATTACATCTTCTCTATAGATATACTCTTCAAAAATAATGGATTAAGTTCATTACAAGCATACCAGTTTGCGAAAATAATTGCAGATGGGAGTCGATTAAATTTTTGTAATAATGTTTTGTTGTTATTAATCTCTAATTTTAAGCCCATACTTGACTGTGATAGTGGTTCTCTTGATATGACAAAACTAATTCCATAAGCAAAATTATCTGAGATATTAAGTTCATCGAAGATTTCCGGCACATTATCATCATAACAAGTAAACAAAACATTATCATAGTCTTGTAACTGTGTGATAGCGTCAATTAAACCCATTTCAAAAGTATCAGAACTAGCAGCTATTGAATTAAAAGGTATTTTTAGTTTTTGTTGGATTGATAGAAGTCCAGAAGGAGCATTATGCACAGATTGAGAAAATGCGTTTGGTGAAAGGATTTCTTGATTAGAAATATCTTTGAATATAGATAGTGTATTCGCTAGTTCACCATGTTGAGATGCAAATACTACGGCATCTATTTTATATTTATGGAGTTGAGGTATGGATACTGAAAGAGCGATTTTGCTAGATTTACTACATCTTCTTCTCATCCCTGCAGCTATGAGGCTAGTATCAATGTTGATGTCCTGTTTTATCATTTCAAGGTATGATATATCTTTAAAATCAGAGATATCATTCTTTCCTTGAGCTATGGCTAGAACTGAATCTATATAAAACTTCATTAAGTATCTTTTAAGTTATTTTGATTAAAATCTATCATATTGAAGTAAAAAAATGTATCTCTATAAGCTTTTTAAGTATTAAATACAGTTAATATACACTTAATTGTATTTAAACTAATCGTAATTGTATTTATACTTATAGGAAGTTATTCAAAATTATACAGAATATGAGTGGCAATGAAATTTATCTGAATTCACTAGGTATAATCAATTGTTTAGGTGATTCTAAACAAGCTGTTTTGCAATCATTGCTTAGTAATCAAACTGGCTTGGTAACTGATAAGAATCTATTGTCGGGTCGCAAGACAATGGTAGGGCAAGTAAATGATAATATACTTCCAGAAATTCCTCACCGATTAAAAGAATTTGATTGTCGTAATAACCAAATGGCTCTTCATGCCTGTATGCAAATAAATCATGATATAAGTCGAGTTATAGATAAATATGGAGCTGATAGAGTGGCTGTGGTTTGCGGTACTAGTACATCAGGTATAGATAATGGTGAACGAGCTTTAACTAAAAAGTTTATATCAGGTCAATTCCCCAAAGAATTTAGCTACAAGCAAGAAGAAACCGCAGGTCTTAGTGAATTTTTGAGGGAGTATTATAATCTTGAGAATATTGCTTATACTATATCAACAGCTTGTTCATCAAGTGGTAAAGCATTTGCCTCAGCTGCTAGATTATTAAAACAGAATTTGTGTGATGCAGTTATTGTTGTCGGTTGCGATACTCTTTGTGAATTAACATTAAATGGCTTTGATTGTTTAGATGCGATATCTCAAAACTTATGTTTACCCTTTCATAATCAAAGAGACGGTATAAATATCGGTGAAGGCGCTGCAGCATTTATTATGTCTAGAGATTGCTCAGAAATAGTACTTTTAGGTGTTGGGGAATCATCAGATGGTTATCATATTACAGCTCCAGATCCTAGTGGTGAAGGTGCTAAATTAGCTATGATACAGGCATTGAGCTCTGCAAGTCTAGCTCCTGATGATATCGGTTATTTAAATTTGCATGGTACAGCAACCATACTAAATGATAATATGGAAAGTAATGCAGTAAGGGATATATTCAAAGCACCTGTTGCGTGTAGCTCTACTAAATCTTTGACAGGCCACACACTAGGTGCAGCGGCAGCTACAGAGGTAGGGATGTGTTGGCTATTATTATCAGATAATTACAATCCTAACAAAAAACTACCAATGCAATACGATTCAGATAAGGATATTATTTCTGATATTGGTATAATAACTAGTGATATTCGATACCACAAGCCAAATTTCATGAGTAACTCGTTTGCTTTTGGCGGTAATAACGTAAGTGTAATTATAGGAAAGAAATAGATGCATAATATTGGCGATTTGATACCGCATGAACCACCTATGAGACTCGTTGATGAGTTTATCGCTTTTGAAGACAATACAGTGCATTGTAGAACTATTGTGACTGATGGCAATATATTTTTCGATAAGCAATTAGATGGTATACCACACTGGGTAGCGGTTGAAATCATGGCTCAAACGGCTGCTTCCTATGGTAGAGTTAGTAAGTTTGCTACATCTGACGCTAGTACCAATGAACCTCCAGTAGCATTTTTACTCAGTGTGAGAGGTTACAAGACAGATGTTAAAAGATATAAAACTGGTAGTGTTTTAGATATATTTGCTGAATGTATTATTCTTGATAAAGGGACAGGGGTATTTAGTTGCAAAGTAGTATTGGATCAACAAGAAGTTGCATCACTTACGATCAATGCCTATCAGCCACAAAGTTTTGAAGATGTAAAAAAAGTTATTAGTAGAGAAATATAAAATATGAAAAGAATATTAGTCACAGGTGCGAGTAAAGGAATCGGTAGGGCTATAGCGCTGAAACTTGCGGCTGAAAATAGGCATATAACTATACACTATAATACAGACAAAGTTGGTGCTGAAAACGTTCGTGATAGTATTATTGATAAGGGTTTTCAAGCGGATATTATAAGTTTTGATATCTCTAATAATCAGCAGACAGAACAAGCTATTGGCGAGTATATCGAAAATCATGGTGCATTTTATGGAGTGATTAATAATGCCGGTCTTTGTAGGGATACTGCATTTCCAGCAATGACAAAAGATGATTGGTCAAGAGTTATAGATACTAATTTGGATGGTTTTTATAATGTTTTAAAGCCTAGTATTATGCCAATGATACAGCTTAGAAAAGGTGGCAGGATTATTACTATGGCTTCTGTATCTGGTATCGTAGGTAATAGAGGGCAGGTCAACTATAGTGCTGCAAAAGCTGGTATTATTGGAGCTACAAAAGCTTTGGCTGTAGAGTTAGCAAAAAGAAAAATTACAGTTAATTGCATAGCACCAGGTTTGATAGATACAGAAATGACTGATGATATTGAGCATTATGATGAGATTATTAAGCACATACCAATGAAAAGGGCAGGTAGTGTGGATGAGGTAGCAAGCTTAGCAGAGTATCTAATGTCGGATGCTGCAGCTTATATAACAAGACAAGTAATTTCTATTAATGGAGGACTTGCTTAATGCATAGAGTTGTTGTTACTGGTATGTCAGGCGTTACAGCTCTTGGTAGTGATGCTGATACTATTTTTGAGTCACTATTAGCTGGAAAAGTTGCAACTAAGAGAATGCCTTGGGATGATATTCAAGGTCTTAACACTAAACTTGCTGCTCCTGTAACAGATTTTAAAATGCCAAATTATCCTCGTAAAAAAATACGTGGTATGGGTATGGTGTCAAAGTTAGCAACCGTAGCAACCTCGCAAGCATTAGCGGATGCTGGTTTACTTGATAAGACAGATATATTAACTAGTGGTAGAACAGGTGTTGCTTATGGATCATGCTCTGGCAGTCCACAACCATTAGCTGATCTTTTGATGATTCTTACTGACAAAAAAATTGGCAATGTTAATGCAACAACTTATATCAAAGGTATGAGTCATACTTGTGCAGTTAATGTAGCTTTGTTTTTTGGGTTGACTGGTAGATTGATTCCGACATCTAGTGCATGTACCTCAAGTAGTCAAGCTATAGGATATGCTTATGAAGTTATTAAATATGGTATGCAGGATGTGATGGTTGCTGGTGGCGCAGAAGAGCTTTGTGTAAGTCAGGTTGCAATATTTGACACATTATTCGCGACAAGTCAGATGAATGATACGCCAAGTCTTGCACCTAAACCTTTTGATCGAGATAGAGATGGCTTAGTTATAGGAGAGGGAAGTGCTACTTTGATATTAGAGTCATTAGAGCATGCTCAACAGCGTGGAGCAAAAATTTATGCGGAGGTTGTAGGTTATGGCACAAATTGTGATGCTGAGCACGTTACACAACCAACAGCCGAAAAAATGCAGATTGCTCTTAAACTTGCTTTAGAAGATGCACAGATAACACCAGATATGATTGGCTATGTTAATGCTCATGGTACATCAACAGAGGTTGGAGATATAGCTGAGAGTATTGCTACGCGTGAAGTTTTTGGTAGGGATATTAGCATCAGTTCATTAAAGGGCTATTTTGGTCATACGTTAGGTGCTAGTGGCTCGCTTGAAGCATGGCTAACTATAGAGATGATGAATAGAGGTGTATTTATCCCAAATGTGAATTTACAAAATGTAGATCCAAGGTGTGATAGCTTAGACTATCTTGTAGATAAACAAAATATAGAGACTGAGTATGTGATGACTAATAACTTTGCTTTTGGTGGGGTTAATACATCTTTGATTTTCAAAAAATTTTAGAATAAAGATTATACTTTAGTCACAAAATTGATATGATATTAAAAATGAATTTAACACATTTTTTTAGACTTATAGGAAGTAGAGTATGAAAAAAATATTGCTTACATTAGTTGCTGCAGGCTGTTTTGTTTTACCTTTATCTGTTTATGCTTCGGATGATATTCATGATGTGAGTATCAAGAATGCTATGGAAGTAATGCCTGAGAAAGTCAAAAATAAACTTGGAGATTTTAAGTTTTATTTTGGTAAAGATTCAAAGCCATTTGATTACTCAGCTGGAGGAACAGTATATACTAGTAAAAGGACTAATGGTGTCTTTAAAAACTATCAGAAGTCTTGTAATTGGGCTTTTTATTCAGCATTAATTGATCTAAAAGAGCAATCACAAGCTGCAGGTGGCAAAGGCGTTGCAGATATCGAATCTAATTGGAAAAATAATCCTACATCAAGTAAAGATACTTATGTTTGTGGTGATGGTCTTTTAATGTCTGGAGTTGCATTAAAAGGAGTTGTTATCAAATAGTATTTTAACAGCATAACCTTGATAATGCTTTAATTCCTTGTCTAGGATTTTTCACAAAGGGGTTATTTTTATCCCAAGCATATCCCGCTAAGATTGATACGATTTGTTCTTTTATGTTTTCGGTGCTATTTTTATGAAATATTATATCCTGCAAGCTACCTTCATACCAAGCGCTAACAAATTCTCTAAAAGTATTTATACCTATATATAACTCATCAACAAACTCTTTTTGCCAATCTACATCTATACCCCTTAGATGTCTATCAAGAGCATTTGCTGCTAAGGATGCGGATTTAACAGCAATGGTTATACCTGATGAAAATACAGGGTCTAAAAATTCAGCGGCATTACCAAGCAATGCAAATCTTTCGCCATAAAGTTTAGAAACATTTGATGAGTAACCTTTGATAGTTTGAACATCAGATCTAAGTATTGAGGCGGATGTTAAGTTTGCTAAATATGGCATTTGCTTTATAAAGCAATCTAGATTCTGCATATTGGTATTGTTATCAATGAAGTTCTCTGGCTTTGCAACTACTCCAATGGATGATGTTCCATCAGCAAAAGGTATTAGCCAGTACCAAATATCTCTATGTTCTGGATGAACGCTTATAAGAATTTTATCGCGATCAAAACTTCCAGCAACAATATTATCCTCTATATGACAAAAATATGATTGTCGTATTGGAAAGTTAGAGGGTTTCTCAAGATTAAGTAATTTTGGTAGCACCCTTCCAAAACCACTAGCATCAAGTACAAAATCAGCTTCTAATTCATATTGTTTTTGAGTTTCAAGATTTCTGACAGTCAGAGTGATACTATCTTTTTCTTCAGCTACATGGGTAACTTCAGTATTATAAAATATTTTTGTACCTAGACCTTGAGCCTTATCAGCTAAAGCTTTGTCGAAGATCCCTCGCTTAACCTGAAAAGTATCACCATAACCTGCCGTGAATTTTTGATTAAAATTTATAGAAATAGAGTCAATATTATTATTGAAAGCAGCTCCATTTTTATGCTGAAATATTGCTTGTTGTTTAATTACATCAAGCATATCAGCTTCTTCAAAATACTGCATTGATTGAGGTAAGAGACTTTCACCTATTGAAAATCTTGGGAATATTTGTCTTTCAATGATAATTACATCATAACCTTTTTTGACTAGTATTGCTGCTGCAACCGAGCCGGATGGACCAGCGCCAATTATTGCAACCGTAGCCTTTAAATTATTATTGAGCATGCAAGCCTTAAACTTAGATTTACATGTGAATTTTAGCACTATTAATTATTATTAGATACTTTCATCGCAATTTTAGTCATAGTTTATGTACAAGATAAATACTCAGAAGGATGAGATATTTTTATTTTCTGACCTGACAACTTGAGCAGCCAGTTAAGTTTGCAACAAATTTGATTCTGGTTGATAAATATCTCATTATGGCAATTACAATACCTAACCCAACTATCGCAATTGCTGTATACACGATAGATTTAACTGGTGTATTAAGTATATTGCCTAGCTGATATACCACAACTGCAGAAGTATATGCCATTGCTGAGCTCCATATAATAGATAAAATAGCCCATCCTCTGGTAGATTCTCTAACTGTGGCACCAATTACAGATATACAAGGTATATATAATAGTACGAATAGTAAGTATGAAAATGCAGCTAGACCAGAGCTAAATTTACTTGTCATATTGCCCATAGCAGAGCTACTCATGTTAGCATCTGCCTCGTTACTTGTGATTGGGTTAAGATCCATATTGAAAAGGTTATCCCAAGTACTATATATAGCGTCTTTAAAGTTATCTGTAATACTGTAACTATCTGGAATACCCTGACTATCATCTTGTGTATAAAGAGTATTTAAAGTACCTACAACAACCTCTTTTGCAAGCACCCCAGTCATTAAACCAACAGTAGCTTGCCAGTTATCATTATTAACTCCCATAGGTGCAAATATTGGAGTTATCTCTTTACCTGCATAGCTAAGAGCAGATTCGTTTTTAGTTACATTGATGCTATTTAGGCTTCCGATGATAACTGCTATTGGTACTATAACTTTACCTGCTTTAAGTAGAAATGATTTTAGACGATTCCAACTGTAGAGCATAATTGTACTAAGGTGAGGTAAGTGATATTTTGGTATATCTAATACAAAAGGAGTTGCTTCATTTTTTAGGAATGTAAATTTAATAACATATCCTGTCAAAATTGCTGCAATAATTCCTAGTAAATAAAGTAAAAATATTACTGAAGCACCGTGGTCAGGAAAAAATGCTGTTGCAAATACTGAGAAGATAGCAAGCCTAGCGCCACATGACATAAATGGTGACATCATGATTGTCATTAAACGATCTTCTCGAGTTTCTAGAGTTCTTGAGGCCATAATTGAAGCAACATTGCATCCAAAGCCAACAATCATAGGTACAAAAGCTTTACCAGAAAGTCCTATAGATTGCATAAATCTATCAATGACAAAAGCGGCTCTTGACATATATCCAGAGTCTTCAAGTAGAGATAAGAATATAAATAGGAAGCCAATTTGAGGGATGAATGCAAGTACTGTGTTAATACCTGTACCAAAGCCTTGGGATAATATCATAGTCAATTGTTCAGGTAGACCAATCATATTCGAGTAATATGCAACACCATCAATAAATACTGAAGCTGTAAAATCATCAAACAAAGGCTGTACTGCAGAACCAAATGTTATTGAGAAAAAGAACATTAGGTACATCATCATTAGGAACACAGGTATCCCTAAAAAACGGTTCATACATACAGAGTCCAATACTTGTGTTATGCTTCTACTGGATTTTGAAGCTGTATAGCTAACCGTGTTTTTAAGGATATCATCTACTATGCCATAGCGAGTTTCTGGTATTTTGTGTCCAGATTTAGCTATTAATTCTGAGTGCTCTGAAAGTAGTGCTTCAATATCAATATCTTGATTATCCTGTTCAAGTTGGATAGTTCGACCCTCATAAAGCTCTCCAGCTAGCCATAAGTTTGCTGTATCTGATTGACGTAGTTCTTGAAGTTGATTATCTAATCTCAATATCTCTTTAGGATAGTGAGATTTTAAGTCATAGTGTGAGGCCGACTGTGGTTTAGTGAGAGCGTTTTTAAGTTCATTTATTCCAACACCTTTTGAACCAATTACTGGAAAAACATTTATTCCTAAGAGTTTAGATAATTTGTCAAAATCAATTATAGTTCCACTTTTATTAGCGACATCCACCATGTTTACAGCTAGTATTATTGGAACATTTAACTCTAGTAGTTGTATGGTTAGATACATACTTCTTTCAAGATTAGATGCATCTAAAACATTTATTATTGCATCCGGTTTTTCTTGTATAACATAGTTGAAAGCTATTTGTTCATCAATAGAGCTACTATCGGATGCTGATAGGCTGTATATACCGGGTATATCAACTATTTCAACTTGTTGATCATCAACTTTAAAATAACCAACTTTTTTATCTACTGTAACGCCAGACCAGTTACCTACCTTTTGATTAAGTCCTGTCAGTACATTGAAGATTGTTGTTTTACCACAGTTTGGATTACCAACTAAGGCATATCTCATGATTTGATCTCCTCTAGATCTAATAGGTCTAGTTCTTTTACACGTATGGAAATATCAGCATTTCTTACACTGACTTGGCATGGACCACCAAAAATAGCTTTACGTTTTATTTCTAGAGTTTTACCAGGCAATAAGCCTAAGGATAAAAGTCTGTTTTTATAGGCGACTGGACAACTTTGGAGGTATCCTTTGATTAAATATTTAGTATTAGTCTTATATTTTGACATTTACCTATTCCATAAATGATAATTATTATCAGTATCGGTGAATTGTAATTCATATCCCATTTTTTTTCAATATTTTTTGATTATTACTTAGGTGCTACCACTATTTCCATCTCAAAAGTTTTTATAAGAGTAGTAATTATTATTTGTGCTGAAATTTTAGTAGTAATATATGTTTTAAGTAGGATTGTGTAGCGTATAACTCAAATTGTTGTCTTGATTTGGCACACCCAGAGGGACTCGAACCCCCGCATCCGCCTCCGGAGGGCGACGCTCTATCCAGTTAAGCTATGGGTGCTATATCTAATTATGTATAAAACCGAAGTAAATCTTATCAAAAATATAATTATACACAAAAGCATATACAAGATAAAAAATAACAAAGCCAATATCAACAATAACTGCTTCTATTAGCCCCATATCTAGCATATATGCAACAAGAGGGATAGTAACAATTAAAAGACCAGCTTCAAAGAGAATGGCATGCAACACTCTTATAATAACTCCTCTTTTTGAGCGACACCCGCCTGTTTTATTCTCGACGATGTCAAAAATATAGTTATATACAAGATTCCATAGCATGGCTATTATTGATACTATGATAGCTAGTCCTGCGATATGAAACATATCTTTGTGTAGGACAAACATGGCAAATGGGGTGAAAATCACTATTCCAAAAAATTCAAAGCCTATTGTGTGAACTAAACGGGCAGTGAAGCTCATACTTTTATTGTTCAAAGTTATACCTCATGTTTTGTTGTTAATACTATATGTTTAATTATGCTAAGTTATTTATGATATTTGCTAATTTGAGAGATTGATCCCAATCAATAGCATGTCCGGATTTATTTAGATAAATTGTACTTACTATAGATTTATTTTTTACTAAAGATATGGTTTTTTGAATACTATCAATATGCTCTATTTGATCATTATTTGATAAGAATATTACAGTAGGTATATCAATATTAACAAAATTATTAATAGCATCCTTATTTGAAACCCATTCGTTTCGAGCTATTTTCTGTTTCGCATAAACTTCTGGAGTAGGAAATAAAGTGCTTATATCAGAGTTTATGAATCTAGATTTTTCAGTGGTTAGA
Source organism: Francisella salina (assembly GCF_000219045.1). Taxonomy (NCBI): domain Bacteria; kingdom Pseudomonadati; phylum Pseudomonadota; class Gammaproteobacteria; order Thiotrichales; family Francisellaceae; genus Francisella; species Francisella salina. The sequence continues at coordinate 700,877 of NC_015696.1, forward strand.
TCTTTAGGAGAGTATTTATATAAATTATTGTTAAATACATAATTATAGATATCGTCATTACTATTGAATTTAGGAGTTTTTTTAAACTTTGTAGAGTTGTCATTAGCATTTGTTGGCAAAGGTGGAGATATTAAAAAGATTTTTTTAAATGATTTATTTTTATCAAAAGCTGTTTGTAGGGCAATTGTAGTTCCCATTGACCAACCTAATAGATACGTATTTTTCAAATTTAGTTTCTTGATGAAGGAGTTAGTATCATTTGCTAGATCATAGATGGAATAGTTTACATTTGAATTATCTTGACTTGTATTTATACCACGATAATCAAGAATATATAAGTTATACTTTTGCGAGAGTATATCTATAAAATCTTTTGGCCAAAAGTTAGCAGTAGTACCAATACCAGTTAACATAATAAGATTTAAGTCGCTCTTGGAATTGTTAACTTGATAATAATGAACCTTATTTTTGTTTATCATTATTTCTTTACTTTGGATATCTAAAGCAAAAATACTTGTTGTAATAGTAATAAGGAATATGGTCAGTACTATTTTCTTCATCTTTTTGGTGTATTTGATTTTTATCAAGGAGATTCTAACAAAAAAAAATACAAAAAAATCTTGAAAATGACTTTTTTGGCTCAATATCTAGTCATGCAAGAACTTAGAATAGGAAAATTTCTAAGCTGCACAAAAATTAAAAAATTTTTGAAAACACAAAATAGCAATAATTAACAAAGGAGTAAGATTGTTATGAACATTCGTCCATTACAAGACAGAGTATTAGTACGTCGTGCAGAAGAAGAAACAAAGTCTGCAGGTGGAATTATCTTAACTGGTAGTGCTCAAGAAAAGCCAAGTGAGGGTGAAGTTGTAGCTGTTGGGAATGGTAAGAAATTAGACAATGGTTCTACTCAACCTATGGATGTGAAAGTAGGCGATAAAGTACTATTTGGTAAATACTCAGGTAGTGAGGTAAAAGTAAATGATGAGACTCTTCTTATGATGAGAGAAGACGACATTATGGGTATTATCGGATAATTAAAAAGAATCTTAGAAATTTCAAAGGAGAAATAAAAATGGCTGCAAAAGAAGTTTTATTTTCAGATGACGCTCGTGCAAAAATGCTAGATGGTGTTAACACTTTAGCTAATGCTGTAAAAGTTACTTTAGGTCCTAAAGGTCGTAATGTCGTATTAGACAAATCATATGGTGCTCCAGCAATTACTAAAGATGGTGTATCTGTTGCTAAAGAAATCGAACTAGAAGATAAATTTGAGAATATGGGTGCTCAGATTGTTAAAGAAGTAGCATCTAAAACTGCTGATGTGGCGGGTGATGGTACTACTACTGCCACTGTATTAGCTCAAGCGTTACTTACAGAAGGTCTAAAAGCTGTTGCTGCAGGTATGAATCCTATGGATCTAAAAAGAGGTATTGATAAGGCTGCTGCTAAACTAGTAGAAGAGCTAAAGGTACTTTCTAAGCCGTGTTCTGACTCTAAGTCAATCGAGCAAGTAGGCACAATCTCTGCTAACTCTGACTCTACTGTAGGTAAGCTTATCGCTGAAGCTATGGCAAAAGTTGGCAAAGAAGGTGTGATCACTGTAGAAGAAGGAAAAGGTTTTGAAGATGAACTTGATGTCGTTGAAGGTATGCAGTTTGATAGAGGCTATTTATCTCCATATTTCGCGACAAACCAAGAGAACATGACTACTGATCTAGAGAGCCCATATATACTACTAGTTGATAAGAAAATCTCTAACATCCGTGAGTTACTTCCTGTATTAGAAGGTGTTTCTAAGTCTGGTAAAGCTCTATTGATCATCGCTGAAGATGTTGAGAGCGAAGCTTTAGCTACTTTAGTTGTTAACAATATGCGTGGTGTAGTTAAAGTATGTGCAGTTAAGGCTCCTGGCTTTGGTGATAGAAGAAAAGCTATGTTAGAAGACATTGCAATCTTAACAGGTGCTACAGTTATATCTGAAGAGCTTGGCATGAAGCTAGAAGAAGCTAATATGGAGCACTTAGGTACTGCAAATAGAGTACAAGTAACTAAAGATGATACTACAATCATTGATGGTGCTGGAGATAAAGATGCTATTGCAAATAGAGTTTCTCAAATCAAAGCAAATGTTGCAGAAGCTACTTCTGACTATGATAAAGAGAAGCTACAAGAAAGATTAGCTAAGCTATCTGGTGGTGTTGCTGTAATTAGAGTTGGTGCTATTACAGAAGCTGAGATGAAAGAGAAGAAAGACCGTGTTGATGATGCTTTACATGCTACTCGTGCAGCTGTAGAAGAAGGTATCGTCGCTGGCGGCGGTGTTGCACTTATTAGAGCGCAAAAAGCTCTTGATGGCTTGACTGGTGATAATGATGATCAAAACCATGGTATTGCTTTACTTAGAAAAGCAATCGAAGCGCCTCTAAGACAAATTGTACAAAATGCTGGTGGCGAAGCTTCTGTAGTTGTAAACGAAGTTAAAGCTAAAGAAGGAAGCCATGGCTATAATGCAGCTAATGATACTTATGGTGATATGGTTGAAATGGGTATCTTAGATCCTACTAAGGTTACTCGTTCAGCTCTACAACATGCTGCTTCAATTGCTGGTCTAATGATCACAACAGAAGCTATGGTTGGTGAGATCAAAGAAGATGCTCCAGCTATGCCTCCTATGGGTGGTGGTATGGGCGGTATGCCAGGCATGATGTAATAAAGTCTTAATATCCAAAAGTATCTCTTGTTGGATATGTTTTTGATATCATCTAAAGACTACATTTCAAATTCTCATATATCTTTTATCTAAAAATTAAATTCATCATTAAAAAATAAGCTTCTAGAATATTTATTCTTAATTATGATGTATATAATCATTCTATGAATTATTAGCGAGTAATATATTTTATGGGTTCAATCTCAACAGATAATAAAGTTCTTGGATTAAAAGATGTAACTATAATGGCAGTCACTGCTAACTTTGGTATTCGTTGGATACCTGTTGCCGCAGGCTTGGGGGTATCTGCAATATTCTTTTGGATACTTGGAGCTTTAGTATTTTTCCTACCATTGGTTGTTATAGCTACACAATTGTCACGTAAGTATCCTGATGAGGGCGGTATGTATGCTTGGACTACTAGAGCTTTGGGTGAAAAATCAGGCTTTATGGTTGCATGGCTTTATTGGATTAATACAATATTTTACTATCCAGCAGTTCTAATATTCTTGGCTACAAATTTTGCTTACTTTATAGGTAAGCCTGAGTTGGTCGAGAATCATTATTATATTACTGTGGTGGTATTAATCGCTTTTTGGTTGATTACGGTAATTAGCTTTTATGGTCTAAAGGCAAATAAATATCTAGTAGATATTGGAGGTATTTTAGGCTCATTTATACCTGCTATTGTGATAATCATTTTAGGGGTGGCAGCATATATAGCCGTAGGGCATAGTGCTACTGATTTTTCTATGGCTAATATAGCTCCTCATGGTAGCTCGTGGGACAATCTTTCTACTTTGACTATTATTATGTTTGCTATGGCGGGTATCGAGATAATTCCTACTTTTGCCAACTCTGTTAGAGATGCTAAGAAAAATCTCTATTATGGCTTGATTTTATCTGCTTTTATATTACTTGGACTATATATACTAGGTACCGTAGCTCTGAATCTGGTAGCATCACCTGATGATATCGGTAAAGCATCTGGTTTGATGACTGCATTTGAGATTATAGGCCATCAATTTCATTGGGCATGGTTTCCTAAACTCATGGCATTTTTATTAACATTTGCTGAATTTGCCGCAGTTAGTATTTGGTTATTAGCACCTGTTATTATGTTTTTTAAATGTACTCCTAAAGGAATTTTGCCGGACTGGTTGCATAAAACTAACAAGCACGATTCTCCAAGAAATGCTTTGATATTTATGGGAGTGTTGGTCACCTTTATAGTCGTATTTACAAACTTGTTGCCATCAGTTGATGCGATGTATCAAATCTTGATTCTCATGGCAACTGTACTTTATTTTATCCCTTATTTATATCTTGTAATCGCTTATATCAAGCTTATGAATCATAAGATAAAATATCTGTTTGCAGTACTAGTTTTTGTATCGACATCATTAGGTATAATATTTAGCTTTCAACCTCCAAGCGATATGACTGATGCTTATGAGATTGCAATATATGAATCAGAACTAATTTTAGGGCCAATGATTTTTATATTTGTAGGATGGTTTTTGTATAAGTTTAGAAAATAATGGTTAATATTTTCCTACAACCTTGTCGAAAGTTTTTGTTGTCAAAAATCTTTTGAGAGTAATCATAATCCAAGTTGCTTTCGTTATAAAGTATCTAGGTCTTGGTTTTTTTGCTACAAGAATTTTTTCAACAACTTTTGCTACTTCAATTGCTGGTAGGTTAAAAGGGATAGGTTTGTGATTACCAAGCATTATTCTATAGTATTCTTTATTGTGAGGTGAATTTTCTACTTCAACATTATCGATAGTCTTTAGAGCATTCTCTCTAAATTTGCTTGTTACAGGTCCAGTATTTAATAGGCTAATGAAAATATTAGTATCCCTAAGCTCAAGTCGCATAGTATCAGTCATACCTTCTAGTGCATATTTACTAGCCACGTATGATCCACGATACCTCATACCAATAAGTCCTAGTATTGAACTATGCTGTATTATTTTCCCATAACCTTGTTTACGCATGATTTTTATAGCTTTGTTAGTTAGATTATGTACGGCAAATACATTGGTTTCAAACTGCTTTTTGATAAATTGCGTATCTATATCTTCTAATGCGCCTACTTGTCCAAATCCAGCATTATTAAATACAGTATCTAATTTGCCACCAGTTTTAGCTAAAATAGACTCTAAAGCTTGATCAACTTGTTGATAATTAGTGACATCTATCAAGTAAGTATCAAAGCCTTCAGCTTTGAGCTTATCTACATCTTCTTGCTTTCTAGCAGAAGCAAAAACTTGATATCCCTTATCTCGAAGATAGATGGCTGTAGCGTAGCCAATACCACCATGAGAGCAACCTGTTATTAGAATATTTTTTTTGTTATCCATATTTATAAAATCTAAAGTATCCTACTAAGTTAGTTTATTTTAAGTCTATCGAATAGTCAAAATAAGGGAAAATTAAATTCTAAGCTGCTGTAAAAATATTTAAAAAGATTTGCTTTTATATAATGATATTGTAAACCATTAAAATAAATAATGGTTTTCAATTTGTGAAATATACAACTTAAGGACAAACTATATGTTTAAAAAAATATTTTTAATAGGAGCTTCTTTGTATGCCTCAGCGTATGCAAACGATATTGAGTTAATCGTTAAGTATAAAGATAATCAAAATAAAATAGGGACTGTTAGTGCTAATTCTGTAGCTACTATGAGTACAGTTCAAAACTATCAAGTCCTTGAAGACATAGATTCGAGAACAAAAGTTGTAAAAGTAAGTGATGGCCAGGCTTTACGGCCAACTACTACTAGTTTAAAAACTCAGTCAAGTAGTGCAGCCCAAAAGGTATCAAACAATAATGCTTATGCCGCGGCCAAAAATTTTATGGATAGTAATCCAAATGTTGAATATGCTATCCCAAAAAATTCAAAAATGTATGCTTATGATTTAAATAATACACAAACAACCAATACGACTAACTTTCAAAATAACATCATAAGCTGGGGACAACAGTGGGATATGCAGAGTCCGAAAGAGGTCACAGGTGGGATTGATGCTTATGGTGCATGGGACTTGGTTTTAGATAACCCAAAGAGAGTTGATGTCGCTGTAATTGATTCAGGATTAGCTTATGCTGCTCCTGAAGATATATCAAAAAAAATAGATAGAGATCATAGCCATTACTATTTTTTTATGAAGAATAGAGAGCTTAGAGTATCTAGCAATATCTATGATAATGGTAGTTTTCATGGTACACATGTAGCAGGGACAGTGGCTGCAAATGGTCCTGAAGTCAAAGGTGTTGCAGGGCCAATAGATAGTATTAAGATTTTGCCTATTAGAGCTTTAGGAGATGATGGTAGCGGTGATACTTATGCTATTTTAGAATCTGTCAAATGGGCAGCGGGAGCGCAAGTATATGCAAAAAATAGTAGTGGGCAATATTTAGAGGACAACAAAGCTCCAGTTAAAGTTATCAATCTTAGCCTTGGGATGTCTAGAATTGATCCATACACTGGACAGCCTATAGTTAGTCAAGATGAGTGGGAGGAGAACTATATGGGCACATTATGCCCAGCATGGGAAGAGGCCATTCAAGCTGCACATGAAAGAGGTGTAACAGTAGTTATTGCCGCAGGTAATGATGGTAAAAATTTATCTAATGACATACCATCAGGCTGTAAATATATTAATGCTATAGTTGTTGAATCTACAGGGCCGGAAGGATTGTTAGCACCTTACTCGACATACTATGCTCCTGATGGGATACTAAAGTGGGTAGTAAACAGTCTAGTTGTTAGAGCTCCAGGTGGAGATAGTTATAATTATGGCAAAACCGCCGAAATATACTCTACTCTAAATAACTATGAATATGGTTATATGCAGGGTACATCTATGGCTACTCCTCATGTTGCTGGTATCATTGCATTATTGTACGCCAATTTACAAGAGTCTCAGTCTTTAGGGCAAGATGTAAGTGTAGTAAGAAAAGCATTGCAAGATTCTAAAGATATTTATAGCCCCAATATTGTTAATGCGAAGAATTCATTGAATAATTTGAAGAGTACTACACAAACAATAGCAGCATAGAGATGACTTTGAAGACAAAAATTATTTAAGATTCTTAAGGGCTTCTTTTATTTCTAGATTTCTAATATTGGCATCAAAAATACATTCTGTTTTCTCTAAAATAAATTTTTGGATTTTCTCAACATCATTAGTAAAGTGAGCAATTAACTCTTTTACAGTTTCTTCTGATATATGGTTTTTATGTGCAAATTCTGCAACGTCTTCAATAATTTTTGTCATGTTCTTTCCTTAAATTATCTTTTTTATTTTGCCAAAGACTTTGTTTAGAAAACCTTTTTTAGTTCGCGATTTATTGGCTCTCTTCAGTTCGTTAAGCTTATGCATTTGATCTACGGAGTTTTGAATAGATTCTATATTTTCTGAATCGTTACTTTGCAGACAGTCTTCATTAGGAGAAGTCTCTTCTTCAGTTAGTTGTATTTCTTCAGAGTAAATATTTGGGTCATTTAAATCAGTATATTTCAAATCAAGGCTAGCAGTTTTTGGGGCTTCGGGTTTCATAGAAAATTTATTCTCAGTTATAACATAAACATCATTTTCATTTTTTTTGATGAAACCCTGGTCTCTGAGTGCCCTACGATATTTGTATATTAAACTTCTAGAAACTCCAAAACCATCTGCTAATTGGGCAACACTATAGCCCTGTTCAATAGCTTTTAGAATAGCTTTTTTTATAGCAAATTCTTTCTCATTAGGTATTTTCATATTAAAATATTTGACCCAAAAAATATTTATTTAATTATAGCTTAGCTATTAGATTTATACAACTTGTCCCGAGGCCCAACCAGAAGCCCAAGCCCATTGAAAGTTATATCCACCTAGCCATCCAGTTACATCAATAACTTCGCCAATAAAGTATAGGCCTTTGACTTTATTTGCTTCAAGAGTTTTTGATGATATTTCATCACAACTAATACCACCCAAGGTAACTTCTGCAGTTCGGTAGCCCTCTGTTGTCTGAGGGTATATTACCCACTCATGTAGCTGTTGATGAATCTTATTTATTTGTTCAGCAGACAAATCACAAATTCTTTTTTCAAGTAGAAAGTTCTCAAAAAATGTACTAATAAGATTTTTTGGTAGTAGCTCCGATAGAGTGTTTTTTAAAGTGACTTTTGAACCTTGTTCTTTTTTCGAAGTCAAAAAATCAGCAATATTTATATTTGGAGAAAGATTAATTTCAACACTTTCTCCTGAGTGCCAATAAGATGATATTTGTAAAATTGCTGGACCACTTAATCCCTTGTGTGTAAAAAGAATGTTTTCATCGAAGCTTGCTCGATTGTTTGAAACTCTACAATAAGTTGATACCCCACGTAACTGTCCAAACTTTTGTTGATCTTCTGAGCTGAAAATAAAAGGAACAAGGCCAGCTCTTTGAGGATTAACTTTTAATCCAAATTTTTTAGCGATTTTATAACCAAATCCAGTTGCACCCATAGTGGGTATAGATAAGCCACCAGTAGCAATCACCAGTGACTGACATACATATTCGCCAGAATTAGATTTTAGATAAAATAAGTTTTCTTTTTTTATGGTACTATCAATAGTTGTATGTAGTTGTATCTTAGCTTGATATTTTTGGCACTCATCTAGAAGTATATTAACGATATCTTTAGCTTTGTTATCACAAAAAAGTTGGCCTAGAGTCTTCTCATGATAAGGAATATTGTATTCACTAACCAAGCTGATGAAATCCCATTGTGTATATCTTGATAGTGCGGATTTCATGAAGTGCTGATTATCTGCTAAGTATCTATCAGCGGCTATGTTATAATTTGTGAAATTACACCTTCCACCACCAGACATTAGAATCTTTTTGCCTACTTTATTGGCATGGTCTAATACTAGTACACTTCGACCTCTTTTAGCAGCTTCTATAGCACACATAAGTCCAGCAGCGCCTGCACCAATTATTATTACATCATAGCTTTTTATAGACATAAAACTTTAAAGATCCTTTAGTTTATACCAGTATAACCCAACAATTATAAACATTAAAACCAAGTAAATGCTTATAATATTTGTAATACTGTGAGCATGAACGTAGCTTTGTAAAAATGATGTTAGACTAGTCATTGAGATATTCACAAAATACATAATTGCTGCTGCAGTTCCAGGGATATGGCGAAACATTGATATACCTTTACCCATCGATAATGGAAAAATTGATCCACATGTGAAATAAACAGCCATAGTAGCAATAATGATCAAAGATATACTATTGCTTATTAAGCTAATTATAAAGAAAATACTAGTTAATACTATAAATAGATGTATAACTACAAAAAATATTTTACCAACAGAGTAGTGATCTAATAATTTACGCCCAAGTATCGGTGCTGGTAGGAAAGCGCAGCCTAAAAATATAGCTAATTTACCAAAGTAAGCGGCTGAATATCCCATTATATCTTGAATTAAAAAAGGTCCCAAAGTATTGAAACTGATGATAAGTGAATAAGCTATTCCCATGACCACACAGAGAGTCATAAATTCTCTATTAGTTACAACTTCTATTATATCTTGTTTGATTTTAGTTATGCTTAGTTTTGATTTTTTGCCAAGCGTTTCTGGGATATAGATAAAAACTAATATTGTCAGCAATGCTACTACTATGCTAAAGAAGTAAAATCCAGATTTCCAACCAAAAGTATCTTGTAAGAAGCCGCCGATTATAGGTCCTGCAATAGGTCCTAATCCCCATAAAAATCCCATTGTTGGTCCAAGTTTTAGTAGCTTCTCAGGTGGCAGAATATCTGAAAAAACTCCTCGAGTAACAACTCCCATTGACCCCATAAGGAACCCTTGAGAAAATCTTGAGCTTAGCAAGACATATTCGTTTGGTATTAGAGTAGGTAGTAAGCTAACTATGACAAATAGTACGCATGATGATCTAAGTAGAACTTTGCGACCTATACCATCAGTAATGATACATATTAGCAGATTACCTATAGCATATCCTATCAGATATATTGAGATCACCATCTTTGAAATAGATGCTGTAGTATTTAATGAAATACTTATACCTGGTAAAGATGGTGCAAATAAATCTATACTCATGCCCATCAATATGGGGAATGACAGTAATATAAGCATTCTTACCCTATGCTTATAATTATTGGACGTAAAATTATTTTGTTTAATCAATTTGTTTTAAGAAAGAACTTTAAGAGAAAGTGATTTTAGCAGATTTTGCTAGTGATTGAATAGTCACTAGCAGTATATATGTAATATAAATTTTAGATACTAATATCTACCTTGTTGAATCATAGCTTCTGCAACTTTCTCAAAGCCGGCCAAGTTTGCACCAGCTACTAAGTTGTAGTCATAACCATATTTGCTGCTTGCATTAACACATGCTTGAAATATGTTAGCCATAATTTCACGAAGCCTAGTTTCTACTTCTTCGGCAGTCCAAGATAGTCTGCTAGAGTTTTGAGACATCTCAAGACCAGAACAAGCTACACCACCAGCGTTAGAAGCCTTACCTGGAGCAAGGTTAATTTTTTTACTTTGCAATAAGGCGATAGCTTCATTAGTTACAGGCATGTTAGATGCTTCAACGACATATTTAACACCATTGTCTATTAACTGCTTAGCTTCTTCTTCATGTATCTCGTTTTGAGTAGCGCTAGGAATTGCTATATCAGCTTTCACACCCCAAGGCTTCTCACCTGGGTGCCAAGTTGCGCCAAAGTCTTTAGCATAATCTTGCATAGTTTTTTCACCAGCACGAATTTTTAATAAGTATTCAATTTTTTCTTCAGTGTTGATACCTTCTGGATCATGTACAAAACCTTTAGAACCTGAGATAGTAACAACCTTACCACCAAGTTGAGTTACTTTTTTACATACACCCCATGCAACGTTACCATAACCAGACGCGAGTACAGTTTTACCTTCCATAGTTTCACCATCATGCTTAAGCATTTCGTCTAGGAAGAATACAGCACCATAACCAGTAGCTTCTGGACGAATTAAGCTTCCACCTGATTCTAATGACTTACCAGTTAACACACCATTTTCAAAACATGCTCTAATTCTTCTGTATTGACCATACATATAGCCAATTTCTCTACCACCTACACCAATATCACCAGCTGGCACATCGATATCTGGACCAATGTGACGTTGTAATTCCATCATAAAACTTTGACAGAAGTTCATGATTTCTTGCTCTGTTTTGCCTTTAGGATCAAAGTCAGCACCACCTTTACCACCACCCATTGGAAGTGTAGTTAAGCTGTTTTTGAAAACCTGCTCAAAACCTAAGAATTTGATAATTCCAGAATATACGCTAGGATGGAATCTAATACCACCTTTGAAAGGACCGATAGCTCCGTTAAACTGGTATCTGAAACCTCTGTTAACTTGTACGTCACCATTTCTATCAACCCATGGTACTCTAAAAGAGATGCCTCTTTCAGGTTCAACAATACGTCCTAAGATATTTTCTTCGATATACTTAGGGTTTTGTTCTAGAGCTGGTTTAAGAGTAGAAAATACTTCTTTAACGGCTTGGATGAATTCCTTTTCATGTCCATCTCTTTTTTCAACATCAGCAATTACGCTATCAATATATTTCTGAGCATTCATTTGTGCATCTCCTTTGTGATTTACATTTAATTGGGATATTCATTCATGTATATAGTCTATTAATGAAATGAGTATCCTACCAGCTTGGCATGTCACTGTGAAGTGAGTCTACAAGCTAAAGCTTAATATCAATCTATGATAATCCTTTATTATTAAAAAGCAACCATAATAGATGTATAAAAATAAAGCTTGAATATAGCATGCTGTTCCTTGACTTTATTAATGATTTGACTATAATCATGCCTTTTGTGAAAGGGAGTGTAATAATTATGAGAAGATTGTTTTATATTATTTCTATCTTTATAGTTGCGCTTGATTTTGCTAAAGCTGTTAACAGTGATAATTTTCAATCATGGAATAATATTACAGTTCTGGGTAATCTTGGATTTGTAGATGATGATTACTCAAAAATTCAATATGAATTAACTTATCAGGAGCGTTTAGCAAATGCTTCCTTAACCTCTTTCCAGACTCTTTATAGAGGTGGCTTAGGATATAGTTTAGACAATGAAAATAGTTTTTGGGTAGGTGCAGATTATCTGGTAACAAGAAATTTAGTACCTGAAGATGTGAATACTAGTGGGATTTGGCAGCAGTATTTGTATAAAAGCCATTACGAAGAATTTAAATATCTTTTTCGTGCAAGATTTGAACAATTACTAATATCGAGTGCTAATTATTTAACTCTTCGTGCTAGAATAATGGTTCGTGGATCATACCCAATTTCAGAAAATAAAAAGTGGAAAGTTATTGGTTTTAATGAGTATTTTCAAAATCTTAATGGAGATGGTGTAGTAGAAAATGCATCGTTAATTCAGAACAGAGCATTTGCAGGTTTTGGATATGAAGTTACTGAGAGTGCTAATATTGAATTAGGATATATGAATCAATTTATACATAGCTCTCAAAGAGATGATTTTATGGCAAATGTTTTGTTAGCATCATTGGTACTTAATTTTAATTAACTCATAATAAGTAAATTTTTAAACAATTTTCTTTAAGATAAAAAATATTTTACAAGTTATTGATTATTGTTTAGTCTAGTAGGATAAATGATGTTTTTCGTTAAATTAAACCAAAAGGAATAGAGCATGAGTATGTCATTTGGTTATAACTTTATGAGTCGTATTTGGAACCTCTAACATTAGGAGAATAGTGTATGTATATTTCAAACTTTTATTTCAAAATAAATTATTCATTAATACCCAAAAACCATAAAACATACACAAAGCGAAAACCTCTTATCCTTTAAATTTATTTTATTGATTGAAGTTTAGGAGGACAAAATGGTTAGTCAAAATCTAAGTATACAAAAAATATCAAAGGTTAAGCAATTAATTGTAGTAACCACATCAAATTGGCAGAGTGTATCGGGGAAGCTTTGGTTTTTTGAAAAAGACAATCAAAATAATTGGTTGGCTAAGAAATTAGCAACTGCTGTAGTAGTTGGTAAGAATGGCTTAGCTTGGGCAGATAGCATATATCAAAATCTAGCAGATGCTGACTTAAAAAAAGAAGGTGATAGTAAGTCACCAGCAGGTATTTTCGATATTGGTAAAACTTTTGGATTTGCTAATATCTCAGCAGTTGAATATGTACATCTAAAAACTGGAATCGAATGTGTAGATGATAGTAATTCAAAATACTATAACCAAATAGTTAATAGTAATCTTATTGATGATAAAGATTGGCTATCAGCTGAAAATATGTCAGAGATTGCTATCTATAAATATGGTGTAGAGATTTTGTACAATACTAATCCAGCGATAGCCAAAAAAGGCTCTTGTATTTTTATGCATATCTGGAAGTCTCTGACGACGGGTACAGAAGGATGTACTGCTATGGCAGAGGATGATATTAGAGATATTCAATCTTATTTGGATATGAATAAAAATCCTATATTGGTGCAATTAACTCAAGATGTTTATAAACAAGTACAAGATGATTGGCAGTTGCCGATTTTATATTAAAAAGGATAATTAAATGAGTAACTATATAGTTTTTGATAAAGCTAGACTAGCTAATTATATAAAAGAGCATAAACTCACAACACCATGTTATATATATGATAGTACACTTTTAGAAGATACATTTGCCAGTGCAAAAAAAGCATTAGATAAAAATTTCAAAAACGCTGAGATTCATTATGCAATTAAGGCAAATCATCATCCAACGATAGTAAATATTGCTAAGAAATATGGTATGGGAATTGATTGTGTAAGTGGAGGTGAGATTAAAAGGGCACTTGAGCAGAATGTAGATCCTCAGTATATTGTTTTTGCAGGAGTTGGCAAAGCTGACTGGGAGATTGAGTTAGCTATTGATAATAATATTTTTGCTTTCAATAGTGAGTCTTTAGAAGAGATAGAAGTTATTAGCCAAATAGCATCCTCGAAGAATAAACAGGTAAATATTTGTCTGAGAGTTAATCCAAATATAGATGCACAGACTCATCATTATATAAGTACAGGGCAATTTGATGATAAGTTTGGCATTGCTTTTATTGATGTTCTTAAGTGGTTAAAAAATGATTTTCAAAACTTTGACAACATAAATATTATAGGATTGCATTATCATGTCGGTTCACAGATATTGAATTATCAGGTTTTTCAATCACTAGCTATAACCACAAATGAGCATATAAAACTTCTCAAGCAAAATGATATTAATATTGAGCATATTAATTTTGGTGGTGGTTTGGGGATTGATTATCAAAATCCACAACAGAATCCTATAGTAGACTTTGATAACTATTTTGCTAGATTTAGAGAGTTTTTTGAGTATTGTGATGATGTTAAGCTACATTTTGAGCTTGGTAGATCATTAGTGGGGCAGTCAGGCGTGCTTGTATCACAGGTATTATTTAATAAAGTGACTCAAGGCACTCATTTTGCGATTATAGATGCAGGTATGACAGAGCTTATTAGACCAGCATTGTATCAGGCACAACACAAGATTGAGGCTTTGGTTGATGAAAGTGTGAATGAAAAGCAACATTATCATATAGTTGGGCCTATCTGTGAATCCAGTGATGTATTTGCAAAATATTATCAGCTTCCTAAAATAAAGCGTGGTGACTTATTAGTTATATATTCAGCAGGAGCTTATGGTAAGGTTTTAGCTAGTGAATACAATCTAAGACCAACTGTTCAAGAGTATTTTATATAAGGTTTATTTAAATTATGCATATATCTAACAAAAAAATTTCGACACTATCGCTAACAATGCTAAATATCTCAGCGATAATTAGTTTAAGTTCGATAGCTTATATGGCAACAATTGGTTTACAAAGTGTTTTCTTTTATCTAATTGCTGCAGTTACATTTTTACTACCAACATCGCTTATCTGTGCTGAGCTTAGTAGTATGATAACGCAAAATAATGGTGGCGTATTTAGCTGGGTCAAAGCAGGTCTTGGTGAAAAAGCCGGTGTACTTGCGATGTGGTTGGAGTGGTTTAATAATGTAGTAGGCTTCCCAAGTTCGGTGACAGCATTAATCGCGACATTTTCATATATTGGCTTTAGAGGTTTTGCTGAGAATACTCAAACAAGTATTACTTTTTGGTTAATAATGGTTGCTGTATTTATCGCTATAAGTTTATTTAACTTTTTACCAATGCGCAAAGTAGTACTATTGAATATAATTGGTGCAGTCTTTGGTATGATAATACCAGGAGTACTATTAGTTTCTGGTGCAGTATATTTCTTAGTTACTGGGCAAAGTAATTTGGAATATCATGGTTTTAGTGATCTTTTACCAGTGTTTTCTGTAGGTACTTATGCTCTTTTAGTTAAGACTTTATCTTCATACTCAGGTATTCAGTCAGTAGCTTTCCATATGACAAATATCGAAAATCCTCAGAAAAATATTCCCAAATCAATACTTATAGCTACTTTGATAATAGTATCATTAACTATTTTAACAACTATTGGTTTAACTATTATTATTCCTGTACAAGATGTTAATGTTTTAAATGGTTTGATACAGGGTATCTCACAAGTATTAAACATAATAGGTTTAGGTAATGTTAAGCCGGTAGTTGTGATAATGATAAGTTTGGGTATGTTAGCTGCTCTTAGTACATGGGTGTTAGGACCTGCTCGTGGTATGCAGACAGCAGCAGAACAGGAGCTTTTCCCAAGAATTATGGCAGGTAAAAATAGATTTGGTATGCCAGTAAATATGCTAGTTATTCAGATTTTGATAGTTTTGGTTTTATCTTCGGTATTCTTAGTAATGCCTTCAGTATATGCAGCATTTGCGTTATTGATTGCTATTACATCACAGTTCACTGTAGTTATGTGGATAATGGTTTTTGCTGCAGCGATTAGACTTAGGTTTACCCAACCAGATACTCATCGAGTATTTCATGTAGGTAGGAGAAATTCTAATTGGCTACTTGTAACTATGTCTTTAGTTGCAATACTTATGTGTATGTTAGGCTTTATACTTGGGTTATTTCCACCAAGCTTCTCACATGTTAAGAATGTCTTCCAATATACAATGATTTTGGTTGTGGCGGATATTATAATTATAGCAATTCCATTGATATGGATTTGGTTACATAGAAAAAGAATTTTATAATAAGACCTTATATGCAAGAGTTGCTTCTAAGCGCTAATTAGCTTCTAAATTTAACAAAAACTCTTTTTTATCTAATCCACCAGTATAGCCACCAAGTTTACCGTTGGAGTTGATTACTCGATGACAAGGAATAATTATGGGTAATAGATTCTTACCGTTAGCATTAGCTACAGCTCTAAAAGCAGTTGGTTTACCAATATTTGTAGCTTCTTTACGATAGCTGATTGTTTCTCCATAAGGGATCTTTATCAACTCATGCCAAACTTGTTTTTGAAAGTCAGTACCTGTTAGTCGTAAGGGGATAGAGAATGTTTTTAATTCTTTGTTAAGGTATTTATCAAGTTGATTTCTGGTTTGGTTGATTATGTCATTTGTTTTGAATGATATCTTTGCATTATAAGTTTTTAATAATTTCTCTATAGCATAAATATTTGAATCATTAATAAAAAAGCAAGCATATAGGTAATTATCATCAGCAATAGCAATGAGATTACCAATAGGGGTTTTAATTTCTTCGATATAAAATACTGTTTTATAATTTCCTTTGTTAATTACAGCTAAATAAATTTGATGAGTTTCTTTGAGCATAAGTATATTATGTAATTTAGATACATTAGATAATAGCGAAGTAATGGCAAATAGTAAATTTTATAAATTTTTTCCAATAGCAATACTAATCATTGGTATAATTTCTTTCTTTAGTTTTGGGGGGCAGCAGTATTTATCTCTTGAAGCACTCAAAAATAACTATCAAACAATATTGGACTTTGCTAATCAGCATTTTTTAGCTTGTATATTGGTGTTTTCGGTTGCATACATAGTTGTTGTAGCATTATCTATACCAGGGGCTACTATTATGACTTTGTTAGGTGGTTTACTATTTGGTTTGGTATTAGGTTCAATTATTGTTGTATTGGCTGCAACATTAGGAGCAAGTGTAGTTTTCATTGCTGTTAGAACAGCGTTGGGAGATTCACTAAGGAACAAGGCTAAAGGCAGTATCGAAAAAATGCGACGAGGTTTTGAAAAAGATGTCTTTAATTATTTATTAATACTTAGATTGATACCTATATTTCCATTTTTTATTATAAATATCGCAGCGGGTATGTTTGGTGTGAAATTCAGAGATTTTTTTTGGGCAACACTACTGGGGATAATTCCTGGTAGTGTTGTTTATGTATGGGTTGGTACAAGCTTTGCTTATGTAATTCAGCAAGGAGCAGATATTAACTTAGGCATCATATTAGAGCCTCAATTTATTTTGCCATTAATAGCCTTGGCTGTACTGTCAATTGTTCCAGTAATTATTAAAAAGAGAAAGTAGCTATGATTAAAACAGATATTTGTATTATAGGTGGTGGTTCAGGTGGACTTTCTGTAGCAGCTGGTGCAGTACAAATGGGTGCAAGCGTAGTTCTTTGTGAAGGTGGTAAGATGGGAGGTGATTGTCTTAATTATGGTTGTGTACCATCTAAGGCAATTATAGAAGGTTCAAGAGTTATTACAAAATTAAATAAGGCTAAAGACTTTGGTATAAATGTAGATGGCATAGATATTGATTACGCCAAGGTACAAGCACATATCAAAGCTACTATAGCAAAAATAGAGCCACATGACTCAGTCGAACGTTTTGAGAAATTAGGCGTCAAAGTTATCCAAGAATATGCGGAGATAGTCGGTCGCTATACGGTCAAAGCGGGTGATAATATTATCAAGGCTAAATATATTGTTATAGCTACAGGTTCAAGAGCAAGTATTCCTAATATTAAAGGTTTAGATACGGTTGATTATCTGACCAATGAAACAATTTTTGAGCTTAAAGAAAAACCAGAGCATTTAATGATTATCGGTGGTGGACCCATAGGTGTAGAGCTAGCACAGGCTTATGCTTTGTTGGGTAGCCAAGTTACAATTTTTGAAGCTTCAGATACTATCTTGGGTATGCTTGATAGTGAATGTCGCAAAGTTGTGATTAAGGAGTTTGATCGTCTAGGTATCAATATAATTACAAATGTAAATATCACAGAGATTGAACAGCAAAACCAACAGATAAATGTTTGTTGTGGCGATAAATACTACGAGGGGTCGCATCTATTAGTTGCAGCTGGGAGACAGCCAAATTTAGCTAAGTTAAATTTAGATAATGCGGGTGTTAGATATACTTCTAGAGATATAAATGTTGATAAGCGCTTGAGAACAAACTATAAAAATATCTATGCTATAGGTGATATTACCGGAGGGTATCAGTTCACTCATGTGGCAGGCTATCATGCTGGTATAGTGATCCAAAATATCTTATTCAAGTTACCAGCAAAAGTTGATTATAGTAGCTTACCATGGTCTATATATACTAGCCCTGAAATCGCACATGTTGGTCAAGATATCTCACAGGCTCAAGATCAAGGTGCAAAAATTCTGAAACTGTCATATCAAAATAATGATAGAGCAGTCGCAAGCCTAGCAACTAATGGCTTAGTCAAAGTGGCTGTTAGCCGAAAAGGTTATATATTAGGGGTTACTATTGTTGGTGAAAGCGCTAGTGAGCTAATTGTACAGTGGACTTTAGCAATCAAAAATAAATTAAAGATAAAAGATATAGCCTCTCATATTGTGGCGTATCCAACTTTGAGTGAGCTAAATAAAAGAATTGCTGGAAGTTATTTCACACCGAAGCTATATAGTAACAAAGTTAGACGCTTAGTTAGACTGTTAATGAAAGTATTTGGTAAAAGATTATGATAGAACAAAAAATCAGACCAACTTTTCAGAAAATCTTCGTTGATAATGTCGCTAAGCTTGTAGCGCCTATAATAGTTCCTAACGTGGTTACAATACTATCTTTAATCTGTGGTTTAGTTGCTGCAGTATCATTTTTTATGAATCAATACTTGTGTGTGTTTTTGCTACTGTTATCAGGATATCTAGATATTTTAGATGGCTCAGTTGCGCGTCTACAAAATAGTTCATCATCATTTGGAACTATGTTAGATATATTAAGTGATCGTTTTGTAGAGAGTTTTATTATTATCGTTATTTTTATTAATCAACTTGATATTGCATGGGTTGGTTTATTAATGATGATGTCTATTATTGTCTGTATTAGTAGTTTTTTGCTAGTAGGGATATTCAGTCAAAAAGAGTCTTCTAAAAGCTTTTACTATAGCCCAGGTTTAATTGAAAGAGCTGAAACATTTATCTTTTTTATAGTTATGATTTTATTACCGAGCACAGTATTTGTACTAGGCTTGATTTATACACTGTTAGTTTTATGGACTACGCTGTACCGTTGTTATGAATTTTACTGTTACGAAAAAATTAAGGAGCAATTATAATGAGAAATTTTTTAAATAAAACTTTTGTGGGCTTTATGGCGGGATTAATTAGTGCCTGTGTTTTATATTTTTTGTTTATTTTTATTCGTCAGCATGGAGTTGAGCTTAATGATGAATTTAAATATACGCTTTATCGCTTAATGGTATGGGGTGGTGTTTGGGCTATATTATTTGCATTACCTATATCCAAAAATATTCTTATCAAAAGCATAGTTATTGGTTTAGCTGTTATATTGTTTAACTTTTTGGTTAAAATGCCATTAGCTGGTCAGGGTTTCTTTGCTATAAATGCTGGCACAGCAGTATTTGTTATGAATATTGTTTTTAATTCTTTATGGGCATTACTCGCTGGTGTTATTTATAGTATTGCGACAATTCAGCAATAGAGTTGGAGAAACTGTTATGAATAGTTTTAGAGATTTGTTGAGTAAAGTATTTACTGCCTATATGGCAGGATTAATCAGTGGACTGGTTATAGAGATTATTTGGATTTTGGTTACAACTCATAGTTTAAACCTAAATGAAGATCTAAAGCTAGAGTTATACCGTATGATGATATGGGGTGGTGTATGGGCACTACTTCTTGTTTCACCATTTCCAAAGAATATTTGGGTAAGAAGTGCTGCTATGGCTTTGATAGTTATACTTTTTAACTATATGATAAGAATGCCTTATTCCGGCGATGGCTTCTTCGCATCAAATGCTGGAAATGATGTGTTTTACGCTAATCTTATATTTAATTGTCCATGGGCTTTGTTGGCTGGATTTATATATACACTTGCTAGTAATAAGTAATATATAAAACTTTTAATAATTTTTAGATAATTTAACCATATCACTTGTTTTTCGCTAATTAATCCCTATATCTAATAGCAGGAAATTTTATAACATTAATTGTGTATCCATATTATCTATTTGTTGGATATGTTTGAAAGTATTTGGGAGTTTAAAATATGGCGGATTATTATTCTTTACTAGGAGTTAGTAGAGATGCTTCAGAAGCTGAGTTAAAAAAAGCATACAGAAGATTAGCAAAAAAATATCACCCGGATGTCAACAAAGAAAAAGGGGCTGAAGATAAGTTTAAAGAAATTCAAACAGCTTATGATGTCTTAGGTGATAAAGAAAAGAGAAAACTCTATGATGCGTATGGAGAAAACTGGGACAAAGTTCAGCAAGGCGGTTTTGGTGGGGCTGGAGGCGGCTTTGGAGGTTTTTCTCAAGGTGGAGGAAGCTCTCAAAGTTTCAATTTCGAGGATTTAGGTGATATTTTTGGAGATCTTTTTGGTAGCAGTGGAGCTGGTGCAAGAGGCTTTGGTGGAGGTCAACCAAGAGCTAGAAAAGGTGAGGATATAAATATCTCTTTACGTTTGAATGTTGAAGATGCTATCAAAGGTGGCTCTAGAACAGTTTCGTATAGCTATCAAGAAGCAGGTGCTAACGGTATGCCAACTATGCAGCACAAAAGTGTAGATGTCAAAATACCACCTGCTATGGGTAATGGTAAAAAACTACGTGTCAAAGGTAAAGGTGGTGCAGGCATTGGAGCAAACGCTCCAGCTGGAGATTTATATATCAAAGTTGAAGTGGTCGATCATAAAAACTATAAGATTGATGGCAATGATATTTATGAGCATATTAATATAGCACCTTGGGAGGCGGCTCTTGGTACATCACTAGAAATAGATACTCCATATGGTAAGAAGAAAATGAAAGTACCAGAGGGTAGTCAATCGGGGCGTAAAATGCGTATCAAAGGTAAAGGTCTTGGGGATGGAGATTTTTATATTGTCTATGATGTCAAATTACCAGCTGCTGATACTGATGAGAAAAAAGAGTTCTATAAACAAATGCAAGAAAAAATGAATTTTGATCCAAGAGCTTAGACTTGCCTTTTTCTATTTCCTATTTCAATTATAAAGTAACTTACCAGTATTAATGAGCCTCCAATAATCGTTGATAAATATATTTTTTCATCATTGATAAGCTTCCCAAAAATTGTTGCAAAAATAGGCTCAAAAGAGAAGATAACAGCAGCTTGGGACATACTTAGGTGTTTTTGATAAGTGTTCTGTAAGTAGTAGCAAGTAATTGTTGAAATTGAGCAAAAAACTATAGCGATTACTAATATATAGTTAAAGTGAAGATACATAAACGATGATACATCTGTTATCAAAGGCATAGGTATACCAAAAGCTACTTGCAGTATTATTAGTAGACGCAAGTCTTTAAAAGCCTCGCTGCGATAATCTTTTCTAGTTTCATAGCTAAGATATACCACTGATACAGCATACATCAGAGCGCATAATACTGACCAAAGATAACCTATAGTAAAGTTATCAAAACTTGCGCCAGATAGTGCATATATCCCTAATAATGAAACACCAGAAGCAACTATTCCATAAATTGTTAATCGATCTACCTTAAAAAGACTTCCTATGAAAGGAATCATAATTACACTCAAAGCTGTCAAAAATGCAGAAACACTTGATGAAACGGTGTATAGTCCTTGAGTCTGAAAATAAAAACTCATACCTTCAAGTGAGTCAAATATAGCCCCCACTTTTAGTAAGTAGAGCTTATTATTAAACCTAGCTCTTAAAATTAAAGGTAAGAATAATAAGCATGATAACCCTAGTCTAAAAGCTACAAAAAGCCCAGGTGAGACATACTCAAGAGAGATCTTAACTAGAGGAAATGTTGTTCCCCAAAGAATGGTGACTATAAAAAGGCAAATACGGCCTTTCTTTGTATATTCATGATATTTTTAAATATGATTTAGAAATTTAATTAGCAAGTTTGTCTTTATCTGCTATCAAAATCAACAAAGAAATTATGAAATTTAGGTTATCAGCTCAAGTTATGAATTAAATATAAATTTGAGCAAAAAGACAAAGTGTTATATGTAGATTAGATTTTTATTGGAGTAGTACTAATTATGATAATAAAGTTGTTAATTACTACTCTTATATTTTATAGGCTAGTAACTTCTCATATTTCTACAACCCAAGTTATCGCCAGTAGATGTTCCGATGATATCAGCTAAACGGGTGTAGAAGTTATTTCTATTACTAACTTGATAAGATTCGGTATTTCCACCTTTATTACACTCGATTCCCCCGTTTATAATATTTGCAGTCATGCCGAAACCCGGCACACGATTAGCATTTAAGTCATCATTACTTGGTCTCCAAATACCCAGTAAAGCATCATGAGCTGATGGTTTAGGAGGCTGTGGAGTCATCCAAAACCATAATGCAGAAGTCCATGCTATTTTGTAGTCCCTAAGTACTAAGCCTGGGTTAGCAAGTAGGTTGATAGGGTTGTTACCTGCAAATTTCTCATTATAGAAATCTTGGAATAGACCGTAGTTATAGTTCCACGATAGTTGGATCATACCTCTACCATGGTAAAATTGTCCTGGAACTCCCTTGTGGGCTGGGTTTCTAGGATTTTGGTCAGTATATTGTGAGCAACCACCGTTTTGACATCCGACCTCTTCTATAAAACATAGTCCCCAAGCATATTTGCCGCCCGGGGCTGTAGCCCAGCCACCATTTGTTTCTTGCGATACATTTGCCAAAAATGCTGCAATTTCTCGTTTAGCTAGCTCTATTTTTTGTTGCTGGCTTTGGGCAACTCTATCAGGAATGGCTTCTGGGTTAGCAAAGCTAGGGAAGTTGGCAGCAGCAGCTATTAGACCATCATATAAACCTTTTAGGCCATTATTTTTGGCTGTACATGCTCCGTTTGTGGCATATGGAAATGCTTTTTCAAAATCACTGAAAGGCAATAGCTTTTCTAGTTCAGAATTAGTTACCTCTGAATGGTCTTCATCTGATGTATAATTCTCATATGCTAGAGTTATTTGAGCATCCTTAGTCACTGCTACAATTTCTCCATCAAGTTTTAGTAATTTACTACTTTCAGGAGATGCATCGATGATGCTGTAATTACCCACTGGTAGGTTTATTTCGTTAGTACCTTCTTTAAATTCATAAGATTTTACGAGCGTGGAGTCTTGTATTGAGGTGAAGATTACAGTTTCTGTATTTTGTCCTAAACCAGTTACTGTTACAGCAGCTTTTACAACATTGTTGGTATCTTCTGTATTATTGCTATTGTCATCACTATCTGGAGCAGGGCCAATTTTTTTCCATACTTGAGCATTACCAGGAGTATCACCCTTTGTCCACCATTGATTTTCGTACAATATACCTTTATATTCTACAACATCGCCTTTTTGGGAATATGTTTTATTACTATCCCAACTTTGGTTATCACTATTATTGACACTATCTTGAGTATTGTTATTATTTGTAGAGTCATCGGTATTGGGTGATTCAATTAGTTCCCATACATTTGCGGAGCCCGGAGTGTCACCTTTTGTCCACCATTTAGCCTTATATGCTTTACCATTGTATGTAACATGATCTCCACCAACAAAGACTTTATTAGCCTGCCAAGAACCGCTAGTGTTAGAGCTGCTTGAGTTTCCAGGATTGCTGTTATTTGTGTTAGTGTTGGTATTATCTGTAGGAGTCTGGTTGTTATCTGATGTGTTGGCATTACTTATTTCTGTCCAAGCATCTTGCCAATGGCTACCACTACCAGGAGCATAATGTGACGCAGACATTCCACACCATCCACTAGCAGGGAATGGTTTACATTGATATTGATTGCCATCTGTACCTACTACAATTTGTCCAGCTGTATAGGATTTTCCTTGTTGATATGTCGTCGCTGAGTTTGCGGGTACTACATAACAGAATATTGTAGCCAAGATACTGCTTATTAATATTTTTTTCTTTGATCTCATAATTGATCTCCTTCTTCATAAAAATTAAAATAATTCTATTTCGTGAGTATTTTGTAAATACTCACACTTATACTTTAGCATATTTTTTATTAAATTAAGGTATCAAAAAAATAATCTCTACAGTGTATTTTTGATGGTGATATTTGTTCTGACAAAGCAGTCTGGGTTGCCTTTTTTTAATTAAAATTGCTATAATTTAGTGTTTTGTAATTACCAAGTGAGAAGAAAGTCGGTGAAGGATGTTTCGAAGGTTAAACAGATAGGCGCAGTGGCTATCATAGCTGGTACAGCAATAGGTGCTGGCATGCTTGGTATTCCGTTTGCAGTAGCAGCTGTTGGGTTTAACTATGCGCTTATGGCGCTGTTTCTAGTTTGGATTATAATGTATGCAACAGCTTTATTGATTGTCGAAGCAAATGTTTCACAGCCACTAGGTACTGATATGGATTCAATTGCTCATAATATACTAGGTAAGTCTGGTAGAGTAATGAATTTGTTGTTTTATTTGTTATTGCTCTATTCGTTGCTTACAGCTTATATCTTTATGGGGGGACAGCTTTTTAAGACATATATCACTAGTTGGTTTAATTTTGAAAGTGATAGTTTTGCAAAGCTTCTATTTACATTTATTTTTGGATTTTTCCTTTATAAAGGAATTAAGGTTGTATTTAGAGTTAATGAACTATTCTTGAGTCTTAAAGTTTTGGCTTTTGTATTGTTTATATATTTTGTTGCTCCACAAATACGCCCAGCTATACTAGAGAGTAGAGCATTAGGTGTTGAATATGTTTGGTTTTCTATCCCAATACTTGTAACATCTTTTGGATTTCATATTGTGATTCCTGCGATTAGGAACTATTTTGAAAATGATATTGTATTTAAAAGAACAGTAGCTGTTGGGGCATTAGCTCCACTAGTTGTCTACTTGGTTTGGGTTATGGCAACTCTAGGGACTATAAATTTATATGGTGGCAATGGTTTTATTGATCTAAGTCATTCAGGTAAAACATTAGCAGAAGCTTATGTAAGTTTAGGACAAAGAGCTCCATTAGTTTTTATTAGACTTTTTGAGAATTTTGCAATTATTACATCTTTTCTCGGTGTGGCATTAGCATTATTCTCATTTAATCAAGATTTGTATGCTCTAAATTCTAGAAAAAAGCTGATTACTCTGGTCGTTACGCTATTACCTCCATTATTCTTTGCGATATATTTTGTTAATAGTTTTATAGCAGCTCTGGGATATGCAAGTATTTTTGTGTCTGTGCTTTTGATTGTGCAACCTGCACTAATGGTTTGGGTTATAAGGTCTAAGCAGGGGCAAAATAGTATTATTAGTAAGTTTTATTTATCTTTGATATTATTCTGTGGTGTAGGTATTATTGCGTTGCAATTATTAGTAGCCTTTGGTAGATTACCTCATATATAATTTTATTAACTTTCAAATCTTTTATATTTCTATGAAAAAACCTACTTTTGATTACAAAAAAAGATCACATGTTAGTGGTAGTTATCAATTTGCAAATAACCATAATAACAGAAAACCTGATGTAGCTGAGTTTAGTGTACAAAAGCTTCAGCAGTTTCCAGATGAACTAGTTGAAATATTTAATCTAATACAGGCTGTTCGCTGTGATAGGATAAGTCTACAAGAGGAATATAATAAATACAGACTAAAACTAAGTAACGATAGAATGAATCTTGAATCTGAAGTTATAAGAATAAAAAAGCAGTATAATGCTAAGATATCTGCTTTGCAGGAAGAATATAATTCGGTAAAATCTAATTATAACATTGAGTTAGCAAAAATTAGAGAAAGCTAATAATACAAAGTCAGTCGGACAGTCGCGCTTTTTATAAGTGAGGAAAGTCCGGGCTTTATAGAGCAAGATGCCAGATAACGTCTGGGGGGCGTGAGCCTACGGAAAGTGCAACAGAAAGTATACCGCCTTTGTTTAAAAGGTAAGGGTGAAAAGGTGCGGTAAGAGCGCACCGCATTGGTGGCAACACTCAATGGCATTGTAAACCCCATCTAAAGCAAGACCAAATAGCGCTACTAAGATGTTGCTCGTATTGTAGCAGGGTAGGTCGCTTGAGCTTGTTGGCAACAGCAAGTCTAGATAAATGACTGTCTATTACAGAACCCGGCTTATAGACTGACTTTGTATTTTTTTTAAAAAAGTGGGAAATTATGCAAGTTATTGACTCTAAACTTTTGGATAGTGATGGTCAGATAAAAGATGATCTTTTAATATCCGAGCTTAAAAGTTTTTATACTAGCGATAAGTTTGGAATTATAGCAGCGTCATTAGAGCTTCTGAAAAGCAAGAGTGCCAAATCAGTACGTCATCCAACCGGTATTAGTTCATTTTTATATGCTATCGAGATGGCATATATGCTTTTTAAAATCAAAGCAGATGAAGAATCAGTATCAGCAGGTATTTTATATGAACTATATAATTTTGGTGATATATCTGATGAAGATGTTGAGCAAGCGACTAATCAAACAGTAGTTAAAATTTTGCAAGGTACTCGCAAAATGTCAGCTATTAGAATGTATCGTTCAGATAATATTTCATTAGAGCAAATAGATACTTTTAGAAAAATGCTTTTGACAATCATAGAAGATGTCAGAATCGTTTTAATTAAGATAGTTGATAAATTATGTACTATAAGGCATCTAAAGTCATTAAATAGTAATACACAAAGAGTTATAGCTAGAGAAACTCTAGATATCTATGCACCATTAGCAAATAGGCTTGGATTAGGGGCTGTTAAGTGGGAGTTAGAAGATAGAGCTTTTTTCTTTTTGAAGCAAGAAGAATATAAAAAGATAGCTAAGAGTCTAGGTTTTACACGTAAAGAAAGAGAAGAGTTTCTTAATCATGTTATCGATGAGTTAAAGCAAATACTTAAGAAATATGGTTTGGATGCGGGCATTCAGGGTAGAGTTAAACATATATATAGTATATATAAAAAGTTTAAAAACAAAGGGTATCAAAATATCAATGAGCTGTACGACATTACAGCGGTTAGGGTTATAACAAATAATGTTGACGAGTGTTATAAGGTACTAGCTGAAGTTAACAATCTATACTCGCCTATTCCTGAAGAGTTTAGTGACTATATCGCGAACCCTAAATCTAACGGTTATAAATCTATACATACTGTTGTCAAAGTAGGTCAGCAGAATATTGAGGTTCAAATTAGAACGCATAAAATGCATGAGGAGTCCGAACTTGGCTTTGCTGCGCATTGGCGTTATAAAGAGGGTGTTAAGTTTGATGCATCTTATGAAGCTAGAGTGGCATGGTTAAGATCTCTTCTAGAATGGGAAAAAGAAATCAACGAAGATGATAGTCAAATTACAAAAGAGCTTAATAAGAGGCTTTATGTATTCACACCTGCTAATGAGTTAATTGATTTGGCTGAAGACTCTACAGTTCTTGATTTTGCATATTCAGTACATACAATGGTTGGTCACCGTACTAAAGGTATTAAACTAAATGGTAAGATAGTTCCATTAACAACAAAGTTAAAAACTGGTGACAAAGTTGAGGTTCTGACAGGAAAGGAGCCAAATCCAAGTAAGGATTGGGCCTCAGAGAGTCTAGGATATTTATCTTCTGCTAGAAACAGATCTAGAGTAACTAAATGGTTTAATGAGCAAAACAAAGAAGATAATATAGTTCTGGGCAAAGATAGGCTACTTAAAGAGCTAAAAGGCTATGATCTTAAAGAAATTGATTTTGTAGAAGTAGCAAATAAGTTTAATATGAAAAGTGGCGATAGTTTATTTGTTGCTGTTGAGAGCGGTACTGTTAGAATCAATAGTATTGTTAATCATATAATTGATACGTATTCAGCAGAAGAAAAGCTTGTCAAGAAGCAAAATAGAGCAAATACAGCCAAAACTAAAATATCTAAAGTTCTAGTATCAGGATTTAATGGTATGAAGTATGAAATGGCAAAATGTTGTCAACCAACTTATCCAGATGAAATTGAGGGCTATATGAGTGTCTCAAAGGGAGTCGTTATACATACATCAAGCTGTCCTAACCTAAAACATTTAAAGGAAAAAAGTCCTGAGAAATTTATAGAAGTTAACTGGGATGAAGAGTAGTAATAAAAAAGAATGAATTATTATTTTCCTCTGTAGTTTCCAGTGTTTTTTGCTTGTTGTAACCAACCATTTTTGATGTAGAAAGTTACTTCATTTGTTGATTTAATTTCGCTACCGTTAGCTGTTTGTCCAGCTATGCTAAGTCTGTTTTCTCCAGGTGTTGGTCTAGCAATTTTCCACTGGCCATCTTCGAATGTTGCTGGCATAACAGTTCCATTAATTATAAAAGTTGGCTTGTCATCAGCAGCTATGGCAGGATTTGTCGATATAGCTAGCTTATCTTCTTTGGTGAAAATATTAGCATCATTAGCTGGAGAAGTTATTTGTACGCTTAGATTCCCAGATTGTTGATTCTCTTCTAATACTTCCTTATTTTTTTCAGCTAAACTAGAATTATTCAGTTTAGATATATCATTTTGATTAATTTTTACAGGCTTACTAGAATTGATATCTTTAGTGGCTTTGGTATCAACAACTGTAGGTTGGCCAACCTCAATAATTTTGTAATCAGTACCATCACTAGGCTTTTCTTCCGAAAATACGACAGTGCCACTCTCAGAGCGCCATGAATAAATAGTAGTGTCGTCAGCGGCTTGTGCAAGAAATATAAAGCTAAATCCTGACATAAGAGCAGTTAAAATAATTTTATGAAAGTTAGACATTATTGAAATCTCAAATTTTTAGCTATCTTAAAGTATATATAAAATTGATAATAATCAAAAGCCTAGATAGATTAATTTATCGACCTAGAACTTGACGTCTGAAGAATTCCGAGTCATTGGAAGTAATGATTTTATGATCTTTAGTACTTCCTCTAACAGAGATTGTGACAGGTCCTGGGTTTGGTCTGTTGATTCTCCATACTCCATTTCCAAAGTGAGCGGGATAAGGTATGCCATTTACTACAAATATAGGATGATCTTCCGCAGTTAATGTTGGCTCTAAAACTATAGGTAGCTTTTCATTATGTACAAACCTATTTTCGCCATTTGCAGGAGAAATTATTTTTACTTTTAATGTACCTGAGTTATTTGTTTGGGTTTGGCTATCGGTTTGAGTATCATCAGAGTTTAAATATAAGTTGTTTTGTTTTAATGATGCAAGTTGTTGCTCTACGGGTGATTTTTGATGAATTTGGTTCTTGTGTGTTACTCCAACTTTTTCATATTCCTGATCAAAGACAGGAGTAGCTTGAGAGAATACTACTGTACCATTGGGCGCTTTCCATGTGTAGACGAAATCATCTTCACTTGCATATAGAATACTATTAGTGAGAGCTAATAATATTAGTGGATATAAGTATTTTAAATAAATCATAAAACAAATAAATTTTAAAACTTTATATTTACAATTATATATGTTTATACTACATCAATTAAGAAAAAGTTTTACTAATAGTATGATTACATTAAATTATGTTATTTATGATTGTATAGCTAATGCATGTTTACTTGGGTTTGCAGTTTTACTTTATAAGAAAAATAAATATGCTTGGATATTTATGCTTGCTAGTTTGATTATAAAGGTCTTTATTTATGGTAAATATGGGATTACAACCTCATTTATCTACTTATCAGCACAAATATTAACAACTGTGGTAGCTGGATATATTTGGCTCAAACAATCTAACTATACTAAACCGACTCAAAAAGTAAGATTGCTAGCGATAGTTGCTAGTTTGATTGTCCTATTATTATGGGTTGGTGTGATGTATAAATATGTTAATCCATATATACTCGATTACGAGTTATTATTTGGATTTGATTATCTATGCTATATGCTAATTGTAATAGGAGCTATATTTGTTGCATTTAGGTTAGCTATAGGGTTATTATTCTTTTCTGTAGTATTTATTAGCTATGCTGTTAATTATGCAAATTCTGCGATGGTTATTAGTAATGCGCCTCAAAATATAAGAGATTTTATTCCATATTACTGGGTATCAGCTGTACTTTTGTTCATTGCTGGAGTTACCATTGTAGCAGCATATACAAACGCTAAGAGAAATGTTTAATACAGTTATAGACTGTATACATCAAATCTATTTGTTTTACCTTTAAGTTGAGATGTTGGTTTTTTACCAAAAAGAAAATCAGCATTAATAGGTCTCTTTACAACAGCTTTTTTGGTTTTTTTCGATAAGATAATATTTTTGAGTAAATTTGTGTTAGATTCATCGTTATTAAAGGCAATATCGTGTAAGACTTGCATTCCTTGTTTGACTTTGGCGCTTTTGTTGCGTGGCGGAAACATTGGGTCTATATATATACAGTCAAAAGAAATACTAGTAGTACTTATATATTCATTAGCATCTATATTAATTAGTTCTATTTGATTGGCAGTATCTTTTAAGTTAGGAGTTTGTCTTGCTCTATTGAGTGCATCTGCGAGTAATACGAAAATATAAGAATCTTTCTCTAGTGAAGTTAATTTATGTCCTCTAGCTGCCAGTGTAAATGTATCTCTGCCTAGACCAGTTGTTGTATCTAGAATATTTAGTTTGTCTTTTGAGCGACCCTCAACTGCTTGGACAATACTGCATTTTTTAGTTTTAGGATTTATCCTATTTAGAGTTTCGTTACTATTAAAATCTATAAATAACTCTTTATCTTTGTAATGTAGTTTTAGGATATTATCCTCGACATATAAGTACTTATTGTCTTGGTTTGATAAAATATATTCAAATTTAATATCTATAATATTTTCAATATGAGATTTTACTGCTAAATCGTAAATATTCATGATTTCTTTTTCGCTCGTGGATGTGCTTTATCAAAAACACTTGCTAACTGCTGGAAGTTTAAATGTATGTATATCTGTGTACTAGAAATATCAGCATGACCAAGTAAATCTTTTACAGCAAGTAAGTCTTTGGATGAGTCTAAAACATGGGTAGCAAAAGAGTGGCGTAACATATGAGGATGTATATGTTTTGTTGCATATTTTTGTGCAAAGATCTCAATACGTTTTTGGATTGATCTATTTGTTAAATGCTCACCATTTTGTGAGATAAAGAGATAGTTACATTTTGGATTATAAGCATCTCTGATATTGAGCCATCTGTCTAAATTTGTTAATGTTTTGTTACCAAAGTATGCAATTCGTTCTTTATTGCCTTTACCAATTACACGTATACTTTTTTGATCTATATTGATGTCTTTTAACTCTATTGAAGCTAGCTCACTAAGTCTTATCCCACAACTATATAAAAGATCAAATGATGCAATATCTCGAGCCTCTATATTATTGGTTGGTTTGATATCTAGTAAATATGCTAACTCATCTGTATTTATAGCTTTTGGCAGTTTTTTGCTATTTTTAGGTGCTTTGATACCTGTTGTAGGATTGTTTTGTATAATTTCATTATTTACTAGGAAATTATAAAAGCTTCTAAGAGAACTTAGTTTGCGTTGCAAGGTTGAAGATGAGTTACCTTGAGCGTGAAGCTTCTTAATCCATGCTAGAATATCATTATTTTTTAATTGACTTATATCTTTGTTATTATCAATTGAGTCATTTAATTGTACCAAATCTCTGCGATAATTATCGATGGTTTGTTGTGAATAATTTTTTAGGTAAAGTAAATTTTCAAGAAAACTATTAATGTGTTCAATATTCGTCATTATTTAATTAGATAACTACACACAGTATTACTATTACACCAGAAAGTAAAGAAATTAGCCATAGGCTTTTATGAGTTGATATCTTATAGTTAAAGCTCTCGCCAAGGCTATTTATCTTAAACGCCATAAGAGCGGGCATAATCATCAACAAAACAGCTATTGATAGGCCAACGCAGGTCATAGCATAAATAAATATATCAGGATCCATTTGATTTATTATCAGTGGTATAGCAAAAGTCAAAATTGTTGCTATAGAATATCCAATGACCTTTTTTGTTTTATATAATTTATATGTGTCTAAGTTAAAGTGGAATAAAGACAGATTAACACTTAAAAAGGATGTCATAATAGCGACATAAGTGAAAATATGAAGTACTGCATCAGTTGTAGGGGTTTTTACTTTATCTCCTAAAGTTTTAAGGATGTCACCGATATTGGCTTTATCAACAGGTATATGGTTAAATATCGAGTCCATAAAGCTTACGGGACCATGTAAAGGTAAGACACCTAAGATAGTAAATACCCAAATTATATATAATATAAGAGGGATAATGCTACCAATTATAACTATGCGTTTCATATCTTTGGCATTTTTGCCAAGATAGTCAGAAAGCGCAGGGACTATGATGTGTGATGTAAAAGAGGTTGTAAAAACTGGAATTGCAATAATTAGAGAAACTCCCAAATCAACTGGAGCAACAAAAAGATTAGGAACTTCAATGTAACTATTAAATACTACACATAAAATAACTAGAACTAGTATTTTTAGTATTATAAAAAACCTATTGGCATAATCAACAAACCTTGTTCCTAATACTACAATGCTTCCAAAAATAACTACAAAGATTAAGGATGATATTTTTTCATCAAGATTTGGAAATGATGATGATAATGATGAAGCAGCAGCTGATATATATGCCGTACTAATAAAATACATTAATACTAGGAAAGCTATACTAGCTACAATACCTCCAGCTTTACCAAGATATTTTTCAGCAATAGTTTTAAAGCTACTACCATAAGGCATTGAGCAAGAAATATCTGAGATAACGACAGCAGTATAAGTCATTATACTCCAGATAAGAATTATAAGAATAGATCCAATCACAAAACCAAGTTTAGCAGTTATAATAGGTAGTGCGAGTATTCCTCCTCCTATCATAGTACCTACTATGATCATTATTGATCCTAAAATTTTGATGAAACTATTCTCGGGGTTATTCATATGCTACTCTTAACTTAGTGTGCTGGTTGTTGAGATTGGTTTGCTTTTTTTTGCATGTATATAGCATCAAAGTTGATTGGTGCTAGATTAAGAGGTAAAAAACCCCCTTTAATTATAGACGAATCAATAACTCTTTTTGCGTAAGGGAAAAGAGTATTGGCACAGTATGTATTAAGTACTGATTCAACCTGTTCCTCACCCATGCCAGTGATTGTGAATATGCCAGACTGAGTAACTTCAGCTATATAAGCGTTAGATTGCTTATTTTTGGTTGTTACTGTAATTGTTAGGTCAAGTTCAAAAGTCTCATCATTGATTTTCTTTGTGTTTATATCAATATTAAAATCTGAACTAGGATCCCACTGATCTTTAAAACAAGCTGGAGAATTAACTGTTTCTAGTGAAACATCTTTTGTGTACACTTTTTGAATTAAGAAAGAAGGTTGATTTTCATTGTCTTGCATAGTTTTTCCTAAGACTTTACAAATTTATATTTAAGAAATTATAGCAAATTGAAAAAGTTTATATAACTAAATTAGAGTTTTTTTAATTCAAAGAGAATATTTAATGCTTCTATAGGAGTTATAGTATTGATATCTATGTTTTTAAGCTTGGTTTTGAGTGTGTTTTCATCGTTTGCTATTAGTTCAAGTTTGAGATTTTTCTGAGGTTGCTTCGGTGAGCTTGGTTTTGATTGGTTTTTTTCTAAGTCACGTAGATTTTTCTTTGCTGACTCTAAAACATCTGCTGAAATACCTGCTAGCTTAGCTACTTGGATTCCGTAAGATTTTTTAGCAGCACCGGCTATTGCCTTATGCATAAAAAAGATATCATCTTTATATTCTTTTGCTTCAAAGTGTATGTTTTTTATATTTTGATACTGGTTAACTAATTCTGTAAGTTCAAAATAGTGAGTGGCAAAAAGAGTGAGTGAGCTTATTTTTGCAAATTTTTCAGCACAAGCTTTCGCAAGAGACAAACCATCAAACGTACTTGTACCTCTACCAATCTCATCCATGATCACTAGTGATTTTTCAGTTGCGTTATTTAGGATATAGGCAGTCTCTGTCATCTCTACCATAAAAGTTGATCTACCACTAGAGATGTCATCTGAAGCACCAATTCTGGTATATATGGTATCTATGTCACAAATATCCGCATAATTAGCTGGTACAAATGAACCGATATATGCCAAAAAAACAAGCTGAGCAACTTGGCGCATATATGTGGATTTGCCGCCCATGTTGGGTCCAGTTATTATTTCTAGTGTATGAGTGTCTGCAGTTAATAGCGTGTCATTAGGTATAAAAGGTTCATCGATATTTTGCTCAATTGCTAAATGACGAACTTCTTTTATGTCGAGTTTACCAAGTTTATTAAACTTAGGTTGATTTAAGTTTAGTTTGATAGCTCTTTCTGCAAAGTTTGCTAACACATCTATTTTTGCAATACTTACTGCAGTTTCTTGGATTTGACAGTAGTACTCTAGAATTTTATTTAATAGAGTATCGTAGATAAGTTTCTCTCTAGCCAAAGCCTTTTCTTTTGCTGAGAGAATTTTATCTTCAAATGTTTTAAGTTCATCAGTAATGTAGCGTTCACTTGCTTTAAGAGTCTGGCGTCTAATATACTCGGTTGGAACTCTATCTGCGTACTGTTTTGATAGCTCTATGTAATAACCATGTACACGGTTGTAGCCAACTTTTAAGGTGTTTATACCTGTTTTTTGTTTTTCTTGTGTTTCAAAGTTAAGTAAAAAACCGTAAGAATTATCTTTTAACCCTTTTAGTTCATCGAGCTCTTGATCAAAGCCTTGTTTGATAACACCTCCATCACGAATGGTCGCCGGAGGATTATCTATAATAGCTTTATCTAGTAAGTCTGTGAGTTCATCGATTTGATGAATATGATTATTTATATTTATAATTTCATCTGTATTTTTTTGATTAAGTAAATCTTTAAGTTTAGGTAGTTGTTCAAGGGATGTGTGAAGCGAGACTAAATCTTTGGGTTTTACTGTTCCTAGAGCAACACGTGAAATTATTCTTTCAATATCATTTATGTAAAAGAGGACTTCTTGGATTTTTAGGAAATAATACTGTTCTTTAAAGGCTTTTATAATATTGTGACGAGAAGATATTTTATTTAGATCTCTAGTAGGATTTTTAAAGTATCTTCTTAAAAGTCGACTTCCTAGACTGGTTTTACATTTATCTATTATGTTTAAGAGGCTACTTTTTGAGTTGTTGTCTAATTCTAAGTTAGTTCTACTATTAGCATCTATTTTTAGTGTGTTTTGGTCTTCATCTAAGCAAATATCTGTTATATGTTTGGGTGTGTTTTTTAGTGTACTTGTCAAATAAGCAAGTATTGATCCGATTGCTATTAACTGCTCTTTTTTATAAAGACTTAAAATGTTGTTTGTAAAACTTTTATCAAAGGAATTAGTTATATGTTTTTTTGTTTCAAAATCACTAAAGTACCATTCTTCTAGAACTTTTGTTGGTTTGTCAAAAATATTTTGTTCAGCAAGATCTTGGGAATTGGTTACTATTTCTTGTGGCGAGAGTTTCAAAATTTGGCTTTTTAGTTCAGAGAGGTCTTTTATAGTATTTGTTAAGTATATTTTACCTTGAGTATAGCTTGTGTATGCTATGTGATATTTATCACTTTTTTTATAGATGCTTACTAAGATACTGTCTTGATTACTATCTAAAAAAGCTTCTTCTGAAACTGTTGCTGGAGTTATTATTCGTGTTACTTGCCTGTCAACGGGACCTTTCGACATGTTTGGATCACCTACCTGTTCACATATAGCGATCGAAAGTCCTTTTTTGACAATCTTAGCTATATAGTTTTCAGCAGCATGATAGGGAACTCCAGCCATAGGTATCGATTCACCATTAGACTTACCACGTGCTGTAAGAGTAATATCCAATAGATTTGCAGCCTTTTTCGCATCATCAAAAAAAAGTTCATAAAAGTCACCCATCCTATAAAATAGTAATATGTCTGGATATTGAGATTTAATTTTTAGATATTGTTGTATCATAGGTGTGTGATTAGAGGTTTTTTGCATAGCTGTTAATATTCAGATTTCAAAATTTTATGTTTGAGATTATATTATAATTAACTACTATAACAAACCTTCAAAATGATTCGTTGTAGCTTTTTTATTTTGTTAAAATGCTTTAGAATATAATCTAGCTATTTTTACGAATTGATTTGTATTTAGAAAGGAGAAAGTAATGAATTATTTAGACTTTGAGTCAAAGATAAAGGAAATCGAAGATAAAATTACGTCATTATCTCATGTGTATGAAGATGATAAAACAGAAGCTGAAATTAAGAAGCTTGGTAAAAAAAGACTTGAGCTTATGGAGTCAACTTACTCTAAGCTTACAGACTGGCAGGTAGTTCAGCTATCTCGTCATCCAGATAGACCATATTTCAAAGATTTACTATCACTAGTTTTTACAGATTTTCAAGAACTACATGGCGATAGAGCATTTGGTGATGACTTAGCTGTGATTGGTGGTTTAGCAAAATTAAATAATAAGCCTGTCATGGTTATAGGCCAAGAGAAGGGCCGTGATACTAAAAGTAAGATTAAGCATAACTTTGGTATGATGCATCCGGAAGGTTATCGTAAAGCGCTAAGACTTATGAAATTAGCTGAGAAATTCAACATGCCAATCGTTACTTTTATTGATACTCCAGGTGCGTACCCAGGTATCAAAGCCGAAGAGCGTGGTCAGAGTGAAGCAATCGCAAGAAACTTATTAGAGATGAGTGCGCTTAAAGTTCCTGTGGTTTGTATCGTGATTGGCGAAGGTTGTTCTGGTGGGGCGTTAGGTATAGGTGTTGGTGATAGATTACTTATGCTTCAATATAGTTACTTCGCTACTATCTCTCCTGAAGGATGTGCGTCAATTCTACATAAGACAGCTGAAAAGGCGTCTGAAGTTACGCAAATGATGAATATAACTTCAGGTCGTCTTAAAGAGTTAGAAATAGTTGATGCAGTTATTCCAGAGCCGTTAGGTGGAGCGCATAGAGACTATGATACAACAGCTGCTAATATCAGAAAAGCAGTTGCTGCAGAGTTGAAAGTATTGTCAGAAATGACTGTAGAAGAAAGAAATGCTAAAAGATATGATAAATTAATGTCTTTTGGAAGATTCAAAGAAGCTTAATTTTCTCAATTTTAATCTAATTTATTTCAATGCTTCTGAAAAGTATAAGATCGCAGGCAGGATTTGGTATTGTAGAATCAATGATTGCTGCTCTGATTTTATTATTTGTTTTATCATCAGGATTTATCTTATTAAACAGTATTCTTGTGAATATAACTCTTGAAAATAGGAAAGATGAGATAGCAACTCTTCTTGATGAAAGAGTGAGTATATATCGTCTTACAGGAGTATTTGATGATTCTAAGACAGATGATGGTATAGAGTTTATAAAAACTGTTGTTTTAGAGAAAGAAAATGATATAAGGCCGGAAGAAAAAAAACAGCCTGTGAATAGATTTAAATCACTAAGTGTATCTGATATCAAAAAAATGGCAGCAAAAGCTGATAAGAAAGCAAAAAAAGACGCTGCTAATAGTGTCGATATTGTATACAAGGTAGTAAATATTGCGGCAATAGATGATCAGATGGGAGTGGCTGATAGGGTCAAAATTATTGAGCGAGATATAAAGGCTGATGGTGTTGAAGAGAGTTAGAAAGTTTGCAGGTTTTAGTTTGCCAGAGCTAATGGTTGCAATGGTTATAGCTGCTATAGTGATGGGTATGGCTATTGGAATATATATTGATATGAAAAAGCAATATATAAGGCTCAGTGATAAACATAGGATAAACTCTGATCAACTATTGATTAAGCAAATTTTCTATAATGCAATCGGACAAGCAGGCTTTACAACTAAATATGGAGACATATATCAACAGTTTGTGGATAACTCAGGGGATAACTTTGGAGATATCTTTGGGAAAATGGGTATAGTTACAATTGGTAAGTCACCTGCGCAAAATTTTGAAAGCCTTCCTAAAGGATTAAGTATGCCTGTTGAGCTATGTAAGGAACGAATGCTAAATGATGAAGCTCTCAGAAATATGAATATTGACGAGGACATCCACTGTGTACAGCCTGAGAGTGATTTTTTAATGATTCAAAGAAGTAGCTTAGATTCCACTTTAAAGTCAAATTCATCAAATAATATTTTTAAAGTAAATGAATTTCAAAAGGATACATTGCCTGAAAAAGACCTTTCTATGAATGATTACTTGGTATTATGTAACTCATATGAATGTGATCTTGTTAAAGTTGGGGCTGTTACGTATGATTTTGTTTCTACAACTAAGCGTGTAGAAAGTAAATTTAAAATTGGTGATTACGTTGGTAAGTATATATTAGAGGTATTCTTTGTCGCATCTACTAATAAAAAAGACAAAGATGGTAATGAAATATACTCACTGTATGAATATGTGAAGCAAAATGCAGACGATTCACAAATATATGAATTAATAAGTGATGTGACTGATTTAAAGATTGAGTATGTTTTAAATTCAGATATTCAACAAGGAAATGCTAAAATAGACTGGAAGTCATTGAAAAAAGAGCTTGTGAATATAAGAAGTGACTCGACTGCTGCACTTAAGATCTCTTTTAAAGTAGCCGGTGAAGAAACAAGTAAAATTTATTTATTAGGCCAAGATTAGGTGGGTATATGAGAAATAGACTAAGCCCAAATATGAATGGTTCGGCATTGTTAATGGCCTTAATACTTTCGTTTGTGATTATGATAATGCTTGGAGGTCTTTTATACACATTCAAGATGGGGATGTTAACTACCAAGAGTATTATCAGAAATAGTAGTGATAAAGTTCTAGGAGAGACGTACCTTTCTAAAGCAAAGGATGATATTAATTTTACAAAATCTAGTGAGTTTGAAATTGGTAAGAGTAAATTTGAAATAACTGTCGATGACGATGATATATCATCATTCTATCCAGCTATGACAAATGCTGAATTATTCCAGTCACAGGAATACAAAAGTTATGATGTTATATACAAAGCTTTTAATCAAGGAACAAAAGTAGATTTAACAGAGAGAATTATTTATAACGCGCTTGCAGCTAATACGTATCAAAACTTTGATGGTGATTATACCCCAATAAATGTTCCAATGATAAATCCAGATTCAGTGACTAATTATCAAGCAAGAAGCTATCGTCTAAAGAGTGATGGTAGTATTGAAAATTCACCAAAAGGGTTTATTGGATTTGTAGAAAAGCAAAATAAGCAATTGAATATCTTTACAGATAAGGCAAAAATAGGAGTGCCAATTCCAGATAGTATGGGGACTGATTATAAAGTTAGGATAGGTTGGAACCTTGAAAAAGGGAAATGGACTTTATATTTGTTGTTATATGATACTGATAAATTGTTTACATCAAATATAGAATTAGAAAAATTGCTTAGTGAAGATGTGAAAGGGCTTGAGAAAGACAATAAAGCAATAGGTGAAGAAATTGGAAATTGGCAAGCAGTTTTGGTTGGTAATGGAAAGGGTCGATCCTCATCAGGAGCACAATTTGTAAAAGATAATATACTTGGGGTAGTTTGGTATTTTGACAATAATGATGGTGCTCCAGAAATAATGTTGGTAAGAAAAGATAGTCAGAAAAAAGGTAATAGACAGGTCTTAGAGGTTTATTATTCAGAATATTCTACAACAAATAAGAGTTATATACTTAAGTTAGCAGAGAAAATTAACTTTAAAGGCGATTTGGATGAGGATAATATAAAGCTTCTAGTACCTGATATGTCAAATAATTTAGAAGCTAATATGGTTTTAATATTTCATCCTAATAACCAAAGTAAAACTCTTATGGGAATAAGTGATTTTAATTTTAATGGAGATCATAGGGTCGGTAAAAGTCTAGATACATATATAGATGGTGAAAGCTTTGGCAAACCTGTTATAGTTTCTAAATCTGATGAGTCGATGTATATTATAACGTATGAACCAAATAAACTTCATAGATATGAATATCAAAAAGGTTTTGGTAGTTTTGTTAGTTTAGATTTTGGTTCTAATGGTTTGGAAAAAGAGTTTAATTTTGAAGATAATGATAATCTAAATGTTGTAGTAGGGCTTCCTAAGAAAAAAAAGAATAAGCCTAAAAGGCTTGGTGGAGACAAAAGTAAGAATACGGAAGATCAAGATGATAATGGTATTCAGCTAGTTGTACCTAAGTTTGGTTATCTGTTTGTATTTACACCAGATAAAGTTATGCAACTTAATTATGATTTTGATGTACTTCAAGAGGTTGATTTAGGACCTCAATCTCCTCAGATTCTTGCTGATTTTGATGCTGTCAAAAATACTGTTAACAAAATATATATTCAATCAGAAGCTTTGGACTTTAAAGCACAAGAAATGAAAGATGAAATAGGTGATGAAGCACAACCTGAAGATAAGTCAGAAGTTAATGATAAGTCAAATAAATCTAGGAGTAGGTCAAAATCTATTTCTGAAAGAAAAAAAGAGCAAGCAAACAGAGGTAAGAAAGCTGAAGATGAGGTAGAACCTGCCGCTCCAGTTTATTTGGAGAGTAAATATCTTTATCCGTTAGGAATTGTTAAGGAAGTTAAAATATGAGTATGCTAGAAAATATAAATACAGAAAAAAGGAATCCAAGGAGCTTTAATCTTGATTCGATGTCAGTCCAGGAATCTGTGAATTTAATGATAGATGAAGAGTATGGTGTGATTGAAGCATTAAAAGAGCAAAGTTTAAACATTGCTAAGATAGTCGAGGTTACATCACAAGCTTTGAAAAAAGGTGGTAGGATAATATATATAGGTGCCGGAACAAGTGGTCGATTAGGAATACTCGACGCTGTTGAGTGTCCACCAACATTTAGTGTTGATTATAACACTATTATTGGATTAATCGCAGGTGGCGAAAAAGCTTTTATTCAAGCTCAAGAGGGTGCAGAGGATAATCCTGATTTTGGTAAAGCAGATTTACTAAAAATAGATTTGACAGTTAAAGATGTTGTAATAGGTATCGCAGCTAGTGGAAGAACACCTTATGTTATAGGGGCTCTTGAATATGCAAATTCTATCGATGCTACTACTATTGCGATTAGCTGTACTAAGCAAGCTAAGATATCTAGTTATGCTGATTATAATGTCGAGGCAGTACCTGGTCCTGAAGTTTTGACTGGATCAACTAGGCTTAAGGCGGGAACAACACAAAAACTTATTTTAAACATAATATCAACGTTATCTATGGTATCGGTTGGCAAGGTGTATCAAAATTTGATGGTTGATGTTAAACCAACCAACGAAAAGTTAGTTGAGCGCTCTAAGAATATTATATGTGAGGCAACAGGAGTTGATTATGTAACAGCCCAAGACTTTTATATGAAAGCTAATAAGTCTGTAAAAGTCGCGATTGCAATGATATTAAATGATTGTGATTATGAACAAGCTTTGGCAATATTAAAGAAGAATAATAACTTTATAAAGAGTTAATATGAGATTGTTTATATTATTTGTTTTAGCATTAGTAAGTTTAGATGGATACTCTGCCGTTTATGAGTTGCATAAAAATGGGGTGCCTGAGTTTACCAATACTCCATCAAAAGGAGCAATTAAATTAGACTTAGCTAATGACAATGTTACTGTGGTAAATGCAGACGACATTCCAAAGCAAATTGTGTGGCGTAATAATCAGCAACAGCAGGGTTATGCAAACTATTCACAACCTTATCAAGATACACTGCAGTCTGCTTTCCCTGAAGAGTTTACGGATAATTATTTTGATTTTTACGGCAGAGATTATCAATATCATAGTCTAATGGCATCAAATATGGGCCAAAGTATGTATTCTGAAAATGGAGCTAATAATAGACGTTTGCGCAGTAGCTACTAAGTACCATAAAATTCTAAAGTTTAGATATTAAAAAAATTACTTTAATTGTTCCAGAGATGTATTTGCTGCTTGCTTAGTTGGATTATGAGGATAAATCATATTTAAAACTATCTTCAGCGTTGAGCCCTGAGCTAATATTGATAATATCACGACAGTATAAGTCATACTGACTATAACATGGCCCTCATCAGGTAGTGATAATGCTAGAGCTAGGGATATTCCACCCCGGACTCCAGACCATGCAACAAGTATATTATCCCTAGCAGATGCTCTGGAGAGTTTTTTATCTATAACGGTTATAGGGATTGAAATGCTGATTAATCTAGCAAATGTAACTATAAATATACCAGCAGCACCCACCCAGAAAGCGCCATGATCAAAAGGTATGCTAGTCAGTTCAAGACCTATCAGTATGAATAGAAATGAGTTCAGCATATTGTCAATAATCATCCAAAACTTATCAATTTTTTCTACCTGGTTTGGGTGAGTTTTTTTGCGATCAGAAAGGCTGTTACCTATAACTAGGCCAGCAACAACCATGGCAATTGGTCCTGATACATGTAGGCTATGAGCTATTACATAGCCCATACTAGCTATTGCTAGTGTTACAAATATGGAAGTTTCTGAGTCATCATTTGTTTTTAGGAAGATTAAAGCTACTTTTGCAAATATATAACCAAGTAGTATTCCTCCACCTGCTTCAATACCAATCTGTTTGGTAATAACCCAAATATAGTTAACACCAGGGCTAGTTATTCCTTGACCGAAGTCTCCTCCACTACCAAAAAATACAATGTTTGAAAGTATTACAAATAATACAATACCAGTAGCATCATTAAATAATGATTC
Source organism: Francisella salina (assembly GCF_000219045.1). Classification (NCBI taxonomy): domain Bacteria; kingdom Pseudomonadati; phylum Pseudomonadota; class Gammaproteobacteria; order Thiotrichales; family Francisellaceae; genus Francisella; species Francisella salina. The sequence continues at coordinate 743,767 of NC_015696.1, forward strand.
ACCTACCACACGCGTTTTGAGATGTTTAGGAATTGACTTATTGCCGGCAAGGGTACTAATGACTGCTATTGGATCCGTAGGTGAAATAAGTGCGCCAAACACCAAACAGTATCCAAAGCTTATATCAAATCCAACTAACAAGCAGAATCCATAGATTAGAATGGCTGTTGTTAGAGCAGACAAAATTAAACCAATACTGGCAAGTCCAAATATAGCTTTTAGCTCTTTTTTTAGATCAATCATATTGAAATGCAAAGCATTTGCGAACAACAGGAAAGACAGCATTCCATCTAAGACTGTTTTTTTGAAGTCAAAACTAGACAGGGCAACTACTAAAAAGTTCGATGGACTAAGAAAGGATGCACATAGTGCCGAAAATGTTATTGATAGTATTGTTAGTCCAATTGCTTTTGGTAGTTTCAGAAATTTTGTATTGATGTAACTCATCAATGCAGCTACAACAGTAAGTAAACTAAATAAAAAAAACTCACTCATATTATTCCCCTACAGTCCACAGCTATATTCCCAGCTACAGGCCTTTGATAATTCTTCCAAAATATTGCCATGAATAAAAGCATGGCCATCTAATTTGTCGAAAGGTACATTATTAAACATAAAGCTGTTTGTTTCATTTTCTAGTGCTGAAACTTTTTTCACATCAGCTTTTGTCATTTTTTCAAACTCTTGCTGTGTTAAGTGTATACAAGGTTGGCACTCAAGACTATGATAAAACGCTTTAAAAGGCAGGTTTTTAGTTAATTCTAAAATATCATCATGATTTAGATCCAATAAAGGGTATTCTAGTGATCTATAGTCATATTTTTCCTCTTCTTCTAGGTTTCTCAAAAGCTCTGAAACCTTTGATAAGTCTTTTCGGTGACTCAGAAGTATAGTAGCTTCAGCATCAGGATCAACCTCATCAATTTTATTTAACAATGTGATACCTTTTAGGAAGCCAGCACACCAACTGAACTGTTGTGAAGGAAACTGTTTACGTGCTTCGACTAGTTCTTGAAAAGTATTTTCTGATTTTAGGTGATAAAATTCTATAGCTTCATTTTTGAGCCATGTGAATACATTCTCTAAATATTTATCCCAATTCTCAGCAGCAAAACCAGTATCTACGGATAGTACACAAAAGTTATTGTGTAAATTTTTCTTTGCCCAACATATAAGAGCCAAAGAATGGATGCTATAGTTAGCTATAATTACATTATCTAACCTTTGCATTTTTACATTCCTATTAAATCTTTAATTTCTCTAAGTTTACTCATAGCTAAAGGACGCATTTTCTCTGCGCCTTGATTGAGAATATCATCTACAACTTTCGAGTTATTGATATAGTAATCATATTTCTCTCTAGCGTCTGTCAAATATTCATTTATTTTTTCAAAGAGTATTTGTTTGGCATCTCCCCAACCTAATCCACCAGCTAAATATTTTTCTTCTAGAGAAGAGACTTCAGCTGTGTTAGCGATACTTTTATATATTGCAAAGACAGTACAGTTTTTTGGATCCTTTCTTTCTTCAGGTGTTTGGGAGTTTGTGATGATTTTCATAACCTGTTTTCTAAGCTTTTTCTCTGTGGAGAATATAGGTATGGTATTATCATAACTCTTTGACATTTTGCGACCATCTAAACCAAGTATTGTTTGACTGTCTTCATTCGTTAGAGCTTGAGGTGCTTTTAATATTTGTTTTTTGTATATATGGTTAAATCTATTTGCAATATCACGGGCTATTTCTATATGTTGGATTTGATCTTTTCCTACTGGAACTAAGTCTGCATCAAACATCATAATATCTGCAGCCATAAGTACAGGGTAGTTAAACAGCCCCATAGTTATGCCTTTATCAGGATCAACATTTTCTTCTTGAATATTTTGGTCTACTAATGCTTTGTATGCATGAGCACGATTCAATAAGCCTTTAGCGGTGGTTGTACTGATAATCCATGTTAGCTCCATTATTTCGGGTATGTCTGATTGACGATAAAAAGAAGCTTTTGTAGGATCAAGTCCTAGAGCTAACCATGAAGAAGCTATTTCATATATATATTGTTGGCGTAGCTTTTTATCCCAAAGCTTTATTAATGAGTGTTGATCAGCTATGAAATACATACAATTGTATTCATTACTTTGAGACATTTCTATTGCAGGCTTAATGGCGCCTATATAGTTTCCTAGATGTGGTGTGCCAGAAGGAGTTATGCCTGTAAGAACTATTTTTTTAGACATTATAGGTATTTAGTTACTTAGTATAATAGTCTGTTAATTTTATCATATAAGAAGTTTATTTACTCTATCGCTATAAAATAAAGTTAACTAAACTAAAGACATTAAATATTGATAAAATATGTTAGAAATAAATTTAAGAACAAACTTTTTAATTACCATACTCACAGTTAGCAACATAAGTTCCATTTTGCTCAGCTACATATATTTCAGCACGAGTATATTTTGTTGTATCCATTTTTGTAGGACAAGTTACAGGAGCTTTACCTGACTCTTCATACCATGTTATTTTTGGTGATAGAGTTATACTTGTTCCAATAGGAGCTTTAGCAGAAGTAGTACCCGGTCTCTTATTAGTAGTTGGAGCTATATAGCCTTGTGTATATACGGTACCTTCAGGACCTGAGAAGGTTATACCATCGAAACCTGTCTTTGGACTGTTGTTATGTACTAAAACAGTTGCTTCTTTAGGAAGTTCTCTTTCATCAGGAATCTTATCGCATTTATTACTATCTAAAGCACAAGGAGACATGTAATAGCCAAAGTCACCTATGCCGTGAGCCGGGTATTTGACCGAACCTGTATTATATGCTTCTGGGACATAATCAACATTTAAAGACCAGCCCATGAAACCAGCGAATTTTGTATCTTTAGGAATGTTTCCTAGGTTGTCATATACTGATTTCATAGCATCATAAGTTTGTAAAGCCGAAGAGTTTGGAGGAACATTACCATAGTTACCGTCAAACTGAGGGAAATATACTGTAGCAGCTCCACCACCTTGAGCAGCAGTAGGATAGCCTATAACTATTTTAGCTGTTTTTGCTCTAATATAATCTTTAGTAAGTGTGTATGCATTTTGAATAAAATCAGGATTTTGTTCAGGTGTAGTGTTGTAGTTCTGTACATATATATAATCAACTAAGTTTAAGACTTTATTGGTGGCATTAAATAATGGGGCATAAAATTCATCATTACCGGTTGAGACTAGTTTATCATTATTAATCTGAGGAGCTATTACTACTAGCTTTGAACTATCGATATCTTTTATATTTGTAATTACATCTTTTAGGTATGTACCATTGTTTGTTGCTGTTTCTGGTATTTCAATATCAAAATCGATACCATCTAATCCATATTTATTTAGGAAGTTAACTATATTTTGAGCAAGTCCTTTAGCATCAGAACCATTGGGGTTGTAAGTATTAACATTACTTTGTCCGCCAACTGATACTACAACTTTTAATCCGGCATCTTTTGCTTCTTGGATTTTTTTAGCTGCAAGAGCTTCATAGTCACTTTTAAACGATATATTATTGTTTGCATCTATTGTGGCAAATGCTACAACAGCCTCGTTATAACCATCTTTAGCAACTTCAGATAAGTCCACACTATCAGCAGAGCTCATGGCGGTAATATCTAAATACCCAGCCATTACTCTATCATCAGAATTTGCAGAACTAGCAGTTGCTGGAGTAGAAGTATTAGCAAAAGCTATAGCTGATGATGCTATAAGTATACTTGTTATAATTGTTTTTTTATCATTGTGATCTTTCCCTTTTGTTATGTATATTAAAAAAAGCTTTATACATCACAATTATAATTACGAGGATATCTATTTTTATATAGACAATAATGCATAGCTGTTATGCATATTTGCTAGAGGTTGATATCTTTGTTTTATAAGTATTAAAAAAAATGAATATTAATACATAGTCAATATTGGAAAGAATTAGATAAAACTTCTATAAAAAAATATAACAAGTTGAAAGCGTACAGAGAAAAAATGGAGCGGGAAACGAGGCTCGAACTCGCGACCCCAACCTTGGCAAGGTTGTGCTCTACCACTGAGCTATTCCCGCTTAAAACTATGGCACACCCAAAGGGATTCGAACCCCTAACCGCTCGGTTCGTAGCCGAGTACTCTATCCAGTTGAGCTATGGGTGCAAAAGTTGAAGCATATTATATGCAAAAAATATTAGTTAGTCAAGTTTGTGATGTTATTAATTGTCTCAATTAATTTATCTTCTAACTCTTGATCGCTCAGGCTAGTATTGTCTATTACGAAGTTGGCGATTTTTTCTCTTTCATTATCGGATATCTGTAGATTAATGAAAGCAACCGCTTGTTGTCTGCTTTTGCCATCACGCTCCATTAGCCTTCTGATTCTGGTTTCAAGATCGGCCTTAATTACAATTACATTTTTCAAGTAATCGTAGTGACGAAAATTATATGGACCAAGTAAAGGGATGTCGACAATAGTCATAACAGTATCGGATTCTTTTACTTGTTTTTTGATTTCTCTGTTAATAACAGGGTGAAGATAATCTTCAAGCCATTTTTTAGCTTCTTTGGATTCTGTAATAATTGCTCTGAGCATAGCTCTGTTTATTTGCTTATTCATTACAATATCATTGCCAAATTTTTCGACTATTTTTTTAATTACAGAAGGTTTTTTGGTAATTTCTCTGCTTATTGTGTCTGCACATACAACATTTAAATTCATTTTTTCTTTTAAAATTTTTGTTGCTGTTGATTTGCCACTAGCTATACCGCCAGTTATACCAATTGGATAAGTTTGTATCACGCTCATCTACGCCTTCATTATAAAAAAATTATTTGAGCACAGATTTTAATATTTTTTTCTAAGAAAGTCATACATTTTTTTGATTAAAATCCATTTTAAACTTAAAATAATTATATTTTTACTGAAAATAATTATGATTTTGTGTCTATTGAAAATATAATTCTAAAAAAAATAAAGTCTAGCAGCAATCCACTTTTATTTAGAGATTTTATGCAGCTGGCTTTATATTATCCTGAGCTTGGTTATTATTCGGGTTCGAAAGAAAAAATATCTTCATCTGGAGATTTTATCACTGCGACATCTCAAACATCTTTATTTGCGCGTACATTAGCAAGACAATTTGCATTAGTTCTGTCTGAATTGGGTAGTGATTGTAATATTATAGAGTTTGGTGCTGGTAATGGTAAATTTGCTACTGACTGTATGCGAGAGCTTAGTGATTTAGGAGTTCTGCCTCAAAAATATATAATAATTGAATTAAGTAATGACTTGAAGTCCAGACAGCAAGAGAGCATAAGGAAAAATATTCCAGAACTATATGACAGATTTGAGTGGTTTGCAGAGCTTCCTCAATATAAGCTTAAAGCTGTAATTTTTGCCAATGAGGTTTTAGATGCAATGCCGGTGGATATTTTTAGAGTCCAGGATAGTCAATTAATACAGCAAGGTGTGGATTTTATTAATGGTAAATTTGAACTTGCTGATGTACCCGAAAATGATGCTCGGTTTAACTATGAACTAAATAAGATTGAAAGTGATGGAGTGATTTTTGAGGATGGTTATGTAAGTGAAATTAATACTTGGATACGTCCATGGGTCAAATCTTTGTGCGCTACTTTAGATAGAGGGGTGGTGTTCTTATGTGATTATGGCTATCACAGAGATTTATACTATTCAAAAGAAAGAAGCATGGGGACCTTGGCCTGTTACTATCAGCATAAAGTTAATTTTGATCCATTTATAAATATAGGCCAACAAGATATTACTGCGCATGTTGACTTTACAACTGTTGCTGAGGCGGCTGTGGAGAGCGGTTTTCAACTTGATGGTTATATGACACAAGCAAACTTTTTAAAAAGAGCTAGTGTTGTTGATGTTTTTGAAGATATCTTTAAGAATCTTAATTTCAAAGATCAATTAAGATATGCTAATGATATTAAGGAACTTCTACTCAATGACAAGCTTGCAGAAGTATTTAAGGTGATTGGCTTTTCTGTTAATTTTGATTATGTATTAGATTCGTTTGATAATGAGGATAATATCGACTTTCTGCTTTAGATAATAAGTTATTAAAGTTTGTTAAATAATTTTTGTGTAAGTTTGTGCTAAAATAATTTTACATTAATAGAAAATATTCATTATGAAAAAAGTTGCGATAATTGGTTACAGTTTTGTGTTACCTGAAGGTATTGATAGTGATAAGGATCTGTGGGAAGCTTTGGAACAAGGACAAGATTTAGTTTCTGAAATTCCAGACTCTAGATTTGATAAAAGAAAATTTTTTCATCCTTCACGCAAAAAAAGTGGTAAGTCTTATACTTTTTCAGCTGGGATTCTTCCAAATATAGATCAATTTGATCCTAGTCTTTTTAATATTAGTTCTAGAGAAGCTAATCAAATAGATCCGCAACAGAGATTATTATTAAACCATACCTACTTTGCATTGCAAAAAGCAGGATATTCTCCAGAGCAATTCTCTGGTTGTAATTGTGGTGTATATATAGGAGCATCAAATATTGACTATACATATTTTGCTGTTGAAGATTGTCATGAAATGACCTCTTATGCTATGACAGGTGGTGCAAAAAGTATTATAGCAAACCGTATATCATATAGCTTTAATCTTAAAGGCTCTAGTATGGTTGTTGATACGGCGTGTTCATCATCGCTAGTTGCTTTAGATTTGGCTGTGAAGGCTATACAGTCTGGTCAACAAGATACAGCAATTGTAGGAGGTGTTAACGCATTATTACATCCTATGGCATTTGTTGGGTTCTCTAAAGCTTATATGATGTCACCTACTGGTCGTTGTCGTAGTTTTTCAGAAGATGCTGATGGTTATGTGCGTTCAGAAGGTTGTATTGTATTTGTTATAAAAGACTATGAAAAAGCTATAAAGGATGGCGATACTATTTATGGTCTTATAAATAAGACAGGTGCAAATAGTGATGGTAAAACATCTGGTTTACCTTTACCTAGTTTTGAAGCACAAAGAGATTTGTTAAATGAAATCTATTCAGATACTGATTTAAATAAGATAGTATATCTTGAGGCTCATGGTACAGGGACTCCTGTAGGTGATCCTTTAGAGATACAGGCTATAGCTGAAGCTGTTTCTCTTAAACGTAAAAATCATCTTATAACAGGGTCTATAAAATCTAATATTGGGCATCTTGAACCAGCTTCTGGACTTGCTGGTGTGCTAAAGTCTTTAATGATTTTTGAGCATAAAAAAGTACCTGCGAATATCCACTTTGATAAACCTAATCCAAAGCTTAATTTAGAAACTAATAATATTATTATTTCAAATGAAACTATCCCTATTGAAATAACATCAGAGAGTTTGATTGGAGTTAACTCTTTTGGTTTTGGTGGAACTAATGCACATGTGCTGTTACAAGCGCCACCATCAGGTATTTCTGCTACAAAAAAGTATTCTGACAATAAATACTTTCATAATAGTTTGATAATAAAGAGCCATTCAGCTATTACATTAGAGAAGCAAAGGCAAATTCAGGCAAATATTATTGATAGTGAAGATACTTATAATAAGTATGCTTTAGCTTCTAAAATTAATCGTGGCTACAAAGATTTTTATGCTATTTATAATAGTTTTGAAGATTTCCAAAAAAATAAAGGTCAGGATTATGAAATAGATTTTGAAGCGCAAAAAGTTGCTTTTGTTTTTTCTGGTAATGGGTGTCAATACCCTGGTATGTTAAGAATATTAAATAACTCTAAAGAGTTAAAGAGTTATTTTAAGAGTATTATTGATGAATTATTTGTAATTAGTCAGAGAAGCTTAGAAGATTGGTTGTTAATAGATCAAGAATCATATGATGATACAACAATAGCTCAACCAGCTTTATTTATTTTCCAAGTTACTATTGCAAGATATCTTTTAGAAAGTGGGTTAAAGATTACTAATGTTCTAGGGCATAGCATTGGAGAGTTAGCAGCAGCGTATATAAGTGGAAATATCGCACTTAATGAAGCTTATCAATTAGTGGTTGCTAGAAGTCAGGCTCAGGCGACTACCAAAGGTCAAGGATCAATGCTTGCTATTAATGTAAGCATTGATGATTTTAAAGATTTAACGACAGAATTATCTTTACAAAATCTAGATATTGCTGCTATTAATACAAATGATTCTTTAACTATCGCTGGAGAGTATAAAAAACTAGAAGCCTTAAAAGATCATTGTGAAAAACAGCAAATATTCTGTCGACTGTTAGATGTTGATTATCCATTTCATTCATCATTTATGAATGATAGTGTGAAAGATTTGTTTTTACAAAAACTACCTAAGTTTGATAGTAGTTTTACAAATAAAAATATTGAATTTATTTCAACAGTTTTAGGTAAAAATATAGAATCTGAGCAGTTAAGAAGTAGTGAGTATTGGTGGGATAATATTGCTAAGCCTGTTAATTTTAGCGCAGGTATAGAGAACTTAATTTCTAATGATGTTGACGTGTTGATAGAAACTAGTCCTAAGAGTGTTCTTAAGTATTATATTAATCAAATATCACAAAAAAGTAAGTCAACTTATTTTGGTACAGTTGAGAATAATAAGCTGGTGCTTAATGAGATTGCTCAGCGTTTATATCTTGCTGGAGCTCCATGGCAGAATGAAGTTGTTGAATCAGAAAATGTTCCTCTTACTCGATCTGAACTTAATTTGCAAAAATATTGGTTTCATACATCTGATCGGGTTATAACATCAGAAGTTGATCATATTCTTTTAGGTTGGAGAATAAGTAATAAATCAAATACATGGGTAAATCATATTGACTATCAAACAGCAATTGATTTTCAAGGTCATCAAGTTCATGGTGTTGCAGTTTTGCCAGCATCGGCTTGGATAGAAATGGCATATCAACTGATTAAGCATGTAAAAGAGCTAGAGTCCACGGATGTTGTTATTTTAAAAGATATACAGATTTTATCGCCACTATTACTCCAAGAGGATGATATGAGGACTGTTATAAGTACATGCGATGATAATGGAATTCTTACAATTAAAAGCTTATCCCAATATGGTGAAAATGAAGTTGTTCATATTAAGTCTAGATACTTACTAAAAAATGTAATATCAACGTTTAATTTACCCTCTGAGTCAAGTACCAGTTTACATGATTTTTCTATAGAAGATCACTATACTAATGCTAAAGCTGTTGGTTTAAATTATACGGATAATTTTAGAATAATAGATCAATTGAAGCTTTTTGAAAATAAAGCTGTAGCATGTTTTAATTCAAATATTAAATCAAATAACTATACACTATCTCCATTTGCATTAGATGGAGGTTTTCAGACTATTTTTTCATTAATATATAAAGATGGAGATCAAGATATCGCACTACCTGTGGGCTTTGATTTTGTCAATATTATTAACCCCTGTGGAAAAATTCAAAGAGTATTCACAGAACTTAGTTATAGGAATGACTATATAGCTATTGCTAATTTTTATTTTTTTGATGATGAAAATAATATTGTTAGCTTTATTAAGGGAGCTAAATTTGAAAAAGTTGCGGGAACTCATAGTAATTTACAACTTAAAGAGTGCTATATCGAGAGCTTACAACCTATAGCTTTAGTTGAACAAAACTATCACTTTAAACCTGTTTTATCACCTAAAATATCTCAAAATAATGAATTGATCAATCAGGAAGAAAAGATAATATTAAGCTTTACGCGTTTATTACTAGTAAATCAAGCATATCAACAATATTTAGAAAATAATAACATATCATTTTCAGAAGAAATGATGATGTTAATGCAAAGTTATTTAGATGAGGATGGTTCATGGGAAAATACAAACTTTATTGATGAGATTCACGAGATATTGCAATTAGCATTTGTAGAACATCCGAATTTAGTAAAACTATTATTAAGGCTTTATACAAAAAGTATAGATATGAATCTTGATACGTTACAAGTCAATGATTCAATAGATGTTATCGAGAGTTTATGGCAGTCTTATTTTGGTCAAGCTATTAAACAAGAAGTTAGAGCAGTTATTGATGCTCTACATCAAGGTTATGAAAATAAAGAAACCCCTTTAAGAATATTGGTTGTAGGGGATGGCTTGTATAATGAGGCATTACAACAATTAGATAATTGTTCAATAGATGCTATTACATTTAGAAATGGTTGGGCAGATCTCTATGAGGAGTATAAATCTTATTATGATTGCTTACTTATAGAAAGTGTCCCAACTTTTGCCAAGAAAGATTTCGTAGATTTATTGATGGATAAGCTTAAACCAGGAGGTGTAGTAAAACTTCATCTTTGGTTAGACAGTATTGAAGTTAGATTTTTGATAAATATATTAAAACCTAAAATAAAATGTGTTAGGAAAAATGTTATAGCAGATTTTATTAAACAGGCAGAAAATCGTGAAAGCCAGCTATCATCAAATGCTTTTATACAAGAGTTATTATTGCAAAAGGATTGGCAATATACTTCTAAGCATGTTGAATCTACAAATTTAGAATGTCAGCTTTATCATTATGGTAGAAGGCTTAAAAATGTTTTTGATAAGCAGGGTGTTGGTTTACCAATAGTGTTTACAATAGGGAAAGATGTAAAAGAGCAAGACCTTTGGGATATTATTCGAAAGGTGTATAAGACCTCAGGGGAAGAAATTTATGTTATTATTGAAAGTCAATTTCATAATAAGATTCTGATATCTCCAGTACATCAGTCATTCTTGGCAACTTTAAGAGTTATTGTGAATGAGAAACCTTCGGTATCAATAACTAGGGTAGTCATTGATGATTTTGACTCTCAGCAAGACTGGAGTGCTATTTTTGATGAATGTAATAAGAATCAAGAGCTCTTTGTTAAGGACAATACTTTATATAATCATGCAATTATACCATTGGATAATACAAACCTATCTCAAGAGTATAAGTTACATATAACACATAGAGGATCTTTCAATAATTTACAGTGGCTTGTAAAAGAAGCATCTGTATCTGTATGCGGACAACAAGATGTACGTGTTAAGGTCTACTATACGGGATTAAATTTTAGAGATGTAATGTATGCATTAGGACTGATACCACAGGAGTCTTTAGAGTTTGGTTACTTAGGAGCCTATCTAGGTATGGAGTTTAGTGGAGAGGTTGTCGAAGTTGGAAGAGGAGTTTCTCAGTTTAAAGTAGGTGATAAGGTTTTTGGATGTGCAAGACAAAGCTTTTCAACAGAGTTAGTAGTCGATAGTAATTTTATTAGTCATTTACCAAAGCATAGTTCCATGCAGCAGGGAGCAACAATATCTGTTGCTTTTATGACTGCTTATTATGCGATAAATAAAGTTGCAAAAGCTCAATCTGGGCAAAAGATACTTATACATGGTGCTGCAGGGGCTATTGGCTTAGCAGCTATTCAAGTGGCTCATCTTTTGGAATTGGAAATACATGCAACAGTAGGGTCCAAGCAGAAACGTATTTTACTTGAGTCTTTAGGTGTTGAAAATATTTATGATTCACGAAGTACAGACTTTTTCATGCAGATGAATCAAAATGAAATACAAATGGATATCGTTTTGAATTCACTTTCTAGTGATTTATTAGAAGCAAGTCTTGCTGTGTTAGCTCCTTTTGGTCATTTTATAGAGTTAGGCAAAAGAGATATTTTTGAGAATAATACTTTGGCTATGAAAGTATTTCGTAATAATATTACATTCTCTGGTATTGATTTAGATCAGTTGATTAAATATAAACCTCAAGTAATCAAACAAATGCTATCCGAGTTGAAACAGTATCTTGATGAGCAGGATTTTGTTGCTTTGCCGTATCAAGAGTTTCCTATGCATAAAATAGAAAGTGCATTTCGCTATATGCAACAAGGCCAGCAATTAGGTAAAGTCATTGTTAATATGCAGCAAAAAGACTTTATTAAACTTGATCAATGGTCTTCTGAATTTGCTACTGTAAAAGGAGCATATTTGATTACAGGAGGAACACAAGGATTTGGTTTTTATACAGCTAAAGAGCTAGCAAAGCATGGAGCAGAACATCTAATATTGGTTAGTTACAGTGGTAAAATTACATCAGAAAATAAGAAACAGTTAGATGAATTAGGTATTACTTATGAAGTTCATGCTGTAGATGTAAGCAAGGAGTCAGGTGTCAAAGAATTCTTACAAAATCTTTATCAGGATGGAGTTGATCTACAAGGGATCATTCATGCTGCTGTGGTATATGATGATCAAGCATTAGATACATTGACAAAAGATTCTTTTGATAAAGTTTTTGATGTTAAAGCATTAGGAGGGCTTTGGTTAGATAAGTTTTCGCGGGTATGGGATTTAAAACATTTTATAGTGTTTTCTTCTATTGCTACAACAGTTGGAAACCTTCATCAAGCAAATTATGTGGCTGCGAATGCATATTTAGAAGGGGTGATGGCTAAAAGACAGTTTGAAGGGTTATCTGGGCAGTATATTGCGTGGGGACCTATTGCAGATGTTGGGTTATTAACTAGGAATGAATCATTAAAGCAAGTAATGTCTGGTAGCTTAGGATTGGTTCCATTATCTTTGTTAGATTGTAAGAATGTACTTAATCAGGCTCTTAGTAACTCAGAGCAAAGTTTTATAGCAACAAAACTAGAAGGGAATAAGTTATTAAAAGCACTGCCTATATTAAAGACTTCAAGATATCATCAGTTTATTCAGGATTCTGAGTCTGAGATTATAGGGAGCTTAAATGCAGATATGTTGAGAGAGTTATCTAAGGATGAGTCGCAGGCTTTAGTAGAAGATAATGTAGCATCTCAAGTTGCTCATATATTAGGTATTAGTAAGTCAGCTTTAGATATATCTGCAGATCTTAAAGAGTTAGGTATGGATTCTTTGATGGCATTTGAACTTGCTGTCAATTTGGAAGAAAAGTTTACAGGGGTTTCTATTCCAGCTATGTCTATGACTCAGTTAAAAACTTCTCAAGATATTGTCAATATGATTATGCGCAATGTATATGGCAATGATGAGAATCAAGATGTTAATGATGTTATACAAATAATTAAGCAAAGGCACGGTGAGGAATAAATGGCAAAAAAGATATTTGGTAATTTATCTAAGATAAAATCAAAACTTATAGAAAATAGTGATATTACAGAAAGTTCATCAACTAACAATAGTAGTTATGACTTTACAAAGCACCCATCTTATCAAGAATTAAATTATGGTTTGCAAACATCAGAACGATTTAAAATAAAAAATCCATTACATAGAGTGTATACAGGGTTAGCATCGAATTATATAAATTATAATGATAAGAAAATTGCTAATTATGGATCATATAACTATTTAGGCTTAAATGGGCATCCTAAAACAGTTTCTGCAATTTCTGAGACAGTTAGAAAAGAAGGAACTTCTGTTTCTGCTAGTAGAATTACATCTGGTAACAGAAAAATTCATTTAGATTTAGAAAATCTAATAAGTCAGTTGTATCAAACAGATGCGGCAGCAGTTTTTGTTAGTGGACATGCAACTAATGTTTCTGTCATTAGTTGCCTGACATATGAGAAAAGTTTAATTTTATATGATCAACTATCTCATAATAGTATTATGCAAGGAGTTAAGTTGTCTAATGCTAGGGCAATTGGTTTTCGTCATAATGATTTAGGACATTTAGCTCAGTTATTACAACAAAATGCTCATGAATATGAACAAGTGTTTATAGTTGTTGAAGGGATGTATAGTATGGATGGTGATATCCCTGATCTTCCAGCGCTTATTCAACTTAAAAAAGAATATGGAGCAGTATTAATGGTTGATGAAGCTCATGGTTTAGGGGTGTTAGGCCAGACTGGGAAAGGCATATTTGAGCATTATGAGATATCACCGAAAGATATTGATATTTGGATGGGAACATTAAGTAAAACCTTATCTAGTTGTGGAGGCTATATCGCTGCAAATCAAACTATAATAGATATATTGCGTTATTATGCTCCAGGATTGGTGTATAGTGTTGGATTATCTCCTTGTGATACTATTGCTGCTACAAGCTCTTTGAAACTTATGTTAGATGAGCCTGATAGAGTTACTAGATTACAAAAAAATAGTGAATATTTATTATCCAAACTAAAAGAAAAAGGATTTGATACTGGAGATGCTATTGGGAGAGCTATTATTCCTGTTATAGTAGGCAGCTCAAGAAAAGCAGTTATTTTATCAAATAAATTGTTTAATGATTATGATATTAATGCTGTTCCTATCATGTATCCTGCTGTTGAAGAGAATAAAGCAAGATTACGTTTTTTTGTTTCTAGTGAACACACTAGAGATCAACTTGGTTATGTTGCAGATACTTTAGGAAGGATTATGTAATGGATATAGAAGTTTATGGAAATAAATTGAAAAAGTTATGTAATTATGATTTTAAAAAAATATTATGCTTACTAAAGGATAATTTTGTTGATGATCCGCATATTAAAGAATATTTTTCTCCTAAATATTTAGACAAATTAACATCTGATAAAAAGTATGATACATTTATGCTTTATAATATATGGCATGCGTATACTCAAGGTTTTGTTGTTAGTACCGCTGATAATAAAAGCGTTGCTTTATATGCGTGGCATGGGAAAATGAAATTTTCCTTAAGATTTCATATTTATTTACATCTTAAGATGTTTTTTAGATTTGGTATTTTGGGTATTTATCGTATTTTAAAAATACAAGGAAAGACTATTAAATGCTATAAGGATGATAAATTTTTACATTTAGTTCTTTTATGTACAGCTGTTGAATCAAGAAATCAGGGGTTAGCTAGAAAATTAGTAGAATATGGTGCTGAGCAAGCAAAGCTTAAGGGAGTACCATTATTACTAGAGACAGCAAAAGAGGAGAATGTATACATATATAAGAAGCTAGGGTTTGACTTATATGAAACTCTTGTATTGGATAAAAGAAGAAATATGAAGATATTCCTTTTAAGAAAAAGATAGTTTTTGTTAAGAGAATTTCTCTACTTTAGTGGTTTGTTTACTTTATCATTAATTATTCTAAAGGCAGCTTCATTTGTAATATCCTCTAGTCCAGATTTACAATAATAGGTACCACGAATTTGTATTGTACTGTCTAGCAGTTTTACGAAACTTTCTTTTAATGTTTTATTTGGTTTAGGTTTGTTATCCCAAAATTTATTTAATTCAGCTTGATGAGTTAGACCTTTTATATCATAAATAGCATCACCTAAAGTATGAGTGGGTATATCTCTAATGATTGATTGCAATCCGACAGTACTATTTATTGTAATTACTCCTAAAGAGTGTGCTATTAGCACCATGAGGTTTCCTCCATCAAAATAAATAACTCGCCCTTCAATGTTGTATTTTTTTTCTAATTTGGAAATCCTTTTTTTCCAATTAATTACGCCTTCATCGAGAGGATGTACTTTTATAGCAAGCTTAGTATTTTCTGGAGCTGATATAGCAAAAGATTTTATAACCTCCTCTATGGCATCTGACATGTCATCATATTTTGAGTATGCTAATATTTGATAATCTAACCGCATTTGTAATGGAAATAAGTAATAGTTAATGTTGTCTGTTTCAATTAACTCTAATTGTTTGGTTAACATAGCATTTTTTTTAAACTTTAGTTTAAATAAGCGTAACCCTATACATGGGAACATTATAAAGGGATGATATCTTACATAGCGTTTATATCTTGGGTAAAATATATTAAATGGCAAGATTGATCCAAAACTAAATAGTATTTCCCAAATTGATTCTTCTAAAAAGCTAGGTTTATAAGATTTTTGACTAGGAGGATGAGGAGTAACTTCTTTAGCTAGCTTTATTATCTCATCAGGATCTCTTGGAAATAAAGATTGGCTTGACATCCCATTAAGCTCAAAGGTTATCCAGTGAGGCCTTAAGTATCCAAAATCAGTAGTTATGACTTTGATGTTTAATTCTTTAGCTACTTTGATAGCAACTTTATGGTAAGGCCTATTTTCTCCTATTAGTACAATATCTGTAATAGATTTTTTTATAAAAAATTTTTTAACATAATTTTCCCAGTTATTGAAACTACCTCTATAGGCATATGCTTTGCCAAGTCCCCATACAAGCCTATCGCCAAGACAAAGATTAATTTTATATATATTGTGCCCTTTATCGTGTAGTTTTCGAGCTAATATTTTAAAAAATGAGCTAGGAGGGCCTTGTAGGAAACATACAGATCTTTTCATAAAAAGGAATAGGGACACACTATATTATGCTATTTTATTTAGATTATAACTACTTCTGATAAATATTGCTAAAATTTTTAAGAAAAAATAAAGAATAAGCTAGTTTTTGTTAAGTTTAAAAAATTATTTTTCGTATCTATTATAGCCTAGCATTGTTAGTATTATGGCTTTAATTTTAAGTGGTAAAAAATTTAGAATTCTTATACTTATACTTAGAGAATATGGAAATTGTATGATAAATTTATTTTTCTTAATGCCCGTAATAATTTTTTTGGCTGCAGTATGTGGAGGCATTAATTTTAGTTTTGGAGCGGTTGTTTCATGAGCCATTGTAGAATTTACTGGTCCAGGTAAGACCAGATTAATTCTTATATTATATTTACTAAGCCAGATTCTTAAAGATTCAGCATAAGATTTTATGGCAGCCTTACTTGCAGAATAACTTGGATTTACAGGAAGAGCAGTATATGCCGCTAATGAACTTATGAAAACAATCTGCCCATTTTTCTTTTTCTTAAAGAATGGAATTAATTTGTTAGCAAAGCAAATGCTAGATTCGATATTTATACTTATTAATTTTCGGATATCATTATGATTTTCACCATCAAGTTTTCTATTAATACTCATTCCAGCATTTAGAATAACTACATCAAGAGATTCTAATGGGTAATTATTTAACCACTCTTCTAAAGTATTTATATTTGCTAAATCAAGTTGGAAAATAGAAACTGTAGCATCTTTCTTTTCACAGTTTAGTTTTACTAGCTCGAGGTGTTTTATATTTCTACCTAAGAGAATTAAATTAGTATTTTTATTTGATAGTTCTAATGCTAAAGCGGAACCTATAGCTCCACTAGCACCAGTAATTAAAATATTTCTTTTTCTTTGATTATTTTTTGTCATATGAGTTTTATTAATTATTTAATATATCCATTCAAAATTTTTTTTATCAGAAAATACTTTTTCTAATATTTTTGCATTCATGGCATGAGAAGTATTAAAAGTTTCTATATGTCCTAAAATATAATTAGTGCCACATAATGTTATATCTCCAATTAAGTCAACAACTTTATGTCTAATATGTTCATCTTTATATTTTAGGCCTCCTTTGACCCATGACTTATTTTTGGTTGTGAGAATGATGTTGTCAAATCTCATTCCTTGTACACATGGTACTGGAAAGAATTTTGTAAAAATTTTTCCTAACATAATCATATGCATCTCTCCAAAAGATCTAGCCTTAATACACTCTAATATATCATCAGATACTTTTTCGGATTTATATTCTTGGACTCCTGCACCTAAAAGATTAATCTTTAAGTGTATAGAGAAATGGTCTTTAGGTGTTATTCTTATATACTTGTCACCGTCTTTATGTTCGATAGTTCTATTGATTTTTAGTTTTTTAAAGGGGGCTTTACTAACTAATGTGCGTCCTACATTTTCTATTTGCTTATAGAACTGGAAGCTTGAACCGTCTAAAAAAGGAACTTCTTTTTTATCAACAGTAATATAAGCATTTTCAATTTTTGCAGCATATAGGGCTGTAATTATATGTTCAACTGTTCTTACATAGTGTTTTTTATTAATACCAAGATTTGTACATGCTCTCTTATACATTACGTTAGTATAGGAGGCTGGAATTTCAATATTATTGTCATAAAAAACAAAACCTGTATTTGCTGGAGCAGGAAAAATACCTGCTAAATTTTTTTTGCCTTCATGTAGGCCTTTCCCATAGAAAAAAGTAGGTTTTTTTATTGTATATTGCATATTTAAAACCTTTAAACTAAAATGTTATAGGTAGTAATTTTACGCCAAAAAGTTTTTAAATTATACTGTTCTTGATATTTTAGGTATATAAGGATGTATGTTAATTTAATGATTGTTGGGTTTTTAGAGGTTTGTGTTCAAATCTATATTTTAAGTTGAGTATTAATATCTAGTATATAAAGAGGTGCTTTTTTGAAGAAAAATAATCAGAAAGTTTACTTGTTTGGTTTTTTGAGGATTAAACACAGTTCTACTAGATGTTTTCTAAAGAAATATGACAAATCTAAAATATTTTTTATAAACCCTATATTTTCTAGCCATTATAAGGCTGCAATTAAAAAAGGGCTTGATAAAGATAGTGTAATATTTATATGGGGTAAAAAAGAGTTTCCTGAAGTTGAAAATTATGCAAAAAATAATCGCATAAATATCATTAGGGTTGAAGATGGTTTCATTCGCTCTATTGGGTTGGGTTCTAATTTTACTAGGCCATATTCATTGATTTTTGATGATATTGGAATATACTTTGATTCAACGAGGCCTAGTAGGCTTGAGAAAATATTAAATAATCATTATTTTGATGATGAGTTACTTACTGAAGCTGATAGTCTTCATCAAGACATCATTTCAAATAAAATTACTAAATATAATAGTGCAGCCCATGTGGAATTTAATGTTTTTACAGATAAAATTAAAATTTTTATCCCTGGACAAGCTGAAGGGGATGCATCAATTAAATATGGTGGTGGAGATATAGCTACAAATTTAGGGCTTGTAAAAACAGTACGTGAGAATAACCCTGAAGCATATATTATATTCAAACCTCATCCAGATGTTTCTAGTGGTAATAGGGTTGGTAAGATAGATGAGCAAGTTGCTATGAAATATTGTGATAAAATTATTGATAATATTTCTATCGCATCCATACTTCAATGCGTAGATGAGGTTCATACAATAACTTCACTAGTAGGTTTTGAAGGTTTATTGTATGGCAAGCGAGTAGTAACTTATGGAATGCCTTTTTATGCTGGTTGGGGGCTTACAGTTGATCACAGAATTGAGTCTAGAAGAATTCGCAAGCTCAAACTAAAGGAGTTAATAGCAGGAGCTTATATTTTATATCCTAAGTATATTCATCCTGAAACTTTAGAATACTGCCACCCAAGTACTTTAATAAAATTATTAACACGGCAAAAAAATGATTTGGAAAACAGTTTTTTTTATAAGCTAGGATTTCGGCGAATATATTTATTAAGTACATTGCTGAAAATGGTTTATAAAGATTGATCTTTTAAATATATTGTTATGTAGCCTTATTCTCGGATTAATAAATTGAATTTTTTGATTGGTTCAAGTATAATGTGTAGAGTTTTAAATCAATAATCTAAATTACACATATTTCTTTGCAAATATGTTTTTTTATTTATAATATGAAAAGAATCTTTTTTAATTTACTTATACTATTAATTGTTTTATTTCGTAAGAATACGAAAGTAATTACTTTTTTTAAAAAAAATATTATTATATTTTTCATTTTTTTATTTTTTGGATTTTCACTAGCTAATGCAGCTGACCCATTATTGGCGGCTCAAAGCTCTATGAATGCGATTACAAGCCAGTTTGCTACTGCGCAAGGGGGTGTCCCGGCAGCATCTAAACAGACTGATGACCCACAGCTGGATAAAAATGCTGGTTTAGCGTCAGTTACGGCGATGGATCAGGGAAATGGAATAGAGGACAAGGCAGGTTCACAGTTTTCTAATAAGGTTATAAATGATGATTTTGTACCACAATTAAAGGGTTTGCAGGTATTTGGAGCTAATTTGTTTAGTAGTCAGTGTCAGAATTTACCGCAGATAGCGTTGTACAATCCTAATTACCTGCTGAGTATAGGGGATAAGATTTCTATTACACTGTGGGGTGCATTTGAGTACAGTGCTGTAGCGGAGGTGGATAGTCAAGGTAATATATTCATACCTAAGGTTGGACCGGTTCATGTTGCAGATATTCCAAATAAGGATCTAAATAAGGTCATAGGTGATGCAATCAAGAGGACGTTTGAGAAGAATGTAACAGTGTATGCTAATCTGATGAGTGCACAGCCTGTACAGATATTTGTATCAGGATATGTATCTAAGCCTGGTTTATATGATGGTATGTCGTCAGACTCTGTTCTGTATTTTTTGTGTAAGGCTGGGGGAATAGAGCCTGATAAAGGAAGTTTTAGACATATAGATTTGATTAGAAATGGCAAGGTTATTTCCCATATTGATTTATACAATTTTTTGGTTGATGGTGTTATACCATTTTCGCAATTACAACAGGGTGATAGTATAGTGGTTAGACAAAAGGCTGCATCCGTTTCAGTTATAGGTCAGGTGAAATCACCGGCGATGTATGAGCCTAAGGATGGACAGTTTGACTTGCCTGGATTGCTTAAGCTGGTGGGGGTATTGCCAGAAGCTACTTATGTGCTTATAGAAGATAATAGGGGGTTAAATCCTAGTAACAAATATATTCCATTAAGTGCGATAGGTGATCAGGTAGTTAAAGGAGGTGAGCAAGTAACTTTGACATCAGATCAAAATATTAAGCAGTTAACGGTGTCTGTAACAGGAGCTATATTGGGACCACATCAATTTGTTGTGCCGATAGGAACTACATTAGAGGACGTAGTAGAGAAGCTTAAGTTCAGATCAAGTGCAAATGTTGATGATCTACAGTTGTTTAGAAAGAGTGTAGCGGCGGCACAGAAGGCGGCTATTGATGCTAGTTTGAATTACTTGGAGCAGCAAGCATATACTAAGAGTGCATTGACGAAAGATGGTTTGATAATGCAGCAGCAGTATGCGGGATTGGTGTCCACATTTGTTGAGAAGGCTAAGAAGGTACAGCCTAAAGGTCAAGTTATAGTAGGATCTAAGACGAAGTGGGAGCATATAGCGCTACAGAATAATGATGTGATAAATATTCCTAACCAGAATCAAGTAGTTACAATTAGTGGTCAAGTAATGGCACCGATGGCGATTAATTATAATGAGAAGTTTAGAGTTAAAGATTACATTAATGCTGTTGGTGGATATACACCGAGTGCTGAGACTGGCTATGTGTTGTTGTTACATGAGAATGGTACAGCGGAGCGAGTAGATACAGGTGTATTTACATCTTGGATGTCGTATACGACGGCAGTTAAAGGTGGAGATCAGATAATAGTACCTAATGAAGGTATGTCAGAGGCATTGCCAATTATGGCGACGATATCGCAGATTGTATTCCAGATTGCGTTTGCAGCGAGAGTGTTTATAGCTCCTGTGTAACTTTTAATTGTTAGATTTGTATTTAAGTCGTCACTCTTTTTGACAAAAAGTATCTTAAATATATGAAAATTTATAAAAATTGTTCATATAGCATTATATACACCACGTTTTTTTCCTAAGATAAATACCTTGAACAAACGCTATTATCCAATATTTCAAGAGGTTCTGAAGCATAATTTTTCAAGCAACTTGTGTGGTATTAAATTTTATAATCAAGCTATGAAACTTTTTGATGATGATTTGTATACTAATTATTACAAACTTATTTGTGAAGTTGCTTGTGGTTATGTAGGTGGTCTGAAATGTGCATCTGATCATATTAATGCTCAGGTTATTGGTTATGGCTGTTCTTCGTTAGCTTTGAAAAAGCTCGTAAGCAAGGGATAAATGCTCAATACTGTCTTGCGCCACACTTACCAAGTACAGATTAGAGTATCGATTGTATGATTAGTGTAGATAGTATATATTACTATTTCAATAAGGCTTTTTTTGATGAAGTATTGCGAGTTCTCAACTGTGGTAGATAATTTATAGTTACTATGTATTTAGCAGCTGGATATGGTGCTGGTATTGATAAAATTAGATTGCACATAAGTGATACTGGCCTGACATTTGTCAGTGGTATTGATATATCTGCTAATATCGAGGTAGCTTGTGAAAAAAATATATTAGGTTTTGTCCAGAATTATCTGAGAATAGCTCGAGAGTTTCGTGGGGGCAAGTGGAGTAAGTCTATGCAGTCATTTAACTCTGGCAAGAGAGCCTTTGCTATTGTGGAAATGCGTAAGGATATTGTTTGCTAGATGTTATCAAAACATTGATGGATCTAGAGAGTCTTGCTACAATACTTCAAGTTTTACAATATTTTCATAATTAGAGATTTTTATGCAGAAAAGAGTTTTAAATTTGGTTATGTTCGTTTGTTTGGCTAGTATGGTAAATTCCAGCTATGCAGATGACTCTAGCAAATGTGATAATGTACCTAGTGTGGTTAAACAATTTAAAGGAGCCGATCAAGATAATTGGATAGGATATCGTAATGGTGATTTCGTTAGATATGATAATAAAGTATATCAATTGAAAAATGATTGGTGGACTGCAGACTCTCCAGACATTAATCAACATTGGGTATATTGTCAAGATGTTTTGCAACCTGCAATATACTTGCATACTCCTTCTAGACCAGCTTATGTAAGCAGTACTGGTAAACCGCATGTTATTATTTATGATAGTAATCACAATCAAGTTGCTGATCTAAAAAATCTTAAATGGGGGGCTACAAAAAAAGTTAGACTACCAATAGGGCAATTTACTATAGTTGTGGAAGGTATTGACTCTAGCCAAGGATATGCCAGCCAAGGTATAGTTAATTTGGCTATGGGTCAATCTAAGAAAATATCTGTTAACTATAAAAATATACATGCAGCTAGTTTAAGTATTTATCCTAAGGCTGCTATATCTGGTAGTGTTGGAGTCAAAATCTTAGATTCAAAAGGAACAGTGGTATATCAAGGCTCACTAGTTTTTAATCAAGAAAATACAATCTATGATATTGATGTTACAAAAGGTAAGTATATGATTCATGCTAACTCTTATATTGTAGCAGGTAAGGTTTATAAGGCTCCTGATACACTAGTATCATTATCACCAGATAAGACTACCAATGTTAATCTTAATTTTGATAATTGGTCTATAGCTACTTCTAGGGTTGATGTAGTAATTTCAAATTTACCTAAAGGTAAAGAAGCTAAGCTGAAGTTTATGAATAATACCGGAGATGTGCAAACAGTTGATATTAAAGGTAATGGAGTTTACACACAAATGTTTGCCAAAGATGGTAGTCAGTGGAGATTAATGGCTGACGGTATTGACCGGGCTAGTATTTTCCCTAAGAGCTTTAATGCTAATCAAAGCTGTGTTAATGCAACTATTACAACGCAGTCAAAATAATTACTTCCTAGTCAATAACTGTTGTATCGCATTATAAGTATAAGGTCTATATTCTAATGGAGACTCTGGATCAAGTATGGAACGACTTCAATGAGCTAGATATCGGGATGCAGTACCCCAAATAGTTGGGCTGTTTGATCAAGTATTACTCGTATATACTAATCTTGTCCTAGCTTCTAGTTAAGTCTCATCTTGCCATTCAAAATTACTTTGATCTGCAAAAATCTTCTCAAGTAGTTTGGCATTCATCGCATGCGATGTGCTAAAGGTCTCAAAATGTCCACTAATATGGCGTGTACCGCATAGCATAAGATCGCCAACCAAATCCATAACTCTATGTCGAACATGCTCATCTGTATAGCGAAGACCATTTCTGACATATGATTTTTTCTTGGTTAATAGGATTGTATTTTGAGTACTTGCACCTTGAGCAACAGGAGTTTTACTGAGTTATGTCAAGATTTTTGCCAGAATACCCTTATATAGAGGTCCAAAAGTTCGTGAATCGATGCAGTCCTGCAACAGCTGCTAATAGATGTTCGATAGTACGAATATAGTGCTCTTCATCGGCAGCTATACATGTGCAGCGGTTTATCGATTACATGGCTGTAGTGTGTGGGTATGGCTTTGCCACTTATACAAAATACTATTCCAGTGTCAGCAGGAGCCGGAGAGATTATGATAGTATTGTATCTATTCGTATGTAGACCTTTGCCGGATATGTATACTGGATTTGTTAGAGTGTATTGCATATGGCGCGATTATCTATTTTCTAAGATGATAGTTATAATCATGCGACCTAAGCCGTATAATGCGCTTAGGATAGCAAACATTGTGATGAGATTGTATATGATGCGAGGATATTTAGCTGAGTCTGGTAAAGTTGGTTTGACAACATCTACAAGATAGCTTTGTTGATTTTGGCTGTCTAATTTAGCTGTTTCAAATGATTGTAGTGCTGATTGGTACTCCGTCATTGCAAATTCAGCATTAAGTTTTAACCATGTATAATTAGATACCATATCATCAAGTTGCGATTGCTTTTTATTGTCTTTATCCTCTGCTAAGAAATCTGCTTTTTCTTTATCAATTTGCTTTTTCAGAGCGATGATTTGCTGTTCAGTGGCTTTTACTTCACTAGAGTTAGGTGATAAATATGATTTTAGATTTGTCAGTTGTGTCTCTGCAGCGGTTAATTGTCCTTGTAGGCTACCTATTACTGAGGCTTTAGTTGATACAGAACCTTCTGGATCGACTATTCCACGACTATTTTGGAACTCAACTAATGCATCCTGAGCTTTCATGGCTTTAGTTTTGATTATATCAAGTTGTTCTTTGTTAAACTTCATTCTATTTTCTGCTAGAGTGTGCGAGATATGGTCGATTATTTCCTGACTATCTTTTGTGATAGTATCTAACACTTTTTGTGCTTGCTCTGCGGTATAGCCTTGTACGTTTATTGTGATAGCATTAGACTGTTGGTTATAGCTTAGAAATACCATCTTGTTATAGTAATCTAAGAAATCAATTTGATCAGCATTATGCGATAAGCGTGAGAAAAAGTCTACTTTGGGGTTTTGGTACATGGCTTTAATATTTAAGTCGGCTTGTAGTTTATCAAGCATTTGTGGCGATAGTATATAGTCTATCAGTAAGTAACTATTCGCAGAAGTATCAGATCCGCCTCCACCAAGTATGCTTGATAATGAGGTATCAACCATAGGTGCAGTATTGTTTTGTCTTAGTGATACTATTGCTTGGCTCTCATAGCGAGGCGACGCTAGAACTATATAGTACATAGCAATAACTAGAGTTGGTAATACTACAAAAGAGAAGAAACTGTGCTTCTTGGCTAATATATATGTTTTATTTGCTTTGATTATGGTCTCATGTTTATAGTGGATTTTTTTGTATGTATAAATATCTCTTAGAGAGGTTGTTTTAAATCTCTTGCTTAGTTTTTTGTATACTGTGACTAAGGCTTTTTTATATCTTACTTTGAGTGATTCTATTTTGCTCATCTTATATCAACTTATTTGTTACAAAAATTACTTTTGATATGATGCTATTGCTTCATCCATACCATCAAATATATTTATTTTACCATTATCTAGCACAACTGCGATATCACAGTTATCTTTAATTTCTTTCATATTGTGAGATACCATGATAACACAGGCGCTTTTCTTCTTTTCATTAAATGCGTCATTGGCCTTTTTCATAAACTGGGGATCACCTACACCTGTAACCTCATCCACTAGATAATAATCAAAATCAAATGCCATTGACAGTCCAAAATTAACTCTACCTTTCATACCTGAGCTATATGACTTGACCGGCATATCAAAAAACTCGCCAATCTCGGCAAAATCATAGACAAATTCTTCAATCTCTTTCATCTCACGACGATTTTTGTTATGAATTCGACAGACAAATCTGATATTCTCACGAGCTGTGAGACTTCCTTGGAATCCTGCTGTTAGCCCTACTGGCCAAGAAATTGAGCTGGTGGTAATTATTTTTCCTGAGTTTGGGTACTCTAGACCACCTAGCATACGCAGAAATGTAGATTTACCAGCACCGTTACGACCGAGTATACCTATGCTCTTACCCTTTGGGAAGGTATAGTTCACATCTCTGAGGATATAATGCTTATGCCCACGGATATTATAAAACTTAGTTGCATTTACAAGTTGTATCATATCTATAGTTTACCTTGATCTTGCATTCATCATAATATTCTTTCTTGCTACATAGTAACACATAACACCTAAAAAAAGAGTACAAATTGTAAAAGCGATTAAGTACTCATAGCTTAGATAGACATTAAGATGCTCGACACTAAATGCAGAGCGAATAAATTCAATAACTTGAAGAATTGGATTAAATGATAGGTAGTATGATATATTAGGGGGGAAGTCATTTAGGCCAAAAAATACTCCTGATGTGAAGAACAGTACGCGGTTTACAAGTCCCATAAATTTGGGTAAGTCTATATAGTAGTATGAAACTACGGCAAGTATTAGTGAAAATCCAAGGGTTATGGCAAGGAGTATAAAAATCATATATATAATTCTGATAGGGTGATATAGAGTGGCTCCACTATTTAGATATATGATTAAAGCTGTTAATATTATTGCAGATAATAGAGAGGTGGCTGCTTGAAGTAGTATTCGAGCTAAAATTGTGTCAATAATTTTGACTTGTCTGTATGCTAATAAGGCCTGATTAGCAGCGATAGCACTAGAAGCACCTTGGAATGAGTTTCTAAAAAAGAAATACGGCACAATTCCTGTTAGTAGGAATAACAAAATTGGCATATTGCCAGTAGCTCTGCCTAGAAATGTAAACATTGCGTAGAGCATCATTATAAAAAGCATTGGCTCTACAGCAATCCATGCATAGCCAAAGTAACTATCGCCAAATTTTGTGGTAATTTCTCGATTGAGTAATCCCCATATCACAGCTTTGTGTTCTATTAGAGATTTTTTGAATTCCGTCGTCATATTGTTGTTGTGATATAAATATTTTTCAATAATTGAATAACTATAGTCTAAGAATACTATCACTTTGAGAAAAAAATAGCTAATTTAAATTTGCATAATTGTTCTAAATATTAGATACTTTGAGCCAAATACCTCACTGATGATTAATATCCAATTATGAAAAAAATATTTATAACTTTCTTGCTATTCTGTCTAGGTGGTTTGGCATTTGCTAATAGTGTTATGCCTGGTTTAACAGAATTTGACCAAATTGCTGAGAAAGGGGCTGGTCTTCCTGAAACCAAAAATAATCCGCCACCATCTATGGCATCTGGCTTAGCGTCAGTTACGGCGATGAATCAGGGAAATGGGATAGAGGATAAGGCGGGATCACAGTTTTCTAATAAGGTTATAAATGATGATTTTGTACCACAATTAAAGGGTTTGCAGGTATTTGGAGCTAATTTGTTTAGTAGTCAGTGTCAGAATTTACCGCAGATAGCGTTGTACAATCCTAATTACCTGCTGAGTATAGGGGATAAGATTTCTATTACACTGTGGGGTGCATTTGAGTACAGTGCTGTAGCGGAGGTGGATAGTCAAGGTAATATATTCATACCTAAGGTTGGACCGGTTCATGTTGCAGATATTCCAAATAAGGATCTAAATAAGGTCATAGGTGATGCAATCAAGAGGACGTTTGAGAAGAATGTAACAGTGTATGCTAATCTGATGAGTGCACAGCCTGTACAGATATTTGTATCAGGATATGTATCTAAGCCTGGTTTATATGATGGTATGTCGTCAGACTCTGTTCTGTATTTTTTGTGTAAGGCTGGGGGAATAGAGCCTGATAAAGGAAGTTTTAGACATATAGATTTGATTAGAAATGGCAAGGTTATTTCCCATATTGATTTATACAATTTTTTGGTTGATGGTGTTATACCATTTTCGCAATTACAACAGGGTGATAGTATAGTGGTTAGACAAAAGGCTGCATCCGTTTCAGTTATAGGTCAGGTGAAATCACCGGCGATGTATGAGCCTAAGGATGGACAGTTTGACTTGCCTGGATTGCTTAAGCTGGTGGGGGTATTGCCAGAAGCTACTTATGTGCTTATAGAAGATAATAGGGGGTTAAATCCTAGTAACAAATATATTCCATTAAGTGCGATAGGTGATCAGGTAGTTAAAGGAGGTGAGCAAGTAACTTTGACATCAGATCAAAATATTAAGCAGTTAACGGTGTCTGTAACAGGAGCTATATTGGGACCACATCAATTTGTTGTGCCGATAGGAACTACATTAGAGGACGTAGTAGAGAAGCTTAAGTTCAGATCAAGTGCAAATGTTGATGATCTACAGTTGTTTAGAAAGAGTGTAGCGGCGGCACAGAAGGCGGCTATTGATGCTAGTTTGAATTACTTGGAGCAGCAAGCATATACTAAGAGTGCATTGACGAAAGATGGTTTGATAATGCAGCAGCAGTATGCGGGATTGGTGTCCACATTTGTTGAGAAGGCTAAGAAGGTACAGCCTAAAGGTCAAGTTATAGTAGGATCTAAGACGAAGTGGGAGCATATAGCGCTACAGAATAATGATGTGATAAATATTCCTAACCAGAATCAAGTAGTTACAATTAGTGGTCAAGTAATGGCACCGATGGCGATTAATTATAATGAGAAGTTTAGAGTTAAAGATTACATTAATGCTGTTGGTGGATATACACCGAGTGCTGAGACTGGCTATGTGTTGTTGTTACATGAGAATGGTACAGCGGAGCGAGTAGATACAGGTGTATTTACATCTTGGATGTCGTATACGACGGCAGTTAAAGGTGGAGATCAGATAATAGTACCTAATGAAGGTATGTCAGAGGCATTGCCAATTATGGCGACGATATCGCAGATTGTATTCCAGATTGCGTTTGCAGCGAGAGTATTTATAGCTCCAATGTAATTCTAAATTCTAAACGCTCGGTGTTTAATTCTTGGCTCTTTGGAGTGTCAAAATGTATTGTCATGCTGAATACTTGATCAAGTTCAGCATGACAATTTTCCTTCAAGTGTTGAAGAAGTTGATTGCGAAGCAGGACGAGGTAGTATATTAAAACATTCCATCTTTATTATAGAAGGCTGCAGCCTTCTATATCTAAAAGCAGTACTTGGCCAAATGGTTTGTTGCTAAGCTATTTATTCAACGGCTTTTTATGGCATGAGACGGTTGGTAACATTGAGTAAAAAATACGATTTTTTTAAAATCTAAAATCTAAAATTTATTTATATTTATATTTGTATTTATATTTGTATTTTTGTAATATTTAAATCATCTGTAATATATTTTGACTTCTTATGTTTGATATAAAGGCATCGCTTAGTATAGATGAGTCTGTTCGATCTCAATCATTCAATAAAATTCTATGTGTTGGCTACGGTAATCAAATCTCTTCTAATATTAGAGATATTTTGATTGATATGGGAGTTGCCCCTGCTAAAAATCTTGCGAGAGATAATATCAAATCAGATGATATAACTAATATTATCAAAGATGCTAAAGGAATTGAGCATGGTTATAACAAGCCGATAAGTGTAGATAAGATATGGAACTTCTTAGCAGAAGAGTTAGTAATGGCTAATTATAAATCCAAGATATGGTGCTGGTCAGATCAGGCAGCTATATCACTACTGGATTACTGGGCTTCTATAGATAGTAAAATTGGATTTGTGTTAGCTTTTTCATCTCCATATACTCTTATGAGAAATCTATTTTCAGAAGATGTATCGGTATCTAGTGATAAAGTCTCGCAAGTTATGAGTGATTGGGTGACCTATAATAGATCACTACTTGATTTTTATCACAGAAATATGCAGCGCTGTGTTCTTGTTGACTATGATGGTGTTGTTAGTGATATTGCACAGTTTGTGACGAGCTTTACGGAGAAATTTGCGATTAGTCTGAAGTCAGTCAATGTAGATGTATCTAGATTTGAGGTGACAAGTGATTCTGTGCTTGAGTATTTTTTAGACAAGATTATATCTCAATCTGATGATTTGATTAATCTCTATGAAGAGTTGAAGTCTAGTGCAAGTGGTGTTGTCGTTCAATCAAATGTAGTATCTTATGTGGATGTTTTGGGAGAATATATATCTCAAAAGACAGATACTCTTGAGTATATTGTCGAGCTTCAGAAGAGTATTCGAGATAATGAGTTACAGTTTGATAACATAAAGCAACAGCTTAAAAGTCAAGATAAAGACATCACAGATCAACAAGTAAAGATAGCTAGATTAGAGCAAGAGAAAGCTAGCTTATCGAAAGCTGTGAAAGAGCAAGAGCAATTAGTAGCCAGTTTAAATGAAGACAAATCTGGACTAGTGGCAGATGCTAAGGCTAAGCAAGAGCAGTTGGCGAGGATAAGTAGAGAAAATGAGAGTTTACTGAGCAATTTATTTACGGTTCAAGAAGAGCTAGCTGGTAAACTAGAGATATTGACTAAAGAACAAGCAGAAGCAGCAAAAGCTAAAGAAGAGTTACAAAAGATAGCAAAAGAAAAAGCTTTGCTGGTTAACAATCTATCTGCTGTTAAGAAAGATTTGGATGCGATGCAAAGTTCTCTAAATCAGGAACAAGTAAAGACAGCGAGACTAGAGCAAGAGAGAGCTAGCTTATCGAAAGCTGTAAAAGAGCAAGAACATTTGGTAGCGAATTTAAATAAAGAAAAATCTGTACTAGAGTCAGATGTTAAGGCTAGACAAGAACAGCTATCAAAGCTTAGTAAGGAAAATGATAGCTTGTTGAATAATTTATTTGCAGTGCAAGAAGAACTAGCTGGTAAACTAGAGATATTGACTAAAGAACAAGCAGAAGCAGCAAAAGCTAAAGAAGAGCTGCAAAAGATAGCAAAAGAAAAAGATTTGCTGGTTAAGAATCTATCTGCTGTTAAGAAAGATTTGGATGCGATGCAAAGTTCTCTAAATCAGGAACAAGTAAAGACAGCGAGACTAGAGCAAGAGAGAGCTAGCTTATCGAAAGCTGTGAAAGAACAAGAGCAACTAGTAGCTACTTTAAACAAAGATAAAGCTGCATTGGTAGTAGATACCAAAGCTAAGCAAGAGCAGTTAGCAAAGTTAAGTAAAGAAAACGAGAGTCTGCTGAATAATTTATTTGCAGTGCAAGAAGAGTTAGAGAGATATTTTATATGTAGTAAGAGTTTAATGTCAGAGAATGAAATATTAAGAGAAGAATTACTTAAGTTGTTATAATTCATATTTAAGAGAGATTGTTGATGAAAAATATTATACAAGCAAATGAGCTTTTAAAATCTAAAAAACACATAGATGCTTATAGGCTTTACATGTTGAATGTACCTGAAGATCTTAGGCATTGCTTTAAATATAATGTTGAGAGTTGTATAGATGGTATGAGCTATGAAGAGCTCGAACAGGTTGAAAAGAAGATGCTA
Organism: Francisella salina; assembly: GCF_000219045.1. NCBI lineage: Bacteria > Pseudomonadati > Pseudomonadota > Gammaproteobacteria > Thiotrichales > Francisellaceae > Francisella > Francisella salina. The sequence continues at coordinate 775,011 of NC_015696.1, forward strand.
AACAAGCCACCTAAAAACTTAGTTATTAGGAGGGCTTCGGAGATTATGAATGCTGGTTTTGTTAGGCATGGGATAGAGTATGCGAAAAGATACTGTAGTGATGAAGAGAGATCTGCTATAGAACTATTAAAAGCAAATCGAGCACTTACTGTTGATAATGAAGATGACTGGCTGAAATATTTGAATACATATTTGGCTTATTTAGGAGCATCACCATTAGAGTTAAATAAAACTGGTGTCAACAGATTTCTGAGAATAGATAGTAGCATTGGTGATTTAAAGAAAGTATATAAAGAACCTTTGGTATCGATATTAATGCCGGTATTTAATGCAGAAGAGTATATAGAACATTCTGTGTATTCTTTACTTAATCAAACATGGGTTAATATTGAAATTATTGCTATTGATGACTGTAGTAGTGACTCTAGTTTAGAGATTTTAAGAAATATAGCCCAAAAAGATAGTCGTTTAAGAATACTAAGTAATAAGTCTAATGTCGGACCATATGTCTCTAAAAATTATGCTCTTGGTATTGCTAAAGGTAAGTATATTACAGGGCATGATGCTGATGATTGGGCACATCCGCAGAGGATAGAAAAACAAGTATTATTTATGGAAGTTAACTCTAATGTGAAAGCATCTATTGGTAAGATGATAAGAGTTAATACTAATGGGATAGTCGAAGATTTTGCAAAGGTATCTCATTTAGTGAAAGATGGAGGTCTTAGAACAGCTTTTGTGTCTTGTATATTTGAATCATCTTTTTTGAAAGAAGAGCTTGGCGCATGGGATAGTGTCCGATTTGCTGCGGATTCTGAGATAATGGCTAGAGCAACAGCATTATTAGGCGATAGTTTAGTTTATACTGATATCTTTTGTATGATTTGTATAAATCTTGAAACTGGTTTAACTAACTGTAAAACTAATGGTATTAGGTCTGGATTATCTGAAAGTAGAAAAGTATATAAAGCTAACTTTCTAAAATGGCATGAAGAGCTTCGGGTAAAAGGTACTTATAGATTAGACTTTCCGTTGAAAAAGCGTCCATTTGAGGCTCATCAGAATGCATTAGTAAGTATAGCTAATGTTTTTTCTAATTTAAGAAAAAAAATACTATACTTAACCGTGTCAGGTCAAAACCCTAATGATCCACTGTCTATGGCACAAATTGCTGATGGCAAATATAAAATTGATAGATGTTTTTTTTACGAGAATGACCTTGGATTAAAGCCAAATAGTACGTTTAGACTTAATGTTACAAACTATCAAGCATTAGAGTTATTAAGAGATAGGTATGATATAGAGTATATATCTGTAAGGGGAGCGTGCAAAGATATAGATTATAATTGTTATGATGTTGTAATAATAAATACTAATGCTTCTCCTCGAGCTGTAGGTGATTTTATTAAGTCATTTCATGAGGATAGTTTTAAATCTAAAGTTGTTTTTGGTACGGAATTTACATGGATCGCAGCCTTTAAAAAAGGATTAATATCGGATCGAGAGATGAGAATAGCTTATAGAGATAATCTTTTGCTAAGACATACTCATAAAACAGATCGCCATGTTTACTCAGATGATTCTTTTATGAATACTAATATTAGAGAGTTTGAGATAGGACTTGATACAAATATTTTTAAAAGTACTACTAATATTGGGAATAGGCGATATATTACGTTTGTAGCTGGACCTGAGGGACGAGTAACGAAGAATAATGACGCTATTTATGAGATTGCAGCTGAAATTGAAAAAGTTGCTAGTGATTATAATTTGGAAGTTAGGATACTTAAACCTCCTTATGCACCTCAAGACTTCTGGAATATTATGGGTGAAACCTTGTTTTTTGTATTTACATCCAATGGAGAAACTTTTTCCTATGTGTTGAATGATGCTAAGTCCTTAGGGGCTATTACCTTTTATCCAAGTCATTTATATTATACTGATGTTGATAACAGATATGTTATTGAGAGTTATCCTAGGTCGGGTATAAAATATGATAGTAGTGATGACCTGATTGTGCAAATGACAAGTTTGTTGAAGGATGAAAAGTTACTTCAAGACGCATCTGAACAATCTAGAAGTTTTGTTGTTGATAATTTCTCTGTAGATAAAATACGAGATAATTTTATTTCTATTATAGAAGGTACATATGAGTCAGTTCATATGTTGTTTGTTATTGGAGAGGTTTCTCGAGATAAGATTCTAGAAATTAAGAAAAAATATAATATATCAGTGGTTGTTTCATATTTAAATGAGTTGGGCACTTTTGATAATAGTAATAAATTTACTATATATGATAGAGAAAATGATATAGTATACTTAAGGTACTATCTTGATCAGATTAATGGCGAAAAATATCTTAGTATATGTAAACAACCATATATACATGCTGTAAAAGGTTATAAGAAATTTAAAGAAGAAAATATTAAGTCTTTGGGTTATCTTCATGCATGGTGTAGGTCACAGAAAATTACGGATATGTATATATATGGTAATTATAAGGATAATAGTACATTAAGATATGTTTTTGATGAAATATCAAAGAGAATTAGTGTTTATGAAATTTAATCTGATGGATTGTATTTAATTAAAGAATTGGAGAATTCTATGAGTAAAAAAATATGTGTAGTTGGTTTGGGTTATGTTGGGCTTCCATTAGCTCATGCATTTGCTAAAAAGTTTGATGTGGTTGGTTTTGATATTAGTAAATCTAGGATTGCAGAACTTGAGAGATGCTATGACAGAACATTGGAATTAACTACAGAACAGTTAGAAGATATCAAGGATGTTATTACTTACACTTGTGACATAGATGTTGCAAAAGACTGTAATGTTTATATAGTTACAGTCCCGACACCTATTGACTCTATGAATAATCCAGATTTAACTCCGCTTAGAGACGCATCTTTGATAGTAGGTTCTGTTTTAAAAGAAAATGATATCGTGATATACGAATCTACAGTATATCCGGGGGTTACTGAAGAGGTTTGTGTGCCATATTTAGAAGACAGATCTGGTCTGGTTTTTAACAAAGATTTCTTCTGTGGTTATTCTCCAGAGAGAATTAACCCAGGTGATAAAGAGCATACTGTTACAAATATCCTAAAGATAACTTCAGGTTCTACTCCTGAGGTTGCGACAATAGTTGATGATTTATACAACGCTATAATTGTAGCTGGTACTCACAAGGCAAGTTCAATAAGGGTTGCTGAAGCCGCTAAAGTTATTGAAAATACTCAAAGGGATGTAAATATTGCTTTAATCAATGAGTTAGCAATGATCTTTGATAGTATGGGTATTCCAACTCATGATGTGATTGAAGCAGCAGGTACTAAGTGGAACTTTATTAAGCTAAAGCCTGGTCTGGTTGGTGGGCATTGTATCGGAGTAGATCCATATTATCTAACATACAAAGCAGAAGAGCTAGGGTACAAACCAAACTTGATTTTGGGTGCTAGACAGATTAATAATGGTATGGGCAAATATATTGCTGAGAAGACAGTTAAATTGATGATCAAAGAGCGTAAGCATGTATGTGAATCTAATGTTTTAGTACTTGGATTTGCATTTAAAGAAGACTGTCCTGACACTAGAAATACAAAAGTAGTTGATATAATAACTAATCTTAAAGAATTCGGCGTAAATGTGTCTGTGTTTGATCCACAGATGGATGAGGCAGATGAGAAACATTATCCAAATATTAAATTTATCAAGAACCCATTTGGTGGTAAAACTACCTATGATTCGGTAGTAGTTGCTGTAGGACATAGAGAGTTCAAAATGTATTCTACAATGGATTATAAAGCATTATTTGCAAAAGATGATAAGCCAGTATTAGTTGATGTCAAAGGTATACTAAAAGATTATAACTGGAGATTATAACTTATATCTTTTAAAATTTTATTTCTAGTTGTTGAACTATTTGGTCTTATCTTTTGGGCAAGTTTCTTATTTGCATAGTCCTATCTATAAATCACATAGCTAAGACTGTTGATTTAATCTTTCATTAAACTTATGAACTTTTATAAAATATAGGTATCGTAGGTATTTATATTTTTAGTAGTTATGGATTTTTTCTTTTTAGGTTTAGAAGAATCATTAGGTAGTGATAATAAATTTGTAAAACTAAATAAGTTAGTTAACTTTGAAAAATTCAGAAGAACACTTAAAGGTATCTATACTCAAGATATAACAAGGCAAGGTAGACCAGCCTATGATTGTATAATGATGTTTAAGCTTTTATTGTTAGGACAGTAGTATAGTCTAAGCGATAGAGAATTAGCTTCTAGTTTAAGGCTAAGAATTGATTTCATGTATTTCACAGGTTTTACGCCAACATCTAACTTACCTGATTATAGTACTATTAATAAGTTCAGAAACTTATTAATAGAAAAGAAAAAGTATAAAAGGCTACTTAAAGATTTTAACAAACAGTTAGAATCATTAGGCTTATCGATAAATAATACCAAAGGAGCAATTATAGATGCTACCTTAGTTGAATCTGCTGGTAGACCTAATAGACATATGGATAATCCAGTAGAAGATAGAAAAGAAGATAAAACCTTTACCCCTGATATTTCATACGGTAAAGATACTAATGCTAGATGGATAAAGAAAGGCAGTAAGAGTCATTATGGCTATAAAGTCTTTGCTAGCGTAGATGATAATTATGGTTTCATACAAACAATCCATACAGAGTCAGCAGAAGTCTATGAGGCTCATAGATTAGAAACAATATTAGAAGATATTAATTGTAAACAGTTACTAGCAGATAAGGCATATGACACTACTGCTAATAGAGAATTACTAAAAGTTAACAAAATTAATAATCGTATACTAAAAAAAGCAGTTAGAAATAAACCTCTAACTAAAAGGCAAAATTCACGAAATATTCTTATATCTAAAGTTAGATATAAGGTTGAACAATGCTTTGGCACAATGAAAAGGAAGTTTAATTTTGCTAGAGCTAGTTACTTTTCTACAGTAAAAGTAAATGCACAAGCTTTGTTAAAGGCTATCTGTTTTAATGCATTAAAAGCTGTCAATTTAATGGCTTAACTAGAATAGGTGTATTCATATCAGCATAAAATGCTGATATGAAACACAAAAGGAAGATTTTTGAGTCAGATTTATCTAAAAAATACTCAAGATTAAAAGATATGAAAAAGGTCTTTCATTAACTCAACAGCCTTTAGCTGATTATATATTTACTACAAAATTTTTATTAAATAGTTTAAACTATTTAATAGTTATTAATGTAAAAGTACTTTTTTGATGTTTGATTTTTCGTATATAAAAGATTTACCTATATTTTATAATCAATATAAGCCAAAGGATGTTATCCTTGTGGATGCAGATATTAGTCAGTGGAGTAAGGTTGTAGCTAATGAGAATGAGGCGACAAAGCTTCACTATATTGCTAGCCCTATATCTAACCTTGTAGATAAGCAGATTTCAGAAGCTTGGAAGTTCTATGAGACTATTTTATCGAATGATGGTGAAGAAGTACAACTATACAAATATAGCCTTAAATTTCTAGACGGTCAGATACCCCAAGATGTTTTACAGGGATATTGGCCGAATGCTCATCTGAAAGAGCAGTTTAAAGGTCAAAGTATATCGTCAGAAGATTTTTTTACGACAAATTTTAAGCCAGAATCAAATAAGTTTATAATCTTTGAAAAATTAGGAGCTATATCTAGTATTAAGAATTTAGACTTTGATGTAAATAATATAGTGCTAATAGCAGCCAGAATACTAGAGTCAGAAGATGAGTGTGTATCGAAATTAGCTTTGAGTAAGTGTTTAGAGACAAAGGGGTTTAAAGAAGTGGCATTATATGCAGATCATTTTCCAAAGATGGGGATGGTTGTATATGTTAGGGATTTTGAGAGTGAGAGTAAATCCTATAAGCAAAAGATAGAGTCGTTAGATGAGATTGTTGCTACAAAGAAAGCAGACATTGCTAAGCTACAACAAGAGAATAAACTTCAATCAGAAAATATAGTAAAACTAAATTTTAGGGTTGGTAGCCTTAATAATTCTTTAGAGTCTGTTAGTAACGATATTAAATCAAAAGATATCAGTATTGATGAATTATCAAAAGATCTTGAATTGTATAAAACTAAGCTTGATAAAGTGACTTCAGAATATGTAGAGAGTGAAGCAAAATACAAGCAAGCACTTGGTGAAAAAAACACATCATTAGACAATATAACTGAAGATGTTAAAAAACTAAGAGAAGTAATATTAGAACTTAATTCAGCTAAAGAAAGCTTAGCGTTTAAAACTAGAGAGTTAGAAGCAATGCAGTCTAACTTGTTAGATGTTAATAAAAAAGTTTTTGATAGGTCTGAGCTAAATGAGGAGTTAAAAGCATCCTTAAACAGAAATAACCAGCAAATATTTAATAATATACAGTCTTTTATAAATTTGCAAAATTATTTTATCCATGGTTCGACTCCAATGTCATTTTATGGATTTCCAATAAGTCCTGATGTGGGATTATTTCTAATCGAAAGGTTACAATATGATAAGTATGACTTAATCATAGAGTTTGGAAGTGGGACTTCAACGATTTTGTTCTCAAAAATTTTAAGGGAGCAACAAAAGCGTGTTAGTAATTTCCCAAAAGTGATATCATTTGACCATAATGAATATTATTATAAGCGAACTCTCAGTAACTTGAAGTCAGAGGGGCTAGAAAGTTATGTTGACTTGGTGTATGCGCCGTTAAGTAAGTACAGTTATGAGGGTAATAGTTATATGTATTATAATTGTGGAGATATACTAAATACTATAGCTATGGATATGGTTAAGTATAAAAAAGTATTAGTATTAGTAGATGGACCCCCTCAATCTACTGGAAAGAATGCTAGATTTCCAGCGCTTCCATATTTATATAATCATCTAAGAAAATGCCATGTGGATCTAATGCTAGATGATTTCAATAGACCTGAAGAGAATAGTGTCGCTAAAATGTGGAGAGCTTTTTTAGATGCAAAGAAAATAGAGTACTCTTCGGAGGAGAAAAAATTTGAAAGAGGTATGTATATTTTAAAGTTTCAACTATGAAACCATTTCGCTGTATTGATTTTGAAAGTATAGAAGTCTTGGAATATGTATTCCTGAAGCAGCTATATTTCTGAAGGAGTTAATTTGATTATGTATAAAGGAGTTGACACTAACTCTCTACTGAAGAATGCTCAATACCTAAGGTCATTAGACTTTCTTGAGAGTCATCATCGCTTAATCAGTGAGCTTGTATTAGAATGCTTTAATAAAATGACTAATGATCAAAAAAAGTTTATATCAAATCAAATTGTTGATGTGCTGCGTCGTACTCAGGATCGTGAGATTATAGATTCTCTTCTAAAAAATGATCTAGAGTTTTTTCAAAGTCTTGATTTATCACCTAATTTTAAGAGCAAATACATAGAGGTCGATATTTCTATTGATAATTATGGTATAGATAAGCATTTGTTGTATGATTTTTATAATACCCCAGCTGAGATAATAAATAAGCTAGTACGCGAGAGTAGTTTTGATAAGATATTTAAAAATATCGATTATATGCTTATATTGGCAAATGATAGTCTAATCAAACAAAATCAGCAAATGTATCTTAAGTATTTCAATAAATATCTTGAGTCATACGATCTTTATTTAGTTGATAAGGTATCGTTGAGTGATAGCAATATTCTACAAAATATTGGGTTTAATTCTAAGCCAAGCCCAACCATAAAGGAGAAGTTATCAAAAGTTTCTATTATTATGTCAGCTTTTAACTCCGCAGATACTATTGTTTATGCTATTAAATCACTTTTAGTACAGACATATACTAATTTTGAGATTCTAATTTGTGATGACTGTTCTAGTGATGATACTTTAAGTATCGCAAAAGAGTTGGCGGCTAAAGATGCTCGAATTAAAGTCTTTAGATCTAAAGCAAATCAGGGTACTTATAATATCAGAAATGCTCTAATTGAGTATGCTACAGGAGACTATATAACATTTCATGATTCTGATGACTTTGCACTACCTACTAGGATTGAGTTTCAAGTTGCAAAGATGCAAAATCCAAAAGTTAAAGTATGCTATACAAGACTTCTAAGAATAGATGAGCAAGGTTCCTTTGTATTTTTTTTTGATGGTGAAGTTAGTCGCTTTTGTGCATCTTCAATGATGGTTAGAAAATCTATTTTTAGGGAGTTATCCAAATTTAGATCATCTTCAGTATCTGCGGATACTGAGTATTTTAAACTTATACAGCACTATTATGGTAATTTGGCGATATCAATTATTGACAAGCCTTTAGTTTTGGCTCTTTGGAGTAGAGGTTCGTTAACACAACAAAATGGGTTAGTTGCAGATAATAGTGGATTTGTATCACAAAAAAGAAGAGCCTATGCTGAGATAACTGCACAACAAAGAATATTTGGTAAGGATATTGTTTTAGATGCTCAAGTTAATGCTTTGCTGCAGAATTGTGGCATCTATAGAGAATATACGGATCTTATAGAATTATAGTATTCAAATAATAATATTAACTATGTTAAAATTAATGTGAATCTAGCCTAATCTATACAGAATTAATATTAGCTTATAAATAATGGAGAACAGATGAAAGGAAAAGTCCTCTTAGTTTTTGGTACGCGTCCAGAGGCAATTAAAATGCTTCCTCTTGTGAGAGAGTTTCAAAAGCATGCGGAAGTAACTGATATGAAAGTGTGTGTAACTGGTCAGCATCGTCATATGCTGGATCAGATTCTTAATCTTTTTGAGGTTGTACCAGATTATGATTTGAATGTTATGAAGCCTGGTCAAGATTTATATGATGTTACGACTAAGATATTGCTTGGCATGCGTGATGTTTTGATTGACTATAAGCCTGATATTGTCTTGGTGCATGGTGATACAACCACCACACTTGCAACATCCCTAGCATGCTTTTATCTGCAAATAAGAGTAGGCCATGTTGAGGCAGGTCTTAGAACTGGTAATCTTTATTCTCCATGGCCAGAAGAAGCAAATAGACTTCTTACAACGCAGATTTCAAAATTCCACTTTGCTCCTACAGAAAAAAACAAAGAGAATCTGATTAAAGAACATATTATGGATAACAAAATATTAGTTACTGGCAACACAGTAATTGATGCTTTGTTTATGGTGTTAGATCAGATTAAATCTAAGCCAGAGCTTGAACAAAAAACTATAGATTTTATAAAAAAAGAAGGCTACTTGATCACTGATAGAAAAATGGTTCTTGTTACAGGACATCGTCGTGAAAATCATGGTGATGGTATGCTTAATATCTGCAAGGCTCTGAAGACTCTTGCTCAATCATATCCAGATGTTGACTTTGTATATCCTGTACATCTAAATCCAAATGTCCAAAAGCCGGTGCAAGACCTTTTATCTGATATTGATAATGTATTCTTGATTAAGCCTTTAGATTATTTACCATTTGTATATCTGCTTAGTAAGTGCTATTTGGTGCTTACAGATAGTGGTGGTATTCAAGAAGAGGCGCCATCACTTGGTAAGCCAGTATTAGTTATGAGAGATACTACAGAGCGACCAGAGGCAGTAGATGCTGGTACCATTATGTTAGTAGGTGCTGAGACAGATAGTATAGCGGCTAATGTATCTCGTCTACTTGATCATGAGACTCATTACAACAAAATGGCTTATGCGCATAATCCATATGGTGATGGTAATGCTTCGTTGAAAATATTACACTTTATAGAAAACTGGATTCGTAAAATTAAAGGATAAATTTATATGATGAAATTTGAGTCAGTATGCATGATAGGTTTAGGCTATATTGGTCTTCCAACAGCAGCGGTGTTTGCTCGTGGTGGTATGCATATCAAAGGTGTGGATGTCAGTAAGCATGCCGTAGATACTATCAATGATGGTCGTATTCATATCGAAGAGCCAGGTTTAGCTGAGCTAATCAAAGATGTAGTTAGCAAAGGCTTGCTAAAAGCATATACAGAGTCACAAGAGGCTGATGCATTTATCATAGCCGTACCTACACCATTTAAAGGTGATGATTATGAGCCAAATCTTGACTATATCGAGTCAGCAGCCAAATCATTGGCTAAAGTTTTGAAAAAAGGTGATCTAGTAATACTAGAGTCAACATCTCCAGTAGGTGCTACTGAAAAAATGTCTGCATGGATGGCTGCTGAAAGACCAGATCTTACATTTCCACAAACACATGGTGAGGACTCTGATATTAGAGTTGCACATTGCCCAGAGAGAATATTACCAGGTCAGATGATTAGAGAGTTAGTTGAAAATGATCGTATCATAGGTGGAATGACACCAAAGTGTAGTGAGTATGCTGCAGCACTATATGGACTAGTGGTTGATGGCGAGTGTAGTATCACAACTGCTCGTACAGCAGAGATGTGTAAGCTTACAGAGAACTCTTTTAGAGATGTAAATATTGCATTTGCTAATGAGTTAAGTATGCTTTGTGATAAGATGGGAATCAATGTTTGGGAGCTTATAGAGATGGCAAACAAACACCCTAGAGTAAATGTGTTACAACCTGGTTGTGGAGTTGGTGGGCATTGTATCGCAGTAGATCCGTGGTTTATTGTAAATGCATTTCCAGAGGATGCTAAGATTATTGGTACAGCAAGACGCGTGAATGATAGCAAACCACATTATGTAATCTCTAAGGTAAAAGAAGCTATCAAAGCTATCAAGAGCCCTAAGATAGCATGTCTAGGTCTGGCATTTAAGCCAGATATTGATGATCTCAGAGAGTCTCCTGCTCTAGATATTACGAAGATGCTATCAGATATTGAGGGTGTTGAGATATTAGCAGTTGAGCCAAATATCAAAGAGCTACCAGCAGTATTAGCAAATCGTAAAAATGTGCAGCTGGTTTCATTTGAGCAAGCTAAACAGCAGGCTGATGTATTGGTATCGTTAGTCAAGCATAGAGAGTTTATCGGTTTTAAATCTGATAAACTAATTGATTTTGTTAATTTGTAGTTTTTGATTAGATTCCTGCTAAATATAGTTTAGATAGAATCTAAGCTTTATTTTGGCTGTAAGTAGTCATTTATAGAATATCAATAATCTTTTTTTAATATTAAATCAACAGTCTTGACTATTGCTTTTAATTTTTTGCAATATGTCTATTGTAGATATGATAATCTTGGTTTAATTCTGTCCTTTATGTCTTTGTAGTTGAGATTTTTTTTAACTTATAATACAAACTTATTTTGATATAATTAGTGGATAGATTTATTAGAAGTTGGTATTATTCGTAAATATGAATTTGTTTGATAAGAAATTTACATTTGATGTAGAGTCAAGTAAAAGCTATATTTTAGTTGGCGCCTTATTCGGAGATGATAGTTATAAAGATGCTAATCTGATTGTATCAATTGACTTCTCAGCTACAGAGCTTTCAGATGAGTTGGTGGCTCTGAATATGTTAGAGTTTTCAGAGGATTATGGTTACTATAGACCTTTGGTAGTAGAAAAAGGATTGACACTCTTTAATGTATTTCTCAAAGTTCCTAAAGATGTTAATCATATTGAAGTTAAGTTTATTGAACTAGAAAAGTCTGGAAAGTTAGATTTATTGTCTTTGTCAATCTATGACAATACTATTGCTAATAACTATATACAAAAGCACTATTTGTCATCAAAATCAAATCAAGAAAATTTTAAAAAACGACAGATATATAAAGATAGGTGGTTGAAGCAGCTGCAAAACAATATCTTGCTGAAAGATGGTTTTATTTATAAGTATGCACAAATATCTATTGATTCTGTTACATCTATCAAGGGTTTTGTACTGTGGCCACTTAAAATCTTTGCTCTTATAAATACATTTGTAAAATTCAAGCAATCAAAATTGGCTTATGATAAATGGTATCAGCTAAAGCAAAAACCATTGTCAAAAACTATCAGAACCAATATTAGAAAGATATTTATCAGAGGGGAGTATTTCTCACTTGATGGCGAGAAAAATAATGCCATGCTAATCAAGTATGATTTTTATAAAGATTTGGATATTGATCTGCTCAAACAGTTAGGCTTTTCATATTCAGAAAAAGTAGGTTTCTTTAACTATGTTGATGTATCAAAAGATGGTCAAAATGCTTTTTTAAAGCAGGTGCAGGTGCCAGAGGGTATATCTAAGTTTACGATAAGTTTTGTCAATTGGTATAGTAGAGGTAAGATTTTGTTTAAAATCGATGATATTAGCCCTCATCAGAGAAAATCACTCTCTCAAAATATAATTCAGCAGAGTGACAAGCCTAGTGATAAACAAAAACCTACAGTAATATATTCTGATGAATTAACCCAACAAGATGAATTGTCAGTACTTGGTTGGCCAAAAATAGAGAATCCTAGGCAAAAGCCAATAGTTCTTGGTGTGATGGATGAGTTTACAACAGGATGTTTTGAGCAAGATGTATGCTTGATTCAGCCAAGACCAGATAACTGGTTAGCTCTAGCAAAGAGATATAAGCCAGATTTGGTATTTATTGAGTCAGCATGGCAAGGTAATCATGGTAGTTGGCAGTTTAGGGTTGCAAATTATACCAATAAACCTGGTGATGAGATAGCACAGCTATCGGAATATTGTAAGCAGAAAAATATCCCGATGATTTTTTGGAATAAAGAAGACCCAGTACATCACCAGAAGTTTATGTGTACAGCAGAGCTCGCTAGCCATATCTTCACTACAGATGCAAATATGATACCTTCATATAAAGATAAGACAGGTAATAATCAAGTTTCGGTATTACCATTCTCTGCTCAGCCGTCATTGCACAAGCCAAAGCCTCTAGCTGGTAGAAAGCAAAAAAGCTGTTTTGCAGGTAGTTGGTATGGTAACAGACACGCAGAGCGTGGCGCTATGATGGTGTGGCTTCTAGAGGCTGCAAATGAGTATGGTCTTGAGATCTATGATAGGAACTATGATCGTGGTATTATGCCGTTTCCAGATAAGTATAAAGATGGTATCAGAGGAGCTCTACCATACAAAGAGTTATGTCAAGAGTATAGCAAATATCGTATATTCTTAAATGTAAACTCTGTAGTTGACTCACCGACTATGTTTTCGCGTAGAGTGTTTGAGCTTATGGCTTGTGGAACACCGATAGTTAGTACTTATGCGAAGGGGATTGAAGATTTTTTCGAGTCGGATGCGATATGGCTTGTCAAAGATAAGCAAGAAGCGCTAGAAGCTATCAAGACTCTGATGAATGATGATGAAGAGTGGCGTCGTAGAAGTTTACTAGGAATCCGTGAGGTGTTTAGTAAGCATACTTATGCTCATAGATGGAATCATATTTTTGAGTTTGTCAAATCTGATAAGCATATAGATGTTGATCCACAGATAACACTAATTGCTGTAGCTAATAATCACCAAGATATGGCTAGACTAGTACAGATGGTATCAGCACAAAAATATCAAAATTTCCAATTATATATACGACCACAATTTTCAGATGCAGTAACAATGTCTATGCCTGCTAATATACAGCTATGTCGAGATTTCAGTGAGTGTGCAGATGATTTTGCTAACTATATAGGTTGGATTGATAGCAATATTGAGTATCAAGAGTTCTATCTAAGAGATTTGGTTAATGCTATTCTATATGAGCCAAATGCTAAAGGTTGGGCAAAAAGTGCTACAGAGGATGTGTTTGCTTATGATAAGCAAACTATAAACAGTCTTGTAATATGGTCTAGAGATGTAATAGCAGCAGAGTTTTTTGATAATCAAGTTACTAGCTCTAAAGTTTGTGATGTTAATCTGTTTGTTATTGACTCAGATCAGGTTGAATTGAAATCAAAAGACAATCCGGTGCATATGAATTCAAAAACTAGTACATCTAGCGTAAATAAATCAAAAAAAAGAAATAATAAAAATAAAAGGGGTAGAAAATAATGAGCAAAAAAGTACTTGTTTGTGCAAACCCTGACTTAAATTATATTGATGGTTCATCAATCTGGCTGCAAACTATTATGCTTGTGATATCTGCTACAGGTGATGCTGATATAGACTTCATAGCAAAAAGCACCCCAGATAGAGATGAGTTATATGCAAATATTAAAGCAGATAAAAATATCAATATTATAAATGGTACTGATAAAACATTTTGGAATGGCAAGGGTTTTAAAAGACTTAATCATGATATGATGGCTGATTTAGCTGCTAAACTAGATGACTCTAATAATTATGATATTGTGATTGTTAGAGGTTATGATATAGCTAAAAAATTAGCTGATTATCCTATTACATTATCAAAGTGTTGGTTATATTTAACAGATATACCCCAGTCGATAAATGATTATAGCCTAGAATTAAGACAAGATATATCAGAACTTGGACTAGGTTGCCGCAGAGTGTTATGCCAAACAGAAGGTTTCAAAGATATTTGGCTACAAATTGAGCCACGACTTGAGAGCGAAAAAGTATATATATATTCGCCAGTTATTCCTGATTTTGCACAATTTACACCGATATCTCAGCGCAAGCAAATAGCAGTATATGCGGGTAAGTATACTGCAGATTGGAATACATTAGAGATGGCACAGGCATGGTCTGATATATATAAAAAACTACCAAAAGCTAAACTTGTGATGATTGGTGATAAGATTCATGATGATTCCAAACCAAAAGATTTTGCTACTAAAATGAGATCTGCTTTAGAAAACACTGATGGACTACAGTGGCTTGGTGCTCTATCTCGTGAAGGGGTGTATGAAAATTTACTACAAGCTAGAGTAGGTCTGTCTTGGCGTGATGAGAGTTTAAATGATATTGTTGAGTACTCTACTAAGCTATTAGAGTATGGTAGCGCAGGTTGCGCGGCTATAGTAAATAGAAATCCATTACATGAAGAGTTGCTTGGTGAAGATTATCCACTATTTGCTAACTCAGATATAGAATTTACAGATAAATTATATCTAGCATTAACCGATGATGATGCTTGTCAACAAGCTGCTAATAGAGTTATAGACTTAGCAACTAGACATACATTTAGTCAAAGAGTTGAAGTTGTGAGATCATGGTTACAAAATAATCACAAATTAGCATCAACAAAAAAGATAGTATTAGTTGCAGGCCATGATCTTAAATTTTTCAATTTATTGCAAAATAAGCTAGAAGCAACAGGTAGGTATATATTTATTGTAGATAAGTGGATTCATCATAATAAATTTGATGAAGAACAGAGTAGAATGTTGCTGCCAAAAGCGGAGGTCATATTTTGTGAATGGTGTCTAGGTAATATTAGATGGTATTCTCATAATAAACTGCCACATCAAAGGCTAGTTGCTAGATTTCATGGTCAAGAAAGATTTTTGCCTTATTTGACAGAGTCAAACTGGGATAATATAGATCATATTGCTTATGTTAGTGATGTTGTTAGAAGAACAGATGAAAGTAAGTTTCGTATCGAGAAAACATCCATAATAGCTAATTATGTTGATAGCGAAAAATTTAAGATTAATAAAAAAACTGGTGAGTCAAGATACACCCTTGGTATAATTGGTGTGGTGCCAATGATGAAGAGGTTGGATCGCGCTTTAGATCTTCTCGAAGAGCTTTTGGAAGAAGATTCACGCTATTGTTTACGAGTTAAGGGTAAAAATCCACTTGAGTATGGTTGGTTATTAAAAAGAGAAGAAGAGTTAGAGTATTATAAGAAAATACTTGAGAGAATAAACTCTAATGAAGAACTAAGATACAAAGTAATATTTGATCCAGCTGCTGATGATGTTAATGAGTGGCTTAGTCTGGTAGGTTTTATATTATCACCATCTAATTTTGAGTCGTTTCATATGGCAATAGGTGAAGGTATGCTAACTGGAGCTACTCCTGTTGTATGGAACTGGGATGGTGCCAATGAGATATGGCCTGATTATAGTATAGTTAAGAGCGTTGATGAAGCTAAAGAACTAATTCAAAAGGTTAATCAACAAGATGCGCTAGATAGGGTATATCAGCAGAATAGAGCTTGGATGCTTGATAATTATGTGAGTGAAGGCATAGTAGATAAATGGAGAGCATTGTTAAATGTTGAGTGATATAAAAAATCTTGGGGAACTATCTCAACATATTGTCAAGAAATACATAAAATTTGGAAATGGCAAAAATACGATTGATTTTGATAAACTAAAAAAAGCTTGTGATGGAGTGGTTGTTGCAAATCGTTTTCAAGATCAACAGATATTCTTAGATACTTTTGATTGGCAGAATGGTCATGATGATAGGAACTGGTGGTGGCAATTACAAGCATTACCATTTTTGCTTTGGTATGTTAACTCACATAATTTAATGAATAATGATGAGAAAAAAGCATTATTGTTTTTTACTAAAAAAGCGTTGCTTAGATGGGTTGAGTGTTCTGAAGTAGAGAGTATTAGTTCTCCACTTATCTGGCATGATCATGCTAGTGCATTTCGCTTGCGAAATATTGTCAAGTGGATTAATTTTTTAATTATTAATGATTTGTATGTGGAGTTACTAACAGATGCTGAGCAGCTTAAGATTATAAATGTTATAGATAAACATTTGAATTTTCTAAAAGAAGAAAATAACTATTCTCAATATACAAATCATGGCTTTGATCAGATGATGATCGTTTATGAGGTATCATTGCTTTGGCAGAAGCAGAATATTTTACAAGAGATTGGTGATATTGCGGAGTCTAGATTAGAGGATGAGCTTGATCATGCTTTTACAGATGAGGGGGTGCATGTTGAAAACAGCCCTCATTATCAAAGATTTATGCTCTCAAGAGCTAAACAACTCATAGCATTTAAAGAGATCGGTGATAAAAAACTTTGTCAAAAAGCCACTTTGGTAATAGATAAAGCAACAGACTTTTTGAGAGCTATTACTATGCCAAATGGCTATCTACCAATGATAGGAGATACTGTTGAAGATGATAAAGGGTTGTTAGAGTCATTGGATAGTAGTATAAAATTTTATGACTATAGTCAGTCAGGTTATTATGTGGCTAAAGGTAGAGCAAAAAATGGGAAATCACTGCATTTAGTATTCAAATGTTCATATATTAGTAACTATCATCGTCATGATGATGATTTGGCTTTTCATCTATATTACGATGATCAAGTGGTTTTTGGTGATGGAGGGCTTGGTATATATCAAGAGCAAGATAGTCGGCGAAAGTTTCTAAGAAGTTCTGCGGCACATAATACTATATATCCTCGAGATATAGAAGCGATAAGAGAACCTGATAAACTATTGAGCAAATCTGTAGCTAGTGTTCTAGAACCAGGGTTGATTGTTGCTACTACTAGTATGTATGGGGGTACGCTACAGAGAGTATTAGATATTAGGAATCTAGAAGATCTGGAGATAGTTATCAAAGATAAGTGGCTTGAACTACCAACAGCAGATGCTAGTATATCTATGATTAATTTTTTTATTCCAGCAGTTGTTAGAGCCAATAAAATATCAGAAAAGGAGTTGGCTTTTGATATGGCAGGTAAGTTGGTAAATGTCAAAACTTCAACTGATAAAATAAGTATGTACTTAGATGAAGTAATAGTTTCTAAAAAATTTGCTCAGTTTGATAAAGCAGTAAAATTTGGATGGCAATTATTTCTTTCACTTAGAAAGACAATAGTAACGAATATTAAAATAGCTAACAGTGATAAAATTTTTGAAAAGGAATTACAGGCTGATCCTAGAATCAAAACCTCCCAAGAACTAAACTTAATAAATGATTTCAAAAACAACGCGGTGATGCTTAAAAGAGAAATTATTATCAAGAGCAATAAAGTGGTCTTAAAAACTGAAGGAGAAGGCGATTTAGTTTATGCATTTTATTTGTATTATGCAGATAAGCTACTAAAAAGTTTATACAGCGATGAGAGAGAGCATAGCTTTAGTGTGCCTATTAACAGTGATATTGAATATAAAGCAGTTTTTTATTATAAGCATCAAAATGGTGAGAAGTGTTCATGTGGAGTTAGTTTTCGGATATTTAATGATGAAGTAAAAATTATAAATCCTAAGAGGTGAAGTGTGTTAATTGCTACTAGTGAAACAATTTTCGATAGATATTTATACTGTTGTGGCTATGGTTATAGTGCTAGAGATATAGTTTTAGGTAAAAAGGGTCTTGAAGAGTATATACATAAAGGAGGTGATCCCTTGAAATTATCCGATGGTAGATATGTCATAGGATATTTAGATAATCAAGATCAGTTAATATATTTCTCAGATAGTCATGGGACTGATTTATTGTTTTATTACAGCGATGATCACTTTTGGGCTGTATCATCATCAGTCTATGCACTGGCGAAACTATTGAAAAATAAAGGTATATCTCTTACTCTTAATAGAGCAAATTTGTCATCATACTTTGTACAAAGCTCTATTTTTGAACAACCACTATCTGATAAGCAAATCTTCGAAGAGATTAAAATTCTAGATCGCAGATATTATATAAGAATAAAGGCTCTTAGTTTAGATATAGTGAAGAAGCCAAGGTCAAGAATTTATGATGAAGTGTGTGGTAAGAGTATTTTAGGTAGAATAGGATATTTTATTTCCTTCTATAGGAAAATGTTTGAGCAGCTGCTCTCATTGAATATGAACGTTGAGTTAGAGTTGTCGGGAGGGGTGGATTCAAGGCTTAATATGGGTTTATTCTTACCTTATATGAAGACTAAGCAAGTTAAGGTGACAACAGACAAGAGTAAAGTAGATGACTATCTTGTAGTACAAAAATTAAAGTCAAAATTTGAATTTGAATATTCCTCTTCGATGCCTGTTACAAGTAATGTGAATGATAAAATATACAAATATAATATCTATAAGTTAGCACATCTCTTTGTAAGTAGGACAGTTAAGCGTCCAAACTCCAGACTAAGGACAGACAATCCTATTTACAGTAATATTAGAATTAATGGAGGCGGAGGAGAGGTTGGGAGATTATTCTATAATATAAATGTTGAAGCTTATAGAAACTGTATAGATAGGTCTATTCTATCTCAGGAATATAAAGAAATTTTAAAACAAGAGTTGAGTGATGTTTGTAGACATCTTGATTATGACGGTAATCCATCTAAGGCAATGATAGAGTTATACAAGTATAGAAATATATATTTTGTAGGTAGATCTTGGTATCACTTTTTGATAGGTGTCACATTTACACCTATGATATCTTCTATCTATAGTTCAATAACAGAACTTAGTCGTGATAGTGAATTTGGAATTGAATTAAATTCATTTATGGAGTCTAATTTTTTACAAAATTTTATAATATATCAACTAGAAAAAGAACTTTTAAATTTGCCATTTGATAATCATGTAAAGAATGGTAATGCTAAATCTTTTTTAGATAAGAATATGTATAATATTGACATCAGTGATATATACCAAATTAAAGATTTCAATATTTATGGTAATCTTGAATCTATAATTAATTTATCTGAGACTAGAGATTTTATAAATATAAATATGCCTACATATGATTTAAAAATGAGCTATGAAGATATGATATATAGCGATATTGGAGATGATGGTTTGGAGTTATTAAGAGTTTCAGGTGTCTTAAGCGATGATGCATTCTTAGATATAAAAGCTAAGTACGAAGCTCGAGAATTGAGTAAAATCGATGAACTAAGTATTTTAAATGCAGTTGAAGCACTTAGGATAGCGGAATGATTATTAATATTTGTACTGTTGCATTTAGGAAATTAGGTGTAAAATTTAGTTGGATTGTTAACATTTAAAAATAAGGTAAAATCTAACAAGATAGGCAGTCAAATGAAAATTTATAAAAAAAAAACTGTTAATAATAAATCTCTTTGTGAGTTGAATAGAGAAATATTTATTAATGAAAAAAATAAGATATCTTTTGCCACTGAATTTTTGGAAGGAATTGAATATGCTTATTTTCTAAATTATTTTTGTGGTGTTGAGAAAAACTTTTATACTCAAAAAATTAGTTCTGAGTTTAATCTAGAGCTTCGAGAAGGAGAGTTTGAGGCTGTATTTTATTATAGAAAAATAGGTACTCTAGATGTAAAAGCGTATAGAAAGAATTTTTTTGTAAGAAAAATAGCCAATAATTATGTTATTGAAGAAAGTGAGAATGTTAATAGTTATATAGAAGATGAGCAGGGTAGGCGAATGAGCTATAAGTTTACACCAGCTAAAGATCCTCAAAACTCTCCACTTTTGGTTATACTGCATGGACATACTTTTAATGCAAGACCAAGTAAATTTAGAGATGAAAATTGGAATGTTTTATGTCCTATAGATAATTTTGGTGTAGATAACGCTGGTAGCTGGTGGCTTGGTGAGAATGGCGACTACTTTGTAAAAGACTTGCTTCATGGTTTGATAAAGGACATTCAAAAACAGATTGGTACTGTTAAAGGACTATATTTTTGGGGTAGCTCTATGGGGGGGTATGGTGCTATACTTCATGGTTGTATTTTAGGTGCTACAGCAGTCTATGCTAATATTCCACAAATAAAGTTACTAGGTAGTACCTATGATAAAAAGCAAATGAATAAATTTTTTGCTCCTATTTTTGGTTATGATACTGAGAGTGTTTATAATGATGTTACTAATTTTATCAAAGATAAGGATAACCCTTTGTTTTTTTTAGTACAATCAAGATTTGATTATCCTAATTATCTTGAGGAACAAGGACTATATTTTTTGGAAAAATGTAGAGAAAAAAAAGTAAATATTTCCTTTGAGATAGTTCCTGAGAGCGGACATAAAACTTTTTATACTATAGCAGAAGCAGTTGAAAAGATTGAGAAATATATAATCTAGAAAAAAATTTCATTATTTATCTAATTGTTATATTATTTATTAAAACATTGAAGAATTGGGACATATGAGTTTAGAAGATTCTAAGAATTTTAAGCGAGAAATTTTTGTCAGAGAGGGTAAGATTGTTGCTGGTACAGACTATATGGATGGTATGCTGTATTCATTTTATTTATATAAGGATGGTGAATTATTGGCTAATCCACTATACTCTGAGCTAAATCATAAAGAGTTTGATATTGATCTTGGTATTGGTGATTATTCAATAAGATTTTTTTATAAGTTTGATGAAAAAGCTATAGGTATCACCGAGAGTTTTAGCATAGTTGAGAAAGACGGTAATATGGTCGCTGCTAAGGAGGCTAATAGCTATTTTGTAGATTCTGATAATAATCCTATAACAAAACGACTATCTAAAAGCATTATACAAAATGAGGCAGTGTTAAAAAAAGAGTCAAAAAGCCTAGATGATAGTTATCCAGGTCAGAAATTTAATATTGTTATAATGACACTACCTACTAGTGATGTGTTGACTGATAAGTACTTATTTTTGGGCATCGATGATTTTTCAAAAGAATTATATATTGGTGCTTATCCTAGTGATAATTATATTTTTGTCAATAAGTTTGTAGATATGCTAAGAGTTGAGTGTCCATATACTATAGATCAAGTTATTATTGATGATAATATCCAAGTAAAAGGACTATCTAAGTTAGCAAAGTCATGTAAAAGTGCTGATATTAAATATGATTTAGTTTCTATGGAGCAATTTATTAATAACTCTAAATCTTTATCAAAAATAAATGAACTTATTGAACGGTTATATAAAAATATTAATATTGAGTCAAGGCAAGACTTTGTTGATCAGATGATCTCATTGACAAATAATTATAACTTTTTTGAGAAAAATATAGAAGTTGGAGATATGACACCCTACCAAAAGTTAGAGAAGCATTTTGGAAAAGTTTAGCTCATAACTAGTGAATTAAATTTCATATTTATTTTTTAAAATAATTGCTTCATAATGTAAGTAATAGTTTTAATTGAATGTAGGATACCTATAATGATTAAAAAAAAGAAATTTTCATTAGAAGACTTTAAAAGTGAACTTAATAACTTTAAAACAAAAAAAGCTCCATTTTTTGAAATAGAACAGTATATTTTGAGCTGTATTAATAAACATCCTGCGGAAGAAATTAATATAGAAGGAGCAGTATTTTCAGAGCTTAAAGATGCATATACAAAGGAAGTATTATCTTATGGAGAAGAGTTTGTAAAAGCGAATCCTAAGAATGATAAATATAAGAATGTATTAGCAGATAGGTATAAGAAGCTAGGTAATATAAAAAGACATAATGAGCTGTTAGGGATAAAAGAACTATCATCTAATGAATTTAAAACTAAATTAGCCGACTTTAAGAGTAAAAAGGTAGCATTTACTGAAATACAAAAATATATTGCGGAGCAGCTTAAGCAATACCCTAGCAATGAGATTGAGATTAAAGGAGCAGTATTTTCAGAGCTTAAAGATGCATATACAAAGGAAGTATTATCTTATGGGGAAGAGTTTGTAAAAGCGAATCCCAAGAATGATAGATATAAGAATGTATTAGCAGATAGGTATAAGAAGCTAGGTAATATAAAAAGACATAATGAGCTGTTAGGGATAAAAGAACTATTATCGGATGAATTTAAAGCTAAATTAGCCGACTTTAAGAGTAAAAAGGTAGCATTTACTGAAATACAAAAATATATTGCGGAGCAGCTTAAGCAATACCCTAGCAATGAGATTGAGATTAAAGGAGCAGTATTTTCAGAGCTTAAAGATGCATATACAAAGGAAGTATTATCTTATGGGGAAGAGTTTGTAAAAGCGAATCCCAAGAATGATAGATATAAGAATGTATTAGCAGATAGGTATAAGAAGCTAGGTAATATAAAAAGATATAATGAGTTGTTAGGAATTAAAGAGTTTTCTATTACCGATATTAAGAATGAACTTTTAGTATTAAAAGATTTAAAGCCTGATTTTAGTGATATTGAAAAGTATATTGATAATATATTGAAATCACATCCGGATAAGATGGTTATAATTAAAGTTATGTTTTATGCTATGTTTAAGGATCTTTATCCAAATCAAATAGAAAAATATCGTAAACTTGTATAGTTGTCTGAAAGAAATATTCTGTTCTATGATTGATTTCTGAGCGTAGTTTGAAGTATGATCTGGAATTTCTTTGGAGAGTTGACTTTACGGTGAGATACTGAAATAAAATCAAGTATTGTTGATAATTAAAATTAATCAATAATATTCAAATTAATCATCTGCTCAGGTAAATGAAATTGTGCGCTATCTCCAGACATAGTCGGATTGTATGCTAGATATTTTGAGTTAAGTTCATTATTTGGCCAATTTTTATCTTGAGGCTCTTGGATAGCTACTATTCTATAGAAGTTGATTCTGAAGTCTTTTGAGTTACCTATTAGCATAAAAGGTATGCTTATGCTTCCTGAGTAGCTTTTGTTTTCTGTGGATACTTTATGATGTATCAACTGTTGTTGAGCATCGATAAAATTAGCTTTTAGAGAAGTCCCTTTTTTGTCAGAGTTGAGTATCTTTGCACAAAATATAGCACCATTAGGATTAACCTCAAACTTAAAATACTCTCTTGGAGTATCTGATCCTGCTGCTACAAATACCTCAAAAACTTCTTGTCGCCACATTTCAGAATTATTATCTGTATAGCGGTTGTAGTCTGTATAGAGATTATTCAAACACTCAAATTGAATGTGCAAGTATTTATCACTTGCTTGTAAATTGACTATAGTTGGGTAGTCTCTCTCGATGCGACCATCTAAGGTATTATAGAAATGATTACAAATATTTGAGTTTGAGTTTGATTTCAGGGTTATATCGTTATTTTTTGTCATGAGTATAATCCATCTTGGTATTCATGTAATATGCTACAAATAGAGAATTCAAATATAGCTATTTATTGTAGCTCACATTTCGCGTATAGTTCTTCAAAATATTTATCAATATCATTTTGTTGAGAGATAATACTTTTGGCAAGAGTATATTGAGTCTTTGCGCGGACTAGATTATGCTCGGGGTATGCCACTTTGAAATACCTATCACTATTTAGATAATCTGTTATAAAGCGTAAGCATAATAGGTAAGCTAGTAGACTAGCACTATTTGGTAGTGTTTGCTTCTCATCTTCTGTTAAATTGTGGTATATAGGGGTTATAAAACCTTCTGTAAAAGCTTTGAAATACTCAAAATTCATATAAACTTTGGTTAGATCTTTCTCATCCTCATCTGCACTGTTTGTAACAGTTCTGATAGTATCTGAATAATCAAAGTGGATAAAACCAGGCATGACAGTATCTAGATCTATCACAGTTACAGCATTATCTTGATCGTCAAATAAGACATTATTGATCTTGGTATCATTATGTGTCGCTCGCACAGGGATGTTAGCTGTTTTTGCAATATGTTTAAGATTTATAATATTGTCATATAGTGACTTTATATCATCGACAAAACCCGTAATACCATCTAGTCTTGATTCGTTGTTATACTCCATAGCAGTGCAAAAATCATGATATTTTGTATCAAGATCATGGAAGTTAACAATAGTGATACTTAGATCATCAGCATTAATATCATCTAGCATATACTGGAATTCACCAAATGATTTGCCACTCTCGTAAGCAATCTTAGCAGACTCTACTTTATCATAGCTCTTGACATCTTTGATTAGGTTATTAAGTCTCCAGAAGTTACCGTTGTCATCTTTGAAGTATGGTTTGTCATCCGTGGTCAAGATTACTTTTAGGCAATTTTGATAACATTTATTATCGTTTTTGTGCTTATTGACTATATGATCTGTGACTATTTGCATATTCTGCATTAGAGCAGGAACATCTTTGAATACATAGTGATTAACTCGCTGAAGTACATAGTCATCACCATCTTCTGTATATATAAAAAAAGTATCGTTAATATGTCCAGCTTCGATTTCTTGAGCTTTTACTATTGTTCTATGTGGCAAAAAAGCATTGAAAACTTTAACTAAATCAGATTTTTTCATAATCATAAATACACAAAAAACTTATATTAGCTATTCAAGTTAGCATATTTATTTGCTTACAATGTTAAGTAAGTATTTTTTTAAGATAAAATTATGTTAAAATCTCATCTAATCATAATCACAAAATAAGCATGTGTTATAGTGAAAGTAGCGCTTATAGCAGATAAATTAACAACTACAGCACTTAGTTACGAAGATAACTGCACTTCCTACAATATTACTTCGTTTAATTATAAGTTTGTTTTTAAGATTTTTAAGCCGGATATATTGTTTGTCGAGTCAGCTTGGCAAGGCTATCGCAATAGCTGGAAGTTCAAGATAGCTTCATATCCAGATCACCCTAAGAGATCAAACGCTAGGCTTATCAAGGTAGTTGACTATGCTAAGAGATTAGGCATACCTACTGTGTTTTGGAACAAAGAAGATGGTGTACACTTTGATAGATTTATAGATAGTGCTAAGCATTTTGAACATATATTCACAGTTGATAAGAATTGTTTACCTAAGTATCAAACAGTGGTTAGCTCCAAGACTACTCTAAATACAATGATGTTTGCTGTACAACCTAAGATACACTATTTCAAAGGTTTTGATTTTAAACACAAGCGAGCTAATTTTGCAGGTAGCTATTCGCATCACATACATTCCAAGCGTAGAGAAATTCAAGATATGATGTTTGAGTCAGTATGCTCAGCTGGGCTTGGGTTGACAGTTTATGATCGAAACTCTGAGCGTAACTCTGAAAACTATCGCTATCCAAAGTTGGATAACATGAGTGTTAAAAAATCTGTAAGTTACAGTCAGACAGCGCAGATCTATCGTGATTATATGTTGTCGCTAAATGTAAATACTATCGAAGATTCTCCAACAATGTTCTCGCGAAGGCTCATAGAGATACTTGCTTGTGGTGGAATTGTGATCACTAATAATACTTTAGCGGTTCAGAAGATGTTTGCTAAATATTGTCATGTGGTCGAGACCAAGCAACAAATAGATGAGATAGTAGAGCGTGTATCTAGGGAGGGTTTAATTGATGATGATCTGGCTATGGCAAAGGCAGGATCAGAATATGTATTAGCAAATTTTACATGGACAAACAATCTAGACATGATTAAGCAAGTTGTGGGACTCAAATAAACTATAATGCTCTATCGTTATCGCTACTATATCAATAACTTCTATATCAATAACTTCTTACAACTTTTCTACAAGCGTAGGTTTGCTGGTTGGGGTCGCAAAAAAACTGGGCGACTGGCACTGTGGTGTAACGCAAAATTTGGCGGTACTGTGACATTGTATGAAGATGGTTTTATTCGCTCACTTGGCTTAGGTGTCGAGGGTTCTCCAGCATTTAGTGTAGTAGAAGATGATATCGGTATCTATTATGATGCTACCATGCCAAGTAGGCTTGAGAATATCCTAAATAGATATGACTTTATCGCAGATAGAGAGCTAATGTCAATAGCTCGAGAAGCTATGATGATGATTAGAAAGTATAATGTTTCTAAGTATAACAATGCCCCTGAAGTGGATGAGAAATTTTGTCAAAAATATGATCTGTATAAAAACAAAAAGAATATATTAATTATTGCTCAAACTGCAGGAGATTGTAGTCTTGAATATGGTCTAGCTAATCAGTATAGTACAGGTGATATGCTTAAAGCATCTATTATTGAGAACCCATCTGCTAAAATATATCTCAAGATACATCCGGATGTCTTTACAGGTAAGAAACAGTCTGATATTGATATTGCAAATATCCCCAAGAATATCACTATAATCAGTGAAAATGTTAATCCAGTATTATTACTTAAGCACTTTGACAAAGTTTATACTAAGACATCTGGTATGGGCTTTGAGGCAATATTGTTGGGTTGTGAATGTGTGTGCTTTGGAATGCCTTATTATGCTGGTTGGGGTATTACAGATGATAGGGTCAAATGTGATCGTAGAGTCCGCAAGCTATCAATAGAAGAGGTTTTTGCAGCTGCATATATTCTTTACTCAAAATATTATAATCCTTACAAAGAAAGGCAGTCCAATATTCTTGATACTATTAATGAGATTGTCAAAAGGCGGTGGTGAGAAGGGTTCAGAGATCAGGGTGAATAGTGAAGAACTAATTTCCACCATTCCGGACTCCGATCCGGAATCTCATTATGATGCAAACCTTCTGGTAATATGCTGAATCAAAGCTTATACTGAACTTGATTAAGTATTCAGAGTTCGGGGCTCATGTGCAAGAGAGATAGCAAGGCTCAAGCGTTGATTAGTATGAGTTTGAAATTTAAGGTACTTTAATTGATGTCGTCAATGATGCTCATAAAAGACGCTTATCTGATGATATTGAAGAGATTAGAGTTATGAAAGATGTTAGAAATACCATAGCCCGTGAATATGTTGAAGATGATTTAGTTGATATTTTTGAAGATACTATTATATTCTGAGAAATTAATAAGTATCATAAATAATACTTTGAGCTATATTGATAGATATGTTTGATTTATGAGTCAAAAAATAACAGATTCTAAGAGAATTTTTTTGTTTGGTTTCTCAAGATGGAAACACAATTATATTAAGCCATTCCTTGCGCAGTATTCAAATGCTAAGATTTGTTTTATAAATCCTATATTTGCTAGTGAGTATAATCTGGCATGTCGCAAAGGACTCAAGAAATACGCTGATGTCGAGGTTTTTATTTGGGGTCGCAAAGAGTTTGCAGAAGTTCAAGAATTTGCTCAATCTAATAATGTCAAAATAACACGCGTAGAAGATGGTTTTATCCGCTCAGTAGCATTAGGATCTGATTTGACACAGCCGTACTCACAAGTTTTTGATGATATCGGGATATATTTTGATGCGACATGTCCAAGCAAGTTAGAAAATATTCTAAATCACCATAAATTTGATAAACAGATCTTAAAGCAAGCAGATACACTTATTACTAAGCTCAAAAATTCAAAACTTTCTAAATATAATAAAGATGCACACCGTGAGCTTAATCTACCTACCAAAATGCGAAAAATCCTAGTACCAGGTCAAGTTGAGAATGATGCATCTATCAAGTTTGGTGGTAGAGGTGTGACTAACCTAGAGTTACTCAAAAAGGTCCGTCAAGCCAAGCCAGATGAGTATATTATCTATAAACCACACCCAGATGTTCTAAGTGGTAATAGACTAGGCAATGTTCCAGAGGCGCAAGCACTACAATATTGTGATGAGATTATAACTAACATTAGTATGGCATCTGTACTATCTGTGATTGATGAGGTTCATACTATTACATCGCTTACTGGTTTTGAGGGACTTTTGTATGGTAAAGATGTCTATACCTATGGTATGCCTTTTTACGCTGGCTGGGGTCTTACAAATGATGCTTTAGTTGAGTCACGTAGACAGCGCAAACTTAGTTTAACAGAGGTTGTTGCTGCGGCATATATCATCTACCCTAGCTATATTCATCCAAATACACTCAACCCATGTTCGGCAATAGAACTTATTAATGAGCTTATCAAACTTCAGCAGTCACCTGCACCAAAATACAATACCAAATTAAGAGCAGCTTATGCAGGAGTGATGCTTTATTTGCAGAGGGTTTTGAAGAATAAGTAAAAAATTGTGCTATGGATAAAAGATTCTTAATGCTTGGCTAATTTTAGGCAATATAGTAAATCATAAATTTTCTTCACTTAACCATTCAACAGTGTTATATGGTTGATGTTATTTATAGATTAACTTATAATCGAGTGGTTAAGTTTTATTTTCGTTAATATTCGATTAATTCGGAGGATAAAGGATGTCGGATTTCACTAAAGATATTGATGTTTTAGAAACCCAAGAGTGGCTTGAGGCTTTTGAAGATGTCATTAAAAGAGAGGGTGCTGATAGAGCTAAGTTTTTATTCGAACAACTACTTAGTAAGGGTGCTGAACTTGGTATAGAGAGTGCTTACTCATCAGCAAAAGTTAAGAGATATATAAACTCTATAGATGTTTCTGAACAACCAAGTTATCCTGGTGATATGGAAATTGAGCAAAGAATCGAAGCTATTAATAGATGGAACTCTGCTGTAATAGTTGCATCCGCTAACAAGAGAGAGGGTTCTATTGGGGGGCATATTGGTACTGGTGCTGGTGCTATGACTTTATATGAAGTTGGTTTCAATCATTTTTGGAAAGCTCCAAATGAGAATCATGCTGGTGATTTGATTTTCTACCAAGGACACCTTTCTCCAATTGTATATGCTCGTTCGTATCTGGAAGGTAGAATTACTAAACAGCAGCTAGAGAATTTTAGAAGACAAGCTTTTGATAAAGAGAATGCTGTTTCTTCTTATCCGCACCCATATTTACAGCCTACGTATTGGCAGTTCCCAACAGTATCAATGGGTCTAGGTCCACTGCAAGCTATTTATCAGGCTAGATTTATGAAGTATCTTGAAGCCAGAGGATTAGCTGAGACTTCTGATCGTCGTGTTTGGGCATTCTGTGGCGATGGTGAGATGGATGAGCCGGAGTCAATTGGTTCTATCACTAGAGCAGGACGCGAAGGTTTAGATAACTTAATTTTTGTAGTTAACTGTAACTTACAAAGATTAGATGGTCTTGTGAACGGTAATGGTAATATTGTTGAAGAGTTGGCAGATGTATTTGCTGGCGCTGGCTGGAATGTTATCAAAGTATTGTGGAGTAGTGATTGGGATAGGTTACTACAAGATCAAAAAGGCGGCAAAAAGCTTGCTCAAAGGTTGAGTGAACTAAATGATGGTCAATTCCATACAATCAAGGCTCATGGTGGTGCTGAGTGTCGTCGAGTAGTATTTAGTGGTGACGAAGATCTTGAAGCCTTGGCTAAGGATATGACAGACGATGATATCCAGGCATTGCGTCGAGGTGGCCATGATCCTGTCAAGATATATGCAGCATATAAAAAAGCTGTTGAGCAATCAAATGGTAAACCAACGCTTATCTTACCTATGACTGTTAAAGGTTATGGCTTAGGAGAGTGGGGTGAGTCTAAGAATATTGCTCATAATGTTAAAAAACTTGATACAGATGCTCTTGAGCATATCAAAAATAGATTTGACGTTCCTGCAACAAAAGATGATGTTGAAAATTACAAGCTTGTATCATTGCCTGAAGATTCTCCGGAGATGAAATATCTTCACTCTAAGAGAAAGAATCTGGGTGGTTATATTCCTAAGAGATTGGAAAATAATGAAGCTTTAGAAATTCCGAGTCTTCAAGATTTTGCTAAAAACTTATTAGATGATAGCGGTGATAGAGAGTTCTCTACTACTACTGCATTTGTGAGAATATTATCTCACTTAGCAAAAGATAAAAAATTAGGTAAGCATATTGTACCGATTACTGTTGATGAGTCTCGTACTTTTGGTATGGAAGGCCTATTTAGACAATTAGGTATTTATAACCCTAAGGGTCAACAATATGTACCAGAAGACAAAAAACAAGTGATGTTCTACAAAGAGGCTCTAGATGGTCAAATACTTCAAGAAGGTATTAATGAGCAAGGTGGGTTCTGTTCATGGATAGCGGCTGCTACCTCATATAGTGTACACAAAGTTCCTATGATCCCTTTCATGATTTATTACTCTATGTTTGGTTTCCAAAGATTTGGAGATTTGGCATGGGCAGCTGGTGACTCTATGGCAAAAGGTTTTGTGATTGGTGGTACATCTGGTCGTACAACTCTAAATGGTGAAGGTCTGCAGCACGAAGATGGTCATAGCCATATCCAAGCTGGTCTTATTCCTAACTGTATCTCTTATGACCCTACTTATGCTTATGAGTTAGCTGTGATTCTTGGCGAAGGGATGAATAGAATGTATGTTAGAGGTGAGCATGTTTACTACTATATCACTGTGATGAATGAGAATTATTCTCACAGAGCTATGCCAGAAGGTTGTGAAGAAGGTATTATTAAGGGCTTATATAAGCTTGAAAATACTAAGCCAGCTGGTAAGCATGTACAGTTGCTAGGCTCAGGTTCTATATTGAGAGAAGTTGAAGCAGCTGCTAAGATGCTGAAAGATGAGTATGGTATTACTTCAAATGTATGGAGTATGACTTCTGCTAATGAGCTTCATAGAGAAGCTAAAAAAGTAGCAAGAGAAAATATGCTTCATCCAGATGCTGAGAGAAAAGAAAGTTATATTGAGAAATGCTTGAAGAATGAGCAAGGCCCTGTGATCGCTTCTACTGATTATATCAAGCTATACACAGATCAGCTAAGAGAATTTATACCACAGACTTATGTTAACTTAGGTACTGATGGTTTTGGTAGATCTGATACTCGCGAAGCTCTAAGAAGCTTCTTTGAGGTTGATAGATATCACGTGGTTGTTGCATCTTTATATGCTTTATCACTTGATGGTAAAGTTAAAGCTAGTGAAGTTAAAGAAGCAATTAAAAAATACAATATAGACCCAGAGCGTGTAGCTCCATTATATAGCTAATTGAGGAGATATTAATGTCTATAGAGATAGTTAAAGTTCCTGATATTGGGGATTATGATAGTGTTGATGTGATCGAAGTTAATGTCGCAGAGGGTGATGTTATCGCCGAAGAAGATTCTTTGATTACATTAGAGACTGATAAGGCTAGTATGGAAGTTCCGTCTCCAGTAGCTGGAAAAATTGTTAAACTAACTGTCAAGGTTGGTGATAAGGTGGCTGAGGGTTCGGCAATTATGGAAGTCGAAGTTGAAGGTCAAGCGTCAGCAGAAAAGCCTAAGCAAGAAGCAGCTGCACCTGCAGCGCCTGCAAGCCAACAACCTTCACAAACTGTAGATGTCAAAGTCCCAGATATTGGTGACTATGATGCTGCTGAAATTATTGAGATAGCTGTTAAAGTTGGTGATCAGATTGCCGAAGAAGACCCTCTAATTACTTTAGAAACAGATAAAGCTAGTATGGAAGTACCATCATCTGCTGCTGGTAAGATTACTGAAATAGCAGTTAAAGTTGGCGATAAAGTCGGTGAGGGTGATCTAATACTTAAGGTTGCTAATGCATCTAATTCAGAACCTGCTCAAGAACAGGCTCAACAAGAAGCGCCTGCGTCAGCATCAGGACAGATTGTAGATGTTGAAGTTCCAGATATCGGTGATTATGATAGTGTTGATGTGATTGAAGTGGCTGTAGCTGTTGGTGATAAGGTGGAAGAGGAAGACTCTTTAATCACTTTAGAGACAGACAAAGCTAGTATGGAAGTTCCATCTCCTGTGCCTGGGAGAAGTTACAGAAGTTATCACAAAAGTGGGTGATAAGGTTGCTCAAGGTACTCTAATTCTTAAAGTCAAAACACAAGGTTCAGCTCCTGCTGCAGCTCCTAGTCAAGTGGCTAAATCTGAAGCGCCTAAGCAAGAATCGGCAAAACTAGCTCCTGCACCAGTAGCGCAAAGTAGCGTAAATGAGTATGCGGTAGATAACTCTAATGCTCACGCTTCACCAGCGGTTAGAAAACTAGCCAGAATCTTGAATGTTGATTTAAGTAA
The DNA here is from genome assembly GCF_000219045.1 of Francisella salina. Classification (NCBI taxonomy): domain Bacteria; kingdom Pseudomonadati; phylum Pseudomonadota; class Gammaproteobacteria; order Thiotrichales; family Francisellaceae; genus Francisella; species Francisella salina. Next base: position 807,441 of record NC_015696.1, read on the forward strand.
GGTCAAAGCAACTGGTCGTAAGGGTCGTGTAACGAAAGAAGACTGTTATAATTATATCAAGCATGCTGTAACACAAGTCCAGACTGGTAAAGTTGCTGCAAGTGGAAGTGGTTTGGATCTTTTGGATGATCCAGTTGTTGATTTCTCTAAATTTGGTGAGATTGAAACTCAGCCTCTAACTCGCATCAATAAAATCAGTGCGAAAAACTTACATAGAAACTGGGTAAAAATTCCTCATGTAACTTTCTACGATGATGCGGATGTTACAGATCTTGAAGAGTTTAGAAAAGCTAAAAAAGGTTTTGCTGAGAAAATGGGTGTTAAGATTACTCCATTATCATTCTTGGTAAAAGCTGCTGCTGTAGCTCTACAAGAGTTCCCAAGAATGAACAGCTCATTATCAAATGATGGTGAGAATTTAATATTGAAGAAATATTACAATATTGGTTTTGCTGCAGATACTCCAGCTGGTCTTATGGTTCCAGTTATCAAGGATGCTGATAAGAAAGGTATTATAGAAATATCAAAAGATATTATGGAGCTAGCTGGTAAGGCTCGTGATGGTAAATTGGGGTCTAAGGATATGTCTGGTGCTACATTTACTATTTCAAGTATCGGCGTGTTAGGTACTACAGCATTTACACCAATTATAAATATGCCTGAAGTTGCTATTATGGGTGTATCTAAGACAGCTGTTAAACCAATTTGGAATGGTAAAGAATTTGAACCTAGAACTATGTTGCCACTATCTATGTCAGCAGATCATAGGGTTATTGATGGTGCACTAGCTGCTAAGTTCTTGACAAGATATAGTCAGATTTTATCTGATTTACGTGAAATCATAATGTAAATACGGAGTTTTAAAATGAGTGATATTAAAACACAATTAGTAGTGCTAGGTAGTGGTCCTGGTGGGTATAGTGCGGCATTTAGGGCTGCAGATTTAGGTCTAGAAGTGGTTTTGGTTGAGAGATACGCTGAGATTGGAGGTGTGTGTCTAAATGTTGGGTGTATCCCTTCAAAAGCTATGTTGCATATTGCTAAAGTTATCAATGAAGCTCGCCACTTAGAGTCTCTAGGTATAATCGAGATGGGTGGTCTTAATATTAATAGAGAAAATCTATTGAAATATAAAGATGGTGTGATCGGTAAGCTTACTGGTGGTTTAAAAGGCATGGCTCAGATGCGTAAAGTAAAAATCGTACAGGGTTATGGTAAATTTACTTCTGATAAAGAGCTGGCTGTAGAAGCTGTAGATGGTAAGGTTACAAAAATTGCATTTGATAATTGTATTATCGCTGCTGGGTCAAGTGTTATAAACTTACCGTTTGTGCCTGAAGATGACAGAATTATCGACTCTACTGGTGCTCTTGAGATGAAAGAGATCCCTGAAACTATGCTTGTAGTGGGTGGTGGTATCATCGGTCTTGAGATGGCGCAAGTTTACTCTGAACTTGGTACAAAGATCACTGTAGTGGAATTCGCTGATCAACTTATGAATGGTGTGGATAAGGACTTGGTTAAAGCATACCAAAAAGTGAATAGTCAGTATGATGTTCGCTTGAAAACAGGTGTTACAGCTATGGAAGCTAAAAAAGATGGTATCTATGTAACTATGGAAGGTGATCATCCAGCAAAAGATGAGCGTTATGATAGGGTTCTTATGGCTATAGGTCGTAAGCCTAACGGTAAGCTTATCGATGCTGAGAAAGCTGGTGTAAATGTTGATGAAAGAGGTTTTATTGCAGTGGATAAACAGCTTCGTACAAACGTACCGCATATCTACGCAATCGGAGACATTGTTGGTCAGCCTATGCTTGCTCATAAAGCAGTGCCGGAAGGGAGAACAGCTGCAGAAGTTATTTCTGGTCTGAACCATAGTTTTGATCCGTTAGTAATTCCTTCAGTTGCTTATACTGACCCTGAAGTTGCTTGGGTTGGTGAGACAGAGACTTCTGCAAAAGCAAAAGGTATCAAGTATGAGAAAGGTGTATTCCCTTGGGCTGCTAGTGGTAGATCCCTAAGTATCGATAGATCAGAGGGTATGACTAAGGTTCTATTTGATGAGAATCATAAGATTATCGGTGCTTCTATCGTTGGTACTAATGCTGGAGAGCTTATTTCTGAAGCTGCACTTGCTATTGAAATGGGCTGTGATGCTGAAGATATAGCTCTTACAGTACATCCACATCCAACTCTATCTGAGAGCTTGATGATGGCTACGGAAGTGTTTGAAGGTACTGCAACAGATCTTCCTCCTCAAAAGAAGAAAAAATAAACCTCTCTAATTAAATATTAATCTTATATTTTTATCTTACTGTATTTTCATTTTGTTATAATTTTATAAGTTATAGAATTTATAGAATATAAGAAATGAATTGGTCAGATATCTTAGCAGAAGAAAAGCAGAAACCTTATTTTAAAAAAATATTAGAGTTTTTGACTAGTGAAACATCTGTTGGTAAAATTATTTTTCCTACAAAAGAAAATGTATTTAGTGCTTTTAAGTATACCGAGCTAGATGATTTAAAGGTCGTAATTTTGGGGCAGGATCCTTATCATAATTATAATCAAGCCCATGGACTTGCTTTTTCTGTGCAGGAAGGAGTTGATACCCCACCATCACTACGTAATATTTGCAAAGAATTAGAGCGCAGTATCGCAGAATTTAAGATTCCTGAGCATGGTTGTCTGATAAATTGGGCAAAGCAAGGAGTATTTCTGCTAAACACGACACTTACGGTAGAAGCTCATAAGGCTAATTCACATAAAGATATTGGTTGGGAGATTTTTACAGATGCTGTAATTCAAAAGATATCTAACAATAAGCCAAATGTTGTGTTTATGCTGTGGGGCTCACATGCTCGTAAGAAAAAAAATCTTATTGATGATACTAAGCACTTAATTCTTGAATCATCACATCCATCGCCTCTATCTGTATATAGAGGATTTGAAGGTTGTAATCATTTTGTGAAAGCTAATCAATATTTGACTTCAAAAGGTCTCAATCCTGTAGATTGGAAATTATAAGGGGAAAATTAGTCGACTATTGCGGTTGTTGAAAGTGTGCTACCATCTTCTAAGATTAGCATCACAGGTATTTTTTGACCTTTTGTGATTTTTTGTTTAAGGCCTATTAGCATTACATGTAACTCTTGATATGACAGATCAACACTATTATGAGGATATATTTCAATTGTCTTGATTTGCTTCATTACACGTTTATTGCCGACTGTTACAAAATGGTGAAGTTGTGTTTGGGTGTCCACTGGCGAATATGCTGCGATAATATCAACAGTTTCATTACCGCTATTCTTAATGTGCATTTTTATAGCTGTATTATTGCCTTTGGTTTCTTTTACTTCTGCATGAGTTATGCTAAGTTCGCATGATTCGATTTTACATTTTTGTTTTACATCGTCGCAAAATCCGTATGATATTAGGGTTATTATAGCTGTTAATGCTACTAGTATCTTTTTCATAAAAGTCATTTCCCTTAAATTTAAGTTTATTTGCTAATAAGCTTTCTCAAAGTATATCATTTTAGTGCTGTGTGTTGCTAGTAATGAAAGTTATTTGGGTGTTAAAGCTTTTTATGTTTAAGAGATATTTTGAGTTTTAAAGTTACTGTTTTGTCCAAGGGCAACCGTACTCACAGTTATTATCTTCTGGATTTTTATTTTTATTCCAAAAATTAGATTTGTAATTTATTCCATTCACTTTTGCAAAATCACCTTCAACATATGTTTTCTTAGGATCCCAGTCACCTTCTGGAACTGGAGGAGTTGGTTGAGGATTTAGATTTTGCCATGCTGAGTCAGAGTAATCACCTACTGGAGAATATGTGGAATCGTTACACCAGTTTGCAACTTTACACTGGTATGTGCTATCACCTGCGCTAACAACTGTACCAGCTACATATTCACCAATACCATCAGGATACTTATACTGTGGCTTTGGTGTTGGGCCAGGTTGTGGTCCAGGACCAGGCTGCTTGTCATATATTGCTGTGAAATCTATGTTGTCATTTTTTGCTAAATTGGCAATGGCTTTGTTGATGATTTTATAGATTACTAGTCTCTGTTGATTTTTTGTCTTAGGAGTATTTGAGAAGCTTAGTTCAGTTTCTGTTATTTTTAGTTGCTTTATGGCTTGATCAAAAGCTGTATTAGCATCTGAAATATTAATATATTGAAGTTCATCATTGCTATTTCTATAGGATAGTTTGTGCATTACCATTCCAAATACTGCTTTAAGCCTTTCAATTTTGAATATTACTTCATTGTTGACTTGAAGTTCAGTTTTTTCTAGCTTTGCATTGTTGTTATTAAATATCTGATTAATATAGAAAGATACTTGTCTAGGGTAGCGATAGTATGTTGCTTCACCATCATTAGGCTTTTCAGCACCTACTTTAGTTTGATAAGTGATTGTGTCTAACATCCAGTTGTTCATATTTTTGTATTCTTTTGAATCTGTAGATCCGTTTGCACAAATATTTAGGTATGTTTTAAGTACTGGACTGTATGAACCAGCATTGTATACAACATTCATAACAAATGGGAAGTTTAAGCCACTAGCATCACTTTTTTGTGAGTTAGCTAAACAGTCTTTCCATTGTTGGTGATACACAAACCAGTCATTAGAAGCATTAATATTCATCCTGTTGATATCATTGAAATGATAGAATGTCGTAATCATTGGTCCTGCATATATATTGTCTAAAGCTTTGGGTCCTTGGCTGTCAGTTTGCTTACCACTATCCTGATCTTCGATAGAGTAGCCTAGAACCTTTGCAATAGAGTTGTAGTTTACTAGACCAAGTGATCCTTCTTGTCCTACTCCTGGTAACCTTTTTGAATAGTCATTGATTTGATAAGGACCACCTTGTCCTTTTGATAAAAGAATATTGGCATAAGTTTCATTCTGAATTAACTGATCAGGATCATTTGGTTTAAAATCTTTGTTAATCTGAGTTGTCATGTCTGATTCTTGCATTAGCTGTCCGATTAATGAGCCATATAAGTAATCTTTGTTGAATTTCATGTCAGGATATTTTTGTTTAATTAAATATCCGTACATAACACCAGCAATGGTATTAGACATTATTACAGTATTTGCGTATTCAGTATTTGTAGTAAAAATATCGTAAGTTGCTGACTTGCTGAAGGGGAATGTGTTGTGATAAGCAACTTCGCCTTCTTTGAGCGATGTGTTTGCTAGTGATGCTACTGGTAGTGCCAGTGATGCTAATATTGAGCTTATGATAATTTTTTTCATATTTAGTAATCTCCTCAAAAGAATGTAATATTTCATGTTTGGAATTTTGTGGACATATTATATATTAAAATTAGAGTTGCTAATTTATCATATATTGATAGTCCTTATCAAAATTTGATAGATGTTGTTTGGATAATGTTACTACGTAAGTGTTTGGTTCTTGCTTAGGCTTAGTACGGTCTCTAAAGAGTGCTTTTTGCTATTGAATGTGTTAGAATATCGGCTATATGTTTTATCTTTGTAATAAGCGATAAGTAATGTCTATACCTACTAAAGAATCATCATCTATAAATATAGAGAAAGAACTTAAACAATCATATCTTGATTATGCAATGAGTGTGATCGTTGGTCGTGCCTTGCCAGATGTGAGAGATGGTTTGAAGCCAGTTCACCGCCGAGTGCTTTTTGCAATGAATGAGTTGTCTAATTATTACAATAGACCATATAAGAAGTCTGCTAGGGTTGTCGGTGATGTGATAGGTAAGTATCATCCACATGGTGATACTGCGGTATACGATACTATCGTTAGAATGGCTCAGCCATTTTCTCTACGTTATACGTTGGTAGATGGGCAAGGTAACTTTGGTTCTGTAGATGGCGATTCTCCTGCAGCTATGCGTTATACTGAGATTAGAATGCAGAAGCTGACGCATGAGCTTTTGATTGATATAGAAAAAGAAACTGTAGATTTTTCTCCAAACTATGATAATACAGAATTGGTTCCTGATGTTTTACCGACTAGAGTTCCAAATCTTTTAGTCAATGGGTCATCAGGTATTGCTGTGGGTATGGCGACAAATATTCCTCCGCACAATATGACAGAGGTTATTAATGGTACTATAGCTTTGATTGATGATTCAAAATTAACTATAGAGGATTTGATTCAATATATTCCTGCACCAGATTTTCCTACTGGGTCTTACATAAATGGTACTGATGGTATCTTGGAGGCGTATAAGACTGGTCGTGGGCGCGTTATTATGCGTGCCAAAGCTTATATTCATGAAGATGAAGCTTCTGGTAAGTCTCAGATTGTGGTTACAGAAATACCATATCAGGTTAACAAAGCCAAACTAGTTGAAAAAATAGCGGAACTTGTAAAAGATAAAAAGGTAACAGGTATATCTGAATTAAGAGATGAATCGGATAAAGATGGTATTAGGGTTGTTATTGACCTTAAGAGAGATGAGTCTCCAGAAGTTGTTTTAAATACTTTATATGCTCAAACTCAGCTACAGTGTAGTTTTGGTATAAATATGGTGGCACTAAGCGACAATAGACCTAAGTTACTTAATCTTAAGGAAATATTAGAGCAGTTCATTAAACACAGAAAAGAAGTTGTTACAAGAAGAACAATTTTTGAGTTAAGAAAATCAAAGGAACGTGCGCATATATTAGAAGGCTTATTGCTTTCGTTGGCTAATATTGATGAGATGATTGAGCTTATTAAGGCTTCTCCAAGTCCTGCCGATGCAAAAGAGTCAATGCTTGCTAGATCATGGAATGGTTCTATGGTTAAGAGTATGCTTGAGGGAGTTGATGTTAAGATGTATCGTAAAGAAACATTAGCATCTTACTATGGCATTCAAGTTGATAGCTCTTACAATCTTACAGAAGAGCAGGCTGAGGCAATACTTGCTTTAAGATTGCATAGATTAACAGGTTTAGAACAGGATAAAATTACTAACGAGTTTAAAGAACTTATTGAAAGAATTAAGTATCTAATAGGTATCTTGAGTGATGTGAATGAGCTGATTCGTGTTGTGAAAGAGGAGCTTGTTGAAATCAGAGATAACTACGGTGATACAAGGAAGTCTGAGATTATAGAATCAAGACTTGATCTTACAAGAGAAGATCTTATAGCAGAAGAAGACATGGTTGTGACTTTGTCAATGGATGGTTATGTTAAAACTCAACCGCTTAGTATGTATAATGCTCAAAAACGTGGTGGTGTTGGTAAGTCTGCAACTAAGACTAAAGAAGAAGATAGTATCTTTAAATTAATGCTTGCTTCGACTCATGACACAATGCTTTGTTTCTCTAGTTTGGGCCGAGTGTACTGGTCAAAAGTATATGATTTCCCTGTAGCAAGTAGAATTTCTAAAGGTCGACCTATTAATAATATTTTACCACTTGATAAGAATGAAAGAATAACCGCTTTAATGCCAATTTCTGAGTTTACAGAAGGTTGGTATGTGTTTATGTCAACTAAGCTTGGTAGGGTTAAAAAAGTTGATTTATCAGAGTTTGCGAGACCTCGCTCTACAGGTAAGATAGCAATTGGATTAAATGACGGTGATGAACTGTCATATGTTGCTCTTACAGACGGTTCTAAGGAAATTATGATGTTCTCAGATGCGGGTAAGGCAATTCGTTTTGGTGAGTCAGATGTTAGAGCTATGGGGCGCTCGGCTGCTGGTGTAACTGGTATGCGTTTACATGCTGATCAAAAAATAGTCTCTATGATCGTAACGAATCCTGATGAAGGCGTTGTCTTGGCAGCAACTGAGAATGGTTATGGTAAACGTACTGCAGTATCAGAATATCGTAGAACTAAAAGAGCTAGTCAAGGTGTAATAGCTATATCAACCTCTGATAGAAATGGTAAAGTTGTTGTTGCTGTTTTGGTTGGTAATGATGAAGATATAGTCATGATTACCGATAATGGAACTCTGGTTAGGACTTCATCTGATCAAGTTAGAGAATGTGGCCGTTCTGCTCAGGGTGTTAGACTTATTAATCTTAGGAATAATGAAAGGCTTATAAGTCTAAAAGTAGTCAAAAAAGATGATGAAGTTGATAGTGATAATGTAGAAATTTCTGAAGCAACAGAGCAGAGTGAATAAATTAATATGCTAAAGAAAAAGGTAACTATACTGGGTGCTACAGGTTCAATAGGAGATAGTACATTAGCTGTAATTAGAGAGAGTAATGACTTTGAGGTTTATGCGTTATCAGCTTTTAGTAATGTAGAAAAGTTGGCGAGATTATGTGAAGAATTTTCACCAAAATTTGCTGTAGTTTCGGATTTACCTAAAAAGCAACAATTACAAGCCCTGATATCTGATGTTACTATTTTGGTTGGTGAAAGTGCTTTAGAGGAAGTTTCAAGTGCGGTAGAAGTCGATTTGGTGATGTCTGCTATAGTCGGCATAGCAGGTCTTAAGCCTACCTTTGCTGCAGCTAGAGCAGGCAAGAAAATTTTGCTTGCAAATAAGGAGTCTCTTGTAACAGCTGGACATCTTTTAATTGAAGAAGTTGAGAAAAATAATGCTCAGCTTATACCTGTGGATAGTGAGCATAATGCTATATTTCAATGTATTGACAACTCGGATAAGAAATATACTAAAGAAATTAGTGAAATAGTTTTGACAGCATCTGGTGGGCCTTTTAGGGATAAAGAATTAAGCGATTTGATTGATATCACACCTGCTCAGGCTTGTGCTCATCCTAATTGGGAAATGGGAAGAAAAATTTCTGTTGATTGCTCAACTATGGTAAATAAAGCACTAGAAGTTATCGAGGCATATTGGCTTTTTTCTGTTTCAGCTGATAGAATAAGCGTTCTGATTCATCCTCAAAGTGTAATCCACTCTATGGTTAGATATGTGGATGGTAGTTATATAGCGCAATTAGGTGTACCAGATATGAGAACACCTATAGCAAACGCAATGTATTACCCAGTTAGAGGGTCGATTAATGTTGATAGATTGGATTTTACAAAATATGAGCTTACTTTTAGGGAAGCCTGTTTTGACAGATTCGAGGCTTTGAAAATAGTTTTTGATAATTTAAAGAATGAAAATTATTCAGCAAATATTGTTTTTAACGCTGCAAATGAAGTTTTGGTGGCAGCGTTTTTAAACGAAAGAATTAAGTATTTAGATATAATAGAAGTAAATAAAAAAGTAACAAAAGAGTTGATTTTTGAGAATCCAACAAATATAGAAGAAGTTTTTGAAATAGATAGAAAGACTCGAGAATATGTGGATTCTGTTTTGGGGTAAATTGAGTGTTTTTTTTGAGAAAGAAGTTTGTATTAGCCTCTCTTCTTATGGGTATTGCATTAAATAGCTGGGCAGATAATGACAGTTTTATATTAGACAATGTTTCCATAAAAGGTTTGGAAGGTTTACAGAGTGATGTGGTAAAGAGCCGAATTGGCTATAAGAAAGGTAGTTATATCACTCCAGAAGATACAAACCAAATTATTAATAATCTTTACGGTACAGGATTTTTTAATAGTGTTGATCTATATCGTAAGGGTAGTAACCTCTTTATTAATGTTAAAGAGAGACCAATTATTGCTGGTTTTAATTTCACAGGAAATAAAAAACTTAAAAAAGAAGATCTGGAAAAGGTCTTTACTGATGCGGGTATATATGTTGGTAATGTATATAACCCGAATACGATGTTTTTGCTTAAGCAGTCACTACTAAATCAATACTCTATGATGGGCCTATATGGTGCAGAGGTTGATGAAAATATTAGAAAACTCCCTAATAATAGGATTGATATAAACATTACCTTTAAAGAAGGGAAGCCTGCAACTATTGATTCTATAAATTTTGTAGGTAATAAAAACTTTGATGATTCAGAATTAGATAGTAGTATGGCCTTCGAAGTTCCATCTATATGGAATTTGTGGGGCTTTTTGTCGTCGTTTGATAGTTACTCTCCTGAAGGTATGAATCAATCTGTTCAAGGGGTAACTAATTATTATCTTGATAGAGGTTATCTTGATTTTAAAGTTACATCTAAGCAAGCATCAATGTCTAAGGATCGAGAGCATTCATATATCACTCTTGATGTCGCAGAAGGTGATGTATATAAGGTTGGTGACGTATCTTTGACCGGAAAATTTATTTTACCAAAGTCTGAGTTAGAATCTTTGATAAAAATAAAGCGAGGCGAGGTTTTTTCTAAAAGTAAGCTTGTTGATACGGTTGAGAGTATAAAAACCTTGTTGGGAAGTAAAGGTTATGCATTCGCTACAGTTAACCCTATTCCGACAATTGATAAGAAGAAGCGTATAGTTTCTTTCAAGTTTGTTGTAGATGCCGGTAAAAAAGTATACGTAAATAGAGTTAATTTCTTTGGTAATAATGTTACTAATGATTATGTTTTTCGTAGACAGTTGCAGTACTATGAGCAAAGCCAGTATAATAAAGAAGCCATAGATAAGTCTCAAAGAAGGCTTGATCAGCTTCCATACGTCGCAGGTGCAGATATGGAGCTTGTGCCTGTAGAGGGCTCTGATGACTTGGTTGATGTCAACTATAATATCAAAGAGAGAAATGCGAACTCAGTTAGTGGAAGCTTAGGTTTCTCGGACTTATATGGTTTCATGATTGGTGGTAGGCTTAATATGCCTAACGTTTTTGGTACCGGCAATACCTTTAACCTTAATGCGCAGTTATCGATTCCATTCCAACAATTAGATATAAGTTATATTGATCCTTATTTTACTACTTCTGGAGTTAGTCAGAGTATTTCAGCTTATATTAATAGATCAAACTTTGCAAAAACTAATGCGGTTGCGGCATATCGATTAGATACTATCGGTGCAAGACTAATGTATGGTGTGCCAATATCAACATTTAGTAACGTTTCAGCGGGTATAACATTTGCAAATAATACTGTTAACCAATCTAATGGGTTTACTTCATCAATTGTACAATGGTTTATACAGCAACAAGGTGGGAGAAATAGCTTTAATGAGCCTGCTTTAACTGCTGGTTGGAGTTTTGATAATTCTAATAAATATATGTTCGCTACAGATGGTGGCTCATTCGATATTAATGGCTCAGTCAATATACCAGTTATTAGTAATATTGAAGCTTATAAGATTGAAGTTGGAGGTAAGTATAATATAGCTATACCAAATACAGATATGTCTGCTCTAACTATCAGGGGTGGTGTGCAGTATGGTGGTGGATATGGTGGTACTGATAACTTACCTTTTTATGAGAACTTCTACGGAGGTGGTTGGGGAAGTGTTCGTGGTTTCCTACAAGGTTCTTTAGGTCCGCGTGATATAAATTTACAAAATGGTCAAATAGGTAACTCAATTGGTGGTAACCTTAATATCTACAATAACTATGACTTACTTTTTCCAGTACCATTTATCAAAGATAGCTCAAAAATGCGAATAGGTGCATTTGTTGACATAGGTAACACTTATACTACTTATGATCTGAAAGGGGTTGTAGCACCTCAGCCAAAACAAGAGACTACTCCATCATTTACTAACCTTAAATATTCTGTGGGTGTTGAGTTTAGATGGGCTTCGCCAATGGGGCCTTTGGCAGTATCAATAGCACAGCCATTTAATGTTCAGCCTGGAGATGTTACGCAAGTTTTCCAGTTCTCACTTGGTCAAAACTTCTAAAAAAAATAATTAATCTAGAAAATATTTATCGAAATCTAATACCAAAACGATTTAACAAGGTCTATAATATTGTGTTAGAATCTGTTATTGAATATATAATAAAAATTAAGGGAGATCTTAAAATGAAAAAAATTGTATTATCGTTGTGCATTTTGGCTAGTGCTGTGACGGGAGTATATGCAGATACTAAGATAGCGGTAGTTAACCCTGTAGAGATCTTCAATGATTCTGATTTGGGATCAGTTAGCGTAAAGAAAATGGAAAATGACTTAAAGCCAGAGGCAGCAAAGCTTAAGCAAGAGCAAAATGATATTATGCAACAAATGAGAACGCTTCAAGAAAATTCAGCTACTATGACAAAAGCTGAGCTGGAGAAGAAGCAGCAGCAGATTCAACAAGAGCAACAGAGCTTTGCTCAAAAAGCTCAAGTTCTTCAGCAAAAAGAGTATGCTGCAAAAGATAAGTTATCTAAGAAATTCCAAGCATCTTTTGATAGTGCGGTAGCAACAGTTGCTAAACAAAAGGGTTATAATATTGTTATGACAACTCAGGCGCTAGCTTATGTAAATAATGTTGATGATATATCAAACCAAGTAATTGAAATTATGAATAAGAACTCTTAATTGTTTGGGGAGTTTTGGAATGTATTCTTTAGATTTTTTGGCCTCGAAACTAGATGGTGAAGTTAAGGGTGACAAGAGTATTGAAATAAATAGGATAGCTACTTTAGAGAAAGCAGGTGTCGGAGATATTTCTTTTTGCACGAATCCTAAGTATTTGAAGGCGCTATCAGAGACTAAAGCTTCTGCTGTGCTAATTACAGAGGAAGCCTTAGAGTTTTGTAATACAAATGCAGTTGTTTTATCAAACCCATATATGGCATTGGCTAAAGTTATGGAGTTGTTTGATAAGTCACCAAAGCCAGATGGTAAAATACATAGTAAAGCTGTAATAGCCTCAAGTGCTGTTATAGGTGAAAATGTTACTATTGGAGCAAACTCTGTTGTCGGTGAAAACGTTACTATTGGAGATAATACTTTTATTGGTGCATGCACCACTATTGATGAAGGTACTAAAATAGGTAGTGATACTTTTATAAAGAGTAATGTTTCTATTGCTCATGATGTTCAAATTGGTGCTAACTGTATAATACACCAAAATGCAGTGATTGGGTGTGATGGGTTTGGTAATGCCAGAGATGATGATGGTAGTTGGACTAAGATTCCTCAGTTAGGAAGAGTTGTAATAGAGGATGATGTTGAGATTGGCTCAGGGACTACGGTTGATAGGGGAGCTATCGACGATACCATTATTAAAAAAGGTGCTCGTATTGATAATTTGGTACAGATAGCCCATAATGTAGTTATTGGTCGAAATACTGCCTTGGCAGGTGTCACAGCAGTAGCTGGGAGTACTACTATTGGTGATAATTGTTTGATAGGTGGACAATCTGCTATAACAGGTCATATAAGTATATGTGACAATGCAGTTATTGGCGGAGCATCTAACATAGGCAAATCGATTACTCAACCTGGAATGTATTATGCTGCATTTGAAGCTAAGCCAAGGATTCAATGGGGACGATTCGTAGCGAGATTATCTAAAATCGACAGTTTGATTAAAAAAGTAAAACAATTAGAAGATAAGTTAAATAAGTAAGGATTATTCATGAGCCAGTTTGATGAAAAAAATAAACAAATAGATGTAATGGGGATTAGAAAAATTTTACCTCATAGGTATCCTTTTGCTCTTTTAGATAAGATTGTTGATTGGAGTATTGAAGATAGAACTATTGTGGCCCATAAAAATGTAACGATAAATGAAGATTTTTTTAATGGTCACTTCCCGGAGTTTCCAGTCATGCCTGGTGTTTTAATTGTAGAAGCTATGGCTCAGGCAACTGCTATACTTGGTGAATTGATGGCTGAGACACTGTTTGCTCATGTTGTTGCTAAAGCTGGTGGTGGAAGAAGAACGTTTATGCTGGCGGGTATTGATAAGGTTAGAGTCAAAAGACCAGTCGTTCCTGGAGATGTTTTGGTTATCGAGTCACGTATGGTTAAGCAGAAAAATATTATCTGCACGGCGGAGTCTGTAGCTAAAGTTGATGGGCAAGTCGTTTGTTCAGCTGAGTTAATGGCAGCATATAAGGATTATTGATTGTGATACATAGTTTGGCAGTAGTACATGAAAGCGCCAAAATAGCCGAAAGTGCTATAATAGGACCATTCTGTGTTATTGGAGAGAATGCCGTTGTAGGTGAAGGTACAGAGCTTAAGAGTCATGTTACTGTTGGAGATAATACAGTAATAGGCAAGAATAACCGTATTTTCCAGTATGCATCAATAGGTGATGATCCTATTGATTATACTTATAAACTGGGTGACTTTTCTCAAGTTATTATTGGGGATAACAATATCATTAGAGAGTGTGTTACTATACATGGTGGCACATCAAAAGAGACAGGTATTACAACAGTTGGAAATAATAACCTCATTATGTGCTATGTTCATATAGGTCATGATTGCAAAGTTGGAAATAATATTAGTCTTGTAAATGGAGTTGGTCTTGCAGGTCATGTCCATGTCGATGATTTTGCTATTTTGAGCTCAAATGTTGGTATTCATCAGTTTTGCAGAGTTGGTAAACATGCGTTTATAGCTCATGCTGCTCTTGTTGGAAAAGATGTTCCACCATACTTAATGGTAACAGCTGTAACAGCAGGTGCAACCCCTTGTGGAATAAATACAGAAGGTCTGAAACGAAGAGGGTTTACTCCAGAGCACTTAAAGAAAATAAAAGAAGTTTATAAAGTGCTGTATAGAAAGGGCTTGATGATCAAAGAGGCGTTTGAAGTCATTAAAGAAATGGCAGATGAAGAGCCTGTGCTAGAACCATTCGTTGATGTGATAAGTACTTCACGTAGAGGCATACTAAGATAATGAGAATAGGTATTGTAGCAGGAGAGCTCTCAGGAGATCAGCTGGGTGCAACTCTTGTCGAAGCTCTGAGAAAAAAATATCCTGATGCTATAATAGAAGGCATTGGTGGCCCTAAAATGGAAAGTCAAGGGTTTAAGAGCTTATATCCTATGGATGCCTTGTCTCTAATTGGTTTTTTTGAGATTATTTCAAAAGGTCTTAATATACTAGGTATTCGTAAAAAGATAATTAATCACTTTAAACATAATAAGCCTGATATATTTATTGGTATAGATGCACCTGACTTTAACCTAACCGTAGAAAGAAAGCTAAGGTCTGCTGGTATCAAGACTATACACTATGTTAGTCCTAAAATATGGGTGTGGAGAGAGTATCGTATCAAAAAAATCAGAAAAGCGACTGATAAGATTTTAGCAATTTTACCTTTTGAAGTGGAATACTACAAAAATAGACATGATTTTGAAGCTATATATGTAGGGCATCCGCTTGCTAAAAATATACCAATCAAGATTGATAGAGCGAAGTATAGAGAGCATCTTGGTCTTGAAAATGTAGGATTGCCAATACTATCTGTATTACCAGGTAGTAGAACTACTGAAGTAACTAGGCTGTTACCATTATTTTTGGAAGCATTGCAAAAGTTACAGGAATCTGGATATAAATTCAAAGCTATTATGCCATTAGCTAAACCGTCACTTAGATCAATATTTGCTGAGTATGATACACAAATTAGAGACTTGGAAATTGAGGTTTTTGAAACAAACTCTCACGAAGTGTTAAAAGCTTCGGATTTGAGTTTATTGGCATCTGGTACAGCAACCTTAGAGGCTATGTTGTGTAAGTTACCTATGGTAGTTGGTTATAAGTTGTCTAAACTTTCAGCATTTATCGGTAGAATTCTTATACGTGGTCATAGTTATTGGGCTTTTCCAAATATTTTGCATAAAAGTGAAATAATAAAAGAACTAATTCAAGAAGATTGTACTGCAGATAATCTTTTTTATGAATTGAAAAGACTGTTTGATGATAAGCAAAGAAATGATTATATAGTTCAAGAGTTTGAAAAAATTCATGAAGATATGATTGTCGACACCGAAGAAAAGATCATAGAAGTATTGGATACAATGATAGAAAAATCTTAATTTTTATAATCTTTAAATATATAATACATGAGTATGAAAACACCAAAGGTACTAAATAAATGACATTGATATTGGCTTTAGTTTTAATTTTAGTGGTCTTAATCATAATTGATTTATTCCGTAAAAGTTTGAGAGTTAGACAAAAAGATATTCTAGCAAATATTGAACATGCAAATAGTCAAGAGCTGATAAGTCAAGCTAAAAGTTCACCAAGCAATGCACGCGTCGAGGATGTTCAGCGTGAGTATCCTTTATTGAGGGATGGTTTTTTATTAATCTATTTTGAAGGAACTCAATCTATACAGGTAAAAGATTTAGCAACATTTTTGAAGTATTATGGTATTAAATTTACAGAAGAGAAGGTCTTTCAAAAGATAAACTATAAAGATGTTATTTTTAGTGTTTTGCCTGATAATGAAGGTCAAGAATTTTTGGCTAGTAATGAAGGTGAGGTAAATGGGATAGTGGCAGTAATGAACTATAGAAAGCTTGCCAATATAGGATATGATGTTAAAACCTGCTATGAACTCATGCTTGATATTTTGGAAGCTTTAGGTAAATCATTTAATGGTACACTAATGAATGAGCATAAAGTTAGACTTACAAAAAAAGATAAGCAAAGTTATTTGGCAGCTATATTGTAGATAGGCATATCTAATTTTAAAGAGTTTGTTCCATTTTATTATTTTCTTGTACTTTTTGATTCCTAAAAAATAGTCAATCAAATAGAGTTTAGTCTGCTTAACAGCAAAAAGTATTTCTGTAGATATGAGTTTTATTTTTTTAAATTTGTATGGGGACTATATCTTGATAAATTTTATAGTTTGGTGGGCCCAGTAGGACTCGAACCTACGACCTACGGATTATGAGTCCGGCGCTCTAACCAACTGAGCTATAGGCCCAAAACTATAGTCAAGATTATATTTTAAATATGGTGTTTAGTCAATAGAAATTTTGCTTAAGTTTATTGTTATTTATATATTTTTGATGATGTTCCTACGATAAGAGGGTCTGGTGCAATTGCTACCTCAGGATCTTTGTTATCATAATCAATACTATTTAGTATATATCTAATAGCATTTATTCTTGCTCTTTTCTTATCATCAGACTTCACAATTACCCAGGGCGCATAAGGCTTGTCTGTATATATAAACATCCTTTCTTTAGCTTCTGTATAGTCATCCCACTTATCTAAGGATGCTTTATCAATAGGGCTAAGTTTCCATTGTTTAAGAGGATGATTTTCTCTAGCTGCAAATCTATCTTTTTGTTCTTGTTGGCTTACAGAGAACCAAAACTTAATGATTATGGTACCGCTATCAACTAACATTTTTTCAAGTTGAGGAGCCTGCTCCAGAAATAAAAAATATTCTCTCTCGGTACAGAATCCCATAACTCGTTCAACACCAGCTCTATTATACCAAGATCTATCAAACAGTATTATATCGCCACCAGATGGTAGATGTTCGATATATCTTTGGAAATACCATTGATTTCTTTCTCTTTCAGAGGGTTTTTCTAAGGCTATTACTTTAGCTCCACGAGGATTTAAGTGTTCCATAACTCTTTTTATTGTTCCACCTTTACCAGCAGCATCTCGTCCCTCAAAAATTATTAGAACTTTTTTATTATTTTCTTTAACCCATTTTTGAAACTTTAATAATTCTATTTGTAAATGATGTTTTTGCTTTTCATATACTTTACGAGGGATTTTATGTTTGTATGGAAATATATTCTCGACAAAGAGCTTTTGACGCTCCTCTTGGCTTAATACTTTCATGTGTAGATTAACTAATATTTACCATAGATAATATATTACCATAAGGGATAGCTATTCGCTAAAGAGATTAGTTTTTTACTGGTTTAATATTAAGTTTGAGGCTAAATAATATATAAAAAATAGAGAAAATTAGTATTATTGATATAAAAGGAGTTGGAGTTTTTATAGGATATATTAGCACTGCTAGGAATGTGGAAATTGATGCAAGCATTGTAAATATAAAAGTAAATGATTTGATAAGCTTATTTGTACTTATATGCTCAGTTCTTGATAGGTAAATATATTTTATTGGTACAAATGAAAATATCGAAAGAATGACTATTACAATCTCGTTAACCCAGTATGGAGATTGAAAACATAGCATGTACATGACTATTACATTCCAGTAGCTAGGAAAACCAACAAAAAAGTGGTCATCAGTTTTGGCATTAGTTTGGCAGAACTGATATGAAGATGAAATCGTTATCATTACTACTACTGGAATTAACCATTCCTGAGAGACTATCCCTGAGACATATATCCAAATGCATGGGACTATGGAGTATGTTGTAAAATCTATAATATTATCAAGTAAAGCACCGTCTAGAGGGGCTAATTTTTTTATATCTACCAATCTGGCCAAGCTACCATCAATAGAATCAATAAAAATAGCCATGATTATGCTAAACATTGATAGCTTAATGTAATAGTGGTGAAGATCTACTTGGTTAATCACACTGGCTTTAGCAGCTTCTATGGAGAAAATGATAGCGAGTATGCCAAATACTGCACCTAATGAAGTGAATAGGTGTACTAGCCAAGCATAAATTTTTTGTATTATTTGCATTGTTGTTATTTTTTTAAATTTACTATGAAATAAATAATTACGGAATTGTAACAAAAATAGTTAATAGTTTCTATGAATAACTAGTTCAATAAGTTTTTCTAACTTTTGTGTAGAAAGTTGTCTTTCATTTAATTGAGTAAGTAGTTTTTTGATTTCACTCTTATTGCGACTTAAGTGATCACCTGCTTTATCAAGACCCATTAGAGATACGTAGGTGGATTTATTTGCGTTAATATCTTTCGCACTAGTTTTACCAAGTTCTTTTGTCGATTTTGTAACATCTAAAATATCATCTTTGATTTGAAAACATAAGCCAATTAAGTCAGAAAGTCTTGTCAAAATGATTTCTATCTCTTTGCTATTATTCTCGGAAATGATGTAGGGTATTATTACGCTAGCTCTAAACATTTTCGCAGTTTTGTTTATATGCAGTTTTTGTAAATCTTTTAATTCTAGACTTTGGTTTTCGCCGTCTATATCTAATTGTTGGCCACCAACCATACCTTCTAGACCACAGCATTTTGCAAAAAATATATTTATTTTCTTTAGCTTGTCAATGTTCGATACTTCAATATTGTTTAGAATTTCAAAACCTAATGACTGTAATGCATCTCCAGCTAATATCGCTGTTGCTTCATTAAATTGTATATGACACGTGGGCTTGCCTCTTCGTAAAGTATCGTTATCCATTGCTGGAAGATCATCATGTATAAGTGAGTAAGTATGTATGCACTCTATAGCAAATGCAACTTTATGACAGTTCTGAAGACTTATATCCAATGCTTCACCTAGAGCATATACAAATTGTGCGCGTATTCTTTTACCACCGCTGAAAAAACTATATTTCATCGCTTCTTTGAGTCTTTCGGAAGGCGAGTTAATTTCAGAAAATATCTTTTCTGAAAAAATATTGAAGCTTTCTAGTGTAGGAGTGGTACTCATAAGAACTTCACTATATTGTTGTATTGCTTTTCTAGAACATCACTGTGAGCTTCAAATGTTTTTAGAGAGCCCTGAGACATTTGTTGCGAATATTCTTTATTATCTAGTAACTTAACTATACTCTCAGCAAGTTCTGTATGGGTTTTTACTCGTATTAGTGCTCTATTGCGAATTAATTCTTTTGATATCTGACTAAAGTTGTAGAGACTTGTGCCACTTATAATTGGTTTTGTTAGGGCTGCAGGTTCTAATAGATTGTGTCCACCGTTGTCTATCAAAGAACCGCCTACAAAAGTGATGTTAGAAATGTAGTATAGATGAAGTAACTCTCCCATAGTATCACCTAAATATATCTGAGTATGGTTAAAGATTTCATTGGTAGATGACGATCTTTTTTGGTAAGAGAATCCTTCATTTGCAATGAGTTTCTCTACTTTTTGAAAACGTTCTTTATGTCTTGGTACTATTATTAATAGGCAGTTTGGGTAAGTGATTAACACTTCCTTATGAGCGGCAAGTATTATCTCTTCTTCTCCTTGGTGAGTACTACCTGCAATCCATACTGGTCTACTATTTATGCTTTGTTTGATGCTAAGCATCTTATCTTCTAAATTTTCAGGGGTGATAAGATTATATTTTAAATTGCCAGTTACTGTGATTTTTTCTTTATCAACACCTAATGAGCAAAATCTTTTTGCATCTTTTTCAGTCTGAGCGTTTATTTGACTTATGTTTTTAAATAGGAAATGTTTTCCAAATGGTATTTTGGTGTAGTTTCTAATCGATCTTCTTGATAGTCTTGCGTTTGTTATAACTACGGGAACATTTTCTGCAAAACATTTATTTAAAATATTTGGCCAAATTTCAGTTTCAATTATCAAGAAAGCCTTAGGATTAACTTTCACAAAGAAGCTGTTTATGAATGGTATTGTGTCATATGGGATGTACATATGGTATACATTATCGTATTTGCTGTACAAATTTTTAACAACATCACTACCTGTAGGTGTTGTAGTAGTAATAACAAAATTTTCATTTGGAAAGTTTTTTAAGAGCTCTTTCACTAGAGGTTCTGCTGAAACAGTTTCGCCTACTGATACTGAATGAATCCAAATTGAACTCTTTAGTCGAAGTTTTGTTTGAGCAAATCTTTCTCCCCATCTTTGCCTATAGCTACTATTTTTGAGGCTTCTTTTGAGTTTTTTGAGATATATGAAAGGTACATATATAATGAATAGGCTAGAGTATATATGAGCAAGAGAAACGTATAATATTCTTTTTAAATGTTCCACACTTCGACCCAAAAGCTTACTTGTTTAGTAAAAATTATCAAACTAATTAAGCTATTTTAGCATATATGATAAGAAATTATATCATCAAGGATGAAAAAACATTAAGGCCTCATATTTTGCTAATAATTTTATCAAGCGCTATAGCTCTATGACTTATTTTGTTTTTCTCACTATTTGATAGTTGTGCTAAAGTTTTTTGTAATTCAGGTAAAGAGAATACCGGATCATATCCAAAACCATGTTCACCTAAGCAAGTGTGTGCGATCTCGCCATCTAAGAAGCCATATTCTAGTACTGGGGTAGGATCTTTTTCATTTCTGACATAAGCCAAGGCGCATACAAACCGAGCTGTACGATTATCTTTATCTTTTAGATTGGTCAGTAACTTTTGTATATTAGCATCATCATTGCCATGCTCCCCAGCGTATCTTGCAGAGTAAATACCAGGGTCGCCTGCTAATGAAAATACTTCAAGCCCAGAATCATCTGCTATTGCAGGCAATCCAGTGTGTCTTGAACAGTGTCTTGCTTTAATGATTGCATTTTCTATAAAGCTAAGCCCTGTCTCTTCAGCATCACTAATATTGAATTCTGTTTGAGGGATTATTTGAATGTTTATTTTTTTAAAAATATCTGTAAATTCTCTAATCTTTCCTTTATTGCTTGATGCTAGAACTATTTCTCTCATTTTTGAATGTTTTTTAAGGTTTAAGTCTGTGTATATATTAGCAATAATTATCCGAAATGTTATAGTTATATAAATTAAAGAATGTATATAGAGTATATTTATGAAAGTTTGTTTTGTTGGTGGTGGTAATATGGCTGCTGCAATGATCGCGGGAATGGTTAATCATGGCTATGATGGTCAGAATATTATCGTTTTTGATAGAAATGAAGATAAAAGAGAAAATTTAGTTAGTCGATATGGGATACTGTCTTCGGACTCTTTACTAGAGTCAATTGCTATAGCTGATATTATTATTTTAGCTGTAAAGCCACAAGGTATGATTAGTCTAATCAGGGATATTAGAGATCATACTAGAGATGATCAGACAATAGTTACGGTAGCAGCAGGCATCAAAGCTAATGATTATGAGAGAATGTTTGCTAAGAATATTTCTTTCGCAAGGACTATTCCCAATACGCCTAGTAGCTTAGGCTACGGTGCTACTGGAATATTTTTTAATAAAAATATTAGTGATGATAATAAGTCAGAAGTTATTAATATTATGAAGACAATGGGAGAGGTCGCTGTAGTTAAAAAAGAGGATGAAATTGATGTTATTGCAGCTATAGCAAGTTCTGGTCCAGCATATTATTTTCAATTTATGGAGCATATGGTCAATGCTGCTGCTAAAAGAGGACTGGATAAACAACAAGCTGAGAAGCTTGTTGCTCAAACGTGTCTTGGTGCTGCGCAGATGGTCTTGAAAAGTGACGAGGATATGGCTACTTTAAGAAAAAATGTAACATCTAAAAAAGGTATAACTTTTGAAGCTTTATCTACTTTTGAAAGACTTGATCTTGGTGGAACTGTTGATAAGGCAATACAAGTAAATATCAATAGAGCAGAAGAACTTTCCCAAGAGTTTAGTTCACAAATTTCTTGAACACTCATATTAGTTTTAGGGTAATATTTCTCATAATTTATAAGTTTAAATAAATATTTATTTTATGTACCTTATGCTATATACTTTAGCTGATAAATGTTTTTTTAGAATCTTATAACGAATAAAGGTGAATATATGAGGCTATTATTGGCTGAAGATGATCTTAACTTAGGTGAGGGCTTACTCGAAGCGCTGCAAAAAGAAGGTCTTATTGTTAATTTGGTTTCTGATGGCGAAGCTGCACAGACTTTCGTTGAATCAGGATTGTATGATATTGTGGTTCTTGATATAGGTATGCCAATTAAAACAGGTTTGGAAGTTCTTAGGAATGTTAGGAATAAAGGTATTAAAGTGCCAATTATTCTTTTAACAGCTAGAGATGGTTTGGAGGATAGAATCAAAGGCTTAGATTTAGGCGCGGATGATTATCTTACTAAACCTTTTGAGCTTAAAGAATTGGTAGCAAGAATTAAAGCTATTTCTCGTAGAATAGACACAAGATCTGGCAAAAGTACTAAAGAAGAAATCAAGTTTGGCGACTATAGCTTTAACCCTAGCTCTGAGACAGTAACTAAAGATGGTGTTATTATTCCAGTTTCAAAAAAAGAATTAGCGCTTTTGGCTATTTTGGTGCAAAATGCTGGCCGTGTTGTACCAAAAACTCAGCTTCTGGAAGAAGTGTATTCTACTGATAAAGAAATGGACACTAATACTCTAGAAGTACACATGCACAATCTAAGAAAGAAAATAAATATTCCAAACTTTATTCAAACTATTAGAGGCGTTGGTTATTTTGTTCAAAAGGATAAAATAGTTAAGTGATTTCATGGAACTATTGAACTATATCCTAAGTCTAGGTTTTACTTTTTGGCTACTGTTTTTAACTATAGCAAGTGGTCTGATTTATTTGATGGACCTACTTTTTTTTCAAAGGCCAAGATTAAAGCCTTATGCTAAGGAATTAAAGGGTCTATCTAAGAAACAGAAGCGTCAGTTCTATAAGGACAGTGGCCTTAAGGCTCCTTTGATAGCAGATCAAGCAAGATCCTTGTTTAGTGTATTCTTGGTGGTTTTTTTGCTTAGAACATTTCTAATAGGGAACTTTCTTATCCCTACAGCATCTATGACACCAACACTACCTGTTGGAGATTTTATATTTGTTAATAAAGCTGCTTATGGTATTCGAGCACCTTTTACTAATGAAACTCTGATAAAAACAGGTGAGCCTAAAAGAGGCGACATTTTAGTGTTTCACTTTCCAGTTAATCCAAGTGTGGATTTTGTCAAAAGAGTCGTTGGTGTACCTGGAGATGTGATTTCTTACAAGAATAAGATGTTGACGATTAATGGTAAAAAACTTGAGTACACAAATTGTGATAAAGATGCTATTAATTATTACAATCAATCATTAGCTAATGGCAGTGGTGATACAATTTGTACTGAAAATCTTGATGGTGTTAAGCATCAAGTTGATTGGATTGAATCCGTAAAAGGTACTGATTTTGAAAATCTTAAAGTACCTGCTGGACATTATTTCGTAATGGGAGATAACAGAGATAATAGTGAAGATAGTCGTTATTGGGGTTTTGTTTCTGAGAAGGATCTTGTAGGTAAAGCAAAGATTGTATGGATGAGCTGGGATAAGGTTGATAAAAAAGTTCGTTGGAGTGAAATTGGTAAGGTCTTTTAAATAAATGATTCCTGAATATTCTCGATTATATAAAATTCTTGGTTATAACTTCAAAAATTATACTCTCTTGGTCAGAGCATTAACTCATCGTAGTAAAACAAAGAAAAACTATGAAAGATTAGAGTTTTTGGGAGATTCTATTTTGGGATTTGTAATTGCCGAAGCGTTGTATTTAGAGTTTCCAGATTTAGCAGAGGGCAAGCTCTCACAAATTAGGTCTAAGCTAGTTAAAGGAGTAACTTTAGCAAATTTAGCTCTAAATTTTAAGTTGGATGAATATGTTATCTTAGGTGCTAGTGAACAAGGTGGACATAAGCGAGAAAAAATATTAGAAGATGTATTTGAAGCTATTATTGGGGCAATTTATTTAGATAGTGATTTTGCTACTGTTAAAAAGGTTATACTAAACTGGTATAAGCCAGTTATATCAACTCTTAATTTGGATGATGTAAGAGTCAAAGATGGTAAGTCTAAGTTACAAGAAATCCTATTGCAAAATGGTTTAAGTCTTCCTGAGTATAGTATTGAAACTATCGACGGTAAAGACCATGAACAAGAGTTTACAGTGAAAGCATTGTCTAATGATTTAAATATTGAAGTTAGTGCAAAAGGCACATCGCGAAAAAAAGCTGAGCAGAAAGCTGCTGAGAAGATGATACAAATACTATCACAACAAGGCTTACATGAAAAAAAATAGATTAAATCTCAATGGTGTGATTGTCATAAATAAGACTCAAGGTCTTAGTTCAAATAAAGTTTTACAGCAATTAAAGTATATATTTAATGCTCAAAAAGCAGGTCATACAGGAACCTTAGATCCTATGGCAACAGGAGTTCTGCCTATATGCTTTGGTAGAGCCACTAAAATAGCACAATACCTTTTAGACTCTGATAAGGAATATATTGCAACTATTAAGCTAGGTGTTGAAACAGATAGTGGAGATGCTGAGGGTGAAATAGTGGCAAGAAATGCTAATATTCCAGAATTGTCGGCAGAGTACCTAGAAACAGTTTTGAGAGATTTTCGGGGGAACATAGTTCAAATCCCTCCAATGTATTCAGCTTTGAAGTATAATGGACAACCTCTCTATAAGCTAGCTAGAGAGGGTAAAACCGTTGAGGTTAAGCCGCGTAATATCTGTATATATGAGTTAGAGTTACTGGAGTTTAATACAGATTCATTAGAAATAAGAGTTAAATGTTCAAAGGGCACATATATTCGTAGTCTAGCTATAGATATTGGAAAAGTTTTAGGCTGTGGTGGACATTTGTCCGCTCTGCAAAGAACCCAAAGCGGACCTTTTGGAATTGAGGCTGCTCATAACTTAGATAACTTAAAAGATTTAAGTTTTGAACAAAAACTTGCTAGTATAGCTAGTGTAGAGAGTGTATTTATTGACAAGCCAATATACTCTTTAGTAGAAGAAGAAAAAGGTGATTTATACAAAAGAGGACTCTTCGCTGACAAACCTCATCTTGATGGAACGGTCAGGATATATGATGATGAGAAGTTTGTTGCTATAGCAGAGTTTGATAAAGGTAAGTTAATAAGTAAAAAATTTTTTGACCAGGATATATTCATAAGTGAGTAAATATAATATACATAATGATCCTAATAGGGATGTCGAAGCACAAAAGTACGAGAATCCAATTCCAAGTAGAGAAGTGATTCTAAAATATATAAAAGATACTAATATTCCTGTTAGTATAGAAAACATCGCAAATGCTTTAGAAATTTTTAAAAAAAATCTTTTTGATGGTCTTGTAAATCGTTTAGGTGCAATGGTTAGAGATGGACAGTTAGAAAAAGACAAATCATACTATAATCTACCAGAAATGACGCCAATATATATAACATCTAAAGTAACAGCTGATAGAGACTCCCGTTTAGAGTTATTTAGCCATACTTTAAATACTAAGGTTGGAGTTGTATCTCATCAGACAAAAATGGTAATGGCTGGTGATGAAGTAACAGCTAAAGTTCTTGGACTTAATAAACGTGGTCGAATAGATGCAGAAATTAAAACAATAGTTTCAAGATCACAAAAAACCATCACTGGATACTACTATAAGAGTTTTGATTGTGATTTTATTAAGCCGATAAGTAAGAGTATGACAAGTGATATAGTGCTATTACCACCGAGGCAGAAAATAGAACACAATTCTCTAATTGAGGCCGAGATTGTTGTTTATCCTAGTATAAATAGTGCAGCTGTAGCTAAGTTTAAGCAAGAGGTCGAAGCAGTATCTCCAGTTAAAGAAGCAATGATGATGGCGACACAGAAGTATGACTTAATAGAACAGTGGAGCAAAAAGGTTTTGCGCTATTTAGATAATATTTCTGATGATGTGATTGTTGGTAATAGAGTTGATTTGCGTAATGAAAATTTTGTAACTATCGATGGTGAAGATGCCAAAGATTTTGATGATGCTGTTTATGCACACAAGACTAAAAGTGGTAGCTGGAAACTATATGTTGCGATTGCAGATGTGTCAAACTATGTTGAGAAAGATTCAGGCCTAGATTTGGATGCTAAGCGTCGCTCAACTTCTGTTTATTTTCCTGGATATGTTATTCCGATGTTACCAGAGAAGTTATCAAATGGATTATGTTCGTTAAAACCTAATGAGGATAGATATTCTCTAGTTTGTGAGATGAACATATCTAAAACTGGTAAGCTTTCTAGATACAAGTTCTATTCTGCAGTAATAAACTCAATGGCGCGCTTAACTTATACAGAGGTTGCAAAACTTTTAGAGAAGAAACAAAATTCTATAGTTGATAAAACTCCTGAGTTGATACCAAATCTATTTGATTTATATGAGTTGTATAAAGTGCTACATGGAGCTAGGCAAGAGCGAGGTGCTATAGACTTTGATACCGTTGAAACACAAATAATATTAAATGAGCATAATCATATTGAGTCAATAGTACCAAGACATCGTAATGATGCGCATAGATTAATAGAAGAGTGTATGCTTGTGGCAAACGTTGCAGCAGCTAAATTCACCATTAAGCATAAAAAAACATCGCCATTTAGAGTTCATAGTGAGCCTAAAGAAGATAGGATGGAGACTCTTAAGAAGTATCTTGCTAAGCATGGTATACATCTTGCATATGGTAAAAATGGCAAAGTTACACCAAAGGCTTTGGCAGAAATGTTAGATAGCATAAAGGATCGTCCTGATTATGATGATATTCAGATGATGACTTTGCGTAGCATGAATCAAGCGGTGTATAGTATAAATAATGATGGACACTTTGGATTGGCATATAGTGAATATACTCATTTTACATCGCCAATTCGAAGATATCCTGACTTAGTAGTACACAGAATAATTAAATCAATTATTGGCGAATATGAGCATGGTGGTGCTGATTATAAGTCTTCTGAATTAGCAAATATTTGTGAGAATGCTTCTAATCAAGAACGAAATGCAGATGGTGCATCAAAGCAAGTTGAGAGCTGGTTGAAATGCTATTTTATGCAAGACTATATTGGTAATGTTTTGGAGGCTCAAGTTAAGCATGTTAATGGCTTAGGTCTATTTGCTGAGCTAAAAGATATGTATATAGAAGGTTTGATACACGTTTCTGCTATTCCAGGGGATTATTATATTTATGATGAAGCTAAAGATATATTGATTGGTAAGAGAACTCATAAAGTTTATAAGATAGGTCAAGATATTACTGTAAGAGTTGTCAGAGCAGATTTAGAAAGAATCCACATAGATTTTGAATTATATGATCCACGTAAGCCAAATTTAGATAAAAATAATGATAAGCCGTATCCCAAGAAGTCAAAAAAACCGAATAAGGCTAAGAAAAAAAGAGCTAGACGTAGAAAAAAAGCAAAAACAAAAGCGGTTCAATAAATTTATTCTATGAATATTTAATCTAAACAGTTTTCTTTGGTTCTTTAAATCCCCATACTATTCTAAATTTTCTCAATACACAAAGAATTATGTATGTAATATCAATTTGCCATGCTTTGAGATTATTTCTAACAGAGTAAGCAAATTTATGGTGATTGTTGTGCCATCCTTCACCAAATGTAATTAGTGCTATGAACCAATTATTACGACTATTATCTGAAGTTTCATAATCTTTTTCGCCAAAAATATGACAGATTGAATTAACACTAAATGTAGTGTGATATAACAATACTGTACTTAAGATACCGCCCCAGAATACAAATGCTAAACCGGATGTTTCGAGGTTAGGGAAGAAGTGGTTAACTAGGCTACCTACAACAAAGAGACCTACTAAGTATAAAGCAAATGAAATATGGTCATACTTATCTAGCCAAACTAGTTCAGGATATTCTATCCAGTCTTTGGTAAACTTGGGATCAACATGATCACTTCTAGATTCAAAAACCCAGCCAACATGCGACTGGAAGATACCGTTTTTAGGTGAGTGTAGATCTGTGTCTTTATCAGAATGAATATGATGATATCTATGATGACCTGACCACCAAAGAGGTTCTTTTTGAGATGCCCAAGTACCAACCAATGCTAAAATAAATTGAAATACTCTAGAAGTCTGAAAAGCCTTGTGTGCAAAGTAGCGATGGTACCCAGCGGTCAAAGCAAATGTTCTAGCTGAAAATGTAACAAGAAATACAACTAAGGCAGTAATATTATAATTTACAAAAAATATTGCTAGGCAAGCAATATGCATAATAGCAAAAGCTATTATAGTAAGTTTATTAGATTGTGTTTCCATGGTTTCTCCGGTTCTAAATCATCTTTTTAGCAATTTTAAAGTAAAGTTTGTAAGGTAAAGTTGCAATAAGTTTTAGAATTATCGTGAATTTTTTTGTAAAGTGAACCTCAAATTTATTTGACTCTAAACCTTTGATGATACTGATAGCAGCTTCTTCTGGCTGAAGTAGAGCTGGCATTTTAAAATTATTCTTGTCAGTAAGCTTAGTTTTAACAAAGCTTGGATTTATCAGACGGATATCAAGCTCAGGATTTTCTGCTTTTAGGCTCTCCACTAAATTTATAACACCAGCCTTAGTAGCAGCATAAGGTTGTGATCTAGGTAAACCGATATAGCCAGCAACACTAGCTGTAATAGCTAGCTGACATTTATGGTTTTTTTTGAGATATGGTAGAGTAAATCTTATTAGGTAAAAAACAGCAGTTAGGTTAGTTTGGATCGTTTTATTAAGATTTGAAATGGCAATGTCAGCAATTAATGAAGGCTCATAGAATGCTGGCAAATATATAATATAATCAGGATTATAGCTAAGAGCTATATCACTTCCTTTTTTGAAGCTCTCAAAATCTGCCACATCAAGATCAACAGTATGAGCAGTATTTTTTAGACTTGCAGATATACTTTGTAGTTTGTCTAGTGAACGAGCTGATATTATAAAATTAGCTTTTATTGAATTATCAAGTTTCTTAAGTAATGCATTACCAATACCATCTGTTGCGCCAATTAACCATATAGTTTTACCTGCAAATTTTTGCATAGTTATTCTCCAGATTTTTCTTTATGCATAAATAGCGTTAATGAACCAACTGTTAGTCCAAATTTTTTGAATGTATTTTTATTTATAAGTACACCATCGTTCATTAAGTACATCCAGTCATCGAAACTAATTTTGTATTTTTTGTCGCCAACTGGGATGTTCATTTGATACTGCCAGTTCATAGCGTTGCCTTCAACATAGATTTTAGCAGTACCAATTACGTCGCCTGTTGTACCTTCGTAGTAGTTATCAGAAATTTTCTTAATCGTCCAAATACGGTGATCTTTCTGGCCGTCATAGTAGACCATGTGCTCATCAAATGTGCCGACATCACCATTCCAGCTAGCAGTTCCAGAGAAGTCAAACTGCTTAGTGACTTTTCCTTTATAGTCTTGAATAATCCCTGTGCCAACAATTTTACCTTGTAAATACTGTTGTAGGTCAAGCTTTGGACCGTCTCCTTTGTAACTTGATATATCAGCTGAGCATCCAAATAATCCTAATGCCATAATAATTACTCCTATTCTAGATATTAATTTTTTCATAAGCCCCTCAATTGTCTTGATAATTTTTGATATGATGAGTTATCGCTAAGCCATATTTCAAAAAAATATTTTGAAAGATCTTTGTCTGGTATTTGACCAATTAGACCATTATCTGAATATATATATCCTTTACCATCCTTATCCATATAACCGTACAGGTTTGTACCATTTTGGACGTTGGGAATTAAATGATCAAAGGTATCTCTATATTTTTGGTAATTTGCCTTAACTTGTTGTGGATGTTGGTATGATATTTCTTTAACAGTATGTTTAGAGATAGTTTTCCCATCCATATTTCTAAGGTAATGAATTTTTAGTAAAAATGGTTTATCCCAATTAAAACTTCCATCTTGAGTGTAAAGTTCAGCATCATAAATATCAAAAAACCATTTAGAAAAATGAATTTTACCAACTTGTTGTACTTGTTGAGATTTTACTTGCTGCAAAGTTAATTCTTCAGCGTAAGTGAATAAAGGAAAACTAATAATGATAAATATTAGTAGTCTTTTAAGCATGGACAATCTCCAACTGTACAACATCAATACGCCCATGAGTAAATGCAGCACTACAAGAGTTTAAGTAGAAACGCCACATTCTCTGAAAACGCTTGTCAAAACCTAGTTTTATTAGCTCAGGCTCTACATTTACGAAATTTCTGTCCCATTCATCAAGTGTTTTAGCATAATCTTTTGCAAAAGATTCAGTACCTACACATTTAAGCCCAACCTTATCCAGTTCCAGATTAATTTGTCCCATAGATGGTAAGAAACCACCAGGAAAAATAAAGGTTCTAATCATATCAGTACCTTTAGCATAATCCGCAAAAAGCGCATCATCAATGACAATGGCTTGAATAACAATCTTACCATCTTCTTTAAGTAGTGATTTAAGTTTAGAAAAATATGTATTCCAATATTCTCTACCCACTGCCTCGATCATCTCGATTGAAACGATATAGTCATATTTACCAGTTTGGATACGGTAATCTTCAATAACTATATCAGCTTTTTTCCCAGCTAGTCGCTTCGTAGCATAGTCATGTTGTTCTGTCGATAGTGTGATGCCTTTGAGTGTGTAGTCACTACTATTTAGAGCTGTTTCAGCAAATCCACCCCATCCACAGCCAATTTCAATGATTGAGCCATTTTTTTTATCAAATTTATCAATTATGTTTTTGTATTTATTGATTTGAGCCTGCTCTAATGTTTCATTTTGATTTTTGTACATCGCAGATGAATAAGTCATGGTTTTGTCTAACCACAAACTATAAAAGTCATTACCTAAGTCGTAATGATCGTAGATGTTTTTCTTACTCTGTTTGATGCTATTGCGTTTAGTAAGGTAGCCAAGTTTTTGTAATAATTTAAAAAGAAAATTTGGCTTCATGTATTGACCAAATGCTTCTTCATTAACTAAGCCTAGTAGAATCAGAGACTTAAGATCGGAGGTTTCCCAGTAGCCGTCTCTATAGTCAGCAGCAAATCCAATATCTGATTTTAATTGTAAGTTTACTACTGTGCGCCAATCTTTTAGTTTTAGATCGGCTGTTGGACCTTGTTTTTCGCCTTTTGTATAAATAGTTTCGTTTTCTGGAGTTGTTAAATATAGCTCACCACATTCTAATTTGTTAAGTGATTCTAATAAATTTTTTCTAACGGTTTTTTCAAACATTTCAAAAGGCAAGAGTTAATTATTCTATGCGTAAATATTAGCAAATAAATATTGAGGTAATATTGCTGGAATATTAAATTTTGTTAATAAATTTATAAGTAAGCTTTATATTTCTGATATGGGTATAATATTGTCGGGAATCTAACTATTTGGACTTATAATATTAGCTACACTAACGCGAATATCTTTCTGCTCAGGTTTTGGAATATATTTTATGCGTTTAAATACGATTTTTAGAGCTTGCCAGTGAATTAGATAGATAACTTTGAAAGTTAGAAGTGGAGATCTAAAAAATTCTTTGACTAAGTTTATACTTGATAAAGGTTTGATTTGACCATTAATTGCTGTACCAAGTTGGAGCTGATTATTATCATAGTAATTGATAATAACTTGATTTTTTGCATTATTATCAAAATCAAGTGCGAAGTTGAATTTATAAAAGCCTTGTCTTGGGTAAAATGGCGATACATGAAATATTTTTTCTGCTTTGAACCATGTTTTATCTGTAATTTCGTTGCCATTGTCGTGGCAAATATAGCTATGAGTTTCTTTGAATGTGTTGTTGACTTCAGCTATCATAGCTATAAGTTTTTTTTCACTATAGCAAAGCCAAAAGCTAACGGGGTTAAATAGGTATCCTAGAACTCTAGGCATAGTCATCAATTTGTTTTCATCATATTTAAGGTTGTGCTGGTCTAATAAATTAGTTGCCCATTTTAGACTACTTGAACCATCTTTTAGGCCATGATCCTTATCATAGAAAGAATACAAGTTAGGTTTATTGATACTAAAAAAACTAGTCTTACTTTGCTTAAGATTAAGCATATCCAAAATAATATAATATGATTTATATCTAAAAGAATTTTGCTTTGGATGATGTCTCTTATGAAAAACTTTTGAGCTTAAGATAAAGTTTTTTACCATGGAGTTTTGATTCCTAATTTATTTGCAACATTTACTGCACTAAGTATACCATCTTCATGGAAACCATAGCGTAGATAAGCTCCACAATAGTATGTGTTGTTAAGCCCTTGGATTTTATCAAAGTCTTTTTGAGCTTGAATGGCTTTTTTATCAAAAACAGGATGATCAAAAGTATGTTCGTTGATGATTTTTTGTGGATCAGGTTTTTGATCCGGGTTAACTGTAACAAAATAATCTATATTAGTATCTAATGGTTGAAGATTATTCATCCAGTAGCTAAGTGAAACTACATTACGTTTGTCTTTAGTTTCAGCACTTAGATAATTCCAGCTTGACCACGCAGCTTTGCGTTTTGGCATAATACTAGCATCTGTATGTAATATTACGGAGTTTGGTTGATATTTTATGGCGGATATAAGTTTTTTTTCATCACTGTTGGCATCACCTAATAGTTCGAGAACTTCATTGGAATGGCATGCAAAAATAACCTTATCATATTCTATGGTGTTATTGTTGATATCAGTTATCAAAGTTCTATGGGTTCTAGTTACATTGGTAGCTTGGGGTGCAAATTTAACATTAGCAGATTTTAGTTGAGTTATGATTTTGTCAACATATACTTTGCTACCGCCTTTGACTGTGTACCATTGGACTGGTTTGGTAGTTGTAAGTAGCCCATGATTATCAAAAAATCGAATAAAACTAAGGGCAGGAAAATCATACATCTTTTCTAATGGAGTGCTCCAAATACATGCTCCCATTGCTAGTAGATAATAATCTTTGAAGCAGTTACCAACATTTATAGATTCTAGATATTCAGCAAGGCTTATATTTTTATCAAGAGTATTGTTTTCAAGATGCTGTCTTGAGATCTTATTAAATTTTAGAATATCTTTTATCATTTTATAGTAACTTGGTCTGAAAATATTTGACCATTGAGCGAATAAACTTTTGATACTACTAGATCCATACTCAAACTTACCATTTTTGATAGATACACCAAAAGACATATTGCTCTCAGCGACGGGCACATTTAAATGTTTGAACAGTCTCGATAAGTGATAATACGTATGGTAGTTAAAGACAATAAAACCAGTATCTACAGTGATGCTATTTACCTCTAATGTACGAGCATGACCACCGTAATAATTATTTTTTTCGTACAGAGTAGTGTCATATTTTTCTTTGAGAAGATAACTGACGGCAAGTCCAGATATTCCACTTCCTATTACTGCTATTTTTTCCATATTTTAAATTGATTATAAGAATTTTAGTTAGTTACAAGAGTAATTTTTAAATTTTAAAAAGCATAGTTAAAAATTGTTAATGTAATGGTAGTGACACCTCTACAATTAAACCGTGAGGTTCGTTATTGGTGGCTGAGATATCGCCATTATGAAGGTGTATAATTTTTCTTACAAGAGAAAGTCCCAGACCATTGCCTATTTGGCTGCGGCTTTTTTCTTCACGAAAGAATCTTTCAAAAATCTTATCAATATTTTCTTCATTTACACCAATCCCTTGGTCGGTAAATGTGATGATATATTTTGAGTTCTGGATTTTTGTAGAAATTGTTATTTCAGTATTATCTTTTGAGTATTTATAGCTGTTGTCTAGGATATTTGTAATACTTTGGAAAATAAGATTTTTATCGGTATTTAAATTTTTTGAAATAACAGAGATATCTAATTTGATATTCTTTTGTTCAAACATTGGTTCATAAAGTTCAATAGCATCATCGATAATTTTTTTTACATCAGAATTTTTTTTGAGTAAGTTTTCACGACCATGTTCAAGACGATTAAGTCTTAGGATACTATTAAAGATATTAAGCAATTGATTACACTCTGCCAATGCCTCAGCGGTGTCATCATTTGGGCAAGTTTGCTCAAGGCTTTCAAGCTTGTTTTTTAAACGAGTTAGAGGAGTCTTTAGATCGTGAGCAATATTATTTGAAACGCTTTTGATATCTACCAAAAGCTCATCGATATTAGCAAGCAGGATATTGAGTATATTAGCTAAATTACTAAGATCATCCCAGCTTGTATCAGATTTGATTCTTTGGCTAAAGTTGCGAGTGTTAACAATAGAGGCAGCAGAGCTAGCTATAAAATTGATTTTCTTGACAACAAAAACACTGATCAAATAACTGATGATGACAACGCTTGCTGTACAGAAGATACCAATACTTAGGGGGATTATATGCTCAGTAACTCTATTACCAAGCGCGGAAAGAATTATATAAATCCAAGATGCTATACTTAAACCTAAAAGTATTGTAAAAAGCACTGCCATTTTAAAGCTTGAGCTAATTATATACCTACGTTGAATAGTGTCGTTGAATTTATTCTTGGATGACATATCCAAAGCCTCGTATAGTTTTTATAGGATCTGGTAGACCATTCTCAGTGAGCTTGTTGCGCAAGCGAGAGATATGTACTTCAACTACATTTGTCTGAGGGTCAAAGTCATAATCCCATACCTCTTTAAGTATCATCGTCTTGCTAACCACCTCATTTTTATGTTTAAGAAGTAGATGTAAAACTTTGTATTCTCTTTGTTGTAATAATATTAATTCATCATTGCGACGTACTTCATGAGCGAGTTCATCAAGAACTATATCTCCGCAGGTCAGTTTATGAGACTGTGCATCAGCAATTTGTTTAGTTCTTCTGTATAGAATATTAACACGAACGATTAACTCATCTATTGAAAACGGCTTAGTTAAATAATCATCACTACCTGATGTAAGACCTTGAATTTTATTCTCAGTGCTATCAAGTGCACTTAGAATAATCACAGGAATTGTTACATTTTGTTTACGTAAAATTTTTAGCAAAGATATTCCGTCTAAATACGGCATCATCCAATCTATAACAACCACATCATAATTATTGGTATTGATTAGGAATAGTGCTTCTTTGCCATCGTGAGCTAATGTTGTTTCAATACCATTTTCTTCAAATTTGGTTTTTATAAACTGAGCAATTTTTTTATCATCGTCAGCAACTAAAACTTTTGGTTTATCAGTCATTGAGTCTATATACATATTCAATTCACATACTATAATTATAGCTTATTAATAGTCATGTAACTTGAAAAAAATAGCTATAAAACTTATTTATAATTTTAGACTATTTGTGTATAAAATATTTACATCAAAAAGATGGAGGTTGAAATGAAGAAAATTCTAGCAACAATATTCGGTTTAATGGTTGTGTCGGGAGTATATGCTGAGAGTTATCAGATGTATGCAAAACCAGATGAAAAATCGAAAAAAATTATGACAGTTGATGATCAAAATCCTCAATTTAGAGCTATTTTTTCAAAGGGTAAATGGATTGAGATAGTTGATCAAAAAGATGGTGCTGTTGGTTGGGTAAAACAAAAACCTCAAAACAGTACGCAAGTACCTAATAATAAGCCTATAGAAAAGATGATGGCAGATTTTCAAAAGCAACAGCAGATGATAGATGAAAACTTCAACAGAACAATAGCAAACATTGATCAGAATATTGCCCAAATACAAGCTGAATCTAAAACATCAAAAGTTACTAAAAAGCCAGATGTGTATAAAGAGTTTAGTTCTATAACGATTAACTCAGATGGTAAAACTGCTAAAATTGTCAAAAAAACAGAAGATAGCACTGGAAAAGTCGAAACAGTAGAGAAGGAAGTACCGGCTGATCAGCTAAATACTATTAAAATCTAGCGTTAGATTTAATTTTACTATTGATGATGTTTGCAAATAATAAACCCTTATTTAATATCTTTTGTTTCTAAAGTGTTTTCAATAAGTTAAAATTACTGTGTAAATGCCACACCAGTCGGGAGTACATTATGTATGAAGAAGAGTTCTTATCAGAAAAATTACAGCATTTCACATTAGTAGACATTGCTCTTGTTAAAATAGTCTACTTCTTGGTGGGCTTGCTTGTAGCTACAAACTATCTAGTTCTAACTGAAGTGAGTTGGATTTTTTATTTATTAATGTTTTTAACGGCAGTATTTCCAATAGTGATTCATCTATTTTCATTTGAGGGATCATATATTGAGAAAGCTAGAATGTATCTAAAGACAAATAAGCCATCATACCAAGTTCTTCTTTTTTTTAGCCAGTTCTTCTTTGGATGTATGGTAGTTGTACTTGTTCCGGTATTAATATTAGTTCCTTGGTATGTTTATTGTATCTTGATAGTTATTCTTGCTATTAAGCCAATGCGTTCAAATATGTTTTGGTAGAGTGAGGTTATGGCATTGAAAAAAAGCACACACGATGGCCAAAAGGTTTACTCAAAATTGGTTTTAAAGGTTTATAACTTTTGGGTTTTGTTTTTTAATAATACTTTTTTATGGAAATGTAAGACTTCCAAGTTGCTTAAATTATACAAAACCAATGTCTCTAAAAATCATTTAGATATAGGTGTGGGCTCTGGATACTATTTAAAAAGAGTTAATAACCAGCTCCAACAAGTAACACTTATGGATTTAAACCCAACATGTTTGGATTATGTAGCAAAGGCTTTGCCAGCTAAAAGTGTTTTGACTTATAAGGTAGATATTCTTGAAGCTATTCCTGAGAAATTTCATTCCGAATTTGACTCTATATCATTTAACTATCTAATTCATTGTTTACCTGATAATGGTAACAAACAAGTTGTTTTTGAGAATGTTGCAAAGATGCTTAAATCTGAAGGTATAGCATTTGGATCAACTATCATTAATGACTATAGCTCAAATCTTGCGATTAAGGTGGCTAATAAATTTAATGACAAAGGAATATTCGATAATAAAAATGATACTTATGAATCGATAGAAAAATATATAAAGAATAATTTTGCTGAATATACTATAAAGCAAATAGGCTCAGTTTGTGTATATATTATGTCTAAACCTCTTAGATGATCTTTACTATTTATAATCAATAACATTCTTAATTATTTTTGTTATAATCGCTATATAGACAAATTATTCTGTTCACAAAAATAATGAAGAAAAAGCTTTTATTTGTAACTTTATCGGCAAGCTTAATTTTGTTGGGCTCATGTAGTAAAACAACTGTTGCTTATGAGGATCCAAATGGTGTAGATACAACATCTATTAATTTTAGTTCTACTGATTTGCAAGCTATTACAAACAAGATGACTGAAGATATGCTGAATTCACGAGCGGTTAAGAGAATTACTGCTATGGATACACCAACATTATTCTTTAGTAATATTCGTAATGAAACAAGAGAGCATATCAATACGACAATGTTATCAAATACAGTACAGACACAGATTATCAAATCTGGATTATTCCAAGTTACTGATATGTCTCAAATCAAAAATGTACGTGAGCAGCTTGGATATCAAGCTAATAGTGGTATGGTTGATCAAACTACAGCTACTAAGATTGGTCAGCATATTGGTGCTAGATATATGGTTTATGGTTCTATTCAAGATATTGATAATACTAATGTTGATGGAGATAAGAGATCTAAATTCTTCTTGGCAACATTGAAGATGATGGATCTAAAAACAGGTCTTGTTGTATGGCAAGATGATAAGCAAATTCGTAAATCACAGACTAAATCAACATTTGGCTGGTAGTTAGATTTCAAAATGGTTATTTCAGAGTAGATCTGAAATTTCTTAAAACATAGGAGATAAAATACTATGAAAAAGAAAATATTAAGTTCATTAATTGTTTCATCATTATTAGTAAGTCCTTTAGTTGCTGCAGAAACAACTGTAGATACTAAATCTACAGCTGAGCAGTCGCAATCTGTTGATATGGGTTCAGATGTGTCTAATCTTAATAGTGCTATCTCATCAGATTCAAAAGCAGTTGCAACAACTGCAGAAGATAAGAGATCAGCAGAAGAAATATTAAGTGATGTAATGGAGAGTTATATCGATCAGAATAATCTTAGAGATAAATATGATTATGTTGGTTCTGCTATAGGTACAGCCTCTGTTAATCAAACAAATTCAAATTATGTCGACAGTGCTCAGTTGGCATTTGAGAAAGCTCTAATAAAAGCACAGGCAGAATAC
The DNA here is from genome assembly GCF_000219045.1 of Francisella salina. NCBI lineage: Bacteria > Pseudomonadati > Pseudomonadota > Gammaproteobacteria > Thiotrichales > Francisellaceae > Francisella > Francisella salina. The sequence goes on from NC_015696.1 coordinate 846,003, forward strand.
ATATCATTTATATCAGCAAATACAAAAGTTGATAAGAGTCTAAGCATAGATAGTACACAAGGTTCTAATGTAAATGACATTAATACAGATTCTGATAAGCCCAAAGAGGGTACTCAAGCTGCGATTGATGCTAAGCAACAAGCATTAGAAGAAGCAAAGCTAGATAAACAATTAAAAGATCAAGGTTTAAACCCAGATGATTTTGCAACACCAGATGAGAAGAGAAAAGCTCTTTTAAGCCAGCAAATGACAGTCAAAAGCTTGACTACAGGATTTGGTAACTTATCAGGTCTACTACCAATTAAGACTTTTGTTGTAGAAAAAAATGGTAATGCTGCTATTGGTGTAGTGGTTATTTATTCAGATAAAATTAAAGGAATGTTTGAGGATATCAAACATGGTAATGAACCTGTAATCGTTGGTAAAGGCGGACAATCTCCTTCTGACTTATATAAGGATAAGTCAGGTGAAGATATGATGGGTGATTATGGTATCCGTGTTGGTTTTGGGGAAGATAATAAGCCATATATCTTATCATATGGTCAGGGCTCGTATACAGGTCCAAAGCTTCAAGGAGTTTCAGCTGGAGATTATGGTTATAAGCAAGCTGAGATTATGGCAAGAGCAAATTTAGTTACACTAATAGCTGGACAAATGTCAACTAAAGAAGCTTTGACTATGTCTGAGGATATCTCTAGCACTCTTGCTAAAAATACTAAGACGCAGCAAACACGCAGAATAGATGCGACTGATATTGAAAAGACACTATCTACATATTACAAAACAAAAGCAAACCTAGATATTATTGGTCTTAAAACTGTTAAGAGATGGCGTTATAAGTTACCAAGTACAGAGAATACTGTATATGGTGTTGTATTAAAGTGGGATCCTAAGCAAGTAGCTACAGCAAATAAGATCAAAAACTTTAACTATGATGAGTATCGTAAACAAAATGCTAAAAGTACAGAAAGTGGAGAAACTTCGTTAAATGGTAAAGTAATTATTAGACAAAGTGATGATAATAAATATTTAAACCAGTTCTAGGATAATGTGATGCAAAAAATATTGATTTTTTTTTCTTTCTTACTGATTTCTATAGTTACTAATAATGCTTTTGCTGCAGATTCTGCTACAAATATTGTGTCTGATAGCTCAGCTAATTTGTCAAATAACTCATTAGATACTAATTCTGGAAGTACGCTTAAATATAAAGGCGTAGATGAGCGTAATAATCTTAAAATGTTCACAGTTGCTATATTACCTTTTGATACGAAAGGAGCAACTAATGAAAGTATTTACAGTGAGAAAGAGCTTCAAAAAGGACTTAATCAGAATATCATAGCTCAAATAACTCAATCACGTAAGTTTAGAGTATCAAATAGAGATGCTAAAGATGAGAAAGCTTATGAAGAGGAAATTAGACGTATAATAAATTCCAATGATACCAGTGAGAAAGCTAAGCTAAATCAAAGAATAGGCGCTGATTTTATATTAACTGGCGATATCCTGGGATTAAACATTAGTAAGAAAAAGAGTTCGTATTATGGAGAAGACTTTACAACATTGAATGTCTCAGCTAGTGTAGCTTATCGGATGATTGAGCTGGCTACGATGGAGGTTAAATGGTCGAATGTAGTTAGATTGCAAGTACCAGCAAATATCGCTAACGAGTATGCTAACTATGATAATGGTGATCACTCACAGATATTAAGCTATGTAGCTGAGCAAATCGGTCAAACAATATCTGAACAAATTGTTGGGGCTATATACCCTCTTCAAGTGTTAAAAGCAGATGATGGTGAAATTTACTTCAACCGTGGTGGTAATGGAGTCGTTAAGGCTAGTACTTATGAGATTCGCCAAGAAGGGGGTACTAGTGTTGATCCGGCAACAGGACAGCATATTGTCTTAGATAGTAAAGTTTTAGCAAAAGTACGAATTACAGATGTGATGCCTAAGTATTCTGTAGGTATTGTAATTGATGGTAGCTTATCTAAAGTACATCCAGGTTTACGTGCTTACCTATCCAAGTAGTATGAAAGTTAAAGTCTGTTTGTTATCTATTGTATGCTTAATAATTTCTAGCTGTGCGACATTCAGTGGTAGCCATCCTGATAAGGTAGAAACTGCCAAAGATGCTATTGAAACATGCAGATATAAGCCTATTGAAACTAAATTTGACAATGCTTTTAGTGGTGATGGTGTTAATGCTTCTATCGGTTTCTTAGAAACAGGACGTTTTGATCAGCTACTTGGTAAAACTGAACTATCACAAGCTAAATATACCAAGGCAACGGATTATGTTGCAAAGTCAGAAGCAGAAGCAAAAATAAGAGTTAGGAATATACTTAAAAATACTCAAGCTACTCTTTTAAGCGATAAAGAGAGATATTACTATATATCTGATTATGAAATTACTTTTTTATATGCTTATCAAGCACTAAACTATTTAAAACAGCATGACTTAGAAAATGCTGCTGTCAGTATTCGTAACTTATCATATGCACAATATGCCACTTATGAAGCAAAAGATTTAGCTGCTCAGACAAATAAAACCAGGTATGAAGAATTTAATCATGTTAATTCTAGACAGGTTTCATCAAATATATCTAGTTCAAAACAATATAGACAGTTAGTGAGTATAGCTGATAGAGTAAAAAACTCTTATGAAAATGCTTTTGGATATTATCTAGAGGCTTTGATATATCAGTCATACGATACCGATCTAAATAATGCTAACTTATCAATGAGTAATGCTCTAAGGGTTGTTCCAAATAATCCATATGTTAGAGAAGACTATGACGAAATTAAGAACGCTTTTGACACTGGTCATAATATCTATCCACAAGGGCAAGGTAAACTTGTTGTAATATATGAGAGTGGTTGGGTAGAGCCTATTAAAAAATTTGATATACCAATCGTGATATTTTTCCAACAAGCTGGAGTTCAAAAAATTTCGTTACCATACTATGGCTCTTATAGGTTAGCATCTAATGCCGATGTACAAATCTTAAAAGATAATAAGATTATTGATAAAGGCAAAACTGCACTATTGGTTGATACAACTGCAATGGCAGCTAAGTCATTATCAGATCAATATCCTGCGATTGTAACTAGAGAGGTTTTGCGTCTGGTTACAAAAACAGCTATTTCTGTGGCGGCTATTAGATCATCAGGTGACTATGCAGCATTGGCAGCAATTGGAACTTCGATGTATAATATGGCGACAACCCAAGCAGATCTCAGAAGTTGGAATCTTTTGCCCAAAAATGTTGATTTATTCTCTAAGAATTTAAGCCAAGGTGAATATACGCTCAAAATTAATAATAAAGATACAACTGTAACTATTATGCCTCAAAAAATAACTTTGGTATGGTTAACTAGTGAAGGTTGCTATCAAAGGATATTATTAAACGAAATTTTATAACATTGATTGTAAATAAGTTTTGAAAATTAATCTTTTAAAAATGCTCAAAAGTATTTTTTAGTTGTAATAATACATTCTGTCGAGAAATAAATAATTGCATAAGTTTCTATTGATTAATCCTATTCTTGAGAATATATTTAAAAGGTTAAATTTTTTTAAAATAAAGCTATTTAATAGTAAATTGGAGAAGATATGAGAATCTTATCAGTTCAAGATATGGCAAAAATAGTGCAGAAGCACGGCTTTGATAATTTTATTAAAGACCTAGTTGAATATACAAAACAAGACTTTATAAGATGGCAAGAGTTTGATAAATCACCAAGATATGCAGCTCATGTTCCGGGAGGTGTTCTGGAACTTATGCCAACTGCTGATAATAAATTATTTACATATAAATGTGTAAATGGGCATCCTGCAAATCCGTTTGAAGGTAAGCAGACAGTAGTAGCTACAGGTCAATTAAATGAGATTAAACATGGTTATCCATTACTTATATCTGAAATGACTGTTCTTACTGCTCTAAGAACTGCTGCTGCGACTGTCTTAGCAACAGATTATTTAGCACGTAAAGATAGTAAGACTATGACGCTAATAGGTACAGGTGCTCAAAGTGAATTTCAAACTTTAGCTCATAAATTAATCAGACCTATTAAAACAGTAAGATATTTTGACACAGATCCAGAAGCGATGAAAAAATATGCTAACAATATGAAAGGTGTTGATCTTGAATTTATCGCTTGTGATAGTGCTAAAGAAGCTTGTGAGGGTGCAGACATCATCGTCGTATGTACGGCTTGTAAACTTCATGCAATTGTTATTGAAAATGATTGGGTTAAAGAAGGTGTACATATAAGTGGTTTAGGTGGGGATTGTCCCGGTAAGACTGAGCTTGACATGGATATTCTTTTTAGAGGTAAAGTAGTTGTTGAATACAAAGAACAATCAATGATTGAGGGAGAAATCCAGAATTTATCACCACAAGAAGTTGAACAGGTTTTACATGCTGAAGTATGGGAAATTTTAACTGGTAAGAAAAAAGGTCGTGAAAATGATAAAGAAATTACCATCTATGATTCAGTAGGTTTTGCTGTTGAGGATTTCTCAGCACTTCGTCTTACTTTAGATTTAGCTGAGAAATATGATATCGGTAGCCAAATGGATATGGTACCACCGATTAAAGATCCTAAAAATTTATTTTCAGTATTATAGTATTGGAGTAATAAGATGAAAAAAGTAGAAGCTGTAGGAATAGCTATTGGTAATGCTGGCAGAGAAATTGGTTGTGGAAGAGCACCATACGCTTTGTTGAATGAACTAAGAGATAGACGTATAGATGCACAAATTATCAACTATATTGGTGGTAGGGCTGAAGTACCAACTATGGGTAAGTATTTTACTAAGGTTGCTCAGGCGGTATCTGAGATTCTTAAAGAAGGTAAGTTTCCTTTGGCTCTTGGAGGAGACCACTCATGTGCAATAGGTACATGGAGTGGGGTTTATGACTACCTTAAAGATCAGAAAAAAGAACTTGGTTTGATTTGGATTGATGCGCATATGGATAGCCATAGGCCAGAAACTTCTGAGACTGGTAATATACATGGTATGCCTGTAGCACATCTTTTAGGATATGGGCATGAGGAATTAACAAAAGTACTAAGTGATAATCCAAAGTTAAAGCCTGAGAATATTGTTTTCTTTGGAATTCGTTCTTATGAAAAGCCAGAAAGAGACTTTTTGGAAAAATTAGGAGTTAAGGTTTATTATCAAAGTGATTTAACCGATAGAAACTTTGAAGAGTTATTTTCACAAGAATTTGAACGTCTTGAGAAGATTACAGAGGGTAATGTCGGGATTAGTTTTGATTTAGATGGTTTAGATCCTACTAATCTTGATGCTGTAGGAACTCCAGTTGAAAATGGTATTGCCCCTCAGGTTTTTTACAAGACTATTGAAAAAATTAATTTTAATAGTTTGGTATGTTTTGAAGTGGCAGAATATAATCCCCTGATTGATAAAACAGAAATCTCTCTTAAATATATGTCAAAACTAATAAGATTAGTTGAAGGCAGTATAAAAAATCTAACTCAAAAATAGTTTATCTTTACAACATTTGATAACATTATCTTACAAGTTTCTCTTTATATATATCTGATGCATAGAAACAACCTTTTATTAATGACTGATAGTTATAAACATTCTCATCCTTATCAATATCCTAGTGATGCTAACTATCTTCATTTTTATTTAGAAAGTCGTGATACTGTAAATAGTGATTTAGGGGCGCATACTAGATTTTTTGGCTTACAGTATTACATCAAGAAATACTTATCTCAGCCAATTACACCAGAAATGATAGATGAAGCTGAAGAAATTCTAAAAGCTCATGGTTTGGTATTTTATCGAGAAGGCTTTGAGAAAGTCCTAAAAAAATATAATGGTTATTTACCAGTTAGGATTCGTGCTGTTAGAGAAGGAAGTTTAGTACCTTTACATAATGTATTGATGACTATAGAAAGTACTGATCCAGAGTTATTTTGGTTGCCTGGATTGCTAGAGACACTACTTTTAAAAGTGTGGTATCCAACAACAGTTGCAACAATCAGTTTTAATATCAAAAAACTAATCAAAGAGTATCTTCTAGAAACCGCAGATAATCTCGATAAGCTAGAATTTATGCTTCATGATTTTGGCTATAGAGGTGTTTCATCAGAAGAGTCAGCAGGGATTGGTGGAGCGGCACATCTGACTAATTTTCTAGGAACAGACACTTTGGCAGCATTACAAATTTGTAAAGAGTATTATCATGAAGATATGGCAGGTTATTCGATTCCTGCAAGTGAGCACTCAACAATGACTAGCTGGGGTATTGGTTCTGAGTGTGAGTGCCAAGCCTTTGAAAATATGGTTGAGCAATTTGGAGATAACAGTGTTTTCTATGCTTGTGTTTCTGATAGTTGGGATTTTAAACAAGCAATACAAACTTGGATTGATTTAAAAGATAAGGTCAAAGCTAAAAAAGCAAACTTGGTAATTAGACCAGATTCGGGAGATGCTATAGATAATATTTTATATGCGCTTAATGAATTAGAAAAGGCTTATGGTAGTAATGTAAATGCTAAGGGATATAAAGTTCTACAAAGGGTAGCTTTGATACAAGGTGATGGAGTGAGTCTTAGTTTAGCAAAGAGCATACTATCAGCGATGAAAACAAACGGGTTTTCTGCTGAGAATATAGCTTTTGGTATGGGTGGAGCATTGCTACAAGGAAATCATGAATCATCTATAAATAGAGATAGTTTCAAGTTTGCTATTAAATGCTCAGCAATCAAACGAGGGGATTCTTTAATTGGAGTTAAAAAAGAGCCTATCACAGATCCTACAAAGAAATCTAAACAAGGACGTCTAGATTTGATTAAAGATGCTAAAGGTAATTATCAAACAATAGTTCTAGATGATCAGTATGCTATAGGAGAATACCATAGCAACTCAATTCTTGAGACTTATTATGAGAATGGACAAATTAAATTTGAACAATCCTTGTCAGATGTGAGAAAATATACTTAAGTTAGGTATAAATGTAATTTATTTGTATCTATTGCTGTATCTGTATGCAGTTAATTTAATTAATCAATAAAGATAAGGAGTATCTACAATGTTAGAACATCATCCATTAGTTAAAGAATTCCCTGAGTTAAGAGATCAACTTCATAATATTAAAGAAGATCATCATATTAGTAATCAAATGAAAAAGTATGAAGATCTAGATAAGAAAATATATAACCTTGAAAGTTCTGGTATGTTTGAAGATATGCAATTAGAAGAGCTAAAAAAACAAAGACTAGAAATCAAAGATACTATCTACAAAGCCCTAAAAAGCTAATCATTGAATAATTTCTATATGAGATTTGATTCTTAAATAAATTACTTTTTTCTATAATTTCTTATAAAACTTTAGTTCTATTTAGTATATCTTTATAGTTATATGTTTATTACTTAGTTGTTAAGTATTTATTATATATTTTATAAAGAGGGTCTAATGTTAGTAACTAAATACCAAAAAATCGTTATAGCTTTGATAGTTTTAACTGGCGTATGTTCAGGCTTTGATATTGGAGTGATATCAGGGACATTACCTGTTATAAAAGATGAGCTATCTCTTAATCTTACGCAACTATCTGAGATAGCTGGTATTGTGTTTTTTGGAGCTTTGCTATCCAAACTAATATCAGGACCGTTAATGGATATCTTTAGTAGAAAAAATATTTTGGCTTTTGGGGCATTTCTATTTACAGTATCAATGATATTGATGATGATATCTAATACTTATACAACTTTGATGTTATCAAGGCTTCTACAGGGGGTGTCGATTGGGTTCTTGTTGACAGTAATTCCTGTTTATATTTCTGAAACTAGCGTAGCTAAGTTTAGAGGTAGGGCGATGGCTATATTTCAATTATCACTAGTTTCTGGAATTTTTTTGGCTAACTTTTTTGCAAGCTTATTTGTCGCAAGTTTTGGTTGGAGACTGATATTTGCTTGCGCTATCCCTTTTTCAATTTTACTTTTCATCACTAGCTTAATAGCACCATTTTCACCATCTTGGTTAATTTTAAAGGGTAGAAATGAACAGGCACTAACTATTAGTGAGCAATTAGCTCTCAAAGTTCAGCATTCATTAACCGAAAAAAATAAAACAGGTTTTGTTGAGTTTATTAAAATTGTTATCAAACAAAAATACTATTTATCTGTAATACTGATTAGTTTAATGGCAGTTTTAAATGGCTTTGTTGGTATTAATGTCTTTATAAGTTATGGTCCTACTATGTTTGGTCAACTCAGTAGTTGTAATAATTGTGATGCTACTTATTATGGAACAGCAATGACATTAGTCAATCTTATAGCTACTGTATTTGGCTTATTCCTTGTCGATGTTATTGGTCGAAGAAAACTTATTATTAGTGGGTTATTAATTTCATTTGTATCTATATTTACAATGATCTTTTGTATAACAGCTGGGTATAATAATTTAGGTCTTCTGATGTTGATTATTGTTGTATTCGGAGGAGCTGTAGGTCCTGGAGTGTGTATATGGTTGGTATTATCAGAAGTTTTACCTGTACATATACGTGGTATAGGGATATCTGTAGCTCTTGTTTCAAAAGCCTTAATAGAAAGTATGTTTATCTCGAGATTCTTAGATCTTACTCATAATTATGGTTATGCTCCTGTATTATATTTCATGGGAGCATGTATTGTTGTATTTATCTTTATTGTGTATAAGTTTTTGCCAGAAATGACAAATAAAGAGCTTATTTAAGATGTGCCACTAAATCATCAAGCTTATAGCTTGCAATATCTTTTTGTTTTGCATGATGCTCTTCTAAGAGTGCAAAGTCTGCATCAGCATAAGCACATAGATCGCCTTTTTCATTGAAAATATCAACTTTAATCCACACGGTAGTACGGCCTTTACGAATTACAGTGGTTTTGAAAATATGTGCTACTTTACTATAGGTTGGTTTTAAGTATTTGATATTTAAGTTGCGGGTCATACAAAATGACTTACTAATACTTAAAACATGTTTGCCAAGAATATCATCACATATAAGTGCGATAATACCACCATGAATAACATTATCCCAACCGACATGATTTGGTAGACATTTGAACTTTGTATACATATGTTCGCCAATATGATACAAAGGTAACTTCACACCAAGAGGATTCTTGGCTATGTCACTAAAGCAAGTAAAACTCCATAGAAAATCAATTGGTTTATAGTTATCTAGATTTATCATTTTAGTTTAACCTATTGGATATTTAGTTATTTTTATAATGTTCAGGATTATTGGCTGCTAACAAGCTTCAATAATACCAGCTGCGCCCATACCAGTACCAATACACATCGTAATCATAGCATATTTTTTACCAGTACGTTGTAGTCCATGTAATGCTTTGACAGTTAGTATCGTACCAGTCGCACCAAGAGGATGTCCTAAGGCAATAGCTCCACCACAAGGGTTAACTTTGGACTTATCAAGTTTTAAATCATTAATCACAGCTAGTGACTGAGCTGCAAAAGCTTCATTTAGCTCAATCCAGTCAATGTTATCGATATCTAAACCAGTTTGTTTAAGCACTTTTGGTATAGCTTTGATTGGGCCAATACCCATAATGCGTGGATCAACACCAGCTACAGCAAACCCCAGAAACTTACCTAAAGGTTTTAGGTTGTGCTCTTTTAGGTATTTTTCACTAACTAAAATTACAGCTGCAGCACCATCTGATACCTGTGAGCTATTACCAGCAGTCACAGATCCACCATTTGCAAAAGCAGGTTTTAGTTTAGCTAATGCCTCTAAAGAGGTATCTTTTCGAGCGCCTTCATCTTCAGTTATAGTTTGTTTGTGATTAATGATCTCACCAGTAGCTTCATCTGGTTTATTGTGATCAACATCTATAGGTAATATTTCATCTTTGAAATAACCGTTTTCAATAGCTTTGATTGCTTTTTGATGACTCTCAAGAGCAAAAGCATCTTGATCTTGTCGTGATACATTCCAATCTTTAGCAACCATCTCAGCAGTGATACCCATACCATAAGCTATGGCAACATTTTCATCTTTAGCAAAGATTTCTTTACTAAAAGACATTTTGTTACCACCAAAAGGAATCATACTCATACTTTCAACACCAGCACCGATAGCAACGTCGATATTACCTTGAGCAATCTCATTTGCTGCAATAGCAATTGACTGTAATCCAGAGCTACAATAGCGATTGATTGTAAAAGCAGGAACACTATTAGGTAGTCCTGCCAAAAGAGATGATATTCTTGCGACATTTAGCCCTTGTTCAGCTTCAGGCATCGCGCAACCGACAACTATATCTTCTATATCATTAGGGTTAATATTAGCTTCAGCGACAGTTTTTCTGAGTACATCTGCCAATAATTCATCAGGACGTTTTTTTGCAAAACCACCTTTTTTACCTTTTGTAACAGCAGAGCGTTTTGCAGCGACTATATATACGTTTTCACTCATGTCAATTACTCCTTAATTTCTTAGTGGTTTGCCAGTTTCTAGCATATATTTCATTCTAGCTTCTGTTTTCTCAGATATCGCAAGTTCTTTGAAGTTTATTAGCTCTCTTTCTAGTAGCCAATCTTCCGAAACTTCAGTATCTTTTTCTATCTGACCGCCACACATAGTATCTGCTAAATTTACTGCAATTTTATAATCATGTTCAGATATTTGATTACCATCACGCATATTTACTAATAAAGCTTTGATTGTAGCGATACCAGTTTCACCAAATACAGGGACTTTTTGTTTCAGAGGTGGTTGATAACCAGCTAGAGCCATAAGTTGAGCTTTTTTAATTGCTACAAGTAGGATCTCTTTAGTATTCATTACGATTATGTCATCATCACGCAAAAAGCCCATTTCTTTCGCTTCATAAGCACTTTTTGCAACTTGAGCAAGAGCAAGGCTCTTATAGCGACTCTCGAAGTCTTTCCAGTGATCTTGAGCTTGAGATGCTCTAATAGCCATTTCTTTTGAACCGCCCCAACCAGGGATAATTCCCACAGCAGCTTCAACAAGACCAATATAGCTTTCATACGCAGCAACAGCAGTATCACTATGTAAGATAGTTTCACAACCACCACCAAAAGCAAAGCCTTTCACAGCTGCGACAACAGGTATTTTGCTATAGCGTAATTTTTTGCTGATAATTCTATGACCTTTACGGATTACCTCTTCGATAGCAGCTTCGCCATTCATTGCAAATTTGATACCAAATTCTTCTAAGTTGGCACCTACCGAAAATACATCTTGCTCTTGCCAAATAACAAGACCATCAAGATTTTCTTCAGCATAGTTGATAGACTCGGATATACCATCTAAAACATCATCGCCAATAGCACACATTTTGCTCTTAAATGAGAGTATTCCTATATTGTTATAGTCATTAATTTGCCATAGTTTGACACCATCATTTTCATACAGTGTTTGTGTTGCTAAAGTACTAGTATGTTCAACTATATTATCAGCGAATAGTTGACGCTTATAAACATCTAGGCTATCACGAGATATTAGGGTTTTATCCTTAAAGCTAAACTCTTTATTATTTTGATAAACACCGATATCAAGAGTATCAATCCAGCTAAATAGAGTATTTTTTGATAATGCCTTACCAGCTGAAATATCATCTTTTAGCCAACTAGCTACTTTGTGCCAACCAGCAAGTTGCCATATCTCGAAAATACCTTGTTTCCAACCAAACCCCCAACGAATTGCTAAATCCATATCTTTAGGGAAATTTGATATATCCCCAACTAGATGAGCAGCATACAAAAACATTTCTCTAAAAGTTGCCCACAAGAATTGAGCTTGGGGATTATCGCTATTACGCAGATCTTCCAGTTTTTTGCTCCAATCTCTCTCAGCTAGTATATCTAAGACTTCTTTATCAGCTTTTTTATCAGAAGGACGATATTCTTTTGTATCTAAATCAAGTACTTTGATACCGTCAGACTCTTTGATATATAAGCCTTTTTTAGTTTTTTGACCAAGTGAACCTGAGTTAATTAGGTTTTGAATCCAGCTAGGTGTGTTGTATAGTTTTTGCCAACCATCTTCGAGATTATCTTTCATAGTTTCAACAACATGAGATAATACATCTAATCCAACCAAATCAACAGTTCTATAAGTAGCACTTTTTGCTCGCCCTAGTTTTTTACCAGTTAGTTCATCCACAATTTCTAAAGGGATATTCATCTGCTCTGTATAGTAGCAAGTGACTAGCATTGAAAAGACACCTAATCTATTAGCGATAAAATTTGGTGTATCTTTTGCGCGAATTATACTTTTACCAAGTTTTTCAACTAAGAATGTTTCTAGTTTATCCAAGATTTCAGAATTAGTATCTGCATGAGAGATTAGCTCAACTAAAGGCATATAGCGCGGTGGGTTAAAAAAGTGTACACCACAGAAATTAACTTTGAGATTCTCTGGTAATACCTCAGCTAGTTTTGTGATACTCAAGCCAGAAGTATTTGATGCTAAAATTGCATTTTCTTTGATGTGAGCAGAGATTTTAGAGTAAAGACTCTCTTTGATATCTATACGTTCGGCTACTGCTTCTATGATTAAGTCACAATCTGCTAAAAGTTCAAGATTATCCTCATAATTTGCAGGAGTAATATATTTGATAGAATCTTTTGAACCAAAAGGTGCTGGGTTAAGTTTAGTAAGTTTTGCTAGTGAATCTTCAATAATAGCATTAGCGCTACCTTGTTGCGATTTTAAATCAAATAATACAACGGGGAATCTAGCATTTGCAAAATGAGCGGCAATTTGAGCTCCCATAGTTCCAGCACCGAGTACTGCAATTTTATCAATAGCTTTACGCTGTGATTTATTTTCTACAGGTTCTAACTTATTTGCTATAGTGCTACTTGAGGTATTGCTACTTTCTCCAGCTTGGAGATATTCTTCGCCAAAAACTTTAAGATAACCACGCATAGCATCTTCTTTTGACATACCTTTAATCGCATCCCAAGCCATCCACTTAGCTCGTTCAACCATTTTCAGTGCAGAAGGTTTTTTAGTATTATTATCACCTTCTTTTACTTGTTTATAAAAAGCATAGAGCTTTAGCTTTTGGCTATTATCAGGTTTGAAATCAATAGTTGCATCACGAACAGCTATCAACACTTCTTCAAACTTTTTCTCTAACTCTGTCATATTTTCCTCCCGATGTTGGTTTATACATCGTTTTTAGATTCCGTTATTTAAACGAAATGACATTGGTACATATTATTTTTCGCTATTTTTTTGCCATTCTGGGTGAGCATTTTTAGGTCCTAAAGCATAATCGTCAAACTCATCTGTTTGAATTATATTATTAACCTTTGTAAGCATCTCATTAGCAATATCTGCCTCTTGTTGAGAGATTATTTTATTCTCTAAAGCTATTTCAATAGAGTCTTGCCAGCTTGCTTTTGGTAGCTTAGCAGTTTTGATAGCATCAATAATTTTTTTCTTAATAGGTTGTGTAGTTAGTGATGCAAGATAAGCATTCTCAACTCTACCAATTGGATCATTATCATCATTTGGTATATAGCACTTATCTTTCATCCATTGTCTTGTATCGCTATTGCTGACTAATGATTTACAAATTTGTGCTTCAAGCTTGTCAGATGGTCTTCTGAATTTTTTACCGTAAGGAAAAACAAAAAGCTTCATCTTGGTAGCAAATATTCTATTTGGGAAATTTCTAAATAAGTCTAACATTGCTTGTTGAGCTTGATATAGACAGTGCTGAATACTCCAGTCAACATAGATATCATCACTTTGAGGTTCGCCTGTGTCCTTATAGTATTTCAATACAGCTACAGCCATGTATAGATAACTCATGATATCTCCCAAGCGAGCAGATAATCTTTCTTTACGTTTTAGGCCTGCACCTAATACTGTTATTGAAATATCATTGACATAAGAATAAGCAGTACTCATATGTGAGATATAGCGATAGTAACGCTTAAATTTAGAAGGATAGCTAGGAGCAGTGAAACCACCACTTAAACCATACCAGAGAGTACGTGAGCCATTTAGAGCCATGTATTTAAAATGACCTTTGAAATTGTCTGTAAATTGTTTTTCATCCTCATTCATTAGGCTTTCTATCTCGTTACGAATATATGGATGACATTTCATCGCACCTTGACCAAAGATCATTAGATTTCGAGTCATAATGTTGGCACCTTCAACTGTTATGCCAATAGGAGTTGCCATATATGGAATAGCTAGATAGTTATTTGGACCCATAATGATTGCTCGACCACCATGGATATCCATAGCATTGTTGATAGTTGTACGTCCCATCTCAGTTAGATGATATTTTGCAATTGCAGATGATACAGATGGTCGCAAACCACTATCAACAGCAGAAACTGTGAATTGACGAGTAGCATTGGCAATATAAGCAAGTCCTGCAGTTTCAGCTAGTTTTTCTTGAACTCCTTCAAATTGAGCAATAGGAACTTTGAACTGTTCACGCACACTTGCATAAGCTGCTGTCATTACAGCTGACATTAATGTGTTGGCTGTACCACATGCTGGCAATGAAATAGCTCTACCTATAGATAAGCACTCAACTAGCATTCGCCAACCCTCACCAGCCATTTTTTGTCCGCCGATTATCCAGTCAATTGGGATAAAGACATCTTTAGCTTTGATATAGCCATTCATAAAAGCTTGACCTAGAGGAAAGCCACGTCTACCAATTTCTAAACTTTTGTGATTATATGGTAGTAGGGCGCATGTTATACCTTCATTACCTGTTTCACCAAGTAAACCATCAGGATCTTGTAGTTGAAAAGCTAAACCAACTAGAGTGGCAATAGGAGCTAATGTAATATAACGTTTGTTGATATTTTTTAGTTTGATACCTAAAGTTTTTTTGCCATTGAACTCTTCATGGCAGACAACACCATAGTCAGGTAATGAAGTCGCATCAGATCCTGCTGTTGGTCCTGTTAAAGCAAAACATGGTATCTCTTGACCAGAGGCTAATCTAGGTAGATAGTGATCTTTTTGCTCATCTGTACCATAGTGAACTAGAAGTTCACCAGGCCCGAGTGAATTAGGTACCATTACAGTGATTGCTGCAGTGACACTTTTGGTTGCTAGTTTCATAACCACTTCTGAGTGAGCTGCTGCTGAGAAGCCTTTACCACCGTATTCTTTGCTAATAACTAAACCTAAAAAGCCTTTTTCACGCATGTATTTCCAAGCTTCAACGCTTAGATCTTTGTCTTGATAATTAATCTTCCAATCATCAATTAGCCTGCATAACTCGGTTGTTTCATTATCTAAAAATGATTTCTCTTCAGCTGTTAGTTCAAATTTCTTTAAACTATGTAACTTATTAAAATCAGGTTTCCCTTGAAATATATCTTGTTCAAACCAGTTATCACCAGCGTTTAGGGCAGTTTGTTCAGTTTGAGAAATACTAGGAGTAGCCTTTTTTGCAATATTATAAATTTTGTTGAACATCTTTAGCTCCTTAAGCAAAAAGCTGTTTAGTTATTTATTTTCATATTTTTCAGCATATTCTTTTTGTAATGCATTTACATCTATTTTTCCAACAGTATTTTTAGGTAACTCATCTATGAAAATTATTTTTCTAGGTAATTTATAATGAGCTAATTTAGTTTCACAGTATTTAAAAATTTCTTTTTCAATAAGTTTTTTGTCATTTTTTAGTACAACAAAAGCAACTGGCATTTCACCTGTTTCGTTAGAGTGTCCTTTGATAACTGCTGCATCCTTAATCTCTTCTTTTTCAGTTAATACTAATTCAACTTCTTTAGGAAAAACATTAAAGCCTGAGACGATAATCATGTGTTTAATGCGTCCTGATATTACTAGGCGACCTTGCTCATCAAGATAGCCCATATCGCCAGTTTTAAGCCAACCATCCTCAGTGAAGTGCTCTCTATTAATCTCTGGAAGACTCCAGAATCCCGGTGACTTTTGTGGGCCTGCCACCCATATCTCTCCTGTTTCACCTTGTGGTAACTCACTACCTTTATCATCATAAATTTTGATATCAGTATTTGGCAGTGGAAATCCAACACTACCACTGAAATCTTCCTCAAGTAACGAGTTTACAGTTACAACAGGCGACATTTCTGATAGACCATATCCTTCTTTAATATTTACACCGGTGATTTTTTTCCACTCGCTAGCTACAGCTTCGGATGTTGACATGCCACCACTTATTGAGAGCTTGAAATTAGGGAACTTACTTTGTCTAAATTTTTTATTGTTTAATAGAGCAATATAAAGAGTATTTACAGCAAATATAGTTGAGAAATTACTTTTTCTCATTTCAGCAACTAAGCTTTTGATATCTTTAGGATTAGGTATAAGTATTTGAAAGGCTCCAGAACAGTAAAAAAGAAATAGATTAGCAGTTAAGCTAAATATATGATAAATCGGTAGGGCAGTTAAGACAATTTGTTCACTAAGTTCGATATCAAAGCCCTCTGTCCAAGCTTTCACTTGATAGATATTTGCTACAATATTCCTATGTAGAAGTATTGTGCCTTTAGGCGTGCCTGTTGTACCGCTAGAGTATTGAAGTGCAGCTATATCATCAGACTTTAATTCAATATTTGTATAGTTTGGAGTGTAGTCAGATTTTAGAGCATCTGTAAATGTATCAAACTTATCTTTTGAATATTTATCTTTCATACCTTTGATATATTTTACTACAAAGGAGATTATTTGTTTTTTTGGAGTAGGATAAAGATCAGCAATATCTGTAACCATTTTATATTTTAGATCTTCACATTCATCAGCTATAGCTTCGACATTATGCGCAAGTCCAGATAATACAATTACTCCTTTAGCTTTTGAATCTTGTAGGATTCCTTTGACTTCTCTACTTGTATAGAGTGGGTTTATATTTACAAAAGCACAACCAAGTTTTACCAAAGCGAAAATAACAATTGGGAACTGTAATAAATTAGGCAGCATAATGGCAATATGGTCGCCTTTTTGTAATTTCCATTTGTTTTGTAAGAATCCTGCGAATTTATCAGAATAGCTGTTAATCTCGTCAAAAGTTAGTTTTTCACCGTGACAGCTAAGGGCATTTTTATCGTTGAAGCTTTTAGTAGCTTTTTCAAGCATATCTTTTAGAGTAATATTAGGGATATCTATATTCAGAGGAATCTTGTCGGGATAGTTTTTTGTCCATGGCTTAGTAATCATAAAGACCTCCTGATATCTTATAACTTGTTTGTTTTTATTATCTTTATACTATTCTTGCACTCCAGTTGTTTCTTATAAAATAATATAATTTATAGTTAAATATTATATGTTATTTAAGCGTATTTATATAATAATCATTCTTAATCGATTATTTTTATGATTTATACACCAATGTAATTTATAATAATGATAACGTTAATTGAATCACTATTTTTATGAAAATTTATCATAATCCAAAATGTTCAAAATCACGTCAAGCAAAGCAAGTTTTGGATCAAAACAGTATCAATTATGATACTCATTTATATTTAGATAATCCTTTGACAGTAAAAGAGATCGAAGAATTATTGGCAAAATTGAAACTTTCTATAACAGATATCATTCGTACTAAAGAAGCTATTTGGAAAGCGAACTTTAAAGATGGTGAATTCACCAATGATGAGCTTATACAAATAGTAGCTAGCAATCCTAAGTTATTAGAGCGACCGATTATTGAACACAATGACTTTGCTGTAGTGGCAAGGTCTGACGAGAAAATACAAGAAATATTAAATACGTACTAGTTTTGTGTTAGTATTTGAAAGATGAAATTCTATCAATAGGAGATTTTTTTATGCATAAAATATTTTATACATTCACAGATGAGGCACCAGCTTTAGCGACAGGTTCATTTTTACCGATAGTTGAGAGCTTTACTAAAGTTGCTGATATCGAGTTAGAAACAAAAGATATATCTTTAGCAGCGCGTATATTGGCTAACTTCAATGATTGTCTTACAGATGAGCAAAAGTGCTCTGATAATCTAGCAATACTTGGGGAGCTAGCGAAAACTCCAGATGCTAACATTATCAAGCTTCCTAATATTAGTGCATCAATCCCTCAACTTACTGCAGCTATCAAAGAGCTTCAGTCAAAGGGCTACAAAATTCCAGACTATCCATTTGAGCCAAAAGATGACGAAGAGCAAGAAATTAAAGCTCGTTATGCAAAAGTCTTAGGTAGTGCGGTAAACCCTGTCTTAAGAGAAGGTAACTCGGATCGTAGAGTTGCAGATGCAGTTAAAAAGTACGCTGAAAAACATCCACACTCTATGGGTGCATGGACAAAAGATTCTAAATCTCATGTCGCTAGTATGGCAGATAATGATTTTTATGCTAATGAGAAATCTTATATTGTACCAAAAGCAACTAAGGTTAAGATAGTTCATACAGATACTAAAGGTACTCAAACAGTACTTAAAGATAATCTTGCTTTAGAAGAAAAAGAAATTATTGATGCTACTAAGATTTCAATAAAAGCACTAAGAGAGTTCTACAAAACTGAAATCGCTAAAGCTAAAAAAGAAGGTACACTACTATCACTTCATCTAAAAGCTACAATGATGAAAGTTTCTGATCCAATATTATTCGGCCATGCAGTAGAGATTTTCTTTGAAGATGTTTTCAAAAAGTATGCTAAAGAATTTAAAGAGCTTGGTGTGAATCCTCGCAATGGTTGGGGTGATGCAGTAGAAAAAATTAAGCAACTACCTCAAGATCTTCAAGATAAAATCAATACCGATATCGAAAAGGTATTTGCTAAGCAACCTGATATTGCGATGGTTAACTCTGACAAAGGTATTACAAACTTGAATGTCCCAAGTGATGTGATTATCGATGCTTCTATGCCTGCAGCTATTCGCTCATCTGGTCAAATGTGGAACAAAGACGGTAAGCTTCAGGATATGAAAGCTATGATTCCTGATAGATGTTATGCAGGTGTATATGCCGCAACTATCGATTTCTGTAAAGAAAACGGTGCTTTTGATGTTGCTACTATGGGTGATGTTTCCAACGTTGGTCTGATGGCTAAAAAAGCAGAAGAATATGGCTCTCATGATAAGACATTTGAAATTCAAGCAGATGGTAAAGTAGAGGTTATTGATATTGAAGGTAATGTAATACTCGAGCATCAGGTTGAGAAAGGTGATATTTGGAGAGCTTGTCAGACTAAGGATATCGCAGTTAAAGATTGGGTTAAACTAGCTATTAATAGAGCTAGAATTACTCAAAATCCTGCGATTTTCTGGTTAGATTCAAAAAGAGCGCATGATAGAAATTTAATTGCTAAAGTTAATGAATATAAAGTGTTGCATGATACTACTGGTCTAGATATCCAAATTTTAGCGCCGATAGAAGCTACAAAATACTCTTTAAAGAGAATGAAAGAAGGCAAGAATACAATTTCAGTAACTGGTAACGTTTTGAGAGATTACTTGACAGATTTATTCCCTATCTTAGAGCTTGGTACTTCTGCTAAGATGCTTTCTATTGTGCCTCTTTTAGCTGGTGGTGGATTATTTGAAACTGGAGCTGGTGGTTCTGCACCTAAGCACGTTGAGCAACTTATCGAAGAAAATCATTTAAGATGGGATTCTTTAGGAGAGTTTTTGGCGTTAGGAGCTTCATTAGAAGACCTAGCAATCAAAACTAGAGATCCTAAAATCAAGGTATTAGCAGAAGCATTATCTCAAGCAAACCAAGACTTCTTGGATAATGATAAATCACCAAAACGTAAGGTAGGTGAGCTAGATACGAGAGGAAGTCATTTTTATTTGGCCTATTATTGGGTTAAAGCTTTAGCTGAGCAAACTGGTAATGCTGAAATTAAGGCTAGATTTGAACCAATTTATGCTGAGCTAAAAACTAATGAAGATAAAATTGTCAAAGAGCTTAACGACGCTCAAGGTAAAAAAGTAGATGTTGGTGGTTATTACTTTATGGATAGTGATAAGCTAGCAAAAGTAATGAGACCAAGCAAAACTTTAAACTCAATTTTAGCTAAGCTATAGTCCTTTATTAAGTCAATTATTTCTTATTCATGGTATAATTCTTTACTAAGAATATGCAATTTCTACCATAAAATTATGAAATTTAAAACGCTATTATCGTTATCAGAGCTTTTTTGGAATATTTTTAAAGATATATTAGTTTTATTATTTTTGGCTATTTTTGTACTTGTGAGTAGGGTCGTGATGATTTTTATGAGATTAATTAATAAGATTCTAAAAGTTACAGGTATCAAGAAGCGTTTAATGCAGTAGCATGAATACGAATAAAACTTTATTTAATGATTATCTTAATCAGATACCAACTAAGCTTCGTGGTAAATTTATATCAGCTATAAAAAATAACAAGCTTCCAAGACAGCAAGTACTGAATGATTTGCAGCTTTTGGCTGAGCAAGCTAGCCAAAAGGTTTTGCCTAAGATAACTTATCCGGATCTTCCTGTTGCTGAAAAAGTAGATGATATAAAAAAGCTTATACAAGATAATCAAGTTATAGTTGTAGCAGGAGAGACAGGTTCTGGTAAGTCAACACAATTGCCTAAGGTATGTCTTGATTTGGGGCTAGGCAAACGCGGATTAATTGGACATACTCAACCGAGAAGACTTGCTGCAAGATCTATTGCTAGTAGGGTTGCTACTGAGATTGGTGATCAATCAAAAGTGTCTTTTAAAATACGTTTTTCAGATCAAACTTCTGAAAATACTTTAATCAAAGTGATGACAGATGGTGTGTTACTATCTGAAATCAAGAATGATAAGTTTTTATCACATTATGAGGTTATCATTATTGATGAGGCTCATGAAAGAAGTTTAAATATTGACTTTCTACTTGGTTGTATAAAAAAGATATTACCATATAGACCTGATTTAAAAGTAATCATTACCTCAGCAACTATAGATCATCAGAAGTTTATAGATTATTTTCAGAATGCTAAAGATATTACAATTAGTGGTAGAACATACCCTGTTGAAATCCGTTATCAAAATGATGAGGATTTTGAAGAGTTTTCATTACAAGAGAGAATATTGTATGCTCTTGATGAACTTGGCAGAGGAGATGTTTTAGTTTTTTTGCCTACAGAAAGAGATATTCATGAAACATTGGCATATTTAAATAAACAAGATCTTAGATTTACAGAAGTTTTACCTTTGTTTTCGAGATTATCAAATAAAGATCAAAACAAAATATTCAACCCAGAAGGATCTATACGTAGGGTTATTTTAGCAACTAATGTTGCAGAAACATCTCTGACAGTGCCGCGCATAAAATATGTGATAGACTCAGGCTTAGCGCGAATAAGTAGATACAGCTATCGCACCAAGGTACAGCGCCTACCGATAGAGAAAATATCTCAAGCAAGTGCTAATCAAAGAGCTGGTCGCTGTGGTAGATTATCAGCTGGTGTTTGCATACGTCTATATAGTGAGGAAGATTTTAATAATCGTAAAGAATATACCGATCCTGAGATTTTACGTACTAATTTAGCGGCTGTTATTTTGCAGATGTTGTTTTTAAAATTAGGAAGTATTCAAGATTTTCCATTTATAGATTCGCCTGATTCAAGATTTGTTAAAGATGGCTTTAAGCTCTTGTTTGAATTACGAGCTATCTCCGAGCTTAATTATTCAAAGCCTAAAATTACTGATGATGGTATCAAAATGGCAATTATGCCTTTAGATCCTAAGTTGGCAAAAATAATTATAGAAGGTTATAGACAAAATACTCTTAAAGAGATTGTCTCAATTGTTAGCTTTTTAAGTGTACAGGACCCGCGTGAGAGACCTTTGAATTTTCAGCAAAAAGCTGATAAAAAACATGCTATTGATAAAGATAAATCTTCTGATTTTATAGCGATTTTAAATTTGGCAAATAGACTTAATTCTGATTTAAAAGGTTTATCAAATAGAGAAAAAAAAGAGTATTTTAAAAAGAATTTTATTTCACCAGTCAGATTTAATGAGTGGAATGATATTTATCGACAAATTGTTGAAGTTGTTCATCAGTTTAAATGGAAATTATCATCAAATGAAAAGCTTGATTATGAAAACCTACACAAAGCCATAGCCAGTGGGTTTTTGAGTAACATTGGATTTAATTATGAAAATGCTGAGTATCTAGGAGCCAGAGGGCTCAAGTTTTTTATATTCCCTGGATCTTCTCAGTTTAAGGCAAAGCCAAAGTGGTTGCTTTCATCAGAAATAGTTGAAACTACCAAGACATACGCTCGGAATGTTGCAAAAATAGAGCCTGAATGGTTAGAGGATTTAGCGGAGCATCTTATCAAAAAGCATTATGACGAGCCTATTTGGAGCAAAAAGCGTAGAGCTGTTGTAGTTAATGAAAGAGTAACTCTTTATGGCTTAGAAATAGTTTCAAAAAGATCTGCGCAATATGCTAAGATAAATCCTCAAGAGGCTAGAGAAATATTCATTCGAGAAGCTCTTGTAAGAGGTGACTTTGATTCTAAAGTGTATTTCTATCAGCAAAATCTCAAGCTTATAAATCAAGTTGAAGAGCTCGAAAACAAATCACGCCGAAAAGATATTTTGGCTGATGAAGAGGTAATGTTTGCACATTATGATAGCTTTATCCCAGATGATGTTTGTAGTGGTGCAACATTTGACAAATGGTTAAAGTCGGTCACAAAAGAGCAGCAAAAGGGCTTTATCTTTGATATAGAAAGTCTAATGCAGCATGATGCTAAAGAAATTACGCAACAGAAGTTTCCAGATGTTTTGACTGTTGGAGATATGCATTTGCCATTAGAATATCACTTTGACCCATTGGATGAGAGGGATGGTGTAACAGTTACTGTACCAATAGTTTTTATCAATGATATAAGCCCTACTGTTTTAGAGTGGGGAGTCTATGGTTTTTTGTATGACAAGATTGTCGCTTTGTTACGTGCTTTACCAAAAAATATTCGCAAAAATTGTGTGCCAGTGCCAACTTATGCTCAAGCTATATTTGAATCAATAGATTTTGATAAGGATAGGTACTCTCCTTTGAAGTCTGTTATTGCTAAACATATTACGCGAATAGTGGGTTTTGTGGTAGATGAGACAGTGTGGCAGGATGGGGAGTTGGAGAAACATCTCGTGCTGAATGTAAAAGTTGTTGATGAGCAAGGTAAAACACTAGCAGTTGGTAAGGATATTCATATATTAAAGCAAAAGCTTAAAAACCTTGTAGCTAAACCAAGCCAAGAAGTTGATGAGATGGTTTATTATGATTGGGATTTTGCAGATATTGCCATGACTAGTCAAATCAAAGAGTACGGTATAACGGTCAAAGTCTATAATTGTCTGGAGGAGTATAAAGATGGTGTGAGGCTATCTTATAAGGCAACATTCGATGAAGCCAAGCTATGTATGCAAAAGTCTTTGAAAAGGTTAATTAAACTACGCTTACAGAATCAGTTATCAAAAAATATCAAAAGTAATGACCTAACAAGCTTATCAATGTCGTTAAAACTAAGTGACTCAAAAGATAAAGTGATTGATAAAGCTATAGATTTGAGTTTTTTTGATAATATTGAATTGCCATATACCAAAGCAGATTTTGAAAAATTCTATGCTTTGGGGATGCAGAACTTTGCTTTAAATAAAACCAAAGTTGAAGCATTGCTTTTAGAAATAACAAAGTCTAAGTCGCAGCTTGAAAAAAAACTTAATGTTAAAAAAATACCACTTAATTTTATCGAGCTTTTTACAGATGTTAGGAGTGAGTTTACTGAGCTTTTTACAGATGATTATATCTCTCAACCCGTAGAGTTTTTACAGAGGTATAAATATTATCTTCAAGCTTTAGAAAATAGGTTAGAAAAAGCTAAATTAAATCTCCAAAGAGATCGAGGATATCAAATAGAGGTTGATGAGCTAAGATCTAAATTAGCTAAAAAAATAACAGCTAATCATATTGGTAAAAGTGAGTTTGTTGTTGTAAAAATTTATAATTTAATACAAGAGCTATGGATATCATGGTATTTGCAGAGTGTTAAGACTATCGAATCAGTATCATATAAGAAAATTTTAGCTTACATAAATGAGATATAGTTATGATACTTTGATATAATTAATAAACTATAGGTATTATTTTTGCTTTATGAAATATTTGTACGATAAGAGAGTTCTTAATTTTGCAGTGATTATAGTTCTGACTATTGTGACTGTTAACTGGACTTCTTATATTTTTAAGCAAGATGTTAATACATATCTTCTACTTACGCTTATTTTTTTGAGATGCTTAGCATCATTTTTACTTCTGCGTGACTACATGGCTAGTTGGCGTAAGTCGACACAGAAGACCTTTTTGCGTAAGGTGTTTATTAATGTTCCAGTGTTTTTTATCGTTGCTTTTGCCTTTTATGGTCAGGTTAGATTTGCGCTTATTTTCTCTGAGTTTCTATCTTATGTATTTTTAATCAATTTGAGCGTATATTTTTATTGGTACCTTACAAATAGAAGTCAAATAGAGAAAACAAAAACAGCTGTTATTTATGGGGCGGGTGCAGCTGGAACAAAAATAGCCCAAGAGTTATCGGCGACAGGTTATCGTATCAAGTTTTTTGTTGATGATGATAAGGCGCTACAAAAGAGAAGTATTGATGGCAAGAGAGTTTTATCAAGCTCGAAATTGCGTAAAGAGCTACGTTCTTCAAGGTTTGACTTGTTAGTTGTTGCACTGCCTAAGAGTGCTAATCATATAGTTAAGAAAATTTATAAAAAACTAGAATCAAACTTTAATCAGATTAGGATTATGCCTCCTCTTGAAGATGTACTTCAAGATGAAAGTTTTATGTCACAACTAAAGCCTGTTTCAGTATATGATCTTCTATCAAGAGATTCTAAGAGCCTTGATCAAAAATCTATCTCAAAATTTATCAAAGATAAAGTTATCCTAGTTACAGGTGCTGGTGGCAGTATAGGCTCTGAGATTGCTAGACAGTGTATTAAGTATGAGGCAAAACAGATAGTTTTACTTGATCATGGCGAGTTTAATTTATATAAGATTACAGAAGAATGTCATGGATATAATATCAAAAGT
Source organism: Francisella salina (assembly GCF_000219045.1). Classification (NCBI taxonomy): domain Bacteria; kingdom Pseudomonadati; phylum Pseudomonadota; class Gammaproteobacteria; order Thiotrichales; family Francisellaceae; genus Francisella; species Francisella salina. The sequence goes on from NC_015696.1 coordinate 871,092, forward strand.
ATCCTATGCTCAGTATGTGATCGAGAGTCATTTGCTAAAGTTTTTAGTAAATATTCGCCAAATATAGTTTTTCATGCAGCGGCATATAAACATGTTCCTTTGGTTGAGGAGAATATATCTAGAACTATCAGAAATAATATTCTAGGCACAAAAAATGCTATAGATTTAGCTATTGATTCAGGGGTTGGCTCATTTATCTTGATATCTACAGATAAAGCTGTGCGCCCAACTAATGTTATGGGAGCTACTAAAAGGGTTTGCGAGTTATACTTACAAAATGTTGATTCAAAAAGTACCAAGCTTGCTGCTGTTAGGTTTGGTAATGTGCTAGGAAGTAGTGGTAGTGTTATACCAAAATTTGAAGAGCAAATTCGAAACGGTGGTCCTGTTACTGTCACTCACCCAGAGATTACAAGATATTTTATGCTTATTCCTGAGGCTTGTGAATTGGTATTGCAAGCTGGTGCAATTGCCAAAAACTCAGAGGTTTTTGTGTTAGATATGGGTCAGCCTGTCAAGATATTAGATCTTGCTAAGCAGTTTATTAAACTATCAGGTAGAGATGATATTGGTATCGAGATAATAGGACTGCGTCCAGGTGAAAAGTTGTATGAAGAGCTACTTATTGATGAAAATGATATTAGTACTGAGTACAAAGATATTTTCATTGGTAGAAGAACATATTATGATATCAAAGTGTTAGAAAGTGATCTTCAAACGTTGTTTCAAGAGCGGCCAAATAAACAGCTCGTATTGCTAAAAACAATAGTTCCAGAGTTTGATCATAAATTGAATGGGTAGATGGTTATGTTGTATAAGTTTCTAAAAAGATTTTTAGATATTGTTTTGTCTTTTGTTGGTCTGGTTCTTTTAAGTCCGGTGTTTTTGATTGTCATATTTATGATAAAAAAAGATTCAAAAGGTCCAATACTCTTTAAACAAAAGCGCTATGGTAAGGGTAAGAAATTCTTTTATATATATAAGTTTAGAACGATGTATGTTGATACTCCTAAGGATATGCCGACACATATGTTACAAGATCCGTCTAAGTGCATTACAAAAGTTGGTGCTTTTTTGAGAAAGACCTCTCTAGATGAGTTACCTCAGATTATAAATATCCTAAAAGGTGAAATGAGTATTGTTGGGCCAAGACCTGCATTATGGAATCAAGACGATTTGATCGCTGAGCGAGATAAGTATGGAGCTAATGATGTGCCTGTTGGATTGACTGGATGGGCGCAAATTAATGGTCGTGATGAGTTGCCGATTGCTCAAAAAGCTAAGCTTGATGGTGATTATGTTAAATACAAAAGTACTTGGTTTGATATTAAATGCATATTTTTGACAGTCCTTTCAGTATTTGCTAGTAGTGGTGTAGTAGAGGGTGGTACTGGTTCACTAGATAACAAAAAAGATAATAACTAATAATGAAAAAAGTTCTAATTACTGGTTTAAATAGTTATCTTGGTAATTCTTTTGAGAAGAATTGCGGAGATGATTTTATAGTGGAAAAAATATCACTAAAAGATGAGTCATGGCAAACATTAGACTTTAGTAAATATGATGCTATATTGCATGTTGCTGGTATTGCACATACTTCAAAAGATCCTTCTTTAAAAGATAAATACTATGCTGTAAATACTGAATTAACTTATGAGTTAGCCAAGATAGCTAAAAGCTCAGGTGTCAAACAGTTTGTATTTATGAGTAGTATAATTGTATATGGAGATAGTGCGCCAATTGGGCAGCAAAAAATCATCTCAAAAGATACTCAGCCGCGACCGGATGATTTTTATGGAGATAGTAAGCTTCAAGCAGAGCTTAAGCTAAAAACTTTAGTATCAGAGGATTTTGGTGTTGCAATAGTTAGACCTCCAATGGTATATGGAGACGGCTCGAAAGGTAACTATCCTAAGCTTGTTAAGCTTGCTAAGTATGCTTTTATTTTCCCTAAGATAGCAAATCAGAGAAGTATGATACATGTTGATAACCTTACTAGTCAATTGAAAGATATTATAAGTAATAATTATGTGGGAATATTTTTACCCCAAGATGATAAGTATTTTTGTACATCTGAATTTATCAAAGAGTATCGACAGAAATTAGGTAAAAAAACATATTTAACAGTCATTTTTAATCCATTAATCAAGTTAATGGCGACTAAAATAGGGTTTTTGAATAAAGTTTTTGGTAGTATGGTATACAAGAAATAGCATATTTAGACTGTTTGGGTTTGTAGAAAAATGCTTTTAAAAGTAATATAATTTCAGGATGTATGGTTTCGTTGTCTAAAGCGATGTTAGAGGAGTGGTAGTGATAAACCTAATACTTTGTGGTGGTAGTGGTACTAGGCTTTGGCCTATTAGTAGGAAATTACTACCAAAACAGTTTGTGAAGATGTTTAGTGATAAATCACTGTTTCAGTTAACTGTTGAGAGAAATTCTAGTTTGTGTGATTCAACAATGGTTGTCTCAAATGAGGGGCAATTATTTTTAGCAAAAGATCAGTTGGATGAGTTAGGTATTCTAGATAAAAGTATCTTTCTAGAAGAGCCTGTTGGTAGAGATACTGCTCCTGCAATTGCTCTGGCATGTATGAAATTAGATCCGCAAGAAATAGTATTTGTAACTCCATCGGATCATGTTATTAATGTTGATGATGAGTATAGAAGTATATTAATTCAAGCTAAGAAATTAGCTAAAGAAGGTTCTCTAGTGACATTTGGCATTACACCAACTTTTGCTAATACTGGATTTGGATATATCAAGTCAGCTGGTAATTTTGATGTAGAGAGTTTCCATGAAAAGCCAAATGCTGCTACAGCAGAGAAGTTTTTGGTAGATGGCTCATATTACTGGAACTCGGGGATGTTTATGTTTCAGGCAGGAGTTTTCTTAGAAGAGCTAAAGAAATATTCTCCAGAAATATATGATGCGTGTGTTGAAGCATATAATAATAGCGACCTAGATAATTCTGATGCTATTAAGCATGATGATATGATGAGTATTCCAGCTAAATCTATAGATTATGCTGTGATGGAGAAATCCAACAAAATAAAGATGGTTGTTGCTGATATTGTGTGGAATGACGTGGGTAGCTTTGACTCGCTATTTGATCAATTACCTAAAGATGACAACAATAATACGATAAATAGTAATCATATTAGTATTGATAGTAAAAATAACCTGATCCATAGTGAAAAAGGTCCTAAAAAGGTTGCTACTATTGGTGTTGAGGATCTGATAGTTGTCGACAGTGGTGATGCTCTTTTGATTGCTAAAAAAGGTAGTTCTCAACGAGTTAAAGAGGTTGTTGAGCTTCTAAGTGACGATCTTAAAAACATCCACTTAACAGCACATAGGCCTTGGGGCACGTATACTGTGCTAGAGGATACTCCTGGCTATAAAATCAAGAAGATAGAAGTTAAGCCTGGCAAAAGATTATCTCTACAGAAGCATTATCACCGTAGCGAACATTGGATAGTGGTTTCAGGTACTGCTACAGTGACTAAGGGAGATCAGGAGTTTATTGTTAGACCTAATGAATCTGTGTATATTCGTATGGGTGAAGTGCATAGGTTAGCAAATAATGGTAAGATTCCAGTGGTACTGATAGAGGCACAAGTCGGTGAGTACACTGGTGAAGATGATATCGTTAGATTAGAAGATGATTTTAATAGAATTTAATTTGATAAAGTAAATATAAGGATTGCAGATGAAAAAAGTAGCATTAATTACAGGTATTACTGGTCAGGATGGTTCATATTTGGCTGAGTTTTTATTAAAAAAAGGCTATATTGTTCATGGTATCAAAAGAAGAAGTTCGCTTTTTAATACAGATAGAATTGATCACTTATACCAAGATCCTCATGTTGAAAATAGAAATTTGATTCTACACTATGGTGATATGACTGATTCTATGAATCTAACGAGAGTTATTGCTGATACTCAACCAGATGAAATCTATAACCTAGCTGCGATGAGTCATGTGCATGTATCTTTTGAAACTCCAGAATATGTTGCTAATGCTGATGGTACTGGTACTTTGAGAATTCTTGAGGCTGTTAGACTTCTTGGATTAGAGAAAAAGACTAAAATCTACCAAGCAAGTACTTCTGAGCTTTATGGTAAGGTTCAAGCAATTCCACAAAGTGAGACTACGCCATTCTATCCAAGATCTCCTTATGCAGTAGCTAAGATGTATGCATTTTGGATTACAGTTAACTATAGAGAAGCTTATGATATGTTTGCTTGTAATGGTATTTTATTTAACCATGAGTCTCCAGTGCGTGGTGAGACTTTCGTAACTAGGAAGATTACAAGAGCAGCATCTAAGATAGCCCTTAACCTTCAGGATAAACTGTATTTAGGTAATCTAGATGCCAAAAGAGACTGGGGTCATGCAAAAGATTATGTAAGAATGATGTGGATGATTCTGCAAGCAGATCAACCAGAAGATTGGGTAATTGCTACTGGCCAGACTACTACCGTTAGAGATTTTGTCAAATTATCATTTGCTTATGCAGGTATTAACCTTAGATTTGAAGGTGAGGGTGTTGATGAGATCGGTGTAGTTGATTCTGTAGATTCAGCTAGAGCTGAAAGAGCGGGTGTTGATTTATCCCATATATCAGAGGGTCAAGTAGTAGTTTGTGTAGATCCTAGATATTTTAGACCTACAGAAGTAGATCTATTATTAGGTGATCCTACAAAAGCTGAACAAAAATTAGGTTGGAGTAGAGAATATGATCTTGAGCATCTTGTAAATGATATGATGGAGAGTGATTTAAAGCTGATGACGAAAGATGTTTACCTAAAAGATGGTGGCTATAAAATTATGAGTTATTTTGAGTAAGGAATTATTTAAAATGCATAAAGATAGCAAGATATATGTAGCTGGTCATAGAGGTTTAGTTGGCTCAGCTATTGTTAAAAACCTTCAATCTAAAGGCTATACTAATCTAGTATTGAGAACTCATGCTGAGCTTGATTTAACTAATCAAAAAGCTGTTGAGGATTTTTTTAAAGTTGAAAGGCCTGAGTATGTGATTTTAGCGGCAGCTAAAGTTGGTGGAATTGTTGCGAACAATACTTATCGAGCAGAATTTATCTACGATAATATTCAGATTCAAAATAATGTTATCCATCAAAGTTATGTAAATGGCGTGAAGAAGCTTCTATTTTTGGGTAGTACATGTATATATCCTAAACAGGCTTCACAGCCTATGCCAGAAGATTGCTTATTAACTAGTCCATTAGAGTATACTAATGAGCCGTATGCTATCGCTAAGATAGCTGGTATCAAGATGTGTGAGAGCTATAATCTGCAGTATGGCACAAATTTTATATCTGTGATGCCAACAAATCTATATGGGCCTAATGATAATTTCGATCTTGAGAAATCTCATGTGTTACCAGCATTGATAAGAAAGATACATCTTGCGAAACTTCTAAATGAAGGGAAGATAGAACAAGTATTGTCAGATTTGAAAGTAAATTCTGTTGAAGAAGCTAGACAGTATTTATCTAAATTTGGTGTGGATGAAAGTTCTGTAGAAATATGGGGAACAGGTAAACCAAGAAGAGAATTCTTATACTCTGAAGATATGGCAGATGCATGCGTGTTTTTATTAGAAAATAGAGACTTTAAAGATACCTATTCTAAGGATGCTAAAGAGATAAGAGATACTCATATCAATATCGGTACTGGAGTTGATATCTCTATCAGAGAGTTAGCTGAGCTTATTAAAGATATTGTTGGCTTCAAAGGTGAACTTAAATTTAATGTAGATAAACCAGATGGTACTATGGTCAAGCTTACTGATCCATCTAAACTACATTCTCTTGGTTGGAAACACAAAGTAGAGCTTGAAGATGGTATTAGAAAAATTTACGGCTGGTATCTTTCAAAGTCTTAAATTCTAATTTAATATTAAAAGTCTTTTATTTCTCAGAATATTTTCAACATACTTAGTTCTTCGATTGAAATTATGGCTGGCTATTCGTATACTATCATATAAGTATAAAGATTGTTTTATTAGGTGTTTTTATGAAAGGTATAATTCTAGCTGGCGGAAGTGGTACAAGATTGTACCCGATTACAAAGGGCGTGAGTAAGCAACTTACGCCGATATATGACAAGCCGCTTATATATTATCCACTTTCTGTGCTTATGTTGGCTGGTCTGAAAGATATACTTATAATTACAACAGAACAAGATCAGCCTAGTTTTAAGAATCTTTTAGGAGATGGGTCTGATCTTGGTATCAATCTTGAGTATATCACACAGCCTAGTCCAGATGGGCTTGCTCAAGCTTTTATATTAGCTGAGGAATTTTTGGCAGGTGATTCAGCTTGTCTTGTGCTTGGGGATAATATTTTTTATGGTCATGGTCTACCAGAAATGTTTGCTGAAAGTATCCAAAATGTAGAAAAAGAAAATTGTGCTAGTATTTTTGGCTACTATGTTGATGATCCAGAGAGATACGGTGTTGCAGACTTTGATGTAGATGGAAATGTAGTTAGTATCGAAGAGAAACCAAAGAAGCCAAAATCAAATTATGCCGTTGTGGGGCTGTATTTTTATCCTAGTGATGTCGTAGCTAAGGCTAAGCAAGTGCAACCATCAGAGAGGGGAGAGTTGGAGATCTCTACTCTTAATCAAATATATCTTGATGAAGCGCGTCTTAAAGTTAAGACTATGGGTAGGGGATATGCATGGCTTGATACTGGTACACATGAGAGTATGTTGGCTGCGAGTAACTTTATCCAAACTATAGAAGATAGACAAGGGCTAAAGGTCGCATGTCTTGAAGAGATCGCTTATGAGATGAGGTATATCTCGAAAGAGCAACTTCTTAAATTAGCACAACCACTCAAGAAAAATCAATATGGTCAGTATTTGATAAAAAGAGCAAAAGAACGAGCAGTACCACGATGAGATTTACACGTACGCATATTGAAGATATAATTATATGTGAGCCAGCGGTTTATGGTGATGATAGAGGTTATTTTGTAGAGACTTTTCGTCAAGATAAGCTCTTTGATTTCTTGGGTTATCAGATTGATTTCTGTCAAGATAATGAGTCTAAGAGCTCCTATGGTGTACTTAGAGGCTTACATTATCAGCTAGCTCCACATGCGCAGACCAAGCTTGTTAGAGTGATCCAAGGTAGAGTGCTTGATGTGGCTGTGGATATCCGTAAGGGTAGTCCTACTTTTGGTCAATATGTCGCGGTTGAATTAAGTGATGAGAATAAAAAACAAATACTTATACCAAGAGGTTTTGCTCATGGTTTTATCGTTTTAGAGGATGATACTGTATTTGCATATAAAGTTGACAATTATTATGCTCCCGAGTGTGATAGAGGTATTGCTTTTGATGATGAGAGTATTGCTATAGACTGGCAAGTACCTACAGATAAGCTCAAGCTTTCAGCAAAAGATATAGCTCAGCCTAAGTTGAATAACACAGTTGATTTATTTGAGTATGGTAAAAATTATTATTAATGCTAAATTTTGAGCTTTAGATTAGTAATTACGGAATATCAAATTTAACCTAAAATACCTATTAAGAATTAAGTAATTATGAATGTATTAATAACAGGTGGTAATGGCCAGTTAGGTTCTGAATTAAAAGAATTGGTATCTAATTCAGAATTAGAAACTCAAAATTACACATTTATATTTGCAGATAGTAAGTCGTTAGATATCACAGATCATAAAGCTGTTAAGCAATTTACTATTGATAATGACGTACGTTTTATAATTAATTGTGCTGCATATACTGCTGTGGATAAAGCTGAAACTGATATTGAAATGGCAGATAAAATAAATCATCTTGCTGTTGCAAATATTGCTAAAATTGCAAAAGAGTATGCTATTAAACTAGTCCATGTATCTACAGATTATGTTTTTGATGGTCATAACTATAGGCCGTATATTGAATTGGATGTTACAAACCCACAAGGTGTTTATGGTGTTACCAAGCTTGCTGGTGAACAAGCAGTTTTGGATATAAATCCTAAAGATTCAATAATTATTAGAACATCGTGGGTTTATTCGTACTATGGTAATAATTTTGTCAAAACAATGCTTCGTTTGGGTAGGGAGCGAGACTCTTTAGGTGTGATATATGATCAGGTTGGTACTCCTACCTATGCTAGAGACTTGGCTCATGCTATTTTAGATATAATTCCAATAATTCAAAATTCAAAAGTAGAAATTTATAATTATAGTAACGAGGGTGTGACTAGCTGGTATGATTTTGCTAAAGAAATCATGAGCATTGCAAAACTAGACTGTCAGATCAATCCCATAGAAACAGTCGACTATCCAACACCTGCGAAGCGTCCACATTATAGTGTACTCAATAAGAGTAGAATAAAGTCTAATTTCAACATAGAAATACCGTATTGGAAAGATTCATTAAAAGATTGTATAAATAGATTACAGAAGGAATTATAAAATGTATAAAGCAAAAAACATATTGGTTACAGGAGCGGCTGGCTTCATAGGTAGCAACTATGTACGTATGATGTTATCAAGACATAATGATGTGAAAATAGTATCTTATGACAAACTTACTTATGCAGGTAGTTTAGATAATCTAAAAAATCTAGAAAATGAACATAATCATACTTTTATCAAAGGTGATATATGTGATGAGACTTTAGTATATGAAACTCTTAAGAATCATAATATTGAAACTATAGTGCATTTTGCAGCAGAATCCCATGTAGATAACTCAATTGCTAATCCTAAGGTATTTTTGGAGACTAATGTAATAGGTACATTTACACTTTTAAATTGTGCTAAAAGATACTGGTTGGATGAGTTAGGATTAGATGAAACTAATTGTAAGTTCCATCATGTATCTACAGATGAAGTGTATGGTACATTATCAAAAGATGATCCGGCATTCACAGAGACAAAGGCATATGAGCCTAACTCACCATATTCGGCATCTAAAGCAGGATCTGATCATATTGCTAGGGCATATCATCATACTTATAAATTACCAGTTACGATTTCAAACTGCTCAAATAACTATGGACCATATCAACATCCTGAGAAGCTAATACCAGTTGTAATTAATAGCTGTATTAACCAAAAGCCTATTCCGGTATATGGAGATGGTTCAAATATCCGTGACTGGCTGTATGTGGTAGATCATTGTGATGCTATACAAACGGTAGTTGAAAAGGGTGTGATAGGAGAAGTTTATAATATAGGTGGTATTAATGAGGTTGATAATCTGACACTTATAAATACTATATGTAAGCTGATGGATGAGTATAAGCCTGAGCATGCTCCACATAATAGGTTAATATCATTTGTAGAAGATAGAAAAGGACATGACTGGAGATATGCTATAGACAATAGCAAGATCCAAAGTGAGTTAGGTTGGAAACCATCTCAAGATTTTGAGAAAATGTTTAGAGAGACTATAGAGTTCTACTTATGATAAATGTAACCAAAACATATTTACCTAATATTGATAAATATAAGCAATATGTAGATCAGATATATGCTAGTGGACAGATTACGAATAATGGTCCTTTAGTGAGAGAACTTGAACATAGACTTGCTAACTATTTAGGAGTTAAAAATATAGTTTTGGTCTCTAATGGTACGGTAGCCTTAGAAATAGCATATAGAGCTTTAGGTATTAGGGATTTTGCTATAACTACACCATTTTCATTTGTGGCAACGACAAGTTCGTTAGTTGCTAATGGTATTAAGCCAATATTTGTTGATATTAATGAGAAAACATTTAATATTGATTCAAATAAAATAGTTGATCAAATAACCCCAAATACTACGGCTATTGTTGCTACGCAAGTATTTGGCAATCCTTGTGATGTTGAGATGATTGGTAAAATTGCTGAAGAGTATAATCTAAAAATAGTGTATGATGCTGCACATGCTTTTGATGTAAAGTTTAACGGTCAAAGTGTTCTAAACTATGGCGATATATCTACATTGAGTTTCCACGCCACTAAGCTTTTCCATACTATTGAAGGAGGAGCACTTATTACAAATGATGATGAGTTCGCTGAGAAAGCAAGATTTTTAATAAACTTTGGTATCAAAAATGCTGAAGAGATACCGCATCTTGGTACTAATGCAAAGATGAATGAGTTTGAGGCTGCAATGGGTCTGTGTGTGTTAGATGATATAGAGATTATTCATAATGCTAGGAAAGCTATTGCAGAAAAATACAAGTCAGATTTGCAGGGATTAGTTGAGTTTCAAGAGTTCAATTCTAGTGCTACGGAAAATTATAGTTACTTTCCAGTGTTATTTAAGTCAGAAGAAGAGCTTAAAAGAGTACAGCAGGCATTGAATAATCAGGATATTTTTCCTAGAAGATATTTTTATCCATCGTTAGATACTCTTAGCTATATAGAGCCAAAACAGTATATGCCAGTATCTAGAGATATATCAAAAAGAATTATGTGTTTGCCTATATTTGCTGGATTATCTGATAAGGTTCAAAAAAAGATAATCTACATAGTTAAGAGGGCAATAAGGTGAAAAATGGTTTTTATAATCAAGAAGAACTTGAACTCTTAGGGTTGGGCTCGTATGGAACCAATGTTTTAATTAGTCGTAAATCTTCTATATATGGAGCTTCGAGGATACATATTGGGGATAATGTGAGAGTGGATGATTTTTGTGTATTGTCTGCAGGTAAAGGAGGGATATATATCCATAGCTTTATTCACATAGGAGTATATAGTTCTCTGATAGGTGAAGGTAAGATAACTCTTAAAGATTACTGTAATATATCATCTAAAGTCTCGGTATATTCGAGTAATGACGACTATTCTGGTAGATATATGACTAATCCTTTGATACCTTCTCAATATACTAATGTTATGGTTGGAGATGTTATAATAGGCAAGCATGTTATAATAGGAACAAACGCTACTATTTTGCCAGCAGTTGTTTTGAATGATGGAGCATGCGTAGGTGCTTATAGTCTTATTAAAGATAGTTGTGAAGAGTTTGCTGTCTACTGTGGTGTTCCAGCCAAAAAAATTAAGTCCAGAAGTAAAGATCTTCTTGATAAGGAAAAACAGTTTTTAGTAAAGGTTGAGGCTATTTAAAAGGGTTTATCAGTATTATGTCTATAAAAAAATTATCTAGGCAGAGTGAGATTGTCAGTAAGTGGAAGTCAAATAATGTTTTGCTAAGTATATGTTGTATAACTTATAATCATGAAAAGTTTATTGCGGAAGCTCTCGATAGTTTTCTAATTCAAGAAACTAATTTTGCATATGAGATAGTTATCGGTGAGGATTGTAGTAGTGATAATACTTTGAAAATAATTAATTCCTATAGACAAAAATATCCTGATATTATTAAGCTTGTTACTGGTGAGTATAACGTTGGAGTAAGTGAGAATTTAAAAAGAACGCTTGCTAAGTGTGGAGGTGATTATATTGCATATTGTGAGGGAGATGACTACTGGACGGATCCTCATAAACTACAAAAGCAAGTTGATTTTTTAGAAAATAATTTCGAATATGTCATTTGTTATACGGATGTTAAAGCTATCGATGAAAATGGCGGCTCTATAGATGATTATGTTGGTGGTGCGGAATGTGACTTAGCTAGTATAGAGATGCTAAGAGGTGCTCCAATCAATACGCTTACTACGGTGTTTCGTAATGTTATTAAAGGATTTCCTCCGGAATTCAACTTTACGATGATCGCTGATATGTTTATTTGGTCATTACTTTCTGAATATGGTCAGGGTAAGTATTTAGAGGGAGTGAGTCCTTCTATTCATAGAAGGCATGGGGGCGGAGTACATTCGCTAGTGGGAGAAAAGCATAGGTCTTTAATGAATTTAACTCTTTTTAGCTCTCTATTAAAGTATCATTATCGTAAGGGATGCTCAGATGATCTAAAAAATTATTTTTTGGGTAAAATAGATACTTGCTTAAATGGAGTTACACTAGAAAAAATTTCGTCATCAAATAAAAAGGATGAGATTATCAAGAATAATGAAATCTTAATTAGAGAGAAGAGTAATGCTATTAAATATCTTGAAAAAGATTTATGTGACTATAAAGAGCAAGTAAATCGTATATATGATTCTTTAGGCTGGAAAATTACGAAGCCACTAAGAGTGGGAATTAGATTAATTCGAAGAATATTTTTTAAATAATATATCGATTTTTCTATGTTTAATTATCATACTTGAAAGCGTTTTTGACTTATATCCCTAATGGTTTTAATAAATATCTCTGTGATATAATTTTGGGGATTTATATTATTTATTTTTAGGAAGGAATTTGATACGTGTATCACATACGGAGTAATAGATATGGGTAGTAGTGGTAAAAGCTCGGTAGTTTTTAGTGTTTTGATAACTTTTTTTATATTTGCAATAACATTATCTATATATACTCCAATTTTTGAGACAAATGATGATGTTGGTTTATCGATGATTTCAGCTGGCTATGGAATAGCGGCAAACGCAACTCCAAATCTAACATTTTCTAATGCACTATATGGAGAAATACTGAATCATTTGCCAGTCATTGCGGGAATACTTCCATATTCATATATGACTTTTTTTGCTTTGTTTGTCGCTTCATATACACTGTTGGACTGTTTGAGTAAATTTAATGTTAGTCGCTCGATATCGTGTATTATAGTTTTAGTTATATTCGTTAGAGCAATATCAATGCCTCAGTTCACTGTTAATAGTGGATTGCTGGCTCTTGCTTCAGCACTATCCTTGTTATCATACAATAAGGAGCCAAAACTCAAATATGCATTCTTATTTATAATATTGGCTTTTTATTCTTATCTTATTCGATATGAGGAGTTGTATTTTGTCTATTTGGTTGCTATTCCTTTTATTTTATCTAAAGAGCTTCTTAGTAAAAGCTATTTAAAGCTATTTATGGTTTTATTAATTCTTTGCCTGTTTGCTAAGTATTTTGATAGTTTGCATTATTCAATGGTTTCGTTTGATAAGTTTAATGGGTTAAAGAAGTATCTATCTATTTTAATTGATTATGGTGGGGCATCATATTTAATTCAACATCCAGAATTATTAAAGAGCCATGGATATTCTGTAAATGATATGAGTTTAATAAGAGCTTTTGTTTTTATAGATCCTTATGTGGTTAATCAAAGTCGACTACATGATTTACTAGTCTATTATACTCCAACTGCAAGAGTTCATGCTAATATCTGGTTGGGAGTAGAGGCAATTAGATCAATTTTCTCTGATAGTATGAGTTATTTGGTGATTTTTGGATTAAGTATAGTACCGTTCAGTAAGCATAAGTATAAATTGATTTTTTCATGGGTGATTTTTTCATGTTTAATTGCATTTTTGGGTATAGAGGGTAGACCATCTATTCTTCGGGTCTATTATGCTGTAATCTGCCTTTTAGCATTATTGCCACTAATTTCCTTGGATAATAAGAATATAAGAAATATATATTGCTGGATTATTTTGGTAATATCTTCAATTTTTATATATGGTATAAACTCCTATCTAGCATATTCAGCTATAGTTTTAGCTATAGTTTTTATGGTGGTTGATATATTTAGAGGGACTAAAGTAGTCATAAATATAATTATAGTAGCCTTATTTTCATTAGTTATAGCAGTGTCTTATAATTATGAATTAAATCGTAGCTTAGTGGTCCAAGCCAACAATGCTCAAAACGATTATAAGCAACTGCCTAAAGGAATATATTATATATTTGGTGACTCATATCCATTTCAGTATATATATACTCCTCTTGATAATGATTTAGATATAACTCATATAAAACTAAACTCTTTTGGTGGTCTATATTATATGCCTGGAACAAATAGTTATAGCTACTCTAAGTCAGGAGAGAGTTTACATGATATGTTTAAAAGTTCTATTCCTGTGAAAATAATTGCAAATCAGATGTATGTTGATTTGTTAAGTAAATATTGTAGTGAACATTATAGCAAAAGTCTAGATGTACTAAAAACTAAGACATATAGCACTTTTACTACATATGTTTTAGTATGTAAATAAAATGTATAATTTTACCTTTGGGAAGAAAAAATGATTTCATTTAATAAACCACCTTATACAGGAGTAGAAGATAAATTTGTAATTCAGTCAATGAATACTGATAAGATTTCAGGCGATGGCCCATTTACTAAAAAATGTTCCACTTGGTTCGAAAAAAAACTCAACGTACCAAGAGCGTTATTAACTACATCATGTACGCATGCTTTGGAAATGGCTGCTATATTATTAGATATACAATTAGGGGATGAGGTTATAGTTCCTAGTTACACATTTGTATCAACTGCTAACGCTTTTGCGCTAAGAGGGGCGAAAATAATTTTTGTAGATATTCGACCAGACACTATGAATATTGATGAAACAAAAATTGAAAAAGCAATTACTTCTAAAACAAAAGCTATAGTTCCTGTTCATTATGCTGGAGTAGCATGTGAGATGGACATAATTATGGGTATTGCTAATAAGTATGGCCTATATGTTGTAGAAGATGCTGCTCAAGGGATGATGAGTACTTATAAAGGTAGGCCACTAGGAACTATTGGTCATATTGGTGCATACAGTTTTCATGAAACTAAAAATTATACAAGTGCTGGCGAGGGCGGTCTTTTAATAATTAATAATAAAAATTTTTCTGAAAGAGCGGAAATAATTAGAGAAAAAGGAACAAATAGAAATCAATTTTTTCGAGGGATGGTTGATAAGTATTCTTGGGTTGATATTGGTAGTAGCTATCTTATGAATGATGTTAGTGCAGCATATCTCTGGGGTAATATTCAAAATGTAGACCATATTAATAGCAATAGGCTATTGGCATGGAAAACATATTATGATAGTTTACGACCTCTAGCTAATAAAGACTCCTTTGACTTACCTTCTGTTCCTGATGAATGCGTACATAATGGACATATGTTTTACATAAAAGTTAAAAATTTAAAGCAAAGGACTGAATTAATTAATTACTTGAAAGAAAATGGTGTTAGTGCAGTCTTCCATTATGTACCTTTACATTCATCGGAATTTGGGAGAAAAAATACAGTATTTTATGGAGAAGATATCTTTACTACTAAAGAAAGTGAAAGGTTGATTAGGTTGCCAATGTATTTTGGATTAACTATAAAAGATGTTAATCAGGTTTGTAATACTATCAAGGAGTATTTTAGTGCTATATAAATTATCTAGATATTCTATATCTATAATTTTGTCAGTATTGATTTTCACAGTGTTAATCAAGCTAAATTATAGCTATGAAACTACATCTTTCGGTTCTATTTTTGTTGGATTGGCTATAGGATTTCTCACACTCAAAAAAAGTTTTTTTTTAGATAAAAAGTTATTAGTAATTCTGATTGTATCTACTTTATCTATACCAATTCAAAAAATATTTTTGCATATATTCGGTTTTCAACTTAGATATGCTCAAATCACTACAGTATTATTTTGTTATGTTGTTTGCTTTTTTTTAAATAAGAATATAGTATTTTTACATTTTTTAATTGCAAAGATATTTAGATTAGGTGTGAAGTGCAACAAAATTATTATATCTAATAGCTCAAATATTAATAGTTGTTTGATGAAATCTATATGGATGATATCTGTTGCGATGGTATTGTTTATTGTTTTTTATATGATACCGCATAGAGGATTTGATTATACTGATACGGGATATGTTCTATATGATAATATTAATTTGATAAATGGTGTCATTCCAGGGCCTGGGTATGCTGGTATCTTGAATATTCCTTTATATTTGATTGGGTTAAATTATTATCTTGCGTATGAGATCTATTATTGTATAATTGCCATTATATCTATACTCTTGATTTTTTATGCTTTTGATAAGCATAAAAGTGTTATGTTACCAGTAACTATAGTCTTAGTTATAACTTGTATCCCTATATACATATTAAGTTATCAGCAAGCTCCTCAGTTTTTATTAATAATAGCGATAGCTTTATTATTAGTAGGTAATGAAAAGGGTGGTTACATTGTTACGTTTATAGCTGTTGTAACATTGAGCTTATCAAGCTTTTCAAACATAGCACTATTACCCGCATTAGCTTCAAATTTTTTTGCTTTATTTTTTATAAAAAAACACAAGAATATATTTATTGCTTCGTATATTCTTTTTTCTATAATGCTGGCATATTTATATTTTAATTCAAGCCTCAATATATTTTTCCATGGAGGACATACTGTTGAAGATAAAAGCTTTATATTATCGCAATGCTACTCATTATTTAATTTGATAGTAAGTGAAAATGGCTTTATATATCTTTTGTTAGTTTCAGTTGTTTATAGAGTATTTGCTCATAAACGTAAAATAAAGTCTTATATTTCTCTATATATATTCATTTTATTAAGTTCAGTGGTAGTATATTTGCAGTGGAGTAATACAACTCAGATGAAATGGTCATATGATAATTATATACCTGTGTCATATTTCAGGCTTATTGAATACCAGATCTTTATTTTGTCTTTAATTTTATTATTTAAGAATAATTTTGAATCATACTTAAAGGTATTTATAGGCTTTTTAGTTACGGTGTTTATAGTTGGACTATGCGTGACATCTACAACTGAACCAGTTTTTCATCTTAGCTTTGTAGCAGCGGGATACATTTCCATTGCTGTTCTTATATCGTTATCATATGTGGATACTCTAGAAGATAAGTATAGAAGTATTGCTAAAACATTTGTTTGTTTATTATTCTTTTCTTTGGCATGTTTATCTTTTGTGATACAAATCAATTCTAACTATAATTCAAATCAAATGAGTGAAAATAGTTACTATATCGATAAAGGGTACCTTACTGGAGTATTTTCATCTGTAAATAAAGCTAACAGTTATAATGATATTTTAGAATTTTATGGTCAAGCAGCATGTAAAGGTAAAACTTTTGTCGCTATACCTGCTTTGCCTCTAGTCTATGATATCTTTGATAGGAGGGCATTTGGCGACCAAGCTTGGGTATCTCCAATTGTTGGTAATGAAGTTACTATAGAAAAAGTAACAGAATATATTAAAAAACAAAAACATTGGTGTGTGATTGTCGCTCCTGAGTATTGGGATTCGATATTTAGTCAGAATTATACCCAAGAACTTACAGCTTTTTTATCTAAAGAGTCTATTTGTAAAGAAAAGTTTTATGATGAAGATGGTGTTGGTAATACACCAAAGAGACTAGTATTTTGTAGTAAATGATGCTTGTTTGTATAAAATCGTTTTAGAGCTGTTATAGTTGCTTAATATTTACTACAGCATACGATTTATTACTATTAACAAGAATAAGACTGATCTTATAGCTTTTTTCGATTATAGCTTTTAGATTAGCCTCGAATCCTGAGTATTCGATGTTATTTAAATTTTTAAATGCTTCTGCAACATCTGGTCTTTTTGAGGTTCGAGTTGAGTAAAAACTTGTCAGTTTGGTGTGTGGATTATATATCCTTATATAGTATTTAGTCTTTTTAGGATTTTCTGATTTGATAAAGGCCCAACCAGCAATAAAAGTTTCTTTTTCATACTTTTTATAAATATCTATGTTAGATAGGATATCATTTTTTGGAAGTTTCTCGTAATCATTTAAATTAAGCTGAACAGGGTGTGATATTTGATTATTAGAAAGTTTTATAATTATTAAGTTTTTAGTTTCTTTGATATATCCTTTGCTTGGATAGCTAGGCATCTTGATTGATATTTCTCTTGCTGCTGAAATCTGTTCTTTTGTTGGGTGTACAAACTCTTTACCTAGCCAAGTCATAAAATCAGTTGCTCTATTCTCGTCACCATAAGTAAAGATTGATCTGCTAAGAGTTTCTTCTTCGAAACTAAAAGGTTGTTTAATATTGTCATGGGGACCGATAATAATTAATGGTTTTGTTTCTATATTGCTTCCTACTTTATCGACAGTATGGTTATAGATGTGGTTAGCTAAGTTAATATCGTATTCTTGACGCATTACATCACTATAAAATATTCTATTTATAAATTGGGCATTAAAGAAACTAGAAATTATAACTACTGAAAGAATGATTAATTTAATTTGAGCTTGCTTAAGTATATATGTTAGAAGCGTCCATAATCCTGCTAGCATTAAAGGGACTGCTATTAAAGAACGTAATGGTACAGGTGTTCCTAGAATGAATATTAATGTAAAAGGTAGAAAAGGAGTTAATATTATAAGAGTAAATAAGTGAAACCTTTTTTTGTATATAAAAAATACAATAAGCAGTAATAAAGGAATAATGCTTAATGTGAACATAAAATTGAAGCTAATATTTATATATGTATGGAAAAAATACATGATGGTTTTAAATATTGACATATAGTCATCTTTATTCCATGCATAGAAGCTTTCAAGATAATTAGATTTAGGTATATATAAATAGATAATTTTCATCAAAATTTCATATAACGTTAAAGCTAAGATTAAGATTGTAGCACTAGCAATAGCTTCTTTCACACAGCAGGAAATATTTCTGCATTTATGATTATCTACTTCACGAGTTAGTATAATGAATACAATAGCGGTTATATAGTATGCTACTAAAGCTTGATATATAGATATTGCTAAAAAAGTATAGATAAAGCAAAAGGCTAAATTTCTCTTTGCTTTAAGATTGAAGAAGTTAGATAAGTAGTATGCTGATAATGCAATAAATAAAATAGACAAAGAAATTGAAATATTAAATGTTGTAAATCTTAAGTAAAGGCAATACAAGGGGGATATAGAAAAAGTAAGCGAGAAAACAAATGACGATGTATCAGAATGCTTTTGGTTTTTACTTAAGATAGTAAGCCATGTTAGGTTTGATAAAAAAATTAGGATTATAGATATTAAATCATTCCAGAACGGTAATATTTCTTGGTTATCTAATAGATTTATAAAAGGGATTAATAGACGTCCTTCTTTAAACCAACTCTTAGCTAAAAATGTTGAAGATGCAAATGTTTGCGTCTCACTATCTATTGATAATGTCCAATGAGTTATAAAATAACCATAAGCCAATATATTAAAAAAGATTAGCCATAAAACAATAACCTTATTCTCTTCACAGAATTTTTTTAATTCAAAAAACAATGTTGATTTCTCCTATTAAAAGACCAACCATTTAACTAACTTAAAGTTTAACAATGTTACAAATATTATTACGAAAATTTGAGATAGTATAATATCAAAACCAAAGTAGTTTACAAAGCAGTAAAGCATAAAAATGTTTATTATGTATGATACAACATATACAATAGAGTATTTAGATAATCCGGATAACTTAAGTTTTGTATTAAATACAAAAAGACCATTAAATATAAATCCTTCTACTATCCCTAGAGCATAACAAATAGAAGATGCAATAAGATAGTTAACACTAAGTTTTATAAGCACAACATATATCAAAAAAGTTATCAGTGTGTTTAATGCACCAAAAAATAAATACTTCAAAAACTGAGGTGATATTTTTTTAGTTGTCATTATTAAAGACTTTCTTCTCTATACATATCGCTAAAGGCCTTTGCTTTGTGTTTTCGTATATTCTCCAAGTATATGAGCCAATTATACCTAAGCCAAATAGATTCATAGCACCAAAAAATCCTACGGTCAAAAACGTTGTAGTATACCCTTCTACATTAATCACACCAAATAACTTCGATAAAAAAGTAAATGCTCCACATGTAGCAAAAATAAACATACCTAAGAAACCAACTCTGGTTAATAACTTCAAAGGCAAATCAGTAAAACTAAATACGCTATCCATCATATAGTTAACTTTTTTCTTAAAACTCCAAGCAGAAACCCCACTTTCACGTTCTAGCCTATTGTATTTAATAACCTTTCTTCGACAACCAAGCCAAAATATTTGTGCGATCAAAGATGAGTGTGACTCTTTTAGATTTAATAGCTGCTGTCTAAAAATATCATTACAGCTAAACATATCTACCCCACCTTCTGGCATATCTTTAACAACCATTTTACGGTACAGATACCAAAACATTACGGATGGTAGTCTACTAAAAATAGGGTCTTCTCTAGAATTTCTAGCAGCAACAACCACATCTACATTATCTTTTTCTAAGGATTCAAAAGAGTTTATAACTAATTCAGGGGGCTCTTGTAAGTCTGCAGCCATAACACTAAATAAAACACCTGTTGCATTTTCTAAGCCTGCTCTAATCGCTGCAAAAGAACCAAAGTTACGAGATAATAGAATTAGCCTAGCAAATAAAGATGTTTGAGGAAGCATTTTAGTTAAAAGAGAATATGAGTTATCTGGACTACCATCAACTACAAACACAATTTCTACTCGCCCACTTATTTTATTAACCATAGTTTCTAAGGCTTTTAGTAATGCAGGTATATTACTTTCATTTTTATAAACAGGAATAATAATTGATTTAGTTATATTTTTTTCTAAGCTAGTCTCACTATTATGCATATTACTATACCCAATTATTCAGTACACTGACAATATGTTTTAATTGTTCTAACGACAAGTGTTGCCCTATAGGCAAACTAAGCACTTGATTATGAACTTGCTCACTAATAGGGTAACTATTATTTGCTAACTCGCTATAAGCATCTTGATGATGAGGTGCAATAGGGTAGTGAATAACTGTTTGAATACCATTATCTAATAGATATTTCTGTAACTCATCCCTATTTTCAGTTCTAATAACAAACACATGCCATACATGGTTTTGGTAACTTTGAATGTTTAATTGTGAGTTTTGAATTGGAAGAGTAATACAGGGACTGGAAATATTTTTAATATAAAAATCTGCAATCTGTCTTCGGAAGTCTGCATCTTTGTCGAGATGTCTTAGCTTAACTCTTAGCATAGCTGCTTGGATTTCATCTAATCTACTATTTGTACCTTTATATAGGTTTTTATATTTCTCATGGCTACCATAGTTTGCTAATGCTCTGATAGTGTCTGCCAAATCTTTGTCATTTGTTGTGACAGCTCCACCATCGCCTAGTGCACCTAAGTTTTTACCAGGATAAAAACTAAAACCACTAGCATTGCCTAGATTACCAGATCTTTTTTCGCCAAAATAAGCACCATGTGACTGAGCAGAATCTTCGATAACTTTTAAATTATGCTTTTTAGCTATAGAATTTATCCTATCCATCTGACAAGTTTGACCATATAGATGCACAGGCATGATTGCTACTGTTTTATCTGTAATAGCAGATTCTACCTTGTCGGCATCTAATAGATAATCACCTAAGTTTGGTTCTACTAGTACTGGTACTAAATCATTAGCCGATACAGCTAAGATACTTGCGATATAAGTATTTGCAGGTACTATAATCTCATCACCAGACTTAAAAATACCTAGCTCCTTATACGCTCTGATAATAAGTATTAAGGCATCTAAGCCATTAGCAACCCCTACACAGTATTCTGTACCACAGTACTCTGCAAATTCTTTTTCAAAGTTTTCACATTCTGTACCACGAATATACCAGCCACTATCTATAACCCTGTTACAAGCATCTTTGAGTTCTTCTTGATACAAATTATTTATCTTTTTTAAATCTAAAAAATTAATCACTAACTAAACCACCTTAAAAACATCATATCTAAGCTTTAAAAAAACCACCTAATAGATAACTTCAAAACCATATAAATAACTATAATACAGACATAAGAAAAAAAATAAAACTTAAAAAATATCTATGTTCTACCTTTCTAACCTAGAACTCAATATATTTTAAATTTCTAAAAAAACATCTACTGTTCATAATATTATAAACAAACCATGGCTAGAGATATTATATAATTAATAGTAAAATTAATATTGATATCAATTAAAAACTTAGTCCGGTTTAATCGTGATAAAGTAGAGGAATGCTAATGAAGTTATCAATAGTTACAACACTTTACAAGTCTGCAGCTTATATAGAAGAGTTTTATCGTAGAGTATCTCTTGAGGCTAAAAACATCACAGAAGATTACGAAATAATATTTGTAGATGATGGTAGCCCTGATAATAGTCTGCAAAAAACCATTCGTATTCAGAAAGAAGATGCCAAGGTTAAGGTTTTAGAACTGTCAAGAAATTTTGGTCATCATAAAGCTATACTAACAGGGCTAGCACATGCTAGAGGTCAGTTTGTATTTCTTATTGATAGTGACCTTGAAGAAGAGCCTGAACTATTAGGTAAATTCTGGAAAGAAATGCAAAGTAATAAAAACATAGATGTTGTATATGGTGTTCAAGAGTCTCGAAAAGGTAATTCTTTTGAGAAGTGGAGTGGAGACTTATTTTATAGCTTTTTTAATAAAATTAGTGATGTTAAAGTTCCTCGAAATGTTCTTACTTGCAGACTTACTACACAAGACTACAACAAAGCTCTTACTTCACACAAGGAAAGAGAGGTGTTCTTAGCTGGACTATGGATTATAAGTGGGTTTAACCAAAAGCCCTTAGTCGTAAAGAAACATTCTCACAGTGAAACCACATATAGCTTAAGACATAAGTTTTCTATGCTTTTTAATTCATTAACATCATTTTCAAGCTTTCCATTAAAATTTATTTTTTATTTAGGATCATTTATAAGTATATTTTCTTTTATTTTTGCTGCCACAATTATTTTTAAAAAATTGTTTTTGGGTGTTCAGCTTGAGGGATGGAGTTCACTAATTGTTTCTTTATGGTTTTTAGGAGGAATAATAATATTCTCAATAGGTTTAGTTGGTATTTACATATCAAAACTATTTTCTGAGGTAAAGCAAAGACCTTATACTATTATCAGAAAAACATATAAACAATAATGGTTGGAGCAACTTTATTATGAAAAACTTAATTATTTTTGGAGTTGGAGAGCAAGCTGAGATGGCATACTATTACTTCTCTAATGATAGTGATTACAATGTTATAGCATTTACTGCTGATAAAGAATATATAACTCAAAAGAAAATATTTAATCTACCAGTTATCAATTTTGATGAACTTGAAAGTAATTACCCTATAGATAAAGGCTATTATATATTTATAGCTATAGGATACAATAATCTAAATAAAATAAGGACTCAGAAATACCATTTATGTAAAAACAAAGGGTACAAAATAGCATCTTACATTAGTACTAAAGCAAATATATTTACAAAAAAAATTGGTGAGAATGTTTTTATTCTCGAAGATAATACTATTCAGCCATATGTAGAAATAGGTAATAATGTAACAATATGGAGTGGTAACCATATAGGACATCACTCAACACTAGAAGATAACTGTTTCATTACATCTCATGTTGTTATATCAGGAGGTTGCAAGGTGGGTTGTGACACATTTATAGGAGTGAATGCAACAATAAGAGATCATGTAATAATTGGGAAGTCTAATATTATAGGTGCAAGCTCTTTAATTTTAAAGAATACTGAAGATAATAAAGTGTATATGGAAAAGGCTACTGAAGTATCTCGAGTACCTAGTAACAGGTTAAGGAGTATATAACAGAATGCAAAATTGGAAAAAAATAGGGAAAATATTTGAACCTTATAATAACTATGACTGGATGATTTCACATGCTTCGGTACCATTTGCTGAAAACATACAGAATGACTTATTTAAAATATATTTTAGCTGTAGAAACAAACAAAATGAATCATCTATTGGTTATGTAGTTATAAATATCAATAAACCTAATGAGATAATAGAAGTTTCAAAAGAACCTGTATTAGAAAGAGGTGAGCTAGGAGCATTTGATGATAGTGGTGTCATGGGGTGTTGTATATTAAACAATCAAGACAATAAATATCTATACTATATTGGATGGAACTTGGGAGTGACTGTACCTTTTCGTAACTCTATAGGTTTAGCAGTGAGCTCGGATGCTGGAGATACGTTTAAAAGGATGTTTAATGGTCCGATAATAGATAGATCAAGAGATGAACCTCACTTTGTAGCAAGTAACTGTGTTTTAAAAGATGAGGGGATATTTAAAATCTGGTATTTATCCTGTACTGAATGGATTAAGATCGATGAAAAAATAATGCATAAATATCATATAAAATATGCAGAGTCGAAAGATGGTATTAATTGGGATAGAGAAGGCACTATAGCAATTGATTACAAAGATGAATATGAATATGCAATATCTGTTCCAAGAGTCATTAAAGAAGATGGTATATATAAGATGTGGTTTTCTTCTCGAGGAACAAAAGATATACCAACATATAGAATAAAATATGCAGAGTCGAAAGATGGTATTAATTGGATAAGAAAAGATGAAGATGTTTGTTTTGATGTGAGTGAAAGAGAATGGGACAGTGATATGCTATGCTACCCCTTTATATTTGATCATAACAATAAAAGGTATATGCTATATAATGGTAATGATTATGGTAAGACAGGTTTTGGCTTAGCTGTTTTGGAGAATGATTAAGTGAAAAAATTAGCAATACTTCAATCAAACTATATCCCATGGAAGGGTTATTTTGATCTTATAAACCAAGTTGATGAATTTATATTGTATGATGATATGCAATATACTCGCAGAGATTGGCGTAATAGAAATAAGATAAAAACTTTACAAGGCTTAAAATGGTTGACTATACCTGTTGATGTTAAAGGTAAATTTTTTCAGAAAATTAATGAAACGAAAGCATCGGATAGAAACTGGGCAAAAAATCATTGGCTACAAATAAAACAGAATTATTCAAAAGCAAAATATTTTAAAGATTACAAAGATGTTTTTGAGGAATTGTATCTAAATTGTAATAAAGAATATTTAAGTGAAATAAATTATAGGTTCATAGTTGCTATAAATAAAATACTTGGTATAAATACAAAAATAAGATGGTCTAGTGAGTTTGATCTGGTAGATGGACAAACAGAGCGACTTTTGGGAATTTGTAAAGATTGTAAAGCAGATATCTATATTAGTGGACCAGCCGCAAAAGATTATTTTGATGAAAGCCTAGCAAAAAAAGAAAATATACAAGTTGAGTGGATGGACTATAGCGGCTATCCAGAATATAGTCAGCTATATGGTGATTTTGAGCATGGAGTAACTGTTTTGGACTTGATATTTAATGAAGGAGTAAATGCTACTAACTTTATGAGGAGCTTTAAATGTTAAGGTTTATAATCAATAATCTATATATTTTTATGACAGTAGCATTTGCTGTATCAAGTCAGCTTATAATAAAATGGCAAATGTCATCAGTGAATCTTGATAGTCATATTACTGTCTTAGATAAGTTTATCTTTGCATTTAGTATGCTTTTTAAGCCTTATATAATTTTGTCCCTTATATTGACTTTACTGTCAGGTTTGAGTTGGATGATTGCTATGACAAAGTTTGAAATCAGCTATGCATATCCTTTTACAACTCTAGGCTTTGTACTAATATTGTTTTTCTCAAATATTTTGTTCCATGAGCCATTAACATGGCAAAAAATTGTTGGGGTTGTGTTAATTATTACAGGCTTAATAATATCAAGCAAAGGGTAAGTAATGGATAAAATTAGTCAAATTATACACTTTAAAACAATGGGCGATCACAGAGGAGCTCTAATCGCTTTAGAAGAAAATAGGCAAATACCATTTGATATCAAAAGAGTATTTTATATTTATGGTACACAAAAAGGCGTTCCTAGAGGTCAGCACTCTCACCACAAAACAAAACAGTTGCTAGTTGCTGTAAATGGAAGCTGTAAAGTGACATTAGATGATGGTAAAACCAAGCAAACTTTTTTGCTGGATTCTCCTAATATTGGTTTATTTCAAGATGCTTTAATTTGGGGTACTATGCATGATTTTAGTGACGACTGTGTTCTTCTTGTTTTTGCCAATGACTTTTATAATGAAGAGGATTATATTAGGAGTTATGATGACTTTTTAAAAGAGGTTAATAATGAATAATTTTATTCACCCACTTTCAGATGTTCAGTCTAAGAAGATAGGTGCTGACACAAAAATATGGCAGTTTGTGGTTGTTCTAAAGGGCGCTACTATTGGAGATAATTGTAATATATGTTCACACTGCTTGATTGAAAATGAAGTTGTGATAGGTAATAACGTTACTGTAAAGTCAGGAGTGCAAGTATGGGATGGTATAACCATAGAAAATGATGTGTTCATAGGCCCAAATGTAACATTCACTAATGACAAGATGCCAAGATCAAAACAGTATATTTCAGATTATCCAAAGACGATTGTGAAGCAGGGGGCTTCAATTGGTGCAAATAGCACAATTTTGCCTGGGGTTGTTGTTGGTGAAAACGTAATGATAGGAGCGGGTTCTGTTGTTACTAAAGATATTCCAGACAATGAGCTTTGGCTTGGAAATCCAGCTAAATTTTTTAAAAAAGTATAAAGTTGCATTCAAGCTTATAAGCATATTTAGGTTTTACTAAGATGTTTTTTTATAAAAAGTTGTGTGTTTGAATTAATGAGGTTATCCAATGCAAGGCATTCAAAATAGATTATATTTCCTTGATTATCTTAGAGTTTTCGCTTTTATAAGTGTATTGATATGTTCTATATGTTTTTTTTATGACTATTTGTGGGATTATATATAGTGTGATGTTACACCTGAATATTGATATTAAGATTTTTGTTGCTCCTATACTGTTTGTGCTTTGTATTATCATAAACAAGGCTGAAGAAAATCCAATGAATAAGATGGGAAAAATGATATTAAAAAAATATAAGGATTAGATATATAAAAGGAGCATTTTTTTGTTAAAATGCTGTGGAATAAATCTGAACACGGTTGAAAGTGATGAGTGGAAATCAATTAGCGTTAAAAGTTTTCCCTATGGGGAGTAAAAGAAGAGAGTATTTAGCTAAGATTTATAGAAAAGTTAAATTTATAAATACAATTGAGTCAGATAGGCAAGGATTTTTTGGAGGCCGTAAGAAATTTGATAGAAATAAGGAAACTATTGTATTAGTTACTCATCAGACTTCTTCTACGGGAGCACCTTTGTTAGGTTTAAACATTGGAAAAAAGCTTAGTGAAAAATATAACTTAATAAACTATATTATGCTAGCGAAAGAACTTAATGACTCTTTTGTGGATGATTGTTTTTTATTGATTGAAGAGAGGGGAAGAAGCTCGCTTGAGATATTAAGAAAAATAATAAAATATTATGATATAAAAGTAGTTATAGGGAATTCTATAATTACGCACTCAGTAATCTATGGTGCTAATTCTCTAGGCTTAGCTACAATATCTTTGATACATGAATTCGCTGATTATATATATCCTAGATCTAATATATTAGATAATATAATAGTCTCTGATAAAGTAATATTGCCAGCAGAAATTATTTTAGATTCCATTATTGATGAGTTAAAAGTTACAAAAGGTTCTAGTATTATTCCTCAAAACATCTCTATACAGCCTCAAGGAAAGCTTCCGTATTTTCCAGATGCAAATGGAAAAACTTATTCTATAGAAAACATATATAAGCGGTTAGGAATAAATAGTGGATCACAGTACAAGGTGATTGTTGCCGCGGGAACTATAGATATTAGAAAAGGCGTTGACCTATTTATATCAGTGGCTCGATATATTAAAAAAATATCATCATTAAATTATAAGTTTGTCTGGGTTGGTGAGCGAGTTGGTGGTAATGCTGCATTTGATCAAGTATTTTTTGAAAGACAGTTAAAGCAATTTAACTTGCAGAATGAGTTCATATTTCTGAATCATCAACAGAGTTTAGATAATATTTTTTCGATCGCAGATTTATTCTGTATGTCATCTCGTTTAGATCCATTTCCAAATGTTGTTATAGATGCATTAGAAGCAGACTTGCCTATAGCATGTTTTAAGGGTGCTTCAGGGTGTGTAAAATTTTTAGAGGATAATAATGCAGACTGTGTTCTAGCTAGTTACTTAGATACCTACGAATTAGCTGAAAAAATAGTATATAGGTTAGAAGATAGTTCTTATAAAAAAGAGTTTGTTAATTCTACTCTGGTTTCGAGAGCCTTATCATTTGATAAGTATGTTGATTTTTTGGATAGAAAAATTGAAGAGGCTTATGCTTTTAATAAGCAAAATCTACAAGTTTATTCAAATCTTAAAAAAGCTTCTTTTTTTGATGAGAGTTTTGCTGGAGTAGGTACGACAGATGCGCCTTCACTGTATCACTCGATATTGCTTTCTAGAAAGGGGCTAGTCAATTTTACAACAAACCCTAAGCCTGGGTTCTCCAATCTTAAGTGGATCTTGGAAAGCTGTTGCGGGGACTGTACTGTTCCTATGGAACAGGCGATTGCAAAAGGCATAGATTCGACACATAATTGCCATATACTTTCAGGGAAGGTTAACGAAGATATAAAGTTAAGGATTGCTGTGCATTTACACTTATATTATATTGATTTATCTGATGAATTTGTTGAATATTTTAAACATCTTCCAGTTCAATATGACTTGTACATTACAATAGTAAAGAGTGAGAATGTTGCTCAAGTTGAAAAATCTTTTAAAGGCTGTGGTGCTGCAAATATTAAGGTAATTATAGTTGAGAATATTGGTAGAGATGTAGCTCCTATGATCTTTGACTTAAAGCCATATATTGCTGATAATAATTATGATGTAATAGGGCATTTTCATAGTAAAAAATCTTTAGATACAAATAATGATATGGGAGATCATTGGAGAAGGTATTTATTAGACAATTTGATTGGCACAAGTACTAAGAATGCTACAGAAATTTTAAGTATATTTAATAACAAAGATGTTGGTTTAGTTTTTGCTGAAGATAGACATTACATAGATATAGGTGAAAACAGAAGCTTTCTTAACTCGCTTTGTAATATTATTGGAATGGAAACAGTAGAGAACACACCTCTATTTCCTCTTGGTAATATGTACTGGGCTAGAGTTGATGCTATCAAACAGTTATTCTTTTTGAAAAAAGAGGATATATTGCAAAAAGAGCCTTTACCGTATGATGGTAGTTATATGCATGCAATTGAGAGAATAACTCCCTGTTTAGTAGAAAATAATGGCTACTTATATAAAACTGTATACCAGAATGGAACACTATGGTAGTTAGTGCTTCTTTAAGAAAAAAATTAGAAACTTTGGGAATAGTATAGTGTTAAAAAAGATTTTAGAAAAAGTTCTTCCAGTAGATACACGTAGGAGACAGTTTGTTGGTAATACTTATCGTAAATTCATAAAAAGTAACAGGGTTGATGATATAACGGCTCAATTTCAAAGCGGCAAAAAAAAATATGACCCTTCAAAAGAAACAATAATTATTGTTTCTCATGTTAGTTCTGCTACAGGAGCTCCACTACTTGGTTTAAATATTGGTAAATCAATGAGTCAGTATTTTAATGTAATACATTATATAATGCTTAAATCAGATATACATACATCATTTTTTGATGATAGCTTTTTGGTTGTCGAAGAAGTCTATAACAGGCCTGACTTGTCCATACAAATGATTAATGAACTTGATTTAAGTTATAAGATAAAAACGGTATTGTGCAATTCTATTGTTACATATCCAATATTAAGTATAGCTAGAGATTTAAAGATACCAACACTTTCTCTCATTCATGAGTTTACAGGCTATGTTGTCCCTGCAAGTGTTATGAGAGATACTTTGGTTGCTGCAGATAGGGTTGTGATCCCCGCAAAAATAATAGAAAAATCTATATTGGATTATCTTAGAACTCAAGAAGTAATATCTACAAAACCAAATAATATTTTAATTCAACCACAGGGAAAGCTTCCATATATTCCTCAAACATATGGAGAGAGTGATAACAAATATCAAGTGTTAGATAAAATTGGCGTGCATGATAGTCAAAATTGTAAGATAATTGTTGGAGCTGGCTCTATTGATATAAGAAAAGGAGTCGATTTATTTATATCTTTGGCAAGGTATATTAAAAAATATTACAAAGGTAAATGTAAATTTGTTTGGGTTGGAGATGGTCTTAAAAATAATGATTATGCATATTCATTTTGGCTAGAGAGAGAAATTGCCTTATATGAGCTTGAAGAAGATTTTGTTTTTTTAAAACATCAGCAGAGCCTGGATGTAGTATTTTCTGTAGCTGATATGTATTGTTTAACTTCTAGGATGGATCCTTTTCCAAATATAGGTATTGATGCATTAGAAGCTGACTTACCAATAGCTTGTTTTGGTGATGCAACAGGAACAGTAGAGTTTTTGGAGAAGTATAAGGCTAACTATATTGTGGCTGACTATTTAGATACACATCATTTAGGGCTGAAAATTGCTAAATACTTGAGTGAAAAAGCTGTCAGTACTAATGTTAATTCTAGTTTAGTGAAAGATTATTTGAGCTTTGATAGGTATATTGATTTCCTTCTGAATGTTATAGATCAGTGTGTTACTGATAATAAACAAAGTTTGAAAATATTAGAGCTATTAGAGAGTTCTGAGGATTATGATCCAAAATATATAGGATTATCATATCAGAAGTCTTCTTCAGCATATTTTTATACACTGGCACACAAAAAAGGATTGCATAGATTAACTTCTAATCCAAAACCAGGATTCTCAAATCTTAAGTGGCTTGTTGATAATAGAGATGGAAAGACATCTGTTCCATTGTATGAGGCAATCATTAAAAATATAAATGCAACACATAAATGTGTTGAGGTGCCTTATGTTAATCCAAAGATTATTCCTTACAAGATTGCTGTCCATCTGCACTTATTTTATATAGACCTAGTTGATGAGTTTAGTAATTATTTTAAAATGTTGCCTAAAGGATATCATTTATATGTAACAATAGTTGATTCTTCACAGTTAAAGCTTGTGAAAGAAAAATTTGCTAATTCAGGACCTGGGTTAGTTGAAGTTATTATCGTAGACAATATTGGTAGAGATGTTGCTCCATTAATTTTTGATCTAAAGAGTCATCTGATAGAAGATAATTATTATGAAATAATAGGGCACTTTCATAGTAAAAAGACTATTTCAGCTTCTGATGATCTTGGAGCTAAATGGAGAGCATATATATTAGATAATTTGATTGGAGACAGTCAAGAAATTGCTAACTCAGTGCTAGGAATATTTAATGATGAAAAAGTCGGACTTGTATTTCCTGAAGATAAAACATATGTTGATATTGGTGAAAATAAAAGTTTTATTAATGATCTGTGTCAAAAAATTGGTATGAATCAAGTCAATGAGACACCTATATTTCCATTAGGAAATATGTTTTGGGCAAGAACTAATGCTATTAAAGACCTATTTTACTTTGATAAGACAGATATTCTTGAGCAAGAACCTCTACCAAGAGATGGTAGTTATATGCATGCTATTGAAAGATTAACTCCTGCCCTTGTTGAGAAAAATGGGTATAATTATGTTACAGTGTATAAAAGTGGAACATCATGGTAATTGGGAATGGTCAGTTAGCACAAGCATTCTATAAGTATAAAGATAATGACAGCATCGTTGTTTTTGCTAGTGGAGTCTCTAACTCTAGCTGTACTGAGCAAAAAGAATTTGATAGAGAAAGAAAGCTTCTTGAAACTATACTTAAAAATAATTCTGATAAAAAGTTTATATATTTTAGTAGTTGTGCATTATCTGCTGATGAGTATCCTAAAAACTCTTATTATGCACATAAAATACAGATGGAAAGTATTATAAAGGAGCTTTCTGATAAATATTTTATCATTAGGCTTCCGCAACTTTTTGGAAATCTAAAATTACATAATACTTTAATAAATTATATTTATCATGCTATTAAGAGTAATAATATAATCAATGTGTATTCAGAAGCATATAGATATGTTATTGAGATAGAAGATGTTAGGAGGTTTGTTAATTCATATTTGGCAAATGGTACATTATGTTCTACTATTGATCTTGCTAATCCATATAGATATAAGGTTTTGGATATTGTAGAGATTTTTGAAAATCTTCTTAACAGAAAAGCTAACATTACTATCATACATAAACAAGATAAATATATTTTAGATTTAAGTGAGCTTAATAGTTATATCGAAGCAAATGATGTAAATATAGAATTTGGAGAAGATTATCTAAAAAATAAACTTCATGAAAAAATAAAAAATATAAATGGCGTATAGAGTAAAACCAGCGAGTTATTTAATCTTATTGTATTTATGATTATAATGTCTAGCATGTAGTTATCCAAGTTTTATAAGTAATGCCTAAATTAAGAAGTGAGAGTCAAATATTATCATCTTGGCAAGATAATAAACCAATATTGAGTGTTTGTTGCACTGCATATAATCAAGAGAAATATATTGAAAAGGCTTTAGAAGGTTTTTTATCTCAACAAACAGATTTTCCATTTGAAATAATTATAAGTGATGATTGCTCGACTGATGGGACTACAGAGATACTTAATCGTTATCTCAAACGATATCCAAATATTATTAGATTAGTTTATCAAGAAGAAAATCGATACTCAAAAGGTGCTCTACCTATAAGAGACTTTATTTTACCTGTCGTTAGAGGTAAATATATAGCATTGTGTGAAGGAGATGATTATTGGACAGATTCTACCAAATTACAGCAGCAAGTTGATTTTTTGGAGCAGAATCCAGAATTTATGGGCTGTGGTCATAATACGAGATTTCTAATCAATGGAGAGTTGACTGATAGATTATTTGTAGATTCTAGTAATAAAAAAGATATCTATAAATTCGATGATTTTATAGATTCAGCCTATTTGCATACGACATCTTTAGTTTTTAGATATGATGCAAATAAAAGTCAAATTAATGAATACCTTGCTAAATACTCATCTGTTAAACGTAATGATGTGTATATGTTGTTGGTATTTTCAAAATTTGGTTCAATAAAATATATAGATAAAGTCATGTCTGTCTATAGAATGAATGATGGTGGTATATGGAGTGGCGCGGATGAACAAGCACAGCTAATTATGTTTTTGCATGGTTGTGTAGATTTTAGTTACATGTTTGGTGAGGATTACAGAGATAAATTTCTCTACTCATTCGCTAATACATTAAGTGAAAGTATAGGTGCCACTACACCAAATTTTATGTCAGAAGTATTAAAAGAATTCTCAATAAGAGATTTTAAAGTTATTGTAGAGAGTTTTTCAAGATTTAAAAATCGTGATAATGGAACTATTAGAGAATGTAGTGAGTATATTAACTTTCTTGAAAAGCAAGTTAATGATAATAGCGTCAAATCACTGATTATAAAGTTTGCTAAAGTAAGTCGACTTTATAATATTTTTGAGAAACTAAAGAGATAAGATAGATAATTATTTTAAAAATGAAATGAAAAATTATTTTATGTAGTATTATTATTTATAAGTGCAACTTTGAGATTAATATATTGAGTTACATAAAGTACAGAAAAGATATAGATGGTTTAAGAGCATTAGCAGTATTATCAGTAATATTTTTTCATTTAGATATAAGTTTTTTAAGTCTGGCTTTTTAGGTGTAGACATTTTTTTTGTAATATCAGGATATCTTATAACTTCAATAATTATTAGAGATCTTCAAGAAGAACATTTTTCTCTTAAAAATTTTTACTTAAGGAGAGCTAGAAGGATTCTGCCAGCATTGATTACAGTTCTAGTATTTACGAGCTTCTTCGCGTGGTTGGTGCTGTTACCAGCAGAGCTAAGACAGTATGCTAAAATAATGGTAAGTGCATTAGCATCGGTCTCTAATATATATTTTTATAACTCTTTATCATTTGGCTATTTTGCTTCAGATGCATCTATAATTCCTTTATTACATACATGGTCACTAGGCATTGAGGAGCAGTTTTATCTCTTTTGGCCAGTAATGTTGATATTTGTATTTAACCTTGGCATCTCATGGAAACAAAACGAAAGCTTCGGTGTAAAATCTAAAATGTTAGTAGTTACTCTGTTACTTTTTTCGTTTTCTTTGTATTTTTTCTTCTATAAAAGTGCTCAATCATATTATTACTTCCCTACCACAAGAGCATTTGAGCTTTTAGTAGGTTGTTTAGTTTCTGTTTATAGTTTAAACAGAAAGCCTATACAAACTAGTGTTTTTGCAAATATGTTGAGCGTGATAGCTCTAATACTTATGCTAGTGCCAATATTGTTTATAGATGTTCAATATCCAAGTTATTGGATGTTGGTAGTTTGTATTGGCGCTGCTTTATATATTTATGCTGGCTTTTCTGCTATAGAATTACCATTGGTAAATAAATTTTTCTCACTTAATATTGTTGTAGCTATAGGGCTTATATCTTATTCTTTATATCTATGGCATTGGCCAATTATTGCGTATGTCAACTATTTGAGTATAGAGAAAACTACAGTTGTAAAAATTGTCATATTGTTATTAAGTTTTGCTTTATCTATTTGTTCATATTATCTTGTTGAGAAACCATTAAGATTTAAATATAAATTTTCTATACTAAAAACTCTTGGCTTATTATGGTTATTGCCCATGATTGTCGCTATTGCTTTTGCATTAAGCACTAAATATATTCCAAATTTTGGATTTAATAAAGCGATAGGAGACTTTAAAATTGTTTCTCAGCATGAAGATGGATCTTTTGTTTATGAATATCCAGAGTGGCAATCAAAGCATAAGCTTAAGTATGACAGTATTTGGCAAGATCAAGGATATAAGAATACAGCTGAGCTTAGCTCTTTGATTAAACATCACTATGATGTTGTAATATTTGGTGACTCGCATGCAAAAGTTGCAGCACCAATGATAAGTAAATGGACAGCTGATTTGAATATGACTACGCTTGTAGCCGGTGGGACTCAGCTAGCTGTTTATAATATGATCCAAGATAAGAAAGTCGAAAAGTATATCGAAGTATTGTTGAATAAGACACGTCCTAAGTATTTTGTACTAGCCGGTTGGTGGAATTCATATACTGTTCATGCCAAGCTTCCAAAAGATAACAAAGCTTTGTTTTTTATGGACAGAATAGTAAGTATGCTTGAAAAGAGAAATATTCAGCCTGTTATTTTGTTGGATTGGCCTTCACTTAAGGGTATAAGGCCTGCTTGTGGAATGACACGGGTTGATAAATGGTTGGGAATAGATGGATGTGGCAGACCTTTGTCTGATATTTTAGCATCACAAAGTATTGAGCTTAAGTATATAAATTCATTACAAGAGAAATATAAAAATTTGATAGTGATAGACCCTAAAAAAGTTATATGTAAAAATAGTTATTGCTCTAATCAGATTGATGGTGTAATACTTTATCTTGATGGTATGCAAATGGATTATTATGGACTTAATAATGCGCATCTAAATGACTATGGCTCTTATATGATTGGGAATACATATATGAAAAGATATGGTAATCCATTAATACGTTAGCTTTTGTTAGTTTTTAGATAAATGCTTTGGTATAATTTATCCGTAAAATTTATAAATAGGGTTATATATGAGGTACTTAAAAGAGTTTTATAGATTTATCGAGCATCTTTTAAATAATCATAGGCTTATATTTGTTTTGGCCTACAATGATTTTAAAGAGCAGTATTTAGGTTCATATTTAGGTATAGTATGGGCTGTTATAAGACCTGTAATGTTTATTTTTGTGATATGGCTAGTATTTACATATGGTATAAGACCAGGAGGAACCCTGAATAGTAGCTCAAATATGGTTCTTTTCTTATTAACGGGTATGATACCTTGGTTCTTCTTTTCAGAAGCATTGACAAAAAGTTGTGAAACAATAATCGCTAATGAGTTTCTTGTTAAAAAGGTGGCTTTTAGTGTTAATATACTTCCATTGATAAGCATTCTATCGTGCCTTATAATTCATATTGTTCTTATTTTTATTCTAGTGCTAGTATTTATTTTGAATGGCCACTACCCAAGTATATATTGGCTACAGTTACCGTATTATATTTTGTGTGTAATATTGCTGCTTCTAGGTTTAGGTTGGCTAACTTCTGCGATTAGAGTGTTTGTTAAAGATACAACTGAGATAGTTGCATTGATAACGCAATTTGGTTTTTGGTTTACTCCAGTATTTTGGTCTCCTGATAAAGTGCCTGAGAAATTAAGATTTATTCTAGATCTCAATCCAATGGCATATATAATTCAAGGCTTTAGAAATGCGTTTATAGATAATTTATGGTTTTGGCAACAACCTGTTCAGACATTCATATTCTTGATAATGATGACTAGTATTTTATTTTTAGGAGCTGTTGTTTTTAAGAAATTAACTCCTCATTTTGGAGATGTTATTTAATGGATAAAAATATAATAATAAAGTTAGAAAAAATATCAAAATACTACAAAATTTATGAAAGAGCTAGAGATAGAGTAAAAGAAGCATTTAGTCCATTTCGTAAAAAATATTATAAAGAATTTTGTGCTATAAAAGATATTGATTTAGAGATAAAAAGAGGAGAGGTCTTAGGTATATTTGGACTTAATGGGGCAGGTAAATCTACACTTCTTAAAATAATAGCTGGTGTTGTTACTCCTACAGCTGGTAGTGTCAAAGTTCAGGGTCATGTTAATGCAATGCTTGAACTGACTGGTAGTCTTAATCCAGAGTTGACTGGCGAACAAAATATAAAATTTAATTTAAATTTTAACAATATCGCTAATGAGAAAAGAGCACAGATAACACAAGAGATTGTTGAGTTTGCTGAGATTGGCAGGCATATAAATCAGCCTGTTAAAAACTATAGCAATGGCATGAAAGCAAGACTTGGCTTTGGTATTGCTACTGCTACGAAACCAGAGGTTTTGATAGTCGATGAAGTGTTAGCAGTAGGAGATGCAATTTTTCAAAATAAATGTTTTATTAAGATTAGAGAGCTCTTAAAAGAAGGAACAACAGTTGTTTTTGTTTCTCATAATGTACCTCTTATGGTAGAGTTTTGTACCAGAGCAATCTTTTTGCATGACAGGCAAATTTTAATGGATGATGAGCCGCGAAAAGTAGCACATTATTATCAAAAAGCACTTTTTAGTTCAGATAAGAATAAGGTTATAGAAGAATTATATATATTGAGTGGTAAAAAATCTGATTATGAAGGAAGAGTTAAAGTTAAAGAATCATCTGGTACTGTAAATGATATAGCTTATATTACTAACTTGAAAATAAATGATGCTAGAGGAGTAGAAACAAGTTTTTTAGAGATGGGTTTTGAATATACTATATCATTCGATGTTACATTTAATAGAAATTGTGAAAAAGTTAAAATAGAGTTTGTTGCTCGAGATATAACAGGTAAATTTTTAACCTTGTTTAATTCTTATTCAAGTAAGAATATAATAGAATCTATTGAAAAAAATGAAACATATCATGTTGAAAATACTTTTAAATGCGATGTCTACAAAGGTCAATATTCTATAGAAGTAGATGTTATTGAAATCACTGATGATAGGCTTGCTGAATCTGTTGATAGTTTCAAGGCAGAGATAAAGTTTGAAGCTGGCTCTATAAGTAAAGAAAATAAACTTTATATAAAGAAAATTTAGTTTAATATTTATGATAAAAGGGAAAAAATGAAATTTTCTATAGTAACAGTATCATACAATTCTGAGAAATATATTGAAGAAACTATCTTGAGTGTAATCACTCAAAGAGGTGATTTTGATATTGAGTATATTCTTGTAGATGGTAAATCAAAAGATAGCACTTGTGATATTATCCAAAAGTATGTCGATAAACATAACAAAAGCGAATTAGATATATTTTGTAATAATCTTGATATCAAGTTTATATGTGAGAAAGATAATGGCATGTATGATGCTTTATCAAAGGGATTGTCGATAGTAACTGGTGATATGGTTGCTTATATAAATTCGGATGATTTTTATCTACCAAATGCTTTTAAAGCGATAGCTGCTGAGATGAAAAAGCATGGCGAAAAAGCACAGTGGATAAATGCTAAAAACACTTGGTACAACAAGGATGGTATTATTGAAAACTCAATGTTACCACTTGTGCCATCGAGAAAGAGAATACTAAAAGGTATCCATGGTACGAGTTTGCCATCGATACAACAAGAGTCAACTTTCTGGACAAAAGCATTACAAGATAAGATGGATATGAAAAAGTTTGCTGAGTATAAACTAGCTGGCGACTTTTTTATGTGGCATGAGTTTGCAAAACATGCAAACTTACATATATGTAATAGTAATGTTTCGGGCTTTAGACATCATGAAACTAACAAAAGCCATGATCTAAGCGGTTATATGAATGAGTTTTATGATATTGTTGGCGGCAAGCCTAGAAAGAATATTTTTGATCTCTGGCATATATTTATGTATAAGTTTTATGTCAAATATACTTCAGATAATATGATTAGAAGACACAATGAGTATGTTAGAATATTCAGACATATAGGCTACAAGCTTAGTGAAAAACTAGGTAATAAAAGTCACTAATATATCTTAGGAGCTATCCTTGTCAAATTCTCAAATTCAAAAATCTAATTATCCTTTGGTTACAATTATAACAGTTGTATATAATGCCAAAGAGCTTCTAGAAGAGACTATTTTAAGCGTATTAAACCAGACATATTCAAATATTGAGTACATTATAGTTGATGGTGGTTCTACTGATGGTACGCTTGATGTTATCAAAAAATATCAAGATAAAATTACTAAGTATATCAGCGAGCCAGATCAAGGTATTTACGATGCTATGAATAAGGGTATGGCATTGGCTAAAGGGCAATGGTTAAACTTTATGAATGCCGGAGATAGTTTTTATTCTAATGATGTTTTGCAGGAGATATTTGAGCACGAATTTTCTCAAGATACTGCTGTCATTTATGGAAATACTGATATTGGACATAAAATCTTAAAGTATAAGTCTGGCTTGAACTTACAAGATATGGTGCTAGGAATGATGTTGTGCCATCAATCTACTTTTTATAGGCTAGATAAAGCAATAAAATACAACCTTAAATACAAGATATGTGCAGATCAAGATTTTACAATGCAGTACTTTAAGCTTGGTAAAAAATCTAAATATCTAGATATGACTGTTTCTAAGTATGATCTTGATGGTATATCATCACAAAACTTGAATAAGATTCTCAAAGAAAAATTTCAAATAAATAAATCTTATAATCTTTCCTATCTGCCTGTAATCAAGAGTTATATTATTTCGCTGTTAGTTAAGCTACGCAGTTACTTTAGGGGTTACTAAAAGCTAGTATTGTTATATCATATAGTTAGATATAGATTTAATTAAAGGCAAGATAGATATCATGTATGATTATGTCATAGTTACTCATATCCCAGCTTTTTATAAGGTTAACTTGTATAATCAGTTAGCTAAAAAGCTAAATATCTTTGTTGTTTTCTTAGCCTCGAATACAAATGAAAAAAGAGCAGATGATTTTGTTGGTTTAGATAATGTATCTTTTGAGTATCAGGTTTTATTCTCAGGCAACTTACAACAGCGAAACTCTTCAGCAAATATCAAAAGATTAAGAAGTATCTTAAAAAGTATTCAATATAAAAGAATGTTAGTAAGTGGTTGGGATTTGCGTGAGTTTTGGTATGTTATATTTGCTAATCGTAAAAACAAAAATTGTCTAGCTCTTGAGTCAACTATTAATGAAAGTAAGGCTACAGGAATACAAGCATTAATAAAAAAAATATTTCTATCGCGAATAGCTACAGTTTTTGCATCTGGTACTCTTCATCAAGAATTATTACTAAAACTTGGATATCGTGGTGATATAAGAATTACAAAAGGTGTTGGTATTATCAATAAACCAAGCTTCAATAAAGAAGTAAGAGAGTATTACAAAAAGTTTCTTTATGTTGGAAGATTATCCGCGATTAAAAATTTAAAAATATTAGTTCAGGTATTTAATAGCTTAAAAGATTATAGTCTAACTATAATCGGAGAGGGTGAGGAGAGAGAGTATTTACAAAAAATTGCTAATGATAACATTGTGTTTAAATCAGCTATTGAGAATAAGAAACTCAAAAATGAATTTCTTAGTCATGATGTTTTTGTGCTACCTAGCTTGGTTGAACCATGGGGATTAGTAGTTGAAGAGGCGTTTTATTTCGGTTTGCCTGTGATTATTAGCCAAAACTGTGGAGCTAGAGATATTGTCAAAGATAATATAAATGGCTATTGGATAGACCCACAAAATATTGATGAACTAACTTCATTAATCCAAGCAATTAACTCAGATAAGTATCATGAGCTTATCACTGGTGTGGAGAAATTCTCTCTAAATGCAAAGGATATTCAGCAAGTTGAGGCTTATTTATGAAAATTTTGATTGTCCATAACCGCTATCAGTCAAATAATATTGGTGGCGAAGATATAGTTTATGATAATGAGTTAAAGTCTTTGCGAGAATTACATGGCGAAGATAATGTTTTGGCATATCAGGTTTGTAATGATGATATTAGCAAATTTAGCTTATTATTTGGAATATGGTTTTCACGCAAGCATTATAGAAATATTAAAAAGATAGTTAGAGATAACAATATTGATATAGTCCATGTGCATAATTTTTTTCCTTTGTTGACACCAAGTGTTTTTAAGGCTGCAAAAAAATCTGGTACTAAAGTGGTGCATACACTTCACAATTACAGACTATGGTGTATATCTGGTATTTTGTATAGAGATGGCTTTGGTGCATGTGAACTATGTACCAAAAGTAAGTTACCTATTTTTGGTATCAAAAATAAATGCTATAGGAAGTCAAGATTACAGAGTTTGGTTGCACAAGCAGCATTTAGTTTTTACAGACTCTTCAGAATGTTTAAGAATATTGACTATTATTTCGTGTTGACTGATTTTCAAAGGCAAAAGGTTAGAGAGCTGGGTATTCCAAGCCATAAAATCATCCTCAAGCCAAATAGTATCTCTTTGGCTGTAGATCAACATACTCAAAAGACTAGACAAAACTATATTTATGTAGGTAGGCTTGAAGAATCTAAAGGCATATTTGAGCTTTTAGATATATGGAGATCTCTAGATGATAAGTTTGTGTTGACAGTTGTTGGCGATAGTCCCGATAGTGATGAGATAATTAATAAGTACTCATCTGAAAATATTATTTTTAAAGGAA
Source organism: Francisella salina (assembly GCF_000219045.1). Taxonomy (NCBI): domain Bacteria; kingdom Pseudomonadati; phylum Pseudomonadota; class Gammaproteobacteria; order Thiotrichales; family Francisellaceae; genus Francisella; species Francisella salina. Next base: position 912,137 of record NC_015696.1, read on the forward strand.
AATGTACTAGAGAAGAGACGCTATCTTTGATTTCACAATCAAAATATCTAATTCAACCGTCTGTTTGGTATGAAACATTTGGTTTGACGATAATAGAAGCAATGAGTTTTGGCGTTCCTGTTCTTGGTTTTGATATTGGTACGCGTAGAGATTTTATCAAAAATCGAGAAAATGGCTTCATAACTACAAAAAATGACTTACAAAGAACTATACAAAATTCTTATGACTATAGTAATTATGAGCTGATGAGTCAAAATGCAAAAAATACTGCAAAGCAATATCAAAATGACTATATAATAGCTAAGCAGTTAGAGATTTATAAAAATATTTTAGAAGGTTGATAGCTTGAAAGTATCGATAATTACAGTTTGTTACAATTCTGCAGAGACTATTGAAAAGACAATTCAGTCAGTAATTTCACAAAGCTATCAGGATATTGAATATATAATAGTTGATGGTGGTAGTTATGATGGCACTTTGGATATATTAGCAAAGTATCAGTCTAAACTCTCAAAAGTAGTAAGCGAATCAGATGATGGTATCTATGATGCTATGAATAAAGGTATCGCTTTAGCAACCGGGGATATTATTGGTATCTTAAATAGTGATGATTGCTATAGTAATAGTGATGTTATAGACAATATTGTGAGCACGTTTAGGCAGAATGGTAAAGATATGCTTTTTGCAGATTTGAAATTTGTTAATGATAATGGCAAGATCCTGCGCTATTACTCAGCTAAGCGTTTTACTCCAAATAGATTGAAGTTTGGAATTATGCCACCGCATCCGACACTTTTTGTCAAAAAAGCTATTTATCAGAAATATGGAGTCTACAGTTTAGATTTTAAGATTGCTGCCGATTATGAGATTTTTGTGAGATTCTTGCTTGTAAATAGACTTTCGTATACATATTTAAATAAATGTATAATTAATATGTTGGTAGGTGGGGTTAGTACTAGTAATTTGCAGAGTAAAAAGATTATTAACCAAGAAACGATTAAAGCTCTAGAGCTAAATGGTATCAAGGCAAATTATTTGTGTATTTCGACTAAGTATGTCACCAAAATACTAGAAATACTGAAAGGTCGACTGTTAAACTATTATAAGAAAAACTAAATTTATAAGTATATAAGATTATTTCGGGAGATTTGTGTGGAAAAAGTAGTTATAAAAGATGTTATTAACTCTAGTGGTGTGAAGTTCGGTACTAGTGGGGTTAGAGGCTTGGTTGTAGCAATGACTGATAAAATTTGTTGGCTATATACTAAGGCTTTTATTCAGTTTTTGGAGCAGAAGTACTCAATAACCAAAGGTTCAAAGGTTGCTATAGCTCATGATCTGCGTGATAGTAGCCCTAGGATGACTAAGGCTGTGATTAAGGCAGTCAAAGATAGTGGCTATGAACCAGTGTACTGTGGAGAGATCCCATCTCCAGCTGTGATGCTATATGGTATAACTAATCAAATACCATCAGTTATGGTTACAGGTAGTCATATCCCAGAAGATAGAAATGGTATCAAGTTTAATACTCCTTATGGCGAAGTTCTCAAAGAGGATGAAGAAATGATTGTAAGCCAAGCGATTACGGTTAATGATAATACTTTTGATGAAGATGCGATGTTTTTGCAAAAAGTAGAACTACCAAAAATCTGTAATCAAGCACATGTACAGTATGTGGATAGATATTTAGATTTCTTCCCGCGAAATTGCTTGTCGGGTAAGACTATTGGATTGTATGAGCATTCATCTGTAGGGCGTAAGATAGTCAAAGAAATTCTTGAAAAGCTAGGTGCTAAGGTTATCTTACTAGGATTCTCAGAGAGATTTGTATCAGTAGATACCGAAGCAATTCGTCAAGAAGATGTGAAGCTTGCAAAACAGTGGGCTAATGAGTATGAAATTGATAGTATTGTATCAACAGATGGCGATGCTGATAGGCCTCTGGTTAGTGATGAGTATGGTAACTGGTTAAAAGGCGATATTCTAGGTGTATTGACAGCTAAATATCTTCAAGCTGATGTTATTGCGACACCAGTAAGTAGTAATACTGTAGCAGAAAAGATAGGTTATTTTAATAATGTGATTAGAACTAAGATAGGCTCACCGTATGTAATTGCTGCAATGAATGAGCTACTTACTAATAATCAAAATGCTGTAGTTGGATATGAAGCAAATGGTGGATTTCTATTAGCTAGTGATATATCAAGAGATGGCAAAGTACTAAAAGCATTAGCTACAAGAGATGCTGTGATACCTATGCTTGCTGTGATGATGCTATCTATTAATGCTAATAAAACAGTTTCAGAGCTTTTATTTGATTTACCATCTCGATATACAGCAAGTAGTAAGATTGATGATTTTGCCACTGAAAAAAGCCAAGAAATCCTGAAATCAATATTAGCTGGCGAGTCAGATCTTTTAGATAAGGTTATATCTACTCATTTCGATGGTAAAAACAGCATTGAAAATATTGATACTACAGATGGTGTTAGAGTAACTATGACAAATCAAGATATTGTCCATCTTAGGCTGTCAGGTAATGCCCCAGAGTTAAGGTGCTATACAGAGGCCACTACTGAAGAATCAGCTAAGAAACTAAATCAGTGTTGTGTTGATTTGATTAATAATATTCACTAATATTAGCTAATAATACTAAATTTCTATTTGAATTTAATCTTATGGAATTTGATTTCCAAGAATAATAAAAAGATAAAATAGGTTGATAGATAAAAAAATGACCTATGTTTAAATAGCTCCTCTTTTCATAGTTTCGAAGAACTCTTCATTAGTTAGTGAACCTTTCATTTTTTCTGTCAAGAATTCCATAGCTTGAACATCTTCCATACCACCAAGAATCTTGCGTAGTACCCAAAGTTTTTGTAGTTCTTCTGGAGTTGTAAGAAGCTCTTCTCTACGCGTACCAGATCTATCAAAACTAATAGCAGGGAATACGCGACGCTCTGCAATCTTACGATCAAGATGAAGTTCCATGTTACCAGTACCTTTGAATTCCTCAAAGATAACCTCATCCATCTTAGAGCCAGTCTCTACAAGAGCTGTTGCAATGATTGTCAAGCTACCACCTTCAGCAGTATTACGCGCAGCACCAAAGAATCTCTTAGGCTTTTGCAGAGCATTCGCCTCTACACCACCAGATAGTACACGACCAGAAGCTGGTGATACAGTGTTATAAGCACGTGCAAGTCTTGTGATTGAGTCAAGTAGAATTACTACATCTTGTTTGTGTTCAACCAGTCTTTTTGCTTTTTCGATCACAATTTCAGCTAACTGGACATGACGAGCTGCTGGCTCATCGAAAGTAGATGCTACTACTTCACCACGCACTGAGCGTTGCATTTCTGTAACTTCCTCAGGACGCTCATCGATCAGTAGCATGATTAGATTACATTCAGGATGGTTCTTAGCAATTGATGTTGCGATATTTTGCATCATAATTGTTTTACCAGTCTTAGGAGGCGCAACAATTAGACCACGCTGACCTTTACCAAATGGAGCAGCTAAGTCGATGACTCTTGCCGTAATATCTTCATTTGAACCATTTCCTATTTCCATAGTTAGCCTTTCTTTAGCATACTCAGGAGTTAAGTTTTCAAATAAGATTTTTTTCCTAGCTAATTCTGGTGAATCAAAGTTAACACTGTCAATATGCTTTACTGCAAAGTATTTTTCATTATCACGAGGTGGGCGAATCTTACCAACAATACTATCACCAGTTCTTAGATTTAGCTTTCTGATAAAAGCAGGTGAAACATAGATATCATCTGGAGATGCAAAATATGAGCTATCAGAAGATCTCAAGAAGCCATAGCCATCTTGTAGAACCTCTAAGATACCTTCGCCATATATATCTTCACCCTTATCGGCATGGTATTTAAGAATTGAGAAGATAAGTTCTTGTTTTCTTGCACGAAGTGATTCAAGATCTAGACTTTGAGCTATATCCATTAGCTCATTAACAGATTTATACTTTAATTCATTTAAGTTCATTTGATTCTCTATTTATAAAAAAATAATATTGATCTAACTAATTATAGATACTTGTCTACGATTGAGATTAATTGAGTTTTTTGTACTACACCAACTTTAGTTTCTTTATTTTCGCCATCTTTGAAAACCATAAGAGTTGGTACACCACGCACACCAAATTTCATTGCTGTTTCTTCGTTGTCATCGATATTTATTTTGCATATTTTAACTTTGTCGCCATAATGCTCAGCAACTTGCTCTAGTATTGGAGAAAGCATCTTACAAGGACCACACCAAGGAGCCCAAAAATCTAATAATACTGGAGTATCACTATTTAATACTTCGCTTTCGAACTGGCTATCTAATATATCGATACATTTTGACATGCTTTGATTTTCCTTTAAGTTTTTGATTCTAAAACTGATTAAGCAGAAGCTTCTGCTGTATTTTTGATAATTTTATAAGAAGTTAAACTAATTGCTAGTTATTATAAACAAAAAAACTTCTTAGACAAATTTTTTTAGCTATTTTACAGATATTTTTTTATAATGGGGATAGTTATAAAAATAAGCTTTTGTTTTATATGTCAAAGATAGTCGCAACGGTAGATTTAGGTTCAAATAGTTTTCATATGTTGATAAGTGAAATCAAGCCTGACGGTGAGGTTGTTACATTATCAAAACAAAAGCAAAAAGTTCAGCTAAGAGCAGGTCTTAATAATAACCTAACAATTAGTAAAGATGCTCAAGAAAGAGCTATTGAGTGCTTGGGGTTTTTTGCTCAAGAAATTCAAAAATATAAAGTTGAGCATGTAAAAGCAGTAGGTACATATACTCTTAGAAAGGCTAAAAATAATATAAAAGGTTTTAAAAAGAAATTAGATAAAGCTTTAGGGACTAAAATTAAGATTATTTCTGGTCCGGAAGAGGCACGTCTGGTCTATGTTGGGGCTAGAGATAATCACGATGCAAAGCAAAAAACATTAGTTATAGATATCGGAGGAGGTTCCACCGAGCTTGTAATTGGAAGAGGTGATAAGATATTAATTGCTCGTAGTTTAGATATGGGCTGTGTAGGTATGCAAAAAAATCACTTTAGTAATGAGAAGCTTAATTTTGCTAACTTTTACGCAGCTACTGATAGGGCTAGAGAAATTCTCTTACCTGTTTTGCGCAAGTACAAAAAAGTTGGTTGGAGTAGTGTATTAGGCTCTTCTGGGACAATTACATCAGTTGTTGGTGTTTGCCAAGAAATTACAGGAGGCTCTACTATTACTAAGGATTTTCTTAATGGTTTGATTACAATGATGATGGATAAACGAGAGGTTGAGCATATTCGTTTTGAGGGCTTGAGAGAAGATAGAGAGAGCGTTTTGGCTGGTGGTGTGGCGATTTTGTATGCTATTTTTGACTGTCTTGGAATTTCTGAAATGAAATTGTCTAATGGTGCAGTGCGTGAAGGTATGCTTTATGAGCTTGTTAAGCGTAAGTACAAGATTGTTATAGATTAGACAATAAAAAGATTTAGTTAAAATCAAAAAAGGATTTATTTATATGAAGTATGTTCCATTGGCAGCTCGATTAAGACCTCAGAGTATTGAGGAGGTGATAGGTCAGGAGCATATACTATCAAAAAATGGATCATTAAGAAAAATTTTGGCTGGAGATGGGGTTTGCTCGCTGATACTATGTGGAAAACCAGGTGTTGGTAAAACTACCTTAGCTAAAATTATAGCTAGTTCTAAACAGTTGGAATTTTTTGAGCTATCTGCAGTTGATTCTGGTGTTAAAGATGTTAAAAAATTAATCGCAGATAATCAACATTTAGGTAGTTTTGTATTATTTTTGGATGAAATTCATCGATTTAATAAATCCCAACAGGATTTACTCCTACCTTATGTTGAGTCTGGCAAAATTATTTTAATTGGAGCAACTACTGAAAATCCAACATACTACTTAAATAATGCTCTAGTTTCACGAGTATTTATTTTACGATTGAAAAGGCTGAGTATCTCAGATACCCGTAAGCTTATTCAAAGAGCTATAACTAAGGATGAATCATTAGCAAAACATTCTTTTGAAATTGATGATGATTTATACAATGCTATACACAACTATAGTGAAGGTGATTGTCGTAGAATTTTAAACTTGCTTGAGAGGATGTTTTTGATTAGTGATAGAACTAGTAATATTCATCTTGATAGCGATCTTTTTGATCAAGCTGTTGGTGAGGCATCAAGAGATTTTCACCGTGAGGGTAAAGAGTTCTATGAGCAACTATCAGCCTTTCACAAGTCTGTCAGAGGTACTGATCCTGATGCGGCTATATTTTGGCTGAGTGTAATGTTAGATAATGGGGCTGATCCTCTAGTTATCGCAAGAAGAATGCTCTGTATAGCATCTGAAGATATCGGTAATGCTGATCCTCAAGCCTTGAGAGTCGCCATAGATGCTTGGAATGCTTATGAAAAATTAGGTATGCCAGAGGGAAGGTTGGTTTTGTCGCAGGCAGCTATATATTTAACAGTGGCACCCAAAAGTAATGCTTGCTACAAGGCGCTAGCAGATGCCCAACAGATTGTTAAAAGTTTGGGCAATATTGAAGTTCCTCAGCATCTAAAGAACTACAAAGATAGTAACTACTTATATCCACATAATTATCCGAACGCCTATGTGGTGCAGCAATACTTGCCAAAAAATATTAGTCAAGCTTTTTATAATCCTACGAATGCTGGTTTTGAATCTAAGATAAAAATGAAGCTAGAGAGCATAAACAAAATCAAGAAGTTATAATTAAGCTATTAAAATTCTATATTTGTATGTTATAATCTTTGGAATTAAATTATATCTAATAAAATTATAACTAGGTTTTATACTGCTATGGCATTGGAAAATTTACTACATCCTACTAATATTAAAATTGATGAATATGCGAAAAATGCTACTAAGTTTTCTTTTGAGGCTATAGAAAGAGGCGTTGGTTATACACTTGGTTATGCGCTTAAACAGACTATGCTGTATTCTATCTATGGTGCATGTGTTACTAGTGTGAAAATTAATGATGGTAAGATTACTTCTCTTGAGGATGTAATTCCTTGTGATGAGACTGTTGCAGATATCATTTTAAATGTGAAAGCTTTACCTGTGACTTTAGCAGATGATATTGAGTCTGGAACTATTACTTTTGAATTATCAGGTTCAGGAGAAGAAGTTTTTTCAGAAGAGGCTAAACTATCTGAAGGTTTAACAATTACAGAAGAAGTATTTATATGTAGCTATAATGGTGGCAAGAAACTCAAGATTGAAGCTAAAGTAGAGAAAGGTGTTGGCTATAGACAAGCTGAAGAAAACTTCAAGGATGGAGAATTTCTTCTGGATGCTACTTTTTCTCCGGTATCTTTCTGTGAGTATGAGATTAAAGATGCTCGTGTAGGTAGACGTACAGATTTGGATAAGCTTGAGCTTAATATTAAGACAAATGGTAATATTAACTGTGAAGAAGCTCTAAGACTAGCAGCAACAAAAATTCAAAATCAATTGAGAAATATAGTTGATGTTGAAGAAATAAACAAAGGGATTTTTGTAGAAGATCCTACTAAAGATATAAACCCTGTTTTACTGAAGCATGTTGAGGAGTTAAACCTTACTGCTAGATCTTCAAACTGCCTAAAAGCAGTTAATATTAGATTAATCGGTGAACTTGTACAAAAAACAGAAAATGAGCTTCTTAAAGCACCAAACTTTGGTAAGAAGTCATTGACAGAGATCAAAGACAAATTGTCTGAACTTGGTTTATCTTTAGGTACAATGATTGATAATTGGCCTGAAGATCTGTAATATATAACCAGCTACTCTTGCCGGAGTGGTGAAATTGGTAGACGCGCCGGATTCAAAATCCGGTTCTGGCAACAGAGTGCCGGTTCGAGTCCGGCCTCCGGCACCATATTGATATTTCTAGCAAACTCAACTAACATCAAAACACTAACAAAGCCTATTAAACAAAGGTTTTTTTAATTTCATACACTATCAACTAGAATCAACTGAGAGCTTGACAATTTACATACTATTTTACATACTATTTTAAGTCCGAACTTTTGTATCAAAAAAATAGTATGTAAATTATGGCTAAAAAGATAACAGAATTAACACTTAAAGCACTAAAGTATAAAGACCAAAAAAGTAAATCTTTAGGTAATAAGTTATATATTAGAATCGATAAGAATAATAGCAAATATTTTTTTTATAATTACATGATTGCAGGCAATCGCTATAGTATTGGTATTGGTGGCTATCCTGCGGTTAGCTTAGCTAATGCAAGAGTTATAGCATCAAAGTATAGCGAACTCTTAGCTAATGGAGAAAATCCAAAAGATTACGTAGAGGGTTTGAAAGCAAATGATGATAAATTATTTAGTAATATTATAGATAAATATATACAACACAAGATAAAAATAATGATTGGGCAGAGGCTACACAGAAAAAACACATTAATAGATTCAATAATAAAATCAAGCCGGTATTTAAAAATAGACATATAAATAAAATTAGACCTATAGAATTATCAAATTTTATTAAAAGATTTGCAGATACACCAAACGAACAGGACAAGATATATAATTTATTAAGTGGCGTTTATGCTTATGCGGTGGCTAGTGGCTATCATGATAATAACCCAATTAGAGAACTATCGACTATTAAAACAAAAGTATCTAATAAAAAATACCCTTTCATAAATCCGATAACACAGAGAGCTTATTTAAGCTCATTATTAAATGATATTGATAATTACAACGGACAGATACAAACAGTAAAAGCTTTGCAGATATTACCATATATAGGATTTAGACCAAGTATGTTAGCCAAATTAAAATGGAGTGAGGTATATTTAGATAGTAATAATCATAAAAAAACACCTCATATATTAGTTTCAGGCGATAGAATGAAATCTAAAGATGATTTTGCACAACCATTATGCAATGAGGCGGTTAAGATATTGCAAGAGTTAAAGGCAATAAATGGCAATAAAGAGTTTGTTTTTTCATCATATAAGGGTAAACCTATCAGTACGGGAGCGTTGGCAGATGCTATACAAGATAGGCTAGGATACAATGGAGTAGATAAACCAAAACAAACTACACACGGCTTTAGACATATAACTAGTACAATCCTTTACAGTTTACAAGGTAAATATAGATGGAGTGATACAGCTATAGAAACTGTGTTAGACCATAAAAAACAATCAAAAGTACAAACCACTTATAATTCATATAATTATTTTGATGAAAGGGTGGAGATGATAAGAGCATTAGCAGATTATATAAATGAAGTCAAAGAAAGCTCAAATATTATAAAGCTTGGTTAGTTGCTACAATTCTAGTATAAAATAATCATCTACAGCCCATTTTTTCAATAATTGGGCAGTCAACAAAATCATCATTACAGTATATTTTTATCATTTTAGAGTATTGCTAGTAACACATGAAATAACACAAGGTAATAAATATATCTCAAATAGTAGTATTTATAAGGTATACAGCTATATTTTATTAATTTAATCAGAAAATATCTAAGATGTTAAAAGCCTTTGTATTATTGGTTTAGCGGTTAATTTTTATCAAGTCCTTAGCTTTTTTGTATATCTAGTATAAAAATGACTATATATAGCTACAAAATGTCATAACCTACAAAGCCCACTAGAAAAAAATAATTTAATCAAAATAGAGATATGGACAAATAATTATAACTTTCTAAATGATATCTCTACATTACAAGCTTTTATCTAATGCTATTGGAGTTGATGAGGCGGATAGACTTTGTGAAAAGATGGAACAAAAAGGCAACACTAGATATAGAATAATGATACCAATATCTAGATATGCTGTTAAAGCTGAAAGGTTTTATGCTTTTGTAGGTAATGAGTGGACAGCTAACAAGCTTATTGATTGCTTTGGAGGCGAACGCATTAAGTTTAAAAAATATAAGTGTGATAATCAGATAGTCAAAATGCTAAACCAATGTATAGAAGTTCTAAGAAGTGGTCGGCTACAGCCTAATGAAGTAGAAAAAGTATACAAAGTTCTTAGCCATAGGGCAGAGATAAAGCAGTAAAAAGCAATCATGATTCAGTTATCTTTATTAAGAAAATATTAATAATAAAATTAATTAAAAATACTTAAATAATTAATAAAATATTATGATAGAGATATTTATATTAAGAAATAACAAAAAGGTACTTCCAAAATCTCGAGGTGCCCGCAGGTCAGAAACGCGCGGGATTCACGTTCTGCGAGGGGTTTAAAAAGGGGTTTCGCTTCGCAAATAAGGCTCATAGAGCTAAAAATAGCTTAAATGATGTGAAAGTTACAAGCGAAATGCAAAAACGGGGCTTAAAATCGATTTGTTAAAATTCTTAATATAGATTAAGGTTTTTTGATAGGGTTAGAGGTTGTTAAGAATAAGCTTATAAAAATTAATATACATTAAGAGCATAAATTTAAATAATATTAATATAGGTTAAGATAAAAGGGGAGGTCATGGAGGATTCAGACAGAATAGTATCTAGTGGGGTATTATCGGAATATCTAAAGATTGGAGAGCGTAGAATACAACAACTAACAAGCCAAGATATTTTAAAAAAAACAGGTAAAAACCAATATCCACTAAAAGAGAATGTCAACCGCTATATAGGATATTTACAAGACAGAGCAGGCGGAAAGAGTGAGCAAGAGCTAAATATCGAGTTTAAAAAGCAAAAGCTTAGACTTACTAAGTTTCAGGCAGATGAACAGCAAGTCAAAGCAGAGCTAGCACAAAAGAAAGTTGTAGCTGTAAATGATGTAATAAGCTCATTAGCTGATTTATTCGCACTTATGCGGGAGAAACTCTTGAATATTCCAGAGCGTGCAGAATATGAAATATTCGGAGAAACTGACAAAGATATATTTAATGAAAAGCTATCAATAGAAATCAAAGAGGCACTATTTGAGATATGCGACAACTACACCAAAACAGTTAATAAAGTAATCCAAGCGGAGAATATAACAGATGATGAAATCTAATAAAGATACAAGATTTGAAAAGCTAGAAAAAGATTTAAAAAATGCTACAACCCGCAATGAGTTTTTTAAAATATTATTATCATCTATCAAAGATGAGCTATTGGATATTAGCAATGATGATATTTTGGAGATGTTGGGGGAAACTAACGGCGAAAAATTAAATCAAAAAGTAGCTAAATTATTAGATGATAAACTAAATAATACTCAAAAAAACATACAAAAAGTAGCTATCAAAGCTTGTAGTTAGTGCTATTTTCTTTAGCTGTAATAGATGTATCATCTATGTTTTTGGTGGTAGCTGTATCATTACTAGAGCTAGAAAAGAAAATCAAAAATATTACAAAAGATATTATCAAAAACCAAAAAACATCTCTAACTAGCTTGGATATATTAAACCCTCCAATAGTAACATCTACCAATAGTAAAAACACTATGACTAAAAATACAATCATCAAAGCTATTTATAGCATAATAATAATGATTTTATGATAGCTTATTTATTCTAAACTAACAAAAAAACATATCTTTATAACTCTTGATAATATACATATTTGAGGTTATCACAGTATCAAAAGATGGTACTTGTATATTATTAGAATTAGCTATACTATGTATATATAACATATATTAAATATACTAAAATGATATTTAGATGGAGTACGGAAAAGAATAAGCAGTTAATAGCTAAAAGAAGTATGTCTTTTGATGAGATACAGGAGGCTATAGAAAGTGGCAATTTAATAGATGCTAGAGTTAATACCAAAGAAGACTATAAACATCAAATAAAGCTACTTGTATTAATTGATGGGTATATATGGGAAGTAGCTAGCATAGTGCTACAAGAAAAACCAAAGGTAATATACCTAGTTACAGCTTTTAGAAATAGAAAAGAGAATAAAAAATACTGGGGTGCTAAAGATGAAAAATAAGAAAGATTTTACACTAGAAGAGTTAGAGGTTTTAGAGAAAGAATTTATAGAAAATGATAATGATTTTGTATCTATGGCTAGTAATGAGTTAGAAGAGTTTAAAAATGAAATAAGAGCTAGTGCTAAACAAAAACAAATAAGCCTAAAGATAACTAGCTCCGACCTAGAAAGTGTCAAAGCTAGAGCAAGTGAGCAAGGCTTAAAATACCAATCTGTTATTAAGGCATTAATACACCAGTACGCAACTGGTAAAATAACTATTTAATCATTGGGTATAGGTTTGAATGTTAAATTTTTTAAAAATCTACTGCGGCAACGACACTACAAAAACAACCTTTTGATAAACAAATAAATCCTAGCTTGGTATACTAAAAATATACTAAATGATTGGGGTTTATCATCATGGGGAATAAGTCAAAATATCAATCGCAAGAACCGCCAAAAGGCTTTGATTTAGGTTATTATCAGGAACTATACAAGACACTTAAAACGCCAAAGGATTGGGCAGTCGCAATATATGTCAGACAACTAATATATCTCGGATGGTTTAAATTTTTTGACCGTAGTAAAAAAATAACCCAAGCCAATTTTTTTAGCAAAATAAATAATCTTCATATAAATATGATTAATAAGTTTATCAATAATCATGAAAATTTTGTATATCATCTAGCTGAGTGTAATGATGACTTATTAAAACCAATTTCTTATTTAAATAAGTTAGAAGTTTTGCATGAAAGCTTTGACATAATAAACGAGTATAAGCAAAAAAAAGCAACGCCAATAGAGTTTACAGATGATTTACTAGAAAATATTGAGGATTGTTTAGGAGTTGATTATCTCATAGATACTAAGTACGACTTAAATAATCATTTGAAAACTATTGAATTAGATAAGGTATACTTCATAGCTGTTAAAGCTAACTTGTCAGCCCCTAAAAATCTACTAATGAAAGAGTTTGAAAAGCTTATAGATGAAGTACACAAAAGCGACTTATACAAAGATAGAGCAACTATTAAAAAACCTTTTTCAGCTACTTATGAGCAAGAGCTCAAAAAGCTACTACCTTTAGTAGATATGATGTTATTTAATCAGCATTTCAACTACGCCATGACAGCAAGCCAGTATAGTAGGTTTATATACCCATACTATGCTTATAGCGATAACTATATTCGTGATTTTATCAAAAGAATAAAAATAACCATTTTAACAAGTGAATATCTACTTTGGTTATATCAAAACAACGTAGATTTATAGCCTAAAATCTACATACGTAAATTTTTATCAATTTATTCTGTGTCTTAATTTTTAATTCTATCTCATATCATAAAGCCCATTACAAAAAAAATAAATCTCTATGATTTTAATTGTGCATACAAACACGATTAACAAGGATTAAAAAAAAGGAGCTGTGAATATGGAGAATAATTTAAATAATGAATTACCAAGACTATTAAGAGCTGAGGAAGTAGCTAGATGTATTGGTATGTCTAAGCCATCTGTTTTTAGAATGGCAAGAGCTGGAAAGTTCCCAAAACAAATAAGAGTATCAGGACAGACAACCGCATGGCTAGAAAGTGAGGTTAGAGAGTGGATAGCTAAGAGAGTGAAAGAAAGAAACGAGGCTGGCAAATAATGACTACTAAGAAAGATAAAAAAGGAACTATACATATTGCTAATTCTAGTATTGAGATAAGAGCAGATAAAAAAGAATTGTTGGAACTCTATAGAAAATCACTAGCTAAAAAAGAGTGCTTTCATGATGTTTTAAAGACCTTTCTAATTAATGCTATAGAGCAAACAAACAGTATTACCGTAGATAATATTTAGGCTTTTGGGGGAGTTATGAATATTACAAAAATTAACCATAGCGGTAAATCTACACATGATGAAAAAGTAAAGCTAGATACTAACCTGTATTTAGTAATCAAGCCAACTAATACAAAATCATTTATGTATCGCTACTATTTTAAGGGTAAGGCTCAAAGCATGGGGCTTGGTGGCTACCCTACCATAACACTAAAAAAAGCTCGTGAAGAGGCTCTAAAGCTCAATATTGCAAAAGAGCAAGGCATAAATCCAAAAGATTTTAGAAAAAATAGAACAATTGACCAAGACAAGCTATTTGAGAATATCGCCAATGATTGGTTTAGTAGGAAAAAATTAGAACTAAGAAAGGTTACATTATCAGGGTATGAGAAAGCTTTAGAAAAGGACATAATCCCATATTTTAAAGATAAAAGTATAGATACTATCAAACTTAGAGAAATAGCTATATTTTTGCAAAAGAATTGTAGTAATTCCAACTCTAAACAAATGAAGTATAAGACCATACTATCAGGAATATACAACTATGCTACTTTGCTAAATCTTTGTGAGCATAACCTAATGCTGAATGATTTTAAGCACATTCTAGCACCTAAAACTAATGGACATTTTAAGTTTATAAATCCAATACTAGATAGTGATAATTTTAGCCTTTTGCTCAATAAAATACATGGTTTAGATAATGTTACTACAGCAATCAAAACAGCACTACAAATAGTACCATTACTAGCATTTAGACCAAAATTATTAACTATTCTTAGATGGAGCTACTACAAGTCAAAAGAAGCTATTTTAGTCATACCAGCTAAGAAAATGAAAGCTAATCAAGATTTTATACAACCACTATCAAGACAGGCTATACAGCTAATTGAGAGTATGAAAGTTTATAAAAAAAGTGATTATATTTTTGCTAGTAAGAAAGGTAAACCAATCGACCCTAACAGGTTAAGAAATCTTATACAAAAAGATTTAGGTTTTGATGGTAAGACTTTACCACGCCAAACAATGCACGGATTTAGACATATTGTATCTACTTTGCTTTATTCACTACAGAGAGAATACAAATGGCAAACAGAGGCTTTAGAGCTAATCTTAGACCACCGTAAACGTAATCAGATACAAGCTATCTACAACACTTATCAATACATAGAAGAGAGGAGGGAAATTTTACAGACATTAGCAGACTATTTTGACACTTTAAAACTTAACAACTAACCAAAAAGGGGAATAAATAAAATGAAAGTAAGTAAAGAATGCAAAAATCAAAAAGTATTTGAACATCTGAACAGTGGTATGACACTAACACCAGCAGAGGCATATAGAGAGTATGGAACTATGAGGCTGGGGGCTATTGTCTATGACTTAAAGCAAAAGGGTTATCACATAGAAAATACTAACCCTAGAGGCAAATACGCAGTCTACAAGATGGTTAAATTCACAAAATAACCAACCCACCACTAACTAAAGATACGGGCATTTTTGCCTACATTAAAATAAATCACAGAGGTTTAAGAAAATGAATACCACTTTACAAATACAATCCAATAACCTAAAATGCTCAATATCGGGCGTCGAAACCCAAGTGCAGAGTAGCAATAACACAGCTCATAAAATTAGTGTTAAAAGTAATGAAAATATAAGTAATAACTGTAATTTTGTATCTAATCAATATACACTATCACAGCTTATTTATTGGTATATAAATCTATATATCATCAATTCATTATTAGCGATGGCTAAACTCTTTTGTTTAGTCGGGAGGTGTAGGGAATACAATAGCCAGTTTATTGGTAAATACCTACAGCTAGACTCTGTACTAGTTTCGAACCTGCCCGATTATATTTCGAAAAACAAAACAGAGGAGCAAAAACCATGCTAATTAAAACAATTCATTTAGATAAAAATTTTGAAGCAACTAATCCAAATGATAAAGATTATAAACTTTCTATTGATACAGTCCTAACCGAGTTAGACAGTGAGGGTGCTATAGGATTATTTGTTGAGCTAGATAGTATTCATCATTGCATTTTTAATAATAAAAATAAGAATGGCGAACTAGGACACTCTAAAGATATTATAGAAATTACTACTAATTCGGCACATTACCGAGATATAAGTATTAATGGCTATAAAAAATTCTTTTTAGATTTTGAGTTTTTAAAATCACATTTAAGATTTCTTCTTGAGTTTTATTCAGAAGAACTAGAACACCCTCAAATATTAGCGGAGGCTCATAGTTCAATACCTTTTACAATCATTACAGAATGGAATAACCAAGCTTACAAGCTCAAGAAAGCCATAGCTGAACTAGATATAACAATCGCTAATACTTTTGATAATTCAAAGGATATTTTCAACTTACTAAGCTATTTTTCAAATAGAGTATCTTAAGGGGGAATGTTCGGCATGAATATTACTAAATTTAATCAATTTATTAGTCAATTGGGGTATCAACTACCGAACGACTTTAATTATAGCATAGGTATTAATCAGATTGTAAGATTTAAAGATGTAAACAAGGTAAAACATAATAAAAACCTTTGGTTACATAGAGTTAGTTTAAATTCTTATGTATTCGGAGATTGGAGCTTAAACGAGAAGCATATCTATAATGACAATCGAGAGTATACCAAACAAGAATATAAACATTATTACAAGGCAAAGCAAAAGCAAGAATACTTGGAATATAAAGAGCATAGAGCTATTGCTAATGCGTGTATTAATGAATATAACAAGTTGGCAGATGTTGACCCACAGCACCCTTATTTAGTCAAAAAGCAAGTCCTACCATGTTTTGGTATGAAACAAAAAGGAAATGCTATAGTAGTACCTATCTTTGGAACTATCGCACCGTTTGAAGGAGATTTGCAATCATTACAATACATTCTACCCGATGGATTCAAACAGTTTAGAAAAGGAGCAAAATATAAAGGTGGGTGCTTTAATGTAAATGATAATGGAACGGATTATTTTATCTATGCAGAGGGCTTGGCTACTAGTCTAAGTATATTACGCTATTTACAAAAAAGACTAATTAGAGCTACCATCATCTGCTGTTTTACGTGTGGGAACTTAGAGCCTGTTATCTCATATATGAGGCGGATATATCCAAAAGCATATTTTGAAATATGGGCAGATAAAGACAAAAGCAGAGTAGGACAAGAAACCGCAATGAAAATAGCCGATAGATTCGACAATATCAAAGTAAGACTTCCAGACCTTACACCTGAACAAGTAGAGCAAGGCTATAGCGATTTTAACGACTGGTTTAATCTACACGGAGTATTTAACAATGAAAAATAGTATGTTTAAAAGTAAACCTTTAAAAATTGAAGATAACAACAAGCCAATCCCCCAACTTGATATTAATATATTACCTACAGTTATTAAGGATTATGTAGAAGATTTAAGTAAAGTATTAAGACAGCCAAAAGAAGCTTTAGCAGTGAGTGTATTAGTATCATTAGCTGGACTTTTAGGTAATAAGGTTGCATTAAACGTTGATGATTCGGATAGATTCCCAATATTATGGGGTTTGATATATGGCGAAAGCGGAGCGGGTAAGACACAGTGTATATATGAGCCAACCGAACCCGTAAGAAGTTTAGATATAAAAAATCGCCTCAAATATGAAGAAATCAAAAAAGATTGGAAAACTGTTATACAAGTGCGAGAGGCTGAGAAATCCAATATCTTAAACAAAATCAAAAAGACTGATGATAGATTAGAAAAAGAGAGCCTAGAAAATCAGATTATAGAAATTAATAAGAGAATACCACCTAAGCCATTTTCTAGAGAAATAGTGGTTGAAAAAATAACACCTGAGAAAGTAGCTGAAAAAATAGCCAACTACAGCCCAAACGGACTATTTCAGATAGAAGATGAGGGCATACAGTGGCTAAACAATATAGCAAAATCACAAAACCAAGTAGCAGAGGGTTTTTATAAGACCGCATACAATGCTAAATCATATAAGGTTGATACTTTGGGCAGAGGTACGCAATTAATTAGTATATTGAATGTATCGCTAATTGCTGGAGTACAACCTGAAGACTACAGAAAGTATCTGAACAGTTATACAGGGGGCGGAATTGTCGCAAGGTTTCAGATGATAGCTATAGTTAAGGACATTATCAAAGAGCGTGTTAAATCTAAAAAAGATACTCTTATTGAGCAAAAATACAAAAGTTTAGTTGATAAGTTACATAATATATCAGAGCGTATCACTTATGTAGGTAGTGAAAAGAAAATCGCAGAGCCTAAGAGGTTTTATTATTCTGAAAATGCAGATTATGTATTTAGCGATTGGTTTAAGAGCTACCAACTCAAAAGAATTAATGAAAAAACACCATTAATTAAAGAGTGCTTAAACAAGTTAGATAATACTTTTCATACTTTGGCTTTGATATTTCATTTAGCTGAAAATGGCGATAATGAGCAAATAACAGAAAATGTAGCAAATAGAGTTGTAACTTTTATAAATTATCTCATGGCTTGTTTTAAGTATCTCTATGATGATGATTATAGCGAGTTAGACAGATTGGCGATGGATTTACTAAAAGATAAGGATAAAATCATAGATAAATTTAAAGATGGTTTTACTATCAATAATCTAAAACAGAGTAATAGCAAGTGGAAAAGATATAGCAAAGAGCTACCCTATATAATGGACTATTTAAAAGAACAAAACATATTAAAAATAGCGGGGAAAAATAGCAAGAGTTACGATGTTTTTACATGGTATTAGAGATATTTATGTTAGAAAGTAGACACGATAGGCACGATAGACCAAAAAACCACCTCAAAGCATTGATATATATAGCTTTAAATCGTGCCTATCGTGGCGGGTTTTAGAAAAATATATTTAATAAAACATATTTTAAGAGGATAATTTAGAGTGAAAAAAAGTAAAAAATCTAATCAAAAAAATGAACCAAAAGAGCTAATACAATTAGTAGAAATTGAGCCTAGAAGTACAGCAAGTGAAGACCCTGACACAGTAGAGCAAAACCACTATAAAGAGATGATAAAGATTATCAAAAGAAAACCTTATCATTATATGGATATGCTACAAGATTTACCTATACCAAATGGATATCAAATAGTTATCAAACACCGACTTAAACACCTAGAGGAACACCAAAGAACAAGAATACTAAACAAATATATTAAAAAATGGTGGCTATTTTGGGAGATAGACCCCTACACCCCGCACCAAAAATGCGACCATTGGCTAGAAAGCTATTTAAAAGAATTCAAAGAAAAGAACTAAACGCAGATTTGCGTTGGGGGTACTGACTTTTCAGGATACTATAAACTATATCAAATAATTAATAACGAGTGCAGATTTGCGTTGGTTGCTGCAATTCCTAAATGTATCCAAAGTTGGATATGTCTATTAATAATATTTAATGAAGACTTTACCACAATTTTGGGGAAAAGTACTGGCGGAATGTAATTTGTTAGATTCAAAACTTATAGGCTCAAATGTGAGCGTATCTTATTACAAGTACACTAAATAGAGTATCATATATAAAAACATCTAATACTATATGATATGGAAACCAAAGAGCAAAACAGATTAAATCTATTCGATATTGTCAAAACTATTAGAATATCTAAAAATATCACTCAAACAGAGCTAGCAACCAAATTGGGAATATCTAAGCAATATATTTGCGATATAGAAAATAATAGAAAACCTATCACTATAGAACTAGCCAAAGAATTTGCAAAAGTATTGGAACAGTCAGAGCGGGATTTTGTAGAAATGACATTACAAGAACTACTAGTCAAAAATAATCTAAATTATTGTGTGATATTGATATAAATTTCTATTATTATTAATTTCATGAAATTTTACCAAAATTACTAAAAATCATGACTTTAAAAATCATTTTACATACTATTTTACATACTATTTTAAAAATTAAAATTTTAAGTTATTGAAAAATATAGTATTATGTAGGAATATTAGGGGATGGCCTCCGATCTTATTATAAGTAATCAACTTGTACTCTCATAATGTTCCTATCTCATAAATTTTATATACAAAAGAGAATTAGTGTATGAAAAAACCTAGCTTTAATATTGTAGTAATTGCGATCATAACTATTATGGGTATGGATCTTATTGATACAACTGTTATGAATAATATCTTACCTAAGATAGCAGAAAGCCTTCATACTACACCTGAATTTCTAAAGACGGGTATTAGTATTTATATGATTGTTATGGGTATGTTTCTGCCTCTTAGTTCATGGATGGCTGAGAAGATTGGCTTTAGATATACATTAATGTTTGCAGCATCTGGTTTTGGATTATTTTCATTGCTATCTGGATTAGCGATGACTGATACTCAGCTTTTTGCATTTAGAGCAATTCAGGGCTTATTTGCAGCATTTTCAGCGCCTGTAGCAATGCTTGCTTACTTAAAGCTTTCGGAGAATATGCTTGAGGGAACGGCTTCATTATCTAACTATACTTTGATAATGGCCATATCAGGACAGATTATGGGAGGTATTTTTGCATCTATATCACCAGAGTCATGGCGTTTGGCATTTGTGATGCAAGTGCCATTTGCCTGCTTTGCAGTTGTAGCTATATACAAATATTTCCCCAAACAAATATTAAATAATCAAAAGCAGAGAATCGACTTTGTTGGTCTTTGTCTGTTAGGTTTTTCAATATCAGCACTTTTTGTGCTAAGTGAGATTCTCTTAAAAGAGATTGACTTGTCAATTAAGATATATATTGCGATATGTGTAGTTGTATCGATATCTTTATATGCGATTACATACAAAAAAATTAGAAATCCAATAATTGATTTAAGTATCTTTAGTAATAAAAATTTTACGATAGCCTTTGTTTCAAATTTTTTGTGTAGACTAACAACTTACTGGGTGTTTTTTGCTTGGCCTGTTGTCTTATATCATCTTAGCCATTTGAATACTATATACATATCTATTATGTCCGTATGTTTGATGATTGGTACTATTTTTTCTAAAAAAACTGCTAAACATATAGTTTATTTCTATGGTTATAGAATATGTATGGTGTTAGGTTTGCTAGGTGTATCTTCAGTGATGTTAATCTCAATTTTGTTTGATATTCACTATAATTATATTACATTCTGTGCAGTCGCTATGGGGTATGGATTTGTGTTGGGTTTATATCAGACATCATCAAATGCAGTAATGTATACTGTAGCGGATAAAAATAAGTTAGATAGTGTCAATACACTCAAAAGTTCAGGAAATATGATTTCATCGGCATTTGCCCTAACTATATTTACTATAACTTATGACTTATATTATAGATATGATATTAGTCATCATTGGTTAAGTAGATTCCTAAATGTCTTTACGCAAACATATTATCATGTGGTTGTTACAGCAGCATTAGCTCAGATTATTTTAGTAGTATGGATAATTTTGAGAATGGATAATATAAAGGAGAATACACTTTGATTCTCTTATTTCTTCTTCGCTTTGATATGAACAACAGAAGTCGGATTGTGGAGTAATTTACCGTTTTTTACGCCTCTAATTGTGCCTACAGCCGCTGTAGTCCATGCAAATAATAGAACAACAAAAGAACTTATTGCTGCAAACTGAAAGAAGGTTAAACCTGTATGTAGAGATAGTTGTGTAGTACCTGTAACACATGTACCAACCGGGAATGTAAATGCCCACCATGTTAATGCAAATGGCATCTTTCTTTGTAATGCTCTTAAAGTAAGCAAAGTAGCTATGAAGAACCACAGCATAGCAAATCCCCAAACTGGTACACCATAAAGAATAGCCATGACATTCATACCTGTCGCAATAGGCTCACTAATTGTAAACACAGCTGCAGTACCCAAACATCCTGCAGCTGTAATTGATTGACCTAATGGACCTAGTATAATCCATAATGTCGGGACTCTTGCACTACCTGAAGTGCCAGAGTGAGCTAAGCGATTCCAAATTAGAGTTATAATAATAAGTGAAGCTATCAGACTAAGACCAAAGCAAGCATACATACCATAGAGCAATGTTTGCTGTGCTTCGCCATGTTGCATATATTTAAGGAACATTGAGCCAATAGTTGCCGATACCATTGGTGGGACAACAGGCATTAGCCAGCCACCAAATGCAGCATCTGCATGTACCTCATTGTATGTAAATAAACGATATGGGATAACAACAGCAGTAATAATACCACTAATAGTACCAATCCAAAAAAGTGGCCATGCAATATCTAGAGCTAACTGTTGACCAAAAAGGTTAGGTCATAGTAGCAATGTACCACCAGCTATGGTCAAAAAAGCCATAGGGTGAGCACCAAAAAATTGCGACATTACTGGATCATTGAATTGACGTTTGATAATTTGTGGTTTAGTTATTGTTTGGTAACTTTTAAAAATAGTCATAAAGATAAGCATAGCAAATGCAATAAGCCAAATAATAGTTGCAAAACCTGTTAAACTCTTCCCAATAAGAGGTAGTCCGACAGCAGCATTTGCGATAATGCCAGTACCCATTACTGAGGCAAACCAGTTGGGCCCCATTTCTTTTTGTAACTCAATTTGTTTATCTGTAGACATAACTCTCCTAATATTAATTAAAAATCAGCTAATTTTGTTTTTAGTGATATGATAATAGTTTTAAAAGTTAAAATGTGTAATCCAAATTTAAAAATCTCTTTTAATTAACTGTTAAATTACTATTTAATTGTAGTCTTATATCTATAAACTTACAATTTAAAAGTCTCTTGTGATTGGTCTTGATCATAAAACAAATATAGCTTGTCAGATGTGTTTGATTAGGTATGGGAATAAGATAGAACTTGGAAAATAAGAAGTAAGATGTCTCTTTTATCTTTAAATTGTTATAATACCTCACATCATTTGATAAATTATAAAACTGTTTTATGATAGTAGATTCGCATTGTCATCTAAATTATTTGAAACTAGAAAACATAAGCCTCGAGCAGGTTATTAATAATGCAAAAAGTGCTGGTGTTGAAAAAATTGTTTCAATAGCTGTTGCATGGGATGAAATTGCTGATATAGAGAGAATTACAGAAAATTTTAATAATATTTACCATTCTGTAGGAGTTCATCCTAGTGAGCTTGATACATATCAGCCAACTGTGGATGATATAATAGCGCGCTCGCTACATGATAAATGTGTTGCTATCGGTGAGACTGGTTTAGACTACTACTATAATGGTAGTGACACTAGAGAAGCTCAATTAGAAAAGTTTGTAAATCACATGCAAGCAGCAAATGAAGTAAATAAACCAGTCATAATACATACTAGATCTGCAAAACAAGATACCTTGGATATACTAAAAAGCGAAAACGTAGAGAAATGTGGAGGTATACTGCATTGTTTTACGGAAGATTATGATATGGCTAAAAAAGCTATTGATATGGGTATGTATATATCATTTTCTGGTATCTTAACCTTCAAAAATGCAAAGGATATTCAAGAAACTGCCAAAAGGTTGCCATTAGATAGAATATTGATTGAAACGGATGCACCTTATCTAACCCCAGTACCTTTGCGCGGTAAACCAAACTATCCAAAGTATGTTAAATATGTGGCTCAGTTTTTGGCGGATCTTAAAGAAATATCTTATGATGTGGTTGCTAAGCAAACCTACAAAAATACCTGTGAGATTTTTAAATTTTAGTTTTGTAAATTCTTTTAAGGCGCACTTTTGTGTTACTATGAATTAATACCTTATAGTTTTTTATTTTTTATGAATAGATTTTTTTGTTGCTTTCTGATTTTACTGTTGAGTTTAGGGTATCTTCAGGCAAATACACTTAATAAAGATGGGCAGCTAAATCAAAAAATATCACAGATTAATTTATTTGCAGAGTCTATTTATAACTCCAAAGAATCTAACAATGAGCAAACACTATCGTATCAAAGAAGTAAGCTTCTTAAAGACAGATCTTTTATAAGTAAGCATATTGCTGAACTAAATACTCGACTTGAAAGAGTTGATAGTATTCTGAGATTTATTGATGGCAAATATCAAAATGAGCAGTTTTCGGAGTTTATAAATGAGAGAGTTGAAAATAACAAATACCTAAATGTTAAGCTAAAAGAGTATACTCGAAAGAGGGCGTTGATATTAAACGAGCTAGTACTTTTGAAAGAGGTACATCTGAACATAGAAAATGCCCTAAAACATATATCAAGTATAAGAACATATTTGCGCAATCAATTTAGGTTTGAAAAGAATAATGTTCTTTGGGAGCCACAAGCATGGTATTTTGCATTTCATACATTCTGGGATAATATTACTCAAGTAATTAAAGATATTGTGTTTTTCCTTACTCTATTGGGAATGTATTTTTTTTCAAAGACAGTTTTCTCTCTCGATAAGTGTTTGTTTCAGAACCCTAAATTGAAGACAAAAAAGAAACTATTTAAGGCAACTCGTAAGCTTAATGGTATTTATTTCTTACTTTTTAGTGCAGTGTTGTATCCGTTGGTTGTTCTTGGTATAGGGCATTTATTTAGGTATTTAGAAATAATTTCATCGGATACTTATTATGTTATGACCATAGTATCCCAAGTTGTTGGTATTTATGCTTTTTTGATATTTATTTTAGAAAATTTTGCACAGATCTACATATCTAAGTTATTAAAGACTTTGTTTATAATTGCTTATTCTACTTTTGGTATGATTATGTACATATTCAGATCAAACTTAGTCAGCTTTACAAGAGGTAGCTTGACGTCAATACTCTCTAGAGAGGAGGCATTAATTTTGGTCTTCTTTTTTATGTTGGTAATGTTGATACCAATAGTATGTATTTTTATAAAACTAGGTAAGGTTACAACTTCTAATAAGTCAGATATAAGAGTGGTACATTTAGTTAAATACTTCATGTTGGGAACATTGTTGTTTAGTATCTTAATGATGACTCTTGGAGGTTATCCAAATTTTGGGATGTCTGCAGGGTTTGATATGTATCAGATTTTATATGGATCATTATATATTTATGTTTTTTATAAAGTATCTGTAATTATTGTTGATATGTTGATGTGTAATAAAACTAGAGTAGTAGTTATTCGTAGTCTTGCTGAGACAGCTATCGGCGGGGTTAAGCGAGCTGGAGTAAGGTATTGGATAAAAAATTTAATATTTATTCTCTCTATAGTAATGTTTTTGATTATTTTGCCTTTATGTTTAAATATCCAGTCTGAGAGATTAGAAGATATATGGAATACTTTTTTTTATGAAGGTGGTGATATTTTAGGATTACAATTAATTCCACTTATTACACTAATGAAGTCAATATTAGTCATTATAGTTGCATTTTTTATCTATAGGTTTATTATTCTAGTCGCTAATAAAAGAGTATTTCCATATACAAACATGGACCTGGGGACTCGTGAAGCAATTTTATCGATTATTAAATACATTTTTGTAGTTATTGCAATTTTCTTGTTTATTAAGTCTTTAGGAATAAGTAATACAGCTATTACATTTATTATTTCTGGTTTGTCAGTGGGTCTCGGTTTTGCCATGCAAGATTTAGTTAAAAATTTCTTTGCAGGTTTAGTTATGCTTATCGAAAGACCTGTAAAAATAGGTGACTGGGTTAATGTTAATAATGAGATCGGAGTTGTTAAAAAAATTAGTATTAGAGCGACAGAGGTTTTGACTTTTGATAATAATTCATTAATAGTTCCTAATAATGTCATGATAACTAATGTGGTTTCTAATGAGACATTAGATCCTACATCTAGATTAGTCTTACCTTTAAGAATTTCTTATGCTCAACCCCCCCAAAGAGTTATAGAAGTTTGTAAACAAGTTGTGGAATCAGAAAAAAGAATATTTAAAACCCCAGCTCCTGAATTTTTACTAACCAGCTATGATGAGTATAGTATGGAGATAGCAGTTAGAGCATATTGTCTTAGAACTGTGAAGATATATTTATTGAGTGATTTGAGGCTTAAGATACTAGATGCTTTAAAAGATAATAATATAAGGATTGAGTATCCTAAGCTTGATATATACATAAAAGATACTGATAAATAAGGTTATTTAGTCGATAAAAAATATAAAAACTTAGGATCATAAATATAAAATTTGATGAAAAAAGATAGTGATAAACTTAATTTGTATAATATTGACCCCATAATCTCTGAAAAAGAGGTTTTTATAGATCTCTTTAAAGATAATAGTATTCATATAGAAAAGATTGTATCTTATGGACAGGTTACGCCTATAGATGAACCGTATATCCAGAGTCATGATGAGTGGGTTGTTGTTCTTAAGGGTATGGCAAAGCTTAGGTTAGATAATAATGATTATATTTTGGATGAAGGAGAGCATTTATTTATCCCTAAAAATACTAAGCATTGGGTTACATGTACAGAAAATCCGACCGTTTGGCTCGCGTTACACTTATTGATATAGTAGGATGAATTTATTTATTGAGAAAATATTTTACTCGCTTTACTGAATCCTCTATTTGAGGAGGTATTATGCCAGTGAAATTAATTTGTATATTTTCCTTAGCTAATTCTTCTTTTAATGTTTTGATAAAAATACCATTACCGGCTACTTCTTGGTCGTCAGCCCAAGTAGTTTCAACACCACATGTTGGAGACATATTTACACCAAGAATCCCAACAATTTCAAAATTATACGCTTTATACTGTTTTAACTGGAGTATGACGTGTTTAGCTAAATCTATACAAAGTTGCTTTTGATTTGTCATAAGTTTTGAAACTCTTGTCTTTTCACTCTTAATATCATCAGCAGTAGTATCTTTAACACACTGTCTATCAATCCCTAGTCCTAATAACTCTGGACAAGGCATCTGTACAATCCCAACTCCAGAATTTATTATTTCTCCCATTACTAAAGGAAGTGCGCCAGGTCTAGATGCGAGATGATCTAATTTTACATTTTGATTTAATAAGCAGTGTGACATGAAGAGTATTCTTTTGCTTCTGTTATCTGTATCAAACATAGATATTAATCCCTTAGAAGTATTGTGAGAGTAAGTTGGTCTAATTTGTATTTATTTAGCAGTATTGCAACCAAATATATTGTAATATTGAGTTAGTCTATCTTATATGATTATAGTTTGTAAATGGTTGAATTTTTTTCCGAGCATTTTTATATTTTATGTCTATTTGTTGTATCTATGGGTTTTTTGGCAAGTTTCATTGATGCTATAGCTGGAGGTGGGGGGTTGATAAGTATACCAGCTCTAAGTATGACAGGTTTGCCAATTGTAACAGTACTAGGTACAAATAAGTTTCAAGCTAGTATTGGTACAGCCATGGCG
This sequence comes from Francisella salina, assembly GCF_000219045.1. Classification (NCBI taxonomy): domain Bacteria; kingdom Pseudomonadati; phylum Pseudomonadota; class Gammaproteobacteria; order Thiotrichales; family Francisellaceae; genus Francisella; species Francisella salina. The sequence goes on from NC_015696.1 coordinate 939,249, forward strand.
GTGTTGAAATATTATAAAAGTGGTTTGATTAACATCAAAACAGTTCTAAGAGGACTTATTGCAGGATTTATTGGTGCTTGTTTGGGCACTATATTAACCTTGGTTATTCATAATGATTTTATGAATACTTTGGTTCCGATTCTTTTGATAGTTGTTTTTATCTTTAGTATTTTGAATAAAAACTTAGGTGTTAATCAAGGTAAAAAAAGAATGTCAGAGGTGACTTTTTTTACAATATTTGGTTTTATACTGGGTGCTTATGATGGCTTTTTTGGTCCCGGAACAGGTAATTTTTGGATTATTGCTATAGTTTATTTTCTTGGTTATACATTTTTACAGGCATCAGGATACGCGAAAGTTCTTAATCTAAAAAGTAATCTATTTTCTTTAGCTGTATTTGCTTTATCTGGTCAGGTAAATATAGCATTTGGATTGTTAATGGCTGTTGGTAGTTTCTTTGGTGGGATTGTTGGTTCGAGAATGGTTATACTTAAAGGTTCAAAATTAGTGCGACCAATATTTATAGTAGTTGTTGGTTTTAGTATATTGATGATGCTATTTTAGAATTTTTCACATTAATGGTTTGTAATATCTCTATTATTTATTTCAGGAACTTCAAAAAAACACCTATTAAATGATTAATATTAAATTATAATATATGATTGATATGCTTAATTGTTTAAGTGTTTAAATTTAATATAAAATATAAAGGAGTTATTAATGAGAAAAAATATTCTAAAGAAAGTGGCTGTAGCTAGTATATTATTTGTACCATTTCTAGGATGTGCGGCTGCAAATTTCGAAGTGCAAGTCAGTGATGGTCTTGCTGATGAATTATACTTTGGTAATGCTTCGTCAATAGATCCAAACTGTAAGGTTCTAAGTATCTCTAGTAAGCAAAAAGTAGTAGTATCATGTGATGGTTTGGGTCAAGCTACTTTCCCTGTGATTTCAGTAAATGAAGATAGAGAAGTGGCAGTGATTAAGATGAATAATCCTTGGTATGCTTCGGCATCTACATCTTTAATAATTGATGAGACAAATGAGAGTTCTAAGTGCGATATGGATGGTAACTGTACCAGTACGCCAGTTAACGATTATTACCTTTTAGCTCAAGGTTTAGATGGCAGTAGACCTGATTATGCGGATGAAAACGCTATTATTAAGCTGAGAAAATTATAATTTTTTATTTCTAGAGTTTGTCTTATAAGTTTCCAAAAAAAAATTCTGAAGTGCTATAATATGCAGATATTTTTCTAAATAATTAATTATTATGGACAATCAAAACGCGTTAGAAATAAAAAATCTTACCAAAGTTTATAAGGGTGGCTTAAAGGCGGTTGATGATATTAGTTTTGAGGTGAAAAAAGGAGATTTTTTTGCTCTTTTAGGACCTAATGGAGCCGGTAAATCAACAACTCTAGGAATGATATCATCACTTGTAAACAAAACTTCAGGGCAAATAAAAATTTTTGGATATGATATCGATAAAGATTATATCCAAGCGAGAAAGCATCTAGGTGTAATGGCTCAAGAGATTAATCTAAATATCTTTGAGAAGCCAATGGATATCCTTGTTACCCAAGCAGGCTTTTTTGGCATCTCTAAAAAAGAAGCGATCCCTTATGCAGAAGAGTTACTAAAAAAAGTAGACCTTTATGATAAAAGAAATACTCAGGTTAGATTTCTATCTGGAGGTATGAAAAGAAGATTAATGGTTGTTCGAGCTCTTATACATAAACCTAAGCTTCTTATACTTGATGAGCCAACGGCTGGTGTTGATGTCGAGCTTAGAAATTCGCTGTGGGAGATGATTTCAGAGTTTCACAAAGAAGGTTTGACAATTATTCTTACAACACATTATTTAGAAGAAGCTGAGTCAATGTGTAAACATATAGCACTAATTCATAAAGGTAAATTATGTGTCAATACTGATATGAAGACTTTTTTAAAGTCAGCCGATAAGCATACTTATATTTTTGATCTTAAAGAAAAGTGTCAGCATGATTTGAAACTAGATCTTGGTGAAGTCAAGCGAATAGATGATTATACAATTGAAGTTGAAGTTACTAAGGGGGTTGTACTTAATAATATATTTGCAGAATTAACGAGCAAATATAGTTTAGATGTTTTAGATGTGCGATCAAAAGAAGCAAAATTAGAGAAGCTATTTATAGAAGTAGCAAGAAATAAGTAGGTGAATTTATGAGTTTAAGAGATTTTTGGATAACATATATCACAATTTTGGATCGTGAGTGTAAAAGAGTTTTTAGAATTTGGCCACAAACATTACTACCGTCAGTTATAACGATAATTTTATATTTTTTGATATTTGGTAAGGTTGTAGGCTCACGTATAGGTATGATGGATGACGGTATTACTTATATGCAGTATATTACACCTGGCTTGATAATAATGGCAGTGATTCAGAACTCTTACGGTAATGTAGTAAGTTCTTTTTTTGGAATTCGCTTTAGTAAAGCTATAGAAGAACTATTAGTATCACCTGTTAGTAATCATGTGATTGTGCTTGGATATATCTCTGGTGGAATCTTTAGAGGCTTTTTGGTTGGTATATTTGTTAGTATTGCAGCATTCTTGTTAGGTGGTTTCAGTGCTATACATAATTTACCTCTTGTCTTGGCTGGGTTTGTTTTTTGTGGAGCATTATTTTCACTTGGTGGACTGATAAATGCAATATTTTCACAAAAGTTTGATGATACTACGATATTCCCTACATTTATTCTGACTCCACTAATATATCTAGGAGGAGTATTCTATAACATAAACAATCTTACAGGATTTTGGCACTTCATCTCATCATGTAACCCATTATTTTATATAGTTGATTTTGTGAGATTTGGATTTTTGGGAGTTTCTACAGTTAATCCATATTATGCATTTGGAGCAATAGTGATTTTTACATTTATTTTGTATTATGCTTGTTGGTATTTGTTAGATAAAGGTATTAGATTAAAAGCTTAAAAGAGAATTATTTTTCAGATCTGTGGACTTCACGCACTATATATAACGGACGATGTTTTGTTTCTATAAATATTCTGCCAATATAACTTCCTAACATTCCTATACCAATCATCTGTAATCCACTAAAGAATAGTATAAAAGTTATTAGAGATGGGTAGCCGGGAACATCTATGCCAAAAATAAGAGATTTTAATATAAAGAATGAGCCGTACAAAAAGCTCATAAAAGCAACAAAAACACCAATATAAGACCATATTTCTAATGGTGCACGGCTGAAGCTTGTAATACCATCTATAGAGAATTTAAATAGTTTCCAGTAGTTCCATTTAGTCTGTCCAGCAACTCTTTCTTCTCTAGCATGGTAGACAATTTTTTCCTTGAAGCCTATCCATGTAAGAAGACCTTTGTTAAAACGTACTTTCTCCTTTAGCTCAAGAAAAGCATTAATTGCTGCTCTATTCAATAACCTGTAGTCTCCAGCATTAGGAGTAAGTTTAGTTTCACTAATCTTGTTCATGACTGTATAGAAAAGTCCAGCAGTGTGTTTCTTGGTTGAAGTGTCTGTGTCACGATTTTCTCTAACGGCGGTTACAACCTCATAGCCATTTAGCCAGTGCTCAACCATCTCTAGAATAAGTTCGGGTGGATCTTGTAGATCTGCATCAATAGAAATAGCAGCATCACCTTTACAGTTGGCAAAACCGGCGAATAATGCAGCTTCTTTACCAAAGTTACGAGATAAATCAACTATAGCAATTTCTGGAATACTTTTTTGTTTTTCTAGAAGAAGCTCTAAGGTGTTATCATTACTTCCATCATTTATAAATACTAGTTCATAATTAGTCGGCAGTTGATTTAAAATTGGCATTAATCTATTAAAAAGGTGATCAATACCTTCTGATTCATCTTTTACAGGTATAATTATACTCGTAAGTTTATTCACTTTGTCCATCTGTTCAATCGAAATTTACTAATCTTATACTTTATTTTAAATATATTAACAGATTTGAGCAACTTATATTTGATGGCTATTGTACGTTAACCTATTAGTATTATAAATATTGGGTTAAAGATTTTCGGTGCTAGTAGGTATTTTGGTATAATCACAGTTAATGTCAGTTTAAATATATGAGTATGATCTATAAATATAGTAGAGTTGCTATTATCGGTAAGCATTATAAAGAAGAAGTAAGTCAAACAGTAGAGATCCTATATGCTTATTTACAGCAACAAAATCTAGATGTGGTGGTAGAGGATGAAACTGCATCTGATACGACTTTGGAAAATATTACAACCGCAAGCTTAAAAGAGATAGCTTTGGTATGTGATGTTGCTATCGTTGTTGGTGGAGATGGTAATTTTCTTAAAGCATCTAGGGTTTTAGCATTATATAGCAATATTCCTGTTATTGGTGTAAATAAGGGTAAGCTTGGCTTTTTAACAACTCTTGCTGCAGATAATAATGCCTTAAGAAGAGACCTTGATGCTATATTAAAAGGGGACAGTTCAGTTACTAAAATGAGTATGCTGAAATGTCGTGTTGATGATAATTTACGTGCACCTCTAGAGGCGTCTATCGCATTAAATGAAATTGCTATAACTTCTAGTAGGGGGTTGATGTTTGGTTTGAAGGTATATATAGATGGTCGATATGCTTTTGATCAAAGAGGTGATGGACTTATTGTTGCTACACCAACAGGCTCAACAGCACATGCAATGTCAGCCGGTGGACCTATTTTGAATCCTAATCAAAGTAGTGTGGTTTTGGTGCCAGTATGCTCTCATTCATTAAATAGTAGACCTTTGGTTATATCAGATACAAGTGTTATAGATATTTACATAACAGATTACAATGACCCAGAACCTGTTTTAAGCATTGATGGTAGACATGATACTATTTTAAGATCACATCAGAAAGTAACTATTCAAAAAGCACAGAAAAAAGTCACTGTCTTGCATACTAAAGATTATAATTATTATGATACTCTAAGAGAAAAGTTAGGTTGGAGTAAAGTTCTATTCTAAAAAAGCTCAATTAATATAATTACTACAAAAATAGTTATAAAAATAGCAGACACAAATTCAATTTTTTTGATGTTTCTAAAGAACACTTGCCTAAGTTTATTATTACCAAAGAAAGTAGCAACAATTGCGAACCAAATAAATGTACTTAGAGCTATAGCAATCCAGACAGCAATTTTGCCAAAGCTTGGAAGTTGAGCAACTAAACTAAGCATCGAGCTAAAGAAAACCAGTACCTTAGCATTAGCAAGATTTGTAAAAGCACCGTTCAAGAAAAGTTTAATGTTAGTAGGCTTATCAAAATTATCAAGGTTTTTTATATGCTCATTTGCATTAGGGTTTAATTGTTGTTTTGTAAAAATATTCTTGTATAAGTTATATGCTATGTACGCAAGATAAATGACACCTAGAAGTATTAATGCTTTGAACAGTAATGGCTGTTTATAAAGGAGGAATGAACCAAACCAGTAGACTATAAAAGTATTTAGAAGAATTCCACTAGCAACGCCAAATGCGGTATATATTCCTGATCTATGTCCAAATTTGATAGAGTTGCTTATAGTTACAAAGAAGTCAGGACCAGGTAATATAAGACAACTTACTTGTAAAGCTAGAATTGTTAAAAAGATTAGCACAGTTATACTCTTATTTTTGTTTTACTTGCGATAGAATAGTAGTAATAAAATTGCAATAAATCTAGAAAAATGAGTGATAATTCTAAAGAAAATTTACGCCAGATAAAAAGTTATGTCCAAAGAGCTGGCAGAGTGACAAAAAAGCAGCAACAAGCCCTTGATGATTATGCATCTAAATATATGGTTGAATATGATCAAAATAAAAGTTTAGACTTCTCTGAAATCTTTAAAAATTCTAATGATGTAGTATTAGAGATAGGTTTTGGAATGGGTGGATCATTGGTGCAAATGGCTCTAGAAAATCCTAAAAAAAATTATTTAGGGATTGAAGTTCACAAAGCAGGAGTTGGTAATATTCTCTATGAAATTGAGCATCAAAACATATCTAATCTTTTAGTTATGAGTCATGATGCTGTAGAAATATTAGAAAATATGATATCTGATGATTCTTTGTCAGGAATGCAGATATATTTTCCAGATCCATGGCATAAGAAAAAGCATAATAAACGAAGATTAGTGAATCAATCAAATGTTGATTTATTTGCTAAAAAACTCAAAATAGGTGGTGTGTTTCATTATGCTAGTGATTGGTTACCATACGCAGAGGAAGTTTTAGAACTTCTTGAAAATGATGATAAATACAAAAATCTATATGATGGATTCGCACCGCGACCAAAATGGCGACCTTTGACAAAATTTGAAAAGCGAGGTCAGAACCTCGATCATCCAATATCAGATATTCTTTTTGAAAAGATTTAGGGATAAAAAGTGAAAACAGCTAGATATAAAAGAGGGTTCATAAAAGCTAGTGAGTATAACAGCAAACTCCATTTTGATAATATTTTTTGTCCAGATTGTGGCAAAGCTAAACTAAAAATAGTACGTAAAGCTGATCAAGAACCATACTTTGCTTTTGTGGCAGACCAAAAACATGATGAGCTCTGTCCAAGGGTTGCTAAGCCAATTCAAGATGAAAAAATTAAAGAATTAGTTTTAAGTGATTCAAAAAAAGACATGAGTAAGTTGAATTTTTTAGTAAATAAGAATTTAGAAAAATGTATAAATCTTGTTACTAAACTAGAGAATGATGGCAAGCTTAACAAAGAAGAAGAGCTTAATCTGATGCCACAAAAGAAGCAGCAACTTACGGAAAATCGTATTAGAGAGTATTCAAGACAAGATATTTTAACTATTAATATCCTTGATTTAGGCTCTATCGATACTAATGTACTTAACAACAAACACTGCTTGATCTATGGTATCGCGGGGATTACATTATCTGATATTGGAGAAAGTAAAAAATTGTTTTTTAAGGCAGATCAAGACTCTAGGTTTTCAATATTTGTGGTACCTAGTCAGATTAAGTATCTTGATTTTGATAAAGGTAAGAGAGCAAAGTTTGCAGTATTTGGTAAGTTTAAAAAATCTGGTAAATTTCTAAATTTAGAAATTCGTTCAACGCGTGATCTAGTTATTGGAGATTAGGGTATGCACGTAAAAATAAGATATGAAACTTTAAAGGATCAAGAACAGATATATAACCTAATATCTGAAGCATTTGATACCAAAGATGAAGAGAGATTAGTTAGACTTTTACATACTGACCATCAAAGTCTAATATCTTTAGTTGCTGAGACTGATAACGGCAATATAATAGGTCAAGCAATTCTTTCAAAAATGACAACGGAAAAATCTACTAATCTAAAAATATATGGATTGGCTCCAATGTCTGTCGTACCTGAATATCAACATAAGGGGATAGGTACTAAGCTTATAGAGATGATGATAAAAGAAGCTAGAGTAAATAGTATTGATGCAATATTTGTTTTAGGGCACCCTAGTTATTATCCAAAATTTGGTTTTAAGTCTACTACAACATATAAAATAAAGTGTGAATATGATGTGCCCGAAGATGTTTTTATGGTGTTAGATTTATCGAATAAATTGGATCAGTTAAAAGATCAGAAGGTTTATTATGCCGAAGAGTTTAGGAAAGTCTTTTAGAGGTTGTATAAGAAAATGGTTCAGTTATTTTATTGCTATTGAGCAAATGTTTTTTATTAGATATAGGGAGAAGTAGATGAAAATCCTCACAAATTGTAAAATATATAGTGGACTAGAAATATTGAATAATCATTCTGTTGTTATGAATGGCCAAACTATTCAAGATATAATCCATAATTCTAATATAAAGGATTATTCAGATTATGAAATTATAGACTTAAAAGGTGAGAATATTGCACCAGGATTCATTGACCTGCAAGTAAATGGTTTTGGAGGGTTTCTTCTAAATGATGATGTCAGTGAGGATTGTCTAAAAGGCATATTTGAGTCTTCAAAGAAATATGGGGCAACAACAGTGCTGCCAACATTGATTACAACTTCTGATGAAAATATCTTAAAAGCATTGAAATTGGTGAGGGATTATAAAGATAAATATCAATATAATATTCCAGGTCTTCATCTTGAGGGTCCCTATATTAGCAGAACTAAAAAAGGGGTTCATAATATTGATCATGTTAGAGGACCTGATTCTAAAATTATAGATACAATAATAGAATACGCTGATTGTGTGAAAATTCTGACCCTGGCTCCAGAAGTTTGTGATTCATCTACTATCAAGAAACTAGCTAATGCTGGAATAACTGTTTCTTTAGGTCATACAAATGCAACTTATGAAGAAGCATTTAATGGCATTGAATCAGGTATAACCATGGCAACACATTTGTATAATGCTATGAGTGGATATCAAGGTAGAAATCCTGGTGCTATAGGTGCAGTCCTAAACTCATCAAATGTATATGCTGGAATCATCGCTGATGGGTTTCACTTAGATTATTCATCATTAGAAGTTGCTAAGAAGTTACTCAAAGAGAAATTAATTCTTGTAACAGATGCAGCAGCTCCGGCAGGTACAGATATGGAAGAATTTGTCTTTGAGGGCGCGGTTGTCTATCACAAAAATGGTAAGCTAACTACAGCTGATGGGACTTTGGGTGGATCTGCTTTGACAATGATGGGTGCGGTTAAAAATACAGTTGAGAATACTTTTATACCTCTTGATGAGGCACTAAGAATGGCGTCTACTTATGCAGCAGAATCGATTAATTTAGGGAATTTATTAGGGAAGATAAAGTCCGGATATATAGCGAACTTGGTTATATTTGATAATAGTTACAATATTTCAAAGGTAGTTGATAAAGGTGAGATTAGTACTTATGGCTAATAAGAAATCTAAAATTTTTTTAAAATAATTGACTTCTCAATTTCATATAAATATAATTACAGTGTTTGTCTATTTGGTTAGATAATTCAATTAGGCCCGGTGCTTATCTGCTGGTTATATAATCCTCATTGACCCGAATGGATTTATTTAGTTTAAATAACGATAAATCAACGAGAGGATAATAATTATGAAAACAATATATCGTGCAAGTATCTTTACATTCAACAAAAATGCAACGCTTCAGTCACTATTAGGTCATAAGGTTGACAACTTATTTTCTGATTCAAAAGACTATACATTTCTAAGAGATGGTGCAGTTGTTGTAGAAGATGGTTTGATAACTGAGGTTAACGATTTTCATAAGATTAACATAGGTGATAATGATAAGTTGATAGACTACTCTGGTAAATTAATTATGCCAGGACTTATCGATACACATATGCATACAACTCAAACAAAAGCTGTAGGTGCCTATGGGGAGAAGCTTTTAGAGTGGTTAGATGGATATATTTTTCCAAGTGAAGCTAGTTTTAACAGTAGCTCTTTAGCTCATAAGGAGTTTGATATACTTTTCAAAGAATTATTTAAGAGTGGAACTACAACTATATGTGGATACGCTCCAAGTGCTTATGACGGTACAGATATAGTTTTTGAAATAGCTCAAAAATATAATATGAGAGTAGTGCTTGGAAATACTATTATGACTCAAGGTAATAAAGAAATAATTACAGATGCTCAAACCAGTATGAAAATCTCTGAGAAGCTTTGTAATAAGTGGCATAATAGAGGACGTGCTAGTTACGCTCTTACCCCAAGATTTGCTCTTAGCTGTGATGATGAAACTCTTAACTTATGCAAAGAGTTCATGCAATCGCATAAAGATGTTTATGTACAAACACATTTAAGCGAAAATTTAAATGAAATCAAAGATACTTTAGCGATGTATCCAAATGCTACTGATTATCTAAATGTTTATGAGAACTATTCATTAATTACGGATAAAACTATTTTAGGACACTGTATCCACTTGTCAGATAGTGAATGGAATAGAATGAAAGATCAAGGTGTTGTTATAGCAAGTTGCCCAACTAGTAATAACTTCCTTGGCAGCGGTCATTTTGACTACAAAACGGCCATTGAAAAAGATATCAAGCTAACATTAGCTACTGACTGGGCAGCAGGTAATACTCTAAGTATGCTTCGTGTAATGGATGATGCTTATAAGGCTGCATTATTAAATTCCTATAAACTTGAAACTTTGGTACGCCTGTTCTCTTCTACTCTAGGTAGTGCAAAAGCGCTAGGTTTAGGCGATAAAATTGGCAGCTTAGAAAAAGGTAAAGAAGCTGATTTTATAGTTATCAATACTGACAATAATTCTCTACTTAAATATAGACTTGAATCTGCATATAATCTTCAAGACTACTTATTCTCAGTTATTTCTTTAGGAGATGATCGTTTAATTGATGCTACATATATATATGGAAGCAAAGTTCATTAATTACGATTATTAACTAATTCACATTACAAAACGTTAAATCAATAATTATAAATAGTGTAGTATCTTATTTGTAGATGGCATATTTTTAATTATTGGTTTGTAGGTTTGTACCTAAGGAGAATATCTATGAGAGCTATAAATTATACGCGTTGGGCTATTACAGAGTTGTTTTTTACAATGAGTGTTTTTTCAGCTGTATTATTTGGGACTTATGCGTTATCAATAAGATTGGATAATCATTTGACAGATACTAATCTGTCAATATTATCAGGAGTTTTTTTTGTAGTATTTGCTCTTTCTCAAGTGTGTGCTGGGGTATTAATAAATAAGTTATCACCTAAATTATTGCTTAGTAGTTCAGCATTTGTATCTGCTTTGGGCGCATTTTTGTTTGCACACACTACCGTATTTGAGCTACTGGTAGTTGCAAGGATAATGCTTGGTTTGGGTTTGGGGTGTACATTTGTAGGAGTGCTTTATGTTGTGCAGACTAATTTTTCAGATCATCAATTTGCATTTTTTTCATCCTTGAGTCAGAGTATTGCTAATATTTTTGCAGGTATGTTGGCACTATTTGCAGGTAAGGCTTTGAGTCAATATTCATATACTTATGTTTTTGATATTCTTGCAGTAATGTTTATTATCTGTACTATTGGTCTTAGTATCTTGTTACCTCATAAGACAAGAACTACGAGTGACAGTGATCTACAACAACCAGTAATATCTAGAATATGGAGTATTCTTTCAAAACGAAATTTTTGGTTAGCATCATTTTACTTTACAGGTTTGTTTGGATCAATTTTGACATTTGCAGATCTATATAATGTCACCTATGAAATGAAGGTGTTTGGTGTACCTCATGATACAGCTATCATGATGAATGGTTTGGTACCAATAGGAGTTGCAACAGGAGGAATTATTGCTGGATTTTTGGTATCAAGATACCAAAATAATAGACTTACAGCTATATGTTTTAGTTTGATTACACTCATTTTTCTTTTTTTAATTATGTATATAAGATGGCCAAATAGAAGTTTTGGATTTGAAATGGCTTTCTTGTTTAATTTTCTATATGGTGTTGGGTGTGGAGGAGCTATGCTAGCATTCCAAGAAATTCAGCTACTGTTCAAAGAGTTTTCAATAAGACCATTAGCTAATTCATTAGTGCTAACATTTGCTTATCTATTTAATGGAATGATTATACAACCATTGACGGGATATATCATTGGTGAAACAAGAGTTGTGCACTATTTTAACCAATCTTCGCCTTATTCAAGATGGCTATATGATACTAGTATTCATAATGAATGGCATAAGTTTAATAGTGGTTTACTTATTATCGTATTGATAATAGTAATTAGTTTCGTAAGTAGTATTTTCTTTACCAAGAAAAAATCAAGCTAATTATTTTCTATATGCTGAATTATATTATTGATTACTAAATTAGAATTTGCTAATATTTGTAGTTAGAAATTAACAAACATTGATCATAACTATGGATTTGATACAAATGAAAGATAATGCAAGCAAAGCTTCGTCTTTATTAAGAGCAATATCTCATGAATCTAGACTTTTGATACTTTGTTTATTACTAAGACATGAAATGAGTGTTGGGCAGTTAGCAGAGTTTTCTGATCTTAGCCAGTCGGCATTTTCTCAGCATTTGTCTGTTTTGAGGAAGGAGGGACTTGTTAAAACTAGGAAAGAATCACAAACAGTTTTTTATAGTTTAAATGACCCTGCAGTAACTAAAATATTAGAAGCGTTATATGGCATATATTGTGGTGATGATAACAATTAAAAAATTTGAATAAAATATTAGTAATAACTAAATTAGAAGTAGCTTAATAATATAAAGGAGAGCAAATATGAGTAAAGTAAAAAATATTTCAGTTAAAGACTTTTTGGAATTACAAAAAAAAGAAAAAGTAAAATTAATAGATATCAGAACAACAGGTGAACATAACAGAGAGTGTATTGATTGTGCTGAAAATATAACAGTTGATGAAATATATGATGCAGATATTAAACCTGATGAGATTGTAGTACTTCACTGTCAGTCTGGTAACAGAACTAATCAGGCAGCAACTAAAGTAAAAGATCTAAATGCAAAAGCAGTATATTTGTTAGAAGGTGGCTTGAATGCTTGGAAACAACACAAACAACCCACAAAAAAAAATGTTAAAGAACCTCTACCAATAATGCGTCAAGTACAAATAATAGTTGGTTTTATGGTTCTGTTAGGTGTAGTACTTTCGTTTACAGTATCACAATACTTCGCAATTTTGAGTGGATTCTTTGGTGCAGGACTTTTATTTGCTGGGTTAACAGGCACATGTGGTTTAGCAGTTATGTTAGAATTTTTACCATATAATAAAAGAAAATAACACTTTATATAATATTTCTAGAGGAGCTCAGTAATGGCTAAAAAATATCTCATAATTGGTGGTGTTGCTGCAGGTGCATCAGCAGCTGCAAGACTAAGAAGGCTTGATGATAAAGCAGAGATAGTAATGTTTGAAAAAGGACCACACGTATCATTTTCTAACTGTGGTCTACCTTATCATTTAGGTGGGCATATCGAACCAGCTGAAAAATTAATCTTAATGACGCCTGAAAAGTTTGATACAAGATATAATATTGAGGCTCGTACAAATTCGGAAGTTGTTAGTGTTGATAAATCAAACAAAACTGTAACTGTTATAAACCACATAACTGGAGAAGAGTATACTGAAAGCTATGATAAGCTAGTGTTAGCTGTAGGTGCTAAGCCGATAGTTCCTCCTTTTAAGGGTCTTGAGACAATCAATCACTTCATATTAAGAAATGTTGTCGATGTCAAAAAAATCCATAAAGCTGTTTTTGATAGTGAAAAATCTGTCAAAGACGTGACAGTTATAGGAGCAGGCTTCATTGGTATTGAGGTTGCAGAAAATCTTAAAGAAAGAGGCTTTAATGTAACTATAGTTGAGATGGCTAACCAAATTATGCGTCCGTTTGATTATGAAATGGTTAAGTATCTAGAAAAAGAGTTATTAGATCATGATATAAACTTGATGCTATCTGAGAAAGTAGTTGGTTTTGAATCTGATAAGGTTCTGCTTGAATCAGGTAAAGAAGTTAAGTCAGATTTAGTGGTTTTAGCTATTGGTGTGGCACCAGATACTGCATTTCTAAAAAATGTAGGTATTGAGCTAGCTAAAAGTGGCCATATACTTGTTAATGAGAATTATCAAACATCAGATAAAGATATTTATGCAGCAGGTGATGCTATATTGGTTAAAAATGCTCTTACAGGTCAAGATTTTAATTTGCCGTTAGCAGGACCAGCTAATAAGCAAGGTCGCTTAATTGCAGATCATATAAATGGTAGAAAAATTGTAAACAAAGGTTATATTGCTTCATCAATCATTCAGATATTTGACTATACTGGCGCAGCAACAGGCTTAAACGAAGCTTGGATTAAGTTTCATAATTTAGATATCGATTATCAGGTAGCATATACAGCACCATTTGATAGAGTAAGTATCATGCCTAATGCTCAAAATGTATTTACAAAAATATTGTTTGAGAGTAACACAGGTAAACTTCTAGGTGCTCAGACAATTGGTAAAGGTATAGTTGATAAGAGGGCGGATGTGTTTGCAACAGCTATCAAAGCGGGTATGACAGTAGAAGATCTTCAAGATCTTGAGTTATGTTATGCTCCTCCATATTCAACAGGTAAAGATGTAGTTAACCATACTGGTTATGTTGCTAATAATCTTTTAAATGGAGATTTTAAACAGGTTTTATTTACTGATGTTGAAAAGCTTTTAGCTGAGAATGCTCAAATTATTGATGTTAGAGAATTTGGTGAGATATCTAAGGGTATGTTAGCAGGTGCTAAAAATATACCAATGTCTGAGATTAGAAATAGATTGTCAGAGCTTGATAAAACTAAGCCGGTATATGTACATTGTCAGTCAGGTCAAAGATCATATAATGTAACTCTAATGTTACAACATCATGGCTATGATGTTTATAATATTGCAGGTGGTTATGCTATGATTTCTAATTATTATGGCACTATTGAGCGTATTACAGGCGAGCGTCGTATTTCAATAACTCAAACAAACTAGAACAGATAATATATCTAGGAGGAACTATGATTTTTAGACAACTAATTGATAGAGATACTTATACCTATACTTATATTTTAGGTTGTGAGCAAACTAGGGAAACTATAATAATAGATCCTGTAAGATTTAACGTTGAGCAGTATTTAAAATTATTGAAAGAACTTGATCTTAAATTGATTTATGCTGTAGATACGCATGTTCATGCAGATCATGTGACGGCGGCAGGTATCCTAAGGAAAGAAACAGGCTGTGATATAGTACTAGGTGGTGAGAGTGCTGCTCAATGTGCTACTAAAAAAGTATTTGATGGAGATATACTAACATTTGGTAATTATCAGATTAAGGCAATATATACACCAGGTCATACAGATGACTCTTACTGTTTTATAACAGAGAATATGCTTTTCACTGGAGATACCTTGCTAATTAGAGGTTCGGGTAGAACTGATTTTCAAAATGGTGATTCTTATGCTGCATATGAGAGTATTATGACTAAACTTATGACTTTACCAGGTAGTACAATTATTTATCCAGGTCATGATTATAATGGTGTTACTAGTAGTAGTGTTGCAGAGGAAAAGAGAAATAATCCAAGACTACAAGTAAACTCGCCAGAAGAGTATGCTAAGATCATGGATGATTTAAAATTACCTCCACCAAATTATATAGATATTGCAGTTCCAGCCAACCTAAAATGTGGTATAGAAGAAGAGTAATATGTTTTTGATTATATTTGGATTTATTTGTGGAATTGCTTTGGGCTTAACTGGTGGTGGCGGGTCTATATTAGCTGTTCCATTACTCACTTATGGTGTGGGTTTAGACTTTCATACTGCAGTTCCTATTTCTCTACTTGTAGTGGGATTTACAGCTATTTTTGGTCTTGTAGTTAACTATAAGCAACATGATATTAATTATTTAGCTGCTGCAGTAATGATTACTACAGGAGTTATTTTTGCTCCAATTGGTAGTTATGTATCTCAAGGCTTATCAGACAAGGTGCTAATGATTAGCTTCTCTATACTTATGATTACAATAGGTATTTGGAGTTTGATAAAAGCTAAAGTGATGTCAGGTGCTGAGAAATCAATATGTGAGAGTGTCGCTCCGAAATGTATTATCGCATTATTAGTAAGTGGTGCAATTGTTGGTACTTTGACTGGATTCTTTGGAGTTGGTGGTGGATTTTTGATAGTGCCTGCGTTGGTATTTATAACAGCTATGCCAATTAAAAGAGCTATAAATACTTCTTTATTAGTAATATTTGTTGTATCAATATCTGGGTTTATATCGCATTACGAAGAAGAGCATATGAGTTGGTATGTGGCTGGTATGTTTATAATTGGCAGTGTAATTGCGATGTTAATAGCTACTAAACTTAAAAAAAGACTTAATGATAAAATCTTACAAACATTATTTGCTATTATGCTGGTAGTGCTCGGAGCAGTGATTTATTTTATTAATTAACAATCTTCAGCTTTAACTGTTTTAAATCCATAGAATGCGGCGAAAGCTTGGTTATTTGTGTTATTGCTATCACATGTTATCGCTTCAAAAGTTATACCATATGGTTGAGCTTCTCCATGAAGCTCGAACGTTGGTATAGTAATATTCTCTATATTTTTGTTGTGCAATTCTGTAATAAGCTTTTGTCTATTTTGATTAAACTTATAAATTGAGTAATATGCACTTCCCATAACTCCCATGATAATTAATAAACCTATCAGAAAAAGGATATAAATTTTTTTGAAGGCTTTATAGGTGGTTGTAACTGCTATGCTCTGATTGTCATAAAATTGTTGCATCATTGCAATAAAAAATATTATGTAATAAATTAGCATTAATCTAATCTGTATGCCGTAACTATATGCTAAAGGAGCCATAACAAAAATGACTGTGATTAGAGCTAAAGAGTATATGACTATACTGATTTTTTTATTATTCTTGTTGCTAATGGCGAGAGCAAAATATAGTATGAATATCCAAACTATAATTAGAGTATGAGGCCATAAGTTGTATTTAAATATATGAATAAAATAAATAAGTTGACTTAGAAGAGAAATACTTTGATCATTCGACATTTGATCCATTCTAACGTAATTACCTGGAGCAGCTATTAAAATAGCCCCTCCAATCAAAAGACCTTTCAAGAAAAACAGAATCCCTTTGTTTATAATTTTGTTATTTATTTTTCTCTCAATAAAGTATGCTAAACAAAATAAGAGTAGTACTGCAACAAACTGCTCATTATATAGGCCTATAAATAGGCCTCCTAACAAGCTAATTAAGTAGAAGCTTTTATTTTCGATTATTAAATAATAATACAAAACAATAAGGATTGTATATCCCCATAAGTATTGTATAGCAGCAGTTTTCCATATTACTTGACCTATGAAACCTGTCCATGTGAACATTAAAGCAAAGAAGAATGAATATATAATAAAATCTTTTGATGCTAAACTATACTTGTTTCTAGTCACAATTTTAAAGATAAATATTATAAATAAGCTCATGGATATTGAGCTTATAATATTTATAGTTAGCAATGATAATGTTAAGTATTTTTTTGAAAATAGTGCATACACTAAAGCTTGTGCAGATATTCTACCCGTCCAGCCTGTATAATCTTGGATTAGAAAATGAAAGAAAGTACCATTTACTAGAGTATCATTAATAGCACGCCAAAAATCATCCATAGCCAATGGTTGACAAAAATTCAAAAATAGAAAATAAGAGAAAATAGCTAAAATTATAAGTAATTTAGACTTTAAAAGATTATTCATTATTTAAGATTTATAATTTAAAAATTAAATTATTATAACGTATATGAGACAATTTTTGCAAAAATAGTATTACGTGGTAGTGTAAAATAGTCAAGAGGTTTTTGTGTTAAGTATACGATTTAATTGGTTTTTAACCATCCAGTAATGCTAAGTCTTTTATTTTTCATAAGTACAGGTAACACTTCGTGTTCAATGGTTTTGCTATCAAAGAGAACTATTTTTCCATTAGTTGGAAATATTTGTAATGTTTGATTATTAAGATATAGTTTTAACTCTCCACCGAAAAATTCATTCCAAATTTCATTAAGATAGCAGACTATAGATATCGTTCTTCGATCGTCATTTTGAAAGGTATCGATATGTTTTTTATAGAATGATCCTTTAGGATAAGCTGCGTAGTGAAATTCCTTTGTTACAATTCCAGCAAAACACGTTTTATTAAGGTAGTCAATAAAACTATTTATCTTTTTAAAGAAGGTTGCGGCATGTTTTGTTTCATCTAACCAAAAGATAAAGTCATTACGTATTGATCTTTCTAAGTTTTCATTCAAGCGATTACCTATTGCGGATTTTTTAAAGCAATCAGCATCATAAAAATGATTAAGCTCTTTGCATAGTTGAATAGTTTCATCATTAGTTAGCCAATTATCGATAACGCAGAAACCATTGTTAAGATAATCACTAATTATTTTTTCATAAAAAAGATTAATTTCGGATAAATCAGACATACGATGCCCAATTAGTAAAGAGTAAGGAATTATATATCAGAAAGTAAAAATCAGTTATCTATTTTTATGATAAAGTCTTCTAAATATTCATCAACATCTAACTCATATTCAGAAATAGCAAAATGCTTAGCAGATTTTTTTTGTTTGTGCATCTCATCCGTTGAGCCTGTGTTTAAATGATGCCAGTCAGGTAGGTCTTTATTTTGTAGTAAAAGCTTATAGCTACAACTGTTAGGTAGCCATTTATGGGCATGATTTTTAAGTTGTTTATATGTTAGGTTTATACAGTCAGGCACAATCTGCTTTCTTTTTTCATACATGCTGCATTGGCATTTTCCGATATCTAAAAGCTTACAGCTAACTTTTGTATAGTAGACATCATCAGTTTCATCATCTTGAAGCTTATTTAAACAGCAAAGGCCACATCTATCACAAATGGATTCCCATTGCTCTTTACTCATATCTTTTAGATCAATTTCTTGCCACCATTTACTCATAATTTATTCATCTATGATAGTTTGAGAAGTATTAAACTAAATTATTTAAGAAAAATATAGTCTAAAAAGAAAAGTAATACATTCTGATTATCTTGAATTAACTTTTAGCATTCCAATAAAATCAATAGTTACAGTGATAAATTTAGTATGATATTTTGTGTTTTAATAGAAAATATTTAAGAAACTTGTTGAACTGATTGAGTTAATACTGGAGAAATACCTGTTTGCACAAAAATTTGCTGTTGAATTTTTGTAAAAGCATTTTCGTAGGCTTGAGGATTAAGAATTGCATAAGATGTATTTATCGGAGCAGCTCCCTGATTAGGATCAGGAGTTGACTGATAAACTACAAAATTAATTCTGATGCTAGAGTCCTTATTTGACTGCCTATAAGGTTGTATAAATGCTGTAGCTTCAGTATATTCAGATTGTCCCCAGCCATTAGCATTTTCAGTACTTTTAGCTGTAATAATGCCAGTGTTGAAGTTAGCATCTTGAATGATATAACCTAGATTTTGCATAACAGTAACTGTAGCATCAAAAGCTGTTCGTAAATCAACATTAAAAACTTTTGTTTGCATAAGTTGGATTTGTGGAGGTGTTAGATTTGGTCGTTGTGGTCCTGATGATATACATCCTGATAAAGCTAAAACAACTAAGTAAACTAAAAGACTAAATTTCTTACGCATATTATAAAAGCCTCATCTAGAAGTTAGTTGATAATGATTTATAGTTAGAGACAATATTACCCTTGAATGTGATAATTATAGTCATAGTTTTTTGTGATTGCATAAATCCTGATTCTTGTGTATTTTCACCGGTTATCAGTAGAGTCAAAAAACCATCTCTAGAAGCATCGTTCTTAACAGTTGCATTTGTTTGATATGTCCAGACTGATTCTCCATTTGCGTTTTGAGTAACTATATTAGGAGAGCCAAAAGCATTTATGACTTCATCTTTAGTTGTTACACCTTTTTTAAGTGTTAAAGAAACATTTCCAGAAGTATAAGGAGTTTTTACAAATCCAACATCTTGTGGGTTGGTATTATTTACTCAAGAGTTAAGGATAAATACTATTCCTATTAAACATATAATCTTAAATTTCATAAGAGTCTCACTAGTTACAAGAAGTAGTTTTAATCAAAAATCATTTTATAATAGATCGGATAATAATGATATCTAAAACTTATAATTTAAAGTACTAATCACTCATAAGAACTATATATATTATTGTTAATAATGTATAATCTAGAACCATAAAATTCCCTAATAAATTATATCTATATAACAATTATGAAAACTACTGCTAGAGCTAGAAATAACGCTCGTTTATATACTGTGCAGGCTTTGTACCAAAAAAAGGTCGCAGATCATACATTTTCTGAACTAAAAACTCAATATTATGCAGATAATGCAGAGAGACACTATACTGACTGGGATCTTTTTTATAGATTAATGGATGCAGTCAGAGAAAATCAAGATACTATAGATGACTATATACAAGATAATTCAAAAAATGGTATTGAGTCTATAAATTATGTTGATTATGCAGTACTTCAAGTCGCTATAGCAGAATTGATAGAGTGTCTAGAAAATCCATATCAAGTTATTATAAAAGAATATGTTGAAATTTGTTATAGTATGGGGACAGAAGAGGGATATAAATTCGTCAACGCTGTTTTACAAAACCTTGCTAAGTCGATTAGAGGTGAAGAGTAAACTTATCTTGTGATGCAAGAAAATTAAACTTATCACGATGTTCTTGTTGTTTGTTTTTATCTAAAGTTGCTGTTAGTATAGTTTCTTTATATTCGTCATGAGCTAAAACATCTCCATTATAGTCAATAATCATACTATCCCCAGAATAGCTAAAGCTAGGGTCATTTCCGACTCTATTGCATGCAATAACATAGGCTTGATTTTCTATAGCTCTTGCTTTTAGTAATGATTTCCAATGCTCACGACGAGATTCTGGCCAACAAGCAACATTTAGTAGTACATCATATTCATTATTATTACAATTAAATACAGGGAATCTTAAATCAAAACACACTGTTAGCAATATGTTGAAACCTTTGTAGTTAATAATTTGACGATTATTGCCGCTAGTATATTTTTTATCTTCTCCTGCATGTATGAAAAGATGATTTTTGTCATAAGTAAAAACTTGCTTGTCAGGAGTTACAAAGTAAAGTCTATTGGCAATTTTATTTTCTGTAAAAGTTGCAGCACTACCTACAATTGCATAGTTTTTACCTTTTACTTGATTATACATCCATTCGATAATATCTTCTTCAGAGCTAGCCTCATTAGTAGGATTCATTATAAAACCAGTGTTAAACATTTCACAAAGTACTACAAGATCAGTTTCTTTATGAATATCTGCAATCTTATTCTCGATAGCTCTATAATTTGCTTGCTTATCATCCCAAATAATATCTGATTGAATTATGCTAACTTTTAGTTTTGACATATATGTTCCTTATTCGGAGTTAGGGTATCTTCTGAGAGTTTAACAATATTTCTCATAATCGTTAAGAATAAAATGCTATATACAAAATATAATTTGTTGACAAATAAATAGCACAATAACATAATAATCCTAATTTATTTTGATACCTATATGAGGAAATTATGAAAATTATAAAACTAAGAAATTATGCTCTATTATCTATACTAGTATTTGCTTTTGTTACCGGCTGTTCAACCGTCGAAAATAATAATGGTATAAAATATGTAGAGGGTTATTACATTGTAAATATGCCATATAGTTTTGACAAAGTTTATAGTTCTGCATATCAATCAATAAAAGCAGGGGAAACTTATACTTCTACTAGCGGTGCTCCTTATAATCTTGTTGTTAACAAGAAGACTAATGAAACAGCAACTTTAGAGGGTATAAACCCAAATGATCCGAGAGATACCATTAAAATAAATATAAAGAAAATATCTGATACAAGTACCAGCTTGGCTATCAAATATGGTAAAGATGGAAATTCTATGAGGTCTTCGGCAGAAGTACAAATTATTGAAGGAAATATCAAGTACGACTAGTATTTGTCATTAAAGAAGTAAAAACTTTTATATCTTTGCAAGAATTTTTGCGCCTTTAATTATCTCATCATCTTTTTTTGCGAAGCAAAGTCTTAGTAGTCCATTTTGTGGTTTTTCAAATAATGACGATATTGGAACTAGGCCAATGCCATATTCTTTGATCAAATTAGAGGCAAAATCTTCATCAAACTCATTACTAATATCACTATAGTCTAACATCTGGAATGGAGAGCCATGCCATTCAAGAACTTTAAACCTAGTTCCTTCCAGATTTTCTCTTAAAAGCTGATTCTGTTTTTTATACAGTTTATTGAGATCTTCATAATACTCAGGGTGTTCAATTATACCTTCTGCTAATGCTAACTGTAATGGATGCACTGCTGAGAAGGTTGCAAATTGCTTTACTGATAAGATATTTTTTATAACTTCAGCTGGAGCAATAGCTACACCTTGACGCCATCCAGTAACATTATAAGTTTTGCCTAAGGATTGAAGAACTATGAGCTTATCTCTAAGTTCAGCTATTTGTATGGCACTAGTGAAGTTTTCACCTGCGTAAATATGTTCATAAACCTCATCAGAAATTACTAAAAGATTTTTATTTTTAACTATTTTAGCAATTTCCTTGAATTCATCTTCTGATATCACAGTACCCATAGGATTATGAGGCGAGTTTAAGATAATAAGTTTTGTTTTATCTGTAATTGCATTTGCAATAGCTGGGATATCAATTCTACCATCTGCTAGTAGTTTCAGCCTTACGCATTTACCTTGATTAAGTTTTGTAGCTCCAACATACGTATCAAAAACTGGATCAAACATGATAACTTCATCATCTTGTCCGATATAAGCAGATATTAAAGTAAATAAGCCTTCTTGGGCTCCTGCTGTAATAGCCACATTTTCAATACCTATCTCTGCATCATAGCATTTTTTAGTTTTCGTTATTATAGCATTACGCAATGCAATAGTACCTGGTATTGGGGAGTATTGATTTTTTGCATGTTGCATATGAAAGTTAGCCCTATCAATTAACCATTCAGGAGTATCAAATGCAGGAGCTCCCTGAGTAAAGTTAAGGGCTTTATGTTCTGCCGCTAATGTTGCGAATCTGCCATAGACAGAAGGGGAAGTATCAATATAAGACTTAGCTTTAGTCATATTATTCGTTATAAATTATTAGCATATTTACAGTATATAATAGAAATGTATTTATCAAGAAGAGTTTTGTGCGAAAAATATATTAAATGATGCCGTATATTAGTGTTTTTGGGTAAATTCAAGCGGGTTACCATGCATTTTTAAATATTGTTTTCCTAATAGTTTTGAACCTATATAGTTAAGATGATTTGAATCAGCATAAATGGGGATGTTATTTATTTCAATATCACAGTATTTGTCATTACAGAGTACTTTTTTCGGATCTATAATTACTAATCTAGGAAACTCTTTTTTAAGTTTTTCAATAAGATTAGAAAATACTAATTGTTGTTGTTTGACAAATTCGATATTTAATTTGCATGAATTATCTCCGAAAATAAATGGTAGTTTATTTTTTTCTAATGGACAAAGATTAGTGACATCTGTGTTGAGTATTGGAGTATCTAAAATAAGTATAGGTATACTACCATTATCTATTACTAATTTAATGGATTCTTGTATTGAGTTAATCGAACTAGAGTATAGTGCATTTGACCATTCACCAGCAAGAATAACATATTTATATTTTTTTGATTTTATCAAATTAGCAATGGCCTTATTTCTATCAGTAACAGAAACATATTCAACAACATTTTTGAAAGTCGGTAAGAATGGAGTAGATTTTTGGGTTACAACGTAAGCTTTCTGGCTTATGTTATCAAGCCAAGTAGTTATCATAGGTATTTCAGATCTTGCATGAGAGTCACCTACCAACAGAAAATTAGTATTTTTAGCTTTAGGACTTCCTATTGAACAGATATCCTTATTAGGGAGTTGTTTTGATTGGAAGCTAGAGGATTGAATCATAAGGAAACAATTGTTTTGATCGATTTTATTAAACCCATAGTTATATGTTAGTTTATTTTGATCAATAAGATTTGACGAATTAAAACCAAATTTATTATTAGTTGAGGCTATATAAAAGCAGCAAGCCAAAATTATAGGCATTATCCATAGTAGTATAAAGCTTTTAGTAAAGCTAAGCATATATTTGTGTCTAAAAGGTTTTTCTACAAATAAATACGTTAATGTAGCAAGGGCTAAACTAATAGTAAAAATTATGATACATATAGTGACAGTTTTATTGATACTTAAATAGTTAACATAAGCAATAATAGGCCAATGCCATAAATATAAAGAATATGAGATAAGGCCTATAGCAACAATAGGTTTTAGAGAAAGTATTCTATTTATAATAGGTATATGATTAGTATTTGCGCCAGAATATATATAAATAGTCGCCCCAATACATGCAGTAATAGTCCAAATACTTGGGAAACTCACATTGATAAAAAATATAGGCGCTATCATCATTAAAGCACCTATTACAGAGAGTATATTAAGAGTCAGTTTGTTATTGTTTAAAGTAGCTGAATTATTAAGGTATATGGCTAAGCAGCAACCAAATAAAAGTTCGAATGCTCTATGAGTTGGAAAGTAATACCATCTGTCAGAGCTCAGAATATATAAATTAAATTCGCCAGAAAGGAAAATCAAGCAAGATATAATTAACAGTATTATTGAAGTGGCTAGAAGTTTTGCTTTTGCTGAAAATCTTAGTTTAAATAGTAGTATTAAGACTAATGGCCAGATCATATAAAACTGTTCTTCTACACCTAAAGACCATGTATGAAGTAATGGTATTATTTGCGAGTTTTGACCGAAGTAACCAAAATCAAGTTTTACAAAGAAATAGATATTAGAAAAGGATGCTATTGCACTAACAAGTGATTCGGCGTAGTCTATTAAATCTTGCGGTAGTAATATAAGCCATGCAAAAAAAGTAGAGAAAATTAAGACAACTATTAATGCAGGTAGAATTCTTCTAATTCTTCTTAGGTAAAAGTTTTTGATAGAAAAACAATTGTTTTGTAGGTCTCTAAGAATTATAGCTGTAATTAAATATCCAGAAATTACAAAAAATATATCTACACCAAGAAAGCCAGATTTAATCCAACTTATATTTAGATGGAATAGAACTACAGATAATACCGCAAAAGCCCTTAATCCATCTATATCTTTTCTATACTTTATATTGCTCATTAGTACTTTTTATAAGAGTTTCTATATATTATGATACATTTTTATTGGTTTTTATAAAATATAATTTAATTTGGGTGCTAAGAATCACTTTTATCAGTCTTTATTTAAGTATAGAGATAATATAGACTTCTTCAAAAGGTTTATTATTTATAGTATTGATGAAAATTTCACGTACAAATGTAATAATAGCTATTTTGATAATAGCTTTTTTCTTTGTTATAAACTATTTACAGCCCTTAAGAGCTGATGATTTTGGTAGAGCTTATACTGATGCTCTTGATAAGGGTTTTATTATATATCTTCGCGGTATTGCATCAAACTATATTCATTGGACAGGGCGGATATCAGCACAGGCATTAATTTATCTGTTTTTGAGTAAAAAATATATTCATTTATCAGTATTTATGATCAATATGATTAACTCGATATGCTTTTATCTATTTGTACTATATTCATATAAAATAGTAAGATTTAAAACAAAAGTTGAACTATTTTCGAAAGACTTTTTAATATATTTTTTCTTTTTTATCTTCCTTTTTTATCAAACAGGATTCATTGCTAATGTCATATGGAAAACAGCGGCGGTACAGTATTTTTGGGGTATAACACTTTTAGCTATCTTTTATTACATATCAGTAGTGAAAAATAAGCAGAACATATGGTTTAGTTTATTCACAGGTTTTTTTATTGGACTGTATAATGAGATATTTGTTGGTGTTGCAATTATTTTGTGTTTGGCGTACTTTTTAAATCAAAAGCTTTCTCAAAATAAAATAGGTAAGAATATAATATATTTTTTTATAGCTTGTGTGGTCGGAGGTATAATTCTGATAGCAGCTCCTGGTAACTATGTAAGACTAAACACAATGTTGGCAGGAGAGCATATTTCTGTATTAAATCAGCTCATAAATTTAGTTACACAAATTGTAACAAGACCTGGGGATACACTTGTGCCTATGTTAATGCTGCTGACTTTCTTAGTTCTTATTTTTACAAACAAAAATATCACTAGGAAAGCTTCTTTTATATATGGGGTAGCAATTGCATCCTCAATATTTGTATTGACACCTGTGGCTAAGTCTTATGATTTGAATCAAAGAGTTTTATTAATTTATGATGCAGTATTCTTTATAATAATGATGCAGCAATTTTATAATCATAGTACTAGTTTTGTTCTGAAGTTAAGGCTACAATTAAATTCTTTAAGTTGGGTATTTTTAGTATTATTAGTAATGCAACTCGCATTAATGGTAAGTATTTATTTTGAAATATATAAGTTTGAAAGATATAGAGATACTTTGGTTACATATTATCAGCAAAATGAGATCTCTGATCCTATCTTACCAATGATTCCTGAATTTAGTCAAATAACTTTTATAGATGATATCACATCTGATGAAAACGCTTATAATAACGATGCTTATGCTAAGTTTTATGGTTTTGATAAGGTTTATGGAAAAGAATTAGGCTAGAATGTCGAACAATTTCTCTAATGTGATTTCTTGTTTTTCTTGAGTTTTGCGATTTTTATACTCAATCAAACCTTGCTCTAAAAGTCTATCACCAATAACCACATGATGAGAGTAGCCGATAAGATCTGCATCAGCAAACATCACACCTGGTCTTGCGCCTCTATCATCTAAAATCACATCTATTCCTTTTGCAAGTAACTCTTGATAGAGTTTGTCAGCTGTTTGTTTGACATTTTCAGATTTGTTGTAGTTGATTGGTAATATTGCTACTTGATATGGAGCGATAGCCTCTGGCCAAATGATCCCATTTTCATCATGAGACTGTTCAATTGCAGCAGCCATGACTCGAGATACTCCAAAACCGTAGCAACCCATAAGCATAGACTTAGGCTTGCCATCTTGACCAATTATATTGGCATTCATTGGTTTTGAATAAACATCTTCAAGCTCAAAAATATGTCCAACTTCGATACCGTTTGTGAGCTCTAGAGTTCCATTATTATCTGGAGATATATCTCCTGTAACTACGTTTCTAATATCGGCAATTTGATAACTAGTGATATCTCTATCCCAATTCACATTTGTAAAATGATAGTCATCTTCATTTGCGCCACAACAGATATCTTCAATCATCATTGCACTATAATCAGCTATAATTTGTACAGGACAGTTAACTATCCCTAATGAACCTGGATTAGCATTAAAAATAGAGAAAATTTCATCTTTGGTTGCAAGAGTGTATGGTGCTACAATTTGTTCGAGCTTATTGATTTTTGTCTCGTTAAGTTCATGATCTCCTCGGATAACTAAAGCGAAGAAGTTACCTTTAGCATCTTTTATAACCATAGTTTTGATAGTTTTTTTGATATCAAAATAAAGTTCACTACAAAGTTTTTCGATAGTCTTAATATTTGGAGTATGAATTTTTGTTATAGTATTCTCAGAAACTGCTCTTGTGCTTAAATCTGGTTTCGCATATGTTGCTAGCTCAATATTTGCAGCATAGTCGGAGCCATTGCTGTAGCATATAATATCTTCACCAGCATTAGCTAATACTTGAAACTCATGACTATTGTCGCCACCGATTGCTCCAGTATCAGCACGGACGGGACGATAGGCTAAGCCAATTTTATCAAGAATTTTACAATAAGTTTCATACATCTTGTTATAAGTGTTATGTAAACACTCACTATTTTCATGAAATGAGTAAGCATCTTTCATGATAAATTCACGGGCCCGCATCACACCAAAACGAGGGCGGATTTCATCTCTGAATTTTGTTTGAATTTGATAAAGATTTAGAGGTAATTGTTTGTAACTCTTGATAGTATCACGAGCCATGTCTACAATTGGCTCTTCATGGGTTGGCCCATAGCAAAAATCTCTTTCATGTCTGTCTTTTAGCTTTAGAAGCTCAGGGCCAAATTTATCCCAGCGGTGGGTTTCTTGTAATAACTCAGAAGGTAGTACACTTGGCAGTAATAACTCACTTGCTCCAGCTTTATTCATCTCTTCACGGACTATATTCTGGATTTTCTGTAGAACTTTTAGTCCTACAGGCATCCATGTATAAATTCCTGAAGCAAGTTTTTTTATCAGACCAGCTTTTAGCATGTATTGATGGCTAGTAAGTACGGCTTCTTTAGGAAGCTCTTTTGTAGTAGCAATAAGGGTATGTGTAGCTTTCATGACTATCTAAGTTTCAAAATAAAAATATGAGCTAAATTATAGCAAAAAAATAATTATAAAATATAAAAATTGACTCTAGATGAAGGAAGTTAAGGAGATATGAAAAAACTAAGGAGTATCACCTAGAGTAATCTTTATATATTAAGACTCAATCAAACCAAAGTCTGTAAATTTTTGGATATGATTTTGCTTAGGATTTTATATTCTATACTTAATAAATTTTATGTCAATTATTTTTTTATAGACTTAACAACCAATAACTATCTGGATCAGATGGGCAAAGATGTGGACCACATTCAATAAATACACTTATTGTATTGGCAAGAGTTAAAGCTAGTATCAAGAATATTGCTACTTTAGCGAATAGACTTAAACTTTTCTTTTTATCTTCATTTGGAGTAAAGAATCCACAAATAGTCGCATATATTATGAAAATAATACTTACAATAAAATTCCAAGTATACATATGTAGTGAGAATACAGCATCTCCATAATTTCCAGTGCCAGGAACAATATGTAAAAGTATTTGTGTCATTGCCATTGCAGCATTTAGGATGGCTACTAACGTTACGAACAAATAGTTCTTATATTTATTACCATGCGACAAGTTTAGTAGTAACCCAAAAGTTAATAAGCTCAGTGACATTCTTTGGAACACACATAAGGCACAAGGCAGTTCTTGGAAGTAAAGTTGATAATAAAAAGCCATTGCTAATACAACACTTATACCAATAATAGCTATAGAGTCGAATAAATCTAAAATATTATCTTTCATAGCTAGCCCCTTAAAGTTGAATATTTATATATCGAATTGTATGAGGAATAAATACTACTAGTAATAATCCTAAAGATACAAGAAAAAGAGTGGTAGCTAGCTTATGCTTATTCGTTATAGCAAATATTAAGCTAAGAAATGTTGTCAAAAATATTAAAAATATCATGCTATTAAACTTTTTAAAACTTTAATGCTGGGATTATAGTCTTATTTTAAGTATAAGTGAAATTGAAAAAAATTAATTGTGTTATAAGTAAAACTGATGTTTTAATTCTGAGCACACTTAGGGCCATCTAGAATTCATAAATTTAGAGATAAGAAAGGAGGAGAAAAATATAAACTACTAAACAGCCCTAAGTAAAAACTTTTAGTACGATGGAAAATTTTTCTTGAAATTGTTTGGCTCCCCGAGACGGACTTGAACCGCCGACCAATTGATTAACAGTCAACTGCTCTACCGACTGAGCTATCGGGGAACTTGTGAGGTATTATATGGCTGTTTTGTTATACTGTCAACAGTATTTTTAGTTTTTTTGAGAAAATATGATGTTTTATCAAGTTTATATGAATTTTGGTGTGTGATAACATATCATAAGTTTCAAAATATCGTTATTTAAAGCAAGTAATAGTTAGTATGGAAAATCAAGTTATACAAAGACAGCAAGAATTAGTTGAAGAGTTATCTTTTTTTGAAGATTGGGAAGATAAGTATGATTATGTCATATCATTGGGTAAGCAATTACCAGAGTTTCCTCAAAATAAAAAAATTGAGGAGAATTTGGTTAAAGGCTGTCAATCGCAAGTCTGGTTCGACAGCAGTACAAAAGATGGTAAGTTACATTTTATAGCTACTAGTGATGCATTGATTGTTTCAGGGTTGATTGGAATGCTACTAAGAGTATATAGTGAAGCAACTCCAGCAGATATACTTAATTCAGATACTAATTTTATTAAGGAAATTGGTTTTGGCAATAATTTGAGCTCTACAAGAGCTAATGGTCTAAAGTCAATGCTAGACTATATCTATGCAACTGCACAAAAAAACCAGTAAATGAAAATACTTGTTTGTAGACCTAAAGATGATGCTGATATTCTCTCAAAGCTATTAATATCTAAAGGCTATGATACTGTATGCTTACCATGTATTAATATTGATTATATAAATGTTGAAAGTTCAGTGTTGAGCTATACAAGTTATATATTTACTAGCAAATATGCTGTAGAAAGCTTATTTGCTCAATATAATCCTGAATTGTTCGACGGTAAAAAAATTTATAGTGTAGGTCAAAGCACTGCAAAAACTCTAAAAAAATATGGTTTAGATGCTATATATCCACATGATCATGGTTCACAAGAGCTTTTGAAACTAATCTTGGAAGAAGATGTTTATGATGATAGTTTTGCGGTTATCTCTGGGGTTTCTGGAAATGAATTGCTTGTCAAAGAGATATCGCAACTAACAAAGTGCGATAAATTTGAGACTTATCAGAGAGTTTTTGAGAGTGTTGCTACGCTTAGTCAAGCGTATTTAAAATTCATTGATGATGGTATAAATCCTAATGTTATTGTCACCACAAGTATCGATATTTTTAAGTCTTTGAATAGGATTTTTGATGAAATAGTAGCGCCTGAGGCTGCAATTGTTACCATAACAAGTCCAAAAATGCTAGAATTTGTTAATGAACAAGGCTTTGAAAATACTTTGAGTCTTGAAAGATTAGACAATGATTATATCTGTCAAAAAGTACGAGAACATATAGAGGCAAAAAATGTCACAAGAAAAAAATATTCAGCAAGAGCAAGCGAATGACGCTGCTGATAATGTTGCTCAAAAATTAGAACCAATTAAAAATAAATCTTCGTTTAACATCTTGTCTAAAATTAGCATAGTTGTATCTTTAGTAGCCCTTGGTTTAGCCAGCTACTCTGTTATTGATTTTGAAAGAAGTGATAACAAGCTTGGTGTTAATGATCAAGCTTTAGCTAGTTTGCAAAATCAACTTGAGTCGCTTAAGTCTTTACAAACTGAGCAAAAAGAGGCTATCAATGACCTTGGCGAACAAAATGATTTTTTAACACAAAATATTAAAGCGACACAGTCGCAGGTTACTACTTTAGGTAATCAAGTGGCAGTTCCGACTAAGGACTTGTATCTGCAGATGAGTATAGTAAATATTCAGTCGGCTATTAACTACTTAGTATTAGCTAAAGATGTTGCAGCCTTTGATGGTGATGCTCAAAAGGCTAATGAGCTGGTTGATAGTGCATTTGATAAAATAGAAGCTAGTGGAGTTGCAATTGTAAGTGTTAGTGAGCGTCAAAAGATAAAAGATACATTAGGGAAAACTTTGTCAAAAAGTGATGTTATTAAACATTTTATCTCTATTCAGCAGCAGTTTAGTAAGCTTAAATATATTACTCCAGAAGATATTTCTACTGATGTTAATACTTCTTCACAAAGTAACTATATGAAGCTTTTGCACTCAGTAGTTGAGATACAGAATATTCCTGAGAATCAGACTCTTGTTGCTACAAATCAAGCTAAGCAAGTTGTTTCAAGTAATCTGTATAACTCATTGATACAGTTACAGAGTGCTATGTATAGCAACGATCAAGGTAGTATTGATAAGGCCAAAGACAATCTTATTGCTATTATCAATCAATATTTTGTACAAGATAACAATGCAAAAGAGCTTAAAAAAGATATCAAAAGCATTAACTCTCAGAATTTAGATAATGTAGATAGTAGTTTAGATAAAGTTATTAATCAGCTATCTGAACAACAAAATAAGCTTTTGATAAAAGAATCAAGTCTAACTAAAACTAATGTAAGTGCACAAGGAAGTGATAAATGATAAGAGTCTTAAAACTTATAATAGTTGTTGCTCTAGCTACCTTGATTGGTATATGGGCGACTAAAAATCATGGATATATTATGTTAGTGATGGCCGATAAAGCTATCAAAGTAAACTTAGTTGCCTTTGTATTTATCGTTTTTGCACTATTGTTTGCCTTAGTTTTTGGCTTTAGGATAATTAAACTAAGTTTTCAGTTTCCTTATTTGTTGTTTAACTGGCTTATTGGTTTGTTTACAGTAAATAAGCAAGAAAGATTTGCAGATTTATTTGCTGATATGGTTCTAGAAAATAATAGAATAACTAATAAGTTGAGCGTTTCAAGTATTGCTAAAATTTCTCCGAGATCTTTCAAGGATTATGTGCTTTTTAGAAAAATTTGTATGATTGCTAACAGTAAAGATATCAAAGAATTAGATAAAGCTCTGAAGCAGATTAATGGTGACACAATCGTATATAAGTTCTTTGAGGTTTATAAGCTTTATCTGGTTCAGAAATTTTCAGAAGCACGCACGAAAGTAAGCTTACTTTTGGAGAGAAATAATTGTAGATTCTTACCTAATATTGCAAATCTGGCTGGAGATATTGCTTTAGCTGATGAGGATGCGGTGTTTGCGCTTAAAGTCTTGGAGAAATATGATGTTTATCTCAAGCAAGATCTTGGCGAGAAGTTAATTGTTTTAGCTCTAAGAAAAGCTAAAGATGTTGATGAATTATCAGATATTTATAATAAGGCAGAAACAACTAATATAATAAGTAGGGTGTACCTAGAACAACTTGTTGACTTTGAAGAAGTTGTGTTGGCTGAGAAATTTGCTAAAAAGCAGTTGGCAGGGGGCAACATCTTGCCAGAGATGCTAAAAATTTATGCTAACGCATTTAGCATTCCGATAGCTAAATTATCTGAGAAAGTTCTTGATAGAGCTAATCATGACTATGATAGTATTCTTATGTTGCTAGAGCTTGCGACGATTAAGTCAGATAACTATAGTTTTAAAATGGCTTATGATTATATCGAAAGACATATTAAGGACTTGCTAAATACTACACAACTAGAAAGATACCATCATATATTATGTAAGTTTTTTATAAAAAATGGCGATGTGGCAGGTATAGATATCTCAGCTACACAATTAATTTATTGAAATAACTAAAAGGTATGTTTAAATGCAAGTTAAAAGATGGTTTTTGAATAATAGTTTGAGAAATTATCAGTATTTATTATATGATGATAGTCACGCTATTGTCATAGATCCTCTCAAAGCAGATATATTTGATGATTTTATCAAACAAAATAATTTAAAGCTCGAGGCAATACTTATTACACATAGGCATGGTGATCATATTGCAGGTGTCAAGAAATTGCTTGAGATTTATCCAGGTACTAGAGTATATGCTTATGCTGATAATGATCTCTTTAAGCCAGATGTTTATGTCGATGAGGGAGATTCTATAGACTTTGGAGTTACAAATTGTAAGGTAATGTATACTCCTGGGCATATTGATGATCATGTATGCTTCTTGTTTGAAAAAGAGAAGGCTCTTTTCTGTGGAGATACTTTATTTAATGCTGGAGTTGGCGGTGTACATGCAGCATCTGCAGATGTGGGACAGTTATATGACTCATTAGTCAAGATTTCTGACTTAGATAAAGATATAAAACCATATCCTGCTCATGATTATTGGCAAAATAATCTGGATTTTGCACTTAGTATAATGCCAAATGATGATGCTTTTAACTATTATAGGAATCAAGTTGCAGAGCTTGCAGGTGAAGATAAGTCAATTGTAAATTTAGCAGAGGAGAGTAAGCTTAATATTTTTATTAGATCAATTGATGATGAATCTTTACTACGAGCTTTGCCAGAGTGTTCATTAGGAAAGGAGATGTTTGTTAAGCTTAGAGAGTTAAAGAATCAATTCTAAACCTAGTCTTTAGAAGTCTTGTTGCTTGAGGATTCCTCCGAATTGTCTGAAGATTTGTTTTTAGAATCTTTCTGAGCATCTTTTGGTTCAATTTTTGTTCGACTTATTTCGCGTGGGAAACCACCATTTAAACCAATTCTCTGAAGCTTGATTATATCCGGAGCCATCGCGCGTTTGCTATCATAAGGTCCTATATACATTCTAATCCAACTGCCTACTCGCTGGAATTGTGGGTTAAGACCATCCTCTTTCATTTTTTTAACATACCAGGATGTTTCATCCATATTTCTGAATGATGCAATTTGATAAATATATTTATATTTATACTGAGCTCTTTGTGCATCAGGTTGAACATCGACCTCAACACTATCATGTTTAAGGCTATTGTAGAATGTAAACACCATTTTTCCGCCACTACCACTTTCAGTAAAGTCTGGCTTTTGATCACTGTTTGTTGAATTGGTTTTGGTATTATCTTCTGTGCTATCTTGCTCTTTTATTGAATCGCTGTTTTGATCCGCTTGAAGTTCTACTTTTGCTTTTTCTTCTTCAGCTTTTACTTTTTTAAGGTGTTTGTTTATGAGTTTAGATGCTACAGCTATTACCAATAAGCACGCTACGGCTATAATTACGATTTTCTTTCTCTTGGAGCCACTAGGTTTTTGTGGCTCTTTGTTATTTTCTTTTGTAGGCTTTTTAGGGATATCTAATCTTGATAGATCTTTCATAAGTGTAATTTTTTTAATAAATCCATTAAACTTGGTAGGCGTTTAATATCATAATGTTATACTAAAGAAAGATTATAAATAATACTTAAGTAAATATATAGAGTTTTGTTATTAGTTGTACTAAAAATAGTATATTTGTTGAAAATGTTTTCTAAAATATATTGTGATTGTTAAAGACTAATATATAAATAATATAATTAGCCTTAGAGAATTGCTGGTCTATGAGATAAATTCCAGCTTACTTTTAGGAAAGTAGATTAAACTAAATTTTTTAAAAAAAGAGGACATATAATGCGTTTGCAGAAAAAAATATTATTAACATCTTTGTGTATGGCTACTTTTATAGCAACAAATTTATATGCTGCAACAGATGCTCAGGTCTCTAAGCTAACTAGCCAAGAAAAGTTTGATAATAAAGAGATGCTTATAAGTAACTTGGATTCTTTATTTGCATATCAAACAAAAATAACAGTTGGTAATGTTTCGCAGGATAAAAATGGTAACTTAGTAGCAACAGATATTTGGATTATAAGTAGTGATTCAAAAAATCCAAATATTAGTATTAATAAAGCTATATTTGAGGGACTGAAGGCAGGAGAGGCTGTTAAGAATAGTTTTCATATAAAAATAGAAGGCTTGAGTGTAGCAAATTTGGCAACAGCGGTTGCTAATAGTAATGTGGTTAGCTCAAAGACAGACCCTAAAGATCTTGCAGATAATCAAGGTCCATTTGCTATTATAATGAATGATGTCGGTCAAGGAATATATAATCTTGACATTAACTATGATTACGATGAGAGTACTATTAATTTTGTATTGAACTCAACCATTGGCAAAAAAACATTTATAAAAGCAGATGCAAAATTAAAAGATATAGATTTATCTGGTACTGAAGTTGACATGGACTTCTTAGCATCGTTAGTTACAGAGTGTATGAATTCGAAGATACAAAATCTTAGTTTTGATGCAAACTTCTCAGAAGTTCTAAAAGAGGTAACAAGTAAATATCTTGGTAAAAAGTATAAACAAGATCCAGTCCTTGATATAAATGGTAAGTTAGGTAATAAGCCAGGAGAGCTTGTATTAAACCTTGACGGTAAGCTAGGCACTAATAATTATGGTAAATATAATATTGTAATTGAGGGTATAGATCTAGATAGTGGTTCTATCAATGAAATTATTGATGGAACTGGCAAGGCTTTGGATAATGCTTATGTACAATCTAATACTGCGGATTCAAAAATTCAGCTTAATTTTCAGAAGGATTTTTTCCCAGAGAAGTCACCAATAAGAGAAGTATTTTCAATACTTGATACTAATAATATCAATATAAAAATTAATTCAGATCGCCAATTTAAGAATAATAAATATAATACTAATTTTGATATACAAGCAGAGGGATTAGCAAGTCTAAAAGGTAGTGCTGAAGCTATGGTAAATGACAAATTAGGCTTATTACCATATTTAGGTGCCGGAGCTCAAGATCAAAAAGATTTATATGATTGTGATAATGAATTATGTTTGAAAAGTGTAGATGTTACATTTGCTAACTATGGGTTACTTGAAAAAATTGCTAGACTTGCAAATCAAGATCCTAATACAACGCCACAGCAGATATTAGGCTCATATGGAGCATTGTTACAGCTTTTTGCTGTACAACAACAAGATAGGTTCTTACAGCAGGTACTATCATCATTTGCAATGTTTTTACAAAATCCTAAAAATATAAGTATACATGCGAAAGCGAATAAACCAGTTAATGAAATGGCTTTATTAAATATGCTGGTTAGTGATGCAAAAACACTAAAAAGAAATAATCCTATCAAGAATAATGGTAACGTTGATTTGAGTAAGAGCCCTAATGTCAAACTTATAAATAATATTCAAAATCTCTTCAAGATTAGTTTTGATGTTAATCAGAACTAAAAATTAATATTTCTTGAAAATTAAAGCTATATCTCTATTGACAACTTTTGAAAATAAGGTAATATATCACCCTATAAAGCGGGAATAGCTCAGTGGTAGAGCACAACCTTGCCAAGGTTGGGGTCGCGAGTTCGAGCCTCGTTTCCCGCTCCATACTCTTAGGTTTGTGTGGCTGAGTAGCAAAATGGTTATGCAGAGGCCTGCAAAGCCTTGGACGCCGGTTCGATTCCGGCCTCAGCCTCCACTAACTGCCCGGGTGGTGAAATTGGTAGACACAAGGGACTTAAAATCCCTCGGAGCTTAACCTCCGTGCCGGTTCGAGTCCGGCCCCGGGCACCATTATTAGTCATGTATTTTCCTTGTAACATCTATGCGTAAATAATATTTAAATGATCCTAGTGTTGTTTTATGGTGTATTATTGAATTAAGTTACATTAATTTTTTGAAATTTCTTTTTTAGCAAGTTTAATTTCTTGTTGGAATTCTGGGCTTGTTTGTAGTTGAGAGAACATGATGCTTCCTACTAAATACCCTGCATTAACATCGCTTGGATAATGAACTCCACAAACAATTCGACTTTGACCAAATTCATAACCTCTCTTCATGATTTGATTTGTTCTTGAGGGGTTTATCTCACTTAAAGTAAGAGCAATTGCCCACCCTATAGTTGTATGCCCAGAAGGGTACGATCTATGAATATTATCTGTTTTCACACATGCTTTTTCATGAAAATACGCAAAAGGTCTTGTGCGATGATAGAATAATTTAGCTGGTTTTGTGAACTCTCCCTCAGCTATTTCTAATTGATTTAGAATTTTCCATATTGCGGGTGTTTCTTTTTTACTTATCTGATGACCAAAAGCTTTTTCAAAAGCTTGAGCAAATCCTTCTGGAGAATAGTTTGCATCTGATTGAGCTAGTTTATATCTATTGGTGTTTTTGATAAAAAAACTAGCGTGAGAAATATTCATGTCATTTTGATATAGTAATGTTCCAGGAGTTGGAGGAGGTGGTATGATTTGTTTTATGTCTGGGATATCTATGTTGAGTCTATCGGCTGCAAAAGCTGAACTTATTATAGCTGTTAATGACCCTACAAATAGTATTTTTCTAATCATATTTTTATTTCCTTGGTTAATTATCCAAAGAAAATGATAAATGATAAATTGATTTAAAAATGAAGAAATCAAAAAATTAAAAATTTGTTACTAATTACAGCTAAAGTATGATATTTTTATATTCCTTTTTTTCTAAAAGATCACTATTCTAGAAAAAGGCTTATAAGTATGTTGAAAATTAAAGCAAAAATCAATAGTTTATTTAAAACTAGAAATTTTTATATCAAATATAAAATAGAATTATTTTTTCAAGGGTAGACGAATTATGTTTTATTGCCTTTTATTTTCAGTGAGTTTTGAAACACAGTTTTAGTTAGCTATATTCCTTATCAAAAACTTCTAACATTAAAAGAATTAACAACTCTACCAATTATTACCGCATCAGCTGGTGATTTGATTTCATCATTATTTTGAAATTTTGAGTTTAGTGGCATCAAGTATAAGCGGTTATTATCTTTGTATAGTAATTTAACTGTGGCTCCATCGGAGTTTCTAGCAACTACAATTTTATCAACTAAATTTTGAGGACTAATTTCGCTAGGGTCAACTAAAATATTCTCGTCTTCGTAAAGAGTATATTTAGCATATTTAGGACTAAGCAGTTGAGATTCTGATGAATCATAGAGCATGCTCTCGCCTTGTACTCTAAGTGAAAAACCGTTTTTTGGTACAAGACTATCTGGTATTTGCAAATAGTCAATCGGGTCAATATTCTCTTGAGATTCGGTAAATTCACCTGCTTGTACATAACTTAGTACTGGTACGTTAGTTACACTCATTATAGATATATCATTAGGGTAATAATTATCTTCGAGACCAAGTATCTTCATAACCTCTATATGTCCATCATATGAGGGACAGTTAGTACCGGCAACCCAACCCTTAATAGATCTATCGCTTTTGCCAAGCTTTTTTGCCAATTCTATTTGTGTCATGCCTATTCTTTTTAAGGCTGGTTTTAGATCGGTTTTGTAATCAAACATCTCTAATCCTAAGTACAACAATCTAATTCTAAGTATATTTATATAAAATCAGCAATTCAATAATTTTTTGAAAAATAGTGCTATATTACTTCCCTTTACAGCAAAAAGTGATTAATATTGAAAGTGTAATAAAACTGCACTTTTATAAATTGAGGGAGTTAAATAAAATGATAAGAAAAAGCATTCTAGTAGAAAATCAGGAAATTAAAGATTTACTATCTGTCATCAAACATCATTACACATCTGATAATAAGAATACCATTCAAGATGTAAGCTTAAACCATGTAGTAAACAGAGTATATAAAGAAAATGTAAGAAAATATATAGTTGAGGTTGGCATGCTCTAGAAACAAAAGTTGGACATCAAGTAACACTTTTAGAAAACAACTATAATAAGAGTATTATCAATAAGTTATACAAAAAGTCTCGTGATCTAAATTTTGTGATTAAAACTCGACCTGATGATTCATCAAGAGATTTACACGATTCAATTAAAAAAGTATCTAACATAGATATAGTTATAAGAGAGTTTTCTTTCTCTTAGAGTCTACTTAGTTACTTGTTTTTCTAGCACTTTTTTACCTAAATAAACTGATAGTATGATTATAAACATTCCAATCAGTTGCTGTATTGAGAATGTCTCTCTAAACAAAATATAGCCATATAGTAAGGCAAATACTGGACCAACTAGTAAAACTAAAGAGCTCATAGCTAATGATATATATTTGACACGACTTATGTATAAAATATTTCCGAGTAGGTGTCCAAATATAGCTATAGCTAATAAAATTAGAACGCCACTTAAAGTTGTCGGAATTATCTGTTCATTGAAAATAAAAGCTAATATAAATAGTGTTGCTGAACCACTTAATGATGCTATAAACATCATTCTAAAAGTTGAGCAAGAATCTCGTAGCTTTTTAGAAAAGATAATAAAGAGTGCATAAAATACCGCAGATATGATAGCTAGCCAGTTTCCTAAAAGGTGCTGAGAGCTTAAGCCTGATTGACTCATAAGAAGTAATAAACCAATAAATGCTACTAGAAGAACTAAGTAATATTTAAGGGATACTTTTTCTTTGAGAAATATAATGGCTATAAAAGTAGTAATAAAAGGACAGAGATTTGTTAAAAGGCTAGCCTCAGCTATTGATGTATAAATCAAAGATATACCATAAAAAGCTAAATCTAAAGCTAGGAATAGACCAGTTAATGCGGCAATGTATATAGATTTCTTTGATAGCTTATCTTCATCTTTGGTAATAGCTAAGAATGAGTATAAGAATATACAGGGTAATAATAGTCTATAGCCAAAACTTGCAATTGGACCAACTTCTGAATATCTAATTAATACCGATGCTATAACAAGGTTGGAAAGTGCAAACAATATTATGAAAAAATCTCTATTCATGATGGTGTCCTGGCTAAATGCTTATTAAGCAGATGATATCATGAAATTAGCTAAATACTTGTGATAATTAAAGGTAAATACTAGTGTTATCTAAACTTAGAGATTTTAACTTTAAGAGATACATGCTAAATTAGCTTTAGAATTAAATTTTTTGGCTAAGTTTTAAGGTTAAAATAATGCATATAAGTGAGCGCCGTAAGTGGTATGTAGGCTTTGCTGTTTTTGTAATAATAGTTTTATTATCTCTTTCATTACTCCACGCATCAATATGGGTCAGTATAGGCTTTATAGCTGTTTTGGTAGTTGTCGCAGTATATGATGCTACGCAAACAAAACATGCTATCTTGAGAAACTTCCCGATAGTTGGGCACATGCGTTTTATACTTGAGTTTATTCGACCTGAAATTCAGCAGTATTTTATCGCGGATAATGAAAGTGAAAAGCCATTTGGTAGAGAAACTAGGTCAACTATATATCGTCGTGCTAAGGGTATTAATGATACAGTAGCATTTGGTACTGAAAAAGATATTGATAGAGTTGGCTATGAGTGGGTAACACATTCGCTTGTGCCGAAGCATTTGGATGAAGTTGAAACGCGTGTTAAATTTGGTGGCTCTGATTGTAAACAACCATATATGGCATCACATCTAAATATATCAGCGATGAGTTTCGGAGCACTGTCGGCAAATGCAATTATGGCTTTGAACAAAGGTGCTAAGTTAGGTGAGTTTTGTCACTGTACAGGTGAGGGTGGTTTGACAAAGTATCACTTACAAGGTGGCGATATAGTCTTTCAAATTGGTACAGGATATTTTGGTTGTCGTACCGAAGATGGTAACTTTTCTGCTGAGAAGTTTGCTGAAAAGGCAAATTTAGATAGTGTTAAGATGATCGAGATTAAGCTGTCTCAGGGTGCTAAGCCTGCTCATGGAGGTGTGTTACCTGCTGCTAAGATAACTCCAGAAATCGCTGAAATCAGAGGAGTGTCTATGGGTAAAGATGTCTTGTCACCACCAGCACATAGCGCTTTTTCAACACCAATTGAGTTTTGTCATTTTATAAAGCAATTAAGAGATTTATCAAATGGTAAGCCAATAGGATTTAAGCTTTGTATTGGTAGTCATGTGGAGTTCTTAGCTATATGTAAGGCAATGCTTGAGACAGGTATCAAGCCTGATTTTATAACTGTGGATGGAGCCGCTGGTGGTACTGGTGCAGCACCTTTAGAGTTTTCTAATCACATAGGTATGCCGTTAGAGGATAGCTTGATATTTGTGCATAATGCTTTGGTTGGTTGTGGCTTACGCGATGAGATTCGTATTGTTGCAAGTAGTAAAGTAGCTACTGGTTTTGATATGGTTAGATTATTTGCTATGGGAGCAGATACTTGTAATTCTGCTAGAGCAATGATGATGGCAGTAGGGTGTATTCAATCACGCCAATGTAATAACAATACTTGTCCGGTTGGTGTAGCAACCCAAAATGAGCGTCTTGCAAAAGCACTGGTAGTAGAGGATAAGATGTATCGTGTATATAACTTCCATAAAGCTACAATTAATTCATGCTTAGAAATCGTTGGAGCAATGGGCTTAACATCTACAAATGATATTGGTCCAGAAAATCTCAAAAAGCGTGTATCTGTAAATGAGATTAAATCATATATTGATTTGTATGATTTTATACCAGAGAATAGTTTGATAGATGGTAATATGCCAGCTAGTTTTGGAAGATCTTGGGAAAAAGCCCGAGCAGATTCTTTTTAGTTTTTCAAACCGAAATAATAATTTTTTGCCTACTCAATTTGCTAAAATAACTAATATAAATATTCTTGTTAGTTAAATATGGCGTTATACACCTATCCATCAAATAAGCTTGAGTATCTGGTTCAAGTTTTATCTAAACTTCTAGATGTTGAAAAAAAAGGTTTGTTCACACCGACACAGCTAATAGTTGGTAGCCGTGGTATGCAACATTGGTTAAGTATGCAATTAGCACAATATCGTAATATTGCGATGAATCTTAAATATGACATGATAAATGGTTATATACTTGATATCTGCTATGAGCTCACAGCAAAACAAGAATATAAAAAAGCATACACAAAAGATATTTTAGCTTGGAGAATTTTTAGAGGTTTAGATAGTATCAATAATCCTAAGCTCCAAGAATATTATCAAAATAGTGATCTTAAGAAATATCAACTATCCGTTAAAATAGCCGAGACTTTTTCGAAATATATATCATATCGAAGTGAGTGGTTGCAAAAATGGGAGCAGGGCGAGTATATAAATCCTGCTAAACCAGAGAGTGATGAAGATTGGCAAATGCTACTTTGGCAGAAGCTTGTTGAAGATGTCGCTGAAACACCATATAAAGTCCAATCAGAAGCACTCCAAAAGCTTAATCGACAAAACTTAGAAAAGCTAAATATACCAAGTGATATCTATATATTTGGGGTTAATACTATATCTCCCAAAAATCTTGGCTTTGTATTTGAGTTGGCTAAATATATTGATGTTAAT
Source organism: Francisella salina (assembly GCF_000219045.1). NCBI lineage: Bacteria > Pseudomonadati > Pseudomonadota > Gammaproteobacteria > Thiotrichales > Francisellaceae > Francisella > Francisella salina. The sequence continues at coordinate 981,449 of NC_015696.1, forward strand.
ATTTTGTATATTAACCCATGTAGCGAGTATTGGTATGATTTACACAAGAGTAAAATCTCAGCTTGGTTAGATAGTGATGACTATGAGCTTCAACCTCTTTTGGCTAATCTAGGTCAACAAGGTAAAGAATTTTTTAATCAGCTTTTAGAGAATCAAGAAAAGCAGGAATTAGAAGTTTTTGAAAAGTTTGATAAAAATTCGTTAGATTTTGAGAAACTTGCTGATAATAATCAAACACAGCTAGTAAGCCTACAGCGAAATTTATTGGAACTAGATTGTCAAAGCCATGCTAAGCAAAAAGATTTAAGCATCAGTATTAATTCATGTCATAGTCCACTTAGAGAAGTGCAGGTTTTACATGATAAGCTTTTGGATATGATCAAAGCAGATCCTAGCATTAAGCCTCGAGATATTTTGGTAATGTGTCCAAATATTGAAGACTATTCACCGTATATTGATAGTGTTTTCTCAAGGTTTTCAACAGATAAAAAGTTACCATGCTCGATCGCAGATAGGACATTATTAGATTCAGAGCCTTTAGCTGCTAGCTTTATTGAGCTTTTGCAACTACCAGAGAGTAACTTTGAGGTTAATAAGATACTTGATTATTTATCAGTTCCAGCAATTCAGCAAAAGTTCAAAATTAGCGATGAGCGACTAGAAACTATTCGCTATTGGTTAAAAGAGTCATGTATTCATCATAGTAATAATGGTCAAACCTTCTCATGGAGTTGGGGGCTTAAGAGATTGATGTTTGGATTTAGTTATAGTGATAGTAATCATATTGTCGATTTAAAACTACCCCGTCAGTCTGCGACTGCCACCCCTTCGTACCAAAGGGGAATATCTATCAATTATCAAGAGTTAAATCAATTGATGACTATACCTGTGATTGAAGGTAGTGAGATTGCCGAACTTGGTGGCTTGTATGAGTTATTAGAGCTACTTGAGAGATATTCTCAAGAGTTGCTTAAACCAAGAAGCTTAGAAGCATGGCAGGACTATCTTTTGGAGATGTTTGATGATGTCTTTGATGTAACTAATGATGAGCAATATATTGCTAAGAAAATCAAAGATATAATCGTAAAGACAGTCACTACAGCTAAAGATGTATTGCTAGTAGAAGAGATTGATTTGTATACAATTAGATATTGTCTGATTTCGCAGTTATCTGAACCAATTATTAATAACCATTTCTTAAATGGTAAAGTAACATTCTGCTCAATGACACCTATGCGTAATGTTCCTTTTAGAGTGATAGCGATGTTGGGTTTAAATAATGGTAAGTTCCCACGCCAAGAATCTGCGATTAGTTTTGATTTGATGGCAAGACTTGGAAGAGTTAAAGGCGATAGGACTAAGCGAGATGATGATAGATATTTATTTCTAGAGGCTATTACATCTGCGCGTGATTATTTGTATCTTAGCTATATTGGTAGAAGTGTTAAGACTAATGTTGAGCAACAACCAAGTCTAATACTCAAAGAGTTGACTAGCTATTTGGATTTGAATTATGGCTGGGGAAAGGCTGATATCAAAGAATATCCATTACATCCTTTTAGTTCTAAATGTTATGCTGATGAATACAGAAGTTATGATGAGGCTTGGCTGAAGTTATTACAATCAGAGCCTAGAGAGTTCTATGATATTAAAAGACTACCCCGTCAGTCTACGACTGCCACCCCTTCGTACCAAAGGGGAATAGATAGTTTGAGTGTAGCTTCTAAGCTCCCACAACAACTATCTATCTCTAAATTAGTCAAAATCTTTGAAGACCCAATTAAAGCTTATACAAATTATGGCTTAGAACTATATTTAGAGGATGACTTTGAAGAGCTAGAAGACAGTGAGCCATTTGATATAAATAGTTTAGATAAGCATAAATTTAAACAAGACTTACTAAATACTCTTGAGAATAATAAAGACAAAGAATTAACGATAAAAACAGCTAAGCTAAGTGGCAAGCTTCCAGAATCTGTACTTACTGAAAATGAGATTGATAAGGAAGTTGAGAATATTCAAAAGTTATTAGATAAGGCAAGTTTAGCAAATTATGAGTCTAAATATTTTCATCAAGAGATATTTGGATATGAGTTGGAAGCTAACTGTTATATTAGAGATAATCAAATTTTGCTATATACAACTTCAACTTTTGGTATTAAGCATCGATTTGAATTATATTTGACAGCACTATTAGTGGCATTATCAGAGCAACAAGATATCTCTGCTACTTATGTTTATTTTAATAAAGACAAAAATCAAGCAGATGCTAATACTTTTGCTATAAGTCATTTAGGTGCAAAAGAGTTATTAGAGAAATATCTATCAAGTGCAGAAAAGATAGTATCTAAGCCAAGCTTAGTACATTTAGATTTAGCCAAAGCTATAATGGAGCATATAAAAGAAAGTCAGAAAAAAGATGCAAATTTTGTTGAAAAAACAACTAAGCAAAAACAACAAGCTTGGGAGGGTGCAATCAAATCTTCAGAGTCTAATTACAAAGCATTAGAGAATAATAGTTATTTCAAACTTTTTTATAGTGAGCATCCAAAGATAGAAGATTTTGAAGGTGAAGAAATTTATAGAGACTTTTTTGAGATCATCAATAATAGAGATTAAGTCTAAGTTAGTATAGCTAATAATTTTTGATTATAAATTCAATGTATATAGACCTAAATAGATTTTGTAGCTAAAATAGATTTTCATGTGATTTGTAGAAATACTTTAAAAATTAGTTTTATGGCAATTATAGAAAATTTACTGCTTAGTGATGATAATGTAGCATTTCATCCAAATCTTGGTAATAGTTATCAGCTAAATAGTGTAGCTAAAGAGATAATAGAGTTATTACAAATAGATAAGACCAAGATGGAAATAGTTAAACATTTAAGTAAAGATTATGATATCTCTTTAGAAGAGCTATATATAGACGTGAGTGACTTTATATCAAAGCTAAAGTTCTATGGATTAATTTAGATGAAAATAGCGATAAGTGGCTTAAATAATACAGATAATCCCGCTCCTGGTATTCCTGTCGCAAAGAGTCTAAAAAAAGAGTACAATTTAATAGGTCTGAGCTATGATGCAAATGAGCCGGGTAATTATCAAAAAATATTTGATAGCATATATATCATGCCTTACCCATCATCTGGTTTTGAAGAGTTAAAATCTAGACTCCAACACATTAAAAAAGATCATGATATTGGAGCTATTATCCCAAATCTTGATTCTGAGCTACCTCTATATATTAAATACCAAAAAGAAATTAATAAACTAGGTATAAATCTTTGTATACCATCTTTGGAAAGTTTTGAGCTTAGAAATAAAAGTAAGCTTAGTGAGTTAGCGAATCGATTAAATATAAAGTATCCACAAACTTGGGAGATAAACTCTATATCAGACCTTCAAGATATATTATATAAGCATAGTTTTCCATTAATGATTAAAGGAGCTTATTATAAATCTATAGAAGCTTTTAGTTTAGGTGGTGCGATTGATGCTTTTATAAAGATTTCAAATGAATGGGGTTTTCCTGTATTGCTACAAAAACATGTTTATGGCGAAGAGCTTAATTTAGTGGGTGTTGGTGATGGTCAAGGAGAACTCAAAGGTGCAGTAGCCATAAAAAAGCTTACAACTACAAATATAGGGAAAATTTGGCTTGGATTGACTATTCGGAATGAGAAACTATTAAAAGTAGCAAAAGACTTTGTCAAGCAAACATTATGGAATGGACCTTTTGAACTAGAGTGTATGGTAAATTCAGACAATGATATACATTTGATAGAAATAAATCCAAGATTTCCATCATGGGTATATTTTGCTACTGAAATAGGTGTGAATTTACCTAAAATGGTAATAGATATCATGAGTGGTAAACAAGTTAAGCAAAATTTGGATTATCCAATAAATAAAATGTATGTTCGGTACGTAGAAGAATTGGTTACAGATTTTGATAATTATAAAAAGTTGTTTTTAGCAAAGGAAATAAATGATTGTGAAAAAAGCATATAACAAACCAAGCATTAACAAAATTGACTTTTCAATGTCATCAAAATATGGGTGTACTTTTAAAAAACAAAGAGTCAGAAAAGATATTGATGGCGTTTTAATTGAGGATTTAGTAAAAAAATTTGGTAGCCCAATATTTGTATTTTCTGAGAAAAAAATAATAGAAAAATATGATACTCTTTATAATGCTTTTTCAAGTAGGTATTCCAATATCGAATTTAGCTGGAGTTATAAAACTAATTATCTAAATCAGATATGTAAGATATTCCATAAGCTTGGCTCTTCTGCTGAGGTGGTTAGTGAATTCGAGTATCAAAAAGCTAGAGCTTTAGGCGTAGCTGGTAAAGATATCATTTTTAATGGACCTTACAAGCCTAAACAAAGCTTAAAAATAGCAGTTAAAGAAGGAGCAAAAATACATATAGATAATCTATTTGAGTTAAATGACTTAGAAGAAATAGCTGATGAATTAGGTATGAAAATTCCAGTAGCAATTAGAATAAATATGGATACTGGTATATATCCTTTATGGAGTAGATTTGGTTTTAATTACGAAAATGGTGATGCTCTAGATGCTGTTAGACGTATATATGATAACAATAAGCTATATTTAATAGGAATACATACGCATATTGGTACATTTATGTTAGATGTGAATGCTTATAAGATAGCAACTAGTAAAATCATGAAATTGAAATCTCAAGTAGAAAATAATTTTGATTGTGAGATAGAGTATATTGATTTAGGTGGAGGTTTTGCGAGTAAAAGTAGTCTTAAAGGGATATATCAGTCTCCAGAAGTAGTTGTACCATCTGCTGATGAATACGCTTCAGCAATTACAGATACTATTTATGAATTTAATCAAAGTCACAAATTTCCAAAATTATATATAGAAGCTGGAAGATATCTAATAGATGAGGCTGGATTTTTGTTAACTTCTGTGTGTGGCTGGAAAAGATTTCCTGATGGTAAAAAAGGATACATATTAGATGCAGGTGTTAATAATTTATATACCTCAACATGGTATAACTTTAACGTTGAGTTGGATAAAGAATATATGGGAGAGAATGAGCCGTCACTATTAAATGGTCCATTGTGTATGAATATTGACATTATTGAAGAAAATTTAATGCTACCGCCACTAGATAGAGGTACTGTCATATCTATATCACCTGTTGGTGCATATAATTATACCCAATCAATGCAGTTTATCAGATATAAACCAGCTGTAATTTTGATTGATAAGAATTCTCAACCACATGTCATTAAAGAAGTGGATAATTTAGAAACTGTTAACTTTAGAGAAATCTAATGAAAGGCTGAAGATTGAAAGATTCATTAATAGGTATACTAAGATCATATAGCTCTATCTTATTTTTAGATAGCCGTGTTGCTGCAGTGATTGTGTTATTTGTAACTTTTATAAACCCAAATATTGCAATTAGTGGTGTTTTAGCAATAATCACAGTAGTTTTTTTTAGAAAATTAGTCTGTGTTAATAGAGAATACTTAACAAGTGCATTTATTTATAATCCACTTTTGTCAGGTATGGCAGTTGGATTTATCTTCCCTTTATCATTAGAGAGTATTTGTCTAATAGTTATATCTGCAATTATTACTTTTATACTAACTTTTTTATTTAATAAACTTCTAAGTGTGTATAGGTTGCCAGTATTGTCACTACCATTTGCAATTGGATCTATAATTGTCTACTTAGCATGCACTAAATATCATGGGCATTTAGGATTCTTTATCCATGATTTTTCTAAATATGATATTAATTTAACATTAGAAATTAGTGGTTTTTTGAAATCTTTAGGTAGTATTTTCTTTTTAGCAAATAATATTGCTGGTTTAGTTCTACTATTGCTTATTTTATTATTCTCTAGAATTATGTTTATTATGGCTTTAGTTGGATATTATTTTGGTGTTTTTATTCATGGAACATTGATAAATTCATATACTCTAGCATTTCACGATATGTACGCTTTTAACTATATCTTAGTTTCTATAGCTATTTGTGGTATTTTTTTGATAGCAACTTTGAGGAATTTTTTAATAGCTCTTATAGCAGTAGCAGTTTCTGTTATTATTACAGATGGTTTAAACGCATTTTTTTATCATTCTATTCCTGTGTTTACATTGCCTTTTAGTATAGTTGTCATTTTTTTTATATTTATTCTTTATTTAATAGGTTATAAAGAATTTAACTACAAAATTGAAACGACACCAGAGAAATCTTTATTGTACTACTTAAATACTATCTTTAGGTTTGGAGCAATTTATACAAAGATATCATTACCATTTGCAGGCAAGTGGACTGTGTATCAGTCATTTGATGATGATTGGACTCATAAGGGACCATATAAATTTGCTTATGATTTTGTTAAACAAAAAGATGGAAAAACATATATAAATGATAAAGCATGCTTAGAGAATTATTTAAGCTTTGGTGAATCTATTTTATCTCCGGTAGAAGGTTATATCATAGCATGTAGACATGATTTGATTGATAATCCAATAGGTCTGGTTGATAAAGTCAATAATTGGGGGAACTATATTCTTCTTAAGAGTAATGCAGGATTTTTTGTTGAGATTAGTCATATTATGCAGTTTTCTCTTAAAGTTAAAGTAGGTGACTACGTTAAAGTAAATGATATTTTGGCAAAGTGTGGTAATAGTGGTTATTCTCCAGAGCCTCATATACATATTCAAGTCCAGAGCGATGCTGTTCTTGGAAGTGCTACCAGAGAATTTTGTTTTAGAGAGTATCTTAATGGTCAAAGATTACATTTAAATTCTTGGCCTAGCAAATATCAGGAAATTAGTTCTGTAATAATAGATAGGGGAGTTAGTGCAAGATTACATTTTATTTTAGATGATAAATTTAGATATGATGTTTTTGAAAAAGGCTTGTTTAAAGAGGAGATTATTCTTACTGTTAAAATGAGTGATATGGGAGGATTTTATTTAGAAGATGAGCATAAGAATCAGTTATATTTTTATAATGATATAAATGAGTTTTATTTCTATGATTATATTGGTAAGGATTCTTATTTAAAGCAATTATTCATACTAGCTCCGAGAATACCATATATTAATAATAGAGTTTTATTTGATGATTTTCTACCTGTTGGAATCATCAAAAGCTCACTGCAGACTAAGATAATTGGATTAATATCTAGTATAAATAAAAGCTTTTCAAAATTTAGAGTAGAGTATAAGTATGCTGATAACTCTATTAATTCATTATATGGTAAAGTTTCATTCGATTTGAATTATAAGGGTTTTAAGAGCATAGAATATAAAAATATTAAGCTAGAGAGAGTATTGTAAATTAGATATAAATAAGTTCTACGTTCTACCATATATAAATACTAGACTCTTTATTCAAAATTGATAATGTCTGATATTCTTTGCAAGCAGTCTTATTTGCACTATAACAGACATGTAAAGGAATTAAATGTTCTTCACGTGGATGGCAGTATCTTGCATTTGGAGCATCTTCCCAGTTAATCAATCTATTAGTTCTTTCTTGTTCTGTTAAATTTTTATTTGAGCAAGTATTGACTAGCCATTTTTCAAAAGATTTATTCATTTCATTATTTTTGTCTAAAGATGTATTAAAAAAGGCTCTCATATTATGAAATGAAAAACCTGATCCAATAATTAATAAATTAGGCTGATCTAATTGTGAAATTGCTTCACCTATATTTATATGTTGAGAAGGATCTAAGTTTTGGTTTAAAGATATTTGAATACAAGGTATATCAGCATTGGGATACATTATTTTAAGAGGTACAAAAAGGCCATGATCGAAACCTCTATCAAAATCAAGTTTGCTTGGTATTTTAAGGTTATTAAAAATGCTATATAACTTATTTGCTAATTCAGGATTTCCGAAAGCTGGATATTTTATGTTATAAGATTCTTCAGGGAAACCATAGTAATCATATATCAAGGAGGGATTTTGTTTAGCTGTAATTGTTACTATAGGCTCTTCCCAGTGAGCACTAATAACAATTATTGCTTCAGGCTTTTTGAATTTTTGAGATAATGTTTGTAGAGCATTAACGAGTTCTTGATGGTTTTTATCACCTAGTAAAGGAAGAGGTCCGCCTCCGTGAGATATAAATATTGTTTGGTGTTGATTTTGTTACGTAGACATATCAAAAGATTTCCTTCTAAGATAATTATTTATATAGAATTATGTTATACAGTTTTAATTTTATGAAATAAAGAGCTATTTTGAGATCAATAGTTTTAAGGTCTAGGATTATATGGAAAATAGAACTACAGAAATAAAAAAAATATATAAAGATATTTATATTAGCTTTGAAATTGCTATTGCTGCATGTATATGTTTTTTGTTTGGTTTTTATATGTCAAACCTCTTGCATGGAGGACAGTCGATAATTGGTGGTTTTTGGTGTTTGATTACAGTTTCTACAATTTTACAGTTGAGTATTAGAGATTCTTACTTGGCAGCTTTTCAAATTCTTGTGGGTTCTGTAATAGGTGGTATCACAGCATTTATTTTTACATATATTTTGGGTTATCACTATTATGTCATGATTTTGGCTGTGGCAATTAGTGTTCTTATCACAGCGACTCTACATCTTGAGAATGCTATCAAAATGAGTAGTGCAAATGCTGGGGTAATTGTTGCATTAGGATTGTATCAGCCAAGTTATTCACCTTTTCTAAATACTGGTTTACGTTTGATAGAAACATTCAGTGGTACAGCTATAGCATTATTTTTTATATTTATTAGTAGACTTCTTAAAGTAAGATCCGACTAGTTGTTAATACTTCTATTACCTATACTGTATTTTATTTTAATTTTTGCAAAATTATGATTAAATTGTTTGGGTAAGTATTAGTTTTTATATAGGAAATTTACAATGAAAAAACTTTTAAAATCAGTGCTGTTGCTCTCAACTGTGTTAGCAAGTTCTGCAATGGCATGTACAGCGATAACACTCAAAGGTAATGATGGAGATGTTGTTGCAGGTAGAACGATGGAGTGGGGATTCACTTGGGATTGGAGTCTAACATATATTCCAGCCGGTACTTCACATACACTGACTGCACCTGAAGATCTAAACCTACCAGCAAAACAATACTTATCTAAATACTCTGTATTAGGAATAGGTTTGACAATAGATAAAAATAATTTTGTAATACTTGATGGACAAAATAATCAAGGGCTTAGTCTCAGTGCTAATTATCTACCTGGTTTTACTCAGTATCAACAAGTTGACAAAGGTGATGAAAATTACGCTTCAATTTTAGAAATAGTAACTTATATTTTAAGTCAATATAATAGTATTGATGAAGCTAAGAAAGGTTTAGAAAACATCAAAGTTTGGAATGATAAGTCTACAGATGTAAATGGAGTGGTTCCAGAACTTCACTTTTTGATATCAGATAAAAGTGGTAATGCGATAGTTGTAGAGTATGTAAAAGGTGAAGTTCATTTCTATCAGTTAGAGTTAGATCTCAAAGTTATGACAAATGCTCCTACTTATGATTGGCATTTAGTAAATATTAGAAACTATCTGAACTTGTCAAATAAGACTGTATCTCGTATGAAACTTTATAATGAGAATGATGTAGTGCCAAACCATACTTATAAAATTGTGGATGCACTAGGTCAAGGCAATGGGTTGTTGGGTATGCCTGGTGATTACTCTCCACCATCTAGGTTTATTAGAACAGCAGTATTAGGTTACTATTCTAATAATGATAATATCAAAGATGAAAGTACTCTAAACAAAGTGGCTCACATCTTGCATAATGCTGATATACCTAAAGGTGTAGTGGCTGAAAACATAGATGGTAAAACATATTATGATCATACAGTATTTACTAGTATCAAAGATCTAACAAACGATACTGTTTATATAAATATTTATAATAATCCGCTTAACTCTGTTTCTATAAATCTAGATACTTTAGATAAAGATCATGCCAAAGCTTTTGTTAAAAATATTAAGCAGTTACCTTATCCAAAGTCTGATATAACAGATTCTTTGGTTTAGTATTGTACTCATATTTTTTAATTTCATATTCTTAAATTTTTAAAGGAGTAATTTGCTAAAATATCTCAAAGACTTTTTTGAAAATTATAATTGGTTAATATGACTAATCTAAACGCAAACACAATAACCCTACAAGGTCGCCATATTATCGAGGCTAGTGCTGGTACTGGTAAGACTTTTAATATTACTACTTTGTATATCAGGTTATTACTTGAAAAAAAGCTATTACCCAAAGATATCCTTGTAATGACATTTACCAAAGATGCTACCCAAGAGATTATCGGTAGAGTGGAAGCTAAGATTAGAGGTGTGTTAGCAGATCATAAAAGTGGTAAAGAAGTTTTATCCGATGAAGACTATAAACATATCAAAAGAGCCTTATTAGAAGTTGATGAGGCTGCCATTTTTACTATTCATGGGTTTTGTAAAAAAGTCCTAAGTGAGCAAGCATTTGCTAGTGGTATGGAGATGGATGTCTCTATGGAGGTTGATACTTCAGATATTTTGCAAAAAGTAGTAGAGGATTTTTTTAGAAAACATATCAATAAAAACAAAACAAACTTTGAATATTTGCAAGCATATAAGCTACATACTCCAGAGAAGTTTTTGGATAAGCTAAGGAATGTTATTAGGTCTAGTTATGAACTATTAACAAAGCAAGCTATAAGCTTAGATGAATTTAAAATACTTAAAAAGCAACAGCTGGAATTATTTTTAAATAATCATGATATCGTAGATGATTTCTTATCTAAATTAGGAAAAGGTGAGCCACAGGGCAAGAGAGTAGATGAGTATCATAGAGTTTTAGAATGGTTGAGATTAGATAATGAAGATCCATTTCCAGATAATATATCTATAATCACAAATGGTAATAAGACTAAAGGAGCTAAGGTAAAGCCTATATTTACTGGCATTAAAGAATTAAGAGACTTACAGGAAGAAATAAAGAGAGCAAATGCAGCCCAATTTATCAAACAAGCCTGCCTGCAAATCCGCCAAGATTTTATAAAAGCCAAAGAGCAAAAAGGTGTTTTAGACTTTGATGATTTGATTACTAAACTTTGTCATAGTGTCAAAAAGTCATCAGATTTAGTCAAGACATTACAACATCAATATCCAGTTGCTCTTATTGATGAGTTTCAAGATACCGATGCTGAGCAGTATGAGATTTTGGATACTATTTACCCTTTGAAGAATAGTAGCCATTCCCACGAAGGTGGGAATCTTCTTACCAATGGATTAAATTTAAAAGATACCAGCCTACGCGAGTATGACAGTAGCTCTGATCAGAATGATAGCAGTCTTCTGCTCCTAATGATAGGCGATCCAAAGCAAGCAATTTATGGTTTTAGGGGTGGTGATATCTTCACATATCTAAAGGCTAAAGATAGTTGCTCTAGTGACAATCAGTGGAGCATGGATACTAACTGGCGTTCAACTAGTGAGATGATAAAGGCTTACAATAGACTTTTTTATAAACAAGATTATCTGTCAGAAGAAGAGGGTCAAATTGGAGCTAATATCTTTAGTGATGGTATTGGCTATCAGCTTGTTAAAGCATCACCAAAGGCAAATGAGAAAGCAAAAGACTTTGATGATAACCTTAAACCAATAAATTATTTCTATTATCAAGTGGCTGAAGATGATAACAAAAGTGATGTTGATAATAGTTTATCAGCATGGACTGCTAATGAGATTGTCAGGCTATTAAATTCGAAAAAAGTTGTAGAAAGTGATATCGCAATTTTGGTAGAGAATGGTAAGCAAGCAAAGGTTATTCAAAAAGCTCTACAAGCTAAAAAACTAAGCTCGGTATATCTAAGTCAGCGCGATAATGTCTATCATAGCCAAGAGGCTACGGAGATATTAGCTCTTATGGAAGGTATAAACGATCTTGAAAATAAATCTATGCTAAAAAGAGCGTTATCAACTAGTTTACTTGGTGGTAGAGCTGATAAATTTATTAGTTATATTGATGAAAATGATGTCTCAGCATGGGATGAAGAGATAGAAAAAGCAAAATCTCTAAGACAACAATGGCATAAATATGGTTTTATGGCATTTATTATGCAAATTATACATCAGAATTTCACTCAAAGATCGGATTCAAAAGAGCGTGTTATCACAAATATTCTCCATTTAGCTGAGCTTATAAAAGTAGCTGAGAATAAATATAAACACCCAAATCAGCTAATCAAATGGTATCGCCAACAGCTAAATAGTACAGCTACAAGTGAGGGCGAACTTCGATTAGAGAGTGATGATAATCTGATTAAGATAATTACAATTCACGGTTCAAAAGGGCTTGAGTACTCAGTTGTATTTATACCATTTGCAAGTTATGTCAGCAAAAAGAAATTTGAGGCGAGTGATTTCTCTAAATACTATGATAAACACCTTAAACAGACAGTCTATAAAATTGGTAAAGATGACAGTATAAAACCACAAATAGAAAATGAAGTTATAGAGGAATTAATGCGCCTGTTTTATGTGGCTGTTACACGTGCAGAGCATAGATGTTATATTGGGATTGCAAAATATAGTAATAGCGAAAAATCACCATTAGCAAGATTCTTAGATTATCAAAAAGATGATGATTGGTTAGAGAAAATCCAAAATATAACAGCAAAACATGTTAATCAAAGTTCGCTTATAGATGTGGCTACAAGTCATTGTTATGAAAGTGAGAATTTAATTACAAATGACCAATTTGACCATGATACTTTACAAAACCTCAAAGCAAATGATATTAACAAGTTAGCAAGTGACAATTGGGAGATGCTGTCTTTCTCAAAAATATCCAAGTCAAAAGTTCAAAATACTGCATTAGAAAAAGAAAACGATGAGTCAGAAGATGATAGTGCTCAAAAATCTCAGCAGGAATTAGAGTTTAGATTTATAGCTCCCAAAGGAGCAGATATTGGTAATATTTTGCATAATGTTTTAGAGCATACGGATTTTAGCCTAGGCAAGATAGATGATAATCTTTTACAAGAGCAAATGGATAGATACAAGGTAGTTGCTGCAGAAGATTTTGATAAGCTTAAAGTATGGTTAGAAGAGTGTTTAGTCGCGTCTATACCTTCTATAGAAACTGCAGATTTTAGTTCTAATGATATTCAATATGGTTTGTTTGATATCAAGGATAAAGGCTTTTGTTTAAAAGATATTCCAAATACAAAAACCTTAAAAGAAGCAGAGTTTTATTTTCCTATATCAAATGAAAAACTATACAAGAAAAATATTATAGAGATTTTAGCAGAATATCGTAATCAAACTATTGATTATGATGAATTTGCAAGTCAAAAGATTTTTGGTATGCTGCATGGTTTTATTGATTTGATTTTTGAATATGATGGTAAATTTTATGTGGCAGATTATAAGTCAAATTATCTAGGTGATAAATTAGAAGATTATAATCAAGCTGCTATGAGTGAGAAAAATCAAAGTAGCTTTTATGATTTACAATATCTAATATATAGCGTTGCCTTGGATAAGTACCTGCGACAAAACATTGAAAATTATAATTATGAAAAGCATTTTGGTGGAGTATATTATTTCTATCTTAGAGGTATGAAAGATGGTTATGGGGTTTATCGAGCTAGACCAACTTTAGAGATTATTAACAAAATTGCTAATCTATTTAATGGGTGTGACTATCATGTATAAAACTTTCCATCAAGCTTGTGAGCAATTAGCAGATATTAGAGCTATAGATTTTTTCTTTGCTAAAGAAGTGTTTGATTTAGTCAAAAAGACTACTCCATCTATAATCACTTTATCAAGTGAGTTATATCCACCCCTTCACGGAGCGAAGGGGAACAATTTGGAACAAAAAAGTAATGAAGTTTTATTTCATATTTTGATAAAGCTTATGCATGTATATAGCCATGGTCATAGCTGTTTGAAGATAGTAAATATATCAAATAAAACTATTTTTGCTTCAGAGAAAACTAATCAAAGCGATGCTAAAGTAGGCTTTAAAATGCCAAGTTTTGATGAAATTGTAAGTATTTTCGAGTCCTTAGATTATGATAAATTACCTATATATTTTGCTAAAGAGTATGATTCCTTATATATCAAAAGATTGTGGAATTATGAGGTTGAAATAGCTAACTTTATAAAATCAAGAACAATCCAAAATACTCAACAAGATAACCATATTGAAGAAGTTGTAGATAAGCTGTTTGAACCTGCTGATGAGATAGATTGGCAAAAACAGGCAGTTATCAAAAGTCTAAATTATAATTTTAGTATTATCTCAGGTGGGCCTGGTACAGGTAAGACAACTACAGTCGCAAAGCTTTTGCTTGCTATACAAATGAGTAATCAAAATCAGCAAAGAATAGCTCTTTTAGCACCAACAGGTAAGGCTGCCCAGAGAATGACGGAATCCTTAAATAGTGTATTAAGTAAAAGGGTAGACAGTGATAATTATTTAGGATTATCTAATCTAGAAGCTCAAACTATACATAGATTTTTAGGCTTAAGGCCAAACTCTACTCATGTTAAATATAACGAGCAGTCAAAAGCACCATACGATGTGATTATTGTTGATGAAGCTTCGATGCTTGATATGAATATCTTTATTAAGTTGATTAGAGCAGTTGCTGATAATACCAAGCTAATTTTGATAGGTGATACTAATCAGTTACCATCAGTTGAGGCTGGTAGTCTTTTTGCAAACTTTACACACCACAGAGATGGAGATATTACGCCATATACAACATTACTTATCAAAAACTATCGTTCACAACAATATATAAATAATCTTGCAGCCTCAGTTCTAAAAGGTGATATTAATATTGATAGTCATCAAAATGAGAATATTAATTTTCATAGCATAAGGAATTTAGATACTTATTTAAGAGATTATGCAAAGAGATATTCACAGCTTGAAAAGTGCCGTGACTACAAAGAGGCTCTTACCGAGCTAAATAAATTTAGAATACTTGTAGCTAATAAAAATCTAGAAATTGGTACAGATAAGTTAAATCAGAAAATTGAGAAATTTATGTGTAAACCTATAGATTCTAACTATAAGGGTAAACCAATTATGATAACTCAAAATAGTTATTCATTGGGATTATTCAATGGAGATGTAGGGATTATCTGGCCAGATGATACTGGTAAGCTTCGAGCTTATTTTGATGGTAAAGATGCTAAGGCTTTTAGTCTAAATATGCTACCAAAATATGAAAGTGTCTATGTGATGACAATTCATAAGACGCAAGGTTCAGAGTTTGATGAAATCGTGATTGTTCTTCCAGCAGAAGATAATGAAGCGTTAAGTAAACAACTTTTGTATACAGCTATTACCAGAGCGAAACATAAATTAACGATTATTTCTGAACAAAGTAGTTTAAGAGATATTGCTCAGAAAGATATTAAGAGAAATTCAAATATTAGTGAATTGGTTAGCTTGAGCACTCAATAGCTTAGAAATTACTTATTCATTTGCCAGATTATTCTGAGTCCATGAAGTAATAAATCAGAGATAATTACATCAAAGTATTGTTCTTTCTCAAATAAGTGAGCATACCCTCCAGTTGCGATTAGCACGGGTGGTTTATCTGAGAAATTCTCTTGAGAGATTCTACTAATTATCTCTTTTATGGCTCCTAATTGACCATATATAAGACCAGATTGAATTTGAGATATAGTTGTCTTACCTAAGGCAGAGCTAGGTTTTGATATAGTCACATTTGATAGTTTTGCAGTTTTTTGCGATAGGCTATCCATTGATAGGTTAATTCCAGGTAGAATTGCACCGCCTATATAAGATTTATTTTGTTTGATAGCGCATATAGTTGTTGCAGTACCAAAATCAACAATGATAATGTTCTTAGATGGAAAGTTAGAGATAGCTGCAACTGAGTTTGCAACACGATCTGCACCTAAATCTAGAGGGTTTTTGATATCAAGTTTTAATCCTGTTTTTATGCCAGGTTTTAACTCAAGAGGTGTTATCCCTAAGTATTTTTTACAAGCAGAATTGACAGAATACTCTAGATGAGGAACAACAGATGAAAGTACAACTGCTTCAATATCTTCAATATCAAGCTTTTTTCTCTCAAAGAATGATAACAGAAATATGCCTAGCGTATCGGAGGTACACGGAGTAGTAGAAGGGTAGCGAAAGTTGTGCTTAATTTGATCTCCTACAAATACTCCACCAAAAATATGTGAGTTACCAATATCTATGCATACTATCATTTATTATTCTCCAGTTTTTAGATCAACAAGCTTAGGTTTTATATTTTCTCTAGTAGGATCAATTTGCGCATAACTAATTATAAACAGCTGATCACCTATTTCACATCTTCTAGCAGCAGGGCCGTTTAGTGCGATAGTTTTACTATTTGGCTCGCCCTTGATTACATAAGTTTCAAGACGCTCACCGTTATTTAAGTTTACTACTTGTACTTTCTCATTTTCAATAATATTTGCCTGTTTCATTATCTCACTATCAATAGTGATACTACCTACATAAAATAAATCTTTGCCAGTTACAGTAGCGTATGAGATTTTTGATTTTAAAACTGAAATTAACATGATGGTCCTGTCTCCTTTAGGAAGTTGTCAATTAAACGTACTTTACCAATGTAAAGTGCCAAAAATATTCTGTTATTAATTTTTTGAATGTATTCTGTTGTTGCACCAGTAGAATTAATCTTATTAGTTAGTTCTTCTAAGTCTGAGAAACTATCTTGTCTAAGTATTTCGTATACCTTATTAGCAATCTCTATGTCAGCAGATGTTAGATTTTTATTTCTAGAGCTAAGAGGAAGCCCTGTTGATTCTCTTTGTGTTGGGCAGATTATGACTTTTGTATTGATAAAAAAATCTTTAACAAGTTGTTTGATTAGCATAACTTGTTGATAGTCTTTTTCGCCTAAGTAGAGATTATCAGGCTTAGTAATTTGTAGTAGCTTTAGTACTACAGTTAGCATACCACTGAAATGTCCAGGTCTAGCTTTACCTTCTAGGATATTCGCAATTTCAAGCTCAGGTTGTATTCTCAATAGGTTACCATCGGGATAGATATCTTTTTCACTAGGGTTAAATAATATATTGACATCAAGAGATTCTAATATTTGTATATCTTGTTGTAGTTGGTTTGGATATGTTTGATAATCATTTGGATTATTAAATTGAGTTGGATTTACAAATATACTGACAATAGCCACATCATTTTCTGACTTAGCTTTTTTGATTAGGCTTATATGACCACTATGTAACGCACCCATTGTTGGGACAAAGCCTATTTTTTGCTCTTTAGTGAAACTTTCTCTTAGCAAATTAAATTGCTCAATATTTTTAGCAATAATCATAACTATACTCCTTAGTTGGAAAAATATTAGCTTTCGTCTCTTTAACATACGTATTTATAGCCTCGGAAAATATCTCAGAAGCATTTATATATTTCTTGACAAATTTTGGTTGAAAGTCAGTATTCATACCTAGCATATCTTGGAGAACCAAAATCTGACCATCGGTATCACTGCCAGCACCAATACCTATTGTTGGGATATTCAAATTTTGTGTAATATTTTTAGCAATATTTGTTGGTATACATTCTAGAACTATCCCAAAACATCCTGCTTGCTCAAGAAGCTTAGCTTCTTCAAGTAAATGCTTAGCAGCTTCTTCAGTTTTACCTTGAACTTTAAAACCACCAAAACTATTTATAAATTGAGGAGTCATACCAATATGACCCATTACTGGAACACCAGAATCTACGATATGTTTGATAATATCTAAATTTCCTGAACTACCTTCAAGCTTAACCGCATGAGCTCCTGACTGTATTAAGGTTGTTACAGCCTGCATTGTTGTTTCTAATGATTGACGATAACTCATAAATGGCAAATCAGCGATTATGAATTTATCTGTAGCACCATTAGCTACCGCTTGAGTCATGAACTGTATATCAGCTAGAGTTGTATAGGTAGTATTTTTTTTACCCAGTAATACCATACCACCACTATCTCCAACGAGTATACAATCTATATCTGTTGAGTTTATGATTTTAGCTAAAGTATAGTCATAGCAAGTTACCATCGAGATTTTTTCTCGATTCGCTTTAGCTTTTTTGAAGCCTAAAACTGATTTCATCTTTTCTCCTTATTTGAAAATTGATTAACAATGGCTCTAAAAACATCATAGAAGTCATCATTGATTAAAGCGTTGAGGTCCTTTTGTAGTGTAAGGCTATCCCCTCTAGCTATAGGTCCTGATAGGGCATGATGATTGTGTTTGATATTTTTAAAAGTGGTTTCTAAAAATGGTGTTAGACAGTCTTGATTTATACCAAAGCGATTTTGCATTTCTGTATAGAATTTCTGCCAGATTAATGTGCTTACATTATTAGCTAAAACACACATTGAGTGATAATACGCTTTTTGACTTTTATTGATACAAAAATTAGCGTTAGGTAGCTTAGGTAAAAGCTCACTAAATGCGATACTTCTATCACAAGTTACAAAGGCAACTGATTTGTACTCATCTAAGGAGTATAAGTTTTTATCGGGGAAGCTTTGCAAAGGATGTGCTGTATAAGCATTTTCGATATCCAAAAGACCAGAGAAGTGAATTATTATGAGTCTTTTTGATTTATTTGTGAGATATTTATCTACAAAATTTTGTATCTCAGAGTCTTTGATTAAGACTAAAACATGAGTTGCATTATCTAATAATTTATCAAGCTGAACTAACGATTCATTTCGAGACCATTGTCTGAAATCTAGTTTTAAGCATTCAAAATAATAGCACATATGTGCTGCTACATTGCCGTTGCCGACAATGACATATCTAGGTACCTGTTGCATAAATCAAGTCCATTTTTAAATTAAACTAAAACTGTGATTATTGCCTTTTTAAAAGGTCAATATTGTTTACAAATCATAAGTACCGTTACAAAATTGTATACAGTCTTATTTTTGTAATGCAGATTTATACCATATTGCAAAAAATCATACAATCTTTTGATAGCATTATTATTATATTTACCTAAGTTAAATAAATAAGAAAGCTCACAAATCTAGAGCTCTTTCTCTTATGCAAAAGCTACTAAATTAGTATAAAATAATCACTATAAAAAATTATGAAAAACTTTTCTTGTAATGACTCCGAGTGATTTTATTTCTACAGACTATAAAACTTTAACTAAAGCACAATTAAAATCATATATTGATGATCTTGCAGAGTATCTAGGCGAACAAAGCTATTTGTATCATACTATAGATAAGCCAGTTATTACTGACTCAGACTACGATAAGTTATTCCGATTATTACAAGATTTAGTTGATGATAATCCGCAGCTTAAGCCATCAAACTCAGTATTAGATCGCGTTGGAGGTGATGTTTTAGCAGGATTTGAGACTATCAAGCATAAGAAGAAAATGACATCTCTGGCAAATGTTTTTAGTCTAGAGGAATTGCGTGATTTTTATGACAAGATAAAGTATGACATTGAGCTTGAATGTGAACCTAAAATGGATGGCTTGGCTATTAGTATCTTTTATAAAAATGGTAAGTTTGATTATGCTGTTACGCGTGGTGATGGTATTCAGGGTGAAAAAGTATCCGAAAATGTCAAAACCATCCGTAATGTCCCACTTAAACTAAATACTTCAAATCCTCCAGAAGAACTAGAAGTTCGTGGTGAGATTATCTTAGATAAGCAAAGTTTTCTATCTCTTAATGAGTATATGCAAACTCATGAGAATAAAACCTTTGCAAATCCGCGTAATGCAGCAGCTGGAAGTATTCGTATGCTTGACTCAAAAGTTGTAGCAAAGCGACCACTTAAGCTTTATAGCTATGGTATTGGCTACTTTTCTAAAGACTTTGTACATCCTGAAACTCAATTTGAGCTTATGAACCTATTACAGAGTTTCGGCTTTACTATCAGTGACAATATGTTTTTGGCAAAAAACTTCTCAGAAGTTGAGAGGTATCACCATAAGATGAGTCATCAGCGTGCTGATTTAGCTTATGATATTGATGGTTTAGTTTTTAAAGTTAATAATATTAAACTACAAGATACTATTGGCTACACTGCTAGAGGGCCTAAATGGGCTATAGCATATAAGTTCCCAGCTGAAGAGGTTGAGTCAGAAGTGCTAAATGTAGAGTTTCAAGTTGGTAGAACAGGAGCAATTACCCCAGTTGCAAGACTTAAGCCAGTTGCAGTTGGTGGTGTAATAGTTTCAAATGCAACTTTGCATAATATCAATGAAATCAAACGCAAAGATATCCGAGTCGGTGATAGAGTCATCGTACGTAGGGCAGGGGATGTAATTCCAGAAGTTGTCAAAAGCTTATCACAATACCGTAAGCCTGATGCACAGATGGTTGAGATGCCAACAAATTGTCCAGTTTGTGATTCAGCAATTGAGAATATCAACGATCAGGCTATATATCGTTGTACAGGAGGGTGGCATTGTCAGGCTCAAACTACTGAGCGCTTGAAGCACTTCGTCTCACGTAAAGCAATGGATATTGATAAGCTTGGAGCTAAACTGATTGAGCAACTTGTTGCTGCAGATTTGATCAAGTATCCAGCTGATATTTATAAACTCAATTTTGAGCAATTGACAGGCTTAGAAAGAATGGGTGCTAAATCATCGCAAAATGTTTTAGACTCTATTACAAAAAGTAAAGAGCCAAGCTTAGCAAGATTTATTTTTGCAATAGGGATTAAAGATGTTGGTGAGGTATCATCAGAAGCTTTAGCCAATCATTTTGGTAGTTTAGAAAGTTTCCGTGAAGCTAAATTTGAGCAATTAATAGAGATTAATGATATTGGTGAAATTATTGCTAAAAATATTGTTTCATTTTGGCAAGATTCCCTAAATGTACAAATTGTTGATGAACTATTAGGCAATTCTATTAGTATCCAAAATCCAGAAAAAATTGAGCAAGCACATAATGAGAGTTTTACAAATAAAACAATTGTGATTACAGGAACTTTTGAAAACTATAACCGTACAGAATTGACACAACTTCTTAAATCAATGGGTGCAAAAGTTACCTCAAGTGTCTCTAAAAAAACGGATATGGTTATTTGTGGTGATAATGCTGGAAGTAAGCTTACCAAAGCACAACAATTAGGTGTTGAAGTTATTTTAGAAGAAGGGTTAGCAGGTTTAATATAGATGATTATCTCAAAAGCTATTGAAGCTGATTTTGATCAAATGATAGAGGTATGGGAGAGTTCTGTTAGGGAAACTCATGGCTTTTTAGCAGAAGAAGATATAGTAAAGTTAAGAAGCTTAATAAGAAATGAGGTTTTCTATATAAATAGTATAGAAATATATGTTTTAAAAGATTTAGATAAGGTTATTGGTTTTGTTGGAACTTCTGATGTTACTATTCAAATGTTATTTATTTCTCCAAATTACTTTGGTAAAACAGTCGGGCGAATTTTACTTAAATATGCTTTAGAAAATAAAAAATGTACTAAAGTTGAGGTAAATGAACAAAATCCAAGAGCTCTAAGATTTTATCAAAAGCATGGTTTTCAGATAAAAGCGCGCTCAGAGCTTGATCATCAAGGAAATCCTTTTCCTATTCTCTTTATGGAGTTATAGCGAAGTGTTCAAGAAAGGAGATGTGATTTTTATAGTAGATAATGCAGAGAAGAATATCTCTAGTTTATCTACTGGATTTAGTGGCTATAGCTACTATCATTGTGCTTTATATATAGGCAATGGAGATATTATAGAAGCTATTCCTGTCGCGGGAGTTATACAAGCTAAATTATCTAAATACTCAAATAAAAAAACTCTAGTAGCTCGCGTATCTGAGAGTGAGGAGTTTTTACAAGAAGTAGTTAATAATGCTAGTGAATTTATTGGCTTTGCTTATAATGATTTATTTTTACCGAATATAAAAGGCAAGCTCTATTGTTCAGAGTTAATTCATTTAGCTTTTAACAGTGTGTGTGGGGATAAATACTTTGCTCAGCATACCCTTAACTATATAGCACTTAACGATATTGAAGTATCGAAATATTGGATAGATTTTTATGGTGAGCATGGTTTAAAAGTCCCTCAAGGAGAACCTGGTTCACATCCTAATAATTTATCATTAGATAAAAAGTTTACTCATCGATTTTTTTTAGGTAGTATTTAATAACAGCGTAACTTTATATTTTGATATACAAGTTAGGTTGTGAGATACTTTTTATTGAATCACTTATAAAATAGCCTAAGGATTACTATGAAAATAAGAAAAGCGACATCTAAAGACTTCAAAGATATGCTATATATATGGAAAGAATGCATATCTACAACTTGTCAATTTCTTACAACAAGTGAGATAAATAAAGAAGTAGAAATTTTAGAAGAAAAATATTTAAATACACCAGAAACCAAGTGTTTTGTTCAAGTTGTAGATGATGAAAACGTCGGTTTTGCATGCATCAGAGATAAGGAGTTACTATTTTCTCCTGTACTACCAAGTTTTTTTGGTAAAGGTCTTGGTGAAGCAATGGTTAAGTACTTATTTGAGAGTCATGATATAGATACTGCTTATGTCTATTGTTCTGATATGCACTCTCTAGCATTTTATACAGCATTAGGATTTATTATTGATGATAGAATAGATGATATTTTCTTTGATAATAGATATAAACTGAATAGACTAAAATTATCTATATCTCCAAAGGAAGCAGCTGAGAGAATTGCAGCTAAGAAGAAATCTTCTTAATCAAACAATAATAAAATCCATCACCCTTATCTTCTGTAGGTAATATCTGATAACCATAATCAGTTTTATAATTTTCTAGAATTTTAATTTCTACAATCTCAGCATCTTGATGTTTTGATAGGAAATTCTTTATTTGTAATTGATTTTCTTGTTGTAATATTGAGCATGTAATATATAGCAGATAGCCATCAGTTAGCAGATTATTACACCATAGATTATCAAGTATTTGAGCTTGGAGTGTTTGTATGGATTTTATATCTTGAGGCTTTCGTAATACTTTGATATCAGGATTTCTCTTAAGTGTGCCAAGAGCAGAACATGGGGCATCTAGGATAATTTTATTATACTGTCCCGCTAGAGGTTGTGTCAGATCATGCTTGATTACATTTACATGATTATTTTTGGCTATTCTTGTTATATTTTCTTTAAGTAATTCTAAACGTTTATCAATAATATCTATAGCTGTAATTTTAGCTTGTGGAGCTAATTCTAGGATATGAGTTGTTTTGCCACCAGGAGCAGCACAAGCATCCAGTATAATATCATTAGATTGTGGATTAATGATATGACCCATATACTGAGCAGATATATCCTGAACAGTAAAATAACCTTGTTGAAAAAGAGTATTATTTCTAACATCAATCGCTTTATCTAATTTGATGCAGTTCTTTAGCTCAGTTTTTGAATAGCTAATATTGTTTTTATCAAAATAATCAATAACATATTGAGGCTCTTTTGCTTCGTTCAGGCGAACAAACATATCTGCTTTTGAGTTTACAGCTTTAGCAATTTTTTGATAATCAATAGGGTATTGTTCTTTAAGTATATTATTAAGCCATGGCGCAAGATCATGGTTTTTATGCTCTGTGTAATTCGGCGTAATATCCTCTAAATCACGAACTACTTGTCTTAGTACGCCATTAACAAGTTTTTTTGCCCATAGTATCTTTAAATTTCTACAAGCTGCTACAGTTTCATTAATGCTAGCATAATGAGGTTGATTGATCTCAAAAATCTGTAGGATACCCAACATTACTAATATTTTAGCTTTTAGCTTAGTTTTTTCAGCTAAATATAAACTAGCTACATTCTCTAAAGAATAATAATTTCTAAAGAATTCATAGCATAATAGTTTTACGAACGATTTATCTTTATCTGATAAATTATATTCAATAAGTTTATGTTCTATAGTTAACAGAGAGTATTTGTTATCAATGATATCTAAAATTGACTTAGCTGCAATAGCACGGGTATTCATTATTTGATATGTTTTGCTAAAATTTTGATAAGCTTAGGTTGGACTTTTTTATTACCTGCTACGATTAGACCAGATTCAAGATTGCTAGTACCATGAATATCAGTAACTATAGCACCAGCTTCTTTCATGATTATATATCCAGCTGCTAAATCCCATATTTTGACACTACCACAAGCCCATAATCCATCGATATAACCAGCCGCTAAGTAAGCCATGTCCATAGCTATACTTCCAGAATATCTATAGCCAGAAATCACTTGTTGAAGTTTGATAAGTTCAGCAACATAAGTATCTTTGAATATTCTACGTGAATATTTTAGAGATGCTGAAATCAAAGCCTTCTCCAAGTCTTGACTTTGTGCAACTCTAATTTTCTTGCCATTAAGTAGAGCGCCTTGTCCTTTATAAGCACAAAACATTAAATCTAAGAATGGATTATAAATAACACCTAAGACAATATCTCCATCTTTTTTAGCAGCTATTGAGATACAGCAGTGTGGTAAACCATGGACAAAGTTATTAGTACCGTCGATAGGATCTATAATCCATGTGAAGCGGCTGTCTTTATTACCAAACTCACCACTTTCTTCAGTTATGAAATAGTCATTAAATCCAGATTTTTTGATATTATCGATGATAAAATTTTCTACGGCCACATCAATATTTGAGACTGTTGTATTATCAGACTTTTGAGAAATTTGGATAGTACTAGGATCATTTTGAGCTTGTAGAATAATTTTACCTGCTTTTCTAGCAATAGTTGTTACAGCATTAAGAATAGGTTTCATTGTTTGTGAAAATTATCAGATTATTATTTTTAGATATGATACATTATTTAGCTTCAAAATAGGATAGCTTTGGTCAAATAAGAGGCTATATTATACTAGTAATACCATAAGTGATTGCTATGCCGCCAAAAAATAACCATGCGAATAATATTAACGCTAATACTAAAGGTTTTATTCCAGCTTGGATAAATTTAGATACATGAGTTTCAAGTCCTAAAGCAGTCATCGCCATAGCTAATAAAAACTGGTCAGCTACTCTTATACTACTAACTGCTGTTACTGGTAGTAAGTCTAAAGAGTTGAATCCTGCAACTATTATAAAACCAATAGCAAACCAAGGAATGATTTTCTTGATTGATCCTTTTTCAGGTTTTGAACCACTAATCCCACTCACAGTTGCCGCAGACTTAGCTATCCATATACCTATCACGATTAGCATAGGGGCTAACATCATCACACGAATCATTTTAACCGTTACGGCAACTTCTTCAGCATGAGCACTTACAGCACTACCAGCAGCTACTACTTGAGCTACTTCATGTATTGAACCACCAGCAAAAATACCGTACTGAGCATCAGTCATATGACCTAAAAGACCAGCTTTCATTAGAATAGGGTATAAGAACATTGCTGTAGTCCCGAATAATACAACTGTACCTACAGCCATAGCAGCTTTATATGGTTCTGATTTTAAAGTCCCTTCAGTAGCTAATACAGCAGCAGCACCACATACAGCACTACCAGCAGCAACTAGAATAGAGCTATCTCTATCTAATCCAAATATTTTAGTACCTAGCACAATACCTATAACCAAAGTTGAAACCAACATAATTATTGATACTGAAAGACCCGCTAAACCAACAGAAGCAATTAATTGAAAAGTCAGGTTAAAACCATAAAAGACTATTGCAAATCTAAGGATTTTTTTTGCACTAAATACAATACCTTCCTTCCATTTGTGAATAATCTTACTTGCAGGTGTGTGAGTTAAGGCCATACCTAGTACAATCCCTATAATTAGTGGGCTAATTCCAAGGTCTTCAATTGCAGGAATTTTCGCTATAAAATAAGCTATGCTAGCAAGAAATGCTACTAATAGCACGCCTAGGATCATTGGTTGAGTAAAATTTTTTTTCATGGTTCTCTATCGTTACTTTAAAAATAAATTTTGTATAAATATACACGATCAGATTACCATTTTATAACTAAAAGTATTTATATCCTTTATTAGAAAAACTTATAGTTAATGCAGTTACATTTAGGCATTTTTTTGTTCTTTTGAGAATAAAACAGCAAGGATTACAAGTATGAAAGATATTATATAAAAGATCACTACAGCATGCATTACACTAGTAAGTCCAAAATATTTGTTTATAAAGGCGCCTGTAGTTGTAGATAGAGCCGTACCTGTTGTACCAAATAAAAGAATTGTTGTAATAAGTGTTGGAGGAGCATTTTCCATTTGGAAAGTTCCATAAGCAAGTAAACCAGCATATATATAACAATTAAATAAACCAAATATTATAGCCGCTTTTATTACTGTGCTCATATCAGGAATATATAATATGCATGATAATGCTACCAATCCAACTAGCATAAATGTTGGTAGAATATATCTTAAAGGTACAAATCTTGTTATAAGTGGGCTTATAAACAATCCGACACATTGAGCTGTCCAGAAATATGAAAGAGGTTTGTTTGCATCAATAGTACCCCACCCTAATATTTCTTGGAAATAAGATTGAGCATAGCTAGTCATAGTTAATTGAGCTAGTAGAAACAAGAATGCAGCAAAAGCTATACAGTATAAACTTAAACTCCATGATGAAAAGCTTAGGTTTGTTTTAACATCGCTTTCAGTCTTATGTCTGTTTAGTATTGTGAAATCAGAAAAGATAACTAGAAGCAAAATTATAACAGCAGTTATTTGTAGTATTGAATAAATGGTATACCATTGAAAATTTTGTGTGATCAGGTAGGCTGCAAAAATTGGAATCAGAGCTCCACCAAAACTAAAGAAGAAATCTGTAAAAATAACATTCATTGCTCTAATCTTATGATCGTTATAGATATGTACAATCATGTAGCTTGCTATTGCCATAAATAGTCCACCTGTTATACCTACACAAGTTAGCAACACCTTAAGAGTAAACATTGATGGAGCAATAGCAGTAACTAGTGATGAAACTACACCAATAGCCACAGCTGCTATTAATAATAGTTTTATTGAGAATCTATTCATCAAAATACCAATAATCAATATAGCAAACCACATTGCTACGTTGATAAATGTGAATGCAAAGCCAATATTACTATTATTAAAATATTCAGATAGGGGTTTCATGACAGCCCCTGTTACTAGAACGACATTGGCAGTATAAAAGTAACAAAGGTAACATATAAAAGTTATTAGTAGTTTATTCTTGAATGATGATGAATTATTTATTCCACTTTCCATGTTGATTTTATATTGTGAAGATATAGAATGGTTATTTTTGCACAAGTGGTTGCTTTTAGCAAGATAGGAGTCTTGTTAATTGATAGCAGACTTTATTTAAAAGTAATTAAGAATATGTATACAAAAATAATATGGCAAGATGACACTCCAAAATCAGAATTGTTTGATGATTTTTATTTCTCTAGTACATCAGGCATTGGTGAAAGTACTTATAACTATTTAGAGCATAATCATCTAGAGAATAGATTTAAGAATTTAACGAATCATCAAGTCTTTAGAATCTGTGAAACAGGGTTTGGTAGTGGATTAAATTTTATTCTAACTATGAATCTTTGGGAAAGCTTAGCTCCCAATAATGCTAAATTAGAATATATCTCGTTTGAGAAACATCCTATTTCACCATGTGATTTAAAAGAGATATTTATAGCACTAAATGGTATAGCAGGGCATGAAAAACTTTTGAGTACTTATGACCCCAAACCTGGGTTAAATATACTTAAATTTAATAATATAATTCTAAAATTGATTATTGATGACGCAAAATACATTGGTACTTATGATTTAGATACAATAGATGCCTGGTTTCTTGATGGATTTTCACCTGCAAAAAATAGTAGTATTTGGGATGAATCATTTTTTGTAGATATGGCAAAAGTCTCTAAAAAACAAACTAGCTTTGCAACTTTTACATCAGCATCAAAAATTAGAAAATTACTTCAGAAATATGGTTTTGAAGTTAAGAAAGATACAGGGTTCGGTAAAAAGAGGGAAATGATGTATGGTACTTTTATTGCTTAGCTAATTCTTTTATATGCTTGACAGCATCAAAAGTACTAAAGTTATACTCGGCGATTTTATTAACATAAAAAGGATCATTTCTAATAAATTTTTTAATTTCCTCAATACTGCCTTTAGCTAGTATAACACCTCCAGTCTTATCTGATTTGGGTCCTGAAGCTAGAAGGATGCCTTTGTCATATCCAATATCTAAAAACTCTCTATGTTGAGGCCTAATATTTGCTACCTGATTTTCATTAACGATATATTTCAAATCTATAATATGGATTTGCATGATATTTTCCTTATAAATAAAAAAAGCCACAAATGTGGCTTTATGATAATATGAAATCAGAGACTTCTAAATTAAACTTTTTTGAAAATGACTGATCCATTTGTACCACCGAACCCAAAAGAGTTATTAAGTACATAATCAATCTTCATTTTCTTAGCAGCATTAGCAGCATAATCTAAATTACAACCATCGTCTAGGTTCTGAAGGTTAATTGTAGGAGGAGCTACTTGATCTTTTATCGATAGTACACTGAATATTGATTCAATTGCACCAGCAGCACCTAACAAGTGTCCAGTCATAGACTTCGTAGAGCTCATTACAAGATCTTTTCTATACTGGCCAATTATTTTTTCTGCAACTTGAGATTCTTGTACGTCGCCTAGAGGAGTAGAGGTGCCATGAGCATTTACATAGTCAATAGCATCAGGATCATTTTCAAGACCAGCATCTGCCAAAGCGTTTTGTATACATCTCTCTTGTCCTGGAGCATATGGCATAGTCATGTGATAGCCATCAGCAGACATACCAAAGCCAAGTACTTCAGCATATATCTTAGCTCCACGTGCTTTAGCCTTTTCATACTCTTCGAGTACAACAACACCAGCACCATCACCTAGAACAAAACCATCTCTATCTCTATCCCAAGGTCTAGAAGCACCTTGAGGATCATCATTACGAGTTGATAATGCTCTAGCTGCAGCGAATCCACCCATGCCTATAGCGTTACTAGCCTTCTCAGAACCACCA
Organism: Francisella salina; assembly: GCF_000219045.1. Taxonomy (NCBI): domain Bacteria; kingdom Pseudomonadati; phylum Pseudomonadota; class Gammaproteobacteria; order Thiotrichales; family Francisellaceae; genus Francisella; species Francisella salina. Next base: position 1,010,544 of record NC_015696.1, read on the forward strand.
GCAAGCATAGCATCTGCATCACCGCTAGCAATTAATCTTGCAGCCATACCGATGTTGTGAGTACCAGTTGTACAAGCTGTAACTATAGGAACATTAGGTCCACGTAAACCATGGTTTATTGAAATAATACCAGATAGCATATTAACAATAGACGATGGAATACAGAATGGTGATATTTTAGAAGGTCCTTTTGTATCTATTATAGATTTAGTAGTCTCTAATGTTTCGATACCACCAATACCAGAACTGACACAAACACCAAACTTATATGAATCTTCTTCAGATACCTTATCAATACCAGCATCTTTTAAAGCTTCATTAGCAGCAGCAATACCATAGTAGCAGAAAGGATCTACTCTTTTGGCATCTTTCTTGCCTACAAGTGCATTTACATCAAAGTTCTTAATCCTTGCTGCAAACCTAACTTTAAATTCGCTAATATCTGGAGCAGGTGTATCGAAACCAGTTAATGTTTCTACACCACTCTTACCAGCCAAAATATTAGCCCAAGTTGTAGGGACATCATTTCCTAAAGGTGTTACCATACCAAGGCCAGTAACAACTACTCTACGATTAGATTTCATAATTTAAATTAACCTGTTTATATTCATTTAGAAAAAAGTACGAATATATCGTACGGACTTGGAGATTAATTTTGATTAGTTTACTTTAGAATCGATATAATCGTAAACATCTTTAACAGTTCTGATTTTCTCAGCATCTTCATCTGGAATTTCAGTATCGAATTCTTCTTCTAGAGCCATTACAAGTTCAACTGTATCTAAAGAGTCAGCACCTAAGTCATCGATGAAAGAAGCTTCTGGTTTAAGATCTTCTTCTTTAACACCTAGTTGCTCAACGATAATAGAGTTTACTTTAGCATATACTTCATTTGCGCTCATGTTTTTTTCCTTCTTATTTTTGTTTTGAAAAAATTAAAATTACTATTCAAATCCAATGATATTATTTTTTAATCAGTTTTGCAATAACTTTGCAAAATTTAAGCCATATACATTCCACCATTTACGTGGATAGTTTGTCCTGTTATGTATTTTGCATCATCAGAAGCTAAGAAAGCAACAGTTGTTGCGATATCTTTTGGTTCACCCATTTGACCTGATGGTATTTTAGTTGAAATGAATGATTTTTGTTCATCTGTTAGCTTATCTGTCATATCAGTTGTGATAAAGCCAGGGGCAACAACGTTTACTGTGATATTGCGTGTAGCAACTTCATAAGCTAATGACTTTGAAAAACCAATAACACCTGCTTTAGCAGCACAATAGTTTGTTTGTCCAGGGTTACCAGCTGAGCCTACTACAGAGCCAATTGAGATGATTCTACCCCATCTTTTTTTCATCATGCCTCGGACGCATTCTTTTGACATGCGGAAAATTGAGCTTAAATTTGTGTTGATTACTGCTTCCCACTCATCCTCTGACATTCTCATCATTAGATTATCTCTAGTTATACCTGCATTATTAACTAGTATATCTATAACTAGTTTTTCAGCTTTTACTTCAGCAAAGAAGTTTTTGATGCTCTCAATATCAGAGATATTTAAAACTAGGCCTCTAGCTTGAAAACCCTTGTTTTTCATTTCATTTTCAAACTTTTCTGCAGAGCCTTGGCTAGTGGCTGTGCCTATTACCATAGCTCCTCTAGTCGCTAGTGCTTGAGCAACTTCAAAACCAATACCTCTACTAGCTCCCGTAACTAGAGCAATCTTACCATTTAAAGACATTGTTAATCTCCTTTTAAATATTTTCTAAACTATCAACATTATTAGTGTCTTTGATAGTTAATGACTTATCGATTCTTTTTATTAGTCCTGACAAGACTTTATTAGGTCCGCATTCAATAACTTCAGTAACGCCAAGTTCAACTAACTCTTCTATTGATTGAGTCCAAAGTACAGGCTTGTAGAGTTGTTTAACAACGGCTGATTTTATCTCTGTTGGAGTTGCATGTGATGTTGCATCATAGTTTTGTACTATAGCAGTAGTGGGTTCTTTAAATTCTACATTATCAAGCTCTGACTCAAACTTATCAGCAGCATTTTTCATAAGTGAGCAGTGCGATGGTACGCTTACAGCAAGAATTTGCGCTCTTTTAGCACCTTTTTCTTTTGCAATTATATTCGCTTTTTCAACAGCAGCTTTTTCACCAGATATTACGACCTGACCAGTTGAGTTGAAATTAGCTGCTTCAACAACTCCAGCATCAGCAGCTTCTTCACAGCTGCTTATAACATCTTCATTTGATAGCCCTAGGACTGCACTCATCGCACATTCTTTATCAGTTACTGCATTTTGCATTAGTTTTCCGCGAGTTGATACTAGCTGCAGGGCATCTTTATATGAGATACATTCAGCTGCTAGAAGGGCAGTGTACTCTCCTAGGCTGTGTCCAGCAAAATATTCTACTTTGAGTTCTGGATTTTGCTCTTTCAATACTTTGTATATAGCATAACTTGTAGCTAGTAATGCTGGCTGAGTAAACTCAGTTTTGTTTAGTGTTGACTCATCATTTTGGATGATATTCCATAGATCGTAGCCTAAATGTGTTTTAGCTTCGTCAATAATGCTTCTGAACGTTTCAAATTTTTCATAATAATCTTGAAGCATCCCTAGTTTTTGTGAGCCTTGACCTGGGAAAACCACAGCTATTTTTGACATAATAATTCTCCTTTATGATATTGAAGTAACTTTCAAAAAAAGATTAAATTTTTGCAATAAATCCACCCCAGACAAATCCAGCTCCAAATGCTTCTGAGATGATTGTCTCGCCAGGTTTAATTTGGTTTGTTCTGACTGCATGGTCTAGTGCTAAAGGTATTGATGCTGCCGATGTATTACCATGATCTTGAAGTGTTGTAACTACTTTTGACATAGGCATATTTATTTTTTTAGCAGTTGAATTTAATATTCTATAGTTTGCTTGATGTGGTACTAACCAGTCAATTTCATTAGACTGTATCCCTGCTTCTTTAATTAAATCATCAGCAAGAGATGAAAGTCTTGAAACAGCAAATTTAAAAACTTTATTTCCTTCCATGATTAAGTATGGATCTATGTTTATTCCTTCTCCCCTCGATGTTGGAAGGTTGTTAGGCACATTTAGCATATCTAGACATGAACCATCAGTATAAAGTAAAGATGATAAAATCTTCTTCTCATGACTGGTTGAGATAACAACAGCACCAGCACCATCACCAAAAAGTACACAGGTAGAGCGGTCACTCCAGTCAAGAACTCGAGTCATTTTCTCAGCGCCAATTACTAAGATGTTTTTTGATGTTCCTGTTTCTACATATTGTTTTGCTATGTCAAGAGCGTATACAAACCCGCTGCAAGCTGCAGATATATCGAAACATCTAACGTTAAAATGATCAATCTTTAAGTTTTGGTGTACCATTGATGCTGTCGATGGCATAATAAAATCTGGTGTGCTCGTTGCTACTATTATCATATCGATGTCATTAGCATTAATCTCAGCAGACTCTAAAGCTTTTTCAGCAGCTTTAGTTGCCATGAAACTTGTAGTTTCTTTTTCATTTGCACAATGGCGTCTCTCTATACCAACTCTTTGTTTAATCCATTCGTCCGAAGTATCAACAAATTTACTTATATCTTCATTGGTTAAGATTTTTTCAGGTAAGTAACTTCCTGTACCAAGTATTTGCGAAAACATTATATAGTCATACCTATTTAGTTAGATTAGTAACAAAAACCATTATTGTAAGCAATCCAAAGAAAGCCTACTATCCTGAAATATTGTATCATGATTGAATGTGATTAAAGAACTTTTTCTAATGATTCTTGAATTGTTTTTGGTATATTGTGTTTGATTTCTTTGATTGCTTCATAAATAGCAGTTTCAAATGCATTGGCACTTGCACTACCATGACTTTTAACGACAATACCCGTTAAACCTAATAATGATGCGCCATTAAAACTATCTAGGTTCATTCCTTTTTTCATCTTTTTGAATAAAGGTAGAGACATGATTACAGGTATTTTCATAAGTAGCGATGTTTCTGTAATCGATTTTTTAATTAATGATTCTATAAGTCTTAAGCTACCTTCCATTGTTTTAAGGGAAACATTGCCGACAAAGCCATCACATACAATCACATCTGTACTATCATCAAAAATATGTTTTCCTTCAATATACCCTTGATAATTGATAAAATCACAACTCTGTAAAAGTTTTGAAGCATTTTTGATGTTATCTAAGCCTTTCATCTCTTCTTCACCAATATTTAGCAGAGATACTCTGGGTTCAGCTAAGCCTTTTGAGCTGGCAGCAAGTATTGAGCCCATGATTGCGAATTGGAAAAGCTGTTCAGAAGAGCAAACCACGTTCGCACCTAAGTCTAACATATAAGTTTTGCTGAGCTGTTTGGTCTCTCTATTAAATGCTGGAAGTGCATATACTATAGCAGGGCGATCTACCCCGTTCACAGTTTTTAAGACAAATTTGGAGGTTGCCATTAATGCGCCTGTATTACCAGCACTCACACATGCATCCACTGTACCATCTTTAACAAGGTTTATTGCTACACGCATTGAAGAATCTTTTTTCTTTCTTACGGCAATTGATGGAGACTCATCCATACCGACAGTTTCGCTAGCATGATGAATGGCAATTCTTTGTAAAACTGGCAGTTTTATTTTTTTGACTTTTGAATATCTGTCTAAAGCTCTTTTCACCTTGTGGTGGTCTCCGACTAATACTATTTGTAAGTTAGAGTCTTTCTTAACTGCTTCAAGAGCTGCTGGGATAGTGGTGTTTAGACCATTATCTCCACCCATTGCATCTATAGATATTTTGTAACCCATAATAAATAAAACTTCCTATGTCGCTAATTGATATATTTCTAAATACTCACTAACCAAGGCATAAGTAATAGTGTGAGATGATTCTAAAGGTTGACTGGAATGATATTAGTCTTCAGATTTTGTATCTACTACTTTTTTACCTTTATAAAAGCCATTTGGCGAAACGTGATGTCTTAAGTGCAGTTCACCTGTAGACTTATCAGTAGATAGAGTTGGAGTTGTTAAAGAATCGTGAGACCTTCTCATGTCTCTTTTTGATCTGCTTTTTTTGTTTTGTTGTACAGCCATTTTTAGATAACCTCTTTTATTTATATTTTTAAATTCTGTGTTACTTAAGCTTTTTGAGAACCTCAAAAGGATTCACTTTTTCTTCGGTAACAATTTCTTGCTCGCTATAGTATGAATGTTTTTTTGTCTTTTTACAAGAGCTAGAGTCTTTTTTTGGCGCCATGGGTAGTTCTAAAAGTATTTCTTCTTTGATAATATCTTGTAAATCTATTATTGCGCTTTCACAGATGAACGGTTCATGTAAGCTGTCTTGTACGAGCCTATCATCCTCAGTGATTATTATGCTGTTTGACACAGAGATAGGGTAGTTAAATTGCTCGAGTGATTCTTGGCAAATTAGTTTAAGTGAACCGTCTATGTGATATTTAATGCACGCATGATTTTTTTCTTCAAAAAAAGAGAATGAGCAGTTAAATATGTGTGTTGTATTAGCTATAAGTTTAGAAATGTTGTTTAAATTTTCTACAGCAATATTGATATTTTCTAAGTCTCTTTTTTGCTTTGCATATATGCCATAATTTACCTGGCTATGTTTGCCTTTCATACATTATATTTTCATTGTCGTATTGTTATACTATTCTATATACATTTCTTGTTTTATGAAAGTCTCTACTGTATCATCTTACTAGTTATATTTTTTTAAATTGACAATACAGTAAAAGGATCAAGTAATAATGTCTTTATCTATCCCTAGAGAATTTTCAAATGCTATAAGATTTCTATCTATCGATGCAACACTTAAAGCCAAGTCAGGACATCCTGGTATGCCAATGGGTATGGCGGATATCGCTACAGTTTTGTGGACCAAGTTTCTTAAACACAATCCTCAAAATCCAAGCTGGACGAATCGTGATAGATTTGTACTTTCAAATGGTCATGGTTCTATGCTTTTATACTCTTTACTGCATCTTAGTGGTTATGATTTGAATATAGACGATATTAAAAGCTTTAGACAGCTTCATTCTAAAACTCCAGGACATCCTGAATATGGTTATGCGCCTGGTGTAGAGACTACAACTGGACCGTTGGGTCAAGGTGTGGCTAATGCTGTTGGTATGGCACTAGGTGAAAAACTATTATCAGATAGATACAATACATCTGACTTGAAAGTAATAGATCATCACACTTATGTATTTTTAGGCGATGGGTGTCTAATGGAGGGTGTATCTCATGAAGCTTGCTCATTAGCTGGTACCTTAGGCCTAAATAAACTAATAGCATTTTGGGATGATAATAGTATTTCTATAGACGGGGATACAAAAGGCTGGTTTACTGATAATACAGTTGAGAGATTCAAAGCCTACGGATGGAATGTGATTGAAAATGTAGATGGTCATAATTTCGAAGCTATCGAAAAAGCTATAGCTAAAGCACAATCTGAACAAAGTAAGCCAACTTTGGTTTGCTGTAAAACGGTTATTGGGTTTGGCTCTCCAGAAAAGGCTGGTACCGCTTCTGTACACGGCTCACCTTTGAGTGAGCAAGAAAGAACCTCTGCTGCAAAAGAGCTTGGTTGGAATTATGCTCCTTTTGAAATTCCTAATGATGTATACAAATTCTGGGATGCTAAAGAAAAAGGTCAAGCTTTAGAGGCAAATTGGCAGAAACAATTGGATTTATATAAGAGTAATCCTAAGTTTGAAGAATTTGATAGAGTATTGAAAAAGCAGTTGCCTGCAAATCTTGAGCAAGAAGTTAATCAATATATTGCTTCACAATTAGCGAATCCTGTAAAAGTGGCTACGCGTAAAGCATCTCAGATGGCTTTAGAAGTGTTGTGTAAGAATATGCCAGAAATGTTTGGTGGTTCAGCAGATTTAACAGGATCAAATAACACTAATTGGAGTGGGTCAATTTGGCTGAACAATATTGATAAAGGAGCTAACTATCTTTCTTATGGGGTGAGAGAGTTTGGTATGGCTGCTATTATGAACGGTCTAAGTTTATACGGTGGTTTAAAGCCATACGGAGGTACATTCTTAGTATTTAGTGATTATTCTAGAAATGCTATTAGAATGTCTGCTCTTATGAAACAGCCTGTTGTGCATGTGATGTCACATGATTCAATCGGGTTAGGGGAAGATGGCCCTACTCATCAACCTATTGAGCACGTTCCTAGTTTAAGATTGATACCAAACTTGAATGTTTGGAGACCAGCAGATACTATAGAAACAATGGTTGCTTGGAATGAAGCGGTTAAGTCTAATGAGACTCCAAGTGTTATGGTACTAACGCGTCAAGGTTTAGAGCCTGTGGTTCAGACTAAAGAACAAGTTTCTAATATTGTGAAAGGCGGATATTTAGTCAGAAATAATAACGATGCTAGACTAACTATTGTAGCTACTGGCTCAGAAGTCGAGTTAGCTATTAAAGTAGCAAAAAAATATGAAGACAAAGGGGTGGAGGTTAATGTTGCTTCTATTCCATGTGTCGACGTTTTCGATACTCAAACTCAAGAGTATAAAAAATCAGTAATAAGAGATGATATTCCAGCGATTTTTGTTGAGATGGCTCAGCCTGATGGATGGTATAAGTATATGCCTAAAGCTGGTGGTGAAGTAAAAGGGATTTATAGTTTTGGTGAGTCCGCGCCAGCTGAGGATTTATTTAAGCATTTCGGTTTTACTGTAGAAAATATCAGCAACATAGTTGCTAAATATGTGTAATAAACTTTCGAAAGATAATATCTTAAGGAGATTAAAATGAGAGTTGCAATTAATGGTTTCGGTAGAATTGGTCGTTTAGCTTTTCGTCAAATGTTTGACAAGGCTGGTATAGAGATTGTTGCGATCAATGATTTAACAAATCCAAAAATGTTAGCACATTTATTAAAATATGATTCCGCTCAAGGTAGATTTTCAAAAGTAGCTGTTACAACTGCAAAAGATGATGCTATTGTTGTAGATGGTAAAGAAATTAAAATATATGCTGAAAAAGATGCAGCTAATTTGCCTTGGGGTGAATTGAAAGTGGATCTAGTATTAGAATGTACAGGTTTTTATGTATCAAAAGCAAAGTCACAAGCTCATATTGATGCTGGTGCTAAAAAAGTAGTTATTTCAGCTCCTGCTGGTAATGATTTGCCAACAGTAGTTTTTGGTGTTAATCATGATATATTAACTGCAGATGAGAAAATTATTTCAGCAGCTTCTTGTACAACCAACTGTTTAGCTCCTATGGCTAAAGGTCTTCATGATTTAGCAACAATTGAAAGTGGATTTATGACAACTATTCATGCTTACACTGGTGACCAAAATACTTTAGATGCACCTCATGCTAAAAATGACTTCCGTCGCGCAAGAGCTGCAGCTGTAAATATTGTACCTAACTCAACTGGTGCTGCTAAAGCTATTGGTTTGGTAATTCCTGAACTTGCAGGTAAGTTAGATGGAGCTGCTCAACGTGTTCCCGTTCCTACTGGGTCATTAACAGAATTAGTTGCTGTAGTGTCTAAGAGTGTAACAGCTGAAGATGTAAATGCTGCTATGAAAGCTGCTGCTAATGAATCTTTTGGTTATACAGAAGAAGAGTTAGTATCTAGTGATATCATAGGAATCTCTGAAGGATCATTATTTGATGCAACTCAAACTAAAGTTACTTCACTTGGAGATAAGTCTCTAGTTAAAGTTGTATCTTGGTATGACAATGAAATGTCATATACAAATCAAATGATAAGAGTAGTAGAGTACTTTGGAGCTCTGTAAACACTTATAGGTGGTATAAATGAGTTTTCTAACATTAAAAGATGTTGATCTTAAGAACAAGAAAGTCTTAGTTCGTGTTGACTTTAATGTGCCTGTCAAAGATGGCAAGGTTACAAGCAAAGTCAGAATAGAGGCAGCTATTCCAACTATTCAGTATATTTTAGATCAAGGTGGAGCAGTGATTTTAATGTCACATCTTGGTCGCCCTACAGAAGGCGAGTATGACTCTCAGTTTTCACTTGAACCTGTTGCTGAAGCATTATCCCAAATCATCAATAAACCAGTTAGATTTGCTAAAGATTGGCTAAATGGTGTTGATGCTAAAGCTGGTGAAATTGTTATGTGCGATAATGTACGTTTCAATAAAGGTGAGAAAAAGTCTGACGATGAGCTATCAAAAAAAATAGCAAGTCTTGGTGATGTATTTGTTATGGATGCATTTGCTACAGCTCATAGAGCTCAAGCATCGACTTATGGAGTAGCTAAGTATGTGCCTGTAGCGTGTGCCGGTCTACTTTTGGCTAATGAAATCAAAGCACTAGAAAAAGCTTTGAAGGCTCCTAAGAAACCAATGGCTGCTATAGTTGGTGGATCTAAAGTTTCAACAAAGTTATCTGTTTTACACAATCTTCTTGATAAGGTTGAGATTCTTATTGTTGGTGGAGGTATTGCAAACACTTTCATAAAAGCTGAAGGATTTAATATTGGTAATTCACTATATGAAGAAGATCTAGTTGGTGAAGCTAAAGATATCTTGGCAAAAGCGAAAGAGTTTTGTGTAAACATACCTGTACCGGTAGATGTAAGAGTTGCCAAAGAGTTTAGCGAAAATGCTGTTGCAGTAGTTAAAGATGTTGCTGATGTTGCTGATGATGAAATGATACTAGATATAGGTCCAAAGTCTGAAAGAAATATTGCAGAGCTTTTAAAATCTGCTAACACTATTCTATGGAATGGTCCTGTAGGGGTATTTGAATTTGATAATTTTGCAGAAGGTACAAAAGCTCTATCATTAGCGATAGCTGAATCAGATGCTTTCTCTGTTGCAGGCGGTGGTGATACTATTGCAGCGATTGAGAAATTTGATATTAAAGAAAAAGTGTCTTATATATCAACTGCTGGTGGAGCATTTTTAGAGTTTCTTGAAGGTAAGAAACTACCTGCTGTAGAAATATTTAAAGAGAAAGCAACTATATAACTGTAGGTTATTTATATGAGAAGAACGAAAATTTTAGCTACGCTTGGTCCTGCTAGTGAATCTAGAGAAGCGTTGACAGAGATGATTAAAGCAGGTGTTAATGCGGTAAGATGTAATTTTTCGCATGGATCTGCTGAAGATCATCGTAAAAGAGTTGATCTGATACGTCAAATTGCAAAAGAACAAGATACTTATGTCGGTATTTTAGCGGACTTACAAGGTCCAAAAATAAGACTATCGAAGTTCAAGAATGGTTCTGTGATAATCAAGAAAGGTCAAAAATTCACACTTGATGCAGATCTTGGTATCGAAGATGGTGATGAAAATACAGTTGGTATTGACTATAAAGAGCTTATTCAAGATGTTAAGAAGGGCGATATACTATTGGTAGATGATGGTAAAATTGTTCTAGAAGTTGATTCTGTTAAAGGTAACAAAGCTGTAACAAAAGTTGTTATCGGTGGTAAAGTTTCTAATAACAAAGGGATCAACAAAAAAGGCGGTGGACTTACTGCACCAGCTTTAACAGATAAAGATAAGCAAGATATCAAAGTAGCAGCTATGCTTCAGGTGGATTTCTTAGCTGTTTCATTTGTTAGAGATGGCAAAGATATGGAATATGCTCGCCAGCTTGTTAATGAGGCTGGTTGGAAGCCTGCAATGGTTGCTAAAATCGAGCGAGCAGAAGCCGTATTAGAAGATAACCTCAAAGGCATTGTTGACGCTTCTGATCTTGTGATGGTGGCTCGTGGTGATTTAGCTGTTGAAATCGGCGATGAAAATGTCCCTACTGTACAGAAATTAATTATTAGTACAGCCAGAAGAAATGAGAAGGGTTCTATCACAGCTACTCAAATGATGGAGTCAATGATTGAGAATTCATCTCCTACTCGTGCTGAAGCATCTGATGTAGCAAATGCTGTATTTGATGGTACTGATGCAGTGATGTTATCAGCTGAAACAGCTGTTGGTAAGTATCCTGTTGAAACTATTTCTGCAATGTCAAGAATTTGTGAGTCTGCAGAAAGAAGTAAGTATACGCATATTACTAAAAAGCAAAAAATTGCTGATTGTGATAGAGTGGATCATGCTGTATCAGTCGCTGCTGTTAAAATAGCCAATGACATTGGAGCAAAAGGTTTAATTGTATTGACAGAGGGTGGGAATACTTCACGCTGGATGTCACGTATAAATTCTGATTTACCTATTTATGCACTATCACGTAATGCTACAACATTAGGAGCAATGACATTGTTTAGAGGAGTTGTTCCTCTATATTTTGACTCTACTAGAATGTCTAAGCTGTATGTCAATAGATCTGCTTCTATGGAGTTGGAAAGCAGAGGCTTGGCCAAGGATGGTGACATTCTTGTTTTAACAAGTGGTGATAGTATGGGTGTACATGGAAGCACAAACAAAATTAAAGTAATAATTGCAGGTCAAGTAAGATAAGGAGATAAACATGGCTTTAGTTTCATTGCGTCAACTATTGGATCATGCTGCAGAGCATGGATATGGGTTGCCAGCATTTAATGTAAATAATCTTGAGCAAGTAAGAGCTGTTATGGAAGCTGCTGATAGAGTTAACTCACCAGTTATTCTACAAGGTTCTGCGGGTGCAAGAAAGTATGCAGGAGCTCCATTTATAAGACACTTAGTTCTTGCAGCGATTGAAGAGTATCCTCATATTCCAGTTTGTATGCACCAAGATCATGGTACATCTCCATCTGTTTGCCAAAGATCTATTCAATTAGGTTTTTCATCTGTAATGATGGATGGCTCATTAAAATCAGATGGTAAAACTCCTTCTGATTATGAGTATAATGTTAATGTTACAAAAACTGTTTCTGATATGGCTCACGCTTGTGGTGTATCAGTTGAAGGTGAGCTTGGATGTCTTGGTTCATTAGAAACTGGACAAGCAGGAGAAGAAGATGGTGTTGGTGCTGAGGGTACTTTGTCTATGGATCAAATGCTTACAGATCCAGAAGAAGCTGCTGATTTCGTTAAGAAAACAAAAGTTGATGCTTTAGCAATTGCTATAGGTACTTCTCACGGTGCTTATAAGTTCACTAAGCCACCTACAGGTGATGTATTATCTATCAAGAGAGTAAAAGAAATTCATGCAAGAATTCCTGATACTCACTTAGTAATGCATGGCTCATCTTCAGTACCTCAAGATTGGTTAGAAGTAATCAATACTTATGGTGGTGCTATGGGTGAGACTTATGGCGTGCCAGTAGAGGAAATCGTTGAAGCAATTAAATATGGTGTGCGTAAGGTAAATATTGATACTGATTTACGTATGGCTGCTACTGGAGCGATTAGAAGATTTATGGCAGAAAATCCTGCTGAATTCGATCCACGTAAATATAATGCAGTAGCAAAAGCAGCAATGTCTGAAATTTGTCAGGCTAGATATGAAGCGTTTGGTAGTGCTGGTATGGCTAGTAAAATTAAGCCAATTTCACTTGAAACAATGTTCCAACGTTATGAAAGTGGTGAACTTGATCCAATCGTGAAATAATATTTCTTTCTAATTTTTCTATATTTTCAGCAAGAATTTTTTTAGTTAGTTACATTAATTTAGCTTGGTATTCTTAATGGTTTAAGAATGTTAAGATTCTGTATATTTATAATTTATACATTTTGATAAAGCTTGCGACAACACCATTTGTCCAACCGAAGCCATCTTGTACTATATATTCTCCACCACCAGCATTTGCTTTGGGATCAACTACATCATATTTTTCACGGATCTTTCCAGTCTCTTTAAATTTCTGATTAACTGTATTTACAAATCTTTTAGCAATGGTTTCTGCAAGCTTGTCAAAACCATAATTTCTTAAACCTATAACAGCTTCAAAATGTAATGGTGCCCAGCCATTTGGAGAATCCCATTGTTGAGAAGTATTTAAAGTTGTTGTAATAAGTCCATGCGCTGTTAAAAATTGATTTTCTATAACCTTAGCAACCTTTTGAGCTTGTTCTTGAGTAGCTATATTTAAGAATAGTGGTGTCACTCCTGCTAAGCTTGTAATGCTGGTAACCTTATTTGTCTTAGTATTTAGATCATAAAAAAAATCTTTTTTATGATCCCAGAAAGTATTTTGAATAAGTTTTTTTCTTTTTTCAGCTAACTCTGAATATTTAGTCGCTTTTTCTTGGTCTGAAATTTCAGTGAACCATTTACCTAGTAGATTCTCTAATCCATATAGATAGCTATTTAAATCAATAGGTAGAATATCTATTGTTTGAATAGTACTAAAGTCATTTGTATTAGCAAACCAACGACTAGAAAAATCCCACCCAGATTCACAAGCTGCACAGATGTTACGATAGAAGTCTAGTTTGTTTGCTATATTTTGCGCATGCTCAATATCTTCGCGATATGATTCTGGTCTAGGAGTAGCTGATTCATCCCAGTATCTATTTAAACCGTTTACATTTCTTTGCGTATTCATCCAAAATGAATATTCTTTTTCTAAAGTTGGTAAATATCTTTCAATAGCGGAAATACCTAGTTCTTGATATAGGATATTTACAATTAAGTAAAATAGAGGTGGTTGCGAACGAGTTAGATAGTATTTTCTATTTGCATTTGGTACAAAGCCAACAGTATCTATTAAATATGCAAAGTTATCTGCAATATCTTTAATCATCTGTATTTCACCATCAACTCGCAAACCTTCACAAGTAAAGTAGCAGTCCCAATAATAAACCTCTCTAAATCTTCCACCAGGGATTATATAAGGTTTTGGAAGTGCTATAAGAGAACTTAGAGAGTTTTGTTTGTCAGATGACTGATGCAAAAAATGCCACATTTGTTTGATATAAGATGATAGAGATAATTCTTTACTATTATTAAAAGTTTTTTCCGATATTGGAGGGTAAAAGTTATCCTCAATAAAAGCTTTGAGATCAAAATCACCAGAGTCTTTGAGCTTTTTGTAATCATTTAAGATATCTTGAGAAGATCTTTTAGGAGTCATATCGACAAAGTATTTTGAGTCTTTAAAACATGGTTTTAATTGAACTGCACCAAAAAGTTTACCTGATAGTTGTATTAGTTGTTCTTGATTATTAGACATAATTATTTATTCCTATGAAGTTTAGCATAAGGGGGTATTAATAGTACTAAAAGTGCTATCGGTATAAGTACGCAGTAAAATGCGGTTACACCACCAAAGTGTGCAAATATTTCACTAATTATCCTAGAACCAATAGTACCACCCAAAGCGGAAAATATGATTATTAAACCAGCCATAGCACTTTGTAAGTTTTCAGGTTGGCTACTAAGAATACTTGAGCATAATGTTGGATATATTGGAGCCATGAAAAAACCAATCATAGGAAACAGTAGTGCTATAACTACAGCTAAATAAGAATCTGTTTGATTAGTATCTATTAGTTTAGATAGTTGTAAGGTTGATATTACTAATATTCCACAGCATATAAGACCTATGATAATAATTAATTTCCAGTCAATCTTTTTCATTATGAAGCCAAAAGTGATTCTACCAGCAGCTATGCTTAAAGCAAAAATACTTGCCATAAAGACACTGGTTGATGTAGAAAGGTGAAGTACTCTAGTGTTAAATGTTGGAAGCCAAGATTGTACACCTTGTTCGATAAATACATAAAAAAATACACTAATTATAAATAACATCACAATTGGTAGTTTTATGAGTTTTAGCATACTTAAAGTATCTGCTAGAAAATTAGAATTTTTAGATGTTCGTACTGCTGATTCATCAAGTTTGGTAAATAAAAGTAGCAAAAATGCAACTAAGCATAAGCCAGCTAATAACCAGTATGTGCCAAGCCAGTTACCAAAGTGAATAAATATGCTAAATACAAAAAAGCATAAAACAACCCCAACCTGAAAGACACCCTCTAATAGACTCATTAAGCTAGCATGTGCTTTTGAGTCATTGGTAATTAATCCAACAGTTGAATATACAGATACTTTAATAAGAGCAAAAGCTACGCCTATTAAAACAAATAGTAGTTTAGCTGTAAAGAAACTATCTAGGCCTGCCATGGTAATACATCCTATAGCAATAATTGCTAGTCCTAAAAGCATGGCATTCTTATAACCAAATCTTGGAATAAATGAACAAATAGCAAATGAAACTATTGCTATAGTAAGATCTTTGCATGCCTCAAGAATACTTGCTTGAACTTCTGTGACTTGATAATGAGTGACCGATTGTAGAATCACAATACCAACACTATTAAGTAAAATAGCGCTAATAAAGAAGATAAGAAATAGCGAAAGCTTGAGCTGAAAGTATTTCATATGATTAACAAAAAATTGTTTCTAACTTTAGGATAAACAAAGTTATATATGTTAACAAGTCTAAGAGAGAGTAATTCTAAAAAGTAATGGGACTTTAAAAATTGAAATAATCAGTGTTTGTGAATTAGCTAGTAGGTTATAATAAAATTAAGATTTTACTATTGGGATATCAAGGATGAATGAGTATAAATACTGTATTGGAATTATGTCTGGAACATCGCTAGATGGAATTGATGTGGCTTTATGTAAGATTAAAGGGCATGGACTGGATACTGATATTAAATTAGTCAGTTTTAGAACATATTCATACTCAGAAGATTTATTAAACGATATTAAGCAATCTTTAGATTTAACAAGAAGTAATGCTCAGCTATTATGTAGTCTTAATTTTAAGCTTGGAATTGAATATGCTAATGCTGTAAAGAAATCAGTAGCTGTAAATAACCTAAAATTAGAAGATATCGAGTTCATAGCTAGTCATGGGCAAACTATATATCACCAGGCAAAAAATGAAGATGGATTTATTAAATCATCATTACAGTTAGGAGATGCTGCGACGATAGCTTATGAATGTCGAACAACAGTTGTGTCAAATTTTAGAGCCGGAGATATTGCAGCTGGAGGAGATGGAGCCCCTTTGGTACCTTATGTGGACTATATTCTTTATAGTGATAAAAATAAATCACGTGCTCTACATAATATTGGTGGAATAGCTAATACTACAATTATTCCTAGAAATGCAAATATTAATGATATATATGCATTTGACACTGGTCCAGGTAATATGATGATAAATAGGGCAATGGAAGTTTTGTTTAATCGAGATTATGATAAAGATGGCGAAATAGCAGCTTCTGGTATAGTTATTGTAGAAATGTTGCAGGAGCTTTTGCAAAATCCATATTTATCTTTGAATCCACCAAAATCAACGGGTAGAGAGCTTTTTGGTATTGGGTATACAGATTATATTCTTGATAAATATAAGCAAAGCAATCCTAAAGATATAGTTCATACGTTAACTATATTTACAGCGGAGAGTATAGCCAAAGCATATAATGATTTTGTACTTGATAAAGTTGAGTTGGATGAAATAATTTTCACAGGGGGAGGGGCGTATAATAAGTTTTTGATAGAAACTATTAAAAAACTGATAGATGTCGAAGTCTTAACATTTGAAGATATTGGGCATAGTAGTGATGCAAAAGAAGCTATAGCCTTTGCTGTGTTAGGAAATGAAACTCTTAACAATAGCTATAATAATATTCCATCGGCAACAGGGGCAAAAGATAGAGTGATATTGGGACAGGTTAATATATATTAGAAGTGCTGTAAAATAGTTTAATTAGTTACGTTGCTCATGTAAGAATAACAAGTATAAAGGGTTTGTTATTTGGGATTTACATGGCTGAAGATATTAACGATATACTATATGATACTGATGACTTAAAGAAAGAAAAGGTTAATGGAGGCTTTTTTGATTTTATAAAAGCGTGGTTTTATAATGACATCGAAAGGCATATGTTTTTCGAGGATGAGATTATTGTTGCTCAAAAGTTAAAAACAATAGATGTCATGGCTAATACTTATGCCGTAGAAAGGAAAAAATATTTTGAAAGGTTTCTGAAGGATTCCCATAAACAAAAAGGCATTCTTACAAGGATTAAGGATAGGGATTTTGCTTTCTATAAAGACCCTAACAGAGTTAAGCTGTGGAGCAGTATTACAGATACAGAGGTTTACAATTTTTTTATAAAATCAAGTGTTAATCAGATGCTTGGTGGTGGAAATGTTGCGCAATTAACTTCACTGCCAAAATTTAAGTTTAATGCCAAATTAACTGCATCTATCAATAGCGAAAATGCATCAGCTGCTGCGAGTCTTGTTGCTGCAGGTGAGAAAAGTTTTATGGGTAGTTCATGTATAAATATCTGGTCTAATTTACCTGTATTTGATAGTGCGAGAGGAGATGTTAAGTCATTTATACCTTTATATCTTAGAATGAGTGGTAAAGCATCATCAGCAATGTTTAGTTACAATGTTGATATTAGTGCAAATGCAAGTAAATTGAATTTTACAGACTCGAAGTCTTTTGAGTTACTGGATAATTTTAAAGGAAACGTGAATCTTAAATTAGTAACAGCAAAAGGTTCAAAAGAAGCTAAAAGCTTTGTTTATACACCTAAATTTAAAGAAGATTATAAACTTTTAAATGAGCTAGGTTTCGTTTTGAATGCACCAGAAGGGTCATACAGATATTTAGTTCCAAAAACTAGAGATGGCCTTGACTTGATTAGAGAATATACTTATCCAGAGATTGAACAAATCTACTTTGGTAGAAGTGCTTTGACGGGTTATTCAAAAGCTAACTATAAAAAACAGAGTTTAGGGGTTGAAAAGAATGGTGAAGGGCTAATGACTCTTGGATTGAGTTCTAGAGATTATGAAAACCCATTAATTCAAGTTAAGACCTCTACTAATACAGCGAGCTTTGACCTATTATCTGGTGAAATAAAAGGAAAGATATTAGCAGATAATTTGATAGGTTTTGCTGATGCTAAAGGTTCTGTCAATAAGTTTAGAAATCAGGTTGATTCAATCATAAAAAAGAATATCGGTGAGAGTTATGAGTCACCTTTTAAAATACCAAATTTATCTGAATTTAGTGATATGGAAATTAAGGCTAGATTTGGACTATATTCCAAGCAATCAGCTTCTAAGCTTAGAACATTGAGAATTTCTATACCGATGACTACTAAGATGTTAGATCTTAATCAAACATCTGGGTCGTATGATGTCAAATCAGGAATGGGATATTCGATGGCTCAAAGAAATGATTTGAAGGGAGCTATTGCACATAAGCAAGGGTTATTGGAAAATTCTGCTCAAAGGCTATTAACTGGTGAAAATTTAGATTTGAAGGGTCAGTTGACATCAACAGCTAAAGATTTAACAAGTGATTATATGGATTTTGGTAAATATGCAAAAGATAAAGCAAGCTCAATGCTTGAGAATATTTCTAGTGCGGCTCAAAAAGACTTTGATCTTGCTAAAACAACAGGAACGAATGCGTATGGAGCTGCACAAAATATATTATCTAGTATATATGATAAAGGAAGTACCTTTGACTCTGTAATTGGATCTTTGAGTGAAGTATATAAGCTTAAAGGAGGGCAATTATCTAATATCGATTCAGATGAGATTCTTAATGCCTTATCAAAGAGCTCTTCATTAGCTAATTTATCTGGGAAAGCTGGCGCGGATCTTAATGAACTTAAATCAAAATTTAAAGATATTGCGTCATTAGATATAAAGAAAAAAGCTTCTGATGCGATATTGTCATCTAGTAATCAGCAGTATAATCCAAGCTTTAATAAAGCTAAGACTTTTAATGATCCGGATTCATTTTATGTTCAAGATACTTTGATAAACTATTCTCAAACGTTAAAAAAAGAAGAATTTAAAGATCAGATGTCTGTTATCAACGTTATAGAATTTGATGATAGTAGTGATTTACCTATCTTATTTAACCTTTGTAGAATGATGACTAGTGAATCAACGAAGCAGGATGCAAAAGATTTTCTTAGTAAGAAAGAGAACTCAGATAAAACTAAGTCGTTTATAGATGCTTTGGAAAATCGTACAACAGTTATAAGTCCTGAGTCTAATATTAGTTATACTTCTATAAATGTTTTATCTAATAAGAGTGTAGGGGCTATTTTTACGGAAAATACCAAAGCATCATCAGTTTCTTTGGGTTCAACAGTAAGTTTAGCTGAATTTAATAGGATGTATTCACTAGACTCAAGAGTTTCAAGAATTGGAGCATCTCCACTTGAGGAATTATCGAATTTCTCTGCGAAGAAAGATAAGTATAAGTCAACGTTTGAGGAGTATTTTACAAAGTTATCTATTCAGAGATATATAGAAGTGATGATGATAGACGATGAAGCTGATTTTATCAAGTCTTTTGTATCTCCTATGATGGAATGTCAAAAAAAACTGCTAGATAATCTTGTAATATTGAATAAAGAAGCTAAGTGGAAGAGTAGTTCGACTTTTAAGAGCGTGTTTTCGAGTAGTGATAGCTTCAACTTTACTGGGTGGCTTAAAGAAAGGCTCCCTGGTTTTGATTTTGAGTTATCCCAAGAGTACGCATATTTTACTGGTTTGGTAATTAACTTTTCTATAGAAGAAGATAGTTCGTCTGCTGAAACAGTTATCAAGCTTTGTAAAATTATTAGGTCTTTAGATAGATTAACTAGAGGGTTTTATTTGTTGTTAAGAAGGATGGCGAAAAATAGGAACTTAAGAGTCGGGTCTCATGATGTCTCAGAAAGTCATCTGAATATTACTAAACAAATCTTAACCTCCTTGTGTGAACCGTATCAAAGTTTTGCAGAGAGGGTGGGTGATGATAACGAGCTTTTATCTGCATTGGTTAATATGCTTAATTTTATGGATAGTTTTGTCGAAGTGCAGAGATTATGTGCTTCAATATGTGTACCTAGTGATTCTTTCTTCACTTTAGTGAATGATAATAAAGAGCTACTTAAGGATATTTGTTATACAGTTGAGAAAAGTGGTGTTACAGGTATTGTATTTGAATCAACGTTTGGTTATTCATCAGAACTCTTTGGCTCGAGCAATCATAATATGAAGCTTAATATTAAGAGCTCTTCTGTTAGATCTGGAGATGGTAAAGTAAATGAGTTTACTAGTATTGATAGAGAAGCTAATACTGAGCAGGTTTTACAGAATATTTACAGTAATATAGCTAAGCTTGATGAGCAAGAGTTAGACAGATTATTTAGAGGCTTTAGGATACTAAAGCAGGAGAATTCTACTAATACTGATAAAACTGGTTTTAACATAGGTCTAACATATGATCCTATATCTAATGATGTATCTGTTGATGTTAATAAAGATAATGAAAATCTTTACTCATATAGTAATATTAGCAAAGATGAGTATGTTAAAAAAATTAAAAATATAGTAGAAGCTAAAGTTGCTCTTAATCTTGGTTTTGAACATGAAGAAGTAAGGAGTTCGCAAGGATTTAGTGTTTTAGCAACAATACCAGCTAAAGGATATTCTATTGATGACTTAAATAGAATTTATAGGCCAATGATTTGGGTTTAATTTGAGCTGTAGAAAGTATTGTTTTACGGCAGATCATAATGTAGTTTTTCTATTAGAAAGTTCTTAAACAGGAGATAGTGATAATGGCAAAAAATAAGATTCCAAATTCAAGGTTAATGATAAATTATGAAACTAATGTAGATGGCGTGTTGAAGAAAAAAGAATTGCCTTATAGAGTTTTAGTAGTCGGAGATTTATCAAAAGGAAGGTCTGTAGATGCAAAAAAAGAATTTGCAGATAGAGAAGTAAGAAGAATAGATAATGGAGTTGATAGGGCTTTAGAGGATATGAATATATCTTTTGATTTTGAAGCTCCTAATTTTGTCTCTAAAGATCCTAGCAACTTGAAGGTTAATTATAGAATCCAAAGTATAAAAGATTTTAGACCTGATGCGGTCGCTAAAAAAGTTCCTGAGATTAGAGCTTTGCTTGAAATGAAAGAAATATTAGCATCTTTTGCTAAGGATATAGAAAATAATCGTAATCTTAAAAAAACGATAGATATGATTTTTTCTGATAGTAATGAGTTAGAAGCTTTAAAAAATAAGATTCCTGCTTTGACAAACTATACGATTAAAGATTCTGATGATGCAGAAGCTGTTGAGTCTCTTGAGACAAGCAAGCAAGAAGAAATAGAAAATAAGTAGGGAGATTTTTTGATGTCAGAAAGTAAATTAAGTCTTACAGATGAGCTTTTGAACAATTTTGGTGGATCAGCAGAGGTTGATAATGTACTTAAGAATATAGACTTTGATGTTTCAGGTGATGCATCTAAAGTTTTATCTTTATCTACAGACTACAATGCTAGAAACCTTATGGCTTTATCTCTAGTGTTAGCAAATAACGATGCTATTAATAATTATAACCAAAAGTATATTCAAAAAGTTATTACAGTTATTGATAAGCTTATTGATTTACAAGTTAACTCTATAATATCAAATGATGAGTTTAAAACTCTTGAACAGGAGTGGCTTAAAGTTCAGGAAGTTTGTCAAGATGACTACGATAATGTAGAAGTAAGTATAATAGATGTTAAGAAAGAAGAGCTACAATATGATTTTGAGAGAAATTTATATGATATATCTAGTAGTGATTTCTTTAAAAAAGTATATGTTGCAGAGTTTGATCAATATGGTGGAGAACCATATGGTGCAATACTAGGTTTATATAATTTTGAAAATACTACAAATGATATAATTTGGCTAACTGGAATGGGTATGGTCGCAAAAAGCTCTCATGCACCATTTGTAGCATCAATTGATAAATCATTTTTTGGGGTAAAAGATCTTTCGGAAATAACTCATATAAAAAGTTTTGAATCTTTATTAGAGCATCCAAGATATAAAGAATGGAATGATTTTAGAAACCTTGATGTTGCTGCGTATATAGGACTGACTGTTGGAGACTTTATGCTACGTCAGCCATATAATCCTGAAAATAACCCAGTTCAATACAAACTCATGGAAGGTTTTAATGAATTCGTTGATTATTCAGATAATAATAGTTATCTGTGGGGACCATCTTCTATTCACCTAGTTAAAAATATGATGAGATCGTACGATAAAACTAGATGGTTCCAGTATATAAGAGGGGTCGAAAGTGGTGGCTATGTAAGAAACCTAGTATCTTGTGTCTACGATAATAAAGGGGTTTTAGAAACAAAACCTCCTTTAAATGTGTTATTTGCTGACTATATGGAACTATCACTGGCGAATATTGGCCTAATACCATTTGTAAGTGAAAAAGGTACGAGTAATGCATGCTTTTTTAGTGTGAATTCAGCTAAAAAAGTTGAAGAGTTTGTAGATGAGTTTGATTCAGCAAATTCAATGTTGATAGCAAACCTTTCTTACACAATGTGTATATCTAGGATATCTCACTATATCAAATGTGTAATTAGGGATAAAATCGGAAGTGTGGTCGGTGCTGAGGAAATTCAAAATATTCTTTCAGATTGGATATCAGAGTTTGTTACTACTGTATATCAACCAACACCTCTAGAGATGGCAAGATACCCTTTTAGAAATGTTTCTATTGATGTTAAAACTATACCAGGTAAACCAGGTTGGTATTCATGCAAAATAAATGTGATTCCACATATCCAATTTGAAGGTATGGATACTACAATGACTATTGATACTAGGCTTGAACCTGAATTATTCGGTGCTAATAATAACTAAAAACAAGGAGAGTGGTTATGAGTGAGATGATAACAAGACAACAGGTAACAAGTGGAGAAACTATTCATGTTAGAACAGATCCTACAGCGTGTATAGGCTCTCATCCACATCGTAGATTATTTATAGATTCGTTTTCTATGGCGGGAGTTAATCTTGATAAAAACATTGTTGCAATTGAAGGAGGAGAAGATGTTACAAAAGCAGATTCTGCAACAGCTGCAGCTAGTGTAATACGTTTGTCAATAACACCGGGATCTATAAACCCAACAATTAGTATTACACTTGGTGCCCTAATTAAGTCGAGTGTTAGAACATTACTCGAAGGTGCTGTATCTAGTATACTTCAAGCGGGTGCAACGGATATGAAGATTAAACTTGGTAGCTCTAATAAAAAGCAAGAGTACAAGACAGATGATGCTTGGGGTATTATGATCGATATATCTAACCTAGAGTTATATCCAATTAGTTCAGAAGCCTTTAGTATAAAGATAGAGCCAACAGAGTTAATGGGTGTTTCTAAAGATGGTATGAGATATCATATAATATCGATTGATGGGCTCACAACTTCACAAGGTAGCTTGCCTGTATGCGGTGCTGCAAGTACAGATAAAGGTGTTGCTAAAATAGGATATATAGCAGCTGCTTAGTAAATAGGAGTGATGTCTTAATGTTTCTTGAAAGGGTATACTGGGAAGATGGGGTAAGGTTAGATAGAGATATTTTAGATCAGTCAAACCTATCTATTTTAGAAAGTTCAAGAGTTGCAAACTATTTGCCGATGAATCTTAATAAAGGAATTATTAGCTTTAATTTAGATATTGAAAGTTTGTATACTGGACTTATTCTCATAAAAGATCTTGAACTGTATTTAGATGAAAAGATATTTATTTCTTATGATAGGTCTTACCCTTTATCCTTACAAGTAACAACAGATGAGTTGGTTGGTGATATTCCAATATTTTTAGATATTAAAGAAAGGGTAGTTGAAAAAGATGGTACTAAGTATATCTATAATCAACTATCTCTTTCGTTAGAACATGATTATAGCTCTAAATATAGTACACAAATTGCATTATTTAAGTTAGACAGAGGTCGATTAGTATCGGATATTTACGACTTTCCAGTATTAACTCTCAATCATTACTCGATGCAGGATATTTTTGTAAAGCTTAATAGGCTCGTTTCTGAGTTAAAGTCTTTTAACCGTTTTGTCTTCTCGACCTCCAGATCTTATGCAGCTATTATATTGGTATTTCTAATTAATAAGTTAGAGAGAGAGCTTAAATTTGCAGAATCAAATAGATTGAATAGCTCTCCGAAACAAATATTTGATTTGGTGCATGATATTTATAGTCTAATTCAACTTAACTTAGATAAAGTTGAGGAGATTGATAGTATTGAATTTGATTTTTATAAGCCTTTGAGAAAGCTTGATTCACTTGCTGATAGGCTACTTAGTCTTTGTGAGTATAGAAAAATTAATAACTTTATTAAATTTGATTTGCATGGAAGAAAATATATATGTGAGAATTTCCCAGAAGAGTTCTTTGTCGCTTCTAGGTATTATATTTTTATAAAAAGGAAAGCGACTGCTCCAGCTAATGTGAAGTTTGAAAATAAAAAAGTCTTACGAATCACGAGCATTAGTAGGAATAAAAATGTTGTTACTCTGTCTCTTTCTGGAATTAAGCTGGTTGAAGTTGAGAACTCGATGATGAATTTTACAACAAGAGTTGATAATATTGATGCAATATATGAAATTCAAAAAGGTTCAGAGTGGGATTTTATACTCGCAGATAGTAGTGCTGTTTTTACCGCTTTTGAAGGCAGCGAAAACTTTGATTTCTTCATAGCTTTTACCTAAGAACTCTTTAACTATAAATATGTGTAACCAGCATATTTATTATTTGGTTTATTATTTTCTATCGTTATGTTTAGTTTTATTCTTATCGAATTGTTCTTGATACTCTTTTTGATTACTTTGACTTTATTTTTTATTCTCTTTATATCGCTATTATTTTTGTTTATAACTATTATGTTTACTTTAATCAAATAAATAAAAGAAGGAATGTATCCACCTAGATATATATTGCCTATATTTTTTTGACCTACTGAAGAAGGAGGTCTTCTAATTTTAATTAATTCCTTTTCATAGTTAATAATAGTGCAGTAATCTTCACTAAGAGCTTTATATAGAGCATTAATTGTATTATCAATAGTAAATCTGGGAGCTGCTTTAATATAAGCATTATCTTGAGTCAGTCTATATAATTCCTTAGTTCTAATTATATATCTGTATAATAGAGATCTAATACCGTACTCTAATACTTCAATTGCTAAATCATTATTACTACGAATATATTTTTGGTATTTTGTTTCTAGCTCTGCAAAAGGCTTAAGTTTAAAAACATTTATATCTATATATATACGCTCATTTTTCTTTGATATTCTTAGGATAGTGGCTGATAATGTGCTATCTATTAAGACTGGTTCAAATCTCATCTTCTGGGGAGGAATATTATAAACAGAAAAAATTCTAAGAAGATGATTTAAAGAGAGTTTATGAGATATTTTATTCAATTTATCTATATTCATAACTATTTATACTTTAAAAGTCGAATAATTTATTTAAATCATCACCACTAATATTATCGACATCATCTCTTGTATTATTTTGCTTTAAAGTATCTTGATGGGTATTATTAACTTCTTGATTTTTGGGCTTTGTGTTTATATTGGGCTTATGAGCATCACTATCTTCTAATACTTTATTTTTTTCACGATACTCTTTCTTTGCTTCAGAGTTTGTTTCATAGAAGTGTTCTTTAGCTATTGAAGAAGATGTACTATTGATAAAGTTGTTTTCAGGCATTTTCTCAAGGTCATCCAAAAACTGGCTATAATCGATTTCATACATTTTTTTTGCTACACTCCATTGAATACTCGAAGAGTAATAATCTATATTTTTATGTATATCACCTATTATTGGTGCAATCTTTTTATATAAAGGGAAAAAAACTTCAGGGAAATATTCTTTAGGATCAAAATTTGCTAGTAGATTCTGAATATCATCATAGACTATGGATGTTTCAAATATTCTCTCATCATCAACTAGACTTTTTAGAATTTCTATCTTTTCAACAAGAGACTGCCACTTATCTGAACCTTGTAAATTCTTTTTAGTGACTGGTATCAACTCTTCACTTTTTGTTACGGACTGTTTTATATCCTTATGAGGTTCTTGTTCTACACTTTGATTTTGTTGCTCTTGTGTAGCTATTGATTTTTTTATTTTGTTTAATGTTTTATCTAGTTGTACCTTTAGATCAGAATTATAACCTAGATTATTTTCATCGAAAAATACTGTAAATTTATTAATTAGATTAACTATGTTTTCAATAGTAGTGGATGATTGAGGGTCTAGATTTTTAATTTCAGCAAAATTGATATCAACTACTGCTAAAAATTTGTTAATACCTTTTTCAGCAAGTTCACTTTTCTGTTTAGAATCTAAGGGATTTATAGTTGAAAAGTTTTCTTCTATAAAAGAAAAGTAATCTTCAATGATTTCGGGGGTTGCACCGATTTGATCTAAGTTCAAGCATATTTCTGAATTCAAGCAAAGAAATAAGCTATATACATCTATACTTTTAGTATCATTAGAATTATCGACTATTTTCTGGACAAATGTATCATATTCGGCATTCTCATATATTGAGTGAGTTCGCATGCTATTAATAAGATTTATCTTATCTTGAGTTTCTAACTCTATATTGTTCAGTGCTGATATTAGTCTACTCATGCTAATCTCCCTAAATTACCAAATCATAAAAATCAATAAACTTATAAGGAATAATCCAAGAGGGACCCCAAACCTTAATAAGATTTTTGCAATTTTACGATATCTCTTTGGAGGAGGGGTACTATTAGAAGTATCAATAAAGCTAACTGAATCAATTGCAGATTTATCTATATATTTATCAACTTCTTTTTTGTAAGCAAGAAAATTATGGTTATAAATGTTTTCATAATATTTACCATAGAAATCATTATTAAGAATTAGAGATATTGTTTGATAGCATAATTGAGGATAGATATTGTCTGATAATAAATTATCAATTATTTCAAAAACATATTCACCACCATCTTTTCTATCATAGTATTCAAGTTGTAGCAGTCCCCAAGAAATATTACTTCCTGCTTCTTCTTTTAGAATCATTAGTTTTTCATCAACATATGCAATTAATGGAAATGTTATGTATTTACATATAGTTTCACTATATTTTTCTAATAATTCTTCTTGAAGGAAAAATATACTTTTTCTGATGTTATTACGATAGTATGCAATTTGCTCATTATCAATGTGATCTGCTTTAACAATTTCCTTTGTACTTTTAATAATCTCTAGAATGATCTCTACTTCTACAAAATCTGCCATTTTTATATCCTTTCTCAAGAGTTATTCAAAACAATTTTTTTAATAAAACTGAAGGTGTTTTGGTTTATGAATTTACATATAATACCTACAAAAAAATCTAAGAAATATTTATATTTCTCATTGTACCTATCGCTAGTGGTTAGCATTAGTTCATTAGTAACAGAATCAATTTCCACTTTATCTAATAAGCTTGATAATAATGATATATTATTATCATCGGTCTTTAAAAGCTTTGCTATAGCTATAAATGTTGTTTTTGAATACATATTCTTAGATATAATCATATCAACCATATTAAACATATCTCTAGAGTTATTGTTATAGTTATTTAATCCTCTATTTATAAAGATTGGAGAAATACTTGAATTTATAGAAGCTATTGCATTTGAGTTAATCTCTATAAGATCAGATATTTCTACTATCTGTGTCCATGTTGTGTATGTGTGTATTTTTGTCTCTAATATTTTGTTATCAAGTTCAGGGAAGACAACATTGTAGTTTAGTGATTGAGAGTTTCTATTAAGATAGTATTCATTTTGACCAGAAAAGACAAAGCCATCAAATGAACAAGGAGTATTGTTTTCATACACTGATAAAACCTCTATTGCTTGAGCATCATCTATTTGATGATGTTTTAGTTTACTATTTGATAGACTCATAGAGGTAAATGTGGCGCTTGAATAATCATCGAAGCTATTAAATATTGGTACCAAATTGACTCTAAATAATGAAGAAAGTCTTTCTTCGTTGTAGTTATCTATTTTTAGATTAAAGTAGAAGTCTATTTTTTGTAGATTATTGTATTTATATTTAAATAAATCTTTGATTCGTATATTAAACCCATACATCAGACTAGGGTTATGAATATTCAAAATCAGTTTTTCAGTTGGTTTAAGTTGTAGGTTAATAGGTTCTACTATTATATCCTTGGTTGAGTATGAGTAGTCTAAAAATCTAATTTTTGCGGAACCGCTATCTACTAGTATTTGATTGAAAATATATGTGGCAAAAAAAGGATCTTCTTCACATAGTCTTGGATCAAGCCATATAGTAAGATAATCATATTCAAAATTATTTTCAAAATCTAATGATATATTTATTAGAGTGTCACTTTTTTTTATGGTTGCTACATTCTTTACAGGTAAGATAAGACTTTCTGATCTTGTTGTATATGTTAAGGATTTATTAGTTCTTTTGTCCTCAATAAAAAAATACTCTTGAGGACGGATATAGTAGCCATTATGACCTTTGTCTCTTATTTCTAATAAACATGATTTAGGAAGAAAATAATATAAACTACTATAATACTTGAATAAAAGGCTACTACTATACTCAGAGATTCTTTTATCAAAATCATTTTTAATATCACTACTTAATTTGTCAAAAGTTTTTTTTAGGATGGCTGCATCATTTGTGCTTAGGTTATCTTTTATTTCATTCATGCCAATAGTCCTTTAAGATGTTTTTGCATTAATCTGCCCACTACTTATGAAGTTCACCATACCTCCAGCAGCAAATGTACATATTGCTTTGTTATTCATAGTATTTATTGGGGCACCTTCTAATAGCGTGGTTGGGTTCGTTGGTATAAATGGTGTAAGGTTCGGTATACATACCCAAGGAAAAACGAAAGGGTTCATTGTCGGGTTGGCTGGGTTTGTACACCCTGCAAAAGGTAGTATATTAGCGCCTAGCTTAGAGTCAGTAATATTAGATGCTGGTAGATTTCCTGCAAGTGTTTTTATTCTTGTACTTAAATAGACTCCTGGAGCGAGACTGAATGAACAT
Source organism: Francisella salina (assembly GCF_000219045.1). Taxonomy (NCBI): domain Bacteria; kingdom Pseudomonadati; phylum Pseudomonadota; class Gammaproteobacteria; order Thiotrichales; family Francisellaceae; genus Francisella; species Francisella salina. Next base: position 1,039,425 of record NC_015696.1, read on the forward strand.
TTGATTTGAGCAGTCATAGAGGGAGTTAATGTCGAGGCACTGCCTGAAAGGTTGAGATTTGTAGGGCTTAACAAAGTCTTAATATTATTAAGCTCAGATATCAGATTGGATATTGCATTACTAATACTATCATCATTGTTAGGTGCGGTTTCTAGTCGTTTTAATGAGTCGTTTATTATGTCTAGCATTATATCCTCCAATAAGCATCTTGCTTGCTTTTTAGATCATTAATAATTGGATCGTCTGTAATTTCTTTAAGTGTTAGGAAGTAATCATTGGAAAAAGGTGGTAAATTATATATACCTATAAGAGAAGGGCACTTGTAGCATGCTTGATTTAAAAGGAATAAAGTAAGTTCTTTAGCTTTCTCAGAAGCATTTTCATAATTGGCATTAGAAATATTTTTATTTATTTTTGTTAAATATTTATCAATATTAATTCCCTTGTTGCTAGGATTAGATACTCTAATTTCTTTATATGTTAAAAACTTTTTTTTGCTAAAAAAACAGTTAAGTCTACTTATACCATTTTTATTTTTAATTAATTGTTGTTCAATATCTTTTAATAATGAGTAATTAGACTTTAGTCTAGGATATATCTTATTTAGATGCTTTATATCTTTGTAAAATCTTTCATGATTAAACTCATGTTTTTTGGATATTTGTGAGGTTATTAAATTAAAATTCTTTTCGAACTCGATGAAAGGGCCAATTACCTCGAGGTTTTCATCGGATATGGCGATGTTTATAGAAGTAGCTATTTCTAGCAAAGCTTGAAAATACTTATTAGATATTTTTGTAATTAAGTTATTAGGTGACTGTTCTATAATTTTCTCTATAGGCTTGTCATTATTATTTGTAAAAAGGTTTTCATAGAGCTCTCTTTCTTTATGGACTTTTTTATATAGTGTTTCATCATCAAATATTGTATCTGGGATACATTTTAAAGTTATCAAGAGCTGTTCAAAAGACTCAAGTTTAGGCGTGTTTGTTGTATGAGTCTTATGAAAGAAAATATTTTCTAAATTAAAATCATTAAAGTATCGAGATATGCCAAAAATTTGTAGGTCGATAAAATCTATAATCTTTTTTAACTCATCAGAAGGCTGTGTTTCTTGTAGAGATGTTAAAGAGGTGCTTAGAGTATCTGTATTTATTCTTTCGTTAATAATGTTTAGTTTAGTAATATCACTATTTGCAGAATAATAAGCTTTTAAAAGTATGATGTCACTAGCTAAGTAGGTATCTACTTTGAAGATCCCATTTTTAATTATATAAGCAAGATTTATCAAGCTTAAAATAGGGTTTTTCCTTAATGGAAGAAAGCTATCTGTGCTTTGTATCTGTTTTACAAAAGTTTTCAGTGTATTAAAATATGTCTCGTACTCAATTATATGTTTATCTGAGTCAGGTTTTTTTAGGGTTTTAGTATATAACTGTGTAAGCTTATCAGTATTAACTTCTATATTAGTATCTTTTGTAACATCTAAAAAAATAGTACCCAATTCATCATTACTACTTGTTATGATTTTTTTTCTATCAGCTATATCTTTGTCAATTACTAACTTATAGTTATCAACTAACTTTCTTAAATCTTTCAAGTAGCCAACAAAAAGTTCAGTATCAGTAGAGTCTAAAATATTGTCGATAACTTTTAATATCTGATTATAAAGCCTCTTAGACATATCAGATAAGTTGAGATTTACTGAATATTTTATATCTTCAATAAGATACCTAATATTATATATATCAAATTTCTTATAATATTTTTTATTTTCAAGTTTAATGATATCGCTGATACATTTATCAAGCTTGTCTACTCTAAAAGACCTTTCTTGGTCATAGTAGAAGTTGATATTTTCAAATAAACGCTTAAGCGCTTTATCAGCAATACTATCCATAAACATTAACCAACCATTGTTGCTGCAGAACCTTTTATACTTGCTGTAGCACTTCCTTTGATATTGACATTTACACCTTCTGCATTAAGGCTTACATCAGCTTTTATACTATTATTTAAGCCTTTTATGCCGATGTTCTGTGCAGCTTGAATATTTGTGTTTGCAGAGCTTTTTACATTAATTGTTCCTGACTCTATAGAAATACTCGAGTCATCAAGCACAATAGTCGAATTACCTATTTTTAGCACAATTTTGCTATCATTAAGCATGATGCTTGATTTTTTCGTAGCTAATAATATTTCTTTTTCCGTTATTGAAATTTTTGAGTCTTTTACATTGTCGATTATTTGCTTGTCAGCAGTTGATTCAATTGATTCAGTTGCGTTATGAGAGATTTTTCCTGAGGATTCTAACTTAGTAGTACAGCCTTTTGACTCATCTTTTATGTCTATGAGTAAACCCTGTTCTTCTAAATTAAAAATATGATCTGCTTTTGACATAAGAGTTATCTCCCTTAATCTTTTTCTATATTGCTATCATTTTTAATAGTAAATTCATTTACTGAATCAGAGCTAATAATATACTTCCAGTTTTCAATATTGTTATTATCCGGCAATATGAAGTATAGAGCATAATCTTTACTATCTTTATTTAACGGAATTTCATTTTCTCCAGTTTTTAGGTTTAATACTTTTACGTTATCATTATATATTCTTTGAGAGATGGACTGATAGTTGTCAGAGTAAAAGGTATTTTTATCAGGTTTAGACTCTAATACGACTTTTGTTTTAGGGACATTGTTTTTGATATACAAACCATCACTTGCACAACTACTAAGTCCTAGAGCTATAATTAATATTAAAAAGGCTTTTTTAAATAAGTTATTGTACATTAGTATCTCCTTGTTTCTGCCAACCTAATACTTGTAAAAATTTTGATTCGACTTTAAAACTTACAGGGTATGTTTTACCGTTATGTTTAACTTCCCAAGAACAAATATTATTTTGATCACAGTTAGCATCTTTAATAGCTTTTAGTATCGACCATTTACCGTGGTAACTTATTTGGTCTGTACTACCGTCTTCAAATTTTATAGTTATAGTCGTTGATTCAAGTGAGTTCCAATTGTAACTAATTTCCATACTATTTGAGTATGCTATATTCAGAGAGTTTACATAGTTTTGCTTATCGAGAATTATACTGAAGAAGGTATAGTCATTATCTTCATTTGGTATGGGAGTTATCTCAAATTTGATAGCTTGAGGATTTCTTTTGTCATCCCATAATAGTTTGTTCAATAAGTATACTTTGTTAAACTTATTTAAGTAATCTACCTGCTCAGAAGTTGAGAAATCGTTACTATACCATTTATCGTTAGTTTTATTATAAGATAATAGTGGCGATAGTTGCTCTATAAATGTTGAGTATATATAACCGTTGCTATCAAAATCTTTTGTTATTGCTTCATTTGTGGCAAAAGTATTACTATTTTTATTGAATGGGAATTGATCAGTTATGAATTCATATTCAATATTAACAGTATTATCAAGTTTAGTTATAGCATCTTTTATAGCTATAGTTTTTATCGCTTCAATAGCTATATCTAGATGTTTTTTAAGTAATTTATATAGGTTGTTATTGTTTGGATTATTTATTTCAGAAAGTCCGGAGTAAACTTTTTGTAGAGGTTTATATCCTTGCTTAATTTCCTTATAAGTATCTGAGTAACCATGCTCTCTTATTAAATTATTCAATTTTTTGAATATCTCTCTATATTCAGCATAGTTTTTTGATTTTAGATAGTTATCATTTTCGTGGAAATGACTATCTATTGGGGTCCATAATGATATGTCTTGATCTTTATTATCTTGTTTACCTAGCTTAGTCATTTTTCCATAGAATTGTTGAAGCTTATTAATCTTTTTAGTAGGGTTTACTCTAGATTCATCAGATACCAAATCGGTATTTGTGTTATAGAATTCTATCAAATTATTGAAAGAGGAATCTTTTGATGACATAGCCAGTAGATAAAGATTTAAAGCATTTTTATTAGAGATATTTTTACTGAAATCAGAGTCACTATTAAGCTTATCAATCATTCTGTTGTAAGACTCTATATATCTTGAGTTATAGTTATTTATGGAACTTTTGTAGATAGCAATCATAAAGTCAGGCTCTATATTGAAGTTATCCTTAAGATTATTAAGAAGTCTATTAAATTTTTTATTTATAGGCTCTATGTTGTCTTTAATATATTCTTTTGAATATATTGGAGATATCAATATTTTTTTACTATAGAAATTAGGTGCAAATTCCATATATAGCTTCTTACTTACAGGATTGATTAATGGAAGTTCGTCTTTATTATATGTTGAGTTGACGACACTATTGAGAACATAGTTTACTAAAGACGTAGTTATAGAACCAGTTTGCTCTTTACCCTCATCTGTAACATCATTAGCATTTTTCTCTAAAGATTTCACTAAATAGTAAATATGATCGAGCATGTCACTAAAGCTTTCAAACTTCCTCTCGTTCTCCTCTTGGTTAAATATCAAAGAAACACTTTTTGTTATTGAATTTATGTATGATGAATTACATAGTTTCTTTGATGAAGTATCAAATTGCTCTTGATAGGTTGAGAAAATATTATTTACCTCAATCGGTATTATATAGTTGTTTTTTAAATCTAGAATTGAGTTGTCGATAGTACATCTGTACAAGTATTTTATATATATATCATTAATGATTTTTGCTCTTTTAGTATTTGATATTCCTAAGTATTCAGCATTGAAGCCTTGTGTGCTTAAATAGCTTTCAGAGTCTTCTCCAATAACTAGTAATCGATTAGTATATAATTTATTAGCTCTATTAGTAACTGCTTTAATAGTTTCAGTTTTTAAGTTTTGATTTGTATACTTGATCACAATTTTTAGTTGTTTTTCAGAAAGATTTGTAAAACTACTTATTATTTTAAGCATAGCATCAGTCTTTTGATTCATGTCTTTGTTGTCTAAATATTCGAAAAATATTAGAAATGATGTGACCAATGATAAGTCATATGAATCATTGTATTTCGGTAAAATTACACTCTTTAGCAACGTATTAGCATATTGTTCATAAATGAAGTGATATTTTACTGATTTTGGGTATAGAATATCCAAAAGGATGGTGTCATCAATTTTCTTTCTAGCTTCTTTTAACACTTGGTGAGAGTTAGTTTCAGATGACGGATCTAAATTTTTGATGGAAGCTTTCTCTTTTAGTCCAATCTCTTGAAAAATATTAATAATAAATATGAAGCTAAACAATAGAGAGATTAAGTTTATGATGATACCTCTAGGGGAACTGCTAAAAAAGATGGTATCTCTTCTCGCTATTATATTATCTGGAATGTTTAAGCCAAAATTAAGAAATATTTCCTTATCAATAGATTTTAATTGAGGAGATATATTTTTTAGTGATTTTCTTATTTGGTTTAATATTATTGTATTATTGTATTTATCTCCAATACTATCTTTATGGCTAAGGATTTTTGACAGTATTGCTTCATCAATTTTGTTATTTAGGCCTTCATTTGAGCTTAGTTTGACTATAGATTTCTTACCAATAGCATTGTTATAGCTTTGACTATGTTCAGATGAACTGTAGAATGATATTATGAAATTTTTTAATCTTAGCTTTGTAAGTTGTTTATAAACCTCACTTATACTATTGTCCTCCTGAAAGTGAGGGTTAGAAATATCAAAGCAGAAATTGAGTTTATAAAACTGTAGATTTAATTTTCTTCTTAATTTACACAGGTCCGAAAGGTCTTCGGTCCCAAATACTAGTGAAGTATTGGTTTTATCGATAGCTATTAGTGGCAGTTCATTGTTATCAATAATTTGGACGTTAGGTTTTAGCTTTTTTATGTGGTCTTTTGCAGCAGAATAGTCTCCATAGAATATATACAGCTCAGCTAAGCTATTCTTTATTTTATTTGTTCTAATAACCGATTTTGCACGTTTTATAATATTTGCAATAGGCTTTTTGCTGGAGGTTTTTGATGTTTTTAGCCACTTCCTTATAAGGAAAATGCTAACAACGGATAGAATGATTACTACTATTATCAGAGAAATTAGTAATATTTGATGATTTTTTATAAAAGTCATATTTTAATTCCCTTTTGATTTGTATCTAAGAAAAATTCCTTTTTTATCATTTATTAAAAAAGAATTCTCACTAGCTTCGTTAAGTTGAGTTAATGAGAATGTCTCACCATCGCTTGTCTGTGTATATGCCATTTCACAGTTTTCCTTAGCACCAAGAAGTTGTCTTTGTAATAACTGTTGCTGTGCTTTTTCTGTTGATATTGCTGAGTTAGAAATTAACTCAACTATTTCGCCGTCTGTGAATGATTGAGCCTCAACTAAAATAATATCATCATTTCTAAGAGGCATGAATTGGTTATTAGCAGAATTTATATTTACCTTCATTGGTAGGTATATAATTGGTTTTTCAGAAGATTTATCTGGTAGTAATTCCTTGATAACTTCTATTGCATAAAAAATACTGGCTTTACTATTTTGTATAGCAGAAGTGCCTTTTTCACCATTTCCTTGAAACTCAGCAAATGAGCTCTCTTCAGGTTTATAGTTTTTAAAGAATTTATATGCTTTTTTCGAATCGTTATTAACATTTTCTCCGATAGTCACTCTACCATTTATATAGAAATTATGAAAAGACTTGTATTTAGGATATTCAGGAGCTAGGTTGTTATAGTCTTTTATTTTGTAGGTTACTAAATTATTGTGTGTTAGATTAAGAGTTTTTGTGAAGGCTATTTTCTCATATACATCAGCCTCAGAGGTGCTCTTGTAGTGAAGCTTATTTATGTTTTTATAGAGTTGTTGAGTGCTATATTTACTTCTAGTGAATGATAACTCTCTTTCATATATGAATAAATTTTTTATATTTGTTGCTCCTAGTAGGTAATCTTTATCATTTTCTAGTTTGGATAGGGTGATCTCACTATCTATAAAGGGAAGAATATTTCTCGAGGTTAAAAGTATTTCGAATTCCGAAGTCTCAACCTCTTTTTTTTCATCATCCTGATTCTGCAAATATTCAATAGTACTGAGGTTATCTTTATATATAGATGAAAAAGGTTTTATTGAGCCTTTAGAATTTTTTCGCTCTTCTTTTCTCTTATTGCTGATAGTTACATCTGGAGAAATATCATTTTCTTTAACGTAGAAGTTTGGTTTGTTAGAGATTAGATGTTGTTTTTTTAGGCAACTTATATCATAGGGAGATAACTTATCCTTCAAGTTATCATCAGAGTTTGCAATATTGTTTTGTAGGGAACTGTCTACTTTATCAAAGATATAGTAGGTCACTTTACCATTTTTCTTGTTGCAGAAATATTTTAGGTAGCTTTTATTTTGTTGGAGTTGCTCAATAAAAAAATCATAGAAACTTCTATTTATAGTTGAAATAAATGTTTGAGGTATTCGAGTTTTTAGGTTATTACTTTTATTAGTGTCTAAAGAAAATAAACTGTCAAAGAAAAAATTATCTTTAAGAATGTCGTCCAAACTTTTATTGATGTCAATATAAGATGGTTTGTGTTCCATCCAAAGTGCTTTGAGAGGGTCATGGAATTTTATTTTAAATTCTTTTAAACCAGATGAAACACTTTCAGCATAAGAGTATATGCTATATTCGAATTTTTCTTCAGTATCTACATAGTTTGTAGTAGATCCAATAGTTATAAAACGAGTTGATCGTGTGTGATGTTCTTTTTTAGAATCTTTCTTATAAAAATTAAAATCATCATTTATTTGGATATCTATCAGTATAGGTTGATTTGGAGTCAGTAGAAAATCAAAGTCTTTGTGATTGTTTATATATGCCAAATTAAAAGTTAATTCCCCACTAATCCCATAAATATTTTCACATATTTCTAAATTTTTAATATGCGAGTTCTTAATTGTTAGAGAGTTCTGTTTGAAGTATTGCTTATTGTTTGTAGATACAAAGTTGATATTCTCTATTTCAAAGCCTTGATTAATAGGCTTTATATTTATCGTGAGTTCTTGTTTTTGCAGTACTGGGTTGTATCCAATATATTTAGCAAGAATGTTCTTGAGTTTATTAAACTCGTTCAAAGTAGATTTATCTAGCGAGCTAGATCTTTGTATTGAGTTATCGATAACGTTTAGTAATTTATCTATTTTTCTTATGTAATCGTAAGGAAGTTCTAAAATTAGTTTTGATTTGCATGAATTTTCTAAGTCTAAAATAGCCAGTTCTAGACTCTGATTATCTTTATTGTTTGTAGAGAAATATTCAATAAATTGATTTATGATGTTTTTAAGTTTAGTGATTTTACAGTATTGTTGATACTTTTTATAATCAAGCCTGGATATTAGATTATTATCATATAATGTTTTAGTTGTTTTTAGTTGCGTGCTAACTAGGTTTATGTTCTCTATATTATGTCCAACTATAAAATAATTGATCTCACAAGCAAGTTTAGCAGAATAAGAAGTTACACCTTTATTTGTAACATCAGAAGCTAATTGACCAACTACAGTATCAATATTAGAGTCTGTTATATTGCTAATATTTATCATTGCTAACTTAAGTGATTTAAATCTAGTTAAAAAGCATTGTACATAAGCAAATATCTCTAAGCTATATGTTTACAGCTTATATTTTACTAATTTTAATATGTTTTTATGAGTTTGAAAACTAGTGGATGGACAGGGAATTTGGTTGTAAAGATCTAAATTTGAGTGGTATTTACGAGTTATTTGGCTAGATGTTAAAAAAACTTTAATTTTTTTGAAGAAAGTGGTTGCATTTTGGAAGAGTGATGCGTATTATATGTCTTCACCGGCTGACGAGTGATGTTAACGGTTGGGAGCTAAGGCTTCTAAGATATTTAAGAGATATATTATATACAAACACTTTGTTAAAGAATTTGAGTATCAGTAGTTAGAGTCAGAATTTGAGAATTAAACTGAAGAGTTTGATCCTGGCTCAGATTGAACGCTGGTGGCATGCTTAACACATGCAAGTCGAACGGTAACAGGAGAAGCTTGCTTCTTGCTGACGAGTGGCGGACGGGTGAGTAACGCGTAGGAATCTGCCCATCTGTGGGGGATACCAGTTGGAAACGACTGTTAATACCGCATAATATCTGCGGATTAAAGGTGGCCTTTGTGCTGCCGCAGATGGATGAGCCTGCGTTGGATTAGCTTGTTGGTGGGGTAAAGGCCTACCAAGGCTACGATCCATAGCTGATTTGAGAGGATGATCAGCCACATTGGGACTGAGACACGGCCCAAACTCCTACGGGAGGCAGCAGTGGGGAATATTGGACAATGGGCGAAAGCCTGATCCAGCAATGCCATGTGTGTGAAGAAGGCTCTAGGGTTGTAAAGCACTTTAGTTGGGGAGGAAAGCTTATGAGTTAATAGCTCATAAGAAGGACGTTACCCAAAGAATAAGGACCGGCTAACTCCGTGCCAGCAGCCGCGGTAATACGGGGGGTCCGAGCGTTAATCGGAATTACTGGGCGTAAAGGGTCTGTAGGTGGTTTGTTAAGTCAGATGTGAAAGCCCAGGGCTCAACCTTGGAACTGCATTTGATACTGGCAAACTAGAGTATGGTAGAGGAATGGGGAATTTCTGGTGTAGCGGTGAAATGCGTAGAGATCAGAAGGAACACCAATGGCGAAGGCAACATTCTGGACCGATACTGACACTGAGGGACGAAAGCGTGGGGATCAAACAGGATTAGATACCCTGGTAGTCCACGCTGTAAACGATGAGTACTAGCTGTTGGATTCGGTGTAAAGGATCTAGTGGCGCAGCTAACGCGTTAAGTACTCCGCCTGGGGACTACGGCCGCAAGGCTAAAACTCAAAGGAATTGACGGGGACCCGCACAAGCGGTGGAGCATGTGGTTTAATTCGATGCAACGCGAAGAACCTTACCTGGTCTTGACATCCTGCGAACTTTCTAGAGATAGATTGGTGCCTTCGGGAACGCAGTGACAGGTGCTGCACGGCTGTCGTCAGCTCGTGTTGTGAAATGTTGGGTTAAGTCCCGCAACGAGCGCAACCCCTATTGATAGTTACCATCATTAAGTTGGGTACTCTATTGAGACTGCCGCTGACAAGGCGGAGGAAGGTGGGGACGACGTCAAGTCATCATGGCCCTTACGACCAGGGCTACACACGTGCTACAATGGGTATTACAGAGGGCTGCGAAGGTGCGAGCTGGAGCGAAACTCAGAAAGGTACTCTTAGTCCGGATTGCAGTCTGCAACTCGACTGCATGAAGTCGGAATCGCTAGTAATCGCAGGTCAGAATACTGCGGTGAATACGTTCCCGGGTCTTGTACACACCGCCCGTCACACCATGGGAGTGGGTTGCTCCAGAAGTAGATAGCTTAACGAATGGGCGTTTACCACGGAGTGATTCATGACTGGGGTGAAGTCGTAACAAGGTAGCCGTAGGGGAACCTGCGGCTGGATCACCTCCTTAACGGAAATACGAAAAAAATAGAAATAAGCTCTAATTACATATTCAAGTGATTTAGCATAGTGTTTGTAGATAATATATTTTAGTGTAAATAGAATACGGGTCTGTAGCTCAGTTGGTTAGAGCGCACCCCTGATAAGGGTGAGGTCGGTAGTTCGAGTCTACTCAGACCCACCAGTTTTTTTGGGGCCATAGCTCAGCTGGGAGAGCACCTGCTTTGCACGCAGGGGGTCAGCGGTTCGATCCCGCTTGGCTCCACCATATTTATTTACATGAAGATAGAGATATTTAACAATTTAGTATAGAAATAGACTTAAGAAAATAAGTGCAAGCGGTGGATGCCTTGGCATTCAGAGGCGATGAAGGACGTGATAATCTGCGATAAGCTTCGGTTAGTTGGTAAATAAACTTTGATCCGGAGATTTCCGAATGGGGGAACCCACCTAACACAAGTTAGGTACTCACTTGACATAGAGTGTAGAGCGAACGAGGGGAACTGAAACATCTAAGTACCCTTAGGAAAAGAAATCAATTGAGATTCCCATAGTAGCGGCGAGCGAAGTGGGAAGAGCCTGGTATGATTTAGCTGTAATTATAGTAGAACAAGTTGGGAAGCTTGACGATAGAGGGTGATAGTCCCGTATACGAAATAATCATAGTGGAACTAAGCATACGAACAAGTAGGACGGGGCACGTGGAACCTTGTCTGAATATGGGGGGACCATCCTCCAAGGCTAAATACTCCTGAATGACCGATAGTGAACTAGTACCGTGAGGGAAAGGTGAAAAGAACCCTTATAAAGGGAGTGAAATAGAATCTGAAACCGCTTGCATACAAGCAGTAGGAGCATGATTTAGTCATGTGACTGCGTACCTTTTGTATAATGGGTCAGCGAGTTACTTTTAGTAGCGAGGATAACTGAATAAGGGATCCGTAGCGAAAGCGAGTCTTAATAGGGCGAATAGTTGCTAGGAGTAGACCCGAAACCGGCGCGATCTATCCATGGCCAGGTTGAAGGTTGGGTAATACCAACTGGAGGACCGAACCCAATACTGTTGCAAAAGTATGGGATGAGCTGTGGATCGGAGTGAAAGGCTAATCAAGCACGGAGATAGCTGGTTCTCCCCGAAAACTATTTAGGTAGTGCCTCGTGTATAACTCATTGGGGTAAAGCACTGTTTCGACGATGGGGGTTTTACGACCTTACTGACTCGATGCAAACTCAGAATACGATGAAGTTCAATCACGGGAGACACACTGCGGGTGCTAAGGTCCGTAGTGGAAAGGGAAACAGCCCAGACCGCCAACTAAGGTCCCCAAGTCATAGCTAAGTGGGAAACGAAGTGGGAAGGCCCAGACAGCCAGGAGGTTGGCTTAGAAGCAGCCACCCTTTAAAGAAAGCGTAATAGCTCACTGGTCGAGTCGGCCTGCACGTAAGATTTAACGGGGCTAAGCTATGCACCGAAGTTGCGGAATATATTTAGTATATTGGTAGGGGAGCGTTCTGTAAGCCGATGAAGGTGAATTGAGAAGTTTGCTGGAGGTATCAGAAGTGCGAATGCTGACATGAGTAACGTAAAATAAGTGAGATTCTTATTGGCCGAAAACCCAAGGTTTCCTACGCAATGTTAATCAACGTAGGGTAAGCCGGCCCCTAAGGCGTAGCTGAAGAGTGAAGTCGATGGGAAACAGGTTAATATTCCTGTGCCGCTTATATAAACGAAGGAGGGACGGAGAAGGTTAGGTAGGCCTGGCGAATGGTTGTCCAGGTGAAAGTATGTAGGTAGAGGTGCTAGGCAAATCCGGCATCTTGTTGATCTGAGATACGAGACGAAGTCAAACTTGTTTGACGAAGCTATTGATACCATGCTTCCAGGAAAAGCTTCTAAGTATATTGTATAAGTGACCGTACTGTAAACCGACACTGGTGGGTAGGTAGAGAATACTAAGGCTATGAGATAACTCTGGTGAAGGAACTAGGCAAAATGACACCGTAACTTTGGAAGAAGGTGTGCCCTTGATGGTGATGAGACTTGCTCTCTGAGCTGTTGGGGGTTGCAGATACCAGGTGGCTGCGACTGTTTATCAAAAACACAGCACTCTGCTAAATCGTAAGATGAAGTATAGGGTGTGACGCCTGCCCGGTGCTGGAAGGTTAATTGAAGGGGTTAGCGCAAGCGAAGCTCTGGATCGAAGCCCCAGTAAACGGCGGCCGTAACTATAACGGTCCTAAGGTAGCGAAATTCCTTGTCGGGTAAGTTCCGACCTGCACGAATGGCGTAACGACGGCCACACTGTCTCCACCAGAGACTCAGTGAAATTGAAATCGCTGTGAAGATGCAGTGTACCCGCGGTTAGACGGAAAGACCCCGTGAACCTTTACTACAGCTTTGCACTGGACTTTGAATATTTATGTGTAGGATAGGTGGGAGACTTTGAAGCAGTCACGCTAGTGATTGTGGAGTCGTCCTTGAAATACCACCCTTGAATATTTGAAGTTCTAACTCAGGAGAGATTCGAGGACAGTGTATGGTGGGTAGTTTGACTGGGGCGGTCTCCTCCTAAAGAGTAACGGAGGAGTACGAAGGTGCACTCGGTACGGTCGGAAATCGTGCCAAGAGTATAAAGGCAAAAGTGCGCTTGACTGCGAGAGTGACGGCTCGAGCAGGTACGAAAGTAGGTCTTAGTGATCCGGTGGTCCTGTATGGAAAGGCCATCGCTCAACGGATAAAAGGTACTCCGGGGATAACAGGCTGATTCCTCCCAAGAGTTCATATCGACGGAGGAGTTTGGCACCTCGATGTCGGCTCATCACATCCTGGGGCTGAAGCAGGTCCCAAGGGTATGGCTGTTCGCCATTTAAAGTGGTACGCGAGCTGGGTTCAGAACGTCGTGAGACAGTTCGGTCCCTATCTGCCGTGGGCGTTAGAGATTTGAGAAGAGTTGCTCCTAGTACGAGAGGACCGGAGTGAACGAACCACTGGTGTTCCGGTTGTTTCGCCAGAAGCATTGCCGGGTAGCTACGTTCGGAAGGGATAACCGCTGAAAGCATCTAAGCGGGAAGCCTCCTTCAAGATTAGATCTCTCTGATGTAAATCAGTAAGGAACGTTGGAGACTACGACGTTGATAGGCTGGGTGTGGAAGTACAGCAATGTATGAAGCTTACCAGTACTAATGATCCGAGAGACTTAAGTCTATTTCTATGCTGAATTGTTAAATATCTTTATAAGATATATTATCCAAAACACAGTTTTGGCGATAATAGCTTGTAGGAACCACCTGATCCCATTCCGAACTCAGAAGTGAAACTACAAAACGCCGATGATAGTTTGGCTCCGGCCAGGTGAAAGTAGGTAATCGCCATCTTATTCAAATATCAAAGACTTATCGTGATAAGCAATACAAAAATCCTCATAGTAATATGGGGCTTTGTGTTTTTATAACTACCAAATTTAAATTATCCTTATCAATTAGTTTATATACAAAATGATATTAACTAATAATTATGATTAACTACCTTATTACTATACATTTCAAAAGAATCATCATCAGCCTTAGTTTGTTGTTGTTTATTGATCAAAGATTGTGTTTCTATTTCAGCATTAGTTAATTCTTTAGATATTGATTGTAGTATCTGGTTGTTGGATGTTTCTTTATTAATAGGTGATGCACATAGGTAGGCAGAATATGATATCAATAATATGTACATTAATAGCTTCGACTTCATATCTTAAGCTCCTTATAATACTTTGCTATAAACAGTATCAGATATTACATCTATTAATTATATATTATTTTATTGCTAATAAAGAAATATCTTATTAGGATAAATCATGTAGCATTATTTAGAGTTTATGCGAGAATGTATTTTGTTGGATTATCTGGGCATTCATGTATACCACATTCAATAAAAGTTGAAGCAATATTAGCAAAAATAGCAATTATGAAAATGACAAATATAATATGACTTAATGTTCGGATTTTATTATTTTTTGCATCTGCTATTTCATTAGGATCTTTATTAATTTTATATTGATTAGGATAAGACATAACTACAGAAATATAAATGATAGCAATCATGCATATTATGAATACCCATGTATACATGTGTAGTCCAAAAACTGTTGAACCAAAGCCAACTGGATCTGAAACATGAAGAGCAATTTGACGTAATGAAATAAATGCTGTTAATACAGAAGCTAGTAGCGATAGCGCATAATGGCTAGGTCTGATATGATAATGCATATTCAATAAAAATCCGAATCCTATTGCTAGTAGTCCTAATCTTTGCAAAAGGCATAATGGGCAAGGGATTTCTCCCATTACAAACTGAAAGTAGAATGCAGAAATAATTGTAACTGTAATACCTGCAAGTTCTATAGCACTTAGGAGTTTTACTAAATCTTCTTTAAAATATTTTTTCATATTTGCTCTCCTTATCTATAGATAAATTGACAAATGATCACTAGCATGATGAAGAAATACTAGTGATGTTACGATTAGAAAAATACAAAATGCTATAAGTCCCCATCGTCTATTAAACCAAGCGAATATGACTGATAAAAAGAGCAGTATGAAACTTATTAATATACCTGGCATATGAAACACTCCTATATATTGATACATCAATTTAATAATAGCAGTATTTGAATATCATTTCATTTTATATTTTCTAAGACTAGTCGAAACTATATTTCATACCATTATCCAAAATCATAATTAAGATGTTGTAGCTTTTGTCTTTAGGAAGCTTTTCAATTAGCTTTTTGGCTATAAAATAATTTGCACCACTACTGTGTCCAGCGTAAATACTTTGCTCTTGGGCTAGTTCGTTACATCCTTGTATAGCTTGTTTATCTGTGAATTGAATTATTTCATTAATGTATGATAAGTCCATAGACTTACAAAATACGGGATTGCCTGGACCCTCAACTTTATAACTGTATATATTTTGCTCTATTGGTTTGCCATGATAAAAAATATCGTAATAAACAGATCCTTTAGGATCTGGCATAAGAATTTTAGTTTCTGGGAATATCTCTTTTATTTTTTTAGCACAACCAGTAATAGTTCCACCAGATCCTCCAACTGTTATAAAAAAGTCTATATTTTTTGAGTGAGTTAAAAAATAGTTGACTATTTCTTGTCCTGTAGTTTTGTAATGACACTCTGTATTTAGTAGGTTGTCATATTGATTAATTAACACCCCATCTAAATCTTTTGCTAAGTGCTTAGCTTTATTTACATAAAAATCAGCATCTGTGTGATTGGCAGTATTTTTGCATATTGTTAAATTTGCTCCAAAACTTTTGATCATTTCTCTTTTTATTCTTCCAGTTTTTTCTGGACACGTAATATATACGGGATGATTATATAATTTTCCAATTGCAGCTAGCGAAGTTCCCATATTTCCAGAACTTGCTTCAATAATTGCTTGTTCAGGATTTATTTTTTTATTTTTGATTAAATTATCTAATATATATTTTGCAACTCGATCTTTTATACTTCCTGTAGGGTTAAGCCATTCGCACTTGGCATATAAGTTATGAGCATTGTCGGTTTTTAGTTTGATAATAGGAGTTTTGCCTATTAGAGAGATCATGATATTTTTACTATATTTTAAATTAGGTAATTTTAGCAAAATGTTTGCTGTAGAATCTTTTAATTATCTGTAATGAGTATAATAATGAGTTGCTTTTGTGATATTGTGAGACTCATAAAGTGATATATGATTACGCTTGATACCAACAGAGTAAGATCTTAACTTTGTTGGATTAGCATTAGCAAAAGTAGTAGTTATAACTGATATCAAAATTAATAGAAGTATTTTTTTCATCATTTGCTCCTTTATGGTTTTATTATAATCTAGTTAATATTTAGTCTATATGTAGTAGTGGTGATATGTCTCTAGCAAAAGCTACATAGCAGTTATGCATAAATGAACATAGTCACTAAAACTTATATTGATTTTGGATAGTTGAGAAATTACTGATCAAAAGCATTAAAGCTTAGGCCTAAGTTTTACTTATCTTTAGGAGTTAGTTTGCTAGTTACATCTCCAGTTAAAGATTTATCCATAACTGATATGCTTTTAATTGGTTGTCCCTCACTTAAATTAGTCTCATTAAGGTTAACAGAAACTCTATTACCAACTAATGTATCAGAAATATAGATAGTATTCTGAGATAAGGATGTTACTGACTTCCATTGTGTTGGCCATTTATCTTCTAAACTTGGGTTATTAAAACTCTCATTTCTGTAGCCTTTGATAAATGGAACAGATACAGAGTCAGCTGCTGCAAACATGTAATTGACAGCTTGATCAGCAGAGTCTGCATCTGGTAAATTTTCATTTATAAAACTACCCCTTACAAATCTATATCCAGAGTTGGCACCACCTGGTAGTTTATCTATATTATAGAATCCCAAATCTTTGGCTTGTTTTAAAATTTTAAGTTGCTTATCATAGCTAGGTTCATTACTAAGATTTTTTACACCTCTATGTATAGTTAACTTTCCATTAATATATTCAATAAGCGCACTATCTCCAGTTTTATCTTCTACTAGATAATGAACTGGTAAATAACTATCTTTACCATTAATTTTTACTGGCGGATTGTATATTTGATATTTATCTAAGTTTTCTAGAACTTCTTGAACTGTAGAATAGTTTCCTAGTACATATCTAACCCAATCAACGCCATTGATTCCTGGTTTGCTTAGATCTCTTTTAGGTTGAACAGTATCCCCTAAATAAAGCAGGTGGGCAGCTAGGCCTTTTTCATTTACACCTTCACCTGTTAAATTTTCTAAATTAGTTTCATCAATTGATACATAACCATATTTATCAGTCCAGTTAAGAGGGTTTTTATTTAGACCACCACTTTCTTTTGTTCCTCTAGGATATACAGTTAAGTTTGGTTTTAAGTCAATAAAGATATCCATAGTTCTAGTAGTATAAACTCCAATATTTTTTCCAAAATCATGATTGATTTCAGAGCAAGCCATAGCTGGTATTGATGCTGCTAATATTGCGCTACTTAAAATAATTTTTGATAGTGTTTTTTTCATTATTTATTTCCTTATTTGTTATTTAAAAAGCTAAAGTTAATTTATCAGCTTACATGGCTATTATATTTGTAGTAGTATTAATTTGTCTGTAGCAAAAAATGCATAACAGCTATGCGCAAATGAGGTTAGTGATGAATTTTGATGATATTTTTATTTTTATTAAGCTTATCAATATAGGTACATTTACAGAATTAGCTAAACATTTAAATATTTCTCAAAGTACAGTTTCCCGTCGAATTCAAAGCTTAGAAGAATCTATAAATATGAAATTGATTAAGCGTAACTCAAGAGGCTTAATAGAAATGACTGAAGATGGAGAGTCATTCTATAAAAACTTTAAAGATATTGAGCAAGAAGCAAGTACAATATTTCAGCAGCTAATGAATAAATCTAAAGAAATAACGGGAACTTTAAAGGTAGGTATACCAAAACTTTTTCTTGATAACATACTAGCTGATAGGTTGGATTTATTTTATGCTAGATATCCTAATGTCCGATTAGTATTTAGTTATACTGCAGGAGTAGTAGATCTGGTTAAGGATGACATGGATGTGGCAATTACTATTAAAAAACCTTTAGTTACAAACTGCACTATAAAAACGTTAGTAAGAGCTAAAAATAAACTTTACGCTAGTGAAGAGTATATTCAAAAATATGGACAACCAAAATCTCTGAAAGATTTAGAAAATCATGATGCTGTTGGGTTCTTAAGTCATGATAAATATCAGACTAGTCTGATAGGTCTTTTAGAGAGAGATGACTCTAAAGAAGAGGTTAATATTAACCCAAATCTATTTTTTAATAATTTTATATGTGATATTAATTTAGCAACTAAGTGTAATAAGATTGTTAATACTTTGGATATTTTTGCTAATAGTAGATTAGATATATTACCAGTGCTTAATGATTATTATTTTGGCGAAACTAACTTTTATTTGGTAAGAGCAACTGGAGTTAGAAATAATCTTGAGCAAGAGTTTGTTAAATTTGTTAATGTTTGTTTACAGGATTATTAAATGAATAAAGTATTAGTAGTTTTTGTTATATTGATTATTAGTGCAGATTTGTATGCGATAGTAGCTGGTAATTCATTAAATATAACTAGCAGTAAAGTTAAAACAGTAGAGGTTGATAAGAATATTAACAAACCTTTTAATAGTCGTCAGTTAGAAGATGATATAACTATGGTTAAAGCTAATTATAAGTAAAAAAGAAGTTTTTTATACTATTTTCCAATACAAAAGCTTGAGAAAATCTCTCCTAATAGGTCATCAGAGCTGAACTCTCCTGTGATTGAGTTAAGATGCTCTTGAACTATTAATAATTCTTCTGCTAAGAGTTCTCCATTCCCAAGTTCTAATTGTTCTCTAGCAAGTTTGATATGTTCAAAAGCATTATTTATAGCTGTAACATGTCTCTCACGAGCTGTATAAACACTCTCATTTTGAGTTGTATAACCAACTTTGGCAAGAATATGATCTTTTAGCTTATCAATACCTATGTTGTTACCTGCGGATATATAAATATGATTATTATGATTCATAGGCGCTTCTTCAAGAAGGTCTATCTTATTGTGAACATAAGTAATATCTATATCTTTAGGTATTTGATTATAAAATTCAGGTATTATATCCTTTATATCACTAAATTTAACCTGGCTATTTGTATAGTCATCAGTTACAAATAATATTTGATCTGCCTCTTGAATCTTTTTGATTGCTCTTTTGATTCCTTCGCTTTCGATAACATCATCACTGCTACGTAATCCAGCAGTATCGATAATATGCATTGGAACACCATTTATTTGAATATGCTCCTTTACAATATCTCGAGTTGTACCTGCTATTGATGTTACAATGGCAGACTCTTTACCAGCTAGAGCATTTAAAAGACTAGATTTACCGGCATTAGGCTTACCGACCAGTATTAGTGTTACGCCTTCAACAAGGATCGCTCCTTGTTTACAACTATTCTTAACATCAAGTATAGTTTTATATATTTCTTGTAAACTGGTATGAACCTTTTGATCTTCTAAAAAGTTGATTTCCTCTTCTGGAAAGTCAATAGATGCCTCAACATACATTCGTAGATAGATAAGTTTTTCTAAAAGACTATTAATCTCTCTAGAAAAATCTCCTTGAAGAGACTTTGCTGCTGATTTTGCAGCTATTTCTGAAGATGCATTAATAATATCAGCTACAGCTTCAGCTTGAGCTAAATCAAGCTTATTATTAAGAAATGCTCTTTCTGTAAACTCTCCAGCATTTGCCATTCTAGCGCCACATTCTAGGGTGGCTTTGATTATTAAGTTAAGTATAAAAGGATTGCCATGTGCTTGTATTTCAACAACATCTTCACCAGTATATGAATTAGGAGAATTGAAAAATATTACAATACCATGATCAACTATTTCATTTGCATTATAAATATTACAGAATGTGGCATATCTAGATTTGAGACGTTTTTTTGTGAGCTTTTCGGCTATTGATAAAGCATTTACGCCAGAGATACGTATTATACCTATACCACCATTACCTTGGGGGGTTGCAACTGCAACTATAGTATCTTTAGTATACATATTTATTTTATTTTGTAGTTTGAGTTAATATCAGTATCATCTTCTTCTTGATCTATCACACGACCTTTTTTATTTGTATATTGCTTAAAAAAATCGGGATTTTCTTTAATTATTTTCCTACGTATAAAAAATGAGAAAATCATAAAAAAAATAATTAGAAAAACAAATAAAGGAGCAAAAATAATGAATGATATAACTGCTACTGCAATAAGACCTAGAGAGGTTAAAATTTGTTTTACATTGTTGTTCATTGCTTTGCTTTATAGTATTTAGCTTGTATAATATGAATACAAGTATATCACTTAGGTGGTTATTAAAACAGAGCTCCATATAATTCTGTGGGCGTGTTATTCAAAATCTGGAGGTTTATATGAATATTCAAATTACTGGTAGACATGTTGAAGTTACTGACCCAATCAAAAGTTATGTTAATGAGAAAATTGGTAAGGTAGGACATTATTTTGACAACATCACTTCAACAAAAGTAATTTTAGATGTTGAAAAAGATCATCAAGTGGCAGAAGCTATAGTTACAGTTCCAGGTAGTGAATTTGTGGCAAAGGCGGAGGATAAAGATTTATATGCAGCTATTGATATGCTTGAAGATAAGTTGGCTCGTCAGATAAAAAAACATAAAAATAAATTGAGAGATAACCACGCGACTGGTCATTCTGAATAAGTATCTTGTTATATTTTTCTATATAAAATTCATGAACTTAAAAGCCCTAATAAGTAAAAAAGATATAATTTTAAATTTAAATATTGAGTCAAAAAAGCGCTTAATTGAGTTTTTAGCAAATCGAGTATCTGATAGTTATCCAGATATAAGTGAAGATATCGTTCTAAAAAACATCTATAAGCGTGAGAGAATAGGTAATACATATATTGGCAAGAATATTTATATTCCTCATTGTAGGGTTGAAAACCTTATGACTACTAGAATAATGATAGTTACATTGAAAAATAG
Source organism: Francisella salina (assembly GCF_000219045.1). NCBI lineage: Bacteria > Pseudomonadati > Pseudomonadota > Gammaproteobacteria > Thiotrichales > Francisellaceae > Francisella > Francisella salina. The sequence goes on from NC_015696.1 coordinate 1,060,480, forward strand.
TTATTATGATAATTCCATAGACGATGATATTAAAATAGCTATTGGTGTTTTCTTTCCAGATAAGATATCAGATATTCATATGGAATTATTAAAGCAGTTAGCCCTTTATCTGAAAGAGGATCGAACCCAGCAATATTTTCAGCAAGCTGAAAGTTCTGATGATTTGTATAATTTAATTATTAATACTAACAATGACTAATTTATCTAATAATATACGCATAGTTCTAGTTGAACCATCTCATAGTGGCAATGTAGGCTCTACTGCTAGAGCAATGCTGAATATGGGATTAACAAATTTGTGGCTAGTCAATCCTAAAAAAGGCATAGATGACGAAGCCATAGCATTATCATGTCATGCTACAGAAGTTGTGAAAAATGCTAGGATTGTACCTAATCTTCAAGAAGCGCTTGACGATATAGATTATGTAGTAGGGACTAGTGCAAGAGTGCGTAGAGTATCTCTGCCTATAGAGCCTATATATAAAGTTGCTACAAACATACTTAATAAAATCCAAAAATCTGATGAAAAGATAGCCATATTATTTGGCAGAGAAAGAACGGGACTTTTAAACGAAGAGCTTTTGATGAGTAATGTGCATGCGTATATTCCGTCAAATGAAGGATATACATCTCTTAATCTAGCCCAAGCTGTACAACTAGTAGCTTATGAGATTTATAAGCAAGCTGTAGAGATTAGTGACTTAAAAGAAGTTCCTGAATATACTCATTTGCATAAAAAAGCTTCTGTCAAAGAGCTACAAGGGTTATATCAACATTTTGAAGATAGTATGCTTCAATCTGGATTTTTGGATAAAGATAAACCTGGTCATGTAATGGATAAGGTGCGTAGACTTTTTCAAAGATCTGAATTAGAGAGTCAAGAGGTTAATATCTTGAGAGGCTTTTTAACATCACTAGATAATTTGGATAAATTAAAATGATTATACTTGGTATAGATGAAGCAGGGCGTGGACCACTATCAGGACCTGTAGTTGCTGCTGGAGTAATACTAGATCCTGAAAAAACTATTGATGGTCTTACAGACTCTAAAAAATTAACAGAAAAAAAACGTCAATCACTATATGAACTAATAATTGCTCATGCAAAAGCATATACAATAGTTGAAGTTTCACCTCAGCAAATTGATGAATTAAATATCCTTCAAGCAACGCTCAAAGCGATGAATCAAGTTGCAGATAATTTAAAAGGACAATTTGACAAAGTGCTGGTCGATGGTAATAAATTACCAAACTGGGATTATAATTCAGAAGCTATTGTGAAAGGTGATTCAAAAATTCAAGAAATATCTGCAGCTTCGATATTAGCAAAAGTACATAGAGATAATATTTGTCTCGAGCATGATAGATTATTTCCACAATATGGTTTTGCTAAGCATAAAGGTTATCCAACAAAAGAGCATCTTGAAAATATAAGAAAATATGGTGTATTAGATATCCATAGAAAAAGCTATAAACCAATTCAACTATTGTTATAAATGAATAACTCTGAAAACTACTACACTGCAGGAAAGAGTTTAGGGCTTTTTGCACTTACAGCTACTCTTGTAATGACGGAGTTAAATGTATCAACTCTAATAGGTTTCTCGAGCTTGGGGTATTTATATGGATTCTCAGCACTATCTCTAGGAATTGTGTTTTTAGTTGGATTATTATTTTATTCTTTTAGTGTCGCTAAAAAGTGGAAAAACTTTGATGCAATTAGTGTGTCTGAATTTTTTTCTCAACGTTATAATCCAGTATTTGGATTAGTAGTAGCATTATGTTTATTAACTGCGATGGCGGGGTTTGGAGCTAACTTTATATACTCTACTACAATTTATCTACAAGAGATTTTTCCTGCTTATAATCATTGGTTAATAAGTGGGGTTGCTTGTAGTTTAATGTTGTTATTTACCATAAGAGATGGGCTACTGATGATAGTAAAAATAGATAAATTGAGCTTTTTATTATCTATAGTTCTATTTATATATTTAGGGTATTCAGCATATAATGCTGATGCTTCTGCACTTGGATATATTAATAATGCACAAATACCAACTTTATCAGTTTCTTTTTCTATATCTTTAGCAATTCTTACAGCATTTACTTACATACTTTCACCATGGTATGGACAAAAAATATTTGCTGCAAAATCTAAGAAAGTAGCTTTTTATGCTGTCCTGATTACATCATTTATTGTAAGTTTGATTTATCTGATAGCTGTCTATACTACAGCTAAATATGCAGGTGTGATTAGCTCTACAAATCCTGATAAAGCTTTTGTGTATATTGTGCGAAATCTCTTCAGTAAACCTATGTTAGTTATATTTTATCTTATGATGTTTATGATAGCTTTGACAACTATAGCAGCATTATGGAATACTATGGCATCAATGTGTTCTGTACATTTTCAAGATAATAAAAGCGAGCACAAAAATATCATTACAGTAATTATTATTGCAATTTTTAGCTACATACTTGCTAATACTTTTATAGACCAAGTTCTTGATAAAATGTTACTTTTTAATATTCCTATAGCTGCCTTAGCATTTAGTTTGCTATATGGGTTTTATGGTAACAAGACTAATTTATTAGGAGCTATTCTAAGTACTGTAATAGGTGTGATAAGTGCTTTATGTTGCTATTTGATTTTTAATCAAGATGATTTTGTTTTCTATTGGGCAAGTGTGTGTATACCTTTAAGTTTTATGATTGGGTATTTGCCTGTGGTATTAGGATATTTTAAAAAATTATAGTCTATCGTTTCTGAGTTTTTTTAAGTAATATGAATTCAGCAAGTATTCCAAGGCCTATACCAATTAGCGTGTCAAAAATTCGTGCTATAGTAAATCTGATTACTGTCATATCTGATTTGAGAAAATAAAATAATGCAATTAACCAAATCGTTGCAAAAACAATACCAAGTCCATAATTATGATTAATCATAAAATATGTAAGAAAAATGAAGATAAAACAGGAGTATATTGCTAATGGATATTTATCAAAAATAAAGTGTGATAATACAATACCTATAACGGCACCAATAAGAGTACCAATTAATCGATGCAGAGATGTTTTTATCGATATTATATAATTTCCTGTAGATACTATAACTATAGAATAGCAAATCCAAGCTGGATTAGTTATATGTATAAATCTAGCAGTTATATAAACAGAGACTATAAGGATGGTAATGATAATAGCTTGTTTAAAAACAAATGAGTCATTATTAATAGTCGGAGTTTTGATATCAACACTTGGCATAATTATTGTAAATAATGAGGTTGATATGTAGCCCATTAATAATCCAGTTAGACAGTAATTAAGAGAAGGTAATAGAGTATTCTCAGATAGAATTGGATCAAGATAGAAAAAAAGTAGTACATATACTATCAAGAATATAATTAAAATACGCCCACCATTGAAATATCGTTGTGAACATAGACAATAAAAAACTAAAATTCCACGAGCTAGTTCTTGCAGTATTGGCGAACTTATCAAACTGACAAAAGATGCTAGAAGCATCATTATTAGAACTAGAATTATATTTGTGGTTAGGCTTTTGATTTGTTCAAGTTTAGTATTTCCAAAGCGATAAAAAGGTAGAAATATCCCAAAAACAAAAGCCCAAATCATAGGTAGCATTTGATGATTGTAAAGGTAGGATGAGCTTAAGCTAGAAAAAAATACAGAAGCTGTAATCGTCGAAGCAAAAATATAATTATTTTTATCTGTGAAAATATTTTTTGTCATATAAATTAAATTTTGATGGCTGCAATTTTTTCTATGAAGTTAGTTATATCAGCTCTAATTCCAGATACTCCGATAATTTTATCCTTATCATAGATAGGTTGTCTTAATATAAAATATGCTCTTGTAACGCCTTTTTTATCAGTGAAAATATCAATAGGATTAATGTCTTTACCAGCAATTATATCTTGATCTTTTTTTCGATATATAGCCCCAATTTCAGCCCCAAAAATTTCTGAGTCATCGAATCCTATAAAATCTTCTGGAGTTAAATCTGCTAATGCGGCTGCTTGATGATTTATATAGATATATTTTCCAGCAATATCTTTTATGAAAAAAGGTGATTTTTGTTGCATGATAGCTTTTTCAAGTAGGATTTGTGTATGATTTAATGTGATCATGTTTCAAGACTAGTTAGATAATTACGGATGAAATATTATCATTAGTTGAAATATAACGCAATGCTTCATATTATTGTAAATAAAAAAATATATAGCTTTTATGTTACTAGATAAATTTACAAATTTGAGTCAACAATGGAGAAGAATTAATGCCTTATGGTATAAAATATTCATGAATTATTTGGAGCAAAGAAATTTTACCTACACAGAGTCTATTATTTTACTAGCTACTTTATCACTTAATAAACCTTCAAAGTCGGATATTTCTAATTATATGAGATGTGAGCCTCAGAGTATTACTAGAGCGATTAACAGCCTGCTATCTAAAAAGTTATTGAAGCGATATGTTGATACAAAAGATAAAAGAGTTGTGCGTTTTGAATTAACAGAACTAGGAAAAGAGTTTTCGGTTAAGACTCAAGATTTTATAAACATAAATTGGCAAAAGTCTTTGAGACATCTCGATAATAAAGATTTAAATATCTTTACTAAGCAACTAGATGAGATGATTATTAATCTAGAAAGTTTAACAAATGTTGATAAAACCGAAAAAGAATCTAAATAATCAAAAAAAGGTAATATAAAATGGCTAAGATTATATTAAAAAATGCAAATGTTTTTAATGGTAAAGACAATCAAATTAATCACTATAATTATGTTTATGTAGAAGATAATAAGATTTTATCATTGACTGATAATGAAATTTCTAATTTTAGTGCTGAGGTAATTATAGATTTAAAAGATAGGTTTTTGATGCCTGGGCTTTATAGATGCTCATGTGCATTTATCTTCAGCAGCATCAGTGGATCTAGCAAATGATAATATATCAAATGATTTCATGGCTATAGAGTCACTACAAGCAGCAGAAGAGTCATTGCTGAGAGGATTTACGACATTACGAGATGCTGGTGGAGTTGGTTATGGAATAGCTCGGGCTTTTGAAAAAAGAAAAGCAACAACACCAAGATTGTTTTATAGTGGTAAGGCCCTCAGTGCTACTGGAGGTCATGGAGATTTTAGAGGAACTACTGAATCAAAAATTTGTTCTTGTCAAGTCAGTGGTTCAAATATTTCTACAATATGTGATGGTGTGCCAGAGGTAGTAAAAGCTACAAGAGAGCAGCTAAGAGAAGGTGCTACTCAGATTAAAATTATGGCAGCTGGAGGTATTGCATCACCAGCAGATAAAATTACTAACTTACAATTCTCTGATGATGAAATAATAGCAATTGTTGATGAAGCTAAACGTAATGGAGCTTATGTCATGGCACATGCTTATACTCCAGAAGCTTTAATACGCTGCGTTAAATTAGGTGTAAGATCTTTAGAGCATGCGAATCTCCTTGATGAAAAGGCAGCAAAAATAATTGCTGCAAATAATGCTTTCATTATACCTACGTTAGCAATTTATGAAGCATTTTATCTTCATGGTAAAGAGTTTAATACCCCAGATCATGTCTTAGAGAAGCTAGGTGGAGTTCGATCAAATAGTCTTGAGGCTATTAAAATTGCACATGATTATAGTGTTAATGTTGGTTTTGGTACAGATCTACTAGGTGGATTGATGAAGTATCAAAATACTGAGTTTAAGATTAGATCTCAAGTTGAAACACCATTCCAAACTCTATACTCAGCTACCTATAAAAATGCAGAGCTATTAAATATGGTAGATAAACTAGGCATAATAAAATCAGGTGCATTTGCTGACATCATTGTATTTGAAGGAAACCCTTTAGAGGATATAGACTTATTGGTAAATCCTGATGAAAGCATAAAATTAATAATTAAAGATGGCTATATTGTTTCAGATAAATTGACTACATGAAATTTCTGATAAGATAGGAAAAATTCCTAGAGAATTAATCTAGTGAAAGAACATTATCCGAGTTTGTTTCTCCTAATTTTTTAGGATTAACTGTTTCATCATCTTCACCTTCATTAATATTGATTCCATAACCAAATTCTCGAGCATACATTCCTTGTTCTGTTTCTTTAGAAAAAACTTCTAAAACAGCTTCCATAGGAATATTTATCGAAATTGGTTCACCATCAAAAGTAGCATCAAAGCTAATATGATTATCGTCAATTTCTAAGCCCTGTATTGCTTGAGGAGATAGGTCTAGTAAAATCTTATTATCTTCATCAATATAGTTGTTAGGTACGATTACACCTTCATATTCAGTATCAACTAAGACATATGGTGTAAATCCGTGATCAACTAGCCAGTTGTATGTAGCTTTAGCCACATAAGCTCTAAGCATAGCCATATCAAGCTCCTTGTGCTTTAATTGTTTTAATGAAATTAGGCTCACTAAGTAGCTCTTTGATTTCTTTAATAATATTTTTATCTTTTGTAGGTATAGAAATCTTAAGCTTAATAAAGTAATAAAAAACGAAGGTTATGATGAGAGTCAAAACGTTAATGTTTTGCGCATCAGGATTACTTTCTGCATTTGTCTCTCTTTCGCTAACAACTGTTTTATAAGTACTAATAATATCTTTTTGCATTTTTACTTTTATCTCAGATGCCTCTTCGTCTATCAAATCTGAGCTCTGTAATTTAATAATATTTTGTAGAAATGTTTTATTAACATATTCTAATAATATTCTTGCATTAGCTCTTTGCTTTGGAAAAACTGGAAACATCGGAGGAAAAGGGTACAAATCTTCTATAGCCTCTATAATAACACTAAGCCTATATACAGCAAATTCATCTGTACTAAGAGTAGGGATGTTACCATTAGGCGTTATGATATTTAATTCTTCTAAGTGTTTGGAGTTTTCTTCTTCAGAAACATCTATAATCTTTGCATTAGCTCCTTTGATAAGAAGAATCATACGAACTATGTCGCTATAGATATCATCCTTTTTTGTATATAATAACAAGATTTTATCCTCCTAGTGATAAAAAATAAAAAGAATAATAGAAAGGTAGTATGACGTATATTAACGCTTAGAGAACTGTCTTCTTCTACGAGCTTTTCTAAGACCAAATTTCTTACGCTCAACTTTACGTGGATCACGAGTCACAAAGCCTGCTTCACGAAGAGCTGGTTTTAAATCTTCATCAAATTCGATAAGAGCTCTAGTAACACCTAAGCGAATAGCACCAGCTTGACCTGTAGTCCCACCACCTTTTACAGTTACTTTAAAATCAAAGCTATCAGTGTTGTTAGTTAACTCTAAAGGTTGTTTTACAACCATGCAATCTGTTTCACGACATAAGTACTGTTCTAATGGAAGTCCGTTTACGATGAATTGACCAGTACCTTTTTTCATAAATACACGAGCTACAGAGCTTTTGCGACGACCTGTACCATAATTATATTCTGACATTTTTACCATCCTTTATTAAATATTGTGAGCTTGAGGTTGTTGAGCTGTATGTGGGTGATTTTCACCAGCATAAACTTTTAACTTTTTGTACATAGCACGTCCAAGAGGAGTTCTAGGAAGCATGCCTTTAACAGCTTTTTCAATAGCTCTTTCTGGATGAGTTGCAATTAGCTTCTCAAAAGAGATTGATTTGATACCGCCAATATATCCAGTATGGTGGTGGTAAATTTTGCCTTTTCTTTTGTTACCAGTTACAGCTACTTTTTCAGCATTGATGATAATAACATAATCACCAGTGTCCATGTGAGGAGTATATTCTGGTTTATTTTTACCTCTTAGGATCATTGCTACTTCTGTAGCTAGACGACCTAAAGTTTTATCTGTAGCATCAATCAAAAGCCACTGTCTTTTGATGTCTGATGGTTTTGCAGTAAACGTTTTCATCTTTTTTCCTTTATTTTATTGTTGTCAATTACTCAGTTTTTGCAAAAAATTCTTAATTTTGTGAACAGATACAGTTCACCACACTTTAAAAATTTAAGCAGTCTATATGGTACACTGTCTATGTGAGATAAGCAAATAAAATTGATACAGAAAAATTATATATAGCTTATTTTGTATCTGGCCACCTCCAATTTGGAGTATTTAGAAGATTTTGTCCAATAATTTTAGTATGTCCAAGTTCTTTCTCTATTTCAATTAGGCTATGAGTTGGTAGTTGTCTTAGATATTTTATGAGTTCTTTAGAGTGTGAGATTACCCAAATTTGAGTTTTAGTAGATGCTTTTGCAATTAGTCTTGCAAGAGGAGGTATCAAGTCAGAATGTAAGCTCGTCTCAGGTTCATTTAGAACCATAAGTTCAGGAGGTCTTGGAGTGAATAGCGCAGCTGTTAATAATAAGTATCGTAGTGTTCCGTCAGAGAGTTCACGAGCGGATAGCGGGCGAAGTAGACCGTGTTGACTTAGCTCTGTAATGAATTGCCCATCAGCATGTTTTCTGATATTTAGATTACTACCTGGGAAAGCATCTTCGATAGCTTCATTTAGAGATTGTTGGTCTCCAATGTCAATAATAGTCTGCAGTGCTGAGGCAAGATCGTGGCCATCATGACTTAGCACTGTCGTAAGAGTGCCTAATTGAGGAGTCCGTACTGGAGCATCAATATCTGTGCGAAAGTGATCGTAAAAACGCCATTTTTTGATTTTCTCTCGTAGGGTTATAATTTCAGGTGTTTTATCAATATACGAAGCTTGAGTAAATATACTTTCATATTTAGGACAGTGTTGCTCGATGACTTGCCATTGTCTTTGTTCTCGGATCTTTATGATATGACTATCTCTATCGACTAGGGTGCTTGGATGCTTATAATTTTCACCAACCCAAATTGTTTCACGCTTGATTTCGGCATCTAGAGAAAAAGAAGTTGCAGTTAGTGGGCCTGGGTAGCCGAGAGAAATAGCATAGCCAAATGTTTCATCACTAAACCCTAAGCGTAGACGAGGTTCTTTTTGTTTGGGTCCTCCTTGTATTGGAATTTTACCTTCAAGCATTTCTTTGGAAATTTTTTCAGGACCTGCCCAAAATGTTGTGGGTAGACCACCTTCCTTAGCAAGTGAGTTTACTACACCCCCTTGAGCTGTTTCTGCTAGTAGTCTCAAAGCTTTGTATAGATTTGACTTACCGCTTGCATTAGCGCCAGTTATAATATTTAGTTGTGATAATGGTATCACTAGGTTTAATAATGAACGATAATTGTTGACAGCAAGGGTTTTTATCATTGGTTTGTGGATCCTAGAACTGAGTATGATTTAGCTCATTCTTTTTGAGAGCAGATTAATCTATCGGCTTCTTTGTTTGACCGTCTAATACAGTTTTCAATTGCTAATCTATCAAAAAAATTACCTGTAATATACAAGTTAGATAATTGAGAAAGCTCTTTTTCTAAATCCTGTAGGAAAGTGCTATGATTACGATGATAGCAGGGTAATGTGTTCTGTTTTGTATATGTATGGAGAATATCTTCGTCAGTTATATTTAGAAGTTTTGTGATTTTATATGCTAACTCTTTTTGAGGGTAATTACCTTTACAATGAAATACTATAGCTCTGTAGTTGGGGTTATCGACGACGTCACGGGAGACGGCTGAGAAAAAGAACTGTTCTTTACCAATTAAGCCAGCAATACTTTTAATATGTTTTAGTGATTCTTTATTAGTAACAATTCCTATACTTGTTAGATTTGACATGACAGGTCGGTATTGATGTTTTGCTATATTTGGTAGTATATCTTCTAGCAAAGACTCCGTTATATTCCATGGTGTTGCAATGCATAAGTTATCACAGTGATAATTAGCATGGTTTGTTTCAATTATCCATGTATCTTGTTTTGAAATCCTGATAACTTTTTCTTTGATAATTTTTTGTTTTTGATTATTAAATAATTCAGATAAGCCATTTTTGAATGTAAAACTTCGTGGTAAAGAAGTATCTCTATCATATTTTTTAAATAGGTATTCCATTGGGAAGTTTTGGCTATTTTGAGATAATACAGCATCAAAACAAAACTTTAATGTTCGGTTGTAATTTTTTTTGCCAAATAGCTTTATTGCATATTCGCCAACAGTTTTATCTTCTTTTGAGATATTTCTATTCTTTAAGAAACTAAAAGCAGCCGTAAAAGGATTTATATTAGTAAAAATACTTTGAATTTTATTATTAGGCTGTACAAATAGGAACGGAGCTTTTTTCCTTGATTGAATGTTTTGTTCAAGAGAGTTATTACAAATATAGTCTATAGTTTCGTTATAAGAGTTGTATATTGTATGTGCCCCCATCTCAAACCAAAAGTCTTTATATCTTTGTGAGTCTATACAACCTCCGATACTATCTGACTCAAATATGCAGCTTTCAATGTTTGCTTTAGATAGTTTTTGTGCAAGAGATATGCCTGAGATACCAGCACCAATAATTATAGTATCAAAATGTTTAAGATTATTCATTTGGTAACAGAATCCATAGTTTACCTTGATTGTTCATGTGTCCAGCGTTAAATTCAGCCTGTTGGCCATGCCCCCAGAATACATCACCTCGTATAGGACCTCGAATTGCCCCTCCTGTATCTTGAGCTATCATTAATCTATCAAGTGGTTTAGTGTCATGATGGTTATCTTCGTAGTAATCGGTTTCTAGCCAAAGAGGAACTCCATACAAATAGTATCTGTCATCAACAGCCAGAGAATAACCAGGAGTTAGTTCAACATCTTGAGCACCAACCGCATTCTTGCGATCTATATATCTAAAGAATACAAAAGAGGGGTCATAATTTAGAACTTCATCCATTTTACTTTTATTCTTTCTTAGCCACGCTTTAATTGCTTGCATCGACATCTCATCTCTACTCATATAGCCATTATCGAGCAGATACCTTCCAATCGGCTTGTACTCATGTCCATTTTGACTATCGTAACCAACTAAGATATCACCACTATCTGTTTCTATTCTTCCAGAACCTTGAATTTGCAGGAATGTTCTATCAACTTTCGATTTCACCCATACCAAAACATCTTTTTTGGTAAGGAGGTTACCATTTGATATTTCTGCGCGCGTGTAGTAGGGAATAAATTTACCATCCTTGTATCTGCCAAAAGCAAAAGAATCATCACCTTTAGATTTTTTAATTAAGTCATTGGGAGTTCTATAGATAGGTATAGTGTATTGTAGAGTTTTTACTAAGCTACCCTTTATGGTAGGTTCGTAGTATCCGGTGAATGTTCCAGTATCTTTATTTTTATATACTATTTGGTATGGGGTGAAGTTCTGCTCAAAAAATGCTTTAGCTTCATCTTCTGTTTTTATTTTAGCATTTATTACTTTATTACAAATGTTTATCCAATTTGCATATTCTGACTTGTTTTCATCAATTATTTTTACACATGACTTTTTAAATGTATTAAAAGATATAAGATGGTTGTTAGAGTTCCAATTATTTAAGTCATTGAAAGTTGCTTTTTTATAATCAACCTTATCAGAGTATTTTTTAGATAGATAGCGCTGCGCTGTTATATTGGTACAACTACTTATGAGAATTAGAAGAGTTATAACACCTATTTTTTTAAAACTCTCTTTTACTTTTTTAATATTCATAATAAAAAATGCCAATAATTTCTTGAAAATATAAAAATAACCACTATGTATAAAAACATCTAACAAATTGTAGTATTAACAAGATCAAAAGAAAAGGTTGTTTTATGGGTAAAGAAGAAAAAAATAATACAGAAGATAAGGTTCTAGATAACGCAGAAGAAGTGAATCAGGATTCTTCTAATAATTCTGTTGAAGAAATATCTATTGAAGAGCAACTAGACAAAGCAAAAGATACGATTAAGGAATTAGAGGGAACTTGCGATTCTTTTAAAGATGAAGCTTTGAGAGCTAAAGCAGAGATGGAGAATATTCGTAAGAGAGCCGAAAGAGATGTATCTAATGCTCGTAAATTTGGCATAGAAAAATTTGCTAAGGAACTTTTGCCTGTAATTGATAGTATTGAACAAGCTCTAAAGCATGAGGTTAAGCTTGAAGAAGCTATAGCAATGAAAGAGGGGATTGAGCTAACATCTAAAATGCTTGTGGATATCCTTAAGAAAAATGGCCTGGAAGAGCTAGATCCAAAAGGCGAAAAGTTTGATCCCAATATTCATGAGGCTATGGCTATGGTTCCTAATCCAGAGCTTGAAGATAATATTATTTTTGATGTATTTCAAAAAGGTTATATGTTGAATGGTCGTGTAGTTAGAGCTGCTAAAGTAGTTATAGTAAAAAATTAAAAAAATACTTGAAAAGCTAATAGATATACCCATCTATAAGTCGAGATTGAAAAAAAGTTTAAAAAATAAAATTAAAATAATACAGGAGAATTTTCATGGGAAAAATTATAGGAATAGATTTAGGTACTACTAACTCTTGTCTTGCTATCATGGATGGTAAGAATGCTAAAGTTATAGAAAATGCTGAAGGCCATAGAACTACACCATCTGTTGTTGCATACACAGATGGAGGAGAAATTTTGGTAGGTCAGGCAGCTAAAAGACAGGCTGTAACAAATCCTGATAATACATTCTTTGCAATCAAGAGACTAATTGGTCGTAAGTATGACGACAAAGTCGTTCAGGATGATATTAAGAAGAAAGTACCTTACGCGGTAGTTAAAGCTGATAATGGAGATGCTTGGGTTGCTACTAAAGAAGGCAAAAAAATGGCTCCACCACAAGTTTCTGCAGAAGTTCTAAGAAAAATGAAAAAAACTGCAGAAGACTATCTGGGTGAGTCAGTTACAGAAGCTGTAATTACAGTGCCAGCATATTTCAATGATAGTCAAAGACAAGCGACAAAAGATGCTGGTAAAATAGCAGGTCTTGAAGTAAAAAGAATCATTAACGAGCCTACAGCTGCTGCGCTAGCATATGGTGTAGACTCTAAGAAAGGCGAGCAAACTGTAGCGGTATATGACCTAGGTGGTGGTACATTCGATATTTCAATTATTGAGATTGCTGATGTCGACGGTGATAACCAAATCGAAGTATTATCAACAAATGGTGATACTTTCTTAGGAGGTGAAGACTTTGACGTTGCCTTAATGAACTACTTAATTGATGAGTTCAAAAAAGAGCAAGGTATAGATCTTCATAATGATAAGCTTGCTTTACAAAGAGTAAGAGAAGCAGCTGAAAAAGCTAAGGTGGAATTATCTTCAGCTCAGCAAACTGATGTTAACCTACCTTATATTACAGCAGATGCTACTGGACCTAAGCACTTAAATATTAAAGTGACTAGAGCTAAGTTTGAGTCTTTAGTTTCTGACTTAGTAGTTAGATCTTTAGAGCCTTGTAAAAAAGCTCTTGAAGATGCTGGTTTAAGCAAATCTGATATTACAGAAGTACTATTAGTGGGTGGACAAACTCGTATGCCTCTAGTACAAGAAAAAGTAAAAGAGTTCTTTGGCAAAGAACCACGTAAAGATGTAAACCCTGATGAAGCTGTAGCAGTTGGTGCAGCTATCCAAGGTGGTGTACTTTCTGGTGATGTTAAAGATGTACTATTACTTGATGTAACTCCTTTGTCTGTAGGTATTGAGACTATGGGAGGTGTGATGACTAAGCTTATTGAGAGAAATACAACGATTCCTACTAAGAAGTCACAAGTGTTCTCTACAGCTGAAGACAATCAGCCGGCAGTAACTATACATGTACTTCAAGGTGAGCGTGAAATGGCCTCTGCAAATAAATCTTTAGGTAGATTTGACTTGGCAGATATTCCACCAGCACCACGTGGTATGCCACAAATTGAGGTAACATTTGATGTGGATGCAAATGGTATAATGAATGTATCTGCAAAAGATAAAGCTACGGGTAAAGAGCAAAATATTGTGATTAAATCTTGTGGTGGTATATCTGAAGACGAGATCGAAAAAATGGTACAAGATGCAGAAGCTAATGCTGAAGCAGATAAAAAGTTCCATGATCTTGTAGGAGCTAGAAACACTGCTGATAACCTAATCCACAGCTCAAGAAAAGCAATTGGTGAGTTAGGTGATAAAGTAACTGCTGAAGAAAAAGAGAAGATCGAAGAAGCTTGTAAAGATTTAGAATCAGTAGTTAAAGGTGATGATAAAGATGCTATCGAAGCTAAAACTAAAACTTTAGAAGAAGCTTTTGCTCCAGTAGCTCAAAAAGCATACGCAGATCAAGCTCAAGCAGCAGGAGCTCAAGATGGTGCTCAAGCTGAAGAGCCTAAGAAAGATGATGATGTCGTTGATGCTGATTTTGAAGATGTTGAAGACGATAAAAAATAATTAATTCTTAAGTAATCACTAAAGTGTGGTTTATCCACACTTATCTTTTTGTTATAATTATACGTTCCAAAATTTTAGGTTAATTAAAATGCAACAGAAATGTTACTATGAAATTCTAAATGTATCAAAGACAGCTTCAGGTGTTGAAATTAAAAGAGCTTATAGAAAGCTTGCAATGAAATATCACCCAGATCGTAACCCTGATGATAAAGAAGCTGAGATCAAATTCAAAGAAGTCTCTGAAGCTTATGAGATATTAAGCGATGACCAAAAAAGGTCAAGATATGATCAATTTGGTCATGCAGGTGTTAACCAACAAGGTGGTGCTGGAGCAGGTGCTGGTGGTTTCGGTGGCTTTGAAGATATCTTTGATACTTTCTTTGGTGGAGGAGCTTCTTCTCGTGGAGGTGCTGGTAGATCTAGAGCATCTAGAGGTAGCGATCTAGAGTATACGTTAGAGATATCATTAGAAGAAGCTTTCTTTGGTGTAGAAAAAGAGATAACTATTCCAAGAATGGCTGCTTGTGATACTTGTGAAGGTACTGGTTCAAAATCTAAAAGTAAAACGACTTGTCATGCTTGTCATGGACAAGGTACTATCAGAAGACAGCAAGGTTTCTTCGCTTTTGAGCAAACTTGTCCAGCTTGTAATGGTTCTGGGTCTAATATTTCAGATCCATGTGATGCATGTTATGGAAATGGTAAAGTTAAAAAACAGAAGACTCTAAAGGTTAAGATACCAGAAGGTGTTGATAGCGGAGATAGAATCAGGCTGCAAGGCGAGGGTGATTCTGGATCTGATGGCTCTATGAGTGGTGACTTGTATGTACAGATATTAGTCAAAGAGCATAAAATCTTTGAAAGAAGAGATATGAATCTATATTGTGAAATGCCAATTAGTTTCACAAAAGCTTGCCTTGGTGGTGAGATCAAAGTACCAACTCTTGATGGCGAGGTGGTTCTTAAGGTTATACCCGAAACACAAACAGGTAAAGTTTTTCGTTTAAGAGAAAAAGGAATGAAGTCTCTAAGAGGCCAAAGAAGAGGTGATCTTCTTTGTAAAGTAGTTGTTGAGACGCCTATTCATCTAAATGCAGAACAAAAAGAGCTATTAGAAAAATTTGCTAATAGTCTAGGTGAAGATTACCAAAATAAACATTCTCCAAAAAGCAAAACTTGGTTTGATAATGTCAAAGGTTATGCCAAGAAATTTTTTGAATAGTAGTAGTTTTTATTAGAACTAGCTTCTTCAAATTTTTATTAACATTAGTATTCTATTAATTTATTTCTCTAGGCTTCTTTTAGGACTTATCCATGTCTAATTTTTGTTGAAGCATAGTAAGTTGTATCATTTGAAAGAAGTTTTATTTTTAGATCATATATTTCACCAGCTTTGCCTTTACCATTATTTTTACGACAATCAATCCTAACAATATCCCAGTCTCGAGCATCACCTATAAATATTTGACTTTTTCCTGGTTCATCGATTTTTTTACTACCATAATCAAAAACATTACAGTTAGCTATTGCAGAGCCAGAAACTATGACGCTGTAATAGCTTTGGTGTTCTATATTTGTTGGAAGGGTACCTAATTTATTAAAGCTTATATCTTGGATATTTGGAGTTTTCTTATCAACATAAAGCTCGGTCATTTTGTCGTTGTTGTCCAGGTGAGCACAAGCAATGAGTGACAGTAGAAGAGGAAATATTGTAAATAGTTTTTTCATAATGATTTTTAGATGATTATTTTTAATTATGATATATTAGTTTTTTGATTTTAGTCAAATATAATTTTAGATAAGCTTTATTAAAAATTAGGGGTAAAAGCCATGGATCTTTTATGGTGACTACGATTATGCCAGAAGCTTATTCTTTCGAGAGCTTTTTCTGAGACTTCTTTACCGTCTAAGAAGTCATCAATTTCTTTGTATGTGACACCCATTTCATCCTCATCAGTTTGACCTTGCCATAGACCGGCAGAAGGATCTTTTTGGATAATGTTTTTTGGCACTTTTAAGTATTTACCTAGTTCAAAAACTTGAGATTTTTTGAGATTAATAAGTGGTAATATATCTGCTGCACCATCACCAAATTTAGTGAAATATCCCATGTACCATTCACATGCGTTATCTGTACCTATAACAATTCTATTATTTTGCTGAGCATAAGCATATAAATACATCATTCTAAGACGCGCTTGGGCATTTCCTTTGATAACATGTTGGCGATCATTTTGTGAGTTTGTAAAGTTAAATGTTGACTCTATAAACGTGTCATAAGCAGGTTGTATTGAAACAGTATGATACTCTATATTAAGATTTTCGATTAGTTCTATTCCATCTCGCATATCTTGGTCTTGATTGTTCTTCGATGGCAATATTAGAGCAGTTGTAGGTAATCCTGTTTTGACTGCTAAAGATGCGGCTACTGCCGAATCGATACCACCACTAATACCAATCACAAAACCTTCAGCAGGATATTTTATGCAATTCTCTTTTAACCATTTTATTAAATTATTAGAATACTGTTCTACAATAAAGTTTTTTACTATTTTCATGATTATATAGCCTTTATTAGATGTTTTTTAAAATTTGCAGGGATTCTATCATAACAAAAAATATTACGAAATTAATATATACCTTTTTAGAAGGAGTTATTTATCAAAAGCAGGGTTGTTATAATGAGGGTCTTTATAGTTGTCTACATTATAGCCAGCACCTAGAGCTTGATATAGGTTAACGATACTTATTAAAGATTTTAGTTTAGCTTGATTTACTTGCATTTGCTGATATAGAACATTGAGCGTGATACCTGTATATTGAGCTTTACTAATAGCACCTGAACTATATTTTTTAGCAAATATATTCTCTTGCGTTTCAGTTGATTTTAGAGAGATTGTTTGTTTTTTATAATTTTTTTCATTTGCAGATCTTTCAGACAGGGTGTCGTCAACATCTTGGAATGCCTTCTGTAGAGTATTTATATAATCATAGTACGCTTGGTAGAACTGAGCTTTTGCTTTGTCACTGTCAGCTAGGATGCTCAAGTTAAATATTGGTACAGCAGCTACAGCTTCAGCAGCCCATGCCCATGCATTCATTGTAGCTAGCTCACCAAGTGCTAAAGTGGCGTTTCCGAAAGTACCTGTTAAATCAATGCTTGGGAAAAATTGAGATCTGGCTAAACCAATATTAGCATTAGCTGTTTCAAGTTTGTATTCTGCAATACCCACATCAGGTCTGTTTTCTAGTACTTGAGAAGGCATATTAACAGGAACTTTTACATTTGCATTTATGTCATCAAGGGTTCTTGAAGTCACAATTTTACCCGGATTTCTACCCATCAAAATTTTGAGAGTGTTTTGGAAATGGACTATATCATTTTCGATCATAGCTACTTTCCCTTTTTGAGCCTCAAGCTGTTGTCTTATTATTTCCTCAAGCATTGGGGAAGTAGCTCCAAGTTTGTGCTGGTTTTGGGCATAGTGAAAGAGTAGCTCTAATTGATTTACCATTCTAGTTTGTAATTTTAGTTGCTCTTGAGCAGTGATTAGTGAGAAATAAGCAGCACTGACCTGACTTATAATTGATAGTCTTGTAGTATTTTTAAGGTTGACCTGCATTTTCTTGCTTAATCTAGAGATTTCTCCTAGCTTAAACTGTCTAGCAATATTTATTGTATAGCTGGGGATGATACCTACTAAAGAACCACCAGCAGTTTGAGTGCCAACATTGTTGAGTTGAGGGATACTTGAGTTTGAGTTGATATCAAAGGCTTGAGCTACAAATCCGCCACCACCAACACTTGCCGTGGGTAACCAACCATAATTAGCCTTATTTATTTCAGCGTTAGCTTGGAGAATATTTCCTATAGAAACTTGTAACTTGTTGTTATCTTTTAATGCTGTAGTTATTAGATTATTTAATACAGGGTCGTGAAATTCTCTCCACCATGCAATTTTTGTAAGATTCCAGTTTTTTGTTACTTCAATATTTTTATCTTGGCTATTCCAAAGAGCAGGAGATTTAACCTCAGGTCTTTCATATTTGGGATTAAAAAAACTACAGCTAGAGATTAATAATGTTGCTGTAATTAGTGTAAATGAAATAAATTTATTTTTTATCATAGTATAGCCACCTACAAAGTATCTACTTTTACTGTTGCACTTGCACCAACCCTTAATGGATATTTAGGATCATTTTTAAGCACTATTTTGACAGGAAAGCGTTGTGTAACTTTAACCCAGTTACCAGTGGCATTTTCAGGAGGCAGTAGTGAAAATACCGAACCTGTGGCATAACTTATACTATTTACTTTACCAGTGTATGTATGACTATACATATCTAGTTCAATTTTTACTGGCTGACCAGGTTTGATTCTATCAAGATCAGTCTCTTTAAAGTTAGCATCTATCCACCATGTTCTGTTATCGATAAAACCAAATAAAGGTTGCCCTGTTGAAACTAGCTGTCCTTTGTATATTTTTAGGTTAGAAACATAACCATCATCTGGAGCGAAAAGAGTTGTGTAGCTGAGATTTAAGTTTGCGTTATCATAACCAACTTTTGCAGCACTAACTTGAGCTTTAGCTATTTCTACTTGTACAAGAGCTTGTTTAAGAGATGAGTATGCTTCATCTTTAGCTTTTTCGGCCTGTATTTTCTGGTTTATGTATTTTTGAGCATCTTGTAAAGAACCGGCATCTTCTTTATAGAGTTTTATATATCTATCAGCCATACTTGTAGCTGTATCCAGAGATGATTGGGCTTTAGTAAGGTTTGATTTTGCAACACTAACTTGCTCTTGAGCTACGGCTAACTGACCTTTGGCTTGTATGATTTTTGTATTAGCATTAGCAACTTGTAGTTGATAATCTTTTGGATCTATTTGCACTAGCTTGTCGCCTTTATGTACATATTGATTATTTTGTACATAAACCTTTTCAATATATCCTCCAACCTTTGGAGAAATATTAATAACATCAGCTTTTACATAAGCATTATCAGTATTTGGAAAAACTTTATTATATTTATAATATCCATAGATACCAAAAGCTGTTGCTGTGATTATACTTAGTCCAATAGCTATTTTCTTAGTTGAAAATTTAGACTCTTTTTTAGTATTAGGGTTTTGCTCTTCTTTTGATGTTTGATTATCAAGTTTCTTTTCTTCTGACATTTTAAATTATTCCTATAATAAAATTAATGCATTGCTGGAACAGCAGCGTCTTTAGGAGGTTCTTTTAGCAAAAATGGTACAATAGCTAGTAATAAGCTAAGAATACCTACAACATAAAAAGAATTGACATAACTCAATAAGCTACTTTGATGTAACACTTGTTGTTTTGCCATGGCCATTGCTTCGGTATTATTGGCTATTGGTAATGTGCTAGTCCAATTTTGAAAACTATCGTTCATATATGAAATATTCTGTGATAGTTCTTGATATGTGGTTTGTTGGTTTCTTGATATAAAAGTTGCTACAAAAGCAGTACCTACCGAACTACCAAAGTTCCTGAAAAAGTTGAATGATCCTGACATATCGCCCATATCTTCATCAGCTACTCCAACGACAAGCACACTCATGAATGGAACGAAAAACATCATCATGCCTAGTCCTTGAATAGCAGTAGTTAAGACTATATCAAATTCACTAGCTGTGGGTGAGAAACTTGCTTGCATTAGACAAGAGACTCCGAATGTAAGCATTCCTAAGCTTATCGTTGTCCTAACTCCCAGTTTTTTCACTAAAAAATTTTGTGTGATTACAGCACCAAAAATTGCGGCAACTCCTCTAGGAGCTGTTATGTAACCAGCTAAATCAACTGGGTAGCCATATACTTGTTGTAGCATTGTTGGTAAGTACGCCATAGCAGCAGAAAATAATAGCACAAACATAAAGCATAAAAAGCATGCTAAAATAAAATTGAAATTCTTAAATATTCTGAATTTTACAACAGAAGAGTATATTAAACCTCTCCAGATAAAAAATCCTAATGAAACAATCGATATGCTTAAAAGTATAATCATCTCTATAGAAGAGAACCAACCATTGGTATTTCCATTATCTATGAAAAGTTCTAGGCATCCGACACCAATAGCCATAAATCCAAAGCTAATGTAGTCAATTTTGATTTTTTTGATTTTTGTGGCTTCCATCATAAAGAAAATAATTATAAAAGCTACGACACATAAAGGAACGTTTACATAGAAGATCCATTCCCAAGACATATTTTCACAAATAGCTCCACCAAGAACAGGCCCTATGATAGGTCCCATAACGATAACCATACTGTATACAGTCATCATTTTGTTGTATTCTTCATTTCTGAAGTTTGTAGAGATATATGTCTGTGCTACTGATGGTAGAAATGCTCCTCCCATACCCTGAAAAGCTCTAAATACAATCATTTCAGCTAGAGATGTTGATAGCCCACACATGATTGATGAAATTCCGAAAATTACAGATGAAACTAAAGCTACACGCTTTATGCCATATTTCTCTATAATTAACCCTGATAATAATATAAAGATTGCTGCAGTAACAATATATACTGTAGTAACATCAGCAATAGTTTCAACGTTTGCACCAATTGCTCCCATGATTTGAGGTATGGCAACAGCTACAATTGTTAAGTCAACAATTTCAGCTAATGCTAACAAGCTTATTGCTAGTGCAACTATTGTTCTTTTCTGACTCCAGAAGCCGGTGTTTGCTGTATTATCAGTCTGCATAACCCTATTATTTTATAGTTAGAATCTTGTTAATATACTATAGCTTTTAGCTATATTACTAAGGAATTTAATTTTACAGTTTATTTTATTGTAGAATTATTGCACAATTTTAGTAATGTATTATAGCATTGTATGGACAATAAATATTGAAAATTGGCCAAAATATTATTGATGAAGAAATATCAAATTATAGTCAATGGCTTGATGGGCCGTCAATAATTGCTATAAAGGGTGGCAATACTTCTGATAGTGAAAATAGAATAAGTAATCAAGAAACTGACTGGCATGAACATTCTCGAGGTAAAATATTTTGTATTGAATCTGGACTAGTACACGTAAGTACGCCTGATGGGTCATGGGTGCTCCCATCTAATAGGGCAGGTTGGATTCCACCTAGTACATCTCATAAAATTCGTATAAGTGGATTAGTAACTGGCTGGGTTATTTTTATACTACCTAGTATGTGTGAGGAAATGCCGAAAAGCTCTAGGGTTATTCCAATGAGTGAAGTACTTAGAGCACTTGCACTTAGAGCTACAGAATGGGATAAAAAACAAAAGTTAAAAGTAGATCAAGAATATATTACAAAGATTATTTGCAATGAAATTAGCTCTGCGCCGGAAGAGGCTCTTCACCTACCGATGCCAAAGACTGAAAGGGCTTTAAAAGTTGCTAATGCAATTATTGATAATCCATCAATAGCAACAAGTTTAGAGCAGTGGGCTTCATTTGGTGCAATGTCAGCTAGAACGTTAAGAAGAATCTTTTTATCTGAAACAGGTCTTAGTTTTTCACGTTGGCGTCAACAAGCTCAGCTAGCACGTGGATTAGATATGTTAGCTAGAGATATATCAGTTACTGAAGTTGCAGATTCACTTGGTTATGCATCACCTAGTAATTTTATAGCCATGTTTCGTAAGGCTTTTGGGAAAACACCAAAGCAATACTTTTCTAAAGAAAATTAATAATGTCTTTTATAAAAAGTCTTTTTTTAGTTTTTTGATATCTATTTTACCTGTGTTGTTTTTTGGTAAAGTCTCGACAAAAATACATGATTTAGGGATTTTATAGCTAGCTAATTTTTCCTTACAGTGCTTTATAATATCATCTTCCGTTGCCTTAGAACCTTTTTCTAAAGATATGAAAGCGATTGCTCTTTCTCCAGAAACTTTAGAGTTAACACCTGTTACGACAACTTCTTTTATGTAATCTAGTTTTAGAATGCATATTTCAATTTCACGAGGATAAACATTAAATCCAGATACAATAATCATGTTTTTTATTCTATCTGATATGGTTAGGCGACCTTTTTTATCTATATAGCCAATATCACCCGTTTTTAACCAACCATCAGTTGTAAAATATAGTTCATTATTCTGTTTATCATTCCAGAAACCATGACATTTTTGAGGTCCTTTAAGCCAGATTTCTCCTTCTTTGTAGCATTCATCTATTTCTTGATTTGTCTCAATATCTCTGATGCTAAGTTCTGTGCCTGGGATAGGATAGCCGCATGTGCCAAAGTAATCATCTTCTGATTCATTAAACTTATTTAGGGCTATAGCTGGAGACATTTCTGTCATTCCATATCCCTCTTTGAGTTCTACACCAGTTTTATCTAGCCAGTGCAAGTATATCTTACGAGAAATAGGCATGCCTCCACTTAGTGAATACTGATATCTTGTCTTATTTATTTTTTCAAAGTCAGGATGTTCTAGCATAGCCATATAAAGAGTATTTAGGCCATTAAAAATAGTAAACTCATTTTTTGACATGGTTTTAATCAAATCTTTTATGTCTCTAGCATTAGGAATCAAAACATTCTTAGCTCCAGCAAAGAAAAAACACAATAAGTTCGCACTCAAAGAGAATATATGATAGAGAGGTAAAGCTGTTATTATAACTTGATCGGACATGTCCATATCATGTTTTACCCAAGCCCATACTTGTTGAATATTGGAGGCAAGATTATTGTGAGTTAATATTGCTCCCTTAGGCTTACCAGTAGTGCCACTTGAGTATTGTAAGCATAGTATATCTTCTTTATCTATATCTGGTTTTTTATATAGTTTTTTATTAGCCTTAATAGCTTTAGTAAATGGGATAAAGATTTTTTTGTTATACTTTGGTTTATCTTTTATTAAGTTTTTTGATACGAAGCCAATAATTTGTTTTTTAGGGAATGGGTATAAATCAGCAATATTTGTAACAATTATATTTTCTAATGAATTAATATTTAGCTTAGCTTTTTGAATGTGGTGCGCAAACATATCCATGACAATAGCTGCTTTAATATCACAATTATTAAAAATTGATTCGAGCTCATCAGCTTTGTAAAGTGGATTAGTATTTACAAAAACAGCACCAATTTTGATACAAGCGAATAAACAAACTGTAAATTGCAAGCAATTAGGTAGTACAATAGCTACTCTATCTCCCTTTTCAATCTTTAAGTCATTTTGTAAGAAACTTGCTACTCTGGTAGCTAAGTCATCGAGCTTGGAGAATGATAAATTTACATCATGACATGAAACTGCGTCTCCATATGGAAATTGCATAATCGACTTTTCATACATATCAAGGATTGTAAATTGATTTTCTTGGATATTTGCTGGTGCATACTCTGGATAATTCGATATCCAAGTCTTGCTAGAAAAAGTACTCATAGTCAATATTATTTCTAATGTGTTATTAGATATTCTAGCAAAAATAGAACGTTTTGAAATGATTTTAAGAAATTAAATCCATGAAGGAATATAAGTATGTGAGTGATTATCGTTATTTTTGTTTAATTACAACGCTAGGAGCATCTGCTCTATGATCGTCAGTTACATCTATTTTTTTAATATATCTATTAAGTAGAGGTGTTAAAATAACCATTATAATAGTAACTATTAATATACATATAGCAACATATCCAAATACAGATGTATAAGTATCTAAGCTTTGTTGACTAGTGATATTGTTATCAAATAGAGGTAAAGCTATAAATGATCCGATATATGAAGCTAAATAAGAAGCTACCATTGTTGCAAGGAACCAGAATCCCATAACAAAGCCTGATATCGCTGCAGGACATAGTTCTGCAACCATAGCTAATCCTAGACCAGATATTAATAGTTCTCCAAGAGATGAGGAGGCATAAGTTAGAATTAGCCAGTATCCTGAAATAATCCCATTTGTAGCAAAATATTTTGTGCAATAAAGGATAGCATAGGAAACAAACATAAGAGCTATACCAATACTGAATTTAGTTGCATGAGTCATTTTGCTTTTCTTATATAAAATAGCAAGAATCGGAGACAGTAGCATCAACCAAAGAGGGTTTAAGAACTGGTATTGTGCGGCTGGTACATGCCATCCAAATATAGATAGGTCAACATTGTGTAGTGCAAAAAATGTTAGAGTTGTTGGCATCTGGAAGTACAATGCATAGAAGAATATTGCTTCAATAATTAGTACTAATGCAACTAACATTCTATTTCTTTCGTATGGATTGAGTTTTATCGCTACTTCTAAAAAATAAATAGTAGCAACAATAACAACAATAGCTGTTATTGTGATACATAATCCAGTGTTCGGAAGAATATTTGCTATGAAAATTATAGATATGATGCTTCCAATTATTACATATGCTGCATGAGTAATGTTTAGAGGTTTTTTACCTGGCTCTGATCCTAAGTCTTCAAGATGTTTGAAGAACATAATAAAACCTAGTATGCCTATAAGCAAACCAACACCACAAATTATAAAAGCTTCTGTGTATCCATAGGCCTGAGATATTATAGGGGTTAAGGCCATACACAAAAGACCACCCATATTGATAGCAAGGTAGTAAAGTGTCATAGCACTATTTAAACGACCATCACCCTTATCAAACATTTTTGATATTAAAGAAGAAGGGTTCGCTTTAAATAGAGAGTTACCAACAATAATACCTGCAAATATGTAGTATATTGATTTTTCATTAGCAAAAATGAAGCTTAGGTAAGATAAACAAAGGATCACCGCCCCAATAAGTATTGTACGTTTTGTTCCAAGAACTTTATCACCAATAATGCCACCAACCCATATAAATCCATATGTAAAAGCAAAAAAAGACCCCATTAGGTAAATAGTTTCTAATTCGCTAAGATGTAACTGTTGGGTGAAATATAATGCGATAATCGCCTGAAAACCGTAGAAACCAAATCTTTCCCAGAACTCAATTGCCCAAACTATCCAAAAAGGACGAGATAAGGTATGATAATTTTTATCCATGAATGTACCCTGAAAATTAACAGTATTTAGATACTTAATTAAATCATTACAACAGATGTTTTGCAATAATTATATGTCAGGCATTATAACTATTTGATGAAGTTGATTATTGAAAGAATATTTATTGGGGCAGTCTCTGCTTTGAGTATTCTTTTACCTAAATTTATAGTATTGAAATTCTTAATCTTAAAAAAATCCATTTCTTTACTACTGAAACCGCCCTCAGGACCTATGAAAATATTAAATTTATCGTTGTCTTTGACAATGCTCTCAAAGTTTTTAGGGGTATCTGAATATGGGCAAAGAGTCAAATTAATATAATTATCTGGTAGTTGTATAGTCTTAAGTTCAGTAGGGTGGTGTATTTTGGGTACAAAGACTCTACCGCATTGTTCTGCTGCAGCTATAGCTATTTTGTTCCAACGATCTAACTTTTTATCAAAACCTTTCTTATCAAATTTGTGGTTTGTAAACTCTGTGATAATCGGATAAATATTATCTATACCGAGTTCAGTAGCTTTTTGTACAATAAGATCAAAGTTTTCATTTTTGACAATAGCTTGATAGATATTGGTAATGTAGTCATTTTCATTATGGATTTCTTTTTTTTCTAATACTTGTAATGCTATATTTTTATTAGTTATATCAATGATTTTTGTTTTGTATTGCAAGCCATCACTATTATTAAATAACTCTACAGAATCTGATTTTTTGAGTCTTAATACATTTTTGAAATAGTTGTAATATTCACCAGTGATTGAGATATGCATTGTTTTTGTTGAAATTTCTGCAAAAAAGCCTCGAATAGTTCTCATAAAGTTAAAATTTGATAGAATACTGTTCTTATTATAAATTCTAAATCATTTAAAGAGTAGGGTATATTTATGGGTATTTTTAATAAAAGTTTTGTTACTAATATTGTTGCTGTGATATTGGCAGTAGCAGGGTGGTACTTTGCTGAGCAGCATATTAAGAATATAGGCTTTTATGCTTTGTCAGGAGCATTAACTAATTGGATAGCGATATATATGCTTTTTGAAAAAATACCGTTTCTATACGGCTCAGGAATAATTCCCAATAAGTTTGAAAGCTTTAAAAAAGCCATAAAAAAGATGATTATGGAGCAATTTTTCTCTCAAGATAATTTGAGTAAATTTCTTAGTAATAATGATATAAAAAAGTATATTGCAGATAATATAGCCGCAAAAATTGATTATAACAAGATTTTTGATAGTTTCGTTGATATGCTAATGAGTAGTAAATATGGTTCAATGATTGATATGTTCTTGGGTGGTAAAGATGCCCTAGAAGGCTTGCGTGAGCCATTTATAAATAAGCTAGATGCTAAGATTATTAACCTTTTAGATGAGATAGATATTGATACTAATAAAATTTCTCAAAAAGCATCTGAGAAAATAGAAAAACTTATTGATAGTAGACTAGATGAGTTAACGCCGTTAATGGTAAAAGAAATAATTCAACGAATAATTCGTGAACATTTAGGCTGGTTAGTTGTTTGGGGCGGAGTTTTTGGCGGTATAATAGGATTAGTAGCTAGCTTTATTGCTTAGTTGCTAGTAAGGCTTGGATATTATTAGGCATAGTTTTTTGTCGTTTCTCAATTTGCTTGTTTTTATGTTTTTCTTTTTCAAGGTTTTCTAATAACCAAGGTTTTAATTGAGAGAATATATGAACTAAAGCTTTATTTGTCATTTCAGCATAACTATCAGGAGTTATGTTATCACTATCAATTTTATGATGATACTTTATAGTCTTTATATCTGTATAGCCCGTTCTTTCATTTTTTAAATAGAAAGTAATATAGAAGAAGAATTGTTTATTGTCTAAATCTAGTATAGGACCATAAGTGGTGGTTCCGGATAACGTGAACTCTTGTCTAATATTTATATCTTGGAAAGCAAGATTCTTGACAATATTATTATCTAAAATATATTCAAATGTAGCAACTGTAAGCATTTTTGATACAGGTAAAGCCCACTCACTATTTTTAAAGGTGTATAAACGATTACCCTTGATATAGAACATCTGTGTTGATTTAGATGCTTGAGTTTGGATGTTATAGATAAGTAAAGTTGTATTTATATAAGCATCACCGGTATCAGGAAGCTTTTTTGACTCCATCTCTTGATTATAAATTACATATTGTTTTTGTGCAGGTAATTCTAAAGGGTCACCAAATATCGAAAAAGCAAGCAATTGAAAGGGTAAAAGTATAGTAAATAATATTATATATTTTTTCATTATTCTAATCCTCATCCTTATGGGTTACACCTCTAACAATTGTCGAAGGATCATATTCCAAAACACTAACTACATTATTAAGTCTAGTTAGAGTTTCTTGTCCTTCGATCATTGTTTCATTAAAGTTCATAAGAGTTCTATTGAAATATATTGATGAATTACTTAGATTGTATAGAAGAATGTTCAAACTATCTGCAAATTCGTTGAATCTTTGAATATTTTCCTTAGACATCATCTTATTAAACTTACTAGAGATCTCTTCTAGAGATCCAGCAATGCCATTGACTTTACCTAAAATAGTTTCAAGCTGTGATGGCTTTGATTTTATTTCTGGTATTTGACCTTTTCTTAAGTCAATTAAATCCAAGCTAGTGTTTTTCTCTGAAATGTTTAGTGAAAGCTCAACCTTAGATTGGCCTGTGATACCTACACTTTGTAGAGTTGCTACAGTCTGTTTATATATAGGAATTTGACTATTTATTTTCATGTAAACACTAACAAGTTTAGGGTTTTCTTTATTTATTGAAATATCAGATACTTTACCGATATTAAACCCCTTGTATGAGACATCAGAACCTATGTTTAGTCCAGAAATACTTTTGAAGTTTGTGACAAATGTGGTGGTATCTTGGTTTTTAAAACCTCCCGATAGAAAAAAACCTATAAACACCATTACGAATACCATAAAAATCACAAATAGTCCTGCAATTAGGTTTTTTATACTATTTTCATTCATTATAAGCTCCTAATACTTACCATCATTATGTGAGTCAAAAAACTTCCTGATACTTTCATATTGAGTTTGTTGTGATACGAACTCAACAGTATCATGAAGCATAATCTTTTTTTCATCCATGTATATAATATCATCAACAATATGCCAAATAGTGTTTAAATCATGAGTAATCATCACAACAGACATCTTAAGCTCTTCTTTTAGATATAAAATAAGATCATCCATAGCCCTAGCAGAATATGGATCTAGACCCGCATTCGGCTCATCCAAAAATACAACCTTGGGATCTAGTACTATAGTTCTAGCTAGAGCGACTCTTTTGAGCATACCACCACTTATTTCTGACGGATATTTATGGAATGCTTCTTCTTTTAATCCTACCATCTTTAGTTTGATAATAGCTATATCAGTTAAAACATCTAATGGGAGGCTTGTATGTTGTTTAAGTGGAAATATTACATTTTGTAGGTTTGTTAAAGATGAAAAGAGGGCGCAATGTTGAAACATCATACTCATTGTGCTTGATATTGCTTTACGCTTAATCGGATTGTCTGCTAGTTTTGAGATCTCTTGACCTAACAAAAAAATCTTGCCAGAGTATATTGGTTGCAACATTAAAATTTCTCGCATTAAGGTCGTCTTACCACAACCACTAGCACCGATAATACAGCTAATTTTTTCGAAGTGGATATCTAAGTTTAGATCTTTATGAATCCATTCCTTACCAAATTTTGTACTCAAATCTCTTACTTGAATTAGGCTTTCATTCATCTTTTTCTCCTAAGATCCATTTAGACCTACTGCGAAGATAGCATCAACCAGTATTATCAAAAATATTGAGTAAACAACACTTGTAGTAGTTGCTTTACCAACACTTTGGGAGTCCCTTTTAACAGATAATCCTTGATGACAACCTATTCCAGCAATTACTAATGCAAAAAAAGGTGTCTTTAGAAGACCTATATAGAAGTGATTTACATTTACATTGGAAAATAGTCTTTCTATAAACTGTAGTGGTGTGATTCCTGCGATTAGGTCGGCAATAATAATACCGCCAGCGATATTAGCAATCATAGCTATAACCGTGAGTACAGGTAAACTGATAACTAGTGCTGTTATTCTTGGTAAAACAAGACGTTGCATAGGGTCTTCACCTATTGTCTGTAGAGCATCGATTTCTTCATTAACTTTCATTATGCCAATTTCTGAGGTAAATGCTGAGCCACTTCTACCAGCAATTATTATAGCTGTGAATAGTGGGGCAAATTCTCTAAATGAGGAGATTCCAAGCATATCAACTACAAATATTTGAGTTCCATACTGCATTAGTAAATTAAGAGGAAGATAGGTTAATACCAAGCCTATAATTAGTGATAATAGTATTACTATACTTAATGCTCTGATTGTAGAGTCGTAGCAAATATTTAGAACAATTGAAAAAAAAGCTTTATAAGGTCTACGAATTAACGTTATGTAACCTAAAAAGATAGCTCCGAGGAAGCTTATGCTTGTTTTAACTTCTGATAATAAGTTATTTGTGTTTTTACCAAGAGTATAGATACTATTGAAAACAACGTTTGATTTATTCGATAATTGTTCCTCAGCAGTAGTTGGGAAGTTTTTAAATACAATATCTACAAGGTTTTTATCTTTCTCATTAGCGAAAATAATATTCTCTTTTGATAAGCTTAGATCCTTTGCTGTTTTGATAATTATATAAGCACCAGCAGTGTCTAATGATGTAACTTTAGTTAAATCAACTTGTTTTATATCGTCTTTATTACGACTTATTTTTTTATCAATGAGCTTAGAGTCAATTTGTTTTAGAGTTAATATACCTTCAAAATAAATAGTATTTTGCTTGATTATTATTTCCATTTATTTTCTGTATAGTATTATCTTTATTAATCAAATATACTAAAAATTATCACTAATACCAACTAGAAGCAGGCTATTTGCAGTATTTAATAGAGTCATATTGAGTCAAATTGTTATGCTCAATAACTGAAATAAGTCTGTTTTTATATTCATCACCACCGAGAGCAGAGTAGTTTTCTAGAGTATTCAATAAGTCTTGTTCGGGAAGTTCATTATTATTGATTTTATCTCTAATTATTCTAAAGTCTTTAAATTTAGAGCCGGTATTAAGTCTATAATAATACCCAAGAACGCTTTCTGCGGCACTATTGAATGTTTCAAGATAAACATTCGCTGATTTAGCTTTGGCACCACAGCCCTCATAAAAACAGTGTAATCCAAAGTAATTATTATAATCTCTGGAGAACCTAGATGTTCCCCAGCCACTTTCAAGAGCTGCTTGAGCTAGCACAAAACTCGTTGGAATTCTTTCTGCTTTAATATCAAGATAACTTAATTCGTCAGCAGTATTATGCGCGGGATCAATTTTATAATATCTTAAATATAGATCTAGTTTATTAAGCTGTCTGCTACTAAGAGTATTGCTTTCAACCAAATCTTTTTGTAGTTTATGTATTTGCTGTCTTTGTAAGCATATTTCATTATTAGCTTTTTCAATAGCAGAGAGCATATATGATATAAAAGCTTTTTTTCTTTCTTTGAAGTCTTTTATTTCAGAAAAATTAGGTTTTTTGACTATAAAAGGAGCTCTAGATTCTAAGAAATAGTTCATTTTTTCATGTTTGGAGCTATTTATAGATGATAGTATTGCAGCTGATATGATTATGAGTAGTAAATAAAGGCAATACTTTAGAATTAGTTTGTTATCTATATTACTCATAATCGTAATAATCTTCCTCATAGTCATCGTCGACTTCGATTGTTTGTTGTAGTTCTAGTTTTAAATTTAGCATATCTTCAGGAAGTTTGCTTTTAAATCGTACCATCTTTTGAGATATAGGGTGGATGAAAGAAAGTTTATATGCATGTAGAGCTTGTCTATGTATATTTTCTATTCCAATTTTTTCTAGCTTTGTTGATGATTTGTTATATGTTTGATCACCAACTAAAGGATGCTTGATACTTTTCATGTGAACTCTTATTTGATGAGTTCTTCCAGTCTCTAGTTGGCACTCAATTAGAGTGAAACCATCATATACCTCTACAGGCTTATAGTAAGTAATAGCTTCTTTACCTCTATAATTGACAGCCATTTTTGTGCGATTATTTGGATCTCTTCCTATGGGTTGGTTAACTGTTCCTTCTTCATAGATTTCACCCTCTACTATTGCAAGATATTTTCTAGACACTTGTCTTTCTGATAGCTGCTGAACTAGGCTATGATAAGCAATACTACTTTTAGCGGCAACCATTAAGCCTGAAGTGTCTTTATCTAGACGGTGAACGATACCTGCTCTTGGTAATTTGTCTTGATTAGAATATTTATGGAGTAAAGCATTTGATATGGTGCCAGTTATATTGCCAGCACCAGGATGTACAACCATATCGATAGGTTTATCAATTACTACAATGTCATCATCTTCAAATACGATACTTAAATTAATATCCTCAGCTATCCACTCATTTGTTGGTAAGAGTTCAACATTGATATCAATTTCTTCATCTCCTAATATGATATATTTAGGCTTTGTAGCTTTTCCATTAACCGTAATTAGGCCATCTTTAATCCATTTTTGTATTTGTGAACGGGAAAATTGATCAAACATCTCATTTACTGCCGAGTCGATTCTCTTGCCTGCATAATCTGGATGCATCATAAATTTTTGATGAAATTCGTTAGATAGTGTATTATTTGCCATGTTATATGCTTAATATAAGTATTTTTTATTAAATAAATTGATTTTTACGTAGAATTATATAAGAAAATTCTAAGGATAGTTAAATTAAATGAAAAGGTTTTTATATTTAATAACCATTATATCTATGGTAATGATGTTAGTATCTTGTGGACCCAAAAAAGATAGTGAGCTTCCGCAAGTTTATACAGGTTTTACGGCGAGCTTCATTTATGCAAAAGCTCATGAGCAAATGCAAAATGAAAAGTACTTTGATGCTATTCGATCATACAAGTCATTAGTTGCACAGTATCCGTTTACTCCACTGGCTGAGAAAGGTATGGTTGATTTGATTTATGTTTACTATATGGATGATGAATCAACTATGGCTCTAGCATTAGGACAACAGTTTATTAAGATGTATCCGTATAGTTCATATAAGGGCTATGTATACTATATGATTGGTGTTGTTGGGTTTGAAGATGGTAGGGGTATCTTACAAACTTATGCTCCTTATGATATGAACTATCATGATCCAACCGGTTATCAAGATGCTTATGTTAACTTCGAAAAAGCGATAAAGCTTGATCCTAAAGGTAGTTTTGTCCCTGATGCAAAGCGCAGAATGTTGTATATAAATAACATAATCGCGGAGCATTATTATGATATTGCTATTTTCTACTATAAAAGAGGCGCATATAACGCGGCTTTGGATAGAGCTTCTCAAATTATAAGAAACTATCCTCAGAGTACAGCTACTCAAGATGCTTTGGTATTAACAATTAAGGCTTATAATAAGCTTGGATTGTATGATCAGGCTAAAGCAAATATACGAGTGCTTAAGAAAAATTATCCTAAAAATAAATTTGTAAATAACCTACGTCCAGATGGTACGGAAAATCCCACTTGGTTTGATAGATGGTTTGGTTGGTTATAAAAAAATGTGGAAAATTTATTTTTGAAAACGCATGATAACTTTTCTTTAAAATATTAATCCTTTAGTATATTTATTATCACAGAGTAATTTCTTGGTAAAATGTACAAAAAAATTATTACAAGCTGTATTTTAACCTCAATGTTTGGTTTTGCTCATAGTCAAACATCTTCAAATCTCTCAAATGAGACTTCAAAGTCTAGTTGTCGCTGCTTACCTTCAGAGGTATGCTGGCCTGATTCTAAACAATGGGATGATCTGGCAAAATCACTTAAAGGTAAACTCATAAAGCCAACTTCTTTTTTTTCCACATGTGAAAAAGATTCAGAAAATGATAGCTGTAAATCAGTTTTACAAAATATGAAAAATCCTTTTTATATGCAGTCAGATTCTAGTAGAAATGAATCTCAAGGGTGGTATGGAGCATGGCATATTCAGCCAAGTAGCTATGCTGTTGAAGCAGAGGATACTCAAGATGTTGTGAATGCTATTAACTTTGCTAGAAAACATAATCTACGTATTGTTATCAAAGGGGCTGGACACGACTATTTAGGGCGTTCTAGCTCTCCAGATGCCTTGTTAATATGGACTCACAATATGCGTGATATTAAATATGATAAGCATTTTCACCCTAAGAGTTGTCCAAAGGATAAAGAGTATTCAGCTGTTACAGTTGGAGCTGGGACAAGATGGCTTGAGGCTTATGATGTTGTTACTAACAAACATCATGAATATGTCCAAGGAGGAGGTTGTACAACTGTTGGGGCAGCTGGCGGTTTTCCTCAAGGTGGTGGTTTTGGTAGCTGGTCTAAAAAATATGGTACAGGTGCAGGAGGAATAGTACAGGCTGAGGTTGTTACTGCAGATGGTAAGACAGTGATTGCTAATGAGTGTCAAAATCAAGATTTGTTTTGGGCAATTAAAGGTGGTGGTGGAACTTATGGAGTTGTTACAAATTTAACACTAAGAACACATCAGCTTCCTAGTCACTTTGGTTTGATTAGTGGTGAAATAACAGCGAGCTCAGATGAAGCATATAAGGCTTTGATAAAAGAGTTTCTTTCATTTTATTATTCTAACTTGAATAATGAAAACTGGGGTGAACAGTTTGCTTTTCGTCCAAATAATAAAATGACAATAGCCATGGTCACACAAGATTTAAGTCAAAAAGAGGCTTTAGAAATTTGGCAGCCATTTAAAAAGTGGGTACAAAATCAACCTGGTCTTCATTATCAGGCCAAATATATAGATATTCCACCAACACAAATCTGGAACTATGATTATTGGCATAAAAATTATCCTGATATGGTTGTTAAAAATACTGGTCAAGATGCACGTGATGGAGAGTTTTGGTGGGCTTCTAATACAGGAGAAGTTTCTGCATATTGGTATACTTATCAGTCTTGGTATTTACCAGAGAAGTTGTTTGATCCTAAAAATATTGATAAAACGACAGAAACTTTTTACAAGGTTTCTCAGCTTGCACCAGTATCTATTCAAATTAACAAAGGTTTGGCAGGAGCTTCTGAACAAGCTCTAAAGTTAACTGAGCAGACATCTATGCATCCAGGTGTTTATAATGCTGGAGCTTTGGCTATCATGAGTTATAGTACAGATAAACCTCAGCTTGGCAAACCAAAAATGACTCCACAAATACAACAAAAAGTAGATAATATTTATAAGGCTATGGGAATGATAATGGCACTAGCTCCTAATGCGGGAACTTATGCAAATGAGGCAGATTATTTCCAAAAAAACTGGCAACAAGTTTTTTGGGGTGATAATTATAATAAGCTTCTTAAAATCAAAAACAAATATGATCCGAATGGTTTATTTTACTGTCATCACTGTGTAGGTAGTGAATATTGGCAAGAAGGTGGTATGTGTCGTAAATAAACAATTGCTCTAATGTAAAGATTTAAGAATGACTTTTATTTCTTTTCTATAGTTATGTAAACCTAGTTTTAGCTGTTAGTATTAATAATTTGTCTTATTAGCAACTATTTGTTTCAGTTGGAGGTGCTGATACTAGCAGGATTTAAAATATATCTATTATGTTAGAAATTGTGTAACAGCTTATCCTTTATTTGATTTGTCTAGATAGTATCCCTCAATTAATGAGGTTTACGATAGTTAATGATAGCTAAAATAGAGCTTAGATCATTTGTTAAAAAAAAGATGTTGAGTGATTTAAATTAAAAGATATTAAATTAAAAATTATTATACGAAAAGAGATTTTTTACTTATAAACTGGATATTTGTCACAAAGTTCTAAAACTTTTGCAGCTGTTTCAGTTTCAACTTTCTCATCTCCGCAGTTGTATACTACATCTGCTAGCCAATTTGCGATTTGCTCACACTCAGCTTCTTTGAATCCTCTAGTTGTAATAGCGGGGCTTCCTATTCTTAAACCACTTGTCACAAATGGAGAGCGAGGGTCATTCGGTATAGAGTTTTTATTCACAGTGATATTCGCTCTACCTAAAGCAGCCTCAGCTTCTTTGCCTGAGAATCCTGTATTTGTTATATCTAGTAATAATAGGTGATTATTCGTACCGCCTGAAATAATATTAATATTACGTTCTTTTAGAACTTTTTCGATAGCCTTAGCGTTTCTCAATACCTGCTTTTGGTAGTCAATAAAGCTAGGTTCTAATGCTTCTTTAAATGCAACTGCTTTAGCTGCGATTACGTGCATCAAAGGTCCACCCTGAATACCTGGAAAAATAGCAGATTGGAATTTTTTAGCTAGGTCAGGATTATTGTTACAAAGTATTAATCCACCTCTCGGTCCTCTTAAAGTTTTATGAGTAGTTGTGGTTGCAACATCGACATAAGGGAAAGGGTTCGGATATAATCCTGCTGCTACAAGACCTGCAACGTGAGCAATATCAGCCATAAGTACAGCATTTACTGAGTCTGCGATTTCTCTAAATTTTTCCCAATTAATGATTCCTGAAAAAGCTGAAAATCCAGCGATTATCATTTTTGGTTGATGCTCTTCAGCAAGTTTAGCTACTTGTTTGTAGTCAATGTCACCACTTTCATTTAGACCATATTGGATAGAATTATAAATCTTACCTGAAAAATTCACTTTACTACCATGAGTCAAATGTCCACCAGCACCAAGATCCATGCCAAGGACAGTATCGCCTGGTTTTAGTACAGCATTATATACCGCGGCATTTGCTTGTGAACCAGAATGAGGCTGAACATTTGCATAGTCAACGCCAAATAGCTTTTGAGCTCTTTCAATAGCTAGTTTCTCAGCTATATCAACGAATTCACAGCCGCCATAATATCTTTTACCATGATATCCTTCGGCATACTTATTTGTGAGTTGAGAACCCTGAGCCTCCATTACGGCAGGGCTAGCATAGTTTTCTGATGCAATAAGTTCAACATGCTCATGTTGTCTTTTAACTTCAAGCTCTATAGCATCAAATATTTCTTTATCAGTGTTTTTTAAGCTATTTTTTTCAAAGCTAAACATATTTGGTAGTCTCCTGATATCTTTTAGGTGGATAAAATAAATTAAACGTTTAAAATTATAGCTTATATTATATACATATTAGCAAATTAAAATAATAGCCATGAGCAAAGTAATTGACTTAGATGAAATAGAACGTTTAGAGCGAGAAGAAGAAAAATCTCATTATAAAGCTGTAAAAAGTAAAACAACTATAAAAAAAGATGCTCTAGAAATAACTGACTTTGGTAAATCTCTCACTGAACTAAGTAAAGAACAGTTAAGTAAGTTACCAATAGATGAAAATCTAAAAAATAATATTCTTAATGCTAAAAATTTACAAAAGATAGCTTTAAAAAGACAAATACAGTTCATAGGTAAGCTACTAAGAAAAACAGACAATCTAGAAAAAATTTATCAAGCTTATGATGTTCTAGTGAATAAAGATAAAAGTACAAACCTTATGCTTCAACGCTTAGAGAATATTCGTAGTAATCTCTTGGATCCTAGCAAATCTAACGCTACTTTAGATAAGCTTATAGAAGAATATGTTAACATAGATGTACAGAAGTTACGTCAGTTAATTAGAAATCATCATAAAGAGATTGAGAAAAATAAGCCAAATAAGTCATTTAAGGAAATATTTAAACTACTAAAAACTTTAGTTTAATTAACAGAATCGTTTTATTATTAAAAATAAGAGCTGTTATACTATAATTTGTAGTATCGCAGTAAAATTATATATTTTATGTTGGGAGAAAAGTTTTGAGATCTGAAATATACACCAAGATAGTATTTATGCTTATGTTGGTAATGTTTGTAAGTATTTTCTTTTTTGCTAGATTTTTTATCTCGGTGGGGTTTATATTAATTATTTTTTTCTCTCTTTTTAATAAAGAGGTTTTTAAAGTCCTCAAAAACAATAAGTCACTTCAGTTTTTACTGTTATCTGCGATAATGATAAATATTGGTATGATTTATGCATCTTTTGCTAGTGGCAATTTAGATATTAAGTCAATATTGGGTTTTTCAAATCCTATATTTATATTTCTATACATATGTTCAGCTAGTTACTTTCTATCTAAAAATACTAAGTATGCTAATTATCTTTTGAATTTTTATCTAGCTATTGTAGTTATATTTTCTTTGTATGCGTTATTTAGATATGTACTACATGCAAATTTTGTAGTTAGTCAGATATACTTTGGGATACATGGAGGTAGTGTTATCCAGTCAATAGTGGCATTGACATTTCCTTTTTCTGCTGTGGTAATTATTGGTAAAGCTATTAGAATGCCAAATTTACTGTTAAAAATATTGATGTTTGCTGCTGGATTATTAGTAATTTTTATTGATCTTTTTGTAAATCGTAGTAAGGCAGGCTATGTTATTGAATTTGTAGTATTTATTTATTACTCATTCATAGCCTTAAAATACTTTAGCTTTAAACATAATAAGTTAAGTATAAAACGTTTGGTTAGTATTGTAACTACCTGCATCATAGTGATTATTATTATCTTTGGAATTGTTTATAAGTTCTCTGGTATTTTCCATTATAGATTACAAACCTCTGTTGAAGAGTCGCAAGTGTTCTTTAATCAAGACTATAACAATATAGATGCTAGGAAACAATATGAGACTTCGACAGGGCTTAGATTGTTATACTATAGCTCTTCATTTAAGGTTTTAAGACAATATCCTAAACTTTATATACTGGGGTGCCCTTATCTTACAAGTACTACTGATGTTATTCAATGTACTAAAATTTTGATAAATGAAAATAAACGATTAAGAGATGATCCTCGTGTAGTTAATGACGGTATTATGGCTCATGATGAATTTATCAATTATATTTTTAGGGCAGGTATAGTCGCTGGAGTTTCCCTTTTATTATGTTTTGTGGCATTTTTTGTTGAAGCAAGATGGTTGGACTATCGAAATCGAGTCTATTTTAGAGTTTTAATATTAGCAATGTTTATTGGTTGTTTATTCGATTATTTCTTTACTACACAGATAATGGTTATTTTATTTGCTAACTTAACGGCAATATTCTTAGCTCAAAGAAAGTGTGAAGAGAATAAAGATTCTAATATTATAACTTCTTAATAGTTTAAATCTTATTACTATATTTGCAAAAAACGTATTTTGAGTTAGTATATTTTCATAGTATTTGTTAAATTTTATACTGGAATAACTTAGCGTATAAACATTAAACCTATTTGGACTTTTATTTATGTCAACTTCGATTAAAAAAATTCCGGCTTTTATTCCTTCAAGAGCTAAATTATCAAATTCTATAGAATACCAGTACATTACCAAAAAGATTTTTAAAACTTGGAGAACAAGTGAGGTAAGTCAAGAGATGTATAATGCAGTTTATACATGGATTGATAAAAATCCTGATTGGGAGTTTCATTTCTTTGATGATGAAGCGTGTCGCGGGTTTCTCAAAGAGAACTTTGAAAAAAATGTTCTTGAAGCTTATGATAATATAATACCTGGGGCTTATAAATGTGATTTATGGCGATATTGTGTATTGTATATTCATGGTGGGGTATATAGTGATATTAAGCAAGAATTATTAGTTAGTCTTGATGATGTTTTATCCAATGATATTGAGTTTGCTTCAGTTAAAGATAAATATAAATCAGACTATGAGTTTGATGGCTATATTTATCAGGCGTTTATGTGCTCAAAGCCAAAGCATCCATTCCTAAAAAAAGCTATTGATATGATAGTAGAGAATTCAAAGAATGGTTTTTATGGTAATGATCCTTTAAGCATCACAGGTCCAGGTTTGTTGGGCAA
This sequence comes from Francisella salina, assembly GCF_000219045.1. Taxonomy (NCBI): domain Bacteria; kingdom Pseudomonadati; phylum Pseudomonadota; class Gammaproteobacteria; order Thiotrichales; family Francisellaceae; genus Francisella; species Francisella salina. The sequence goes on from NC_015696.1 coordinate 1,099,731, forward strand.
AGCAATTAATCTAACAGTTAATCAACAAGAAAAGACTCCATTACACTCAGGTGCTAATAATATAAATAACTTTAGATTTGAGCTTTTTCCATATATAAAAGACGCGATATATACACATCAAAACGCGATGTTTATAAAGCCTGAGTATAATCGTTCATATAAAAAAGACCTTCATGTAAATCTAAAGAAAAATTTTGCTGGTAATTATTCGTTATGCTGGTTTACTGGTAAATGTTTTGCTTCTGGAAAAATTGATAGAATTAAGTCAAAATTCTTTAATAAGAGAAAAGGGCGCTATATTATCGATTCACTCTATCTTGAAGGTAAGCTTAATAAGGCTAGATTGACAGGTATCAAATATATCCTATTACAACCAACTCGTAGTTTATTTCTTATTAGAAAAATAATTAAGAACGAAAAGCAATTCAAGAATTAATGCCTATTTTTAATTTCGCATTGTAAATTTTTCAGTGATTGGCAATATAGTTGATCTGAGTATTCTTTGAGGTTTTCGCGTATTTGCAAATAATCGTGCCGAGATAACTCTATTGCTCTAGCCATAGCTTCTGCATAATCATCATCTTTTTTATATAATATGGCGTTATCTTGATTAAAGCCATTTATTGGAGCAAAACTTTCTCTAATAATAATTGGCTTTAGAAAACCATAGACAAGCTGAAATGTACCACTAGTCTTACAAGTAATATATTTGATATGATCAGGATTATCTTCGTATGCTGATAGGATAAAGTCAGCTTTTTCAATTTCAGTATACATTTTTTTGAAATCAAGACGTCCTTTAATATCAAAATACTTTTGCAGGTATGTTGGTAAATCTTTGATATTTCCTTTACCAATAACGACAATTTTAAAGTTAGTAACACCCGTATTTATTAGTTCTTCTACAGCATTTACAAGAAGTTTAGTGCTTTTTCTTTTTTCTGAAATTGCACCAATAGTAACAAAAGTTGTCAGAGAGTTTTTATTATTTAGCTTGAACTGTCCAAAATAGTGAGGATTAACAGCGATAGTAGTCGCATTTTTGTAGTCCATTGTTCTAAGTGTGATAATATCCTTACGTGTTTCAGAGTTATTATCAAAGTAGCTATCAATTTCATGTTCAACAAAGAAAAGTTTATTTCTATCTATTTGTTTATTAAACGAGTTATATGCTTGGTTTATATCTTTACCATCATATAGTTTGCCAATTGTTGTGATTAGTACTCCTTGTACATTAGCCAAACTATTTTTTTTGAAAAACTTGCGAATTTGTCTTTTAGACATTTTATTGTACGAGATATTTTCATTATCAAATCTACAGAATAACCCTTCATTGTATCTTTTAGGGTTGATTAGGATAGAAACATGGTAACCCAAATCAAGTAAGTATTTCGCAAATCCAGGAACTATTTCAGCATGGCTGTGTGTGCAAGGCTCCCATAGCAAGAATGTATTGTCTTTTATGATGGGTTTTTTGTAAGAAAAAATATTATAAATTTTTTTTAAAAAGGACATCTATTACTTCAAACAAATAACTAATATATGAAAACATTATAACACTTTAAGCCAGTAATTCTTAGATTACAATTATTAGAGATTAATAAATATTAGTAATCACTATTTCTTGGATTTTGAGACTCTTGTAAATAATCAGATATTGCTTTAGTATGTCTGATATAACCTATTATTATAATTAAATCAGTGGAAACTAAAGATATAAAAGATATTGAAGTCGTTGCCTTGTCATTAGGTCGTAGATTTTCTGGGATTAATGCTAGTATGTTAGCTGTGATGCCAGAGCAGGCTAAGCTAGTAAATATTGTAGGTATGGGGTTTAATATTGATTCAAACGGTATTAAAACGATTAGATTTAGAGACTTTTTATTTAAGTGTTGGCGTGATAAATGGCGTATTTGGCATGCACGTAGAAATATCGATATGCTTGTGGGCATTATCTTAAAATACGTTTTTAGATATAAGATAATATTGGTTTTTACTTCTGTAGCACAAAGGCATCATAAAAAACTGACAAAATTTTATATAAACAGAATGGAAGCAGTTATATGTCCATCTGAAATATCTGCGAAATATCTTGAGAGACCGCCATATATAGTGCCGCATGGAGTTAATACGGAAGTTTTTTATCCTGCTGACAATAAGGCTCGAGAGTGGCAAAATAGAAAGTTACCAGGTAAATACGGTATAGGAATATTTGGCAGAATCAGAAAGTCTAAAGGAACTTATGAGTTTATTGAAGCAGTAGTAGCTATGCTAATAAAATATCCTGATTGGACAGCAGTAGTTATTGGTGAAGCAACACCTAAAGATTTAGAGTTCAAAAAACAACTAGAGCAAATGGTTCAGCAAGCGGGTTTGTCAGAACGGATAATATTTACAGGGTTTATCAAGAATAGCAAAGAGATTCCAAGTTGGTATAGGGCATTAGATATCGTAGTTTGTGCTAGTCATAAAGAAGGCTTTGGCTTGCCAGCTCTTGAAGCTATGGCATCTAAATGTGCTGTGATTGCTACTAAAGCTGGTGCTTGGCCTGAGATTATTTCTGATGCTCAGAACGCCTATTTAATAGAACCAAAATCAAGTCAACAGATTGCTGAAAAGTTAGATACCTTAATGTCTAATGATGAATTAAGATATGAAATAGCTCAAAATGGCTATGATTTGGCGTCATCAAAATATAAAATCCAAAATGAGGCTGAAGGAATTCAGCAGGTTTATAACCAACTTTTGAAAAGAAAGTGATTAGATATACTGTTTAGTTTTTATTCATAGTAACTAATTTATTTGTAATATCATTATTTGGGAATGGTAGTTTTTCTAAGATAACATCAAAACTTTTTGTATTATCTTTATCTAGAGTATTTAAGTCCACAATAACAGGATTATTAGGTTTGTTATATGTTGTTATGTATAGTTTATTATTATTTAAATCTTTGATTACTACGTATGCTGTATGATCAAACATTTTCTTATTCTGTATTTCATCGGCTACAACACCTTTCGGAATATCAACATTATGTAATATATGAGTTACTTTTGATACAAGACTATCATCATTTTTAGGACTTTTGTTATTTGTATAATAAGCAATTGCAGCTGTTCTAACAAATCTTGACGGAGGAGAATAATCTCCAGGAATTCCAAGTAATCCGCCACCTAGAAAACCACTGATATCTTGAACTGTTTTTTCATGTTTTTCAGTATTTATAACATCACTGATTTTAAGATTTGTTGGGGTTTTATTATCTAGTGATAAGTAATTCTTTAAGTTTAGTAATTGCCAGTCATATGTTGGTGCATTTGTCATTACTTTAACGTTTGAGTTTACATTGTAGAATTTAACTTTACCATCTATGTACTCAACAACTAAGCCAGCACCATTTTTATCTGTTATTAAAAAATGAACTTCTGGAGATATTCCATCAATTTCTATATTTTTATCAGACCATACTTTATATTCTTTTAATGCTTGCTTTACTTCATTAACATTGGCAAATTGACTTAATATAAGGGTGGTAGACTCAATTATTGATGCATATTTAGAGTCACTCTTATTTACAGTCTGATATTTTGTGAATCCAGGTAAATAGTTTGCGCTTAGGCTTAGCCCTTGGCTATTTTGTCCATCAATTACAAGAGTTTGTCCATTTTCTGATAAGCCTGTGGCTAATACTGGATATTTTGATTTGTATTCCTGTTTCGGCAGGTTAGTGCTACTAGGAGCTGTTAAATAGTGAGAAGTGTTTTTAGGAATGTAGAGAAGCTGCCAGTTCCAATCAAGAGCCCACTCCATGGTTCTTCCCGATACTACATCACCTTTTTTATTTACTAGAGTTACAGCTGTGCATGCTATAGATTGCGAAAATAACATAAATAATAAAGAAATATAGGTAAAAGTTTTTTTGAGTAAAGATTTCATTGATAACTATCCTTTGTTTATATTAGCTATGCTGATATTAGCATAGTTTTAATAAACTAATACCATTCATATTTTGATGCCAATATATAATTTTTAATAGCTGAAATTAAACTTTCACTGACTAACTTGTTTATTTATAATCTATTTAGATATAAATCAAACTTGTTAGTTAATGGAAGAAACAGTCCACCATTCAAATAAACACCCTAAAGCTTTGTGGTATATTATAGCAATTTATATGTGGGAGTATTTTAGCTTTTATGGGATGAGAGCTTTGTTAATATTATATTTGGTTGATCACCTTAAGTTTGGTGATACAACCTCTTATGCAATTGCTGGGGCGTATGTGACTCTGGTATATCTTTCGCCGATTGTTGGAGGAGTTGTCGCAGATAGAGTATTAGGGTATAAAAAAGCTGTTATTTATGGAGCAGCACTTATGTCTATTGGACATATTATTTTAGGTTTTGGAGGAGATGCTAAATTATATCTAGGAATGGCTTTTATAGTTTGTGGTTATGGTTTTTTTAAGAGTAATGTTTCATGCCTACTGGGGCAGCAGTATAGTTCCCATGATCCTAAAAAAGATTCAGCATTTACATTACTATATTTAGGAGGCAATTTTGGAGGTATATTCGCTCCTATGATATGTGGCTTGATAGCCCATTATTATGGTTGGCACTACGGTTTTGGAGTCGCTGGTATTGGTATGATATTTGGGTTAATAGTATTTATGCTCGGTTCTAAATATATTCCAGATATTCTTCCTGAGAAACCCTTACCTAGATATTTTAATAGCTTTATACTTCTTTTAAGTATAGTTATTATGGTTGTGCTTGCGTATTTTGCTTTAGAGTATCTTTTTGATGGTTATCTTTTAGCCGTGGTTGCTTGTATAACAACATTATTTTTTATAATTATTTTTATTAAGACAGATTTCTCTACGCGTAAATCATTAGTTACTTTATTACCTTTTTATATATTTGGTATAGTTTTCTGGGTTTTTGATGAGCAGCTGTATACTTCTGTCGAAATATTTATACATAGAAATGTCGATACTTACTTGTTTGGGATTGATATACCGGCTAGTACATTCACTTCTATGAATTCTCTGTCAATATTATTTGGAGGTTTGATTCTTGCTTGGATTTGGAAGAGAGTAAAGTCTTTAGATGATGATTTTGGTCGGATGATGAAATTTTCATTTGGCTTTATATTTCAACTAATCTGTTTTATTTTATTCTTTATAGCTGCCAAAAATGCTAGTTTGGATGGTACGACATCAGCGCTATTGGTAATTATTGCTTTGGCATTCTTAGGAATATCTGAATTATTTATAGATCCTATTGCTCTTTCTGAGATTACCTCCGTTGAAGATAAAAAATATACAGGTTTTTTAGCAGCATCATATATGCTTTTTACAGGAAGTGTTGCAGGATTCATAGGGGCAAAAGTTGCTGACTTAGCTGCATTTAAAGGAGCGGGTGAGGATATTGATTTAGTTAAACAAGCTCATTTATTTGAAGGATTGTTTACTCATATTATGATTATCTTAAGCGTGACTATTTTACTATGGTTTCTAGTAGCATTTCTTATAAAAAAACTAAGATAATAACTTTAGTTACAGATAAAAAAAGGATAAACTGCGATTATTTTATCATTTAGTAATATAACTCTTGCTTTAGAGCGTTCTGATGCTGGTATTTTCAGCTCTTGGAATAGTACTTTTAACTTATTTGCTTTGTTTCTGCCTTGATATCTACATTTATCAGAAGCTTGTCTTTTTCTGACTATAATCTCCTTAGTATTAAAGTCATTATTCAATTTCTCTTTGAGCCATTCAATTATGTCTTTATTATTTAAGATTAAATTTAATTGGTTATTACTTTTAATTATTAGTTGATTATATTCTACGGATATTTGATATTGTTTACTGATATCAAACTGGCAGCCAGTGTGAATATTGCTAAGAGCTTTATGTATTTCTTCAATTTGTTTACTTTTTAGACTTTGATTTGTTGTTTCTTTAAACCAATGATGAATCAAACTTTTTTGTATATCATTATCTAAGGTAAGTAATTCAGAGATAAATAGACCATTATCTTTAGAAATCTTCTGTAATTTTTCATTAAGTAGCTTTTGTAATATGTTATTACTTCCTGCGCAGATCTTAGCACTACGAGAAAGAGTTCTGCTAATATTTGGATTAATTTGCTCTAATATTGGCATTATCTGATTGCGAATAAGATTTCGACGATATTTTATATCCTCATTACTATCATCATAGATGTGACTAATCTTGTTTTGGTTTGCATAGTCTTGAATATCTTTCTTTGTATAATCTAAAAGAGGGCGAAGTACGCTCCCATGATTTAATTCTTTATAGTACGGCATACTAGCCAAGCCAGCTAATCCTGACCCTCTTATTGCTTGAATTAAGAATGTTTCAGCTTGATCGTCTAGATGATGACCTAGTAGAAGAATCGGATTAGAATACTGACTCATGATCTCAATGAAGAAATCCATTCTTTGCTTACTTGCCCAAGCTTCAAAACTTTCTCCTTTGGGGGCTTGATCTAGAGAGTGAGCTATGAATTTTATATTTGTATTATTACATTTTGCTTGGCAATGTAATTGCCATTTTAGTGCATCAGGATGGGTATTATGATTAACATAAGCTGCTATGATAGGAATATCTAAATCTTTTGTTATATCTAATAAAACACTAGAATCTACACCACCACTATAACCGATAACTATGTGTGAAGGGGAGTGTTTTAAAATTTGAGAGATAATTTGAGTTTTATCTAGAGACATTTATACAAGAAAACGAGCTTTTATTGTTGTTTTTATTTTTTTGAATTCATCAACAAGGTCTCTTGCCTCATCAGATGTTGATTTAATATCCATTACAACGTAGCCAATATCTTCTAGAGTTCTAAGATATTGACCTTCAACATTAATATTTTTTGCTGCCAGTATCTTGTTTAGCTCATTCATAGTACCAGGTATATTTTGGTGTATATGTAGTATTCTATGTGTTTCAGTATGACTAGGTAATGATAATTCCGGGAAGTTTACAGCATTTAGGGTCGAACCATTATCAGAATATTTAATAAGCTTGGCACTAACTTCATTAGCAATGTTTTCTTGTGCTTCAATAGTACTACCACCAATATGTGGAGTTAAGAAAACATTATCAAAACCTCTTAGTGGACTTTCAAATATTTCACCCTTTGCAGAAGGTTCTTTAGGGAAAACATCTATAGCTGCACCTTTGAGCTTACCGCTTTCTAAAACCTCAACTAAAGCTGCGATATCGATCACATTTCCTCTGGATGCATTTATCAATACAGAATTTTCTTTCATAAAGCTCAATTCTTTGGTAGAAATCATATTTGCAGTTGTAGATAACTGAGGTACATGTAGTGAAACAACATCAGAGTTTTTAAGTAGAGTCTCTAAACTTTCTACAGCATTGGCATTACCTAAAGGAAGCTTTTCTTCAACATCATAAAAGATGACATTTAAGCCTACACTTTCAGCTAATATACCAAGCTGCATACCAATATGACCATAGCCAATAATTCCAAGAGTTTTACCTCTCACTTCATTAGCATTGTCAGCTGATTTGTGCCATTCACCACGATGAGTTTTAGCATTTTTATCAATTACATTACGAATCAATAAGATAGCTTCAGCTAATACAAGCTCAGCGACACTACGAGTATTTGAAAATGGCGCGTTGAATACAGGTATTCCTAGGTTTTGAGCTGTTTTTAGATCAACTTGGTTAGTACCAATACAGAAGCAACCGATAGCTGTTAGATGTGGGGATTTTTCAAGTACTTCTTTTGTTAATTGAGTACGAGAGCGCAAACCAACAATTTTAAAATCCTTGAGTTTATTGATAAGTTCTTCGCCCTCAAGAGCTGTGTTTAGTAGTTCAATATTTTCATATCCAGCTGCTTTGAATGTCTCAAGAGCATTTAAGTGAATACCTTCTAATAGAAGAATTGGAATTTTCTTTTTATTAAGAGATAGTTGGCTCATTTTATAATATCCTTATACAGAAATTTTGGCTTTTATAGCTGGGTGATATTTATAATTCTGAAATTCAAAGTCCTCATATTTGTAATCAAATATAGAGCTTGGCTTTCTTAAGATTTTGAGTGTTGGTAAGTCTAAAGGCTCTCTACTAAGCTGTTCATTTACTTGCTCAATATGGTTGTTATAAATATGGCAATCGCCACCAGACCAAATAAATTCACCAACATCAAGGTCGCATTGCTGAGCAACCATATGCGTTAGTAATGAGTAGCTTGCTATATTAAATGGAACGCCTAAAAATGCATCTGCACTTCTCTGTGTGAGCATACAAGATAGCTTGTTATCAGCAACATAAAATTGGAACATTGCATGACAAGGTGGTAGGGCAGAATTACCTTTTGTAACATTCTCTTGAGGAGAAATTTTTTCTGAAGGTACAACACAAGGGTTCCATGCTGAGACTAGGATTCTGCGTGAATTTGGATTGGTTTTTAGCATTTCAATTACTTCAGTAATTTGATCTATACCTTGATCATTAAAATCACGCCATTGCTTACCATATATCGGACCCAACTCTCCATCTTCAGTTGCCCATTCATTCCATATTCTAACTTTATTATCGTTTAGATATTTTACATTTGTGCTACCACTTAAAAACCATAATAGTTCATGAACCACACTTGGGATATGAATTTTTTTTGTAGTAACTAAGGGGAAACCTTTTTGTAAGTCAAAGCGCATCTGATAGCCAAAAACACTTTTAGTCCCAGTACCAGTTCTATCACCTTTTATAGTACCATTTTCTTTAATATACTTGAGAAAATTTAGATACTCTCGCATTTACTCTTCCTTGTTTTAATAAATACCATAATAAGAATTGCAGCTCCTAATACTATCATTGGAATAGATAATATTTGTCCCATAGTCATCCAGTTAAAGAATATATAGCCATATTGAGGATCTGGTTGCCTAAAGAATTCACAAATAAACCTAGCGCTACCATATAAGAACATAAATAACCCTAATATTAAGTAGCGTGGTCTTTTTTTGATACTAACTATCCATAATACTATAAATAGTACAACACCTTCTAAGAAGAATTCAAAGAGCTGGGAAGGGTATCTAGGTAAAGGACCTCCAGTGGGAAATACCATACCTATTGGTGAGTCCGTAACTTTGCCCCACAGTTCACCATTGATAAAGTTACCAATTCTGCCAGCACCTAAACCTATAGGCACAACTGGAGCTACAAATTCACCAAGGTCAAAGAAGTTTACTCCAAGTTTGCGTGCATATAGTGCAAATGCTATTAATACACCTATAAATCCCCCATGGAATGACATGCCACCATCCCATAAGAAAAACATTTGAGCCGGATTATGGAAGTAATAAGGAAGGTTGTAAAAGATTATATATCCAATCCTACCTCCCAGTATAACACCTAAGGCAATATAAAATGTTAAATCTCCTGCTTGCTCTGGTTTGATAGGTGCCCAAGTTTTAACTTTTGCGCGATACCTCATTAAATACCATCCAGCAAAAATACCGAATAAATACATTAAACCATACCAATGAACTTTAATTGGACCTAAGTGTAAAGCAACTGGGTCAATTTGAGGGTAGTGTAACATTAGATTTAATAGCCTTTTAGTTTAGATTATTGTCTGAGACTCAAAATCAATAGCTGGAGAGTAATTTATATATTCTGGCTTAATTTGATCCTGTTTATTAGCTTTTTCTACCGCTTTCTCTTTTTTATTATTTTTTACAGCTTTAGGCTTTTCTTTTTTAAGATCATTTTGTTCAGAAGTTTCATTACTTTTATCTATTTTTTTTATTCTTTTTGGCTGCTCCTCTTTGACTACAACTTTATCTACTACTTCAACTGTTTCTTTTACTTGCTCTTCTTGAACATTGTCAGTCTCTATAATTTTTTTATTATCAGCTTCTACATTACTAGCTTGTTGTGCAGCTTTTAAAGTACTTATTTCTTTATCTACAGAAACAGTATCAAATTTTAGATATTTATTTGTTTTAGCTCTTTCCTGAGTAGCAACCTTAGTAGCTCCATCATCTTTTAGACTATCATAATTTTCTAAAACATCTTTAACCATAACAGAGACGAACTCTTCAGGGTTTTTAGATATTACTTTTTTGATGTTATCAGTTTTTTCAGCTGTTTGATTTTGATATTTGAGCTGAGTAATATCGACAACTTCTTCTGCATTATTAAGATTTAAGTTATTGCTTCTGTTATTGCTACGGTTATTTGACTTTTTATCAAATTTATCACTTGATCTATTTTTGTTACGATCATTCTTATTGCGATCATTCTTGTTGTCATTATTTTTACGGTCATTGCGTTGGCCGTTATCTCTTTCTTGTCTATTATCTTGAGACTTATGATGTTGAGGCTTTTGACCTTTGTTATTATTTTTATTATCACCACGATCGTTTTTGTTATCGTTTTTACGGTCATTACGTTGACTGTTATCTCTTTCTTGTCTGTTATTTTGAGATTTATGGTGTTGAGGCTTTTGACCTTTATTTTTGTGTTGTTTATCCTGAGGCTTAGTCTTCTCAATAGTCGTATCTTCAGCATTACCACCAAGTTTACCTAGCAATTTACTCAAAAAACTTTTTTTCTTTGGTTCTTCTTTGATAGTCTCTTTTTTAGTGTTCTGAGTATTTTTATTAGCTATATTGTCTTGGGCTTTTTTATTCTCCGTCGGAGCTTGATTTTGACTGTTTGATGTTGTCTTACTTAGCTCTACAGCAGCTACTTTCTTTTTACCTGCTTTAGGAATTTCAACATTGTATACATCTTCTATCAAATCAGAGCTTGTACGATTAGACTTGTAGCTTGCTCCCCAGATTCTTTGCATTTGAAATTTTGGAGATTCCATGTTGAAGTTAGGGATTAGCATTATTTTAACTTCAGAGATTCTTTCAATCTCAACAATACTATCTCTTTTCTCATTTAGGATATATGCAGCTATATCCACAGGTACTTGGACACGTATTTCATTAGTATCTTCTTTGATAGCTTCCGCTCTAATTTTACGTAAGATAGTAAGTGCTGTAGCTTGAGTAGTTTTAATAAAGCCATGGCCGTCACAACGAGGACACTTTTGCATTACACTCTCGTTGATTGATGAACTCAAACGTTGTCTAGAGATCTCAACAAGTCCAAGTTTAGATATACGAGACATTTGGATACGTGCTTTATCTTGCTGTAGAGCTTCCATTAACTTTTCTTCAACTTGCTTTCTATTTGGATAGAATGACATGTCGATAAAGTCAACTATAACAAGTCCTCCGAGGTCTCTAATTCTAAGTTGACGAGCAACTTCTTCAGCAGCTTCTAAGTTTGTTTTGAAAGCAGTAGTTTCTACATCCTCTGCTTTGTTAGCTCGAGATGAGTTAACATCAATTGCGACTAAAGCTTCTGTAGTATCAATAACAATAGATCCACCAGAAGGTAATCTAATCTCTCTCTTGTATGCATTTTCTATCTGTTGATCGATACCAAATTGAGCAAATATTGGTAGCTCTTCGTTGTACAGTTTAACCTTGTTTGTGTCAAAGCTTTGTCTAAGTAGACCAAGTTGTCTTTTAACATCTGCAAAACATTCCTTAGAGTCTACAATAATTTCTTTAACATCTTCTTTTAGATGATCTCTAACTGTTCTTACAATTATGTCGCTCTCTTTGTGAAGTAGGGCAGGCTTTTTGATTTTGTGATAAGCCTTGAATATTGAGCTCCATAATTCAACTAGATTGTCGAAGTCATGCTTTAATTCTTCAAATGAGCATTCTACGCAAGCAGTTCTTGCGATTACGCTCATACTTTTAGGGATATTTAAGTCCTTTAGATATTTTTTTAATTTCTCTCTATCTTCACCTTCAACACGACGAGAAATTCCGCCACCATCTGGGTTGTTTGGCAGTAAAACCATGTATGAACCAGCTAGTGTGATAAATGTAGTTAGTGCAGCACCTTTATCACCACGCTCTTCTTTGTCAATCTGTACGATTAATTCTTGTCCTTCAGAGAGAAGAGATGCTATATTTTCACCATTTGGCACATCTTTTAGATAATACTCAGAAACTTCTTTAAATGGTAAAAAACCATTTTTATCCTCACCATAGTTAACAAATATAGCATTTAAGCTAGGTTCAATTCTAGATATGTAACCTTTGTAAATGTTAGCTTTCTTTTGTTCTCTATCTACGTTTTCGATATCTAGATCAATAAGTTTTCCGTTATCCAGAGTAGCAATTCTTGTTTCTTCACTACTTTTACTATTTATTAGTATTTTCTTCATTTTTTTATTAATTCCTTCAGTAATATAATGTTCATAACTAACCGTTTAACGAGTTAGTTCGTTTTGTTTAGACCTATTTCGGCCATTTTAATAAATCGTGCTAACAGGCTATTTCTTTGAATATGAAACCGACCAAATTTACCATCTTTAGTCAAGCGCCAATTTAGCTTGCGATTTTGTTAAAGTACTATGTACGCAATTATTTGATATAATAGCAATATTAGATATTAATTAAAAGAATTATTGGGTTTAATGAGTCTTATTTACTTAGATTATGCAGCGACAACGCCTCTCAGTGCAAACGTTAAAAATTTAATGCTAAGCTCAATTAATAATGATGTTGACTTTTTTAACTCGGGGTCATCCACATATGAGCAAGCTGAGTTTGTTAGTAATAAAATTGAAGAGGCTCGATCATTAATTGCAACAACTTTGTCTGTCTTGCCTAGAGAGATTGTTTTTACATCAGGAGCTACTGAGTCGAATAACCTTGCAATAAAAGGGGTTGCTTATGCATACCAAAACAAAGGTAATCATATAATTACTTCAAAGGTTGAGCACAAGGCTGTACTTGATGTATGTAAGTCTTTAGAGACTCAAGGCTTCAGGGTCACATATTTGGATGTTGATAAGTTTGGACAGATTAATTTAGAGCAACTTAAAAATGCTATTAAACCAGAGACTATACTTGTAAGCTTAATGGCTGTAAATAATGAGCTAGGGACTCTAAATGATCTTTGTGGAATTGGTCAGGTAACTAAGCAAAATGGTGTGATATTCCATGTTGATGCTGCTCAGGGGTATGGTAAGGTTGATATTAATATAAATGATATGAATATTGATTTACTATCAGTATCTGGTCATAAACTTTATGCCCCAAAAGGTGTGGGATTTTTATATGTAAGGTCTAAAAAACCAAGAGTTAAACTAGAAAAACAGATTCATGGTGGTGCGCAAGAGTTTAATCTAAGGGCTGGAACACTGGCGAACTATCAAATATTTGCTTTAGCTGAAGCTGCTAAAGAGATATTTGCTAATAGACAGAATAATCTTCAGTACATAAAGGATTTACGAGATACTTTTTTAGGTACTATTAAAGAAACTGATGATATAAGGATAAATACAAAACTTGATAATAGCTATCCAGGTATACTAAGTATTACTTTTATTGGAGTAAAAGGTGAAACTTTATTAGCAATGCTTGATGGTATTTGTATGTCTATGGGGTCAGCATGCAATTCTCAGGCTGTTGAGCCATCCCATGTTTTAGCTGCTATCGGCCTGAGTGCAGATCAAGCGGAATCTACAATAAGAATCTCATTCGGTTTGCAAACATCAAAAGAGCAGGTCATCTTCGCAGCTAATAAAGTGGTTGAAAAAGTACAACTTTTAAGAGCTATATCTCCAGAAGGAGAAGAGAATGTATAATGATATAGTAAAAAAATTTCTATTAGATGTTAACTTTGATGATGCTATTATTCTACCTGAGCAAATTAGGTATGAAGTAAAGGATAGTTTTTCGACAATACAGATGTATATTTGTGATAAAAAGATATCATTTAGGGTTTATGGAGATGCTTATATAGTCGCAATGACAAAATGGCTACAGCAAAAGCTAAAGAGTAAATATGATATTAAACAAATAACGATCCAACAGCTTGTAGATAAATTTAACTTGCCTGATTTTAAATATAGAAACGCTTCTCAACTAATCGAGCTTATCGAGAAAATCAATGCAACAACTATATGATTTTTATATATTACATCAACGTAAGTATAAAGAGAATTCTCTACTAGTGAGTATATTTACTCGAGAATTTGGCAAAATTTCTGGATTAATAAGAGTTAATAAAAAAACAATAAATTTATATCAACCCTTGATCAAGTTAAGAGGACAAATTAGTCTTGCGAAAAAGTCAGATGGATTATCTAAAATTTACAACGTAGAGTTTGTTGAGTCATTTTATCAAAGTTCATATATTAATTTATTGTCACTGCAGTACATGAATGAGTTGATATATTTGTTATTAAACTATTCTAATGAAGAGGAGTTTTTATTTGAAAAATATGCTTTTATTCTAAAAAATATAAATGAAATTAATTATAAATATTTGCTGAGAATGTTTGAGCTTGAGTTACTAGATAGTCTTGGACAGGGAGTTTATGTTGATTGTGATGTCGATGGTGTGCTTATTGATGAAAGTCTTAATTATTCGATATATGCCACTGGATTTAAAAGAACTCTATCGTCTATACCAAATAGCATTGTGGGTAAAAGCCTCTTGAAAATCAGTCAATCAGTCAGTTCATGGACAGCTGAGGATTTAAAAGCCATTTCTAAAGTTACTCGTGCCCATATTGATTATGCTTTAGCTGGTAAGCAATTAAAAAGCCGGAAACTTTTGATAGATTATTTGAATTTGGGCAAAAAATAGTCTTTGTAATTATGTTTTGTTAGATAGCTTGTTCTTAAAAGCTTTGATGAAAGATACTGTAGGTGGTATTAAAGATACAACAATAATTAAAATGACAAATAAACCGAAATATTTTTTGACAAAAGCATTGTTGCTAAAGAAAAATGCTAGGTAAATAATAGAATAAACCCATATAAAAGCACCTATAATTCCCATTAATACAAATTTAGGATATTTCATGCGTGCCATACCAGCTGTAAAAGGCATGAATGTTCTTACAAGTGGCGTGAATCTTGCTAATATAATTGCTGCAGCACCGTACTTATTAAAGAACTCTTGTGCTTTAAGTAGGTGAGCTGTTTTGAGGATTTTTGCATCATCTTTAAATATCCGTTTACCAACCATTCTTCCAAGGAAATAATTGCAGGAGTCACCAAAAACGGCAGCAGTTACAAGTATCGGAGCTAATATGTGTACATTTAAACTAGTCGCAGCACCTGTAAGTCCTAGTGCAAAGAGTAATGAGTCACCTGGTAAAAAAGGGGTTACAACAAGTCCTGTTTCGCAAAAGATGACTAAGAAAAGTAACAAGTAAGTCCAGTCACCAAGTATATTAATATATGTGCTAATAAATTGATCTAGATGCAGGATAATATGAAACAACGCTGAAATGGTATCCATAAATTATTCATTTTGAATGTTTTGTCGTTAGATTATAAAAAAATAATACTTAAAGGTTAAGCTCTTTTTGCTTTTATTTTATTTATAATGCCTTTGAGAATCATTTGAATCATAAGTGCTGTTATGACTATAACAATAATCAAGCTTAGATATTGTTTAACAAAATGGTTATCACTAAAAAAGTATACTGTATAGGTAATTGAGAAAGACCATATAACTGCCGATATGATACCTAATGTGACAAATTTTGCATAGTTCATATTGCTGACTCCAGCAACAAAAGGAGTAATTGTTCTAACAAAAGCTATGAAGCGTGAAAAAATTATTGCTTTTGTACCATATTTGTCCAAAAACTCTTTGGTTTTGATCAAGTATGCCTTTTTGAGAATTCTAGCATGTGTGCTAAATAGTTTCTCTCCTATAAATTTACCCGTAATATAGTTGCACGAGTCTCCTATAATAGCTCCTAAGCAGATTGACAGAACTGCTAAATGGATGTTGATGCTTGTTGCAGCGGCAGTTAAGCCTATTGTGAATAAAAGCGAGTCACCAGGAAAAAAAATACCTAGGACTATGCCAGTTTCACAAAAAACTATAAAAAACAGTAGTATATAAAACCACACGCCTAACATATCTATAAAATAATTTATGTATTCATTAAAGTGTATAATAAAATCAAACATTACTTTACTCCGGCTTGATTTTTATTGATAACGCATGGATATATGGCATGAGCTTTTCTACAGATTTAAATACTTCCTTATGAGCTTTGATCTTTGAGGTGTCGCTCAACTTTTTAGAAGAGATATTAATGACATAATGGTATTTGCCTTCAACAAACCCTTTATGTTTAGCATGCTTGTGCGTCTTATCTATTACTTCAATTAATGCTTGAGAATCAATTTTGGATAGTATTTCACTTTTAATTTGAGTTGCTACAGCTGTACTATCCATGTCTCATAATATCCTTGTCGGTGTAATAATTAAATCAAGCTTAATATCATATATGTCTATGATAATATCATTATTTTGCTGTTCATCAAAGGCTATGCCTATAGTTAAAGGGGAATTAGAGTTCTTTTTGAAGCTTAGAGTATAGTCGTAAAAGCCTCCTCCCATTCCCATTCTGAATTTGTCACGATTAAAACCAACAATTGGCACTATAACAATATCAAGCTCCCAGGCTGAGATAATATCCTTTGCTGAATATTTAGGTTCTTTTATTTTATATTTATTTAAATAATATTTTTTTGAATCCTTAGCAAACCACATTCCATGCTTTATGAAAGGATGAACTATAGGTAAATAAATATTTTTAAAGCTGTCATTGATCAGTGATGTGTTGACTTCATTTTTGAGTGAAACAAAACTAGCTATTTTTGGATCTGAAAAGTTGTTTTGAATATAGTCTATAACTCTAAGGTTTATTTTAGAGGATAACTTATCCTTGTTACCTAAACTATTTCTAATGTTTAAGAGCTTTTGGCGTATATTATCTTTATTCATGACTAAGACTATAAATAATTAGTTGTCCGGAGTACCGTTTTAGCCCAATATTCTTGATCCCATTTGGTATCAAGTGGGTGTCATAATCTCAACGTTGGGCTTCTTTGTAAGTGCTAGGCACCAAAGCTTGCTCTCTAGTTGGGATACCAAGACTCCCTATTCTAAGTAGTATCGGCTCAAGATTGTAGCTAAATCACCAATAACCCAGACAACTAAACTTTTGAATACGTGATTATTATAAACGACTAAATGCGGCGTTTGAATGATTTATGGTAAAAAGTTTATAGATATATTGCTTGACTTTGTTTGATTTAAGCTATCTGTTTTTTTGTTTAAGAAATGAATATTTTTTTAGACTAATACTATTAAAAAAGACCTATAACTAATTATCTATATGAAGTAAAATATCAGTTAGTAATATATAAAATAAATTCTAATCTATGAAAAATGAGAAACCTAATTTTGAAGATGTTGTAGAAGCTCTAAAAGTAATGCAAGCCTTGACTTCTGCCTCAGAAGCACATGGCTTACTGTGTGCATTATTTAGTTTTGGTGCTGAAGTTAAATTTACTGCTTGGTCGGATTCTTTGATGACAAAGTCTATACAAGAAGGAGACTTAGTAGCTACATCGGCACTACAAACTATGAAAAAACTATATGATTATACAAAGTCGCAATTTGATGAGAAAGGTTTAACTTTTGACCTTTTCCTACCAGAAGATGAAGAAGAGCTAACTTATAAAGCAGAAGCTCTTACATATTGGATAAAGGGTTTTTTATCAGGTGTTGGGTTATTTGGACTAGATTTCGAAAATTCAAAAGATAAAGAAGTAAAAGAAGCAATTAATGATTTAATGCAAATATCATATATGGATTATGAAGCTCTTGAGGATAATGATGAGTGTGAACAAGATTTTATAGAGTTGTTAGAGTATACAAAGGTTGCAGTGTTATTGATTGATAGCGAAAAAGTTTAGGTTATTCTATGAATATTAAATACGATATAGCAATTGTTGGTGGCGGAGTTGTTGGTTTACTTACATCCTTAGCCCTTGCAAAGACAGGTTGTACAATTATTCATATTGAAAAAGATGAACTAGAAGTCAAAAATGATAACCGTAGTATAGCTGTGTCTTATTCATCGATTGCATTCTTGAATACTCTTGGTTTGTGGGATAAAGTTGCTAGTAAAACTCAATCCATAAAAAAGGTTCATGTCTCTGATAAAGGACGATATGGTAGAGCTGAGATTTTTGCTAAGGATGAGAATCTGCCATTTCTTGGGGCTATTGCTCCAATGCAGGAACTATTAGCAGTTGCACTGCAGAGTGTTGCTGAAAATGAAAACATCGAAAAAGCTTTTAAGACTAATGTAGTTAGCTTGCAAAAGAATGCTGATGATTATTCGCTAGTTGTTGAGCAAGAACAACAAGATAAAATAATACAGGCTTCATTAATAATCGCTTGTGATGGTGCAAGCTCAAGTATACGTAAAATGCTAAATGTAGGAGCTCAAACTACTGATTATAAACAAGATGCAGTCGTTTTTGATATCCAAACAGATCTTGATAATGATAATACAGCGTTTGAGAGGTTTATGACTGATGGTGTGCTTGCAATACTTCCTAAGTCAAAAACTACAATGGGCTGTGTTTGGACTGTTGATCGAGAAGACTCAAAAGCAAAGTTAAGCATAGGTAAAAAAGAGTTTGAGGAACTGGTTCAAGATAGATTTGGTTATAGATTAGGTCAGATTGAAGTTGCTACTAAGCCTGCTGTTTTTCCTTTATATCTTGTTCAATCAAATGAAGTATATAAAGATAATGTACTATTTTTTGGTAATGCTTTGCATTTTTTACATCCTGTATCTGGTCAAGGCATGAATTTAAGTATTCGAGATATCGGCTTTTTATATGATTTACTTGTTGAAAGTGATTTTTCACAAAGCTCTATAGCAGCAGTTTTAGAAGAGTTTGCCAAAGTTAGAAAGCCCGATCATGATAGAACAATTAATATTACACATGGATTTGTGAAATGGTTTGTATCAAATGATCTTAAGTTTGTGGCAAGTAGAAATGTTGGATTACACTTGTTACAAAGAAGCAAATTGGCCAAAAAAGTTCTATCTCGAGTGATGATGGGTAAGCTGACAAGAGGTTCAACACTAATGAGAAAGGTGGTTGAAGATGAACATTAAAAATCTCCAAAAAGATGTGGTGATTGTTGGTGGTGGTATGGTTGGGCTTAGTTTAGCTTTATCTTTGCATCAAAATGGTCTACAAGTCGCTGTAATAGAAGCAAGAGAAATGAATTATAAGCATCTCAATTCAGATAGAGTAGAAACAAGAGTAAGTGCGGTTAATCATACCTCTAAGAGATTGCTACAAGATTTGGGTGTTTGGAATGCCATTAAAATCAATCGTATATCACCGTATTATCAAATGCATGTTTGGGATGATATTCCTAGTGAAAGCATTACTATTTCAGCAGAAGAGATATCTGAGCATAGTTTGGGTAATATTGTAGAAAATGATGTTATAACACAAGCGCTCATTACTGAAATTAGTAATACGGGTATTGAAATTTTTACGAATCAGAAAATAGAAAAAATTCAAAAAAATGGTAACACGGAATTAGTTGTCTTAGCTGATAAAATTATCGAAACTAGCTTGATCGTCGGCGCAGATGGAGCTAACTCTTTTGTTAGAGATTATTTTAATTTTGAAACTAAAGTTAAACCATATAAACATACTGCGATAGTAGCAACTCTTGAGCTTGAAAAACAACATAATCAAACAGCATATCAAAGGTTTTATGATAAGGGAGTTTTAGCATTTTTACCGTTAGAAAATCCTAATAAAGCTTCGATAGTTTGGTCTGTAAAAACTGATTATGCTGATTTCTTAATGAGTTTAGCTGATGAGAAGTTTGAATTAGAGTTAGCAAAAGCAATTAATAATACTCTTGGGAGTGTAAAACTTTTATCAAAAAGATTTAGCTTTGAACTAATTCAACGTCACGCTAAGAGCTATATTAAAAGTAATGTTGTACTAGTTGGTGATGCAGCACATACTATTCATCCTTTAGCTGGTCAGGGTGTAAATATTGGCTTTAAGGATGTTATAGCTTTGAGTAAAGTTGTAAGTGAAGCTTTTGCCAAAGGTAGATTAATTGGGCATATCTCAACGTTAGATAAATACCAACGCGAAAGAAAGCTTGATAATACTAAGATGATAGCTCTTATGAAAGCTTTTAAAGAAGTATTTGGTAGTGAGAGTGACTATATTAAAAAAGCTCGTAGAGCTGGATTTGAGTTTGTTGATAAATATAGTATCGTCAAAAGTTTGGTAGTAAAACAGGCGTTGTAGACTTATTGATTAATTTCTTGTCTAGCTTTTTCTAAATCTTTTAGAAATTCTTGGTTTCCATTCAAAATTGCAAAGTTTGCCAAAGCTACAGTTCTAGCAGCTTGGACATCACTTTTCCAATGTACTCCGCAAATAACTCGACTTTGGGATTTTCTATCAGCTAACTCAAAAAGCTGCTTAGCTATTTGAGGCTTTAGTTCTGCTAGAATCATAGCGTAATTCCAAGCTCTAGATGAGTGTCCAGAAGGGTATGAATAGCTATTAGGATCCTCATTAGGATCGCAAGGTTTTTTATCAAAAAACACGAAGGGTCTTATTCTCTTGTATTTTTCTTTAGCTGATTGCTTTATATTCGATACATCAGTCGTTGATCTGTTTAATAAAGTGTATATTGCAGGAGTTTTGTCTTTAGTAATTTCTTGGCCAAAAGCTTTGCTAAAATCAGCAATATGAACATCTTGGTCATTAGATGCGTCATGAATTGCTATTTTATAATCAGTAGTATTTTTATTTTGGCTAAATACTGCTTCTGATATCGCTTTGTCACTAGAGAATGCTAATGAATCTGTACTTGGAGGAGCTCCGATAATACTATCTATATTTATGATTTGATTTTTGGGTATATATCCACTAGGCCAGTTACTAGCAAAAGAGGCTGATAATGTTACAAATATAATAATTGTAATGGATAGAAATTTTTTCATAGTTAGCTTTTTGGGTATTAAATTAGTTTTGGAAAATTATATTAACATATTCAGATGTATAGGAAATATTAGTTAAGAGTAAATCTTTATAAATTTATCCCTTAGTTATCACTTCTAACAGTAACTTTATATTGTTGTAAATATAAAAACAGATGATTTTGATTATAAATTAGATTTTTAAATAGGTGAATTTACAAATATTAAAACTTCTTAATATCAATTCCTAACTTCTTTTGTAGTTTTTCAATATAAGAGAATTCAGTTTCTTTAATAATTAGAATACTATTGCCGGACTTACCCATACGACCTGTTCTACCTGCTCGATGTTGGTAATCTTCTGCTTTGGATGGGATATCATAATTTATTACAAAATCAACATCATTAATATCAAGTCCTCTAGCTGCAACATCAGAGGCAACTAAAACTTTGATTTGTCCACTTTTGAATTTTTTGATGGTATTAGCTCTATCAATTTTATTTTGTTCACCATGAATAGAGCTAACCCCACATTCTAGTTTATCTATTTTTTTTGTGACGAAATCAACATCATTGTTTCTATGTAGAAATACTATAGATTTGGAAGGAGATATTTTGTTTAGTAACTTTCGTAATGTATCGGTTTTACGATTACCATCAGCTGTGATATAGCTATGTTCTATAGTTTCTTTTTCTTTGGAGTTATCAATAAGCTCTAAATTTTCGATAAAACTACTCGCAATATCAAAGGCGTGGTTTTTGATAGTAGCAGAGCCTAATATATATTGTAGATTTGTGGTTTTAGAGATGATTTGTTTTAAAAGCTTTAAGCTGTCATCTTCAAGCATACGATCCGCTTCATCAATAATACAGTATTGTAGATGAGCAGCCTTTAGTTTTTTTTGATCGATAAGTTCTAGAATTCTGCCAACAGAGCCAACCACAATATTTGGTTTTTTCTTTAATTTTTCTTTTTGTCTGTCTATCGATGCTTTACCAATTAGTGCTAGTGATTTAATGCCTATACTTGAGAATGTCTCATTTATAAAATTACTAATTTGAATGGCTAACTCATGAGTAGGTGTGAAAAAAACAACTTGTGTAAGAGGTTTTTTATCTATTAATAATTTATTCATAATTGGCAAAATATAAGCAAGTGTTTTACCGCTACCAGTTGGTGACTTTAGCCAGATATTTTCTCCATTTGAGACTTTTTCAAAACTTAAAATCTGTGAGTTTGTAGGTGTTTTGATATTTTTATTTTCTAATATTTCTATGATGTTTTGGCTTAAGTTTAAGTCTGAAAATAACATGAACATTTATATTTAAATTGTTATATATGGATAATAGCATATTAGGATGATAATGGCCTAAATTGTTATATCTATTATCTAAGATATGATAATATTTTGCTCAAAAGATTTTTTTAAAATAAATTTATTAAATGAGAACGGACGATTTTGATTATAAGTTACCAGAAGAGTTAATTGCTAGCTATCCTTTAGAAAACAGAGATGCTAGTAGGTTGCTAAAGTTGAATAAGCAAACTGGCGAGATCGTAGATCATAAATTTACTGATTTTATTGATTTTATTAATCCTGAAGATCTGCTTATCTTTAATAATAGTAAAGTAATGCTAGCTAGACTATATGGTGAAAAAACTACAGGCGCAAAGCTTGAATATCTTATAGAAAGAGTTAAAACACCTAAAATTTTTGAAACACATATTAAAGCAAATCGCTCACCAGCGATAGGTAGTGAAATATATGTCCAAGACACTTTAGCAAAAGTATTAGAAAAAGATGGCGGAATGTATCTACTTGAACTGCAGGGTAGTAAAGATATCTATCAATTGATGGAAGAGTTTGGGCATATTCCTTTACCTCCATATATGAAGCGAGATGATGAAGAATTTGATGCTGAACGATATCAAACAGTTTATGCAAAAGATTTAGGCTCCGTAGCCGCACCTACAGCTGGCTTACACTTTTCAGAAGAACTAATCCAACAAATAAAAGCTAAGGGTACTGATATAGCTTATATAACTTTGCATGTTGGGTCAGGAACTTTTAAACCTGTCCAAGTCGATGATGTTAATAATCATAAGATGCATGCCGAGGTAATATCTGTATCTGAAGATGTTTGTGAGAAAATTCGCCAAACTAAAGCTAATGGTGGTAGAGTAATAGCTATTGGTACAACTTCTGTACGCTCACTTGAAACAGCAGGTCAAAGTGGAGAAATTCAACCTTACCAAGGTGAGACTGATATTTTCTTATATCCAGGTAAAAAGTTTAATGTGGTTGATGCAATGATTACTAATTTTCACTTGCCTAAGTCGACTCTAATTATGCTAGTCAGTGCATTTGCGGATAAAGAAAAGATTATGAAAGCATATGAGCATGCTATAGCTGAAAAATATAGATTTTTTAGTTATGGTGATGCGATGTTTATTTTTTAAAAAATAAGGAGTGTTTCAAATGAAGTACTTAAAAACAATAGTGTGTGTAATATCAATTGTTTTATTAGGTTCATGCTCAAATGAGCAAGATACTTCAAGTGCTAGCAGTAATGCATCAATTAAAAGTAACTTTAAAGATATGGGTGACTCAATAGGACATGCAGCAAGAGATGTGACAAGAAGCATAGGTCACGATTCAAGAAATATAGTTGATGGTGAATAGTCACTTTTAACACCTTTAAGATAATTATAATCTTTTCTTTGCAATAGCTATATCCTTTTAGCTTTTAGTAATTTATTATTATCAATATTAATGAAAATTAAGTTAGTTAGAGAATGAAGAAAGCATTTTTTTTTGATATTGATGGCACTCTAGTATACGAACATAAAGGAGAGCTTTTTGTCTCAGATAAAAATATCCAAGCAATCAAAAAATTAAGAAAGCAAGGTTATAAGACTTTTATAGCTACGGGTAGATCGCCGAGTTTCATTCCTTCAGCAGTCCTTGATTTGCCTATGGATGGTTATGTTACAGCTAATGGTTCTGTAGTTAGTGTTGGTGATAAACTTGTTTATGAGAAGCTATTCCCACAAAGTGCGATTGATAATGTTTTAGAGTTTTGTGAAAAACATAATCATGATTGGCTTTTTGAAGGTGAATTTGCGTATGTGAACAACCTTGAATCAGAAGATCTTAGTTACTTTTATGATAATGTGATAGTAAGTAAAGATAAGATTATCACAACACATAACTTATATAACGTAACAATTTACAATGCTTTAGTTTTGGGTAGAAATGTTGATACTGTAGCCTTAGAACATACGCTTGGAGACGAGTGTGTGATAGCTCCGCATAATGAAAATGGTTATGTTGACTGCTATTTAGCAGGACATACCAAAGCAGATGGTATAAATAAGGTTGTAGAATATCTAGATCTTGAAGGATATGAGACATACGCATTTGGTGATGGTAATAATGATCTAGAAATGTTTGATCGAGTTGATGTGGCTGTTGCTATGGATAATGCTTCCCCTCAATTAAAAGAAAAAGCAAGTCTAATAACTAAAGCAAACTATAATGATGGTGTATATTATGGTTTATTAAAGCTAGGCTTGATTTAGACTTTATTCTTCTGTAGTTTGTTTAGTAGTGGGGGCTAAAATTAACAAACAAAGGAAGATAAATGAATAAGAAAATTATATTTACTCTAAGTTTTTTACCTCTACTAGCATTAGCAGCAGATCAAAATCAAACATCTTTAAAGGGCTCTGATTTAATATCAACAGATACGGGAACCATCTATACTTATATATCTCCAAACACTCCTGATCAAAAATTTGAAACAGTTGTTGAAAATTGTAATGAAAACAAAATAGAGTGTACTTATCAGTTAAGAAACTACGATAAAGAAGGTAAGGTTAATGGATATAGTGAGTATACCTATGTCATTAAGAATGGTGCAGTTTTTCAAACGAATACCATGAAAATTAAAGATAATGATGGAGCTATTCGGACAGTGAAGCTTGGAGATTCTGAACTTCAAGATACTCCTTTATTTCCTCAAAAAATAGAGTTAAACAAAGCTGAAACTAGCATAGAAACTTATGATAACTATACTATTAAAGAAACATCAGAATATACTAAATTGATTCCTGAAATTAGTATTAATGATAATCTCTACAAAAATTGTGTGCAACTCGAATTAAATAATGTTGTTGATTTTAAAGATCATCCTGACAAAGATACAATATACAAGTCTAAGATTATTTACTGTGAAGGTATTGGAGAGGTATATCGTAAATACAGCATGTTTAATTACAAGGGAGAATATGTTTTGGGTCAAAAAGATGTTGTTCAATCTTTACATTCAATAACTAAAAATGGCAAAAAGGAAAGTTAACAATGAAAAGAGAGTTAGCTGTATTAGCTTTTTGTTTTTTGGCTTTATCAACAGCCTATGCAAATGAAGAAGCATTGAAAGGCAGTGATTATATTACAACAGATGTTGGAGCTACTTATACTTATGTTTACAATCGTTTAGATAAGCCTGCTAAACTTACCGCAGCATTTGATCTGACTGTTAAAAGCTGTAATGAATCTAAGACAAAGTGTGTTTATGAGACGGTAACTAAAATGGGTAGTGATAAACCTTATTTAGCTAACGAATCAGTATATAAAATTAAAGATGGTGTAGTTTATTTCTCATCTATTAAAAGTGGTAAACCTGATGGCACAATAGAAAATATTGATAGTAAACCACAAGAGCTTTTTCCTAAAGAAATTATTCTGATGAGATGTCTGATAGTCAAGGGACTTCGGTATTTACTAAAGTAATTCCAGAGATAGTAATAAATAGTAATACTTATAAAGATTGTATACGTATGGATAATAACGTTACCAATTGTTACAAGAATAAAGAAGATAATAGTAAGAATTGTCATCATACAATAGATTATGAGATTTATTGCAAAGGTGTTGGTTTGGTTACAGAAAATATTGACGGAGATACTTTGTTGCTTGAAAAAATTACTAAAAAGTAACTCTGTCAATCTTATTTTTATCTAAATAGTCTCTTGATATAGATCTTATTTAATAGGTTGGGTGTTGAATATGTTTGTTATAGTTTTAAGCTTTGTATTAATTGGTGTTTTGGTGGGTGTGTTAGCAGGCATGTTTGGCTTTGGAGGAGGCTTAATTATTGTTCCAGCAATTGTAACATTTATCTCTATTCATGAATCATTATTTGTATCTAATTCTATGCATATTGCTGTTGCAACATCCTTATTTGTTATGTTTTTTACCTCTATAAAAACAACATATGCTCACTATAAAGCTAACAATATAATCTGGAGTATTGCCTTAAAGCTAAAGATGGGGTTAATAATTGGTACAATTTTAGGAGCTACTATGGCAAGTTATCTTTCTAGCAGTCTATTAGAATCTTTGTTTATAATATTTTTGATATATACAGTTATTAAGTTAGTCTTAAAAATGCTAAATAGTGCGAAATCCACAGCTGATGAATATTATACTAATGTAGATAAACCTTTGCCGATATTGCTGTATATTTATGGAATTTTCACAGGTTTTGTTTCAGTTGTATTGGGTATTGGAGGGAGTATAATTATTGTTCCTTTTTTAAGAAGCCGTAACTATAGACTCACAACAGCAGCTGCAATTGCATCATCAATAGTACCTTTTTTAGCACTTTTTGGAGCTATCTCATATATTGTAGCTGGTTATGGGTTATCAAATCTACCTTATTATTGCTTAGGGTTTGTATATCTACCAGTAGCGATTAGTTTGATAGTTGGATCATTCATGGGGGTATCAATGGGAGTTAATTTATCAGGTAGAGTCTCTCAAAAAATACAAAATAGGGCTTATTTAGTGATTATGATTACTATACTTATAGTTATGATTCTCTAGGCTTTGTAAATGCTAAAATATAGAAAAGAGGAGCATTTATAAGCGCAATTATATATTTAATAAATAATGTTGAAATTATAACTTCAAAAACATATTCCATTGGGATAATACCAGCAAATGCAAATCCATAAGTTATAAGCGTAGTATCAAGAATCTGTGATATCAAAGTTGAACCAGTGTTTCTTAGCCATAACCATTTTATATCAGAACTAAAGTTTTTTATCTTAGAGTATATAAGTACATCAAATAGTTGAGATACAAGATAAACTAGGTTTCCGATAATTACAGCTTTTAAAGCGCCACCATCTATTGAGAAAAATAAATTTAAAGAGTTATTTATATCATTATAGAAATCATCATTTAAGCTTTTGTATAGCGTTGAGATAAACATCAAAAGCACGAATGATAGACCGAAAAAGATCGATTTTAGGACAGCTTTGCGTGCTTCTTGCCGACCATATTTCTCGTTAAGCAAGTCATTTGCTGTAAATATGCCACCAAACATTACATTACCGAGTGTTGCAACAATATGAAAACCAGCAATATCGTAAGCAACGCCTTTGTTAACTTGGATATTTGCGGCAATAACACTAATAACTATAAATATATGTAATCCTTTTTTGCCAAAAAGCTTATAAGCTAGAAACAAGACAAAGAAGTCTACAAAAGTAAATAGTATTAAAAGATTGAAATTTGTCATTTATATTCCTTTAGTTTTGTTAACCCTGGATAGTTACGAACAGGGGATCAAAAATCTGCTATAATATAGCAAAATAGTTTATCAATAACAAATAAACTTTATAAAGGAGTTAAAATGCGTTTTGCTCATGTGATGTTGAGAGTTAAAGATTTAGATAGATCTATAGATTTTTATACAAAGATATTAGGTATGACTGTTCAAAAAAGGATGGATAACTCAGAGTATAAATATACTTTAGCATTTCTTGGTTATGTGGATGTTTCGGATCATACTGTATTGGAGCTGACATATAACTGGGGCGATCATGATTATGATCATGGTAATGCTTTTGGTCATTTGTGTATGCAGGTGGATGATGTCTATAAGGCATGTGAAGATGTCAAGGAAAAGGGCGGGGTTGTAACTCGTGAAGCAGGTCCTGTAAAAGGAGGTACGCAAGTTATAGCATTTATAAAAGATCCAGATGGTTATCAAATAGAGCTTATCGATTAATGAATAAAGACAAGTTAAATATACTAGTAATTAGGGGATACTATAGTAAAGGCGATAGTGTTGAGCATATTGATATTGATGGTATCAAAATTAAAGTAACAACTGTGGCTTTAGGTCGACCAGTATTTGTAAAGCGTAAGCTTAAAAGAATTATCAATAAGTATAAAGTTAGTGCTGATAATTACGATCTTATCTACGCGATATCAATGTCTGCTGGGATTTCATCTTTAATTGATGAAGCCTTATATCAAAGACTACACTTAATTACACCATTTTTTATTCATCATAAAACAATGAGAGTTCTTGGTAAGATCAAGATTAGAAAGATGTTAGGAGCATACTTATTACTATTGTTTAATGGAAAACTTGGGAAATTCCATGAAGCAATAAAGGTTACTTTAGCTGAGAACGATAACGTTGTTGATAATAAATTCTTTGAGAGTACTTGGGGAAGTGTCAATCTAATCAAAGGAATAGATCATACCCTGACTAAAGAGGTAGTTGAAGATATTATTAGAAAAGATATTGAGAATTTGAGAAAAGAAGTTTTTGGTGGAGAAGAAGTCTGTTAGCTATTGTGTCTTATAGGCAATAATTCTTAATCGGACATAATCTGCATACCACTTATTGTTTTTGTACAGATATGGTTTAGCAATTCTTTCAGCATATTCTAAGAATTCATCAGTATTAGTTACTTTATCTAATAAATTCTTTCTAAAAGTCATAGCCCAGTTTCTAAAGCCATCAGAGCCTTCTAGTAGAGTAGGTCTTTCAAATAAGATGGCATATTTGACTAAAAAGCCATTACTTTCAAGTAGAGAAGTATACTCCGAAATACTTGGGTAAAAATTTTCAAGAGCATAGTCTTGGATAGCATATTTTTGAGATGCTTTATCTAAACTTGCTAATAGATTTTTTATATTTCCTTTACCGCCCATCTCCAAAACAAATCTGCCATTTTTCTTCAAAATTTTATTTACATTTTTTATGACAGCTGTTGGGTTTAGCATCCAATGTAATGCGGCATTTGAAAAAACAGCATTAAAACTCTCTGAGTTAAATGGTAAATTTTGTTGAGCATCTGCTTCTATGAACTCTATATTTGGATAATTTTTCTTAGCTTGATTTAACATCTGATTTGAAACATCAATACCAACTATGCTAGCTCCTTGTAATCTTATTTTATTAGTAAGCTCACCCGTACCGCATCCAATATCTAAAATTTTCTCATCTTTTTGAGGGCCTAGAAGCTCAACAATTTCGTTGCCATATTCTGTGACAAACTTACCTATTGAGTTATATGATTTTGGTTCCCATAAATTATTATTGCTCATGGTTTATTTTAACCTCTTGATATAGTTGAGTGATGAAATAACCAGTATATAAGCAAGCCCCATATACCAAAGACTAATCCAACAAGTATCCAAATGTTTTTTGGTAAAAGTATTGTGGTTATTCTTCTGTCTAAGACTCTGGGGATATCTTTAGCTATCCCTAAACCACAAAAAATATGAATCAAAACTGTAAAGGCAGTAATAATGGGTAGTGAATTGTTGATTAATGTTGTTGAAATAGTACTTACATCCATATTTAAAACCTTTAAAATACAATTTTTGAGTGTGCTTTTGAACTATAGGTATGCATATAATGTTCAGCTACTACTTCTAATACTTCATCAATACTATCTACAAGGGTTAGAAGGTTAACTTCTTCTTTACTAACTACGCCTTTTTGAACCAAGGTGGTTTTTATCCACTCCATTAATCCGCCCCAGAAATCTTTACCATAGAGTATAATTGGCATTTTGACTTTTTTACCTGTTTGTATCAGGGTTGTAATATCAAAAAGCTCATCTAGAGTACCAAAGCCACCAGGCATAACTATATATGACATAGAGTGTTTGATAAACATCGCCTTACGCGTAAAAAAGTATCTGTAGATTAAAAAGACATCTTGATAGCTGTTAGGTTTTTGCTCATGCGGTAACGTTATGTTAAGACCAACACTGGAGCAGGAGCCTTGCTGTGCACCTTTATTTCCTGCTTCCATAATTCCAGGACCACCACCTGTGATAACAGCAAAGCCATGATTTGACAAAGATTTAGCTAGTTCAACAGTATCTTTGTAGTACCTATCATCTTCGGAAATTCTTGCTGAACCAAATATACTGATAGCCGGAGATATCTTATCTAATCTTTCATATCCTTCGACAAGTTCGGATGATATTTTCATAATATCCCAACTTGCTTTAGCCTTGTCAAACCCCATTTCGCTAGATGGTGCCGAGACTATTTTTTTTTCTTTCCAATGCATTGATAATCGCCTTTAAATTAAACTAGTGTTTTATAATACTATTAAATTATTATATAATTATATCCATTAGCTTGAGATAATACTACATTGTCGATGCCGGTTGTGTATGTTCGGGCGGAGTTTAAATTTAATCTACTAAAGGAGATATTAAATGGGTTTTTTAGCAGGAAAAAAGATACTTGTTACTGGTCTGTTAAGTAATAAATCAATCGCTTATGGTATTGCCAAAGCTCTTCATAGAGAAGGTGCAGAGCTTGCGTTTACTTATGTTGGTCAATTCAAAGAAAGAGTTGAAAAATTAAGTGATGAGTTTAATCCAGCTGCAGTTTTGCCTTGTGATGTAACCTCTGATCAAGAGATGAAAGATCTATTTGTGGAACTTGGTAAAGTTTGGGATGGTCTAGATGGTATTATTCATTCGATCGCATTTGCTCCACGTGATCAGTTAGGTGGAGATTTCGTTGATACTGTAACTCGTGAAGGTTTCTCTATAGCTCATGATATTAGTGCATATTCTTTTGCAGCTTTAGCTAGAGAAGGCCGTGAAATGATGAAAGGTAGAAAAGGCTCTATCGTAGGTCTTACATACATTGGAGCTGAAAAAGCTATGCCTAGTTATAATACTATGGGTATTGCTAAAGCATCTTTAGAAGCTACTATGAGATATACAGCTCTTGCTTTAGGTCCAGATGGAATAAATGTAAACTGCGTTTCAGCAGGTCCTATTAAAACTTTGGCAGCTTCAGGTATTTCTAACTTCAAAAAGATGTTAGATTATAATGCTACAGTATCACCACTTAAGAAAAACGTTGATATTATGGAAGTTGGTAATACAGTTGCATTCTTATGTTCTGATATGGCTTCTGGTATTACAGGCGAAAATATTCACGTTGATGCTGGTTATCATAGTGTTTTGATGGGTAATGTTCTTTAGTTTTAAAATATCTTAATTTAGTTTTATCTAACTCAATCTTATATATTTCATATAATAAAAATTGATATATTTTATAAAAAATATTAGTTTTAATTATTTGTTCTGATCGTTGATAATAACCTTACAAAATTAAATTTATAAGGTTGTTTATGAAAAAAAGAGCTTTAAACTTTGTGTTTGCTTCAATATGTGCTTTTGGAGTATCACAAGGTGTTGCACAAACAAATCCACAGTGTTTAGATAAATCTTTCACTCTACAGCTTCTTGGTTCTGGCGGGCCAATTACAGATGATGCCAGAGCGTCAGCAGGTGAGTTAATATGGATTGATGGAAAATCTAAAGTTTTGATTGATGCCGGTGGTGGTACATATCTTAGATTTGGTCAATCAGGAGCTAGATTAGAGGATTTAGATTCGATCAATATGACTCATTTTCATGCTGATCATTCAGCAGATATTCCAGCAATATTAAAAGGAGCATATTTCTCCAAAAGAACAGAAAATCTCCCATTTTCAGGCCCTACAGGCTCAGGCTTATTCCCTAGTGCGACTGATTTTCTTCAACGAGTTTTTGGTGAAGAGCATGGTTCTTTTGCATATTTACATGGAATACTTACAGCTACTGATGGCTTCCCATTTAAGCTTGACCCTGTG
Organism: Francisella salina; assembly: GCF_000219045.1. Classification (NCBI taxonomy): domain Bacteria; kingdom Pseudomonadati; phylum Pseudomonadota; class Gammaproteobacteria; order Thiotrichales; family Francisellaceae; genus Francisella; species Francisella salina. The sequence goes on from NC_015696.1 coordinate 1,131,678, forward strand.
AAAAATATTGACTATACAAAATTAGAACCAACGAAGGTCTTTTCAAATGATGAGTTTACTGTTTGGGCGTTAGGTATTCCTAAAGGCGATGTTCCAACTTTGGCATATAAGATTGTATCTAAGAAAGGTACTATCGTTGTAACAGGTGCCGGTGGTAGTAATGATCATGATAAGTTTAGAGATGCGTTTGTTAAATTTGCAAAAGATGCAGATATTCTAATGATGCCAATGCCGATTGATGAAAGTGCTGATGCAGCAGGTAGTTTCTTACATGCTAAACCATCAGTCATTGGACAAGTTGCTGCGGCAGTTAATCCAAAAGCATTAGTTTTAAGTCATTTCTTAGGTAAAGGTTTAGTGCTTAAAGATGAATCAACAAAAATAGTTAAAAAGTATTATAAAGGACCTGTTTATGAAGGTCGAGATTTAGCATGCTTCCCAGTTAATGGAATTAAATAGGAGAATTTAATATGAAAAAAATACCTTTAACAATTGCTTTAACAGCTTCTATTTCGTTTGGTATTGCTTTAGCAGAAGAAGCAAAAGCACCAGTTACACAAGCTCAAAGTCTTCAGGATTCATCTGAGAGTAGTCCAATAGCTCAAGGAGAAGGTAAATGCGCGAGTGGTAAATGTGGCTCACTTAAAAAATTTGGTGTGGTTGATGTTGATGCTGATGAGCAAGATGGAAAACTTGTCAGAGCAAGAGATGGTAACTGTGGTACAAAGGTGTGTAAAAGTTATGGTAAGCAAGATAAAAAAGAGATAGCACAGTTGGGTAAATGCTCTAATGGAGTTTGTGGACAATGATCGGTAAATGTCAAGGTATAGGTTTAAGATCTGAACATCAATCAATATTATCAACACAAAAAGTTGAAGGGATTGATTTTCTTGAGCTTTCTCCAGAAAACTGGATGGGCTTAGGCGGGTTTAAGCAAGACTACCTTGACAAGGTCGCTAGTATTTATCCTATCATAGCTCATGGTTTGAGCCTATCTATAGGTGGATTTCAGCCACTTAATAAGAAATTTCTGAATAAAATTAGAGCATTCTTAGATGATTATAGTATTGAGATATATAGTGATCATTTATGTTTTTCTGATGATGAAAAAGGGTATTTATATGATCTTTTACCAGTTCCTAGAGAGAAAGAAAATATTTCTTATATTTGCAATCGCATAGAGCAGGTTCAAGAGATTATAAAAAGACCACTTACATTAGAAAATATATCATATTACTACCAATATGATAATGATATGAATGAGCTAGATTTTATCAATGAGATTCTACAGAGAAGTGGTGCGAAAATGCTTCTTGATATAAATAATGTTTATGTCAATGGACATAATCATAACTATGATGCTTATGAATTTATAAAGGGTATAAATAAAGATAACGTCAATTATTACCATATAGCAGGGCACTATAAAAAAGATGATTTCATTTTAGATACTCATGGTAAAGATGTAATACAGGAAGTAAAAGAGCTAGCTAAGTTTGCTGTAGAGCAACATGGTTGGCACCCAATGTTACTTGAGCGGGATCATTTTGTACCAAAGCTTGATGATTTGGTGAGTGAGTTAAATAGTATAACAAATGTTATAGAGGACAAAATATGAATATATCAGAATCTATCAAGACTAAAATGCAAAACTTTACTCATGCTATTCGTTACGGTAGTGCTAGTGATGAAAAGATACAAATGTATCGTGAGTTTATTGTTGGTAATGTATCTAGTGTTTTAGAAAATACTTTTCCTTACTTTAATAAACATGCTTCTCAAGAGTTAAAAGATAAGATTTTAAAAGTTTTTTTTGAGGACAATATATCATCTGAGCCAGCATTTCATCAAATAGCTACAGAGATACTAAAATCTTCAAAGTCCGTGAAAATGAATGAAAAATTATCCAAATTAATAGAGTTTGAGTGGCTACTTTTCTCTATAGAAATAGATGAATCTAAAGTTGTTGAAAATATAGAAATCACTAAAAGTATAAGTTTTAAAGATATCCGAAATATAAAAGAAAATCCAACACTAACTTTTATACTACTTCCTTTTGATATAAATGATTTGGATGAAGAAATAAGTACAGAGCAAAATATTATGTACGCGCTTTATCGCAATATAAACCATAGAACTTCATACCAAAGAATATCTACACTTGAGTACGCTGTGTTAAGTTCAGCATTAGAAAAAGGAGTGGATATTTTTGAATCAGATGATTTTAAGCAAATAAAAAATGAACAACAAGAGTACTTAATTAATCGTTTAGTCTCTTGGCATAACCAAAATATGATTACTTTATCAGTATAAGGAGCAATTTATGATAAATAGAATATATGATATATATTACAAGATTATCCAAAAGTTTCAGTCTATCGACTTTTTACTTTTGTTAGGTATAAGACTCTATTTAGTACCGACTATGTTTGTAGGGGCTAGATCAAAAATAGAGGGTTTTAGTACAACTGTGGCATGGTTTGGTGCTCCAGCTTCTCAAGGTGGTTTAGGTATGCCTATGCCAGAAGTTATGGCATTCTTAGCAACTTCTGCAGAAGTTATCGGCTGTGTTGGTATCGCATTAGGCTTATTTACTAGACTTGTTTCTATTCCAATGATGTTTGTAATGGGTGTTGCTGGTGCTGCGGTTCACTGGGCTCATGGATGGCCTGCGATTGCAGACAAAACTGCAGAATCTACACAGAGACTAAATGATCTATTTGTATGGTTATCACAAAACTTCCCAGATAGATATAACTATGTTACTGCGCTAGGTGATCCTGTAATGCTTAATGGTGGTATGGAGTTTTCTGTTACATACTTCATTATGTTATTTACATTATTCTTATACGGTGGTGGAAGATATGTAAGTGCTGACCATTGGCTGAAGAAAATTTTTATAAGAAACTAGTGTTATCTAAGCCCTAACTTAACTAGGTCGTGCATGGTAATTATACCTTCAACATTATTCTTACCGTCAACCACTGCTAAACTAGTGATCTCAAATTTTTCCATTTCTTCAAGTGCTATAATTGCCATTTCATCACTTGAAACTGTTTTAGGATTCTGACTCATAACTTCACTAATCGCTCTCTGAGAATTAAAGTTCTCGGCTTCAAACATTCTTCTTAAATCACCGTCAGTAAATATGCCTAAGAGCTTGTCATCATCAACAACCAATGTGCTGCCGACTCCTTTATCACTTATTTCTAATATTGCTTTACGTATGTTATCCGTAGATTTGACTTTCGGTATTTCATTACCTTTGCGCATAATGTTTTCAACTTTTAGTATTAGTTTTCTACCAAGTGCGCCACTAGGGTGAGAAAAAGCAAAATCTCTAGCAGAAAAATTTTTAGCCTTAAGCAAAGCGATTGCTAAGGCATCACCTAGAACTAATGTTGCAGTTGTACTAGATGTGGGCGCAAGATTAAGAGGGCAAGCCTCTTTATCAACACCTAAATTGAGTGTTACATCACTATTTTTAGCCATTAGTGAATTTTTATTACTAGTAATAGAAATTATAGGTATACTAAGATGTTTGATCATCGGCATAATTCCCATAATCTCACTAGAATTACCAGAGTTAGATATTGCTACTACAACATCTTTGTTTGTAATCATACCAAAATCACCATGACCAGCTTCGCCAGGATGGACAAAGAAAGCAGGTGTTCCTGTGCTTGCAAGTGTGGCAGCAATTTTTTTGCCAATCTGGCCTGATTTTCCCATGCCAGTTATAATCACTCTACCTTGATTGTTTTTCAAAATGATGTCGCATGCTTTTTTAAAGTCATCACCAATAGATTCCTTTAATTTCTCTAAAGCTTGTATTTCAAGTTCAAATGTTTGTTTGGCATTTTCAATATGATCCATTTTGTTATTTTCCTTTATTTATTATAAAAAGCAATTAGCACTAGATATTATAGTTTTTGAGATTTATTAGCTCAAATATTTTTTATTGTTATGTTAAAATTATTTTTAATTTTTATATGTTTAGATAATTAGCAATGAGAAAATTTCAGGTTAACCCTTCGATACTATCTGCTGACCTGGCAAGATTAGGAGATAATGTTAAGACAGTTTTGGAAGCAGGAGCTGATAATATTCATTTTGATGTAATGGATAACCACTATGTGCCTAACCTTACGTTTGGCCCTATGGTTCTTAAGGCTTTGAGAGATTATGGTATTACAGCTGGCATGGATGTTCATCTTATGGTTAAACCAGTAGATAGCTTGATTGAGAGCTTTGCTAAAGCTGGTGCTAGTAGTATTGTATTTCATCCAGAAGCTAGTGAGCATATAGATAGAAGTTTACAGCTTATCAAGTCCTTTGATATTGATGCGGGTCTAGCTCTAAATCCAGCTACAGGAATAGATTGTCTAAAATATGTTGAAAGTCATATTGATAGGATATTGATAATGTCAGTAAATCCAGGCTTTGGCGGTCAAAAATTTATACCAGCAATGCTAGATAAAGCTAAAGAAGTTTCTCAGTGGATTAAATCAACTGGTAGAGATATCTTACTAGAGATAGATGGTGGCGTTAACCCTAATAATATTGCAGAGATTGCAGCTTGCGGAGTTGATGCTTTTGTAGCTGGGTCGGCTATTTTTAACTCAGATAGCTACAAACAAACTATTGATAAGATGAGAGATGAGCTCAAGAAAATCTAGTATGATACTTAAGCTTAAAATTATAGAACTCTTTTTTTCTTCAATAATAGTTTTATTGAGCTATTTTATACCTCTACATATTTTTGATTATGATATTAGCAACTTTAGTAGCTTCAACTTTTTAGCATCATTTATAGTAGCTATTGCACTGCTAACATTTCTTATTGCTGAATACACAAATGGTGAGAAGATTTCAAAATCAAGAAATATACTAAAAGTAATATTATGTTCATTTACGATAGCAATAGTGATTACATCTTTAGCCTTTTTTTTGAGAGGTTTTGCTTTTCCTCGTAGTATTATTCTTATTGGTTTTATTATTCAGTTTATAGCTTTATCGGTATTACGTGTCTACTTTAGGAGGCTGATGCGGAATACTATTTATAACAGTGTATTGATTATAGGATGTCATGGTGAACAAGACTGGCTTTTTGATAAAGCAATGCATTCTAAGTTGCCTAATGAAACCGTGAATGGCTATCTATGTATAGATATAGATGGTTTAACGTTGGTTGATATTATCAAAAGTTATACTAAAGTTTTTATTTCAGATAAAGCTCTAAAGCAACTTGCTGATAATGATTTATCACTTTTGAGTCAGTGTAATGTTGAGATGGTGATTATACCTCGAAAGTATGAAATATCTATTTGGGGGGCTGTACTTATACCTCTTGGTGATAGTCTAGCGATGAGTATCAAAAACTTTGGTCTATCTTATGAGGCTAAAGTTATAAAAAGAATTTTTGACATTATATTTAGCTTGATTGCTATAGTGTTAATGGCTCCAATAGTGTTTATAACAGCTCTGGCAATCTATATCGAAGATAAAAGCTCTCCTTTTTTTATCCAAGAAAGAGTTACTAGAAATGGTAAAAAGTTTAAATTGATAAAATTTCGTAGTATGAGAATAGATGCAGAGTCGCAAACCGGAGCTATATGGGCAAGTAATAGTGATGATAGAATTACAAAGATTGGAAGAATAATTCGTCCTATATGGTTAGATGAATTACCACAATTTTTTAATGTATTAAAAGGTGATATGTCAATAGTAGGGCCAAGACCTGAAAGACAAGAGTTAATCGATGAGTTTGCAAAAGAGACTCCTGAGTTCTTGTATAGAACCAAAGTTAAAGCTGGAATTACAGGATATGCTCAAGTTTTGACAAGCTATGCAACTTTGCCGGAAAATAAGCTTAAGCTCGATCTTGTATATATTAGAAGATGGAGTTTTGTTTTTGATTTACTTATTATTATCGAGACAGTTAGAGTTATTTTTATGAAGATTTTCAGTATATTTCTATCAAAAAAAGAGACAATAGATAGTAAAGTATTAAATCAGGTGGATGATAACTACATAGAATATACGCATAGGTAACGGCTGTATGAGATTAACAGAGTTTGAGATAAAGTCTATAATCGCAAGTTTTAAACAATGTTTTGATTCGGGGGATATATACTTATTTGGTAGTAGGATAGATGATACTGCCAAAGGTGGAGATATAGATCTTTATATAGATACGCAAGATACTTCAGATTTAGTTACCAAAAAAATACAATTTATAAATATTCTTAAATGTATAATCGGTGAACAAAAAGTTGATGTGATTCTATCTATTGATAAAACTAGAGATATAGAGAAACAAGCATTAAAAGAAGGTATAAAGTTGGATATAAATAAACTCAAACAAGATAAGATTATTAATGAATGTGAAAAGCATTTACAAAGGCTAAACTATGCTAAAAAGGAGCTTAAAAGTAAGTTTCCATTGAGCCTAGAGGCTTATCAAAATTTATCTCAAGAGGATATGCAGGCTATTGATCAATTTATTTATAGATTCTCTAAGCTTCAAGATACTATTGGGGAGAAGCTAATAAAAATAGCTTTTGCAAAATATGAGGAAAATGTAGACAAATACTCATTTATAGATATTTTAAATCGTTTAGAAAAAGCAGAGATATTGATTGCTCAAGATTGGAAAGATCTTAGAAACATAAGAAATGAGCTATCACATAACTATGAAGATGATCCTGTGCAGAGTACAGCTATTTTAAATTTAGTATATGAAAAAGAGCAAGTTTTAGAAGGTATTTATAGTTCAATGAAAAAGATATTAGCAAATTAGTTGAGTAAAATTATGAATAAAAAAGTATTGGTAACAGGTGGTGCAGGCTACATAGGTAGTCACACGGTTGTTGAGCTTCTTGATAGAGGACATCAAGTTGTTGTCGTTGACAATCTTTCAAATAGCAAACTATCTGTAGTTGATAGAGTCAAGACAATCACAGGCAAAGATTTTGATTTTTATCAGATAGATCTTTTAGACAAAGATAAGTTAGAGAAAATCTTTCAAGAGCATAGTATAAATGCGGTGATTCACTTTGCAGGTCTCAAAGCTATTGGCGAGAGTGTACAGAAGCCTTTGGCTTATTATCATAATAATCTATTAAGTACACTAAATTTGCTTGAGTTAATGCAAGAGTACCAAGTTTATGATTTCGTATTTAGTTCTTCAGCAACTGTATATGGCATGAACAATACACCACCATTTGTAGAGGACATGCAACTTAGTGCAACTAATCCGTATGGTGCTACTAAGCTAATGATAGAGAATATTTTAGCAGATTTGTATAAGGCTGATAATAATTTTAATATTACATGTCTCAGATATTTCAATCCTGTAGGGGCTCATAGTAGTGGATTGATTGGTGAAGACCCTCAAGGTATTCCTAATAATTTAATGCCTTATGTTGGGCAAGTGGGGTCAGGTAAATTGCCTAAACTTAGCATTTTTGGTGGCGACTATGATACTAGGGATGGTACTTGTATTAGAGATTATATCCATGTAGTAGATTTGGCTATAGGGCATATATTGGCAATTGAGCATATCTCAAAAGCTAAACCAGATTGGCGAGCATATAATTTAGGTTCAGGTCATGGATGTAGCGTACTAGAGATTGTCACAGCTTATGAGAAAGCACTTGGTAAAAAGATTCCATATCAAATAGTAGCTAGAAGAGCGGGTGATATTACAGAGATGTCCGCGAGTGTTGCCAAAGCTAAACAGGAACTAGGTTTTGAGACACAAAAAACTATCGATGATATATGTGTTGATATTGTTAGGTGGCAGAATTACGCCAAAGAGAATGATATTTAGAGAATGAAAATCTTACATGTATTTAAATCATTTTATCCAGAGACTTATGGTGGTATTGAAAAGTTCATACATGAGCTATCAGTTGCTATGTTTAAAAAGTATGATTTAGATATACATATTCTGGCTATGGGTAAAGAGAATCAAACTATACACAAAGATTTTTATACATTGCATTTTGCTAAAACAAATTTGAATATAGCTTCAACAACTTTTTCATTATCGGCAATTAAGAAATTCAAAGAGTTAGCTAAACAAATTGATATTATTCACTATCACTTTCCATATCCTTATGCTGACTTGTTGCAGACTATTTGTAGAGTAAATAAGCCATATGTAGTTACTTATCACTCAGATATTATCAAGCAAAAAAAGTTGATGATATTGTATAAACCTTTAATGAGAAAGTTTCTCAATGGTGCAAAATATATTTTACCAACATCTCCTAATTATCTTGAGAGTAGTGAGATTCTTAGGGAAATAAAAGTACCTAAAAGAGTTATTCCAATGAGTTTGGATAAATCAGATTATAATATTGATGAGAAAAACTATTTATATTGGAAAAATAATATTGGTTTTAAGAAATTCTTCATTTATATTGGAGGGCTTAGATATTACAAGGGATTAGATGTGTTGATCGATGCAATACAAGGGCAAGATTATCCACTTGTTATAGTTGGTGATGGTGATCAAAGTGATCTGCTGGAGCAAAAAGTTAAGCAAAATAGTCTGCAAAATGTAAAATTTGTCGGTGCATTAGATGATAAAGATAAGCTATCTTTGTTGAAACTAAGCTATGCTTTAGTACTACCATCAAATGTGCGAACAGAAGCTTTTGGATTGGTTTTACTTGAGGCAAGTATATTTGCTAAACCAATGATAACCTGTGAAATTGGTACAGGTACAACTTTTGTAAATATTGATAAGCAAACTGGATTAGTAGCTAAGCCAAATGATAGTCAAGATTTAGCTAAAAATCTCAAAGAGCTTTGGCAAGATGAGCAAAAAGCTCAAGAGTATGGTAAAAATGCTAGAGCTAGATTTGATGATATATTTGATCTAGATAAAATGGTTGAAAGTTATAAATTAGTTTATGATGAAGTTATAGAGAGCGGTGTTAAGTGAAACAATTTTTTAAATATTTCTTCGGTATTTTAGAAACCACTCAGAAAAAAAAGTTTTTTTTATACCTTGTTTTATTATTTCTAGGTTCTACATCCTCTATGCTAGGTGTTGGGGCAGTTATTCCTTTTGTGAGTGTCTTAGTCAATCCAAATCAGTTTGATAATATAAGTTTTTTAAATGGTATTAGCCATTTTCAAATAGTGCTTATAAGTATAGTATTATTGATCTTAGCTTTTTGGATCAAGAATATAATTGGTGTAGTATTATTTTGGTTTCAAACCAAATTTTTAAACTCTATAGTTCTTAGTATTCAAAAGAAGCTATTCAAACTATATATATCGATGGATTATGAATCTCATTTATCTAGAAGTACGCCAACACTTATACGTAATATAAATGCTGAAACTAATCAGTTATCTGGAGGAATAATTAATCCTCTAGGAATATTAGCTACTGATTTATTTTCATGTATATTTATAGTTGCTTTATTGTTATATATAAACTTCTTATTTAGTTTTTTTACTTTGCTTATTTTGGGAGTTTCATTATTTATCTTTATGTTAAAAATAAAAGGAATTTTGACTAAATACGGTAAACAAAGAGCAGAAGCTTGGAAAAGCATGACTCAAACAACTATGAATGGTTTATCAGGGATCAAGGAAATAAAACTTTATAACAAAGAAAAAGTATTTATAAATGAGTTTGATGAAAAAGCAACCATGCTTAACACGTCATCAGAGTTTAATCAAATATTTCAAATTCTTCCAAGATTTTTTATAGAAGCTATAGCGATTACATTTGTTTTGGTTACTTTGTTAGTCCTAATAGCTTTTGGTGAGTCGACAAATTCAATTTTTATACTGTTATCAGTTTTTGGAGTTGCTGCAACACAGCTACTACCGGCTCTTAATAGAATTATGCAAGCGATAACCAGTATCAGATACTCTCTTCCAGCTTTAAAAGTAATAAATGAAGAGTTAGGAAAATATCAAAGCTATTCAGATAGTGTAGAAGATAGTTTTAATTTAGATATAAAGTTTGAAAAAAATATCCGTTTAGAGAATATTAGTTATAGCTATCCTGATGGTACTCAAGCTTTGAAAAATATTTCTGTGACAATAGAAAAAGGTAAAAAAACAGCTTTTATAGGACCTTCAGGCTCTGGTAAAAGTACCTTAGTTGATTTGTTAATGGGATTTTATATCCCACAAAGTGGAAGTATTTATATAGATGATAAACAAATTAATAATACTAGGGCAATACAAAGACTATTTGCATATATTCCACAACAAATTATACTCTATGATACATCCATCAAAGAGAATATTGCTTTTGGTGAGCCAAAAATAAACATAGATGAAGCTAAGGTTTGGGAGTGTCTAAAAATGGCACAACTTGATGATTTTGTTAGTAATTTAAATAAGGGGATAGATACTTTTGTTGGTGAAAATGGTATTAGACTCTCAGGTGGTCAGCGCCAACGACTTGGTATAGCTAGAGCATTGTATCAAAATCCACAAATATTAGTGATGGATGAGGCAACATCAGCTCTAGACACAGAAACAGAAAAAGAAGTAACAAATGTTATAAAAGAATTAAAAGATATAACTATAATAACAATAGCACATAGACTTTCTACTATAGAAGGGTATGATAAAATATATAAGTTTGGAAAAGATAATGAAATATTTTAAGAATATTTGGATTTGATGGTAATAAATATGATTTTTTTAAAAAAATATATTAAAAAAATATTATTTACATTAGATAAGAATATTTATAAATATGGTGATGCTGAGTTAGAGCTTTCTATACTACAGAATAGACATTTATCAAGTAGTATAAATAGAATCGAAATAAATGGACTACTAAATGGGCACTATAAAGTAGGGATTTACGCTGATATTGAAATCATATCTAGCTGGATGAGAGGGTTGCTTAAGATTTTTTCAAATTCAGAAGTTACCACTAATGTTTTTGAAGATCATAATATTGATTTCTTTGTAGTGTGGGGTATGAGTACATATCAGAAAAGAGAATATTTTAGATATTTAATAAATTTTAATAAAAAAGTAATTTTTATGGAAGATGGATTTATAAGAAGTATATATCCTTATTCTAAGAAGAATAATTCTTTATTATCTATTAGTTGTGCGTATGTTATGGATACTAAAACTCTTTACTATGATGCTACAAAAGAGTCAGATCTTGAAAATCTTATTAATTCTGATTTTAAGTTGTCAGAAGATATGTACAGTAGAGCATCAAGTTGTATACAGAAAATTATTAATAATAATATCTCAAAGTATAATCATCAGCAAATTATTGATCTTAATTTTGCAAAAGACAAAAAGAAGGTTTTGGTCGTTGGGCAAAGTCAAGGAGATATGTCTCTAAAATATGGATTATGTGTAGATAATTCTTTCAATGATATGCTTTTATCAGCTATAAATGAAAATGAAAATTCAGAAATAATTATTAAAATTCATCCTGATGAATTAATTAAAAATAAAAATAGTAGCTATATCAAAAATCTTAAAAAAAAGCAGAATGTGAAAATTATTGATTATGAGATAAATCCTATTTATTTAATAAAACAAGTAGATATAGTGTATGTTTTGACATCACAGTTAGGTTTTGAAGCATTGATGTGTGGTAAAAAAGTTGTTTGTTTTGGAGCTTCCTTTTATTCTAATTGGGGCTTGACTGATGATAGAATTATAGTTAGAAGAAGGCATAAAAAAAGATCAATTGAGGAGATTTTTTATATGACTTATATTATTTATTCAAAATACTATAATCCTCAGACAAATGAAAAAGAAACATTAGAAGGTATTTTAGACTTTATAATAAATCAACGAGTTAATTTTTTAGGATACTAAGTATTTTTATAAATAAGGGGTAAAACATTTAATGAGTTATTGTGAATTTATAACTATAGTTATACCTGTATATAATATACAAAAATATTTATCTAGATGTTTAGATTCAGTTATTAATCAAACTTACAAAAATCTAGAGATTATATTGGTAAATGATGGCTCTACTGATAATTCTCTGGAAATATGTGAGAATTATGCAAAAAAAGATAGTCGTATAAAAATAGTTAATAAAAATAATGGTGGATTATCTAGTGCAAGAAATGCAGGGCTAGATATTTGTAAGGGTAAATATATATCTTTTATAGATAGTGATGATTGGGTTAGTTTGGATTATATTGAGATTTTATATAAAAATATTATTGATAATAATGCAGATATTTCTATTATCAACTCAATCAAAGTAAAATCGCAAAGTGATTTTAATTTTAAAGAGCAAAAAAATATACCAGATAATTATCTTAGTTCTATAGAATTTGCTTTCGATAATACTCTACCAGTAATGGCTTGTGCGAAACTATATAAAATAGAATTGTTTGAGAATCTTAGGTTTACTAATTATATTATCTTCGAAGATGAAGACATTATGTATAGATTGTATTCTCAAGCTAATAAAATAGTATATACTGATTATGTTTGTTATTTTTATTTACAACGATCTGATAGTATAATTGCTAGCAAAATGTCTAGACAAAATCTTATAAAATCAATGAAGAGTTTAGCTTTTGTTATAGATAAAAAAGAGAAGTTTTTTAAGGATAAAATTAATATTCCGTATAACTTCTATCTGGATTCTCTTGGTTTATTAGGTCGATATTATGCAAAGAGCTTTTTATATTATGATAAAGAATTAAAAATGCAAAGAAAAAAAATAAAGATTTTTATTAATGAATTTCTTGATAAATCAAAAAGTGTAGATAGTTTTCGCTATAAAATAAAAAAGATAGTTATTAGGTACTTTATAGTTCTTTTCTTATTTAAAAAATAAAACTGGTAGTAAATTATGCATAGCCATTTAGTATCTATAATTATTCCAATATATAATACTGAGGAATATCTTGTTAGATGTTTAGAATCAGTAATTAATCAAACATATCAGAATCTAGAGATTATTCTAGTAAATGATGGGTCTACTGATGATAGCTTATCCATTTGTAAAAAATATAAACTAACAGATAAGAGAGTTATTTTATTAGATAAACAAAATTCTGGACAAGCATTCGCTAGAAATAGTGCTTTAGATATAGTAAAAGGTGATTATGTTACATTTATTGATAGTGATGATTGGGTTTCTTTAGATTATATCGAGGCTTTATATTCAAATTTAAAAAAATATGATGCTGATATTTCTATATCCGCTACTATGTTATGTAATTCTAAGGATATTTTTGTATCAGATTATGATAATGTAGATATTTTTGATAATAATTATCAAGTTATTAAAGCTTTTTTAACGCGTAGATTATCATCTATGACTTGTGGTAGTTTGATTAAATCTCAAATTATAAATGATCTTAGATTTAGACATTTTATAGCTTATGAAGATTTGGATTTTTTTTATAAGATCTATGCAAAAGCACAAGTAGTGGTTAAAAGTTATAAAGTTAGATATTTTTATTATCAGAGAAATGATAGTGTGATGGGTAACAACCGTTTAAATTTCTCAGATGAGCATCTTGCTTGTTTAAAAAAAATATCAGCAGATTATGAGATTTATTTTGTTAAAAATCATCCTATGTTTGGGGGTGATATTTATATGTACATTTTGGGTCATATAATCAATAATTATATGAAAGAGTTAACTGGAAAAAATGAGTTATCCAAAGGAATTCTAAAATTATATCGGAAGCTTTATACTAACTGTCGAAATTCTAATTATGATCTAATGCTAAGATATAGGGTATTTTTTTTATTCCCTAGGTTAGCAACTTGGTCATATTTATTGGTAAAGAAAATATTTAAAAATTCAGAAATTAGAAAATAATCTCAAGAGTGATAATTATGGTAATAGGAATAGATGCTTATATTTTAAGTAAAAAAGTAATTACTGGTATAGGTAGGTATACTTTAGAAATGGTCAAGGCATTATCTAAAAATACTAATGTTTCTATAATTCTTTTTTCACCACAAAAATTACAAAACGATATAAAGAGTCAATTAGATAGTAATATTAAGATAGTTGAATTTAATTTATCAAATAAGGTGCTGCATATTTTCTGGTATCTTTTTTTACATAAGATTATTTCAAAATACAATTTAGATTACTTTTGGGGACCTTCTCATAAACTTCCTAAAAAACAAAAGGATATAAAGTATATAGTTACTATTCATGATTTGGTTTACAAAGTTTATCCAAATACTTTAATGAGGAAAACAAGGCTTTTAGATACATTTAGAGTACCTCAGTCCATTAAAAAGGCAGATATTATTTTGACTGTGTCAGATTCAACAAAAAACGATGTTATAAAATACTTTGGGGATAATAACAAAGTTCATAGAGTATACTTAGGTAATAGTTTTACTAATGTGAAAACAAGAGAGAGTAATATAGAGCAAAAATATATTCTTTTTGTAGGAACTGTTGAACCAAGAAAAAATATTGAAAACTTAGTAAGAGCTTATTCAAAACTGTCACAAGACATTAAAAATAAATATAAATTGCTTATAGTTGGAGCAAAGGGCTGGGGCAAAGTTGATTTAGATAGTTTATTGGATTCTTTAAACTTAAATACTAATATTAAAGTTTATAATTATATAACTAATGAAGAGCTAGCAAGTCTCTATAAAACTGCTAGTTTATTCGTTTATCCTTCATTATATGAAGGTTTTGGTTTACCAATTCTAGAAGCTATGAGCTATGGAGTTCCTGTTATATGTTCAAAAACATCATCTATGTCGGAAGTGCTAGGTGATGCTGGCATTCTTATAGATCCTCAAGATTATTATAGTGTTGCAGAGGAAATCCAAAAAGTTTTAGATAATGATGATTTACAAAGTCAAATGTCTATGATGTCATTAATGAGATCTAAATATTTCTCTTGGGATAAAGCAGCAGCCGAGATGTATGATATATTAGTTTCTAAGATGTTATAATGTTTGCAACTTTAGTCTAATTATGAATTAATAATGAAAACCTACATATTTGATTTAGATAACACTCTTTACTCTTACAGAAATGGTCTGTTTGATAGCCAAATGGAGAGAATGAGTGATTATATCAAGCTAAAACTAAATATTTCAGATACCGACAAAGCTAATATAATTCGTGATGAACTATATTATGAGTTTGGATCTACTATGCTTGGGATGATGCGTTATCATAATATCGAACCTAAAGAGTTTCTTGATTATATTGATAATATTGAGATTAGTCATTTCAAGCCAAATGAGAAACTAAATAAATGTATTAATGATTTGAGAAAAAATAATCGTACTTATATTTTTACTAATGCTTCTAATTTTCATACCTATAGGGTTTTAAAACAGTTAGGTTTAGATGATAGTTTTGATGGTATCTTGACTATAGAGGATACTGGCTTAGTATCTAAGCCAAAGACTAAATATTTTGAGATAGGACGAGAGAAGTTTGATATTGATTTTGATAATGCTATCTTCTTTGAAGATTCTTCACATAACTTAGTACCCGCTAAGCATTTAGGAATGGAAACTGTATTAATTCACGCTGATGACCATAAATCAGAGGCTAATTTCTATGATAATCAAGAAATTGATTATTATGTTGCAGATGTTGAGTCATTTTTTGAGGGTGATTATTTAGCTAGGAGATAACAATAAATGATACCGTCATCCTGAATTTGATTCAGAATCTCCTAGATAGGGCATATGTTTAGAGATTCGTTCATACGAGAGAATTACAAACATGTATAGTCATACCCGCGTAGGTGGATATCTTTAGGCTTGTGGTTATGATTTATGAGATTCCCATCCTCATGGGAATGACGCAGTGAAATACAGAGAATGACGAAATAAATAACAAAGAAAAAATCTATAATTTAATCCGAAAGAAATATGTCATTCTACGACTTGATCGTAGAATCCAAGTCTCAAACTCATAATACGTGGATCCTATGGTCAAGCCATAGGATGACAAATGTAGTTTGAAAAGTTATTCAAATTAGCTATATATAGATTTTTTAAACAGATCGCACCTTGTGTTATAATAATACCAGTTATCATAATCTGTGTTATTATATGAATTTTTATAACCGTGAGCAAGAGTTGGCTATTTTGTCAAAAGCAGATAAATTAAAATCCAAAAGATCTGTAATGACGATGCTTATTGGTAGAAGAAGAATCGGTAAGACAACCTTAGCATTACATACTTATACCGATGACAAAGTTCTGTATTTGTTTGTAGCAAAAAAAGCAGAGTCATTATTATGTCAAGATTTCTGTCGAGAGATATCGGATAAATTAGGTGTTAAAATATTTGGAGAATTGACAAGATTTGAAGATATTTTTGAATATCTTATAGAACTAGCTAAAAGAGAATCATTTACAATTGTTATTGATGAGTTTCAAGAGTTTTTCAAGATTAACCCTTCGATATACTCTAGCATGCAAAAAATATGGGATTTAAATAAGGACTCTACAAAAATTCATTTAGTAACATGTGGTTCAATATATCATCTTATGAAAAAAATATATGAAGATGCGGGAGAACCTTTATTTGGACGTTGTGACTTTAAGATAGAGCTTAAGCCTTTTAAGCCACAAGTGCTGAGAGAAATTTTATCAGATAATCAAAGCTATACATCTGACAACATGCTTGATTTCTATACTTTGACAGGTGGGGTTGCAAAATATATTGAGCTTTTTGCGCTAAATAGCAGTTTTGACTTGGTATCTATGCTAGATGTTATTGTAGAACCAAACTCGATGTTTTTAAGTGAGGGTAAAAATAGATTAATAGAGGAGTTTGGTAAAGATTATGGAACCTACTTTTCTATACTAAGTTTAATAGCAGAATCAAAGACATCTAGGTCAGAGATTGAATCTGTTCTTCAGAGTAACATTTCTGGACATTTACATCGATTAGAGCATGACTATTCTATTATAAAAGCTATAAAACCAATTAATTCAAAACCTAATTCAAAAGTACAAAAATATGAGATTGTTGATATATTTTTAGCTTTTTGGTTTAGGTTTGTATTTAAATATCAATCCTTGGTAGAGGCGGAAAATTTTATAAAGCTAAAAGAGCTGATTTATCGGGATATTTCAATATTCAAGGGTAAAATTCTCGAAAAATTATTTATAGAAATTTTCAAAGAAAAGCAACTATATACAAAAATAGGCTCATATTGGGAAAGAGGCAATAAAAATGAGATTGATATAGTAGCTCTTGATGATATCAATAAGAAATTACTAATTTGTGAAGTTAAGTTGAATTCTCACAAATTGAATCTTCAGCAACTAATTTTAAAGTCTCAGAAGTTGATAGATTTTTATAAAAACTATAAGGTTGAATATGAGTTATTATCATTAGAAGATATAGATAGGTTACTAGACTAAAAAGCATAAATATGTATAGTCATATCCATGGATGTAAATATCTTTTAGTTAGTGGTTATGGTTTATAGATTCCCATCTTCATGAGAATGACGTAGTGAAATGGAGGTAGGTGAAGACAATAGCTTCAAAATTAAGTTACCAAGAAGTAACAGTAATTTTTTTATCCAACCCACAGTTCATTTTTGACTTTATTCTTTCAAGACTTTCAGATGTTTGTAGACCAGACTTTGCATCAGAATGCTGTATCACATGACTAGAATTAATCAGAGCATATTTAATAGCTTCTTCTATAGCTTTACCTTTGTAAATATTTGCACAGAATGTTGAGCTAAATGAGTCACCTGCACCAAGAGTGTTAACAACGTTATTAATTCTCAAAGATTCACTATGGTATATCTTGTCTTTAGAAGCAGCATATACACCATTAGCACCATCTGTAACTACAATTATTCTTACACCTAAATCTAAACAGATTCTAAAGAAATCTTTAAGTCTAAAGGTAGAGTTCAAAAAGTCACT
Organism: Francisella salina; assembly: GCF_000219045.1. NCBI lineage: Bacteria > Pseudomonadati > Pseudomonadota > Gammaproteobacteria > Thiotrichales > Francisellaceae > Francisella > Francisella salina. Next base: position 1,149,567 of record NC_015696.1, read on the forward strand.
CTTATTACTGTCGAGAGGAGTTTCTAGTCTATCTTTTGATTCTATAATATCTTTGTCATCAGATGACAAAAGTGACAACATCAGTTTTTGAGCTTCTTGGAAATTTAAAACGAGAATATCTATACCAAACATTGAATCTTTGATAAAACTTTCACCAACGCTTAGTTGACTAGAACCTGGGTTTATGGCTACTTTTGTGTTGTTATCCGCTGCTAATTTGACTATCTCTGGTAGTCTAGCAGCAGATGACTTGCTCAGCGATGTGATATAGATAAAGTCTCTCTCTATAATTGCTTTGGATGGTAGGTCATCTTGCAAAATATCTTTGTTAGCACCCCTATAGGCAAAAATTGTTCTATCTCCACTTAGAGTGGGTACAACGTAAGATGTTGCTGTACCATAACTGTTTGAATAACGAATGTTAGAAATGTCAATACCGTGTTCTTTAAGTTCGTTAGTTATTTGTTCACCTGCAATATCTTTGCCAATCTTTCCAAAGAAACTAACGTCTATATTTTGTTTCTTAAAAGAGACTGCCGCATTAGTTGCTCCACCACCTGAAAAAGATTTTTGCTCAGTAACTTCAATTTTAGCTCCTTCTTCGAGAAGCATAAAAGATTGAGTTGTATCCTTTTTTTGCATATTCATAGTGAACATTTCTTCATATTCTATAATGGTGTCAAGAGTTGCGCCACCGATTGTTAGAGCTTTGATCTTTTTCATTTCACAGATACTTGAAAATTAATAATAATATTTACCGCATAGCATACCATCAATTACAATAAGGGTAAATAATATTAACTGCGTATCAATTTATATGCTAAAAATAAACCTTTTTTATAGAAAAATGTCTAATAAATTAGTATTATTTTAACAAAATATTATTATGCATAGTTTTTATAAATTTTATAAAAGGAGATTTCCAAGATGCCGTCTAAGCCAGTAAAAAAGGATCACCGTGGGTATATTATGCCAATTGGTGGTGGAGAAGATAAGTTTGCAAGCCCAACGGTACTAGAGAAATTTGTTGAGCTTTCAGGTGGAAGCGACGCAAAGATAGCTGTTATTCCTACAGCATCAAAACTGCCAGATACAGGAGATATATATGTTGATATTTTCTCTAAGATGGGAGTCAAAGATGTTTATAACCTAAAGATTGAAACTCGCTTAAATGCGACTACTAATAAAGATTATCAAGATCAGCTTGCTCAAACCACAGGTATCTTTATGACAGGTGGGAATCAACTTTTACTTTCTACTACTCTTGGTGGTACCCCAATAGCACAGCTTATTCGTAGATTAAATGCAAAAGGTGTAAATGTTGCAGGTACTTCTGCCGGTGCGGCCTTTATATCTGGCTTTATGATTGCTGGTGGTCAGGCAGGTCTTATGCCTAGGTGCAATATGGTTAACCTTGCTCCTGGATTAGGTTTAACTAATAAGTTATTAGTAGATCAGCACTTTTCTCAAAGAGATAGATTAGGGAGGCTTCTAGCTGCATTATCATACAATCCTTACATGGTTGGTGTTGGTATTGATGAAGATACATCAGCATTACTAAATTCTGAAAATGTGATTGAGGTTGTTGGTTCTGGTATGGTAACTATTATAGACTTCTCTCACCTTAAGCATTCATCACTACATAATGCTCGCAACAATGCTCCTATTAGTTTAGTTGATATTCGTATGCATATGCTTTTAGAAGGTCAAAAGTTTGATCTTAATACTTGTCTTGTAGAGTTCTAATACTTTATTTATACCTATTTATTTATCTTCTAATCTTTTAGCCAGTTTCATTTATATTTGTTGTATGACATTTTAAGTATCTTAGATATAATCGTTATTTAATATGGAGTGATAATTTGAAACTGGAGCTATTATGCAAAAAATTATAATTCATGGTGGGTGTGGAGCTAGAGAAGATAAAAACACATCATTTGGCGACTATCACCAACATTTATTACCAATTGTTCAAAAAGCATATAATTACCTAAGAGATATCGACGATGCAAACGAGGCTGCAGTGTTTGCAGCTAAACTTCTCGAAGACGATGAGATATTTAATGCTGGTACAGGTTCAAGAGTTCAGCAAGACGGACAAATTAGAATGTCTGCATCTATAATCGATAGCGAAAAACAAAAGTTTGCGGGTGTAATAAATATTCAAAATATAAAGAATCCCATAGATGTTGCAAATAGATTAATGCAACAACATCATAGTGTTTTGGGTGGGAATCAAGCTTCTACATTTGCGCATGATGTCATGGGTTTAGCAGAATATGATCCAATGACTAAAAAAAGATATCAAGAATATTTAGAACTTAAAAAAGGTTACACAGGTACAATAGGAGTTGTAGCTTTAGATTCTAAAGGCAAAATCTGTGCAGTTACTTCAACTGGAGGAGCAGGCTTTGAATATCCTGGTAGAGTAGGAGATAGTCCAACTGTAGCAGGTAATTTTGCGAACGAATGTATGGGCATATCATGTACTGGTATTGGCGAGCATATTATCAATCAAGCAGTAGCTGCAAAAATAGCGACAAGAGTCAAAGATGGGATGTCATTATCGCAAGCAATAGATAAATCTATTGCTGAGAGTGATGTTTATGGAGATTATGTTGGTCTTATAGCTATTGATAAAAAAGGAAATATTTGTTCAGGATCGACATCTGTAGCACAGACCTTATATGCTTATGCAGATGGAAATGATCTAAAAACTTTTTATGAAGAAAAAATGTAATAAAATACTTATAAAAGTGTTGACTTAAACATGTAGATGTATGTATAATACTCGTCATTGGCCTGATAGCTCAGTCGGTAGAGCAGAGGATTGAAAATCCTCGTGTCGGTGGTTCGATTCCGCCTCAGGCCACCATTAAGTTAAGATTGTCGGAGCATAGCGCAGCTTGGTAGCGCATCTGGTTTGGGACCAGAGGGTCGGGGGTTCAAATCCCTCTGCTCCGACCATTTTTTGATGCGTCTGTAGCTCATCTGGATAGAGCATCGGCCTTCTAAGCCGAGGGTAGCAGGTTCGAATCCTGCCAGACGTGCCATTACAATGTAAATTAGCAATTTGTAATGGTGGTTGTAGCTCAGTTGGTAGAGCCCCGGATTGTGATTCCGGTTGTCGTGGGTTCAAGTCCCATCAATCACCCCAGAATATTGCGGACGTGGCGAAATTGGTAGACGCACTGGATTTAGGTTCCAGCGGGCAACCGTGGGAGTTCGAGTCTCCCCGTCCGCACCACAAAAAAAACTATTTATTTTTCAATATTCACAAAGTTTTTATCATATCTATTTTGTGATTGAAAAGTCATATATTTAAATATAAAGTATAATTCTCAAATATATAAATTTTTTATAATAAATGAATCGTTTTTCAAAAAGACACGTTTTTTTTGCTTCAGCAAGTACGATTGTTGAATGGTATGATTTTATGCTTTTTGCTTACTTAACACCTATCATTGCAAGCGTGTTTTTTCCAGATTTTAGCAAATATACTGCTATATTGATGACTTTTGGTGTTTTTGCTGCGGGCTTCTTTATGGGTCCTATTGGCAGTATGGTTATGGGGAGTTTTGGTGACCGTTTTGGTCGCAAAAAAGCCTTAATTATTTCTGTGGTTATGATGATATTACCAATATTTGTAATCGCTATACTTCCTACATATCAAAGTATTGGAGTATTGGCTCCAATTATTTTGGTTGTGATGAGGCTACTACAAGGGTTTTCTATTGGAGGATCTTATGGTGGTGTTATGGTTTTTATGATTGAGTCTACGAAACCAGATCGAAGAGGGTTTATTGCAAGTTTTGCTACGATGTCTTCAGGTACGGGAGTGTTTTTAGCATCATTAGTCGCAATGATTTTATTTGGGGTATTTAGTCATGAGGTTCTTGAACTGTGGGGATGGAGAGTGGGTTATGTTATTGGGCTTGTTCTAGCATTACTTGCTTTAGTAATGAGATTGCTTATACCCGAAAGTAATTCTTTTGAAGAGTTAGAGGCTCAAGGTGATATTTCAGTAAAGCCTGTTAGGGAAATGTTTAGTATTCAAAAGAAACCTCTCTTTTTTGCAATTGCTTTGTCTGCGTATGCGAACATTATGTATTACTTGGTTCTATCTTATTTGAGTAATTACTTTGTTGAATTAAATTATTCTGAATTTTTCTCTTTAGCTGTGGTAACCATATTTAGTTTGATATTCTCTTTTTCTGCACCTTTATGGGGATACTTGAGTGATCGTTTAGGCAGGAAGCCATTGGTCAAATTTTCTATTATAGTTTATTTATTTTTTTCATATCCTAGTTTCATGATTATGGGTACAGGAATTGCAGCACTTGTACTTTCAATGATTGTTTTGAGTGTACCGTTAATGGCTGTATGGGGAGCTTATGGTGCAGCGGCGCCAGAGTTATTTAGTACGAAGTATCGTTATAGTGGTAATGGTCTAAGTTACAATATTGGTAATTCATTTTTTGGAGGTACAATCCCATTTATTGCAACGTCGCTAGTTGTGTCTACAGGAAGTTTATTAGCTCCGGCATGGCTTTTGATTGTGGCTTCAATATGTATGATACCTGTAGTATATCTCATGCCTGAAACAAGGCATGTGGAAGTTTAGTGAAAAATAAATTTAGTTTTCTCGTGCTGTATATTTATTAATCATAGTGTTATAATTATTTTTGAATTTTGTTATATACGGAGTAAATGCTTTGGATTTTTGGTTAATTATAATAGTATTCATAATTTTATGTTTGTATCTGATAATAGAGAATATTGTACATAATGCTAGTATCAAAAGCATTCCAATTAGAATTCATGTGAATGGAACCAGAGGTAAATCAAGTGTTGCAAGGTTAATTGCTGCTGGAGTTAGGGCTGGAGGATATAGAACTGTAGCAAAAACTACCGGTACATTGGCTAGATATATAGATGTTGATGGATCTGAGACGCCAGTTTTTAGGATTGGTTTCAGTAATATTGCTGAACAGGTTAAAATTATGTTTAAAGCAAGACGTGCGAAAGCAGATGCTATAATAATTGAATGTATGGCTCTTCAACCATTACTTCAATCGTTATGTGAATTGAAATTGATTAAAGCAACTCATGGTGTTTTGACTAATGCTCGCCCAGATCATTTAGATGTTATGGGTCCAACTGAAAGAGATGTAGCGAAAGCTTTAGCTGGAACAGTTCCGGTAAAGTCTAAGTACTTTACAGCAGAAGACGTGCATATTGATTTTTTTGAGTATGCTTGTAAAGATAGAGATACAGAGCTTGTTGTAGCTACAGCAGATGATGCTGAGTTAATTTCAGAAGAAGAAATCAATAAGTTTGTTTATTCTGAATTTAAAATTAATGTTGCTTTAGCTTTAAAAATAACTGATGATCTAGGGATTCCTAGAGATGTCGCACTTAAAGGTATGTGGGAGGCTACTCCAGATCCTGGTGCTATGACGGAGTATAATTTTGATATTAAAGATTCCGAAATGAATTTTGCTAATGCTTTTGCTGCGAATGATCCTGTCTCAACTAAAATGCTTTGGGATAAACTTTATGAAAAGTATAAAGAGTGTGATAAAAAAGTTTTAGTTGTAAACTGTAGAGCTGATAGAGAAGATAGATCTAAGCAAATTGCAGAAGCTATACTAAATTGGGAAAAACCAGACTTAGTTACTCTTATAGGTACTGGTACAGATGTATTTGTTTCCTTTTATAAAAAATACTCTAAATCTTTGGGTATTAAGCCTGCTCAAGTTACTGTGTGTGAATATATGCAGCCTCTAGAGATTTTGGAAAAGATTAATGCCACACAACCAGCGGGCTCATATATGCTTGTGGGAGTTGGTAATATTAAAGATATTGGTATGAGCTTAGTTGATTATTGTGATCAGAGTCATAAGCAAAAGCATAATTTATAATTTTTTAAAATAAACAGGAGAAAATATGGATCCATTAACGCTCTCGATAGGTATTGGTCTTATTGTTGGTTTAGTTTTTGTATCGCTTTTAGGTTTATCTACAGGTGGTATGGTTGTACCAGGTTACTTTGCACTAGAGATGGGTGCTCCTGACAGAGTTATAGTAACTATTATTATATCAATCATAATCTTTGGTATAGTTAGATTTATGTCAAAATTCATGATTATTTATGGTAGAAGAAGAATTGCTATAACAGTCCTTTTATCATTTATACTGGGCACAATTTTTAATATATTGTTCTCACAATATCTGACAACGAGTTTTTATTCAAATCAGATTCAGGTTATAGGATATATTATTCCAGGACTTATAACTTTATCAATAGATAGACAGGGTCTTATCGAAACAATAGGATCTTTATTGATTGCTTCTATTATTATACGTTTGTTATTAATAGTTTTAATTGGACCTCAAATAGTAGGAATATAATATGAAAACGATGTATTGGCACCGTAAATTTTTATCTAGGTATATCATCTTATTTTTAAGTATTTTTATGATTATATCTTTATACATAGTTGAGAAAAACCTAGTTGTTGAAACTAAGGGTTACACTCAAAAATTGCAAGCAGCAGAATTGACAGAGAAAGCATTTAATTTGACTCAAAGATATTTTATGTCAAAAGGGTATCTATGTAGAACGATGGGTGATGTCTCTTGTACAGGACTTATAGGTTTGTCTATGACCGAGATTACTACAGATTCTGGTGATTTGTATGCAAAAAGATCTTCTGTCAATCCTAATATGGCTGCTATTTTTGTTAGTTGGTTAAGCCAGCTCAATCTAAAAGAAGGCGATACAGTTGCGTTACAAGAAACAGGATCGTACCCTGCATTAGATATAGCTATGTTATCAGCTATTAAGACATTGAAGCTTAAGCCTTTAATTATATTTTCAGCTGGAGCATCGCAGTTCGGTGCAAATAGACCAGGATTTACATGGCCTGACATATACAAGAACTTAGTTGAAAAAGGAGTTTTTGATTATGATGTTATAGGTATTACTTTGGGAGGTTCTCATGATAATGGTTATGGAATGACTCCTGGTGCTATACTTAAATTAAATGATGCGATAAAAAGAAATGACTTTAAGGTAATTAATATTCCATATAAAGATTCTACAAACACTTCTGTTGCAAAGCGTCTTGAAATGTACAAAGAAGCTGCAGGCGAGAATAGTATAAAAGCTTACGTAAATGTAGGTGGTAATATGGCTTCTATTGGTTTGAAGCAGCCAAAAGTAAAAGTTGAAGACTCTGATAAGAAGTCAAAGAAAGATAAAAAAGCGACTACTAAAAGTTCTGATGAGCAAATTATTAAACTACATAGTTTCCCTACAGGAGTAACTACTAAGCTTCCTCCTGAATATAATACAGTGAACTCTGTAGCTGTTAATTTTTTGAAAGATGATATACCTGTAGTAAATGTTAGAGATATAAACTCTAGTATCATTAAAACATATGGTATGACTTATAATCCAACTACTGTAGTTCCACCTGGACAGGGGGCTGTGTTCTCGCAGAAAAAATATAATACTACATTAGCAGCAGCATTACTTATTATTGATATTGCATTGATAGCCTTTATGGCATTTATTTCAAGAAAATATTTAATTTCTTTCAAATCAAAGTAGTTATAAATTGCTTTGGCCTTTAATTCAATTTATCATTTAATTAGATATTATTAAAAAATATTGGTTAAATATGTTTTCTTTTTATAGCCTAAACCATTTAATTTCTAAATATCTTCCTATTGAAGAAAGAGTTAAGATAGCTAGAGCATATATATTCGGTGCTGATGCTCATGAAACTCAAGTAAGAAGTTCAGGAGAGCCTTATTTTACTCACCCTGTAGCTGTAGCTTGTATACTTGCTGAACTTCATATGGATGTTGACACTATTATAGCCGCATTGCTACACGATGTAGTTGAAGATACTGATCATACAGCAGAGGATATTGCTAACTTATTTGGAGATAAAGTAGCAGAACTGGTTGAAGGAGTAACTAAGCTTACACAAATTAGGCATAAAAACAAAATAGAGCAGCAAGCAGAAAATTTTCGTAAAATGCTGCTTTCGGTCACTAAAGATGTAAGAGTCATTTTTATTAAACTTGCTGATAGATTGCATAATATGAGAACATTGGCTCCACTAAAGCCAGAGAAAAAGCGTAGGATATCTAAAGAGACTTTAGATGTATTCGCTCCTCTAGCTCATAGGCTAGGTATCAACACTCTTAAAGAGCAGTTAGAAACTCTTGCATTCGAAGGGATGAATCCATACCGTTACCATATATTAGAAGAAAAAGTAAAAAAAGTAGAAAAAAATAAGGAAAAAGTTTTTCAGCAAGTTAAGGATGCATTGGTTGATAAGCTAAGTGGTATTGTTATCGATGATGGTATCAAAGCACGTAAAAAAACCTTGTATAGCATTTATAATAAAATGCGTAAAAAAGGTATCTCATTTGATGAGATTATGGATATGTATGCTTATAAAGTTATTGTTCCTAATAGAATTGATTGTTATGTTGCTCTTGGTAAAGTTCATGAGCTATATAAGCCTATTCCTCAAAGGTTTAAAGATTATATTGCTACACCAAAAGCTAATGGCTATCGTTCTATACATACAGTTGTTTTAGGGCCATATAACATACCTTTAGAGATACAGATAAAAACAAATAATATGGATCGTCAAGCGGAGTACGGTATCGCAGCTCATTGGAGCTATAAAATAGGCGAGAAAACTGACAAAGCATTGCAAAGATGGCTTAAAAAGATATCAGATATAAATGTTTATACAGCTAGCTCAGTTGAATTCTTAGAAAATGTCAAATCGGATATATTTAGTAATGATGTGTTTGTATTTACTCCTCAAGGAGATATCGTTGAGTTACCTATTAATTCTACATGTATAGATTTCGCTTACTTTATTCATACAGATATTGGTAATAAATCTATATCTGCTAGAGTAAATAGAAAGCCAGTACCTCTAAATTATCGCTTAAAACAAGGTGACAATATTGAAATTGTAACCTCAGCTGTTGCTGATCCTAACCCTGCTTGGTTGGAGTTTGCAGAAACTAGTAGGGCGAAATCAGCTATAAAAGATTTCTTGAAGCAACAATATAAAAATATAGATTATATTCGAGGAAAAGATATTGTAGAAGGGGAGCTTAGATTACTTGGTGTAGACTTAAGAGAGGTTCCTAATGAAATTGTAGATGGAGCTTTATTTAATTATGAAGGAATAGATACTATAAATCGTTTTTATTTAGATACGGGGCTTGGCTTAATTGATCCTAATAATTTTATTGATTTTATTGTTAAAAACTTCAATGATATGCGTAGTGCTTATAAGAAATCATCTATGTCTAAAATACAAATTCGCTATGGAGATGATTCACGTATAGCAGATTGTTGCTTACCATTACCAAATGATGAAATAATCGGTATTGTTAACGATGATGGCAATGTTGAGGTGCATAGAAAAAGCTGTAATGAACTTTACTCTAAAACTAAAGATGGGCAAGTAAAACAAATCAATGCTGACTGGTTTACAAATGCTGATGATGATCCTAGTTTTAGAGCTAGACTTTCTATTACTCTCAAAAACATTCCAGGAGCTATAGCTAAGATAACGGCTACTTTTGCAAGAGAAGGAGTGAATATTAGAAGCTTTGATATGATGTTTGTTGACAAAAAGCATGCGAAACTTGCTTGTGTAGTAGTTGTCAGGAACAGAAGAGAGTTATATTTACTAATCCGTTTAGTAAGAAAAATAGATGTTTGTGCGGATATCGAGAGAATCTTGAATAAATAAATTTTATTTAAATGTTAGTCCTAGCATTAAAAGCATGGATTAATGTTTGTTGGTCTAAGTATTCTAATTCACCACCAAAAGGGACACCAAATCCAATTCTAGAGATTTTTATACTTTTATCAATCATTTGGGAAATAAAGTGAGCTGTTGTCTCTCCCTCTACGGTAGGACTAATTGCCAAGATGATTTCACTGATATCTCTATCGGTAATAATTTGCTCTAAGATATCAAGTTTGAGCTCGTTTGGTCCGATACCATCAAGAGGAGATATTCTACCATTTAGTACAAAGTACTTCCCTTTGAAAAAACCAGCTTCTTCGATAGCAATCAGGTCTAGCATACTCTCAATAATACATAATTTAGATTCATCTCTACTTTGGCTACTACAAATCTGACAAATGTCTTCTTCTGTAAGAGATTGGCAATATTTACATTTTTTGATGTTTTCAGCCGCATCTAAGAGTGAGTTAGCAATTGCAACAGCCGTTTCTGGAGACTTATCAAGCAGGTGTAAAGTGAGTCTTTGTGATGATTTTTTACCAATAGTTGGTAATTTACGTAAAGACTCCATTACAGCAGTGATTTTAGGAGAGAATATCTTACTGTCCATTATTTAAAAGGGAAGTTAAATCCATTAGGTAAATCTATACCGGCATCCTTTGCCATTTTACCAATATCTGCAGAAGATGAGTCACTTTCTACTTTTTTCACTGCACTATTTATCGCTGCTGCGATTAGGTCTTCTAGCATTTCTTTATCTTCCGACAGTAGAGAGTCATCTATAGCGACTTTTTTAACATCATACTTACCAGTCATTATTATGCTAACAAGTCCAGCTCCAGATTCACCAGTTACTTCCATATTTTCACGCTCTTCTTGAGCTTTTTTCATTTGTTCTTGCATTTTTTGAGCTTGCTGCATTAGCTTTGACATATCAAAGTTCATTTTTAATCCTTATTTTTTATTCAAAATTTCTTCTACAGATCTTAATATCTGTTCACTAGAGTCTTTTATCAATGTTTTTTTTGCTTTTTCTGATAATTCTTGGAGTTTATTTTTATCATCATAAAGTGGCTTTATTATATCTATTAAATTCTCTAAAGTCATTTGATCTTGTCTGAGACAGAATCCTGCGTGATTCTTTACCATAGTTTGAGCATTAAAAAACTGGTGATCATCTACAGCTGATGGTAATGGTATAAATATTGCGGGGACGCCAGCTATAGCAGATTCTGAAACAGTTAGGGCTCCTGCTCGACAAATTAGCATATCAGCCCACTCATAAGCTTCGGTCATATTTGTTATATATGCAGATATATCCTTAATATGACCTTGAGGTACTTTGTCATAGCTCTTTTTAGTTGCTTCAAAAGATAGCTTACCTGTTTGGTGCCATACATTTATGTTTATCTTTTGTTTAGCAGCATTTATAATTAGCTCTGGTATAATCTCATTTATACTTTTAGCTCCTTGACTGCCTCCTAAAATAAGAAGATTTAATTCACTGTTTTTAGTTATATTTTTTACTTTACTATTAAGATTAACAATATCGTCTCTAACAGGGTTACCAACAATCTTTGTTTTTGCCATCTGTTTAGAATTAAGTCGTTGATGTATATCCTGTATCTCGAAGGCTAAGCATATTTTTGTTGCAAGTTTAGCTAGTATTCTGTTGGTTAAGCCAATTTTTGCATTTTGTTCATGTATTATTATAGGAATATTTTTTTGTGCAGCAGCTAGGCATATAGGCCCAGATACATAACCTCCAAAACCTATAACTAAGTCTATTTTTAGTTTTTTGAGTATCTTACGTGCTTTTAGAGTGCTTGATATAAGTTTAAATGGAAAAGTTATTTTTCTTATAATCCCTTTGCCTCTCACTCCAGAAGATTTAATATGTTGCATGTTAAAGTGTGTAGGTACAATTTCTGCCTCCATACTATTAGGAGTTCCAACCCATATCACATTAGCTTCGTATTTTCTTAATAGTTCAGCTACTGCAAGAGCTGGATATATATGTCCACCGGTACCGCCAGCGGTAATAATTATGTTTTTGTTTTTCAAGCTCATAAATACCTACAAATTAACTTTTGATTTTCAAATTAATTTTAAAGGATTTTTATGTTATTATCATCTATTAGCTAAAATATAAAGATGTTTTGTTAAAGAGGAATTATGGCTGAAATAAATCAAAACTACTTATACACAGACTCTAACTTATGGGTTGAAATCAGGGGTAATACTGCAAGAGTAGGAATAGATGATTATTCTCAAAATGAGTTTGGAGAAATCGTTTATGTTGATTTGCCTAAATTAGGTAATCAATATTCAAAAGATGATGAAATTTGTGTAATAGAATCTGTTAAAACGGCATCAGATATTTATACACCTCTATCAGGGAAGATTATAAGTATAAATAAAGAGTTGATAGATAATCCAAAGTTGATTAACCAATCGTGCTATATAAAGGGATGGTTGTTTGAAATTGAGATGTCTCAACCTGGAGAGGCTGAAGAATTATTACTCCCTGAAGATTACAGGAGTCATGTTGAATAAACTCTTTTTATTTATTTCTATATTTTTACTTATATCATCTGGTCAAGCTAGTGATGAATACCTTAATTATTGCAAAATATATAATCCTAAAAAAGGTATAGAGTATGAAACTCATACCAAAATATCTTTAGACTTTTGTCTTTACTATTTAGATAAGTGTAACAAGAAATATAATAATAAGTGCAATGCAAAAATGAATGGTTATCAGGGTCTATATAATACGAATAATGCATTGGCAACAATGCACCTTATATATCGTGATAATCTAGATAATCATAATAGCTAATAAGAGCTATGTGAATATGAATAATTTTATATGTGGTTACAAAGATCTAAGAATTATTTTATTACACAAGATATGTTGTTTAAGTCACCACTGACCAGATATATAACACTTGTTTGGTTGTTTGTAGGTAATGGACATTTTATGTATGCAGAGCTGTCATTACCTTTAGATGCAGTAGTTTTATTCCAAGGGGTAATGGTTATCTGATTATTAGCTAGATTTATATTTCCTAGGCCGCTAGACCATGCTCGTGCAGTTACAGTATCATCTGAATTAACTTGATAGAAAGGAGTATTCGCGTTGATAGTGACATTTATTTCTTTGTCGACTACAGGAGGTGTATCTCCTGAGTCTTCTGAATTTGTTACTTTAATATCGAGATCTTTCTGCCAAGCTTCGGCCCCAGGTATTTCACTAGAAATAACAATTTTATAATTTCCAGCTTTAATATTGTCTATTTGTAGTGCTAAGTTATATGTATCCATTGGAGATATTTCAATATCTGATTTCCTATAAACTTGATTACCATTTTGATCTTGCAATACAACAGATACATTTGTATTAGTTGAACTGTGAGACATTATTTTGGCATTTATATATAGTTTATTGTCAGATCCAACGCTATATTCACTATTGAAGTCCATCAAATGCAGTTCATTTTTAACATTTTGATCTGCTTGCTGATAGTAGAAACTAATTTGACTATATGGCTTGTTAGCAGTTTGATAAACATAAACAGCGTTATTGTTTGGAACAACATCATTGTTTTCATTTTTAACACCTGCGATAACATGATTATCTAAGTCAGTAGCGCTAAGAGTATTTATCTTATTTGTTAGCTGTGTAAATAAATCACTTGTGCTCATAGCTTTTGGTACCGTTAGCAAAGGATATTCATACATAGTACCATCTTTGAACAGTTGTAAAGTGATCTTATCGCCTTCTTTAATATTTAAAGGGTTGATGGTGAATTTAGTTGCCTCTATTGGAAACTTATCTGTAGGATCATTTTGTTGTTCATGCTCTCTAACGTATTCCCATGGTCCCCACTGTCCAGCACCAGGCTTTTGCCCAGGATTTACATACCATTTGTTTTGATATATTTTATTTTCAAAGATGACCTCTGTTCCTGGTGTTGGATAAGATTTAGCAGGATCGTATATAGGAATACTAGATTCACCTGAATTATCATCAGGGTTGGTAGTATCACCATTTGGTAAGATAACAGATCCAGCAGGCTTGTCGTTTGTAAAGTCTAAGTCTAATAAATTGTAAAAACTCATTCTCGTGTCATCTACATCCCATTCAGCCATTATAATTTGATAACCTGATCTACTAGGTAGTGTACAAGTAAATGTTAGACCCTCCTGAGGTGGCTGGTTAGGAGCTATCCATGTTGGTTGTGGGTTGTAGCAATTTAGAGGTTGCTCTTCAAAACTGTCACGTGTAAGTAATTTGTCTGGATTCCAATTAGGCTTAGTTATATAGAATTTGAAATGCTTAGATTTGTGATTAGCTGTAAAGAACCATTTTATTTGTAGTGGTTGTCCTGGACGCACTACAGTTTTTGCCCAGCGACTTTGCTCTTGCTCATCTAATGGCTCAAAACCTGCCACATCAGCACTACCTATATTATTATCTAAAGCACCTAAGTTGAATAATCCATCTGCTTGTTCAATTGACTGAGGTTCGTACTGAGCACGAGCTCCACAATTTTTATTTTTCCCTTCTTTGCATAACAGCGCACGAGAAGCTGGACTTTCAACATATCCGTGTGAGTAAGCTTGTGTGCTTGCTAATAAAATTAGCCCGGTAGTCAAAGTGATTTTATTAAGTTTCATAATAAGACTCCTTATCTACATTATCTAATAACACAGATATCAATAAAATACCTGCATTTCTATATTATCAATTACTAAAAGTAAATTGAAATGCCTGTGTATTAATACTTTCGGGTTACAGAAAATTAATAAAAAGGACTTTTAAATTAAAAATTAATGAATATTGTGACTAGTTAATTTATAACTTTAATTTTTATTTAATAAAGTGGGATTTTATAAAATATCAATTGACTTGAGGTTAAAAAATTAAACTTTTTATAAATTTATATTATGGCTTTAGGTATGTTGATAATATTATTATATGTTGAAATTGTTAGAGTAGACTTGTGTCAAATTATATTCCATGAATTGATTATTAATTTACATAGCAAAGCCTATAACATATAATAAACGCTATAAAATTTTCGATAACTTTATTAAACAGATAAGACTTAGTAGATATGATAAATATTAAATTTCCTGATGGCTCGATAAGAGAGTTTGAAAAAGGCGTTAATTCATTACAAGTTGCAAAATCTATTTCTCCAGGTTTGGCTAAAGTAACTGTGGGAGTATACATAAATGGTCAGTTAACAGATGCTAAAGATATTATTGAGAATGATTGTGAATTAAGGCTTATCACAACAAAAGATTCTGAAGGCTTAGAAATTTTACGCCATTCATGTGCGCATCTTTTAGCTCATGCAGTCAAAGAGTTGTATCCAAATACAGAAGTTACGATTGGACCTGTTGTTGACAATGGATTTTATTATGATTTTTCTTTCAAAGAAGCTATTGGTGAGGCAGATTTGCCGAAGATCGAAAAGAAAATGAAAGAGCTTGCTAAGAAAGGGACCCCTGTAAGTTATAAAGTTGTTTCTAAAGACGCGGCTATAGAGTTTTTTAAAGCTCAAGGTGAGAATTATAAAGTTGATATAATAGATAGTATTCCAGCAGATCAACAAATTAAGATTTACACTCAAGGGGAGTTTAGTGATCTTTGTCGTGGTCCACATATACCAAGCACATCTGTTATCAAAGCTTTTAAGCTTACTAAGTTAGCAGGAGCATATTGGAGAGGTGATTCTAATAATGAAATGTTGACTCGTATCTATGGAACGTGTTGGGCGACTAAAGAAGATTTAGATCAGTACTTAAATATGTTAGAAGAAGCAGAAAAGCGCGATCATAGAAAAATTGGTAAAGCTTTGGATTTATTTCACTTTCAAGAAGATTCACCAGGCATTGCTTTTTGGCATGATAATGGTGTTAGAATTTGGCGTGAAGTAGAGGATTACATGCGTGCTTCAAATAAAAAATATGGGTGTAGTGAAATAAGGACTCCTTTGATAGCAGATTTTAGTCTGTGGGAAAAGTCAGGACATGCTTCAAAATATGCTGAGAATATGTTTGCAACAAAATCTGAAAATAGAGATTTTGCAATTAGACCGATGAACTGTCCAACTTGTGTACAAGTTTATAATACAAAGCTTCACAGTTATAGGGATCTGCCTATTAGAATGGCTGAGTTCGGAATAGTGCATAGGAATGAACCATCGGGGTCTTTGCATGGATTATTAAGGGTACGCAGTTTTACTCAAGATGATGGCCATGTCTTTTGTGCTCCAGAACAAGTTGAAGAAGAAGTGATCTTAATGGTTAAACAATGTTTTGAGGTTTATCAAGATTTTGGGTTCAATGATTTTACAGTCAAGATTGCACTTAGACCAGATAAGAGAATAGGTGATGATGAGACTTGGGATAAGTCTGAGCAAATGCTAAAAAATGCTCTTGATGCTCATAATGTGAATTATGAGCTATTGCCAGGTGAAGGTGCATTTTATGGCCCTAAGATTGAGTTTCATTTAAAAGATGCTATTGGTAGAAGTTGGCAGTGCGGAACAATACAGTTGGATTTCTCTATGCCTGATAGACTTGGAGCTACATATATTGACAAAAATGGTAATAAGCAAGTTCCTGTAATGTTACATAGAGCTATTGTGGGATCTTTAGAAAGATTTATTGGAATGTTGATAGAGCATTATGCAGGGAATATGCCGTTATGGTTAACACCTGTGCAAGTGGCTGTCATGGGTATCAGTAATCATCAAGATGAATATTGTCAAGAAGTCTTTGAAACCTTAGAAAAAAATGGTGTTCGAGCGAAATTAGACTTGAGAAATGAAAAAATAGGGTTTAAAATACGTGAGCATACTCTTTTGCGTGTTCCATACCTTGTTATATTGGGTAAAAACGAGCAAGAGCAAAAGATTGTTACTATAAGAAAGCATAACGGTGAAGATCTTGGGCAGATGTCTACAGGAGATTTTTGCACTTTCTTAAGTGAGCAAATTAAAGCAAAAAAATAATAATTTCTGTGGAGGAAAAAAGTTATTAAAACGGATAAAAAAGCACCTATAAATGAGCAAATCAGAGCAAAAGAGGTGCGTTTAGTTGGTGTTGATGGAGAGCAAATAGGAATTGTATCTATCAATGAGGCTTTAACATTAGCTGAAGAAGCTAATGTTGATTTGGTTGAAATGGTAGCTAATGCTAATCCACCAGTTTGTCGTTTGATGGACTATGGTAAGTACTTATTCGAACAGGGTAAGAAAAAAGCACAAGCTAAAAAGAACCAAAAGCAGACACAGGTAAAAGAAGTAAAGCTTAGACCTGTGACTGATGTAGGGGACTATCAGGTAAAACTACGCAACCTGATAAAGTTTCTAGAAAAGGGCGATAAAGTAAAAGTCACACTTAGATTCAGAGGTAGAGAAATGTCACATAAAGAGCTAGGCATGGAAATGCTTAAGCGTATGGCAAACGATGCTGCTGAATACGGTGCGGTGGAACACCAACCTAAAATGGAAGGTCGCCAAATGATTATGGTTTTAGGACCTAAGAAAAAGTAGTAAATCAATAATAACAATTAATACAATGCGGAGTATTTAAAATGCCTAAGTTAAAAACTAAGAGTGGTGCTGCTAAGCGCTTTAAAAAGACTGGTAAGGGTGGTTTCAAACACCGTTGTGCAAATCGTGCTCATATCAACACTAAGATGACTACTAAAAGAAAGCGTCATTTAAGAGGTATGAATCAAGTAGCTAAAGTTGATCAAGCTAGCCTAGTTCAACAGATGCCATACGCATAAGTTTGTTTATCAATTTTTAAAGTGGAGACTAAATAATGTCAAGAGTAAAAAGAGGCGTAACAGCACGCGCACGTCATAAGAAGATTTTAAATCAAGCTAAAGGTTACTATGGTGCTCGTTCAAGAGTATATAGAGTAGCTAAGCAAGCTGTAATTAAAGCTGGTCAATACGCTTATAGAGATCGCAAAGTTAAAAAAAGAACGTTCAGATCTCTTTGGATTGTTCGTATTAATGCTGCTGCTAGACAACACGATATTAGCTATAGCCAATTGATCAATGGCTTAAACAAAGCTGGTGTTGAGCTAGATAGAAAAGCATTGGCTGAATTAGCTGTATACAACAAAGATGCTTTCGCTGCTGTTGTTGAAAAAGCAAAAGCTGCTTTAGCTTAATTGAGTATTCTAATCAAATTTTTTCTTTATAAAATCTTGTGAAATTCATAAATCCCTTACTTGTTAAAAGGCTTATTTTAGTCTTTTTTTTAAGTATAGGTGTTTTTTTGTTCTTAATTTTCAATGGCTATAAATATTTAGATTTAGATAAGATCAACTTTGCTTACGAGAGAGCTAATTCTTACATAGATAATCATACAATACTAGCCTCTTTTAGTTATGCTTGCATATACATTTTGACAGTATTCTTTTCTGTTCCAATCAAACCATTCTTAAAAATACTTGCCGGACTTTTATTTGGGCTCGTGTTGGGTTTTTTTATTTGTTTATTCTCAGCCACGTTGGGAGCCATGTTAGCTTTTTTGATTATTAAATATAATTGGGGAGAGGTGCAAGCAAATCCAAGATTTAAGATCATTTCAAGATTTAAATTGTTGGTAGAAAATTATCCTGTGTCTATATTGTTGATTTCTAGAATTTTACCAATTCCTTTTTTTGTTCCAAATATTTTGGCAGGAATTTTAAAAGTTAAAAACAGTATCTTCTTTTTGACTACTTTGATTGGTATTATTCCTATAACATTTATATATGTATGGTTTGGTGTTCATTTTAAAAACTCTCAATTAGATTATACTAAATTGTTCGATTATAAGTTTGTATTAGCTGTTGTAATTCTGCTGTTGTTGACACTACTTCCTTTTATTTTCAAATTGATTTTGCGATGGAAGAAGAGTGCTTAGATAAGATTATATTTCTATAGACTTAAGCATGTTTCTTTAGGCCTTTTATTTTATAGACTTTAAGCTTAATATAGCGAACAAGTGAACGGTCCTGTATATGCAGAACCTCTTTAGCATTACGTGGATGAACTTTTTCGATATCAATAATTGACTTATTGAGCATTAGTCCGTGTGTATGGGTTAAAAGTTTATTTTTATTTGCAAAAGGATTGTGATACAACACGGATGATAGTTCTTGATTGATTTTCTCTAACTTTTTATCGTTTGGGTTGCTTACAACACCCATAATAGCAAAGTTTACATCGGTATCTTCATATTTTTTTTCATCATAGTAGTTTTGACTATTTGTGAAAATATTTTCTCTATTTATGGGTGCTTTAGTGATAGCTTCAGCATTTACTGCTGAAAACTGTACACATCCAACAATGGCAAAAGGAGATTTGATTTGATTGTAAATCTGTCGATATATATCAGCTAGTGTACTTTCTTTATCAAAAGAAAAATATTTAGCTATATAGTTTACAGGAGTGTTTTTAGGAATAAGAAATATCCCAGTTGTTACGAATTCTGGTCCCCACATCAGGGGATCTCTTTCTGTTCTGCTAACATCTGTTCTTGAAGAATAAATCATATCATTAAGCAAAATGCATTCACCAAGGTTATAAATACTTTGAGGTGAGCCTAATTCAAAACCATAATCAAAATTACTCGCAAGGAAACGTTTATATTTTAACTCTTCAGGAACTATGCCTTGGATGACATTATCAACATGGCCTATATATGATAGAGTTTCAGAATTATCATTTTGTTTTTCTAGAAAAATCATTAGGAGCGAGTCCTTATTTTGTAAAAGATGAAATTGTCAAAAATTATTATAAAGTTACAATGCTCCCATCATTCTTTGCCATAATTACTTGATTAGCAGGTTTTAATGCAAAAATTCCATTTGTTACAACTCCAGTGATTTGGTTTAGCTCTGTTTCAAGCTTTAGCGGATTATCTATTTTTAGGTTGTAGATATCTAGAATGACATTGCCATTATCAGTAGTCGTCTGCTCTCTATATACAGGTTGACCGCCTAATTTAATTATTTCTCTAGCTACATAACTTCTTGCCATTGGGATAACTTCTACAGGAAGAGGAAACTCTCCTAGAGTATTCACTTTTTTAGATTCATCAATAATACAAATAAATTTTTTTGCTGCTGCGACACATATTTTCTCACGTGTAAGTGCTGCACCACCACCTTTGATAAGTTCTTTATGGCTATTACACTCATCAGCACCATCAATATACAAGTCTATATTTCCAGCATAATTTAAATCTACTACTTCAAACCCTAGTGCTTTAAGTTTTTTTGTGGAGTCTTCTGAGCTTGACACTATAGCTTTTATTTTATCTCTATAGTTAGCTAGCTCTTCGATTAAAAAGGCTACTGTGCTACCAGTGCCAACACCTAAGGTTATTTCTGATGTAATATGTTTAGCAGCCTCGCTAGCGGCTAATTTTTTTAGCTCATCTTGTTTACTTTTTTTATTAAAAAACATTTTAAAACTTTCTCTTGTTAAATATTTTACTGAAAATACTTCCTTTGATTATATATATGGTAATCAATACTATTGTTGCTATAAATTGCCACATAATAGACATATGTATGAATATATAGCCAATAGCAATAATAATGCATATAAACGGTATAATTATTCTTAGGGCTATATTGAATATTGGTGATAGTTTAGTATTTGTGCTTTTAAGTATTTCATAACTAAGCTTTTGAGCATCATAAATCCAACCTATAATGAATACGTCAAATAAGAAGATAAATATGATGACTATATGAAGAGCGCTCATATTAGAGAAATCAACGTAAGCGATACCAGATTTGATAAAAAATATAGTTATAATAAAGGGAATTAATAGAGCTAGCAGTTTAGTATATAATTTCGTTCCAATTTGAAAAATATACTTCAATGATGTAACAAAAACTACTAGGTTTAGTGTTGTGAATATCACCTCAAGTAATAAGTAATACATTGGATAATTTGTTTTTACTATTTTAAAAATAGTTGTAATTTGTATACTCTCTGTTGGTTGTAGGTAGCTTCTGTAGTCACCTAATATGGCATATATAGTTATACAAATCATAAACGAAAAAATTATATTATAAAATATACTTTTAAATGCACTCGTCTTAAGCTTATTAAAGTTATTGTCACCAATATTTATAATGTTTTTATAAAATGCTATTGATATAAAATTGCTTAATATTGCGTAAACTAAAGCCAATCCAAACATACAACGAAGTTGTTCAGCCTTTTGATAGTTTATGCCAAAAAGGAAATCTTTTATTCCAATTATCCCTTGCGGGGTATATATGACTATTAACATTAATACAGTCACTAAATATAGAGATATGTGAGCTGTAGTCTTAAGCGTCTCATTTAAGTTTATTTTTTTCTTATCAGCAAGTATAAACATTAAAAGGATCGTAATGAATATTGCTAATAGAGATGTGTATATTGGGAAGTTGTTACTAAATTTTAAGCTTTGATTACTCAGTCTATCAATAGCTGGAATATTATCAAAAAAATCTAAAACATAAGTTGACATGTTAAACATAATAAGAGCAACAAAGATAATCATTATTCCAGTTAATAATATACTAACAGGTTTAAACTTATTGCTGCCTGTGATTCTATAGACTAATTTATTATGAGAATTTAAGTCAGGGAAAGCTTTTTGGAAATATATTGCTATGAGGTTCATTGGATAGCATAATAAAACCAGAAAAGCGATATAAGCGTAGAAAAATTCTAGTCCGTTATATTTGAAAACATTTGAAAAGAATCCGAAGCTAAAGCATATAGATGCAGACACTAGCCCTGTAATCAAAGGTGTCGAAGTTTGTTTAATATTCATTAAATTTCCCTGTCATGTACTAATTAATAGCGCAGTAATTACCGCGGAATGTTATGTTTACAATTAGCTTAGTACTTTTGTTGTATGAAACCCAAGTTGTACACATTAAAGCACCAAACTGTACAAAGTGAGGATTTCTATTTGCCATAATTAAGCTATTCATTGGATTGCCAGCAAAAGCAGGAGTATTTGGATTTACTGCTTTTCTGACATATACATAAGTTTCAATATTAGGATCTGGAGATACTTGTATAACATCGTTGGGCATACCGAACTCTTTAGTATAAGAATAGATGTTTTTGCCAATCCATGCTTTTTGTTGTTCTATATACTTTTGTTTAGTAGCACATGAAAAAAGTGCTAATGCTAGTACTATTAAAGCTATTATTTTAAAAGAGTTTTTTTTCATATATTTTCTTCCTATTTTATAAAGCCAGTTTTTTTCATGTATATAGTAAGTAATGATACTGCAGCAGGGGTTATGCCAGGTATACGAGATACTTCTCCTAATGTTGTGGGCTTTTGTTCAGTTAGTTTCTGAAGAACTTCATTTGAAAGGCCTTTGACTTGAGAGTAGTCAAAGTTCTCAGGTATTGCTTTTAGTTCAAGAGTCGATATTTTTTCGATATCTTTATTTTGACGCTCTATGTAACCAGAATATTTAGCAGAGATCTCTATCTGTTCAATCACAGCCTCATCATTCAGTTTTAAGTTAACATCAGGAATTTGTTGTAATTTTTTATAGTCTAACTCTGGACGTTTTAGTAAGTCAAAAAGAGTGCTTTCACGAGTCATTTTTTTATCTAAATACTTTTCTAAGTCACGAGCTTTTTGGGTTTGAGGACCAATCCAAGTATTTTTCATCATAGCTATATTTTCATCTATAGCAGTTTTTTTATTGATAAAAAACTCTTGATCTTGTTTGTTTAGCAATCCTAATTCACAGGCTTTATCGGATAGTCTTAAATCTGCATTATCTTCACGTAAAATTAGTCTATACTCTGCACGGGATGTAAACATGCGGTAAGGCTCTTTAGTACCTTTGGTTATCAAGTCATCTATCAATACACCCATATAGCTATTAGAACGAGTTGGATACCATGATTTATCACTGTCTAGACTAATGGCAGCATTTATACCAGCGACTAAACCTTGAGCTCCAGCTTCTTCATACCCTGTGGTTCCATTAATTTGTCCAGCAAAGAATAAATTTTTAATATGCTTAGTTTCAAGGGTTGGTTTAAGGTCTCTAGGATCAAAGAAGTCGTATTCAATTGCATAGCCTGGACGCATGATAAAAGCATTTTCAAAACCCTTAATTGAGCGTATATACTCACACTGTACTTCAAATGGTAAGCTAGTTGATAGACCATTAGGGTACAGCTCAATACTGTTTAAACCCTCAGGTTCAACAAAGATTTGATGTCTGTCTTTCTCTGCAAATCTTACAATCTTATCTTCAATAGAAGGGCAGTAACGTGGTCCTATACCTTCTATAAGTCCACTGTACATTGCTGATTTGTCAAGATTGTTTGTGATAATCTCATGAGTTTTTGTGTTAGTGTAAGTTATATGGCAAGGTATTTGTCTTGGATGTTCAATTTTTCCTTTTGAGAAAAATGAAAAGTGTGGTGTTGGGGTGTCACCGTGTTGTACATCCATAACACTAAAATCGACACTTCGACAATCTATACGTGGAGGAGTGCCTGTTTTGAGTCTATCCACTCTAAATGGTAATGCTCTTAAGCGAGCAGCTAATGCGTTTGATGGTTGATCTCCCGCTCGACCTCCAGCTTTAGAAACTTTGCCTATATGTATTTTACCTCCTAAAAATGTCCCAACTGTAAGAACAACTTTTTTTGACTTGAAAGTTATTCCTGTTTTTGTGATAGCTCCATATACAATTCCATTTTCGACTACTAAATCATCTACAGAATCTTGGAAAATATCTAAATTTTCTTGACCATTAAGTAAAGAATTAATAGCCTTTTTATATAAAACTCTATCTGCTTGAGCTCTTGTTGCTCTAACAGCTGGGCCTTTTCGAGAATTAAGGATTCTAAATTGAATACCTGCCATATCAATGGCTTTTGCCATAATACCGCCCATGGCATCTATTTCTTTGACCAAGTGACCCTTGCCAATTCCACCAATGGCTGGGTTACAGGACATTTGTCCAATTGTGTCAATATTGTGAGTAAGTAGTAGAGTTTTTGCGCCTATACGTGCTGAAGCAGCAGCAGCTTCAACGCCTGCATGACCGCCCCCAACAACAATAACATCATAAGTATTGTTATAAATCATAAAGATAAATGTGTATTTTATTTTAATGCTATTAAATTTTACTATATTTTAAAACAAAAATAACTATTCTAGTGATATTAATTAAGTAACTTTTGCAATATAATTCCTAAAATGTTTTTACTACTAAAAGTAGATTTGTAAATGCTTAGTATTAGTGAGATATATCATAAATATGTTGATCAAGACCCTATGAAAGTATTTCAAGATGGAGCTATCAAATCTGCAATTATACTTTTTTCATTTTTAGGTCTCGCAGCATTTTTAAATATTGATAAAAATCTTACTATTATAATTATATTATTTATGGCTAATTTGGCTGGAAGTATTCTGCTGGGGAGTATACAAGCTAAACGTTTGGCTTTTGCATTATATATGATTATAGCCATAATTATCGTTAATATATCTCCATATGTTCACCCTTTGTTTGAAACTAATTTTATGCTAATAGTGTTTGTCGCTTTTATAGCATTTTGGTTTAGAAGGTTTGGAGAGGCTTTTACTATATTTCCGATGATGATTGTAGTCATTACTTGTATTTGTTTTGTGCGCTATCCATTGGAGAAGGACAATCATTTACATTTTACTCTTACAGCTATTTTGATTGGTTTGATTGTTTATCTGGTGATTATTAGAAACTACAAACTAATGAAGGCTAATGATGTTAGTAAAGTATTTAATGAGTTTTTAAAAAATTTTGTGCGTAACTATATTGATACATTTGAAAAGGCAAAATATAGAAGGTTTACACAATCAAATGTTGTTGAAGTAAGTAATTTAAAGTACCAAAATATAAACTCGTTTAAAAATCATGGCTTAATGTTCTTACGTAAAAGCCATCAAGAGCAATGGCGATATTTAAGTCATAACTTAGTGGTTTTTAATCGCTTAACATCAAAATTTCTACTGGTTTATAAAAAACTTACTATTGATTATGTTCGTTTAGGTTTTGAAGAAAGTGAAGCAAAAAAATTATCACAAGATTTAGAAAAAATTTATAAAAACACAATGTTTTTGATGTTATATATACAAAAATCTGCTGAAGTTTTTGAAAAAAAATCTGAGGATATATCTCATTTGAAATATAAGTTTGAAATGAACTATATCCATAAATATCAAAGAGATAAACAAAAAAGAAAACTTTTATTTAGTAGTTTATTATTTTTGGATGATATGTTTATTGGTTTAGAAAATATCAGAGAGGCGTATTATGATCTTATTTAAGGATAGATATGTAGATAAGCTTTCTGATACTACATTATTAGCCATAAGGGTTCTTATAGCATCGATAGTTGGATTAGTAATTTGTTATTTGATATTTAGTTTAAGTGGTGATGATGACTTTAGAGATAGGATATATTGGGTGGTTATAGCAGTAGTTAGTGTTGCAGCTAGTACCAGTACAAGTGTTGTTTACACTAGAGCTAAAGCGATTGTTATTTTCTCATTGCTGGGTACTTCAATAGGGTCTATAGTATTGTTACTAATCCAAAAAAATATACCTCATAATTTTACATTGGTTGCTGCACTGTGTTGTTTTGCTTTAGCATTGTATGTATATACGATGTTTTTAAACTATGCAACTAGTGTTTTTTTTATACATGTATATTTAGTAATGTACTTTGGATTATTTATTGGTTGGGACAAAGAATTATTTTTTGTTAGGGTTACATGTGTAGCAATAGGAACATTAAGTATAGTTTTGATAACTTTCCTTACTAGAGGGCGAAAGAATAGAGTGCTTTTTAACAGAGATATGTATAGGATCTATTCTGAGCTTAAGGATCTTGTTAATAAAGTTGACTGTAGTGTTGAGAATAGGAAGATTATTTCATTGATAGAAAAAAGTATTAAGCTTAATGAAACTTTAGTAAATGCTAAATATGAGTTTTCTGATACAAAAAAATATTATGAATATAAGAAAGTATTGATACTTATAGATGAATTGTTGATTAATCTAAGGACATATAGAACTTTATTTATGCAACAAAAAAAACATGATGATGATCTATACAAAGAATTTGTGTATTTTACTAAAGAGCAAATACAAAGTAATTTTAAGAAAATAACAATTAGGTATGATAGATTATTAGCTCAAAAGTAGTTTAGTTTATCTCACTTTTGTTTTCGTATTCTTTATTGAAATTAGTTTTGAGATAATTTATTAAAGAGCTTATTCTTTTGAGTTGATATTTTACGGGTAGTGAAATGATAGAAAGCTTTGTTTCTTCTCTATATTGAGGTAGTATTTCGACTAATCTACCATTTTTGATATCCGCATCAACATAAATATCTACCAATCTGGTGACTCCTAATCCTAGAAGAGCTGCTTGTTTCATAACTCTGCCATTAGTTGCATGAAAACCATTGTTATGAATATGGAGGGTGTATTTATCATTTGTAGAGTTAAAATTCCATTGTTTGATACTACCGTAGATTAGAGGAACATCTTCAAGATGTCTTGGGTCGGATATCTCACTATATCTCTCAAAAAAGTCTTTACTCGTTACATACTTGGTAGTAACAGTTCTAAGCGGTGAAACTATCAAGTTTGAGTCAGGTAAGTTACCCATACGGATAACTAGATCATAATCGCTATCTATGAGATTGATTCTATTGCTAGAGAAATCAAGATGAAGATTGACTTTTGGATGTAGTCGCTGGAACTTCAAAATTACAGGGGCGATAACATCTTCACCAATTATTCCTCCAACACAGTTGATTTTTATATTACCACTTATTTCGTTGTGTTCTTGGCTAGTTAGTTGCGTTGCTATATCAAGGTCTTGGAGAGCTTGCTTACATTTCTTATAATAATCTTGTCCTATTTCGGTAAGACGAACATGTCTAGTGCTTCTATATAGTAGTTGAACTTTAAGGTGGCTTTCTAGATCTTTAATATTTTGGCTTAGGTTTGATTTGGCCATACCTAATATATCTGCTGCCTTTGTAAAGCTTTGCTGTTCTGCGACGTGGATGAAACATTGGATACCTCGCCAATAAATATTGTTCATTATTTAATAACAATGTTTTATGATTATTGGTATTTATCAGTTTAATAAGTTTGTATAAAATTTACAACCAATGAAACGGTGTAAATACTAAAACAAAAAATAAAGGAGAAATAGTATGTCTAAATCATTAGTTGTAATCACTGGGGCAAGTTCTGGAATCGGAGCAGCAATTGCAAAAAGATTTTCTGAAGCAGGCCATTCACTTTTGCTAATAGGTAGAAGAATAGAAAAAATAGAGGAATTAAATTTACCTAACACAATGATTCGTAAGGTAGATGTAACAGATGCTCAAGCTCTAAAAAAGGCTATAAAAGAAGCTGAAGCTGAATACGGTCCAGTTGAATTATTGGTTAATAATGCAGGTCTAATGTTGCTTGGTCAAATTGATACACAAGATCCTATTGAGTGGCAAAAGATGTACGAAGTGAATGTATTGGCATTATTAAATGGTATTCAATCTGTATTGGGTGATATGAAGGCAAGAAAAAGTGGAACGATTATAAATATCAGTTCAATTGCAGGCAAGAAGTCTTTCCCTAATCACGCTGCATATGTTGGTACAAAATTTGCAGTATCTTCAATGAGTGAGAATATACGTGAAGAAGTTGCTGATGATAATGTTAGAATAATGACAATTTGTCCAGGTGCTGTAGAAACTGAGCTTTTAAGTCATACTACATCTGATCAAATTAAATCAGATTATGAAAACTGGAAAGAGTCTATGGGTGGGGTTTTAGTAGCAGATGATATTGCTCGTACAGCTATGTTTATGTTTAGCCAACCACAAAATATAAATATACGAGAAGTTGTAATTGCTGCAACTAGACAGCCTGCATAATCTTACTTTATAAATATAAAAATTATTCTTTAGAGTTTCTATTGAGTCTTTAAATCAAGCTTATTTCTAATATTCAAAATTATTAATCATTATAAAGGTATGTTAAAATTCTAAGCTAATAATTTAATTAAATATGAGCTTATTCTTTAATGTTTCAAAATCAAACTTTTTTATTTTATGACTTAGAAACTACTGGTATTAACAATTCTTTTGACCAAGTATTACAATTTGCTGCGATTCGTACAGATTTGGACTTTAATGAAATTGAAAGGTTTAATTTTTTTGTGAAGCTAAATCCTGATACAACTCCATCTCCAATTGCAACGATAACGCATCATATTTCTATTGCTCAAGCAAATACTGGTGTGTCAGAATATCAGGCAATTAGAAAAATTCATAAAATCATAAATACACCAGGAACTATTAGTATAGGTTACAATACACTTGGATTTGATGATGAGTTTTTGAGATTTGCTTTTTATAAAAATATGCTACCTCCATATAGTCATCAATTCAAGAATGGTTGTTCAAGAGCTGATTTGTTTCCAATAGTTACTTGCTATTATTTATTTTGTAATGATGCTCTTAAGTGGCCTAAAGTTGTCGATGAAGAAGGACAGCAGAAAATATCTTTGAAGTTAGAAAATTTAAATACTGAAAATAATCTATATAGTGGTGGTAGAGCTCATGATGCTATTACAGATGTAATTGTCACAGTAGAGTTAGCTAAAAAGTTAAGAATAGCTAATCCTAAAATGTGGCAGTTTTTATTGGCAAAGTTTAATAAGCAAAATGATGAAAATACTCTAGCTCAACTAGATATCGGTATAGAGGTCGGCGGTATTGGGTATAGACAAGCAATTGCAGTAAGTGGAGTTTTTGGCTTTAAAAATAATTTTATGTCGGCCATATTAGATATTGGTCAGCATAGGCATTACAAAAATCAAGAGATATTTCTTCGCTTAGATAGTTATTTATTTAGTGAATTTATAGAAGAATTTGGCAGTTTAGAAGCAGAACATTGGCGACTGACTGTAAATAAGAAATGGGGTGATATTCCTCTAATATTACCTGCTAAAACTCGTTTTGTGGGGAGATTACCTCAAGATAGACTGGATTTGATAAAGGCAAATAAGGAATTTATAAGAAACAATCTAGAAATATTTACTAATTTTGTTGATTATGTATTGGAATATAAGTATCCAGAGATTGAAAATGTTGATATAGATGCAGCGATTTATCAAAGTGACTTTATGAGTGCCGCTGATGAAAGGGGTTGTGATAAATTTCATACTTCACAAATTTATCAAAAAGCGCAAATGCTTAATCAATTACCAAAATCTTATTATGACAGAGCTGTTAGGATAGTTGGTAGATTAGACTTTTCAAAACTACCTGATAAAGCACAGATGGAGTTTCAAGAGTATTTAAATAAGATTGTTAGCCTAGATAATGATGAGCTTCTGATTGACCATAAAGGCAAAACTCGCAAAACTTTGGAAGATATCTATCAAGAAATGCAAGATTTACGCATGAATCGTGATCTGACAGAAGAACAACAAGCTTTGCTATATGAGCTCGAAGAATATCTTTTTTAAAAAGACTTTTTATACTTTAGTTTTAGTCACTATTTTTTTTAAGAGTTATAGTGATCCAAAAACTGTAACCGATGATACTGACTTTAATAGATTTTTTGTGACAGCATCTGGAGGTTGGGGACATCTTAGTTCGTCTCCACATAATACAGGAGTTTTTACCACCACGGCAGGATATTTTTTCAATAAAAATATTACGGGCGAATTTAGATATCTTGGTTATTTTGCTAGCAAACAAGATACTGAGCTTAATGGTAATTCATACTTAGGGCTTGTTAAGTATAATTATGAGTTGTTTAGTGGGGTAAGAGCAGGTGCGGGTGTGGGCCTTGGTATTGGAAGTAGCTTTCAAAAAAATAAGCTTTTAGGGCTAAGTTCCAGTAAAGCCTCGGGTTTGTTCGCAGTTCCAGTAAGTTTATCAGTTCCAACAGGTTTTATTGATAATATGGATTTCTTAATTACATATCTATATGTAAAATCTTTTGATAAGGGAGAAGCAAACTTTATAACAACAGGACTAAGCTATAGTTTTTAATACAGATATAAAGCTATGTTATAATAAATTCTCAAGGCTTTAGCACAGCTTTTTTATAAAAAAATTAAGTTTGAAGAATGTCAGAATATAAGTTTAAATTAGTAACAAAATATAGCCCAGGTGGTGATCAGCCCAAGGCAATCAAATCGTTAGTTGACGGTGTTAATGGTGGGTTACAGCATCAGGTTTTACTAGGAGTTACAGGCTCAGGTAAAACATATACTATGGCAAATGTGATTCAACAAACACAAAAACCATGTTTGATTGTTGCACATAACAAAACTTTGGCAGCTCAATTATATTCTGAGTTTAAGCAATATTTCCCAGATAATGCAGTTGAGTATTTTGTGTCATATTATGATTATTATCAACCAGAAGCTTATGTTGCAGCTTCTGATACCTATATAGAAAAAGATTCATCTGTAAATGAGCATATTGAACAAATGCGTCTTTCAGCTACCAAAGCAATACTTGAGCGTAATGATGTAATTATAGTTGCAACCGTATCGGCTATTTATGGTCTAGGTGACCCTGAGCAGTATATGCAGATGCTTTTGCATCTAAAAGTAGGAGAAGAGCTAGGGCTAAAAAAAGCTCAAACTAAGTTAGTAGAGATGCAATATTCGCGTAATGATATGGATTTCAGTCGAGGTAGTTTTCGAGTTAGAGGAGAAATATTGGATATATTCCCAGCAGACTCTGAAAAAGATGCTATTCGAGTAGAATTTTTTGATGATGAGATTGAAGCGATAAGTATGATCGACTCATTAACTTCCAAAAAAATCAAAACATTACATAGAGCAACAATATTCCCAAGTACACATTATGTTGCATCAAAAGAGCGTAAAGATATAGTTATAGAAGAGATCAAAGCAGAACTTAAAGAAAGAGTTAAATATTTTGAAGAAGAAGGTAAATTACTTGAAGCTCAAAGAATAGAACAACGTACCAAGTATGATATTGAAATGATTCAAGAGCTAGGCTATTGCACGGGTATCGAAAATTATTCAAGATTGTTATCAGGTAGAGCTCCTGGTGATCCACCACCAACATTGATTGACTACCTACCAGAAAATGCCTTAGTCATAGTTGATGAGTCGCACGTCACACTACCACAGTTTGGTGGAATGTACAAAGGGGATTTGTCTCGTAAGTCTAATCTTGTTAATTATGGGTTTAGACTGCCTTCTGCTTTGGATAATAGACCTTTGAAATTTAATGAGTTTGAGAATTTGTTGCCTCAGACAATCTATGTATCTGCGACACCAGCTAATTATGAACTTGAAAAGTCTCAAAACACTGTAGAACAAGTGATCAGACCAACTGGTTTATTAGATCCTGAAGTTTCTGTAAGACCTGTTGCTATACAAGTAGAAGATGCGTTATCAGAGATAAATAAGGCTATAGCTAAAGAAGAAAGGATTTTAATAACGACTCTAACAAAAAAAATGGCAGAAAATTTAACAGAGTATCTATCTGAGCATGGTGTTAATGTCAGATATTTACACTCTGATATTGATACTGTTGAGAGAGTCCAAATTATTCATGATTTACGTCATGGTGTATTTGATGTGCTTGTGGGTATTAATCTTCTTAGAGAGGGTCTTGATATGCCAGAGGTTGGAGTTTTATTAATTTTTGATGCTGATAAAGAAGGGTTTTTGCGCTCTGAGAAATCTCTTATCCAAACTATTGGACGTGTAGCTAGGAATCAAAATGGTAGAGCTATTTTGTATGCAGATATTGTCACAAAATCTATGAAAAAAGCTATGGATGAAACTTTACGACGTCGTAATCTTCAAAACGAATATAATCAGAAAAATAATATAACTCCTAAAACAATCATCAAGAGCATAGATGATATGTTAGATAGCTCTCCAGAAATGCAAAAGCGTGCTTATAAAAATAATTCGCGCTTAAAGGTTGATGATGTTGATGTTTCGGCTATACTAGGTATGACTGAAGCTTCGAAGGTTATCAAAGCTCTAGAAAAACGAATGAGAGCTTATGCAAAAGAGCTTGAATTCGAGCAGGCAACGGCAGTTAGAGATAAAATAACGGAAATAAAGCAGAAGTTTATTAATTTATAATTTTACGTTTTTAAACAAAGTATATTGGTATTATGGCTATTGAAAGTAAATTAAAAAAAGACAGGCTCTTTTTGCGCTTTACATGGGCTAGGTTAAGGAACTACCTGATTAGAGCAAAAAAAAGTCTATATGCATCTATTATTCTATGTGGTTTGATAGTTGGTGTTGATCTATATCTAGGAGATGTTGAATTTGTTACTCAATCGCTAGAGGTTGGATTTACATTAGCGTTTATACTATTTGTATTTTTCTTTTTAATAACAAAAGATGATAATCCTGTAGATATAATCATTTCAGGTGCAGAAGGCGAAACTACGGTTTTAGATGAGTTAAAAAAATTAGACAATAATTTTGTACTATTTAATCGAGTGGTTTTACCAGATGAGAAATCCACAGTTGGCAATAGAGAAATTGATTTTATTGCAGTATCTCGTAAAGGTATATACATAATTGAGGTTAAGAATAATCGTGGCTATATCGAAGTAGAGAACATGGCCGAGAGATGGAATGTATCAAAGACTTCTCAGAACAACAAAGTCTATGCAAAAACAATAAAAAATCCAATTAGGCAAACATTTGCACAGAAAAAAGTACTACAAACATACCTTTATAAACAAAAAATATATATAAAAGGTATTCCTGTTGTGACTGTTGTTATTTTTGCAAACGATGATGCTCAGTTAAGTGAAAATTTCATTGCAGATGATGCTAATCAAGCAGTTTTGTCATTAGGAAATCTAATACCTTTTATTAAAGCAAAAGAAGAATATCTAGAGAAGATGCCTACGCGTTCACGTAGAAAAATAATTCGTAAAATAGAGAAAAAGTAATGCTTGACGATAGGCCTATAGGTGTTTTTGATTCAGGAATTGGTGGTTTAACTGTCGTCAAGAACTTGATGAATATATTGCCAAATGAGGATATTATATATTTTGGTGATATTGCTAGAATACCTTATGGGACTAAATCACGAGCGACTATTCAAAAGTTTGCAGCCCAAACGGCTAAATTTCTGATTGATCAAGAAGTTAAAGCAATAATTATTGCTTGTAATACTATATCGGCTATTGCAAAAGATATCGTTCAAGAAATTGCTAAAACAGTTCCTGTTATTGATGTGATAAGTGCTGGAGTTAGCTTAGTCGATAGTCTTAAAACAGTTGGTGTCATAGCAACCCCAGCTACTATCAATAGTAACGCATACGCACTACAAATACACAAAAATAATCCTAGCACAGAAGTTTATAGTAGTTCATGTGGTCTTTTTGTATCTATGATTGAAGAGGGATTTATAGAGGGAGAAGTTGTTGAATTAGTAGCTAAACAATATCTTGAGTATTTTAACGATAAAAACATTCAAGCTCTAATTTTGGGTTGTACACATTATCCTATTATCAAAGATAGTATCGCTAAAGCTCTTGATGTAAAGCTTATAGACCCATCATTACAAGCTAGTAAGATGCTTCAGCAACTGCTTGTTGAAAATAATCTTTTGAATAAAAACAATTCTAATCCAGAGTATAAATTTTATGTTACAGATATTCCTCTGAAGTTTAGATCTGTTGGCGAGATGTTTTTACAAACACAGATGCAACATCTTGAAATAGTTAGTTTAGATAGTTACTAATAGAAAATGCTGGTTACTGACTTGACTTTGATTTAGATATACTATTAACTTTATACCGAAAACACAGGGGTGCATGATTTTTTTCGAATCATGCTGAGAGGATTTTCCAACCCTTTGAACCTGATCTAGTTAGCACTAGTGTAGGAAGTGTAGTTTGGTTGTATTTGCTATAGTTGTGATTCTATTACTGTATCAATTATACCTTTAATTTCATCTGCCTATACTAGTTTGAATTGAAAATAGGAGATGAAATGACTAACTCTAGAAATCAAGATATTCAAACCAATACAGAAAGCTCAACAATAACGATTAAATATCCAAATTCGGAAAAATGTTATGTTGAATGTCTTAGTACAGCACTAAAAGTTCCTTTTAGAAAAATTGCTCAAACAAATACAAATATCGAAGGTAATATCAGTATAAATCCAGATGTTTTTGTCTATGATTCATCTGGAGAGTATTCTTCAGGTAACGCGGTTGATATAGAAAAGGGCTTGTCTAGACATAGATTAAGTTGGCTCAAAAAAAATGAAGATATACAAGGTTTGGGATGTTTCTCATCAGACTATACCAATGCTCAATTTAAAGAAGATAAATTGAATTTTAGAAATAGGCATGTACCTATCAAAGCAAAATATGGTAAAAATGTTTCGCAAATGCATTATGCAAGAAAAGGTATTATAACTCCAGAAATGTATTATGTAGCAATTAGAGAAAATATTCTAAGAGCTAATTTTCATTTAAATGCTGAGTATACAAATCAACATCAGGGTGTATCATTTGGAGCAAATATTCAAAGAGAAATTACTCCTGAGTTTGTAAGAGACGAAGTTGCTGCGGGTAGAGCTATTATTCCGGCTAATATTAATCATCCAGAATTAGAACCGATGATAATCGGTAGAAATTTCTTGGTTAAAGTTAATGCTAATATTGGGACATCGGCAGTTACATCTTCTACACTAGAAGAAGTTGAAAAAATGGTTATAGCAGTAAAGTGGGGAGCAGATACTGTTATGGATCTCTCTACAGGTAAGCATATTCATCAGACAAGAGAATGGATTATTAGAAATAGTCCCGTACCTATAGGCACAGTTCCTCTTTATCAGGCTTTAGAAAAAGTGAATGGTAAAGCTGAGGATTTAACTTGGGAGATCTATAAAGATACCTTAATTGAACAAGCTGAACAAGGCGTTAGTTATTTTACAATTCATGCTGGAGTTAGAAAAGTCTTTGTTACATTAGCAGCAAACAGAATTACAGGGATTGTTTCGCGCGGTGGATCAATAATGGCTAAGTGGTGTTTACATCATAATCAGGAAAATTTTCTTTATACTCATTTTGAGGAAATTTGTGAAATTATGAAAGCTTATGATATTAGTTTTTCACTTGGTGATGGGTTAAGACCAGGATCTATAAACGATGCTAATGATAGTGCACAATTGTCAGAATTAAGAACTCTGGGGGAGTTAACTAAAATAGCGTGGAAGCATGATGTACAGGTTATGATAGAGGGACCTGGCCATGTTCCAATGCAATTAATTAAAGAAAACATGGATTATGAGTTAAAAGACTGTTTTGAAGCACCTTTCTATACACTAGGTCCATTAGTTACAGATATTGCTCCTGGATATGATCATATTACATCAGCAATTGGGGCTGCTCAAATTGCTTGGTATGGTACTGCTATGTTATGTTATGTAACTCCAAAAGAGCATCTTGGTCTTCCTAATAAAGAAGATGTAAGAGAGGGAATTGTTACTTATAAGCTAGCAGCGCATGCTGCAGATTTAGCAAAAGGCTTTCCTGGCGCTCAAATAAGAGATAACGCTCTATCAAAAGCAAGATTTGAATTTAGATGGGAAGATCAGTTTAATTTAGGTTTGGATCCTGATAAAGCAAGATATTTTCATGATCAAACATTACCCAAAGAGGGGCATAAATTTGCTCATTTTTGTTCTATGTGTGGGCCTAGCTTTTGTTCTATGAAGCTTTCTCAAGATCTTAAGAAAATAGAATCTAAACATGAGTAAAGTCTCAATCCTAGGATCAGGGCTTATGGGTAGAGTTTTAGCACTTTATCTAGTTAAACGATATCCTAATTTAAAGATCGATATCTATACCGATAGTCTGAATTATAAGACTAGCTGTGGCTATTGTGCTGGAGGTATGCTTGCTCCAGTAACTGAGCTAATAAGTTGCCAAAAGCATGTGTATGATCTGGGATTTAATAGCTACGATCTTTGGTATGAATTAAATGTGTTTGTTAATGAAAGTCTAGGTATGGATGACAGCTTCGTAAAAAAGATTAATACCTGTGTTGTTGCACATAATCAAGATAAATATGAGTTGGATTTAGCTATTAGAAATATAGATTTAAGACTAAAAAACTTAGATACAAAGCCTCTTATAGATATATGTTCTACAGAAAAGGTACATACCCTTAATAAAGGACTGTTTTTATCAAGTACTCTTTGTGAAAAAGCTCTAATAGCAGATGAAGCATTAATTGATGTTCCAAAATTCTTTGTATTAACACAAGAGTTATTTCTTAACCTCGAAAATATAAAAATTATTGAAACTACTAAAGAACAATTCTATCGAGAGTGTTTTGATAAAGAGTATGAGCATATATTTGATTGTACAGGTATCTCAAGTGTTGATGATATCAAATTGTATGGTGTAAGAGGGGAGTCGATTATTTTAGAAAATAAAAGTATTAAGTTAGATTCTGTTATTAGGCTTTTACATCCGAGACACGCTATTTATTTGATTCCTAGAGAGAATGGTATTTTTTATCTTGGTGCAACAAGTATTGATAGTAGTGATTATTCTAAGATTTCTGTACAGAGTGCATTAGAGTTGCTAAGTATGTTAGTTACGCTAGATAAGCGTTTTTTAGAAGCAAGGATATTGAAAACTTTAACTAATGTGCGTCCGATGAGTATCGATGATAAGCCAATTATAAGTACTAAAGGGAATATAACATATCTAAATGGTTTATCACGACATGGATACTTGTTTTCACCAATGGTTGCACAAACTGTTATAAAGAATAATTATGATTTTGGAGGCTGAATATGCGTATTTTGTTTAATGAAAAAGAGCTAAATTTTGATAATAGTATAACAGTTACAGATTTATTAAAGAGCCAAAAATTTGAATACCCTTGTTTTGCTGTAATGCTTAATAATAGCTTTATAGCAAAAAGAAGTTATTCTGAAGTTTTTCTTAAAAATAATGATGTGGTTGTTACTGTTCAACCAATGCAAGGAGGATAGGTTATGCTTGAGTTGTATGGAGAGCAATTTAACTCAAGATTTATATTAGGAACAGCCTTGTATCCTAGTATTGAAATTATGCTTGAAGCTATAGATAAGTCAGAAACAGATCTTCTGACCGTATCCTTAAAAAGGTCTGCAAAAAATGTGAATGTTAAAAATCAATTTTGGGAGGAGTTAAAAAATACAGGGTGTAAGTTTTTACCGAATACTGCTGGTTGTAGAAACTCTCAAGAGGCAATAGAAATAGCAGAAATTTCACGTGAAATATTTGCTACTAATTTTATTAAAGTTGAAGTTATAGGAGATGACTACAATTTACAGCCTGATTCTGTCGAGCTAATAGACGCATGTGAGAAGTTAGTAAAAAGAGGGTTTAATGTTTTACCTTATACTATAGATGACTTAGTAATTGCTAAAAAATTAATTGACGTTGGTTGTGAGGTCTTAATGCCTTGGGCAGCGCCAATTGGTAGTGGTAAAGGATTGGTAAATCCATACGCTTTGAAAGTTCTAAGAGAACGATTTGATAAGATTAAACTAATTGTTGATGCAGGTATTGGCGTGCCTTCACAAGCATGTGAAATTATGCAGATGGGCTATGATGGTGTATTACTAAACAGTGCTGTAGCATTAGCTGGAAATCCCGCTAGTATGGCTAATGCTTTTAAATTAGCAATATATGCAGGAAGAGAAGCTTTTAAAGCGAAAAGGATGATTGAAAGAGAAATTGCTGTTCCATCAACTAATTTAGTAGATACACCATTTTGGCACCAGTACTAAGAGATAGTGTTATGCGTGATATATTTTTGACCATAGGTGGCTCAGACAGTTCATCAGGAGCGGGTATTCAAGCGGATATCAAAACTGCTAATAACATAGGTGTTCATGCTTGTACAATTATAAGCTGTGTTACTGCACAAAACTCAACCAATATCTTGAATATTGAAAAGGTTTCTAAAGGTATTTTCAAAGAACAAATACAAGCAATAAGTAAAGAGTTTAAGATTAAAGTCATCAAAACTTCAGTACTATCATCTACTGAGCAGATTGATATTGTTGTAGACTTGTTGAATGATTTAAAAGATGTGTTCTACATTTGTGACCCAGTGATGGTGAGTACCACAGGCTATAGCTTGGTTGATTATAGGGCTGTAGAATATTCTAAGCAAAAGCTTTATCCATTAGCTAATATTTTAGTACCAAACCTTGATGAAGCTAAGATGCTTCTTGATGAGCATGTTTCTCCTAATGTCGAAATTGCTGAAATAGCTAAAGCAATACAAGAAAAATACAACTGTAAAAGTGTACTTTTGAAAGGGGGGCATGATTCTGATAAAAATATATCTTTGGACTGCTATTATACTCCTGAAGTTAACTATACATTAACATCAAAAAGATATAAGTTAGATGAAAAAGTAAGAGGAACAGGTTGCACTTTTGCAAGTGCTATTGCTAGTTTTTTAACTTTAGGGTTTGATGTCAATAATTCTATTATTCTAGCTAAGTCATATATTTCTAACGCTATTAAAAGTAGCCAAAAAATAGCATCGCATGGATTCTTCATTGTAGATTCTAAATATATAAATAAACAAGGATTATTTCCTAAAGTAAGTGTGCATGGTAAAGATCTAAGTATAAAATTTAGATCAATTAATAAAACTGGCTTTTACCCGATAGTCGACAGTGCTGATAAGATACCTAGTTTAGCTAACTTAGGGGTTAAAACTATACAGCTTAGAATTAAATCAAATGATAGTGAGTATATACAAAAGCATATTGTAGAAGCTGTAGAGTATCAAAACAAATATGGTCTGCAATTATTTATAAATGACTACTATGAATTAGCAATTAAACATAAAGCTTTTGGTGTACATCTTGGGCATGAGGATTTATTAAGTATAGATAGGCAAACTTTATTAAAAATTAAAAATACAGATATAGCATTAGGCCTAAGTACACATGATTATTATGAGTTAGCAATAGCTTTGGGAGTTAATCCTAGTTATATAGCTTTAGGTCCTATATATACGACAAATACTAAAAAAATGAAATTTGCACCACAAGGTATCAATAAGATTCATGAGTGGTTAAATATCACTAATACGCGATTGGTTACAATTGGAGGTATAAAGAAGAGGCACATTCAGTCTATAGCGAATATAGGAGTCGATGGTATAGCTGTAGTCACACTAATAGACGAGATATCTAATTATGAAATACAAAATATAATAAAGTTATTGGAGAAGTAGATGATTTATCATCATAAAATATCAGAATCTGAACTTGAATATTATAAGCGACAAATTATTCTTGATGGTTTTGGTATTGATGCCCAAAAAAAATTAAAAAAGTTTAAAGTGTTGCTTATAGGTGTGGGTGGAGTGGGCTCACCTGTAGCCACTTACCTAACTGGTTTGGGTCTTGGAGAATTGAGTATAGTTGATGATGACTCGGTTTCAATATCAAATTTACATAGGCAGGTTTTATTTGATATTGATTACTTAGGGGAAAGTAAAGCAGTCATAGCTAAAAATAGGTTGCAAAAGCTTAATCCGTATATAAGTATAACTGCAATTACACAAAGGTTAACTAATCATAACTATACTAAACTAGATATGGAGAAGTATGATTTAATAATAGATACAAGTGATAATTATTTAACTAAAATACTAAGTAATAAAATTTCATTAGAATATTCTATACCCTTATTATCAGGAGGAGTTTTAGGGTTGGACTTTCAAGCAGGAATATTTAATATTAGCCATAGTTCGGCATGTTTAAATTGTTTATATCCTGATCTGGATAAAGTAGAGCACAAGAGTACTTTAGGAGTTATTGGCATGGTAGCTGGTCAGGCAGGCTTAACTCTGGCGAACTTAGCAATCAATTTTTTATTAAAAAAACAAGACTATCAGAGTTCTACTTTATATAGATATAACGCAACATCAATGCAACTAAATAAATTTGATTTGTCCAAAGACATTGATTGTAACCTATGTTAGTAATTTGTATTTTTTATAGATTTAAATTCTTCTAAATAAAGCTAAAAAAATGTATGATTTGCTAAACTCGATTATTAAAGTGAGTATTGTAAATGTACGATAAAGACAGTAGAAATGTTATTTTATTAGCTGGAATTGGTGCAATTCTTGAGTTTTATGATTTTGTTTTATATATGATTTTTTCTAAAGAAATCTCAGCAACTTTTTTTGCTCAAATTACAAATCCTACTATCAAGGCATTTTTGACAGTATTAATATTCTCCATAGCATACCTTGTTAGACCGTTTGCAGGAACTATATTAGGGATTGTTGGTGATTTGATAGGGCGAAGACGTCTACTATTATTTACAATATTATTAATGGGAAGTTGTTCATTGTGTATGGGATTGATGCCTGGATATGCTCAGTGGGGACTATATGCGAGCTTTGTGTTTGTGTTATTACGTATTTTGCAAGGTATTGCTTTGGGTGGAGAGTTGCCTGGGGCTTATGTTATTGTATATGAATCAGTTAAAGGTAAAATAGGTTTTGCCACCGCTATATTATTTACGTTTGTAACAGGTGGATTTTTATTTTCTGACTTTGTAGGTTTTGCTCTTGAGTATATATTTGGTGATTTTGCATGGAGAGCAGGATTCATTATTGGGGGGCTATTAGGATTTGTCGGTTATTATGTGCGTCGCAATCTTCATGAAACACCTGAATTCGAGAATATTGATAAACAAAAAAGACACTCTTTTGGCTCTTTAGTTTCAACTTATGGACCAAATTTGTTCGCTGGGATATGTATAGTAATTATAGTAGCTTTTGGCGGCGTAATGTTGACTCTGTATATACATAAATTTGTTGAAGATATTTTAACTGGATATAATTCTGGTCAAATCTCGTTGATTCTAACACCAAGTGTTTTAACACTTACTTGTTTTACTTTTATTTTTGGTTTTTTATCAGATAAAGTTGGCATTGCAAAAATGTTTATAGCTGGTGCTGGGCTTATTGTGATTTGTGCTTTACCAGTATTTTATTTGATGAGTTGTATTGGTAATGTATCGGCAATTGTTTTAGCATCTATAGTTATTATGTTGTGTTATGCATTAGTTGCGGCTACCTTTATATTTTTACTTTGTGATTTGTTTCCGACAGATGTTAGATTATCTGGAGTAGGTCTTAGCTATAACCTTGCTTTTGCTATAGTTGGAGGAATCGCTCCTTTAGTGAGTACAACAATAATTACAATGACAGCATATAATTTTCTAGGTCCATCTCTTGTTGGCATTGTTTGTGGTGTAATTGGGTTATTAGGAGTGTATGTTTATTCAAAAAGAGGTGGCTATCATAAAAACAACAAAGATATGATAGTTAAATTGTAAGTAGTTTTAGTGATGAAAGAAGATTTCAAAGTAGTATTAATTGCTGGCACAGGCGCAGTTTTAGAGGTTTATGACTTTTTGTTATATGTATTATTTTCGGCACAAATTGTAAATACATTTTTTGCTGGGATTGATGATTCATTAATTAAAAGTTTCATCACAATTGCTATATTTTCTCTAACATATATTGTTAGGCCTTTAGGAGCTGTTACTTTAGGAATCTTGGGTGATCGATATGGTAGGAAGAAAATATTTACATTTACAATAATTCTTATGGGGATATCTTCATTACTTATGGGTATTATGCCTTCATATGCAACTTTTGGGGTGTTTGTAAGTATAGCTTTTATAATGTTTAGGATATTACAGGGATTTGCTTTAAGCGGAGAGTTGCCTGCAGCGTATGTGATTGTTTATGAAACAAGTACAAAGAATATAGGATTTAAACTAAGTATTTTGTTTGCATTTGTTTTATCAGGGTTTTTATTTGCAACAACAGTATGTCTGATTCTTGAATATTTATTTGATGATTATGCTTGGAGAATTGGTTTTGTATTAGGTGGTTTCTTGGCTATATTCGGCTATTACGCAAGATTAAGATTAACAGAAACACCACTGTTTAGGAAAATTGCAAGTAGAGATAAAAAGAGTATTATTACTCTTTTTAAACAAAACTATATAAACATATTTATTGGTTTTTGTTTCGCAATGTTATTTGCTTTAGGTGCAATAATTTTGCTTCAGTATTCTAATTTTTATATTGCAAAATTATTAAATACTAGTAACACAAGTTTAATAATGATTCCAGTACAGATAATAGTTTTGATATCTGTGATAGTATTTGGCTATATATCTGATAAAGTTGGACTTAGTAAAATGTATATTGTTGGTTGTTTAATTTTATTGATAACCATTCCTGTAATATTCTATTTGATGTCAGATACTTTTAGTGTTTTTATGGGCATGATTTTTTTAATTATTTGCTATTCAGTTGGTGCATCGACAACATTATTTTTCTTATGTGATATTTTTCCAACAGAGTTTAGATTATCAGGTGTTGCTTTGAGCTATAGTTTAAAATCAGCCTTTGTTGGCGGTGTTTGTCCTATAGTTGCTGCAACGATAATAACAAAAACAGGCACTATTTGGCTTGGTCCTACTATTATTTGTATGATTTGTTTGATATTTGCTTTGTTTGCAATTTTTTTATATAAGAAATTAGGAATAAGTTTTTATAAAAAATCATCAAAAATAATATGATCTGAAAAGTTAGTGATATTTAATTTTTGATAATAGGTGTCAAAAACTGATAAAAGCAATAATATTCACCTATGTTATAATTTATTAAATTTAAGTATCTTGTAAATTTAATTATGAAAAATGCAGTTCTTGCTTTTTTGGGATTCTTTTTACTACAAAGTTCTCAAGCATATATTGTAAAAATTGTTAAAGACAATCATGTTTCTCAGCCTGGTTATATTGCAACTATTAAAGAAAAAAATACTCAGACAGCAAATGTAAATAAGGATGGAACAGAGTTATTTTCAGTCTTTAGGCCATACGGTAGTTACTGTCTTAATATTACAAAATTAGCGGCTTCGATAAATAATGCAAATTCATTTACTAGTTGCTTCGATAATCAATATATTGTAGGTAACAAAGTCAAAAAAATAATCCTAACAGATAATGGAAAAGCTTTTTATACATTATCTGATAGTGCAATCCTTGGATATACTATAAATAAGAATAAGAACATTGTTGGTCCAAAGTTTTATACTCAGAAATATCCGCAACAGATTATAGATGCCAAATTAGTAGATAAAGAAAAGTATTTTTATCTTGTGACAGCTAGCTACACAAATGAAAGTGGTAAGCTTTTTGTTTATGAAGTTAATCCTGTAGGGACTTTAAAGAAAATCAAAATAATACCACTGAGTTTTAAACCTAAGAAAATTATATTTGATGATAGCAATGATGTATATATTCAAAGTGATAAAAGTATCTATAATTATAATCTTATGTCGGATGGTAAGATCAAAAAGCAAGAAGAGATAATTACTATACCCTCTGGTGAAATAATTGATTTTTCAGTATTAAATGAAAATAGTACTGAAAGTAAAGTGATATTAGCGACACAAGATAATGAGTCAGGAGAGCAAGGTATAGTTGAGGTATATAAAGTTTTCAACGGTTCTTCAAGATTGCTATACCAGGAGAAATATGATGATATACCCCAGGCAATAGCACCATATATAGATAAGGGAAGTAGTCATGGGAAGGTATTAATAGCTTTTGACCATAAGTATATAGTGGCTAACCTTAATAATACATATTTTGAAGATGTTGATGAGTATAAAATAGACGGTAGCTTTTTGAAATTGTTGCAACATGATAATCTTGTCGAAGCTATCTTTTCTGGGTCTGTAGTAACTTATGATTTAAGACAAAATAGTTTACTCAGTGAGTTGTTCTTAAAGGATATTAATGAGAATAGTTCGTTTATATCCAAAGATTTCATAGGCTTTGGAGATGAGAATAATATTAATATTTCTCAAATATAGTTGTCTAAATAGAGCTAAATGATCATATCTATGTATCTATATATGCTCTACTTACTTTACTATCAAATATTCTATTATGGTATCCAAGAATGAAAAATATATTCGTTACTTTTGTGATTTTGTTTTTTTCACAATTTTCTGAAGCGTATTATGTAAAAATTGCTAAAGATAATCATATAGTTCAACCTGGATATATCACAACTCTAGCTGAGCCAAATATACAAGCAACAGCTATTACTAGTGATAGCACAAAACTATTCTCAATATTTAGACCAAGTGATAATTATTGTCTCA
Organism: Francisella salina; assembly: GCF_000219045.1. Taxonomy (NCBI): domain Bacteria; kingdom Pseudomonadati; phylum Pseudomonadota; class Gammaproteobacteria; order Thiotrichales; family Francisellaceae; genus Francisella; species Francisella salina. The sequence goes on from NC_015696.1 coordinate 1,193,742, forward strand.
GTGTTACAAAGGTTTCATATTCAATTAATAATACTGGTTCAACAACAAGCTGTTTTGGTAATCAATATGTTGTTGGCAATAAAGTTAATAAAATAATTTTGGATAATTTCGGAAAAACTTTTTATATATTATCAAATTATAATATAGTTGCTTACAACATTTCTCCTATTACAGATCGAATAAAAGGACAAATTTTTAGAAAGCGATTTATACAAAAAATTGTAGATGCTAAATTAGTAGATGAAGGAAAATATTTATATTTGTTAACTGCAAGTGACAAAAGTCAAAAAGGTAAATTAATAATTTATAGAGTTAATACAGATGGATCATTAGATGAGCTTAATATTACCGTATTGAGGTATAAGCCTAAAAAAATAGTGTTTAACAGTATTGAAAGTGTATATATACAAAGTAATAAAAGCATTTATTTTTATAGTTTTTTAAGAAATGGAAAAGTAATTAAAGATGAAAAAATAATAACTATACCTTCTGGAGAAATATCTGATTTTTCTGTAATAACTGAAAGCTCTACTGAAAGCAAAGTGTTGCTAGTTGGTCATTCTGGTAACGAAGGTTTTGAAACAGGTTTTGCAAATACATATAATTTTTCAAGTGGTATGGTGAGACAAACAAACAATAGAGTTTATAAAGATTTACCTTTGAAAATAGTCACATACAAAGATAAGTTCAGTGGACAGAGTAAAATTTTAGTAGCTTTTAAATCTAAGCTCATTAATGGCACTGATGAAAGCGTAAAGTTGTTGGGTGATGAATATAAGGTTAATGGAAATTTTGCAGGTTTATTACAAAATAATAATCTTGTTGAGGTAGTATACTCAAGCTTGGTAGTCGTTTATGACTTAAAAGAGAGCCGCTTATTATCATACTTATTTTTAAATAAGACCTCTGATAGTAGTTTATTTTTATCAAATAAGTTTATAGGTGTTGGTGATCAAAACAATATTAATATTTTTCAATTATAAGGAGATATTGTTTTATAGAAACTAGGTAGTCTTTATAGTGGAAGTGCGCGAAAATTAGTTAAACTTTAATGTATTGTTTATACAAAAGTAATTTTTTTGTATACAAAAATAAGTATTTATTATACTATGAATTTGTTAGATTATTTTATTTGGAGGTCTCTCATATATGTCTAATGATAGTATTTTTTCAGGTTACGCTCCTTATTCTGGAGTGTATGATGAAATTTTTTCTAATGAAGGTCATGTGCGTGGTGATGTTTCTCAGGCAATTAAAACTATAGATGAGTTAAGTGTAGAATCTTTATACGAAAAGCAGAAATTTGTGGATGCTTCTTTTCTAAAAAATGGAATTACTTTTACGGTTTATAGTGATACTCAAGGTACAGAAAAGATCTTTCCATTTGATTTAATTCCCAGAATAATCTCTGAAAAAGAGTGGTCTGAGCTTGAGAAAGGATTAAAACAACGCCTTAAAGCACTAAATGCTTTTTTGAATGACATATATGACGAGCAAAAAATATTAAAAGATGGTGTGATACCAAGAGAGCTTGTAGAATCATCAGAAGAGTATCTACCCGAGATGAGAGGCGTGAAGCCTCCACATGGTGTATATTGCCATATTGCAGGACTTGATCTCATAAAAGATGAAAGTGGTTTTATGGTATTAGAAGATAATGTAAGAACTCCATCTGGTGTTTCTTATGTATTAGAAAATCGTAATTCTCTAATGAAAGTACTTCCTGAGGCGTTTGCAAATGCTAATATCAAAAAAGTAGTGGATTATCCAACTGAATTGAGAAAAGCATTATCTAGTATCTCTCCAGTTGTAGACGGTAAAAAAGGTTTAAGTGTAGTTTTAACGCCAGGACAATATAATTCAGCGTACTTTGAACATAGCTATCTGGCACGTAAAATGGGATGTAAGCTAGTACAAGGTTCAGATCTTTTTGTACATAATAACTATGTATATCTCAAGACAACTAAAGGACCTAAACTTGTAACTGTAATTTATAGAAGAATAGATGATAAGTTTTTAGATCCGGAATTCTTTAATCCTGAAAGTATGCTTGGAGTACCTGGCATAATAGAGGCATATAAGGCTGGTAATGTAGTTTTAGCAAATGCTGTAGGTAATGGTATTGCTGATGACAAAGCAATATACCCGTATGTTCACAAAATGATTGAATACTATCTTAACGAAAAGCCGATATTAGCCCAAGTTAAAACATATTTTTGTAGTGAAGAAGATGATAGAAATTACGTTTTGAGTAATCTTGATAAATTAGTTGTAAAAGAAGCTAATGGTTCTGGAGGCTATGGGATGCTTATTGGGCCACAGGCTAGTGCAGAGGAGTTACAAGAGTTTGCTACTAAAATAAAAGAAAAGCCGAGAGCATATATAGCTCAACCATTAGTAGAGTTATCTACAAGTCCTACATTTATCGATGGTAAGGTATTGCCAAGAAGGGTGGATTTGAGAGCGTTTTTAGTTACTGGTAAAGATACATGGATACTACCAGGAGGGCTTGCAAGAGTAGCTCTTAAAGAAGGGTCATATGTTGTGAATTCTAGTCAAGGTGGTGGTTCGAAAGATACATGGGTTTTAGGGAGAGATAAGAAATGATGATATCTCGTACAGCAGAAAATTGTTTTTGGTTAAGTAGAAATATCGAAAGAGTTCAGATGTTAACCAATGCTATTGAAGTGGCATATAACGTCGAACTTGAGATATATGGTGATGCTGAAGATATTTGGTATCCCTTGGTAGTGGTATTAGGCGGTAAAGAGGCATTTATTAAAAAATATGGTTACAGTGCAAAGTCTAACGCAAGAAAGATACAAGAGTTTTTGATTTGGGATAAAGAAAATCCATCTTCGATATATTCATCATTATCTTCTGCACGTGAAAATGCTCGGATAATTAGAGATCTGATAGCTGCAGATATGTGGGAGGAGATTAATGAGCTGTGGTTGTGGATTAATTCAGCTGAAACTCATAGATTTTCTGTAGTAAATCTAGATGAATTCTGTAAAAAAATCATTAAGTTTTGTTTCCTGTGGATAGGTTTTTATCATAATTTTATTCTAAGGAATGATACTTATAACTTTATGAAGTTAGGTATGCTTATTGAGAGAGTTGACTTTACATTGAGGTTAGGCGACATACATCATCATAGACATATAAGTCTCGCGTCAAAGAATGAAACTACAGATGAATCACAGTATTGGCAGGAGATGTTGTTAAATACAATGTCAAAAGACGCATTTATGCGTAAAGCAGATTTTGACGTTAACAGAAAAGATGTAGCGGAGTTCTTGTTGAAATCAGATGATTATCCTAGAACAGTTACTTTTTGTTTAAATGATTGTCTTGCTGTGTTAAAAAGGATGTCATACCATTCGACAGGTATAGGCATGCAATCTAGAACAAAAGTAGAGGAAATTATAAAATATTTTGAAAGTAATGCTACAGAGTCATTGCTAGAAAAAAATCATGAATTTATTACATATCTGATAAACTCAATGGCACAACTTACAACTATTATTTCAAAAGAATTCTTTATATCTGATGTAGATTTCTACGTAGCAATGTTAGAAGGGTAGAAATAAAAAGGAAAAATATTTAATGTTTAGTAATATCTTGGCTATATCTTCAGATTGCCCAATATCTCCACGAATTAACTTTTTAGCAGATGATACCGCAACCTTACAAGAATTTATGTGGGGTATAGGATGGTATCATGATAATCATAATGCTGTATCGATTATGAAAGATAATCATGTTGAAAATGTAGAAGCTTTACGTGCTTTGTTTGACAATAATCCAAACTTTTGTTCTAGCACTTTTATTGGACATATTTATAGTCATAGTTTGTTTGACAAAACTGATTTAAATCTTCAGCCATTTATGAAACCTCATGCAGGTAAAGAGTGGACTATTGTTCATAATGGCGATTTAAATAGGATGTATCAAAATACGTTATGCCTTAACTTTTCTGACTATGAACCTGTCGGTAAAACTGATTCAGAATATATATTATGCTGGATTCTTTCTCAACTTAGAAAAAAAAATATTAGAGAGCTAAATGACGATAATCTATTTTATGTTTATGACTTATTGAAGCAGATAAATGAGGTTGGTCAAGTAAACTTGGTTCTTTCTAATGGTGATATAACAGTAGTTTATCAAGATAAGGAGGATTTTAATCCAATTTATTATAAAAAGTTCTACCCACCGACAAATAGTAATAATTTAGATATTGGTTATGTGAATGTAGCAACAGGCTTGTATGGAGATGAGCTTAGAACTTATACAATATTTTCAAATAATACAAACGTTGACGGTACATGGAGAAAATTATTGCCAGGTCAAATGGTAGCTGTTTCTCATGGTCGTGTTGTATGGAATAGTGATAAAAGTAGTAGTAATTATGGAGGGCATACATACCAGCCTGAGCGATTAAATGTTCCTGTTGAGAATAAAGTTTTTGAAAGCTCAGAAAGAGTTTTAGACATTATTCATACTACAAAATACAGTTATGAGTTTCCAGTGAATTTAAGTAAACATGATATTCGTATGAAACCAATTGTAGATGCAAAACAGCGTATACTCAATTATGATCTTAAAATATCAGTTGCTTGCGAGAAAGAAGAATATACTGATGTTTTTGGTAATGACGTTGTGTTTCTCAAAACTAAAGAATCTTATAAAGAATTTACAATAGAAATGAAGACAAAAATCGCTGTGAGTAATGATCATAGTGTGCGTAAAAGGTCTATTAATTCTCGTACAACTATGCCAATCTCATGGATGCCATGGCAGAGGCAGATGATGACTCCATATCTATTGTCTGTAGAATTGCCACAAACTCAACTTGAAGAGTTGATGGATTATGCTGTATCTTTTGTCAAAAGGAATGATAGTGATATTATGGCGGTACTAGATGATATTAATAAAACAATCTATTACGAATATAAATACGTCTCAGGTTCTACTAACTTTGCCACAACTGCTTATGATGTATATATTACTAGGCAAGGTGTTTGTCAAGACTTCTCAAATCTGTTTATTTGTTTGGCAAGGCTTTTAGGTATACCTGCTCGATATCGATCAGGATATATATTTAATGGTGGTCACTATAATAATACTGAGATGAGTGACGCTACGCACGCATGGGTAGAAGTATATATACCGTGGATTGGCTGGATAGGATATGACCCTACAAATGGTTGTGAAGTTAATAGTGATCATGTACGGATTGCATGTGGTAGAACATATATTGATGCTACGCCGACAGCAGGAACAATTTACCGAGGAGGAGGTGGAGAGTCTTTGTCGATAAACGTTAAAGTTTTTGATGTAACTAGCACGTTATAAAATTTTGTCTAAAGGAGTGACTTGTGATAGATATTAAAGTCGCACTCTACAGCTAATAGATGGTATGTATCAGGGAATAAGCTTTTAAATGGCTCTATAGAGTGGTGTATGTACCCACATTTGGTGTACCATCTTTTCAAAACCTCTTTGCTTGGATTAATATAGTGTTTAGGGGTAAGTAGTTCAAGTTGCATTATTTTAAAGCCATTATTCTTTGCCCAATTTTCTGCAGCATTCACAAGCTTAGTGCCAACGCCAAGCCTCCTATGGTTAAAGGCAGTAGCAAGCATTCCAAGTTCAGCTATATTATCTGAGAGTCTTGTGACTTTTACAGAGCCGATCATCTGATTATTATTTGTTGCGATAATTATCTGATTATTATTAATTAGAGTTTTTAATTCATTAAAAGTTGTTCTTTTTGCAGAATCTATCCATAGATCTCCTTCAGCACTCCTATAGGCATCATTAATAATTTTGACAAGAGTATTTATTTCCTCTGTAGTTATATTATTTATACTTGCAAAGCCTATTTTTGTTTTATTCATAGTATTACTAACTTCATTATTTTTTATAAAATATTTTGCTTAATATAGCATTTTTTTGTTATTTTGGTCAAAGACGAGTTTGTCTACAATAGCTATCTAACTTCTAGCTTGATATATAACTTAGATAAACTTAAATATTTTTCATAGTCATGTATACTTGCAAATACTACTTAATAAAACTATGTAGATATTACAATTTATGAGTATGGCGAAAAAAATATTTTGTATAAGTATATTGTTAACATTTTTTAGTACTAATATTCAAGCTAGCTTTGTTCGTGCCAGTAAAGATAATCATAAGGCTCAGCCAGGTTATATAAGTACAGTATATGAGCCTAATGTTCAAACACTAGCTATGTCAGAAGGAAAAAACTCTAGACTATACTCGATATATCGTGAAGGAACACAGTACTGCAGTAGTGCTATAAAGCTAAACTATTCAATAAGTAATAGTGCTGTATCTTCTAGTTGTTTTGATAGTGAAACTAATATTGGTAGCAAAGTCTTAAAAGCGATTATCTCTGAAAATGGATCCCGATTGTATTTATTTTCAGAGCATATAATCTCTGAATATGGCGTGTCTCCTATATCAAGTAGAGTTAACTCACAGATATCAAGTGAACATATAACCCAGAATATTATAGCTGTTGAAAAGTTTAATAGTAAAATTTATGTTCTGACACACGAAGAAGATAGTAATAGAGGCTCCTTAATTATATTTAACATAGGGAATGATGGGAGTAGCTTTAAAAAATGGTGATTCTGGGCTTAGTCAAGGAGCCTTAAAAATGTATTTACTTAATGGTGTGGGAGTGAGACTTACATCAAGTGTTAATCTGGAGCTAGAGCCTTATCAAATATATGCATATGATGAAAAACAGATGTTTCTAGTAGCATATGAGTATAGCTTTGATATTAGAGAGATTAACGCTAAAACAAATGCGATAGAAGATAAACTTATTTTGCAAAGAGGTTTTGATGCTTCCCTTATTGATGTGGAGCATGTCGATAAAGTTACAGCCATAATGAGTGAATCGGCTATACAAGTATTTAATGGGTTTGTCTTATCTCAAGCATTTTATCTAAAAGATAAGCCTCTTCAGCTTATATTCAGTCCTGATACTCATTTTATTGGAGTAACTAATGAAGAGAGTGTTGATGTTTATGAAATTACGGCAACTTTTGATAGGCAATAAAAATATTTTAGATCTCGAGGTTAGCTAGTTTGATAACAGTTGTATAATAATTTCGTAAGTGTAGAATTTATCTCAATTAAACTTTCCAATTAATACTATTATGCAAGAATCATTGAAGTTAAGCGAGTTTCTTGAGCTTATAAAAAGTACTATTGAAATGAGTTTCGGCTATGAAGGTTTTTGGGTAGTTGCTGAGCTATCTGAATGGCGTAGATCTGGTAAACATTACTATGGTGAGCTTATAGAGCATGATGGTGTTAGTAAATTTCCTATAGCTAAAATTAGATGTAACTGTTGGGCAAATAAAGTTGATTATATCCATAGTAAATTTAGTCAAGCTACTGGAGAAACTCTAAAAACAGATATGAAAGTCTTATTTAGGGTAAGTGTAAATTATCATACTAGTTTTGGACTTAGTCTAAATATAATAGATATAGATCCTGCCTTTACACTTGGTGATAGGCAAGCTCGTAAAATTGAGATTCTACAAAGCTTGTCCGGAAAAGGTATTTTAGAGAGAAATAAAGTTCTTAATATGCCAGATGATTTTACCAATGTTGCAGTAATCACAAGTATAACGGCTGCAGGTAAAGGAGATTTCTTTGAAGAGGCTGATAAATTACAAGATTTAAGTTTATGTAACTTTGATATATATGAAGCAAAGATGCAAGGTGCAGAATGTGCGAAAAGTGTCTCAACAGCATTTGCTAAGATAGCAACAATGGCTGATAAATATGATGCGATAGTATTAATCCGAGGAGGGGGTTCTCAGGCTGATCTTGACTGGTTTAATAATATACTACCAGCTGAAAGTATTTGTAATAGTGAAATTCCCGTGCTAGTTGGTATAGGACATGAAAGAGATAGCACAGTTTTAGATGAGATATGTACAAAAAGATTTGATACGCCATCTAAGGTTATAAATTATATAGCGAATACAATTATTGATAATGCAATAAACGCTAAATATAATTATGAATCGATAGTAAGAATTACTAAAAATTTAGCTAAACAAAATAAACATCAATTAGATAATCTGTATCATAATTTTAAAACACGTATAGAACATTATCTCTATCAAATGAATCAAAGTGTTGATCATAACTATAAAGAATCTACTTCTATAGCAAGGGGAGTTACTAAGCTATATGATAAAACCGTGAATACTATGCATGAAAATATATTATCAAGCTCAAAAAGCTTGATAAGAAGTTATGAAAATAACATTTATAATTCATATAATCAGTCAACTAATACAGCTCGAAATATTTTAAAATACTATAATCAAACAAGCGAATCTCTTTATAAGCAGATATTATCTGTATCAATAGAGCCAACTCTTAAAAGAGGCTTTAGCTTGACAAAGACAACAGATGGCAAATATATAACAACTCAAAAACAAGCACAAGCATACTCAGATTTAGAGATAGTTTATGCCGATGGAAATATACAAGTAGAGGTGAAAGAAAATGGCAACTCAAAGTAAAAAATTTGCAAAAAATTATCAAATATTAGAAGAGATTAATGAGAAACTTCAAGAGCAACAAGATAATCCTGCTCTGTTAGATGAATTAGCACCAATGCTAGAACAAGCCTCAAAAAGTTATCAGTTATGTAAAGAAAGAATTGCTGCAGCTCAGAAGTTTATAGATGAATTTGAAGGTAATGACTAGAAAACCATACCTGGCATTTGCCATATTCCAGCTGTTCTAAGAGTATCTTTGATTATTAGTATTTTTTCTTGTTGCTGTGCTGGTTTATCAATATCATAATTTGTTCTAGCAGTTATATTAGACATTTTGATAGGTAGTTTAGCATTGTAAATTTCTTGCTCAAAAATAGAGTTTGCTCTACGAATGTGAGAGTCAGAGCTTATTAGTAGAATATTTTTAACAGGTCTATTTATTTTTTTGATTATATTTATCGTATTAATGGCATTGGTGACAGTGCTAGTTGATTGATCCTCTTGTATTATGCTTTGTGCAGAAACACCATACTTAATTAACCATTGTTTCATTTGATATGATTCTGTTACACCTTCGTGAGCAACTCCACCTGATACTATGATTATCGCATTAGGGTATTTTTTATATGCTGATAGAGTTATTTTTAGTCTATCAACTAATATATTGCTCATGGTGCCGTCATCATTTAATGAATATCCTAATGTAACTATTGCTAAAGAATTTTGATCAATGTCTTTTAACTGATCTAATTTTGAGTTTATGCCTAATTTGAAGTTAGTTTTAGCAGTTTGTATTGCTTGTATAAAGTGAGGCATTTTTGACCATTTAGATTCTTTAAGAATAGTAATATTTTGATCAAAATTATTAGGGTTCCAAATTAAAGAATATGCGGTTAAGAATATCTGTAATATCGGGTTATTATAAGATTTTATAGTGCCAAGAGAGCTTAATGTTTTTCTGGCATCATTTACTGAATTATTAGATATTTCTAAAGATGCTAATGCAAGGGTAAGCTGTGTATTGATATAACTATTGGGCTTAGATTCTTTAAGAGCACTTTTTAAAGAGTTAATTGAGCCTTGTAGGTCGCCTCTTTGAGTAATAGAGCCATCATTTTTATCATCAGTCGAAACACTCAAATCATACTGAATATTTGCTATTGCAGTTTGTTGGTTATTCAGGATATTAAGATTGAAGTTATTTGATCGATCTGCAAATGATAAGATAGGTGAAATTATAATTATTAAGCTTAGGATAATTTTTTTTGAGACTTTCATATTTAGGTTTTGTTAAAAAATATTACAAGATAATATAAAAAAATTACCATAAATTAAATCTCTTTATAAGATTTAAAAAATCATTCCTAGCATTTCCCATATTCCAGCGGCTCTAAGAGTATCTTTGATAATCATTACTTTTTCATAATCTGTAAGAGGATACATTATGTTATATCCTTTAGTCTCTGAGGCTAAATTATGAATCTTTATATCCAGCATATTGTTGTCAAATGCTTCCTGTTTAAATATAGCACTAGCTCTTCTAATATTCGCTGTTGAATCAACTAAAATAATATCAGTAGGTTTAGGGTTCATATTTTTTATTGTTGAAAAAGTATTGACTCCTTGCCAAACCATATTAAAAGATTGGTCTTCTAGTATGATTTTATCTAAGGGTACACCACTATTAACTAGCCATTGTCTCATTTGATAAGATTCTGTTTTACCTCCTGTAACTCGACCACCGCTGACTATAATTCTTGCATTTGAAAACCTATAGTATGCATCTAACCCTTTGAATAGCCTTCTTACTAAATATTCATTCATACTTGCATTAGAGTTTAACGGAGATCCTAAAATTACAATTACAGGTATAGAATTTCGTGTAAGTTGTATTTGGTTGGCGTTAGTATTTATATGTAAATTAAAGCTTCTTTTGATAATATCAAAGGCATTTATATATACTGGCATTTCAGGCCATTTAGATGTTTCTAGTTTAGCAAATGTTTTTCTAAAATTACTAAAATCAAAAATATATGAATATGCTGAGTCATATATTTGTACAATAGGGTTGTCAGGGAAATTTTCTACCAGCATATCCAGAGTTTCACCAGCTTGGTTATATTCTTTTGTTTCAATCTGAAGAGAAAACAATGATAAACCTAATTGTAGGAGCTCTTTGCTATCAGGATCAGTTTGCTTCATAGCTAATTCAAGAGCATTTATAGCATTATGCAAATATGTATCTGCGGCTTTTTGGTTAAAGATACTATATTGAACATTTTCAATAGCTTTTTGCTTTAGACTAATGCTTGCAATGCTTGAACTAGTACTTTTGTTAGCAAAGCCTGGACTCAATATACCGATTATAGCAAGTATAATAGTTGCAAGCTTTATATTTATATATCTCATTTTTATAGTAAATAAAAAAGTTTTTATAAAACAATGATATAAGAGTATTTTTGCAAATTAAATTATTATTCATCATAATAGTTAAAAATAAGTTTGAAATTATTGAAATGCAAAAAAAGGTATCTCCCAAAAATATAATATTTGCAGGTTTTGCAACAACTGTAGAGTATTTTGATTTTGCTTTATTTACGTATGTAACTATTTATATCTCTGCAACATTTTTTCCGGATAATAATTCTTCTGTTGCTATATTAAAAACATTTGGATTGTTTGCTGCTGGATATTTGATGAGACCCATAGGCGGGATTTTCTTTGGTAATCTCGGGGACAAAAAAGGGCGTAAGCATGTATTAATATTTACTGTGGCATTGATGTTTATATCTACAGCTATGATAGCATTTACTCCAGGTTATGGAAGTTTGGGAATTGCATCTGTGATAATTATTCTCCTGGCTAGAATGATTCAAGGTTTCTCAATAGGTGGTGAATATAATGGTGTACTTGCAGTATTAAGTGAAGGTGCACCCGATAGTAAGCGTGGGTTGATTACTGCTTTTGGTACGTTTTTCTCAGGCTTAGGTGTCTTTTTAGGTACATTTATAGTCTATATCTTAACAAGTTTTTTAAATTCTGATCAGATGCATGCTTATGGTTGGAGAATTTGCTTTATTGTTGGAGCGATACTAGCTATTGTTGTTTTGATACTTCAGTTTGCATCAGATGAGTCCCCTGAGTATCTTAAATCAAAAGAAGATGGGATGTTAGATGATACTCCTGTAGTCTCTGCAGTTAAAGAATATCCTTATCAAATCTTTATTGTGTTTGCTTTAGCAGGCTATTTAGGAATTGTATACTATATGGTTTCTGGCTTTATACCAACATTTCTAAAAAGTGATTTGGGTTATTCTGTACATACAGCAATGCTGATGTCTATGATTGCAGCGTTTTTCTATTTTACAACAGCTCCAATATGGGGTGGACTATCAGATAAAATTGGTAGAAAAAAAGTATTATTAATATCTTGTATTGGGATTGGGACTTTGATAATACCTGCGTTTTATATTATGACTAATACAGATTCACAAATTGTTATAACATTAATTATGACTGTGATAATGTTATTAATATCAGCAGCTACAGCGACATTTGTAGTCACAATCAATGAGCTATTTCCAACACATCTAAGATTTAGTGGTGTAGCAACTGGATATAATATAAGTAATGCATTGTTAGGAGGAACTGTACCAATGGTATCAGCAGCGTTAGTTATGTATTTCGGTAATGTTGCTCCTAGTTTTTATGCTCTAATAGCTTCTATAATTATAGTTATTATCATAGCAACTATGCCTGAGACTAAAGGCATCGAGTTAGAAGAGTAAAGCCCTTATTTCTGTAATATTTTTCTCTAATAAGTAAATATATTATATTAGCCAATATTTTTGTTTGTATTTGCTGTTCTTATGTACTACTATGATAGTACATTAATACATTGTTTAATTGAATAATAAATGTCTGAAATAAAAAATAATGAAGAAAATCTGCATGATCTTTATGAGGTCTTTACAAACTTTGATTCTGTCGAAGAAGCTAAGCTTTTTTTAGAAGATTTATGTACTCCTGTAGATTTGATGGCAATGGCTGCACGTTGGAGAGTAGTTAAAGAGCTAAAAAAAGATAAGCCTTATAGGCAGATACATGCTGAAACAGGAGTTAGCCTTACAACTATTAGCAGAGTTGCAAGATGTCTTAGTTACGGGACTAATGGTTACAATACTATCTATAATAAAACTAATAGAGAGAGCTAAAATGAGAGAAAGATTAAGAGTAGCTGTACAAAAAAAAGGCAGACTATATGACAATTCTATGGAATTATTCAACAAAATAGGTATCAAAGTAGAGTTCTCAAGTAAAAGTAACTTGTTATGCCATTCAATAAATGCTCCAATTGATTTTCTTTTTGTGAGAGATGATGATATTCCAACTTTAGTTAATGGTAATGTTTGTGATTTTGGAATAGTCGGTGAAAATGTTTTAGAAGAGTATTTATTAAGTATCAAAAATACCACTAAGAAAAATGACATTATCAAAACTAAGAAATTAGGATTTGGTTACTGTAGATTATCTATAGCAGTACCTAATGATGCAAGTGATGATATTAGTACACTTAAAAATACTCGTATAGCGACATCATATCCTCATTTAGTGCAGAAGTTTTCAGATGAAAATAATTTAAATCTAGATCCATTATCTATTTCAGGATCAGTTGAGATAGCTCCAAACTTACAAATGTCTAGCTCTATATGTGACTTGGTTTCTACTGGTCGAACATTAGAAGAGAATAATCTTAAAGAAATTCATACTATCATGAAAAGCCAAGCTATTTTAATTTGCTCAAATGAGAGTTTTGGAGCAGAACTTGAAGAGTATTACCAATTATTGCTTAGAAGGATTGAGGGTGTCAAACATGCTCAAGAGCGTAAGTATATTATGTTCCATATAGATAAAAATGCTGTTGATACAATTACCCATATTTTACCAGGACATGAAGGTCAAACAATTATGCCTATATATGGTGATAATAAAGTTGCGATACATTTAGTTACCAAAGAAGGTGTTTTTTGGGGAACTTTAGAAAAGCTAAAAGCAGCTGGTGCTAGTTCTATATTAGTTTTACCAATTGAGAAGATGTTGGAGTAAGTAACTACAATGATTGAAATATATAATTGGCAAGAACTTAGTCTAGCAAAGCAAGCAGAGCTTCTATCTCGTCCAGTTTCTGCTAATAAAGCAACCTTAGTTGCAGGTGTTAGAAATATTTTAAATGAAGTTAAGCAGAATGGTGACAAAGCTCTTTTAGAGTTTACTTCTAAGTTTGATGGTGTTGATTTAGATAATATTGAAGTCTCAGCAGATGAGATTAAAAAAGCTTATTCATTAGTTTCACAAGATGATATTGAGTTAGTTAAAAACTCTATTGCGCGTATATCTAACTATCATGAGGTAATGAAACCAAAAACAACTGTTTGTGATACTAATGATGATGTGGTTTGTAAAAAAATCTATAAGCCTATCGAAAAGGTTGGTCTGTATGTACCTGGTGGTTCAGCACCTTTAGTTTCTACGCTAATAATGTTAGCAGCTCCAGCGCAAATTGCAGGTTGTAAAGAGATTTATGTAACTACTCCTTGTGATAAAGAAGGCAATATCCATCCATTAATTTTAATAGCAGCTGATATTTGTAAGGTTTCAAAGATTTATAAATTAGGTGGCGCTCAAGCTATAGCTGCTCTAGCTTATGGTACAGAAACTGTATCCAAAGTTAATAAAATTTATGGCCCTGGAAATTCTTGGGTTACAGAGGCAAAACAACAAGTATCTAATGATAGCCAAGGTGCGGCTATTGATCTACCAGCTGGACCTTCAGAGGTTTTAGTAGTTGCTGATGAAGTTGCTGATCCTAGATTTGTTGCTGCAGATCTATTAGCTCAAGCTGAGCATGGCACAGACTCACAAGCCTTATTAATTACAACTAGTCAAATTTTAGCAGATAAGGTTAGAGATGAAGTTTCTAAGCAAACTAGTACAGCCCAAAGAAAAGCTATCATCGAAAAATCTTTAGAAAATAGCACAATTATTGTTGTAGACACACTTAGCCAAGCAATTAATATAGCTAATGAGTATGCTTCTGAGCACCTTATTTTAAATATTGAGAATGCAGATAATTATATTGATAGTATCGAAAATGCAGGAGCTGTATTTGTAGGTCCTTGGGCGGCTGAAGCATTAGGTGATTACATTACAGGATCTAATCATGTGTTACCTACTTATGGATATGCAAAAGCCTATAGCGGTTTAGCAACTATAGATTTTATGAAAGCTATAAGTATCCAAAATGTATCAAAACAAGGTATAAAAAATATAGGTCAAATAGCAATGAGATTAGCTGATATAGAAGGTCTCAAAGCTCATGAAAATGCAATAGCTATTCGTTTGGAGAGTTTATAACATTATGCAAAAGATTGTGCAAAATCAAACTACAGAAAGTCTTATTCGTAAAGATTTACAAAAATTTAGTGCATACTCATCTGCACGCTCTTTAAAAGTAGATGGAGATATTTGGTTAAATGCTAATGAATCACCATATAATGATGAGTATTTATATAATCGTTATCCTGAGCCACAATCAAAGAGATTGGTTGAGAAACTAGCAAAGATATATAATGTTGATGCAAGCAATCTATTAGTTACTAGAGGTAGTGATGAGGGGATTGATCTATTATTTAGATTATATTGTGAGTATCAAAAAGATTCAGCTTTTGCAGTCGAGCCTACTTTTGGGATGTATAAAATAGCTGCTCAATTACAAGGTGTTAATTATAAGACTCTTAAGCTAAAAGAAGAAAATGACTTTGAGATTAATGTTATAGAGCTTTTAGTAAGTATTCCTGATAATTGTAAGTTATTATTTTTATGTACTCCTAATAATCCTACTGGTAAATCTATACCCTTAGCTGATATTGAGCAAATTCTATCTGAATTAGCTGGCAATTGTGTAGTTGTGGTTGATGAGGCATATATTGAATTTAGTAATGAAAAGTCTGTTTCTAGCATCATTAATAAATATGAAAATTTAGTTGTACTAAGAACCTTGTCAAAATCTTTTGGTATGGCAGGTCTTAGGCTAGGGGTGGTAATTACTAATTCAGATAGAATAGTTTGGTTGAGAAAAATCTTAGCACCATATCCAATCCCAAAAACTACCGAAAGTACTATATTAGCAATGCTTGATGATGAGAATTTAGCAAATATAGCTAGTCAAATTATTGAAGTAAAAGAACAAAGGGAACATCTATATCAAGCATTATCGCAAATGAAGATTGTTGATAAATTGTGGTCATCAGATGCTAATTTTATATTAGTCAGATTTAGAGAAAGTATCTTTAATAAACTGATAGATAACAAAATAGTAGTTCGTTCTATGGCCCATTTTTTCAATGATGAAAAAGTTTTAAGAATTAGCATAGGAACAGTATCTGAAAATAAAAGATTAATCGAAGTATTACAAAAATTAAGTAGCGAATATGAAACAAAATAAATATTTATTCATTGATAGAGATGGTACTTTAATAGTTGAGCCACCTATAGATAAACAAGTTGACAGTATCGAAAAATTAGAGTTTTTTGAAGGTGTTTTTGATGCTCTTAAAAAATTACAAAAAGCAGATTTTAAACTTGTAATTGTATCAAATCAAGATGGATTAGGCACTGACTCTTTCCCTCAAGCAGACTTTGATGCACCACATGATTTGATGATTAAGATATTTAAATCACAAGGTATCGAGTTTGAGGATGTATTGATTTGTCCACATTTTGCTCATGAAAATTGTAACTGTCGTAAACCTAAAGTTGGCTTGTTGATGGATTATTTAGTTGAGCAAAAAATTTCTCTAAAAGATAGCTATGTGATTGGAGATAGAGAAACGGATGTACAGTTGGCTCATAATATTAAAGTCAATCCTATTCAATTTGGTGTTGGAAATTATCAATCTTGGGATGATATTACTACAGCTATATTAAATAAGCCTAGAGTAGCTGAAATCAAGCGTGTAACTAATGAGACTGATATTATTGTAAAAGTTAATCTAGATGTTCCTGGGACTAGAGAAATAGAGACAGGTCTTGGTTTCTTTGATCATATGCTTGATCAGATTGTAAAACATGCTGGGATAAGTGCAACAATTAAGGCAAAAGGTGATCTTCATATAGATGATCATCACTGTGTTGAAGATGTTGCAATTACTCTTTCTCAAGCAATAGCTCAAGCTCTTGGCGATAAATACGGTATTAATCGTTATGGTTTTTTATTACCTATGGATGAGGCTTTAGTTGAGATTGCTCTAGATTTAAGTGGCAGAAATTATTGCTCATTTGAAGCGAATTTTGATCGAGAGATGGTTGGGGATTTATCAGTAGAGTTGGTGAAGCATTTCTTTGTATCTTTTGCTGAAGGTCTAAAAGCAACACTACATATTAAAGTAACAGGTGAGAATACTCATCATATGATAGAAGCGTGTTTTAAAGGCTTAGGAAAAGTACTTAAACAAGCAATTGCCAAAAATGGTATAGATGAGATTCCTAGTTCAAAAGGAGTGTTATGATAGCGATAATAGATTGTTGTGGGAGTAATTTTGCTTCGATAAAATATGCTTTTGAGAAATTAGGGCAAGAAATAGTTCTAACACATGATGCTGAAGTTATTAAAGAAGCAGACTGCGTAATTTTACCTGGTGTAGGACATGCTAAATCAGCAATGGCAAATCTAAAAAAATATAATTTAGATAAGCTTATCCCACAACTAAAACAACCAGTATTAGGAATCTGCTTAGGAATGCAAATTATGTATAGTTTTTCTGAAGAAGGAAATACAGATTGTTTAGGTATTTTTCCTGAAAAAGTAAAAGCTTTTAAGAAAACTCAAGGTTTTAGCATTCCACATATGGGTTGGAACAGTTTACAAAATATAAATAAGGATCATTTTCTATTTAAAGATATCGCAGAAGATGATTATGTATATTTTGTGCATAGTTTTTATGCTGAGCTTAATCAATTTAGCATAGCTACTAATAACTATATAAATGATTTCACTGCGATGGTAAATAAAGATAATTTTTATGGCATTCAATTTCATCCTGAGAAGTCGGGTAATGTTGGGATGAAGATTTTAGAGAATTTTATACAGGGAGCTTTGTAAATGAATATATTTCCAGCGATAGATCTAATAAATGGCAAATGTGTTCGTTTAGAAAAAGGTGATTTCAATAAAACTACTACTTATGAGCTTGAGCCTAAAGATGTTGCAAAAGCATATCAACAAGCAGGTGCTGAATTTATCCATGTTGTAGATTTAGATGGTGCTAAAAAAGGCCAAACTTGTCAATTTGAAACTATCCAACAGATTAGAAAAAACTGTAATATGACTTTACAAGTTGGTGGAGGAGTCAAAGACTTTGAGACTATTGAAAAGCTTCTGGAGATTGGGGTTGATAGGGTGGTTGTTGGTAGTTTAGCTGTTAAGGATATAGCATTAACCAAGAAATTTTTTGAGAAATATGGTGCTGAGAAGATAGTTTTAGCTTTGGATGTATTTATCAAAGAAGGAATACCTTATATAGCAACGCATGGTTGGCAAGAATCAAGTACAACAACTTTAGATGAGGTATTACAAACTTATCTTGGTGATGGTCTTGAGTATGTCTTATGTACTGATATTTCTCGAGATGGTATGTTACAAGGTCCAAATTTTGAGCTATATAGAATCTATTCATCTATATATCCAGATATTCAGTTTATGGCTTCTGGTGGGGTTGGTAGCTTAGAAGATTTAGAAATTCTAAAAGAGCAGAATACTTATGGTGTCATCATAGGCAAAGCTTTATATGAGAATAAATTTACGCTACAAGAGGCTTTAGAATGTTAACAAAAAGAATAATTCCATGTCTTGATGTCAAAGATGGCGTAGTTGTTAAAGGTGTAAAATTTAGAAATCATAGAATCATTGGCGATATTATTGAGCTAGCTCAGAAATACTCAGATGCAGGAGCTGATGAGCTAGTATTTTATGATATTGGTGCTAGTCCTGATAATAAGCTACTGTCTATCAAATGGATACAAGAGATAGCCAAAAAGATAAATATCCCATTTTGTGTAGCTGGCGGAATAAAATCTGTAGAAAATGCTCGAGCTATACTTAATGAAGGGGCAGATAAAATATCTGTAAACTCAGCAGCATTAGCTAGACCTGATTTGATAGATGAGCTAGTTTATGAATTTGGTAGTCAGTGTGTGGTCGTTGGTATTGATAGCAAATTTATTGATGGTGAATTTAAAGTTTGCCAATATACAGGTAGTGCTGATAAGACTGTACAGACATTATTAGATCCCGTTAGTTGGGCAAAAGAGGTAGAATCTCGTGGTGCTGGTGAGATAGTACTTAATTGTATGAATCAAGATGGTGTCAAAGGTGGTTATGATCTAGAGCATCTTAGAGAAGTTCAATCAAATGTCTCAATACCTGTTATTGCCTCCGGTGGTGCTGGAGAGATTCAGCATTTTATCGATGTATTTAAGTACACAGAGATTGATGGTGCTTTGGCAGCTAGTGTGTTTCATGATGATATTATTGCTATACCTGAGTTAAAACAAGAGCTTTTTAAAAACAATATACCGACAAGAATAGTAAAATAGGATACAAAATGGATAACAAAATTATAGAGTCTATAGCTTGGCAAAAAATGGATAATTTAGTTCCAGCTATTATTCAATCAGCAATTGATAATAGTGTCTTAATGCTAGGCTATATGAGTAAGGAATCTTTAGAAAAAACTTTAGAAATTGGCAAAGTAACTTTCTATAGTCGTAGTAAAAAACGCTTATGGACTAAGGGCGAAGAAAGTGGTAATTTTCTTGAGTTAAAAGATATAGCTGTCGATTGTGATAATGATTCTATACTAATCAAAGCTATACCATACGGCCCAACTTGTCATACTGGTAGCAAATCATGTTTTACAAAAAATGAAGAAAATAGCTCCTTGTATATAATAGACAAGTTAGAAAAATTAATAGCTGAAAGAAAAGACTATTTACCTGAGAATAGCTATTTGACTGGTTTATTTAAAAAAGGATTACCTAGAATCGCTCAAAAAGTTGGCGAAGAAGGAGTCGAAGTTGTAATTGCTGCAATGAAGCAAGATTCAGAAGATGAACTAATTTCTGAGACAGCGGACTTATTATTTCATTTATTAGTTTTACTGAGAGAGAAAGGTATTTCATTAGAACAAATTTGTCAAAAGTTAGTTTCTCAAAATACTTCTAATTAAGTTATAATTATTATTTGAAGTTAACCAAAAATTTACTTATATGAAAATAACAATTCGTACCTTAGCGATTGTCTTCTTGGCATTAGTTACTACATCAGTGTACGCAGTGCCTGCTAAAGGTACATTTACAGCAGAGTCGGCGTGTCAAGCGTATATATCAAAAAACAAAATGACTAACCCTGATAATACTTATGTAATTGCAGGGCAAACTTACTCTATTCAGGAAAAAAATAAAGATACTAATCCTGATTGGTTTAGAGTATTTATTTCAAATGCTAGTGAAAGCCAGTTGCACTGGGTAAGTAGTAGTTGTGGTATCGCAGATATTGAAGAAGGAGGTGATACTCCTGCTAAACAATATGTCCAAGAGCCTGGACTTGCTGATAGCTATGTATTAGCTTTAAGTTGGCAGCCTGCATTTTGTGAGACTTATGGCTTCAGTGCTGGAAAGCAAGAGTGTAAAAATCTACCTGTAGATAGTGCAGCGGCTAAGAGTTTTTCGCTACATGGATTTTGGCCAAATCAAGATACTTGTGGTACTAATTATGGTTTTTGTGATGCTCAGAAACAATCTGATTTTTGTAATTATGCGCCATTAAATTTAGATGATAAAACTATGGAGTTGCTGCATAGTGTGATGCCAGGATATAATGACTCTTCATGTTTACAACGCCATGAATGGTATAAGCATGGAACTTGTCAATTACATGATCAAAACCAATATTATACTCAAGCAGTTACTTTTGTAAACCAAATAAATGATTCAAAATTAGAGCAGCTATTTAGCCAAAATATTGGTAAAGATATAACTATTGAACAGTTTGATAATGCTTTTAATCAAAGCTTTGGGGCAGGTACTAGTAATAAAGTATATCTAAATTGTAAAGATGGTATGCTAGTTGATGTGTATATATCATTATCTAAAAATGCTGATGAGCCAAACCAAAAAGATTTGTCTGCTTTGCTAGCTAATGCACCAAATGCTAACCAAAGTACATGTCCAAATACATTTAAAATTTCTAATTTTTCTCATAATGTGGGTTAGTTCTATAGATATAAAATATCACTCTATTTTGTAATATTTTGGAATGACATAATGAAAAAATGATGTCATCCTATGGCTTGACCATAGGATCTAAAGGATATTGATAACATCTCTACTCTGTTAATGGATACTACGGTCGGAGCCGTAGTATGATGAATAGTATTGATTTTATTTTCTAATAATTTATTTTATGGACTACTAACTGCTAATGTACTGTGATTATATATGTTAATTAATTCAAAACTCGATATTATGATAAGTATTTATTTTATTGAGATTGAAACTAGTTCAGAATGATAGAATAGATAGAGGAACTTGCAAATTTAGTTTTGTATGATATTAAGTAAATCTCTATCCATCAAATGACTAGGTAATACATTTGAAAGCGAATTTAAGATGTTGCTAGGTACTTTTGGATTTTCATGTGCTAGATCTTGGATAAGTTTTTTAACCTTTTTTCTTTTAAGATTTTCTTGTGATCCACATAGGTTACAAGGGATTATCGGAAGCTGCTCTTCTTTAGCAAATTCGATAAGATCTCGCTCTTGAACTAGTACCATTGGGCGAATTACAGTATTTTCACCATCTTGAGTTATATACTTAGGTGGCATAGACTTGATTTGTCCTTGATAAAGTATCGACATTAGCAATGATTCGATCAGATCATCGCGATGATGTCCTAGAATGATTTTATCCATTTTATGCTCTTTTGCATATCTGTAGATGTTACCACGACGAAGTCTCGAGCATAACGAACAATAAGTCTTACCCTCTGGAACCTTATCTATAACAACACCATAAGTGTTTTTTGTTTCAATCTCATAAGATATACCTAGATCGTCAAGATATTTTCTAAGTTGACTATCATCCCAACCAGGTTGAGACTGATCTAATGTATACACATGAAGATCAATATCATAAGTTCCATCTTTGACAAGACCATGCAAAACTTTTAATAATCCAAAAGAATCCTTACCTCCTGATAGACATAGCATAACCTTATCACCTTTTTCGATAAGCTTATAATCAGCTATAGCCTTAGTAATATAGTGACGGAGTTTTTTTTCAGTTTTGCTTATTTTTATTTCAGTCATTTTATCTATGCGCCTTCTTAAAGATTCTATCTTTTTCGCGAGCCCAATCTTTATCTTTTTGAGCCTGACGCTTGTCGTGAACTTTTTTACCCTGAGCAAGAGCTATCTCAACTTTCACACGAGGACCTTTCCAATACATAGCTAAAGGCACACATGTAAATCCCTTTTGCTCAATTCGTCCCATGATTTTATCTATTTCACGGCGATTAAGTAATAGTTTACGATTTGCTGAAGCATCAGCTACAACATGAGTAGATGCTGATAATAGAGGAGTTATTAGACAATTAAAAAGCCAAGCTTCGCCACGCTTGATATGCACATGGCTATCTATCATCTGTACTTTACCAGCTCTGATACTTTTTACTTCCCATCCTTGTAGTACTACTCCAGCTTCAAATTTCTCGAGAATAGTATAATCATGGAAGGCTTTTTTATTCCTAGCAATAGTTGCTGGAGAAACCTTATGTTTACTCATAACTTTATTATTTTTTGTAAAAGATATACAATGTAACGCTATATATTATCAGCAAAACACAAAAGATTAAATAAATGAATAAAGTTAATAAATCTGCAATTGTTAATTATACTGCTTCACAAATGTATGATCTTGTAAATGATATTAAAAGCTATCCTGAATTTTTGCCGATGTGCTATGATATTGAGATTTTTGAACACACGGAAACAGAAGCAAAAGCATCTCTAAAAATCAAATCAGGATTTGTGAAATTGGATTTTGCTACACATAATACAATGGTAAAAGATGAGCATATTCATTTAAATCTTATGAATGGACCATTCAAAAGTTTAACAGGTGATTGGAAATTTGAACCTCAAGATGAAAATTCATGTAAAGTATCATTGGACATGGAGTTTACCTTTGAAAATAAATTTGTGGAAATGGCTCTTGGTCCAGTATTTCGTGGGCTTGCAGATAAGATGTTGGGAGCATTTTGTAAACGTGCAGAAGAGGTTTATAAATAGTGAAAGTAGAAGTCATTTATGCTTTACCTAATGAGCAGAAGTCTTTTTATGTTGAGTCTGATGATTCTCTGACTGTTAGAGAAGCTATTATTCAGTCAAAAATCTTAGATGTTTATTCTGAATTAGACAGTATCGAAAATCTTAAAGTTGGTATCTATGGACAAATGATTGATCTAGATCATGTCCTTGAAGATAGAGATAGAATTGAGATATACAGAAATCTAACTATTGATCCAAAACAAGCCCGTATGCTAAGAGCAGAACAAAAGCGTAAAAGAGAAGGCATTAGAGGTTTTGGTGCTTAAAGTACAAATTTCTGCCATCAAATTATTGGTGATGCAAAGTGTTTTATATAACGATTTCTTTGATCCTCAGTTGCTCTGTTCCTTACCCACTCTCTTATTTGGTATTCGCTAGCAGGAATATTGAAAGTATCATTTGTTATATTAGCCCAGTTGTGAGCAAGTACTTCCCAAGACTGACTCCATGGATTTTTAGTAGCACTTCCATCATTATACACAAGTTCTTTATAGTAGGATGTAAATCTGATTGCTTCTGCCAGTAATGCAATACTTCTTACGTGCTCATCAGCAAACTTAGATTTAAAATTGACTCCATTAAAATAACCTTTTGCCATAAAACTATTCATAATTGTTTCTTTAGTATAGTTTTGATTTTTTCCGTCAACATTTGCATAGTTTTCATTTGTTAGTTTATGGAATTTGTAGCTTGCTAGATCTTCATAATCTAGGTTGTCATCAGTTTTTCTTCCAACCTCTTTAAAGTAAACTCTATTATCAAATTTAAAGGCTATATTTGTATCAGAATTATATATTATAAGTGATTCATTTCCCTTTACTTTATTATTATTCTCATTGGTGTATGCATTCAAAGCACAGCTATGTAATTCTCTAAATTCCATCTGATTATTTACTTCGCAAAAATGATTATTTGCATATAATGAGGTTGCTGTAGATATACATATAATAAATCCAGTAATTTTTTTCATTTTTAATCCTTATTTAAATGATTTCTGTTATTTAGGATATATTATTCATCTTTTAATGTTACTTATTGTTTTAAAATGTAAATTATTGTTAAGTTTAATTCTTTGTAACTCCAGCTAAAGAGTGTGAATTTAGTTGTAATTGCAAAAAATAATGATTTGTACAAATTATTTCTAAGTTAGTAAGAAAATTAAGATCTAAAGTTATCTAGGTCTTAATTTGATTTGGATTTTTTGTGTACAGATTATAGAAAAAAGAGATATCATTATCTAGTAGTATATGAGATACTTTTTTTGTGAAAAATGGTAATGATTTTAAATAAAAAAATAGCTATTATAGGAGCTGGACTAGCAGGATGTTCATTAGCTTATGAATTAAGTAGGTTCGCTAACTTTGGTATAACTATATTTGATAAAAACTCTGATACTGCAACAGAAGCTTCTGGTAATTATGCGGGAATTTTAGAACCATATCTGACTTCAGATAATAATTTTTCAGATCAGTTTCATACACTAGGATATAGTACATTATTAGAGTTTATAAATCAGTATCGTAATGATATCGAAATTTGTAATCAGGGTGTCTTGCAAATATTAAGTGATGAAAAAGAACTAAATAGATATCAAAAGATTTTTACAAAAAGAGTGATAGCTGATGATTTAGCTAGAATAATATCTCATCAAGAGCTTTCGCAATTACTTGGCAAAGATACTCATAACATGGCTGTATATTACCCTAATGCTTTATCTGTGGTACCTAAAAGTATTTGTCAGCTATGGCTTAAATTATCAACTGCTAAATTAAAATTAAATAATGAGCTCTTGGGTATTAAGAAATTAGAGAATAATACTTGGCAATTAGAATTTAATAATTTTACTGAAGATTTTGATATTGTGATATTTGCTGGAGGGTATCCATTATTTAAAAATATTTCTCTGCTGCAAAATATTCCGGTATACCCATCACAAGGACAGCTAACAGTTATCAAAAGATGTTTTGATATCTCAAATAATATTATGGATAAAGGATATATAATCCCTAATTATAAAGATAATCTACAAGTTATTGGAGCAACATTTCGAGATAATAATGATACTAGCGGAGATATAAGACAGAAAGATAATGTTTTTAATATTAATCAAATTAAGCAAATATTTGATGACAAAGATTATAATGTTGAAATTATTAATTCAAGAGTAGCTACGAGATGTGTAACTTCTGATCATTTACCACTTGTTGGTAGGCTGGCAGACTATAATAGTTTTGAACAAGTTTTTTATAAGCCTCTGTCTAAAGGCTATCCAAAATCAAAAATGCCAAATATTGAGTATCAACAAGGTCTATATATATCTTCAGGATTTGGCTCAAAAGGTTTATGTTCATCATTATTAGCGGCTCAGATTATCACAGCATACATAACAAATCAAAATCAAAAATACTCGGATAAATTATTAGAAGCACTTGCTATAGAGCGTTTTTGGACTAGAAGCTTCAAGAAAGGTCAAAAATTTTCATAAAATACTACTTCAGTATGTATATATAGCAATTATTAGCTATAATTGTGAAATTTTTAGGAATCAATTTAATAAGTTCATGAAATTAAAAATAAAAAAGAGTATTTTGTTACTCGCCACTATCATAGCATTATCAGGTTGTTCAATTAAATGGGAGACACCAGTTAATGATAGAGATCCTTATGAAAACTATAATCGTAAGATGTTTCATTGGAATAATGAATTATATGAGGATCTGACACCTGTAGCAAAAGCCTATAATTTCATTATGCCAGAAGCAGCACAAACAGGTATATTTAATTTTTTTCAAAATCTTTTTGAGCCCAGTCGAGTAGCGAATGATCTTTTTCAAGGCGAGTGGAGTTATGCTGGAGATGATAGTATGAGATTTTTGGAAAATACAACTCTTGGGATAGTAGGTATTTTTGATGTAGCTGGTAGTAGGTTTGGATTGCCAATGCGTTATCATCAGGATTTTGCAGTTACTCTTCATAAATGGGGGGTATATAAGAAAGGATATGCTTCACCATATATTGTTTGGCCAGTTTTTGGACCTGGTACGATAGAGGGAGTTAGTAATGGCGTAGATGCTATGTTTAATCCTCTGTCGTATTTGTTTTTGGCTCCAGGAGTAGGTACATTTACAGCCTATGCTGTAAACTATAGTGTATATGGATTATATTATACCAATGAAGGAGTCTCTTATTTACCGGCATATTCAAACTTAGAAGAAGTATCGGTAGATCCATATGCAGCTATGAGAAATGCCTACCTCCAGAACTATGACTATGGTATGGCAAAAGTCCTTAAACAAAAAGATCCATCACTTGATAGTTCTCAAAGTGACCAAGCAATATTAAGTGTTTTAGGTATTAAAAACAAAAATACTAAATCAGAAGTTGCCTATAGTGATGAAAGCTTTGTCCAGGCATATCAAAACACTCCACCAGTTCTAAAAAGTAGTCTTGCTAGTGTAAATAAGGTTACTGAAGTTTAGTCTAAGTTATAAACAAGTCTTAAAAAATATCTTTTGTTTAGCTTAAAAAGTTTTTTTAAGGTATCGTTTTTTGATATCTTATATACTATGTTTGAAAAATAGTTACTGAGGTTTATTAGTGAAAAAACTATTTGTAAGTTTGATGTGTATGGTAATTTTTTTACCAAATTTAGCTTTGATTGCTGCACCAGTACCAACAGGTTATGATTTTATTCCTATTCAAGAAGAGATGCAAATTGCTCAACCAGTAGTTGCAACACATGGTATGGTTTCTTCTCAAGAGTCTTTAGCAAGTCAGGTTGGTTTAGATATATTAAAACAAGGTGGCAATGCTGTAGATGCAGCTGTTGCGGTTGGCTTTGCTTTGGCTGTTACATTACCTAGAGCTGGTAATCTTGGTGGTGGTGGCTTTATGATTATCCACTTACAAGATGGCAATAAGAATATAGCTGTAAACTACCGTGAAAAAGCTCCTGCAAAAGCATCTAAAGATATGTTTTTAAATGACAAGGGAGATGTTGATTATGCTAAAGTTTCTGGCTCATACAGTGCTTCAGGTGTGCCAGGTACTGTAGCTGGTTTAGTAGATGCTCAACAAAAATATGGTAAATTGAAATTATCACAAGTTATTGCTCCAGCTATCAAGCTTGCTGAAGATGGTATCCCAGTAAGCTATGACCTAAATCAGTCGCTTATAACTGCAAAACCATGGCTTGAAAAATCACCAGAAGCTATGAAGATTTTTTATCATAAAGATGGTTCTGCTTATAAGGTTGGAGAAATTTTAAAGCAGCCTGAACTTGCAAATAGTCTGAAACTAATAGCAAAACAAGGTAAAAAAGCTTTCTATGAAGGAGATATTGCTCATAAGATAGCAGATAGTATGGCTAAAAATGGTGGTTTAATCACATTACAAGATTTGAAAAACTACAATGTCGAAGAGATGAAGCCACTTAAAGGTACGTATAGAGGTTATACAGTATATTCTATGCCGCCACCAAGCTCCGGTGGTGTAATTCTGATAGAGTTATTAAATATTCTAGAGAACTTCCCATTAGCTGACTATGGTAACAATAGCGCTAAAACCATTAATCTTATGAGTAATGCAATGAGCTATGCTTATAATGATAGAAACTCTGATTTAGGAGATCCTGATTTTGTTAAGATGGATTTGGCTAAATTCTTGTCTAAAAAATATGCGAAACAGATTGCTCAAAAAATCACTACAGATAAGCATATCCCGAGTAAAGATATAAGTACAGTTGATCCAGAAGATCGCGAAAAGCTTCAGACTACTCAATTTAGTGTAGTTGATAAAGATGGCAATATGGTATCTAATACTTATACGCTTAATTATTCTTATGGGAATGGTATTGTTGTGCCAGGAACTGGTATATTGTTAAATAATGAAATGGATGATTTTGCAGCAAAAGTAGGCGTGGCAAATGTGTTTGGTTTAGTTCAAGGTGAAGCTAATACAGTTGCTCCAAATAAGCGACCATTAAGCTCAATGACCCCGACAATTGTTCTTGATAAAGATGGCAAGCCGTTTTTAGCTACAGGTTCACCAGGTGGAAGTCGTATTATTACAACAACATTACAAGTGATTTTAAACATCATAGACTATAATATGAATCTACAATCAGCAGTTAACAATCCTCGTATACATAGTCAACTATGGCCAGAAGAAATTGGTGTAGAGCAGGGTGTATCTGTGGATACTATCAATCTACTTAAAAAAATGGGTAACACTGTTACTCCTTATGCTGCTATGGGTGCTGCAGAGTCTGTAATGTCTGATGGACAATATGTCTATGGTGCAGCAGATCCACGTAGAGGTAATGCTTTAGCAATAGGCTATTGATTTAATCAAGTTATTTAAATTTTCTCATTCCTTTCTATCTCTAGGCGCAGCAGAGCTACCAGCAAGTATTCCTCCATCAACATTTAGCTCAATACCTGTAACATATTTTGACTCATCAGATGCTAAATATAATGCTGCATAAGCTACATCTTTTGCTTCGCCCATTCTTTTTAGAGGAATATCTTGAGAAATAATTTTTATTGTAGCTTCTTTTTGAGTTTCATCTTTCGGCAACATTTCATCCCACATTGGAGTCAATATAGCTCCGGGATGTATAGAATTACATCTAACTGAATAGTTCATATCAGCACAATATAGAGCAACTGATTTTGTATGATTTCTTACAGATGCTTTACTGGATGCATAAGCTACAGCCTGAGGGATTCCAACAATACCAGAGCGTGAAGAGATATTAACTATACTTCCACCATTTTCTTTCATAAGCTTGATAGCATATTTGCATCCTAATGCCACACCAGTAGAGTTTATAGAATGAATTTTATGCCAAGAATCCATGTCTAAATCTTCAGGGTTATGGGGTCCAGCACTTTCTATGAAACCTGTAATACCAGCATTATTAACTAAAATGTCTAATTTACCAAACTTGGATTCAATATATTTACTAATTTCTATCCAATTGCTTTCATTACTAACATCTAAATGCTTATATTCAGCATTAGCTGATTTAATGTTTTTAACTGTTTGATTACCTAAAGTATCATTTATATCAGAAGCAATAACAGTTGCCCCTTCACTAGCAAATAGTTCTGCTATAGCTTTACCTATTCCTCTAGCAGAACCGGTCACTAAAGTTATTTTATTTTTTAATCTTTTCATAATATGATCCCTAATTTTTTTAAAGGAGTTTTTAGATTAAAGAGAATTATAAGATGTATAAATTGTTATTATTATAGGGGGAGAATTTAATTAAAGCATACCACGAGCAGCTTTTTTACGATCAGACTCTGTTAGATGTTTTTTTCTTAATCTAATAGATTCAGGAGTAATTTCAACAAGCTCATCATCTTCAATAAACTCTAAAGCATACTCAAGAGTAAGTTTGATTGGTGTAACTAATGTAAGAGCATCATCTTTACCAGATGCACGAACGTTAGTTAGCTGTTTACCTTTACAAGGGTTAACCGCTAAGTCGTTATCTCTACTATGAATACCAATAATCATACCTTCATAAACATCTGTGCCATGAGAAATAAACATTTTGCCTCTTTCCTGTAGATTCCAAAGAGCAAAAGCTACTGCTTTACCTGCTAACATAGAAACTAGAGTACCATTCTGACGAGTTTCAAGAGTTTGCTTTTTCATAGGCCCATAATGATCAAATACTTTATTTAAAATACCTGATCCTGATGTAATAGTTAAAAATTCTGTATAAAAACCAATTAAACCGCGAGAAGGGATTATAAATTCAAGTTTTACACGACCTTTACCATCTGGCTCCATATTCTTAAGCTCACCTTGACGTAAGCCCATTCTTTCCATTACAGTACCTTGATGCTCTTCTTCAATATCTATAATTGCTTGCTCATACGGTTCATGTTTTTCGCCATCAACATCTTTGAAAATTACATGTGGACGAGATACTGCAATTTCATAACCTTCACGACGCATATTTTCAAGTAAGATTGAAAGATGAAGCTCACCACGGCCAGAGACCTTAAATTTATCAGGATCATCAAGCTGCTCAACTCTTAGAGCTACGTTTGTAAGTAGTTCCTTATCTAAACGATCTTTGATCTGGCGAGAAGTTACAAATTTACCTTCTTTACCAGCAAATGGAGAGTTGTTAACTTGGAAAGTCATGCTAATAGTTGGTTCATCTACAGAAAGCTCAGGTAACGCTTCTACTTTATCAGGACTACATAGTGTATCTGATATATTCAAACCTTCCATACCTGTTACACAAACAATATCACCAGCTTGTGCTTCAGGTACTTCAACTCTTTCTAATCCCATATAACCTAATATTTGTAAGACTCTACCGTTACGAGTTTTACCATCTTTACCAACAATAGTTACAGGAGTATTTGTTTTAACTTTACCTCTTTGGATACGACCAATACCAATAGTACCTGTGAAGTTAGAATAGTCTAAGGAAGATATTTGCATTTGGAATGGACCATTTTCATCAACAGCTGGATGCTCAACATTTTCAACAATAGCCTTGAAAAGATCTGTCATATCTTCTTTTTGTTCGCCAAGCTCATTAGTTGCCCAACCATTGATAGCTGAAGCATAAATAATAGGAAAATCTAATTGTTCATCAGTAGCACCCAGTCTATCAAATAGATCAAATACTTGATCGACTACCCAGTCAGGGCGAGCGCCATCTCTATCGATTTTGTTGATAACTACAATTGGTTTTAAACCTTGAGCAAAAGCTTTTTCTGTTACAAATCTTGTTTGAGGCATAGGACCATCAACAGCATCAACTAGTAGTAATACTGAGTCAACCATAGATAATACACGTTCAACCTCACCACCAAAGTCAGCATGGCCTGGAGTATCTACGATATTAATTCGGTAGTTATTCCATTTTAGAGCAGTGTTTTTTGCAAGGATTGTAATCCCTCTTTCTTTCTCAATGTCATTTGAGTCCATGACTCTTTCAACTTCTGGGCCACGAGTGTTTAGTGTACCAGATTGTTGTAATAGTTTATCAACCAGTGTAGTTTTACCATGGTCAACGTGTGCGATAATCGCAATATTTCTTAAATTCTCAATCATTAAATTTTACCTATTTTTATAAAATCACCAACAATTATAGACTAATAAGGTTTAAAAGTACCTAAAAATTAAATACTTTGATTTGATAATTGGTTTTCTAATTTCAATATCAAAATAATCTTTTATGAATTTGGGGTTGCTGAATGGTTTTGTTAAAATATAAACTAAACTTATTAGCAAATTATAGTTGGGGTATTTTGTTACAGCTCAATAGAATAAAAGCAATATTTAAAAGTAGAAACTCGTATAATAATACCTATGTTAGTGAACTAATATCATCGATTCATCGTGCTGATGTCAAAGCGGCGATACTATCTATACTTTGGGCAGCTGGACCAGTCACGATTATAGCTATAACTTTGGGGTATTATTTAAGTCATGGTCAAGGAGTTCCGCTAGTTACAGTTGCATATTTTTCTTTTTATGTGTTTTTTGTCGGTTTAGTAGGTTTTATTAGTAAAATAATTTTTGATTCTATCAAGCACCGTGAAAAAGAGTTGATGCAAGATAAGTTTCTATCTGTAATTGAGGAATCATATCAAAGTTTATATATGTCTAAAAAGCTTACTCTTAGTAATCTAACCGATCAGGTAAGAGATAATAAGATTGCTTATGAGATTCTTGCTAAGTCTCATCCAACAAGTAAAGAAATATTTTATGCATTTAAATTACATTTTAATAAGGAAATGGCAGAGTTTGCTGAGATCATATACCTGTATAGAGATAATGGTTTTCCTATAGACACTCCGAGTAATAAGCGTAAATTAAGAAGCTTCTATAAGCAAATAAATAGTAACCAGAATATTCCTGATGATTTAAGGATCAAGTTTCAAAATGCTTTAGTTGGTAAATATTCAGATTTGAAGAAAGGCCTTGATAGGAAAATAGGCTTTTTGTCTAAGATTTACAGTAGTGCAGGGATGTATAACTTGTATGATTTAGAAGATGCAAGTAATGTTATAACTCTTTTTATAGAATTATTATCTGGTAGAAAAATTTATTATTTGAAAGCAGTTTCTAAGTTTGAAGATACTAAAAAAGATTATTTATTTAATTCTATAGAGAAGTTAAGAACAGGAGTTCTTGAAAAATATAATCATATTTTAGGTATTTATAAACAATGTTATTTAGCTGTATCTGAAGTTGCGCCTGATCTAGATTTGATAGAAGTTGTTGATACAGCTCCAGATATAACAAACAATCTAAATCAATTAGAGCAATCAATAAAACAGCTATCTACAAAAAATCAGCCTAAAGAAATCAAAAAGCTAATACAGCAAAATAAAAATAGGTTTCATCAAAGAATGCGCATCATAAAAACTCAGCTTAAAAGGATGAATATTCTATTGAACCAATGGAAGTCTTTAGAGTTTGGTAGTGATGAGAAGTTGAGTAAAAATATAGAACATCAATTAGCTTATATCTTTCTCGAAGAGCAAATGAGAATGTCTATAGCTTATAAAATGTTTGAATATACCAACCATGAGCATGATTTTTCTTCGAAAACTGAGCAAATCAAAGCCTATGCTCGACAGATAGTAAAAATATTACAGGAGCCTCTAGATTTACAAGAATCTACAGTCTTAACGGCTATTGAAAGTTCTCCAAGGGCGAATCTTAGTAGTATAAGGTTTAGTAATTCAACAACAGAGAAGCTTAATACTACATATAATCTATGTAGATCTGTGAAGACAAATATTGTTGAATTAAGAAAGCAATTAAACAAAATATTAGTAGCACAGTATATTTAACAAGTTATTTTGTTAGTCTTGTATATCTAGCAATCATTGTTTCGTTGCCACTAGTTCCACCACAGTGAATATAGATAATAGGCTTTGTAAGTTTATGATGTTCATTTAATAATGCGCGCCAAGCTATAGGGTCGTATAGTAGCTCAAACTCAATTTCTGTCTGCTCTAGAAGCTTTTGGTATATTGCGTAATTTTGGGTATCTAGCTGCCCAAAATGAGTTTTAAAGCTTAAATTGAGAATTCTAGGATGATTTAAACTACTATCAATATCATTAAATTGATTTTTTAAGTATTTATTATCACCAACACACGCAATAGTGTAGACTTTGTTTGGTAGATACTTTTCAAGATATAATGCAGTTGTGCCAGTACCAGATGCCACAACGATACTATAATTATCAATATTATTTTCTAGACAGTACTTTTTGATTTCATTAGCACAGTCAGCTATGCCTTCTTCAGCGAGAGTATTTCTACCACCTTGATCAAAGAAATAAAGGCTATTGTCTATATTGTAATTCGTCTTTATATTTTTTAGCTTTAGAGAGCTTATAGTCTCAAATAACTGCATGCCATTTTCTATAGCTAGTTTTAGGTTGCCACTTTTTGCATTTTTAAGAAATTTTGGTAGTGGTTTTATCCAATAATGGAAATCCCAGCCTTTGATCTTAGCTAGCTGTGATAATGCCAGCATGAAATTAGATTGATTACCACCAAAAGATACAATAGTCTTGACGTGAGAGTATTTATCTGGATTTTTTAGAAGATAAGCTAGTTTTCTAGCCTTATTACCAGAGAAGATAGGGTGATTTAGATCATCTCTCATTACAATGAAATCTTTATTTTCAAAAGATATTTCTTGAAACAAGGAGAGCATTTAGGAAATTATTCTTCTAATAGTTCAAACTCATCCTTACCAACACCACAGTCAGGACATTCCCAATCTTCAGGGACATCTTCCCATTTAGTACCAGGTTCTATACCATCTTCTGGCCAACCTTCAGCTTCATCATAAATTAAACCACAAACGATACAAATGTATTTTCTATATTCCATAATTAACTCTAAAAAAATGATTAGTGAATAAAAAGTTGCAATATTTTAGCATTATAAAAATCGTATATCCAGTACCTTATTAAAACATTACAAAAGGTTATACTTAGATTCATCAATACCAATCTTACGTGATTTATTTGAAAAGAATACAATATTATTTTCAACGAAAAGATCTGTAATTTGTCTAGGTATATCTTTGTCTAAGTGTCTTCTAATGAGTCTATAGAAGGCATCTTGATTTGTTTCATTAAAGTGTTTTTTGAATGTTTTATTAACAACGCTTTCATGGCATGACAGGAATTTTTTGATACGTATTTTAGGATCAGTATTACTATTACCAGTGTCGCATTGGTTAGGAGCAGCAGTAGCTATATTGAATCCCTTACGTGTATAGTATGATGCAATACCTCTAAAAATTCGATCATTACTAAAAATTGTGATGCTAAGGTAAGTACGGAAATCACGATATCTTTCGACATACTCACCAACTTTAGCACAGATATAACCATCCATATTATCTTTGTTGCCTTCACCATAAATTATTGGTACAAGCTCAAAGTTATGATAGATTTGGGTTTTATTGAAGTTTGCTTCTAATTCTTGTGGATTTGTAAAGACAATTACTCTGTCAAAATTACCCTCAGAAATATGAGAGAAGTTGTTATAGTTTTCAGAATCAACTATTGCTAGTTTGAGATATTCCATAACTATTTGACTCCTTATCCTAGCGCTTATGGTATCTATTTTACCTCAAAAGCTATGATATTATCTATACTCTGCTAAAATTATACTAAATTAGTAAAGTATGGATTTTATGATTGATTTACAATATAGTTATACAGACTTATCTAATGAGTTTTATTCACAACAAAAAGTATACAGATATCCTGATGCAAAGTTACTGATTGTAAATGACTGTTTAGCCAAGGATTTAGGCTTAGATTTAGAAGGTAAATCAGCACAAGAGTTATTAAAAAAATTGTTATGGTATAGTAGTAAAAAGCCAATTTCACAAGCTTATGCTGGTCATCAGTTTGGTAATTTCACAATGTTAGGAGATGGTCGAGCTATCTTAATTGGTGAATATAAAAAACCAAATGGGGAGCTGGTTGATTTTCATCTAAAAGGAGCTGGCTTAACTAAGTTCTCTCGGGGTGGTGATGGTAAAGCAGCTTTAGCACCAATGCTTAGAGAATATATAATTAGTGAAGCTATGTATAATCTAGGCATATCTACTAGCCAGATTTTAGCTGTGATATCAACAGGTGAGAATATTCAAAGAAATAAATTACAACAAGGAGCAATAGCTCTTAGAGTTGCAAGTAGTCACATTAGAGTAGGTACTTTTCAGTATGCAGCTATGCTTGGTGAGAATTATAGCCAAGAGTTATTAGACTATACGATTGTTAGACATAATATTCCATACGCTGATAATAAAGCTTTGAGCTTACTTGACTATGTCATTGATAAACAGACAACTTTAATAACACAATGGGAAAGAGTAGGTTTTATTCATGGGGTTATGAATACTGATAATATGACTATTTCAGGCGAAACTATTGACTATGGACCTTGTGCATTCATGGATACTTATGATCCTGATACTGTTTTTAGTTCAATAGATCAAGATGGAAGATATGCGTTTGCTAATCAAGCATCAATCGCTGGCTGGAATATTGCAAGATTAGCAGAAAGTTTGTTGAAACTTATCTCAGAGGATGAGGAAAAAGCTATTGAATTAGCTCAAGATAAACTGCAAAGTTATTCGGAAATTTATAAGCAAAAATGGAGACAAATGTTTCTTAGTAAAATAGGTTTTAGTGTCAATAGCGAATACGATGATGAACTTATTTCCGGTTTGCTCATTGATATGTTTAAGCATAAGTTAGATTATACAAATACGTTCTATAATCTAAGCTATAAAAATTTTGATTACTTGCGGAATAAAGGCTTAAAAGATTGGTTAGATAAATATGTCAATTACGATATCAATTTTGAAAGTATGATGAAATCTAATCCAGTAATAATTCCGCGTAATCATCAAGTTGAAAAAGCACTTGAGTTTGCAGAAAATGGTAATTTTAGTATTCTTCAAAGTCTTCTGACAGCACTTGAAGCACCATATAAACTCAACGCGTTCACTAAGAAATATATGTCAGAGCCTTTAGAGCAAGAGAAAGTTAGATTTACTTTTTGTGGTACTTAAATAGTTTATTAAATATTAGCGTGTTAAGAAGCTTTGGTAGTTTTATCTACTATTACTGCTGTAGTCATGCTTCCATGTATATTTAGAGGTGTTCTAAAACTATCAATAAGAGCGTCTACGCCTAGTATTAAACCAATAATTTCCCATGGTAAATTAAAATATGTAAATACGACGCCAGCGGCTACATACGCAGTGCCAGGAATACCAGAAACACCTAGTGAAGCAAACATGCAGATTAGAGATATAGTAAGTATTGTTGCAAAATTTATATCCATACCTGTTGCAGACATAGCCATAATTGCTAATATTGCAGGAAATACTCCTGCACAACCATTCATGCCCATGGTGGTGCCCATAGTAGGTGCAAATGTAGAAATAGTCTCTGATAATCCATATCTGTTAAGACCATTTATAGATAGTGGTAGGGTACCCATACTTGATCTAGATGTAGCAGCTACAAGTAAAGCTCTCCATATACTTTTATAGAATTTTACTAAATTTGTACCGAATATCAGAAGCAATGCTATATGCATAAGTAAAACTATAAACATAGCTATATAACAAGCTAAAACAAAAGAAATAACTGCAGATATACTTCCTTTATCTAATTCAATACTCATTTGTATCATTAGTCCTAGCACTCCATAAGGTGTAGTTGCAATAACTAACTTTGCTAGTTTTTTGATTACAAAAAAAGCAGAATCAATAAAATTTATAAATGGATCAGCTAGCTTACTATCTTCACGATGAGCTATAAGCATTGAGAAACCAATTAATATAGCAAATATAACAACAGCAATAACATTATTTTTATCCATTTGTTGAAAAATATTATCCGGTAAGAAGCTTAGTATATTCTCAGATAGAGTGGCTGATTTCGCTTCTTTGGTTACTGCAGTCATTGAGCTAAGATCTATACCTTGACCAAGCTTCATTAAAATAGCAACTGTTGAGCCAATCGCAGCACTTATGCCAGTAAGAACAAGTAAAATTATGATTGTCTTTGTAGCAAGCTTTATTATATATGAGCTTTTATGGTTTCTTAGGTTTATTATTGAGTGAATAATTGATGTCAATACAATAGGGATAATTAACATTTTAAGTAAAGAGATATAACCATCACCTAAAATATTACTAATTTGTATGAAACTATTACTATAACTATTTGTCCAATTGTAAACAATGCCAATAATAATTCCTGTAACTAGTGCTAATATCGTTCTAAGGTTGAAGCTAACTTGCTTAACATGTAGATATATTAGAAGAGAGATTGATATTATAAGTAAAACCAACATATTTTTAACCTTATTATATAAAATTGTAGAGATGGATTTTAACATAGTTTACTAGATTGGTATACTACATACCTGGCATGAATTTTTCTTATCAAAAATTAATAACAATTGTCTATATTTGATAGATGTTTTTATTGTAAAAATAAAAAAAAGAAGCCTATAATTGATTACCTATAATTTTTACTTTATCAATTAATATGACAAAAACGCTTATGCATCAAGAAGCTAGTAGTAGTTTCGAAAAAGTTGCCAATCAACTTAAACTTAACAAAGATATCATTAAATCTATAGTCAAAACTCTTAAAGAAAAGAACATTAAAAGAGTTATTACTGTAGCAAGAGGAAGTTCTGATTGTGTGGCAAATTATGCAAAATATTTATTTGAGACTCAGTTTGGATTTAGTGTTTCTTCGCTACCACCTTCTGTAACGACTATTTATAATAAAAATATAGGCGATGAGCATACATTAGCTATAGGTATATCACAATCAGGTGGTAGCCCTGACTTGCGTCTAGCTCTTGAAGGTTGCAAGAAAGCAGGGTGTACTACACTAGCTATAGTCAACGTGGAAAAGTCATCTTTAGCAGACAGCGCAGATTTGGTCTTACCTGTGAGAGCTGATGCAGAAAATGCTGTTGCAGCAACCAAGAGTGTAATAACTTCATTAGTTGCACTAGTAAGTATTGTAGCTGAATATAATCAAGATCAAGCTCTTTTGGAAAGTTTGAATAGTTTCCCTGAAACACTGGAAACAAGTCTAAATTCTGATTGGACTCCAGCTATAGAAGAGCTTAAGAAAAGTAAAAACATGTTTGTCATCGGAAGAGGTTTTGGATTCCCGATAGTCCAAGAGATGGCTTTGAAATTCAAAGAAACATGTGGGATACATGCAGAAGCATTTAGTTCAGCCGAAGTATTACATGGTCCATTTGCTTTGATGAATCAGACTTTTACAACATTTACCATACTGCAACATGATGAGAGCGCTCAAGGTACACGTGATATAGTCAAGAGAATGACTGATTTAGGAGTTGGAACTGTTTTCGCTACAACAGATAATCAATCTGATGCAAAAGTTCATCTACATGTTAATGTAGCAACACATCCAATTCTTGAAACTGTAGTTATATTACAAAAATTCTATTTGATGGTTAATGATCTAGCATTGTCGTTAGGTTATAATCCGGATAGCCCTAGTAATCTAAAAAAAGTTACCGAAACAGTTTAGTTTAGGTATTTACTATAGTTTTATCTTTGAAGGAGAAAACAATGAAAGAAGCTAATAAGCTAAAGGTGTTTATGATTATATTTTTCTCAGCGATGGGTGGAATGTTATATGGTTATGACATCGGTATAATCGGAGGAGCTTTGCCTTTTATTAAATCTGAGTTAGGTATGACTGCTGCTCAAGAATCATTTTTAGGTGGTTCTGTGTTATTTGGAGGAGCTTTTGCAATTCTTATAGGTGGAGTATTAGCAGATATTTTTGGTAGAAAAAATATTATCACGGCATCTGGATTAATATTTGTAGTATCAGTATTTATGATTTACTTTGCTGAAAGTTATAATTTCTTACTTTTTTCGAGGTTGGTACAGGGTGTGGCTGTTGGTTTTATATCTATAACAGTTCCATTGTATTTAACAGAATCTGTGCCTAGCATGATTCGAGGATTGGCCGTTACATGTTTTCAGCTATTTCTCACAGCAGGTATATTAATATCTGTTGCTGTAAGTCTACTATTTATATCAACTGATCCTACAACTGGTTTAGAAACTGGTGATTGGAGAAATATGTTTCTTACAGCTTTAATCCCTGGCTTAATCGTATTCATAGGCGGTTTTCTTTTAATCAAGTCTCCTAGGTGGTTGATTATGAAAAATAGAGAACAAGAAGCAGAGAAGATTTTGACAGAAACAATAGGTGTAGAAGCAGCAAAACAGCAAATGCAAGAAGTTAAGGCTTTGATTGAAAAAACTAAGAATGAAGGTAGTTTATTATCAAGTCTTACTAAAAGACATTATTTGATGCCAATGCTTATAGTATTCTCTGTTGCTATTTTAGCTCAAATGACAGGGATTAATAGTATTTTGCAATATGCTCCAACAATGCTAAAAGAAACCGGCTTAGGTTCTGTCTATGCTGCTGTAGTTGGTGGTGTTGCAATCACAGGTCTTAATTTTGTTACAACAATTATAGCAGTAGCTATAGCAGATAAAATTGAAAGAAAATTTGTAATTACTTTTGGGACCTTAATGGTTTCTATTGTTTTACTGACTCTCGCTGTGCTTATGTATACGATGCCTGATACTTCAGCAAAAGGTATAGTTTTGCTTATAGGATTTATTTTATATATATTCTTTTTTGCAATTGGTCCAGGAGCGTATATATGGGTTATTATGTCTGAGCTTTTACCAACTAATATCAGAAGTAAAGGTTTAGCAGTGGCTCTATTCTTAAATAGTATGGCTTCTGCAATATTAGCTTCTTCAGTGATGCCTGTAACACAATATTTTAATGGAAATTATGGTGTGATTTTGGGTATATGCGGAGTATGTACTTTGGTGTATAGCTTTATAGCATTTAAATTTGTACCAAAAACAAATGGACGTACTCTAGAAGAAATCGAACAAGATTTCATTAAATAATTTTTTTACTCTATATTTTCTCTTATCTTTTATTTTCAATATATCAAATAGTTTAGATAATATCTCTAATAATTGTTATTATTTTAAATTAATTCAATTTGATATAAGGCATATATGAAAAAGAATTTAATAGCTGTATTACTTAGCTCTCAGTGTTTAATTGGTAGTGGATTTGCAACTGATTTTGATGTTCAAAAAATTCAAATAAAAAATATTAGTCAAAATAATCGTAATTTTGATATGAATATTGATGTCAAGATTAATCAAAATCAAACAGGAAATTGGCTTTTTGGTTTTTATATGCCGAGAACTTATAACTCATCTAAGGATGTAAATCCTGATCTTACTCTTAAGGTAACTGATTTAAGCACTAAAAAATCAGCAAATCTAAGTTATGTTAAAAAAGCAGACAATCTGACTACTATGCCGATCTATGCTGATGGTTATAGTAATTTGTTTAGAGCTACTACTGATTTTGAACTAGAGGCAGGGCATACATATAGATTTAATTTTGAGAATAATAACCTGTGGGTTCCTGGTAATATATCATCTCTTCCTCAAAGCTTCTTTTTGATTGACTCTAACGGTAATGTAATAACTTCCAATGCTAATCCAAATGCTTATATATCTAAAAATACTAAGGAAATCTCAAGCATTCAAGGCTATGATTCAGCTAAGATTGATATAGAAATCCAACAAAATTTACAATCATATATTGATAACTCAATTGCCAGTGATTCTTCAGAGTTTGCTAATCAATATCATCTGATACCAACTCCCCTAAGTATTAGTGATATTGGCTCAAAGCAAAATATAAATTTAGACAATGGAGTATATGTGGATGATTCTAATAGTAAGCAGAATATCAAATTGTTAAATCAATATTTTAAAACAGATAAGATTACAACTAATGACTTAAAAGTAGTTACTGATAAAAGTCATGCGAGCATTATTCTTGAAAAAGACTTATCTATTAAAAATAAAGAAGGCTATATTTTAAAAATAATTGATAATAAGATCTATATTAGATATCAGACAAATGCTGGTTTATTTTATGCTATCCAAACACTGAGAAACTTTTATCAAAAAGATAATGTTGGTAGTAAGAATACTAGTAATATATTGATACTTCCTCAAGTAACAATTAATGATCAACCAAGATTTCAGTATAGAGGTATATTGTTAGATGTCGCTAGACATTACTTTAGTGTTCAGACAATAAAAACACTAATTAATGCTATGGCAAGCCAAAAACTAAATACTTTACATATTCATTTTTCTGATGATGAAGGTTTTAGGCTAGCTCTAGATAGTGTAGATGTTAAAAGAGCCAGTACAAGAGGATATAATGACAACTCAATTATTCCGGCACAAATGTATCAACAAGCAAATTTAGATAAATCAAATTACTTTAATCAGAAAATAAAAGATAGCGATATTGTATCGCCTAATTACCCAACAGCTGCAACGATTTATGAGGGATATTATTCAAAAAAAGATATTCAAGAGATTATTAGTTATGCAAATGCTAGACAAATAACTATTATTCCTGAAATAGATCTACCAGGTCATGCTAAAGCATTAATTGATTCAGCATCTGATATATTTTTTAATAAATTTGATAAAAGTGACTATATAAGTGTACAAGGGTATTATGATGATGTTATACCAGTGTGTTTATATAACAAGTCAAATACTCAAGGAGAAAAGTTTACAGCTAAGATTGATCAGATTGTAACTGAGATATATAAACTTTTTGATAACCAAAATACAGTATATTTTGAGCCACAAATTAGTGTAGGTGGTGATGAAGTTTCCGCTGATGCCTGGACTAATGACTCAACATGTGAAAATCAAAAAGATTTAAATGCATTAGAAAAGTCGCATAAGTTTTTCAAAGAGTTGCAACAAAATACTAATCTAAGAATATCTGGATGGCAACAAACTGTCCAAAATGATCCTAATCGAAATTTAGCTGGAGGTATTGATAAAGACTCAATACCTTCTGAGAAAACCGGATATATTTGGGTTTGGAGTGCATTTAATAGCTCTGGATACAATGAAGCACAGCAACTAGCAAAGGCTGGTTACTCTACAGTATTAGCATATGCTGATGATACATATTTTGATTTATCATATAATCCAGATTTTTGGGAGCCTGGTTTTTACTGGGCTACTGAATATGCAGATACACATGCCGCTTTACATAGTGCTTTAGATTCAAAAACTACAATTACAAGTTTATCAACAAAAGACGCTAAAAATATAAAGGGTCTAGAGGGAGCTCTGTGGTCAGAGAATATTAATAATGCTAATCATTTATGGTATATGGCATTTCCGAAAATGACTGGTTTGGCTGAGGCATCATGGGCAGATCCAAATATTACTGTC
Source organism: Francisella salina (assembly GCF_000219045.1). Classification (NCBI taxonomy): domain Bacteria; kingdom Pseudomonadati; phylum Pseudomonadota; class Gammaproteobacteria; order Thiotrichales; family Francisellaceae; genus Francisella; species Francisella salina. The sequence continues at coordinate 1,236,187 of NC_015696.1, forward strand.
AAAGATAAAAAAATAAACTGGAATAGTTTAGTATATAGGCTAGGAACTGATAACACTAAATTTTTGGGATACATAGATAGAATTATTAACCCAAGTAATGATAAAAAGATTATCTCTTACAGGGGATATCCTGAAGGAGTCTCTCAAGAATTACCTCGGAAATAATGAGTATGACTAGGCTGGATTATCTATATCTATAAATTTTGTATCTAAAGTAAACTCTTGTTTAAGCAAATTAGCAATAGCCTTTGCACCTTCTTTTTCTGTAGCGTGATGTCCTGCTGCGATATAGTTTATACCTAGTTCTCGAGCAGCATGAGTTGTTCTTTCAGAGATTTCTCCTGATATGAAAGTGTCAGCTCCTGCTTGATATGCATATTCAATATAGTCTTGTGCCCCACCAGTACAAATAGCTACTTTTTTATTTTGCTGTTTTGTAGAAATTACGGTTGGCTTTTTATCAAGTTTATTTTCTATTAAATTGCTAAAAGTATCTAAATCTAAATCACAGTTGCCTATCACTGAAATATCAGGCTTGGAACCTGTTTCAAAAAACTCTAGATTTGTAAGATTTAGTTTTTTTGCTAATAAGATATTATTACCAATTTTAGAATGTCCATCTAGAGGTAAGTGATAACCAAATAGGTGTATACCATTTTTTATAAGTTTTGAGATACGCTCATACTTCATACCTATGATAGGGTAACTTTCACCTTTCCAAAAATAACCATGATGTACAATAATAGCATCAGCATTCTCTTTTACAGCTTGGTCTATAAGTGCCTGACATGCTGTGACACCAGTGACAATCTTTTTGATATCTCTATCTCCTTGAATCTGTAGACCATTTGGGCAATAGTCCTTAAATTGAGCAATATCAAAGTAGTTATCTAAGTAATTTTCTAATTCTTTAAAGTTCATAGCTTATGAAAATTAATCTTTATGATGATATAATCTTACATTGTATACTTTTCGTGAAATTATTTAAAAATATAAATATAATTTTTTGGGTTCTTATATGAGTAAAACAAATGTTGTAAGAGTTGGAGATGTCTTAATTGGCGGAAATAATCCGGTTGTTGTCCAATCAATGACAGATACATATACTGCAGATATTGAAAAGACAGTTAAGCAAATTTTAGCTCTTCATAAAGCAGGTAGTGAGATAGTTAGAATTACCGTTAATGATGAGCCAGCTGCTGCCGCTGTGCTAGAGATTGTTAAAGAGTTGGTAAAGCATGATTGCTATGTACCTTTGGTTGGTGATTTTCACTATAATGGTCATACTCTACTTAGCAAATATCCAGAGTGTGCAAAGGCATTAGCAAAATATCGTATAAATCCAGGTAATGTGGGTTTTGGTAAAAAGAAAGATACTCAGTTTGCAGAGATTATCAAGATTGCCATTGCAAATGATAAGCCTGTTCGTATTGGAGTTAACTGGGGAAGTTTAGATCAGGCATTATTAGCTAGATTAATTGATGAGAATAATGCTCAAGAAAGTCCATTAACATTACAGCAAATAATGCATAAAGCGCTTATTACTTCGGCATTAGAGAGTGCAAAGTATGCACAAGAGCTTGGTCTAGCAAAAGATAAAATCATTATTTCATGTAAAGTTAGTGAAGTTCAAGACTTAGTCGCGGTGTATCAAAAGCTTGCTAAAGAGTGTGACTATGCTCTACACTTAGGGCTGACTGAAGCAGGTATGGGTACAAAAGGTATTGTTGCTAGTGCTGTTAGCTTGGGGATATTATTACAACAAGGTATAGGGAACACTATACGTGTATCATTGACTCCAGCACCAAATGCTCCACGTACAGAAGAGGTTAGAGTTTGTCGAGAGATTTTACAAAATCTTGGTATGCGAACATTCACTCCAAGTGTGACATCTTGTCCAGGCTGTGGAAGAACTACTAGCTCATTTTTTAGAGAGCTAACTAGTACAGTTAAAGATCATTTAGATGAAAAAATGCATACATGGAAAGACCAATATCATGGTGTTGAAGCTATGAAAGTAGCGGTAATGGGGTGTGTAGTAAATGGTCCAGGTGAGTCAAAAAATGCTGATATTGGTATTAGTTTACCAGGCAGTGGAGAGTCTCCTGTAGCACCAGTATTTATAGATGGCAAAAAAGCTCATACTCTCAGAGGTGATAATATCTCAAAAGAGTTTATAGAGATTGTCGAGAATTATGTTAAAAATCGTTACGCTAAAAAATAGGTAAGTTTAAGAGGATGTCAGTAGTTTTTGTAAATACGCCTTTTGCTAGACTTAAACTAGGTTATACAAATAATACTCAAGGCTTTAGTAAAGATAAATATGCTAAATTTAATCTAGCAAATAATGTTGGTGATAAGCATTTAGCTGTAGAAAAAAATCGTAATTCATTTAGATCGTACATCAACGCTGATATTAAATGGTTAAGGCAAAATCACACAAATATTGTCACATATTTTGAAGAATATAGTGGTGATTTTTGTGATGCTATAGTTACAGATAAGCCTAAGCAGGCTTGTGTAGTTTTGACAGCAGATTGCCTGCCCATAATACTTTTTGATAAAAAGATGACAAAAGTAGCTGCTATTCACGCTGGTTGGAGAGGTTTGTTGCAAGGAATATTAGAGCAGACTCTCAAAGAGTTTGTTGGCTTAGATCTAGTAGCTTGGTTTGGTCCTTGTATCTCTGGAAACTTCTATGAAGTAGGCTGTGATGTTCATGATAAATTTGTAGAGCAGCATGAAGCTTATGGACAAGCATTTCGCTCAAAAAGTGAAGATAAATATCTTTTTGATATGAAAATGGTAGCTCGACAAATATTAAATGATAATCACTGTTTTGATATAGTCGACTCTGGCTTATGTACTTACAGTAACAAAAGATTTTATTCTTATCGTAAAGAAGGTACTACAGGTAGACAAGCTACATTTGTATGGTTTGAATGAATTTAAATATATCTAATGGGGATAAAATGTCTGAAAAATTACAAGTTTTAAAAAGGTTGATGAAAGAGAAGGGCTATGATTTTTATCTAGTTCCATCTATAGATGATCATAATAATGAATATGTTCCAGAATGCTGGCAGTACCGTAGTTGGATTAGTGGGTTTGATGGCTCAGCAGGAGATGTGCTTGTAGGCTTAGATAGGTCTTATCTTTCTACAGATGGAAGGTACTTCACTCAAGCAGATTTTCAACTTGATAAAAATGAATTTGAACTATTGAAGCAAACAACTTTTTCTTCAAAAATAGAAGAGTGGCTTGAAGAAAATTTAGCTGGTAAAACACTTGCGATAGATCCAAAAAAAATAGGTATTACTAGAGCGGAAAATTTATTATCAATAGCAAAAAAAGTTGATGGTAAAATTGTTTTTGATAATACTAATCTGGTAGCTCAGGCTCAAAAAGAGCTTAATCAAGAAGTAGCATTGCCTAAAGAGAAAATATTTGCTCATGAGATTCAATATTCTGGTCAATCTGTTGATTCAAAGTTGAGAAATCTTAGAACATATTTGAAATCTATCAAAGCTGAGTGTTTGATAGAAACAAGCTTAGACTCAATTATGTGGACTTTAAACATAAGAGGTAGAGATATCAAAAATACGCCATTAGCAATTTGTTATATGGTGGTTACAGTTGAAAGTACTTTCTTGTATATTGATAAAGATAAAGTCACGGAAGATGTTCTAAGTGATTTTGAGCAAAACAATATTATTGTTCTGGATTATAAAGAGTTTTTTACAGATCTGAAAAAGTTTGCTGCAAAATTTGTTATTGATAGTAATATTGCAAGCTATGCTGTTAAGTTAGCAATCAAAGAAAATGAGCATAGTAAACTTATCGAAGATACTAGCCCAATAATTTTAAGTAAAGCTCTTAAAAATTCTGTAGAAATAAATGGATCAAAAGATGCTCATAAAAAGGATGCTGCAGCATTTATTTCGTGGTGGCATTGGATGGAGAACAACTATCAAGGGATAGATGAACTTGATGCGATGGCAAAGCTCAAAGAGTTTCGTGCTAAGCAAAAGGGTTATGTTGAAGATAGTTTCTCATATATTGTTGGTCATGCTGCTAATGGTGCGATTATTCATTATTCAGCTAAGAGAGAAGCAAATCTAAACAAAATTGATGATCAAGCACCTCTACTATGTGACTCTGGAGGTCAGTACAAAGAAGGAACAACTGATATTACTCGTGTACTTCACTTTGGTAGACCATCTAATGAACATAGAAGATACTATACATTAGTTTTAAAAGGTCATCTTGGTTTAGGCAGGGCAGTCTTTCCAAAAGGAACTACAGGATCTCACTTAGATATATTAGCACGTGAGCATTTATGGCATTTCTGTTCAGATTATGCTCATGGTACAGGTCATGGAGTTGGTAGTTTCTTAGGTGTGCATGAAGGTCCTCAACGTATAAACTCAGCTTCTAAAGTTGAGCTAATGCCTGGCATGATTCTAAGCAATGAACCAGGAGCATATTTTCCTGGTCAGTTTGGCATTAGAATTGAAAATTTGTGTTATGTAAAACAACGTAATCAAGATTCTCCTACAGGGCATGGACCTTTTTATTGTTTTGAGGATTTGACATTAGTACCTTATGAATATAAGTTGATTGAAACATGGATGCTAACTTATACCGAGAAAAAAACTATAAACAATTACTATAGTAGAATTAGAAAAGAAGTATTACCATTAATCGAAGATCAAGAAGTCAAAGATTTCTTATTATTCAAGACAAGACATATTAAATAGCTGAATAATTTTTTATTTCTAATATTTTTCAATTAATATAGATGAAAATTTCTAGTGATATTTTTGTGATAAAAAATAGGTAAACATGGCAGCAAAAAAGAAAAACTCTAACAAAGATAATAAGAAGTCAATTAGCTATGTAAAGATAGTATTATTTTTGGTATTAACTATTAGTGGAGGTTTTTCAGGACTTCTATTTGATAAGTTTGATATTAAAGAAAAATTTATAGATTTACGTTATAAAATATATAACTATTTTACTAGCGAGCCACTAAAGCAATATACTGCTAAAGATAATCAAAATATAATTGCAAAATTCTTTTCTGAAAGTGATAGTGCAAAAGGTCTGCAACAGCAAATAAATCAATTCGAGAACCTAAAGCAGTATCCGCCCGTTAGAACACTGCCTGCAGTGACTGATTATTGTCATGGTTTTTTGGCTTATGGTAATCCTAGTTATGATGTGACAGAAGGGTTAGGACAATCAAATCTCTATTTATGCCGTGATGGTTATGTGGTTGGATATAATTATCAGACTAAAGAGGCAAGCTGGGTAGCATTTAAGCTTACAAGGTCAAAAGTCGCTAATAAACTAAAAAGAGATGATAAATTTAAAGAGGATGGAGATATACCTTTTGTTTATCGAGCTACATTAGATGATTATTATCGTTCTGGTTATGATAGAGGACATTTGGCATCTTATGCTTCAATGGACTTTAGTAAAAAATCTGCTGATGAATCGTTTTTATTATCAAATATGTCTCCTCAAAAAGCCGGATTAAACAGGCAAGGTTGGGAGAGATTGGAAACAGATGAGCGAATTTGGGCAAATATGTATGATTCAATCTATGTATATACAGGTCCTATATATAAGAAACAGAAAATACATAAAACAATAGGTGATAATAAGATAGCGGTGCCGGATTACTTCTTTAAGATAATATATGTACCTTCTAAAAATCAAGCCATAGCTTTTGTAATGCCTAATGCAAGAGTTGAGAAGACAAAGATTGCAAATTATAGAGTATCAATCAAAGACATTGAACAACGAACTGGATTATATTTCTTGACTAATATTCAAGATAGGGGTTCCGTTGTAAATAATGTCTCTTCTATGTGGCGTACATCTTATTTATAGCTATTATTTAATAGACTATCTGCAATGAGCTTAGATGCTTGCTGAATAATTTTTTCATTACTTGGAGCTTTTACATCACTAGGATTTGTATATAAAACACTTAGAGCAAAAGGTTGTTTATCCTGTGGCCAAATTATCGCTACATCATTAGTAGCTGCATACTCTCCACAAGTTCCTGTCTTATCACCAATTATCCAATTTTTAGGCATACTGTAAGCTATTCTATTTGCACCAGTATTATTTTTTTGTAAATATCTTATAAAAATTTCACGATGTTTTTTATCTAAAATATTACCAAATGCTAGATTATAGATATCTTGAGTTATAGCTTTAGGTGTTGTTTTGTTGATATCGCTATCTAGTTTTGTGCGGTTAATTTCAGGCTCATCATTCTTGATAATAGTATCTTTATCTCCAAGCTTTGCTACCAGTTTATTAAGGTTTTCCAAGCCCCCAATCTCTCTAACAAGGATATTAGCAGCAGGATTATCACTTAGAATAGCTGCGTAATTGAGTTGTGATATTGTCAAGGTTTTACCAATATTTTTGCCTGTTACTGGAGCATAACCTAGAGTACCAATATCGTCTTGTGTTATTAGAATTTGTTTATCCAAAAAACCTTTGTGTTGCATATCATATTCTAGAACTGCACCAACTAATAAAAATTTAAAAACACTACAAATTGGGAAGTGATAATTTTCATTGTAGCTGATATTAGTTTTATCATCTGTATTGACGGTGTATATTCCGAGTTTACCATGATATTTATCTTCCAAATTCTTAAAAGAGTCATCTATAGTAGTGTTTGCTAGTAAAAATGTTGGAATTAAGGATAAAGATGTAAATAGTAGGCGTTTCATTTGAGTTTAACATATTGTCATGAACCAGTAGTTAGAGTTTATAGAAGAGTTGTATTAAACAAAAATTTTTATATAGCAAGTATTTATCTTTTTTTAAAGTCGGACAAGGAATATCTAAATGTTTATAAGGTATCCTTTACAGGAGAAAAGTATAATTATTTGCGTATTCGTCAGGTGTTTATCACTTTTAATTTTAAGATATCATATAATACTACCGACGTAGTTACGCTATCATAAATATGGTAAAAAAATTTTTGAGAAATTAACTTAGAAAAAGTTTTACTTAATTATTACAGTATACTTCAACATGTCTTGGTGTATAAATTGCTAAAGTTGCGTAAGACCACACTACATCACTAGTCGTTTGTATGGAACCAACTTTTGCAATATGATCTGCACCCTTACATATAGATGTTGCATCATAGTCTGTAGATTCACCAAATCCGAAGAAAAAATCATCTTGCTTTGAAAATGTTGGCTTTTCTGGCGCTGTAGTTTGAAACATAGCTTCTTGGCTTGCACAACCTGTTAGAATCAAACAGCTTAAAAATATACTAGCTATTTTCTTAAAGTTTTTTAGCATTTTTTCTTCACAATATATTTTAACTTCATCCATGTTTATGAGTATAGATCTTACAAACTTAAATAAGATAAGGGGGCGTCCTGGATAACTAAGTTATGTTAGGATAGTTTTGATGAGAAGAAGTAGGTTAAGTTTATACAAACAAGAAAAGTTAATAGAATTATTTATAGCTGGAAGTAGGGCATGAACTGCATCAGAATTAGTATCAGTAAATAAAACTTCAGCTCTATTATTTTCATAGATTAAGATTGCTTATTTATTAAAACAGAGAGCATTTAAAAATGTTTGATAGAGAAGTTAAAGTAGATGAAAGTTACTTTTGCAGGAACTCGTAAAGGAAAATGAGGTAGAGGGGCTGGTGGTAAAGTTCCTGTATTTGGTTTACTTAAACGCAATGGGAATGTATACATAGTAATTATTTCGGATACTAAGAGTGATACTTTATTACCAAAAAATAGAGAAAAGCTTAGGCATGATAGTATTTTTAGATGTATCTGAGTTTAAACATTACAAAATTAATCATAGTAAGTTATTTGCTAAAAAGTATAATCACATAAATGGCATAGAGAATTTTTGGAATCAAGCAAAGAGACATTTGATGAAATTTAATGGTATTCCTAGATAACATTTTCACTTGTTTTTTGAAGGAATGTGAGTAGAGCTTTAACCACAGTGATTCTAAAGCTGATTAGATATTGGGTTAGAGAGACTTTAAATTAAACTTATCTAGGACAGTCCCTTAAATTCTGATACATTTATAAAAATGCTGCAAATCTTTTATTAGTATATAATATACTATATAATCTTTGTTTAAAAAAAAAGTTCGTTATAAATGAAATTTTCTAAAGTATTGTTTTACTTATTTACTATATCATCAGTCACTTCACTGACATCTTGCGAATCAATCAAAGATGCTTATCAAACTTATTATAAAAATATAGGAAGTTCCGATATTACTTCAAAATCTATATATACTTGCTCGAAATATGAAGTTGGTAGTGTAATTAAAAATAGTTTTGGAAATAGCTATACTCTTGTTGTAGGTAATATTTCTATTAGAGATGGATATGTTATTAACTTATTAACAAAAAATATATCTTTTAATTATGAAAACCATAATATTAATCATGTTTGTACCTCTCATGTTACAGATATGAGTTATTTATTTGATGGTGCTGAGGAAATAAGTTCGAATATAACTGATTTTGATACATCGAAAGTGAAGAATATGAGTTATATGTTTGCTAATACTAGAAACTTCAATCAGCCTATTGGTAGTTGGGACACCTCTAAGGTAGAAAATATGGATCATATGTTTTATAGAGCAAGAAGTTTTAATCAGCCTATTGGTAATTGGAAGGTATTTAATGTTAAAAATATGGATTATATGTTTGCTGGTACATATAAGTTTAATCAACCTATAAATGGATGGAATGTTCTGAATGTATTAGATTACTCTCACTTTATTTCAGCAACATCAGCATTAAATCCTCAGTATAAGCCTAATTTTGTAGTTTATGACTTTTCAATAGGTTTAAAAAAATAATAATCATATCTCGCAAAAACAGATTATTTATATTCTGAAGCATAAAATATTTAAAAGATAAGAGTTCTTATAGGGTATTTTTTTATAGGAAAATAAATTATTTCTTTTGTGATTTCTCTTTGAGAATTATACCAGCTATTACACTGAATATTATTAGTAACCATATTAATGACATACCAACTTTCATCCAAATAGAATGATAATCATTGAGGTAAACCGTTTGCTCAAGAGAGGTACGAGTATCTTTAGGTAGTTCTTTGACAATTATTCCATCTGAATTAATAACAGCTGTAATACCATTGCTTGTAGTTGTAAGAACATATTTGTTATTCTCTATAGCTCTTACTTGAGATATCTGTAGCTGTTGCTCACGTGCTATCGAGTCACCAAACCACGAATCATCGCTTATTATAGAAATAAGATTAGCACCTTGTAGTTGATCTCGAACCTGTTCAGGATATGCAACTTCATAGCAAATAAAGTTAGCAATAGGCGAGCCAAAGGCTGTCATAATAGGTTGTATATTATCACCAGCATTAAAACTACTAAGACCAACACTATCTACATATCCAAAAAACTTAATTGGAAAATATTCACCAAATGGGACTAAGTGATGTTTATTATAAACGCCTTCACCTTTACCAATAATGATAGAGCTATTATAAATTTTGGTTCCACCAGCTGATTGATCAGCACTTAAAGATCCTATAAGCATAGCATTATTATTTTTATTTGCAGATGTTGTAAGATTTCTAAAATATTCACTCATGAATTGTCGATAATTAGGGATAGCATTTTCGGATAGTATTATTAAGGAATCTTTGTATTTAGATGCAGCTTGTTGATAGTACTTTTGCATTTTTGCAAAGTTATCACGATCCCATTTAAACCCTTGGACAAAATCGCCCTGGATCAAAACTACTTTTTGAGGTTGATTCGTTTGAATTTCAGGTTGATTGTGTTTAATAAGATAACCACCTAAATATAACGCTACTATAATAGCTACAACACTAATTATCTTCTTAGTAGAAGTGTTGTTACAGATGAAAAAGGCTATTAGACAAGCAATCAAAGCAACTATATAGCTTACTAAATAAACACCTCCAATATTTGCATACCAAATTAGAGGTGATTCTGTCTGTGAGTAACCGAGAGAAACCCAAGGAAACCCTCCCCATAGAAGGTTTGCTTTGACAATCTCAAATAGTGTCCACAATGCAGGATAAATTAATAGCTTAGAAAAGTTATTAGCTTTACGTGTGAGAATATGACTAAAAACACCAAAAGGTATTATATGTAGGAAGCTAAGTAAAATTACTAATGCAATAGCAGCAGATAGTCCAGCAGCTACTGATTCGGTAAATAGATGAATACTTATATATACCCAAGATATACTAGTACCAAAGAATCCTATTCCAAATAATGCAGATGTGAAAAAAGCATCACGAATTCTAACTGATCTATTCAGTAAATAAAAAAAAGTTACTAAAGCTACAACAGCTAATACATCAATGCGAAATGGAGCAAAAGCTAACGTTAGTAAGGCACCACTTAATACTGGTGGAGTGATTTTTAGAATAATTTTTTTCATTACTTTTTAAACTTTTCGACTAAAATTTTAATGATTTTTCTATTATCTGCTTCTTGTACTATAAATTTCAAGCCATCAACAACAATACTATCGCCTTTTTCAGGTAATCTTTCTAACGTCTGAATTATCATCCCAGCAATAGTGTCATAATCACCATCATCATCTATCGAGGTTGCAAAATATTCGTTGAAATCTTCAATTGATGTTGTAGCATCAATTATAAACTTATCATCAGCTATTTTGATAATATTTTGACTAGAAATATCAAACTCATCTTCTATATCTCCAACAATTTCTTCTAAGACATCTTCGATTGTTATTAGTCCAGAAATTGCGCCATACTCATCAACAACAATAGCAATATGATTTTGACTATTTTTAAAGTCTTTTAGCATCGCATTAAGTTTTTTTGTTTCTGGTATAAAAATAGCAGGGCGAAGTATAGTTTTGATATCTTCTGCTTTTAACTCCTCATCATCAGATGATTCAATTTCTTTTTCAAAAATTAGTTTTAATAGATCTTTAGAATGCAAAATTCCTAGAACTTCAGATTTGTCTTTACAGTATACTGGTAAACGTGTGTGACTGGAGTTTATAGTCTTTTCTAAAATTTCATTTATAGACATTGACATATCTATAGCAACTATTTTAGTATGTGAAATCATAATATCACCCACATCTAAAGATGATATTTTCATAGCACCAATTAGCATATTTTGTGATGTTTTATCAATAACTTCATTATCTGCTGCTCTATTAATAGCATCAATAAGGGCATCTTCATTTTTAATATTAAAAATACTCGATGTAAGTTTTTTTATAAAATGATTATTTTCTGACATTTGAGTTCTCTTGTTCAATATACGGATTTGCTATATCTAGCTTAGCTAATAGCTCAATTTCTAAGCCTTCCATTTCTTCGGCTTCATGATCAGTAATATGATCATAACCTAGTAAGTGTAATAATCCATGGATAAAAATATGCTGCCAGTGATGATCTAGCTTTTTATTTTGGTCTAGAGCCTCTTTCTGAAGTACTTCCGGAGCTATAACAATATCTCCCCAAAAGTCATTAGCTATATCTTCAGGTAATCCTTCAGGTTTTTCAAATTCAAAAGAGATAATATTTGTCGGCTTGTCTTTATTACGAAATTGTTTGTTAATTTGCTGTATCTCATGATTTGATACAATGTTCACGTTCACTTCAGCTTGCGAAATATTATGTTTATTAGCTACGAGAGCAAAACATTTTTCTAGTAAATCTTGATTAGGTATGGGGTGTTCGTCATCATTGATGACATTTAAATTTAGACTATCCATTTTTAGTATTCTCTTCATGCTTGTCATAAGCATTTACAATTTTTTGAACTATTTGATGGCGTACAATATCTACTGATTTAAGATATGTAATAGCTACTCCATCAATATTATCAAGAATTGATAGGGCGTGTCTTAGGCCAGAAGTTACATTCTTAGGTAAGTCAACCTGAGTTATATCTCCTGTTATGACAGCAGTAGTATTAAAACCAATTCTTGTCAGAAACATTTTCATTTGTTCTTTAGTAGTATTTTGACTTTCATCAAGGACTATAAAAGAATCATTAATGGTTCTACCACGCATATATGCTAAAGGTGCTATCTCAATGGCTTGTTTTTCTATTAGTTTAGTTACTTTTTCGACACCCATAAAATCAAACAAGGCATCGTACATTGGACGTAAATAAGGGTCAATTTTTTGCGTTAAATCACCAGGTAGAAAGCCTAGCTTTTCACCCGCTTCAACAGCAGGTCGAACAAGTACTATTCTTCTAACTTCACCTCTTTCATAGGCAGACACAGCACAAGCAATAGCCATATAAGTTTTACCAGTACCTGCAGGACCAACCCCGAATGTAACAAAATTATTTTTGATATTATCTAAATAAATTGCTTGGTTTTGTGTACGTGCTTTGAGTTTTTTACTTCTTAATTGAACTTCAGCTTCTTCAACTTTCTTTTGAGATTTATTGCTTGAAGCTATTTTTTCTTTTGCAGTAGCGTTTAGAATTGTTGTGATTTGTTCTAAATCAAGCTCAGTATTTCCAGCTAAAATTTCAGCATAACATGACTTGATAAATCTTTTTGCTTGAGTATTGTTAGCACTTGATTCACTTGTTATCTCAAATTCATCAGAACGATGCTTAATTTCAACAGTGAAGTAATTTTCAATCGCACGAATATTTTCATCAAGATTGCCACAAAGTAGCATCATAGCATCGTAATTATAAGGCTCTAGAACAAATTGAGTTTTATTCATAAGTTAAATAAGTTCTCCTCTAAGAGAGTTTGGTAAGTTTTCCGTTATTTTAACCATAGCAAACTGACCAATCAAAGACTTATCGCCCATGAAATTAACAATTCTATTATTTTCTGTCCTACCAGCTAGAACATTATCATCTTTTTTAGAAGTACCTTCAACTAAGATTCTTTGCTCTGTTCCAACCATTTGTCTAGAAATAATTTGGGCATTACTATTTAATAAATCTTGTAGTCTTTTTAATCTATCTTTTTTTACTTCCATTGGTGTATCATCAGGTAAGTCAGCAGCAGGAGTACCAGGACGTTTACTATATATGAAGCTAAATGACTGATCAAAATTCACATCTTTCACTAAATCCATAAGTTTTTGGAAATCTTCTTCAGTTTCACCTGGGAAGCCAACGATGAAGTCAGATGAAATAGTAATATCTGGTCTGATTGCTCTTAATTTTCTAATTTTTTGTTTGAATTCTAAAATTGTATGATTTCTTTTCATATTAATTAGAACTCTGTCTGAACCATGTTGCACAGGTAGATGTAAATGGTTAGCTAGTTCAGGTACACTGCCATAAGCATCAATCAGATTTTGTGAAAACTCTACAGGGTGAGAAGTTGTAAATCTAATTCTTTCAATACCATCTATTTCAGCTATGAAGTGAATTAGTAATGCTAAATCTGCAGTTTCGCCATTTTCCATTGGACCTAAGTAGTGATTTACATTCTGTCCTAATAGAGTAATTTCTCTTACACCTTGCTCTGCTAGAGCTGCGCACTCTCCAAGTACATCTTCAAATGGTCTGTTAACTTCAGGTCCACGAGTATATGGTACTACACAGTATGAGCAATATTTATCACATCCTTCCATAATTGATACGTATGCTTTAGCACCTTCAGCTTTTGGCTCAGGTAAAAAGTCAAATTTCTCAACTTCTGGGAAAGATATATCAACCTGCGATTTTTGAGTTTCTCTTTTTTGCTTGATCATTTCAGGCAGTCTATGAATTGTTTGAGGACCAAACACTAAATCTACAAAAGGAGCTCTTTTAATTATATTTTCACCTTCTTGAGATGCAACACATCCACCAACACCAATGACTAGGTCTTCATTTTTCTTTTTAAGATTTTTCCATCTTCCTAACTCATGAAATACTTTTTCTTGGGCTTTTTCTCTAATTGAACATGTATTGATTAGAATTATATCTGCATTTTTATAGTCATCAGTTTTGACAGTATGAAAATGCTCATCTAATACTTCATGCATTTTTTGCGAGTCATATTCATTCATTTGGCAACCCAAAGTTTTTATAAAAACTCTTTTTTGTTCTTTCATTGATTTGAAACCTTTATGTATTTATTCTGTTTAGTAATTTTTCTCTAAGTATAAGAGAGTTGTTTATAATAAAATGCTCGCAAATTCTATCATAAAATTTGATTAAAAGCACGGTAAGTGTCTAGACTAATGATTATCATTAATGCAAAATACTCGGAGTCAATTATTTTATATTCTCATTTGTAATGAAACAAAATCAGTTTACTGAAGATAGTATTTGGCAATACTGTATTGAGCATACGAGTGATTTATCAACTAATCTTAATCGTTTAAATGATGTTACTAAAGAGTCTATTCATGGTGCTCAGATGCTATCAGAAAAGATGGTGACTAAATTACTACAATTTTTTGTATTTACGACTCAAGCAAGAATTTGTGTGGATGTTGGCACATTTACTGGAATGTCGGCTATCGCAATGGCAGAAGTATCTGTTAATACAAAAGTCTATACAATTGATAGAACTAATCAGTCAGGCGAAGTAGTTGCAAAAGATTTTATAGCTCAATATCCTAACATAGAGTACTGTCAGGGTAATGCCATTGATATATTACCAACCCTACCAGATCAGATAGATATAGCATTTATTGATGCTGATAAAAGACAAACGCAACAGTATTTTGATATCTTGATTGATAAGCTATCTAATAAAGGAGTTATCATCGTAGATGATATACTTTGGCGTGGTGAGGTAATAAACCCCCAAGATAAACGAGCAAAAGCACTGGATAGTTTTAATAAATATGTAAGTCAAAGAGATGATTTGGAGACATTGGTTTTACCAATTCGTCATGGTGTGAATATTATAAGAAAAAAGTAAAGAGGATAGAATGAAGAAAGCTATATTATTTGTTTTTGTTGCCTTACAATTTTGTTGTGCTAGTGGCTATGCGACCACATGTGACAGTCCAAATATTGATGGAGTTAAGTGGTATCATGATTCTGATGAAAGAAGAGCATTATATCTTGAAATCTATAATCTAGCAGGACATAGAATAGAGTATCAAGTTGAAAAACAACATCTTAAAAAAGGTACTTGGGGTATTATCTTAGATGTTGATGAGACTGTATTAGATAACTCTTGGCAGGAGTATGATAATTATAAAGATTATAGTTATAGTGAACAAAAGTTTAGAGAAGGTATAGTTGAGCAAAGGGCAAAAGGTTTACCAGGTGCAGCGATGCTTACAAATAAAGTACATGAATTAGGTGGATATGTTAGTTTTGTAACAAATCGTTACGGTTCAGATGATAAAATAATTAAAGCTACAGAAGAGAATCTAACAAAAGAAGGTATATATTATGATCAAATTTTGTTCTCTAATGATAGTGTTAAAAAACCTCATGATAAAAATGCCAGGTTTGAAGCTGTAATAACAGGTAAATATTCGGATAATATTATCTTTACTAAAAAATTACCAGCACATAGTGTGATAGCTTATTTTGGTGATAATATTCAAGATTTTCCTAAGATGACGCAAGAGAATATGAGAAAAGTTGATAATGATAAGTATTCCGTATTTGGCAAAAAGTATTATATTTTTCCTAATCCTATGTATGGAAGTTGGCAGTAATTAAGGATTAAAAAAAGTGGCAAAATTATATTTTAGATATTCAGCAATGGATGCTGGTAAAACATTAGATCTTTTAAAAGTGGCTTATAATTATGAGGATAGAGGTAGAAAACCTTTGGTTTTAACTTCTGCGATAGATAAGCGAGCAGGATTAAATAAGGTCAAGTCACGCATAGGTATAGATCAAGATGCTTATTCTTTGACAGATCAGGATAATATATTTGAGTTTATTAAAGAATATAATAAAAAACACAAAATAGACTGTGTATTGATAGATGAAATACATTTTTTTACTCAAGAGCAAGTTTGGCAACTTTCTGATGTTGTTGATTTAATGGATATACCTGTTATATGTTATGGGCTTCGTACAAACTATTTGGGCCAACCCTTTGAAACTTCGGCTTTATTACTTGCAATTGCTGATACTTTAGAGGAGGTTAAAACTATATGTTTCTGTGGTAAAAAAGCTAGTTTTAATATGATGGTGCAAAATGGTAAAGCTGTAAAAGAAGGAAATCCAATAGTTGTTGATGATGATTCTCTAAAAGATATTGATACAAAATATGTTTCAGTTTGTCGTAAACACTGGAAAAAGGGTGAATACCAGTAAGCAGAAGAGGTTTTTATTCAATAAGCATTAAAATATGTTGAGCGTTTCTTACACCTAGCTGAGCTGCCTTTTTGTAGTAGTACATGGCTTTTTGTTTATCATAAGGCACACCGTTTTGCTCTTCATTATAGTACAAGGATGCTAATTTATAGTAGGCTGGACCATACCCTTTATCTGCGGATTTATTAAAGTAGTCAAGGGCTGTTTTATATTCTTTTGCGTTGTAGTAATATTCTCCAGCATAGTACATAGCATAAGCATCACCACCTTTTGCTGCCTGTTCTAGCTTATATAACTGTCTAAAGTCACCTTTTTGAGCAAAGATTTGCATTCTTTGGACTTTCTCTTCATGAGTTAATTGAATTTTTTCTTCAGGAGCTTTTTTAAGCTTGCTATTCTGCTTTCTATTTTCTTTTGTACTTTGAGCTTGATTATTTATAACCTTTATTTTTTCAAAATCTTTTAATTTTGGTGATAGTGATGAGTCTTTTACTTGTATGTTTTTTAAAACCTTAATAGCATACTGCTTAATAAATTTATTTTCATTATTATAGAAAAAATAAACAATTCCCTCATACTTGTTACTGTTAGCTTTTTCTCCAAAGTCAAATCTTAAAGACGATCTAATATCAATGTATTTTGATAGTATTAAGAAGTCATCAATATAGCTATAATCTAAATTATCATTAATATCTAACACATTCATATCAATAGAGGACTTTAGTATATCTGAGTAAAATTGCTGTAACTGACCTTTATTAACTCTTGATAGGTTTAAATAGATTAAACCATTTAGATTTGGTATCTCTTGTTTTGGTGTTGATAGGGCAAGTTCGATTTTTTGTTTTACTTGTTCTGCTCTTCTTGCTTTCTCAATTCGTTTTTTTCGCAAGTTTTGTTGTAATTCAATACGTTTTAGTCTTTCTTTTTCTAGTGTTTCTAACCTTTCTTGCTTAACTAGTTCTTCGACTTTTACGATTTCTTTTTTTGCTAGTTCTGCCACTTTAGGGTCAGAGCTGTACAGTAGTGTCTGCCATAACATCAGAGCCCTATAGTTATCACCTTTTTTTGTAAAGTCTCGAGCTTGAACAATAATAGCTGGTTCATAACCATTAGCTGCAGCAGTTGTAATGTATTTATCTATGTTTTTTTCATTCTCATTGGTTAATTTACCATTTTGATAAGCTAGATAAATGTCATATAAAATTTCTGAATCAATAGTTGCAATTAGGTTGTTATCTGAATTAATCATGCTTGCGATAGATGATATTGACTTTTTGTAACCTAAATCGTAGGACTTTTTAAAATATTTTATGGCTTTTTTATTATCTTTATTGACTCCTAGTCCATCTCTGTAGAGAGTACCTATCTGGTAGAATGCTTGTGGATAGTTTAGGGCTGCTGACTTTTTATAATATTTATATGCATCAAAATAATTTTTTTCTGTACCAAGTCCATACTGGTAAGAGTATGCTAAATAGAAAAAATCTTGAGCTGATGCTTCATCATCATCTACAAGCTCTTTAATAATGTTGAACGCATTCTTATAACCACTTTTATTGTGACTTTTAATATCTGTGATAGCAGTATTATATTCTTTGAGAAACTTGCTATGTCTATAATCTAGATAACTACTTACACCATAGACACCTCCACTGAGAATAGTTACAATTAGTATAGCGCCAAGTATATTCTTCTTATTTGCCTTTATGTGACCAATTCTTTTTGGCTTTTTTGAAGTGTTTTTTGATTCAGACATTAACTATAGTTTCAAATAAATGTATCTAACTATTCTATATAATAACTTTATATTTATTTTAAGACAATTAGATATTGTTGTCTTGGTTTTCTAGATTTAGAAGAAGTTGTTCTTTTTCTTGCTGTATCGTTAGTGGGTCTTCTAAGGAAATTTTACCAAAATGTCCTGCTCTGAAATCATGGACTATATTTTTAGAAGCCTGTTTTATATTGTAGTTGGTTTTTACAGCAGATATATCTTTAATTATTTCTTGAGGGTGTTTTTCTAAAAAATCTTGCTCAGATATGAAATTGTATCGCGATAAGAAGTTTTTTGTATTTCTCTCTTTGAGAAAGTTTATAAGATAGTGAGCGGTACCTTCGTAGTCCATCGCCGTATCACGAATAGAGCCAATACTTGCAATTCTATAACCACTAGCTTCACTCTTGGGGCTAGGGAACATGATTCCTGGAGTATCAAAAATCATGAAATTTTTACTAATATCGATGCGTTGTTGTAGCTTGGTTACGGCTGGCTCATTTCCTGTTTTAGCAACTTTACGACCTGCAAGCTTATTTATCATTGTTGATTTTCCAACATTCGGTAGTCCAAATACTATAGCTCTAGTGGGCTTTAAAACCGTGCCTCTTTTAGGACATTTTTTTTGAGCTAACTCAACTATTCTTTTTGCTATATTTTTGTCTTGTAATGTATTAACTGCGATAGCGCTACCACTATAGAAATCCAACCATTGTTTAGTTACTTGAGGGTTGGCTAAATCACTTTTTGATAAAATTCTTATTATCGGCTTATCTCCAACAATATCTTCTAAAACATGGTTGCTACTAGAGTCGGGAATACGTGCGTCCACAATCTCAATAGCAATATCAGTAGATGGCATTTTTTTGCGAAACTCTTTAGTAGCTTTATGCATATGCCCAGGGAACCAATGTAACATTATATATAAATAGGCTAGGATCGGTTAATATAGAACATGATTTTACATATTGTATGTGATTTATGCAAAGTTATCTTTTTTTAATGAATGATGATTTTTAATTTATTATAGTAAGGTTTATAATTCTTCAAGAATATTTTTATTAAGCAGGAGTTGTTTGGATAATGAATTTTTTGATAATTGACACATCGAGTAAGTATTGTTCCGTGGTATTATCTGCCAATGGAAGAGTATATGGTGATACTAGGGAGATTCCTAGGCAACACAATAAATACTTACTAGAGATGGTTAAAAGTGTTTTTGATAACTCTTGTATAGATATGAAATCATTAGATTTTATAGCTTATGGTGTTGGTCCTGGTAGCTTTGTTGGAGTGAGGCTTGCAGCAGCAGTAAGTCAGGGCTTTGCTGTAGGCCTGGATATTCCTGTTGTAGGGTTTTCGAGTATGTTTGCATTAGCTAAAAGTACACCAACAACATCAGACAAGGTAGCCGTGATTCTTGATGCCAAGATGGGAGATTTCTATTTAGGACTTTACGATTTGCAAACAAATCAAATAATTTCTGAGAATGTTTATAAACTTGAGGAATATTCAGAAAAGTTATACTCAGGTTATGAATTAATAGGAGAATCTATAGCTGAGATACAAATAGTTAATAATGATTTTAAAATTGACGTAGATAAGATAGTAGACTATGTATTTGATATGTATCAGCAGCAGAAACTAAATCAAAGTTTAACTCAAGAGACCTTCCCAATTTATTTGAGAGGGACTAGTCATTGGAAAACAAAAGGAGAATAATCTTATGTGTAGATGGCTAATGTATCATGGCGATAAAATTAAAATGAGTGATTTATTGGTAGATCCAGAGAACTCACTCATACATCAAAGTATACATTCATCTCAAAGCGCTGTTTCTGTTAATGGAGATGGTTTTGGTATTGGTTGGTATACAAGTTTGCACAAGGAACCAGGAGTTTTTAAGGACTCATTACCAGCTTGGAATAATCAAAACTTGATATCTATAGCTAAGCACATAAAAAGTAGAAATTTTATGGCACACATAAGAGCTAGTACTATTGCGCCAACATCTAGAGTTAATTCTCATACATTTGTATTTGATAAGCATCTATTTATGCATAATGGTTCTATCGGTGATTTTGATGAGATTCGTCAAGAGATTGAGCAACATATCAAACCTCAGTATTTCAAAGCAAGGTTAGGATCTACAGATTCAGAAGCTATATTTTTATTAGCTTTATCAAATGATATAGATAAAAATCCAACGGCAGCTATAGCCAAATCTATTGAGCAAATAACAAAAATCCAATCTAGAAATGGTTTGAAAGAAAAAGTTAAAGCAAGTATGGCCTACTCGAATGGACATACATCATATTCGCTAAAAATGTCTACCATTGGTAATGAACCATCGCTATACTATATAAGTTATAAAGATATTATAGAAACTCTAAAACTATCAAAAAAGCATAAGTTAAAAAATGGTTATTTAGTACTATCAGAGCCCTTGGTTGATTCTGACTTGTACACATATATAGACAATTATTCTTGTATTGAGATTAAACATAATGAGTTTAAAGTAGAAAAGTTATAAGGAACTAAAATGGCATCACTAAACACAAAGATTCAGAATGTTTCAACTTCACCAACTAATGCGATGGCAGCATTAGCAAAACAAATTAAAGACCAAGGGCATGATGTTATTTCGCTTGCTATTGGAGAGCCTGGCTTCAGCACACCAGAAGTTATAAAGCAAGCTGGTATAGATGCTATTAACAATAATATCACAAAATACACTAATGTTGACGGTATTAAGGAACTGCGAGAAGCGGTTTCAGCAAGATACAAAAGAGAATATAATGTTGATTTTGCTGCAGATCAAATTTGTATAACATCGGGCGCTAAGCATAGTCTACACAATATATTTAACTGTATTTTAGAAGAAGGAGATGAAGTTATTTTCTTTGCTCCTTATTGGGTGTCATATCCAGATATGATTGCTCTTACTGGAGCTAAGCCAGTAGCAATTGAAACTAAGTTTGAAAATGACTTTGAAATAGATGTTACAGATTTAGAAAAGCGTATTACAGAAAAAACAAAGGCTATTATTATTAATTCACCTAATAATCCAACAGGGTTAATTTACTCAAGAAAGTGTATTGAGGATTTAGCTAATTTGCTTAGAAAATATCCTAATATTTGGATAATAGGTGACGATATATATGATCAGCTTTATTTTAACAATAGAATCACTCTAGTAACAGAAGTAGCTCCTGATCTGGCTGATAGATATGTAATTGCTAGTGGAGTTTCAAAAAACTTTGCTATGACAGGTTGGAGAGTTGGTTTTACTATTGCTCCGAAGTTGCTTAATGATGCAATGAAAAAATTTCAATCACAATCAGCTACTTGTGCTTGTTCTATATCACAGTATTCAGCTATTACTGCTATGGAAATGCCTGCTAAGGATTTGCAATATTTTGTTGACTCATATAAACAAAAAGAGCAGTTTGCTACAAAGTCTCTGAAAGATATGCCATATATTGATGTCAAGAATGCCGATGGTACTTTCTATCTTTTCCCAGATATTCGTGATTTAATCAAACACACAAAATTTAGTAGTGATATAGAGTTATGCAATACGTTGCTTGAAGAAGAGTATGTTGCTATGATGCCAGGCACAGCATTTGGTTTGTCTGGATTTGCTAGAATAAGCTGTGCAAATGAAATGCCAGAACTTGAAGAAGCAATGAATAGACTTTCAAGCTTTGTAAAACGTCATACGTCTTGATTACTATTTATTAGATCTATTTCTTAATAAATCTCTTTAGAAAATATTTACTCCTAAGATTATGAAATAAAAACTTGTATTACTGAAGTGATTTTAATTAAGGCATTTTTAATTGTGATTAAACTTATCGCTTACAAACTCAGCGCATAATTTAGATTGAGCTTAGTAGCTCTTTAGCATTGACTTTACCAACAATACTTTTCTCTTTATGTCCCTTTTGGTCAAAAATAATCACGCTAGGTGGTCCAAAAAGATTAAACTCTTTCAATAACTTGCTACTATCCTGTCCAACATCGGTAACGTTAGCTTGAATTAATTTGTAATTTTTAAGCTTATTAATCACTTTTGGATCTGCAAAAGTTGTATGCTTCATATACTGACAGTCCAAACACCAGTTTGCATAATAGTCAACAATAACAGGCTTACCTTGTTTTTTAACTTTTTCTAAAGCTCTATGCAATTGTTTTGAATTAGTAACTTGCTCAAACTCTAGTTGTGGTTGGTTTATTTGAGCTGTTGTAGCTCCTAAAGGTTCAATAATACTTGTATTACCCATTAGAAATCCAATTAATAATGTGCTTCCGTAAATCAAAAATATATAAGCAAAAAGTTGCCTTACTTTTGCGGATGCTGTTTTGATATAAAAACTAAATGCACCTGAGTAAACTGCTAAGCTTAAAATCAAAATCCCGGTTAGCAATAGAGTTAATCGTGCAGGGATAATTTTTGATAACATATAAATTGCTAATCCAAGTAGCATAAATCCGGATATATGCTTGACCGTATGCATCCAATTACCAGCTTTTGGTAAGATTGAGCCACTAGTTGTTCCCACAATTAAGATTGGCACACCCATACCAAGCCCCATCGCAAATAAGATAAGTCCTCCATAAACGGCGTTACCCGAATAGCTAATATAAGCTAGTACTGCTACCAAAGGAGCTGTTACACAAGTTGAAACAATCAATGTTGACAATATACCCATTATAAATACGCCAATATAGGTGCCGCTTTTTTGTTTACTACTTAGATTATTTACAGAACTAAGTATGAATGATGGTATTTTTAATTCAAAAACTCCAAACATTGCCACAGCCATAACCACAAACAATAATGCTATAGCCCCAATTGTCCATGGTGTTTGAAGTATATTTTGGATACCACCTCCAAAAATTCCTGCTAATACCCCAACTACTGCATAACTAATTGCCATCCCTAAAACATAAGATAATGAAATGCTAAATGCTTTTGTTGTCGTTAATTGCTTTTGTCCAGTAACAATACTTGAGATGATTGGTAATAGCGGTAAAACACAAGGTGTAAATGTCAATAACAAACCTAAGCCAAAAAATATCAAAAATGCCCAAACAATATTTGTATGACTTAAAAAACTTGTATAATCGCTATCTCCAATATTTGAATGTGTAACATCTAATTTTTTCTGAAGCTCTTTAGGTAACTGGCCAAAATATTCTTCACCCTCGTAAATTTTGTTAGTTGATGATAAATCAAGGTTAAATTTTTGCTGAATAGGAGCAAAACAAATACCACTTTCAGAACAACCTTGATAAGCAATAACTAGTGGTAATTTATTAATAGTTTTATTGCTTCTACTAATTTTTAGCTTAATAGCTACACTATCTTTATAAATCTTTATTCGCCCATAAAAAGGATCATTTTTAATATTGTATGTCTTAGGAAAAATAACCTTTTGAATATTGACTTGTTGTGGGGTTAGGCTATAAAAACTAAAATTCTTTAAATACAGATAATTGCCTGGCTTAATATTCCATGTTGCTATTAAAGTATTTTCATTAAGAATTTTGACTTGTAATTGAAAATTCCTATCAACACTGTATTGCTTTAACATACTTTTATCAGCTAGACTCATTGAGCCTGGAGTAATGCTATCGATTGCATTAGCTATTAGGTTTTGTTGCGTGGCTGAAGCATTAGCAAAGCTAGATAATAAAACACCTATTCCAACTAATATTAAAACATAAAATAACTTTGTTTTCTGTAACATATAAAAATACCTTTTTTGCTATTTTTGGTATAAAACTAATAACCATTTTTACTGAGTGTTAAATGGCTAGAGATATTATTAAATCATTAACAAAAAACAAATTTTGGTGGACGATAAATACGCTCTATCAATAAAAAACTTAGTCCTGAAATCATCTTGATAAATAGAATACCAATAGGCCGATAGATATTTGAAACTTGCTTGAATCTTGCTAAAAATGCTGCAAGACTACTACTGTTACAACCTATAGTTGTTGAAGTGGATGTGCTACTAGCACTACTGCAAGGATTACTGATAGTTATGTGATTAGATATAGGTGTTACATTACTAGCAGGAAAGATGCTAAAAACAGTACTAATGGCAAATACCAATAACATCATTCTTTTTAAAATTAACTTACGACCTATTTGTCTCATATTTACTTAAGTTTTATATTTATTGCTTTATGAACCAAGCTGCAAAATTTTAACAAGGGGTTGCTATAATCACAAGAGACATCGTATTTTAAACATAGTTATGAGTAAATATTGCTTAAATATATTTCTATACCTGTTAAAATCAATATATTATTTTTATTGTGAAATTTTTATGAAAAAGTGTGGCTATATTTCAATTATTGGTAGACCTAATGTGGGTAAATCTACTTTACTCAACAATATACTAAAATATAAAGTTAGTATTACTTCGCGTAAACCTCAGACAACAAGACATCAAATAACGGGTATCAAAACACTTGGAGATACACAGTTTATTTATGTTGATACTCCTGGCATTCATATAAAAGAACCTAAAGCAATCAATAAGTTTATGAATAAAGCAGCGACAACTATGGTAAAAGATGTTGATGTAATTTTATTTGTTGTTGAGTTGGGCAAGTGGACTGAGTTAGAGGACAATATCGTAGAGAAATTAAAGCATTCACAAGTCCCAATATTTTTAGTTGTCAATAAGGTTGATAAAAAGAAATCATTAGAGGCGTCAATGTTTATTGAGTCCGTTAAAGAAAAATTAAGCTTCTATGATGTGATATATGTTTCTGCTAAGCAAGGTCATAATGTAAATGAACTTGAATCAAGAGTCGAGAAACTTTTGCCTGAGTCAGAGTATTTTTTCTATGAGGATGATCAAATCACTGATAGAAGTATTAAATTTATGGTTGCTGAAATAATTCGTGAAAAAATTATGCGAACTATTGGTAGTGAGGTACCTTATCAAATAGCTGTAGAAATAGATAGTTATAAGGTTGATCAAGAAAAAGATATCGCTGATATCTATGCTAGTATACTTGTCGAAAGAGATAGCCAAAAAGGTATAGTTATTGGTGCAAAAGGAGTTAAGCTTAAAAAAATTGGTACTGATTCCCGCATAGACATCGAAAGATTGGTTGGTATGAAAGTTAACCTCAAAACACACGTCAAAGTAAAAAGTGGTTGGTCTGATGATGATCGAGCATTGAAGTCACTTGGCTATGATTTGATCTAAAACATTGAGATTATGCAGCGATTAGAAGTCAAAAAGTCTCGAAAATATAGGAAACTCATATACTGTTGCATGGTCTTTCTGACAAGTTTTGTTATTGGCGTCTATTATAACCAAAGTGTTATTCTTTTTTTTGGTATATTTTTGATTTTAGTATCAATATTGTTCGAGGCTGTATCAAATAAGCAAGTAGTTGAAACTATTATTTTACCCAATAGCTTAGATAATAATTCTTTAACATTTGTTATAAATGCTAAAGAATCTGATTTTTGGATTGTTAGAAAGTATATTGTCATTAATAGCTGGATTTATCTTTATGCCGTCCAGCAAGGTTCGAATAAAAAAATTAAAATATGGTTGCATAAATCAAATTTTAAAAGTAAAAATGATATTCGTGACTTGGCTAAATATATGCTATTCACTGAAAAATAATTAATCTTCAGTATAATCTTAGGTATACTTCTATCAAGTATATATCTAGAAATTTTTTCCAATGTTAAATGAATTTAGATCACAGCTAAGCAAATTTTTAAAAGATAAACAAATTATTGAAAATGAATTATTGCGTTATGCATATTCTACAGATGCTAGCCTATATAGGATGGTGCCGAAACTAGTAATATTTGTTAAAACAGAAGTAGAAGTCGTAGAGATAATTAAATTAGCAAATCAATATAATGTTAAGCTAACATTTAGGGCGGCTGGAACTAGTCTTTCTGGTCAAGCGGTTACTGATGAAGTACTTGTGGTTTTATCTTCTGATGCTTGGCTTAATTATCAGGTTTTTGATAATGGTAATAAGATTAAGCTTGAACCGAGCATAATAGGGGAGAGTGCTAACAAATATCTCAAGATATACAATCGTAAAATTGGGCCTGATCCTGGCTCAATTAATAGTGCTAAGGTCGGTGGTATTATTGCAAATAATGCTAGTGGGATGTGTTGTGGTACAGCAAAAAATTCTTATGCCACTTTAGATTCAATGCGAGTTGTGTTTGCCGATGGTCAGGTGCTAGATACATCTGATTCTGCTAGTATTACGAGTTTTAAAGAGAATAATGAGAATTTCATAAATTCAATATTAGCTATTCATAGTCAGATAAAGAGTGATGAAGATTTGGTTGCTTTTCTTAAAAAGAAATTTTCAATCAAAAATACTAGTGGATATAGTCTGAATGCTTTTTTAGATTTTGATGATCCAATAAAAATTATAGAAAGATTAATCATTGGTTCTGAAGGTACTCTTGGTTTTGTTAGTAATGTGACATTAAATACTGTTGCTGACCATGAATTTAAGGCCTTGAATTTAATATATGGAAGCCTTGATGAGCTAGTACGACTGACTACAGAGCTTGAGCCATATACCCCTTCATCTGTTGAATTACTTGACTACCTATCATTGAAATCAGTAGCAGATGTAGTGGAATTACAGCCCTTTTTGATAAACCTTGAAAGTTCTGATATTGCTGCGATTATGGTTGAAGTATCTGAGGATAGTCAAGATAGCTTGGATAATAAACTTGATATAATAAATCAAAGTATTGAGCAGGCAAATATTCTTCATCAAGTCGGCTTTAGGCAAGATGAGCGAGAGATTCAAACCATTTGGAAAGCTAGGAAAGGTGTCTTGCCTACAATTGCTGGGCAAAGGCCAAACGGCAGTACTGTGCTTATTGAGGATGTAGCAGTAAATATTGCTGATTTACCAGGCTTGATAACAGATGTTAAACAGCTATTTATCAAATACAATTATTCCAATGCTGCAATATTTGGTCACGTTTTGGCTGGGAATATTCATTTCGTTCTTACTCCTGATTTTAATGATGAGAAACAGTTAATTGAATATGATGAATTTATGCAAGAAATTACTTCTTTAGTTGCAGAGAAGTATAATGGTTCGCTTAAGGCAGAGCATGGAAGTGGACGAAATATCTCACCATTCGCAATAGTAGAATGGGGTGATAAATGTTTGAATATTATGTGGCGCATTAAAAAGCTTTTTGATCCTAAAAACACTCTTAACCCTGATGTTAAACTTACTAAAGATAAGAGTCTGCATATTAAGAATCTCAAAGAATTAAATAGCGTTGATGAGAAAATAGATCAATGTATGGAATGCGGCTTTTGTGAGCCTGTTTGTCCATCAAGAAACTTAAGTTTAACTCCAAGACAAAGAAACTCTGTTGCTCGTAAGATTCCGACTCTAGATGGTAATCAAAAACAACAATGGCTTAAAGATTATGATTACTATGGTATACAAACATGTGCTACTACAAGTTTATGCAAAACTCGTTGTCCAGTTGATATTGATACTGGTGATTTTATTCTTAGTCAGAAAAAACTGCAAAACAAGCTAGTTAATCATGACAAAGAAATAACTAAAGCGAAACAAAAAGTTAAATTGGGGAACTTAGCTGCTAATTTTATAGGAAAGAAGAATCTTCAAGGTATGACTAAGCTACTACATAATAACTTCAAATCTATACCTGTATATTTGGAAACTATGCCAAAAGTACAATCCTTAGGCTTTATAGACTCTAATGGAGAAAATACAAAGCCAAAAGTACTATTGTTACCAGCTTGTCCAAATAGAATTTTCGCCAGTAGTAAAAAATATACAAAGTATCCAAGTCAACTAATATTAGAAAAGCTGGGTTTTGAAGTTAATTATCCACAGAATTTGAATAATCAATGTTGTGGGCAGATGTATCACTCACAGGCGAATCATACTCAGCAATATGCATCTCAAGGTTTATTGGAGCAGAGTATAGATTATACTCAGTATGACTATGTGGTTACTGATAATAGTTCATGTGCTAATTTTGCTAAAGATCAAAATTTGGATATTATAAATATTAACAGTCTAATTATAGATAAATTAGATAACATCAAATTAACAAAAAAGTATAATAAAATAGCTTTGCATATTGATTGTTCTACTCGTAAACAAAATATTGATAATAGTTATGTAAATGCACTAAAAAAATGTGGTACATCAGTAGTTGTTCCTGAGCAAATATACTGTTGCGGGTTTGCAGGAGATAAGGGTTTTACAACTCCTGAGCTAAATGCTACAAGTTTAGAATCTCTTAAGCCGCAAATTAAAGACTGTGAGGTTGGAGTTAGTTTTAATCGCAGCTGTCAGATAGGACTTTCATATCATGGAGAATTGGAATACATATCATTTACAGAATTGTTGCTAGAGTGTTTAGATTAAATAGCTATTTAAGTTGACTAAAAATATCCTGTGATACTTTATCAACAGCTTGATCGCCATCTATTTTTATATATTTTGGCGTTTTTGTATTTGCAGATGAGAAGTTTCTATAAAAATCAATTAGCTTAGACGTTTGAGCATGGTACACAGAGAGTCTTTCTTTAACTGTATCTTCATTATCATCAGTACGGGTTATCAGATCTTCTCCTGTAACGTCATCTTTGCCTTCAACTTTAGGGGGATTAAATTTAGTGTGATATGTTCTACCAGATGCAGGATGAACTCTTCTACCTGTTATTCTTTCTATTAATAGACTATCAGCAACATCAACTTCAACTATATAGTCTATATTTACACCCAATCTGTCTAGTTCTTCTGCTTGAGTTATTGTTCTAGGTACTCCATCTAGTAAAAAACCATTTTTACAGTCGTCTTTAGAAATTCTGTCTTTAACAATCTGGATGATAAATTCATCTGAAACTAACTGTCCGGCATCGAGCACTTTTTTTAGTTCTTGACCAATATTACTTCCTGACTTAATTGTCTCTCTAATCATATCTCCTGTAGATATATGAGCGATACTATATTTGTCTTCGATTATTTTTGCTTGAGTCCCTTTGCCAGCTCCAGGGGCACCTAAAAGTATTATACGCATAGTTAATTTAGCCTTAACGTTTTAAAACTATAGTTTACTTAATGTGGATTTAATTATAAAATAAACAAACTTATATATCTAGAAATAGAGTATCTAATTTTTGGCTACAGTTTTTTATAAGAAATTTTATGATATCGTTATTACTTGAAAAAAGACGCAAAAAAGCTCAAAGAACAGTTTTGGGTGTTGAATATGATAGGTGTTCACTTGCTAGTGTGAAGCTTGACAGAAAAGGCGATAGCTATGCGCTAGTTAGCTGTGATAGTGATATTTTTACGTCTGAAGCATATTTTGAAGGTGAGTTAACATCGGAATACGTTGGTAGCGTTATTGCGGAAATAATAAAAAGGAATAAACTTGGCCGTTTTACTAAACTAGGTTTTGCTAGTTATAATGAAATTGATGTTACAAAAGAAGAAATTTCTTGTGATAAAAGAGCACTAGAGATAATCAAAAAAGAAGGTGTACTTTTTTATATAGCTGAATACTTTTTGAAGAAGCGTTTCCCAGAGAGCTATACTGATATTGCATATGACTATTACGATCAATTGGAAAGTAATGGTACGTTAATAGTCTATTATATATCTGATAATGAAAAGATGAAAAAGTTATATAATATTGCTAATAAAGCAAAGAGAGCCTTGTCTGCATGTGTTTTAGATAAACTTGCGATTAGTGATTTTGTTTCAAATCTTTATCTTAGTGAAATATCTAAGCATGCAAATGATAGTATATTTTTAGGCTTATATTCAGATAAATTATCTATTTACAGCTTTTCTCCTCAAGGCGAATTAAAAAGTTATGAATCTGTTAAAATTTTTGATGAAAATATTAGTGATATAGCTTATGTTGATGAAGTTATCCAGTTACTATTAAGGTTTATGGATTTTATGTCTTTGGATCTTAGTGAAAGTAATTTTGACAGTTTTGATGAAGTTCAAGATAATAATGTATACGTATATGGAATTAAGCAAAATTTTGAAAGTATCTTTGAGTCAATAAAAGATTTGTCTCAAAAAAATTGTAAAATACTTGATCCATTTGTAAATATTGATTCCCAGAGTTTTGGGAGCATAGAGCATCCATATAGATATGTTTTGTCAGTGGCGATTGCTATGAAGGAGGCTTTGTAGTAATGAAAAATCTTAATTTTGTGCGTGGTCGTTGGCGCCAAAAAAAGCTTACTTACATAGGCGTTGATCTAGCATTTATGGTATTGGTAGCTTTTATATCAATGTTTATTCTTTCGATAATATTTTCGTGGTCTAGTGATGAAGATATAAAGGTAGAGAGATATATCCAGACTCAAATTAGTAAGCTTAATAAAAATGTAGCAGAATACTCAGACGTAAAAAATCAAAGAGATAAACTGTTGGATGTATCATCTGACTTGGCAAATATTAAAGCTAGCCAGTATTATATATTACTCGGTATAGAGAAGATTTCTAGAGCGATTACCGACCAGTTATATATTACCAATATTAATTATGTATCAAATACTGATATCATTGTTATTACGGGTGATGTTAGAGATTTGAAATTACTTTCAATTTTTATGAAAAACTTAGAAATAGAGTTTAGAGTTAAAAAAGTGGAACTTAAAAACCTAGGATCAGAAAAAAATGGTCAAAGAAGCTTCTCTCTAGAGTTTAAGTTTGGTGAAGGTAATGCGTTTAAAGGGGAGAGTGTGAAATGGTAGATAAAATTAGAAAATTTCTTTTATCTAACAAGTACTCGGTAATTGTTATTGATACTCCTCTGAAAATTAAGCTACCTGTACTGATAGTAACTTTTGTTCTATTTGTTTTTATATTTTATGGTATATTGGTAAGCCCAATTATATCAAAGGCAAGTCAAAGAGAAAGCCATATAAAATCTATGGAGTCTCAAATACCTAGATTAATTAAGAAAGAGAAAGACTTAAACGCACTTAAAGAGCAAGTTAAGGTGTTAGAAAAACATAATATTGAAGAAAGATTTAGTATTCCCGAGCGTCATTCTGTACCTATTTTTTTATCTGCATTAAATGAAGCTATTCGCAGTTCTGGTATTACAATTATTGATCTTTCACCTGCAGGAGCCGAAAAAAATAAATATTTAGATTTATACGCTCTTGATTTTAAAGCTAAATTAGTTGGAGATTTTCCCCAGTTAATTAAGCTTTTTGTTGCTCTAATTGATATGAAAGATATAGCGGTTATTACAAATATAAACATTAAAAAAGAGTCTGATACTAAAATAGTTACCGAACTAAATTTACAGACCTATTCACGTCAAGGAGTAGGAGCGTAAATTAAATGATTAGACATCAAAGATTAAAATTTTTAAGTTTTGTATTATTACTGAGTAGCTATGGTAGTTGCTATGCTAATTATGAAACTAGAATAAACCAAGTTAATGAGCTTATTCAAAATAGGACTAAAACTATGAAGAGTACCGAAAAGCTTGACATCCCTGAATATAAAGGGGATACATTAACCTTTGAAAGATTATCAAAGATACGTAATGTTTTTAATGTTGATCATGCACTCCCTTTTGAGAAGAAAGTTCCAATTAAAGGTATTGAACAAAAACAACAGGTTGTTAAGTTAAAACCTATAGTTGTTCCAGAAGAGCTTAAAGAGGTTATGAATACTAAACCTACAGGTTTACAACAATATCCTTTAAACTCTTTTAAATTTAAAGGAGTTGTTCTTCAAAATAAGCAAAAATGGGGTGTAATAGAGAGTTCAATGGAAACTAAGCCAATATATGTTAAGCAAGGTGAATTAATTGGACAAAACTATGGAAAAGTCAAAGATATTACCAAAGAGGGTATTGTAGTTGACGAATGGAAAAAGAATAATGAAAAAAGAGTTTGGCAAAAAACTCCAGTTGTTATACATTAGGATGAATTAATGTTTTTTAGAAAAAATAAATTATTAGCTATTTTGACCGTGATTGGAGGGTTCTTGGGTTGTGAAGTATCATTTGCTGACCCAAAAGAGGCTAACCAAACAGTTGTAAACCAGCTTCAAGAAACTAAGCAGCCAGAAACAAAAATAGTTGGAAGAGATGAAAATAAAACTACTAACTATAATAAACATATAAAAGATTTAGAATTTCATCGAAGCTTGAATGGTAGTGCTTTTTTTGATGTGGCTTTTGAAGAAAATATTAGTAATTTTGCTGGATATAAAACTAAATTATCACAAGATGGATATACTCTTACGATAACTTTTGACGATACAACCATTTCTGATAAATGGGTCAGTAATATTGATACTAAAGTATTTAACACGATAGTAGACTCTATTAAGATTCTTAAAGATAATGGTAATGTTATTTTTATAATACACTCATTAGATAGAATAGCGTTAAGCGATTTTAAAGAGGGTAATACTTTTAAATTTAAGATAGATAGACGTAACAGTCGGGTTGAAGGCTTTAATGTTAATGAGCCTATATCTATATCCTTCAAAGATACTCCTGTGCAGACTGTTTTACAGGTTTTATCAGAGTTTGCTGGGTTAAACTTGGTTGTAAGTAGTAGTGTGCGTGGAAACATGTCTATAGACCTTAAGAATGTTCCGTGGAACGAGGTTATGAATATTGTTCTTGTTAGCAAAGGTCTTGCTACTAAGAAGATGAGTAGTATCCTGTATGTTGCGACTGCAGCTGAAATCGCTGCTCAGGAGCAATTAGAGCTACAAACAAAAAGGTCACTAGAGAATAATGCTACATTGGTAACAGAATTCATTCCTCTAAATTACACCACAGCTCAAGCAGCTCAAACAGTTATCACGTCTATGGCAAAACAGAATGGTGGAATTATGTCACCACGAGGTAGTATAACTTCAGATGCTCGTACAAACACTCTCATAGTAACAGATACAGAAGAAAAAATTCCGCGTATTAAAGAAGTTGTGAATGAGATTGATATACCTAATGATCAGGTGCTAATAGAGGCAAGAATTGTCGAGGTTACTAGAACAAGCGGATTAGAGCTTGGCTTTAACTACACAGTTAGCCATCCTTCGGGCGTTGATATAGGTCTTAATACATACGGTACGCAGACAGATGCTGATGATACGAGTGTAGTTGCAAGTACTGCTAAGTTAGCATACACATTGGCAGGTGGTCTTAATTTGGAAATGGAGATTAGAGCTTTGGAGAATGAATCTTTGGCTAATGAGGTATCATCTCCACATTTGGTTGTCGCAAATAATGAAACTGCATTTATTAAAGATGGTACAGATGTACCGTATCAGCAGGCTACTGCATCAGGGGCAGCATCAGTAGCATTCCAAGAGGCAGTTTTAGAGCTACAAGTTACACCTCAGATTGCACCAGACGGTAATATTGTAATGGATGTGCTTGTGACGAAAAATAGTGTTGGAGCATCTTCAGGTAAGACTTCGACTGGTGAGGACTTGCCTCCAACTATTAAGAAACGAGAAGTAACTACAAAAGTTATGGTTAAAGATAGTGATACAGTTGTAATTGGCGGTATCTATACCAAAACTCAAACAGAGACTCGCAATAAGATACCATTTTTAGGTGATATTCCATATCTAGGTTATTTATTTAGTTTTACTAAAATTAGTGATAGTGATGCTGAACTTTTAATTTTTATCACTCCTAAGATTATTGAGTCACAACTCCAAAAATGATAGTAGATAATAGTTGCAATAATATTAATATTTAGGTATCTTATAGCCTATAATTTTTTATGTACAAGGGGTGATTAGTAACAAACTATCACAGTGTGTAATCAACTTATAATTTTGAGTCAAAAATGATAAGAACAAAAAATATTTTCTTAATTGGTCCAGTTGGTGCTGGAAAATCTACTATTGGTAAGCAATTAGCAAAACAGTTAAAATTAGAGTTTATAGATTCTGATGATACAATAGAAAAAAAATGTGGCGTTGATATTAATTGGATCTTTGACCTAGAGGGGGAAGAAGGTTTTAGGCAGCGAGAGAGAGATGTTATCGCTGAAATTTTAGCGGAAAAACAAAATATAGTATTGGCTACCGGTGGTGGAGCTATCCTTGATTCTGATACTAGATCATTACTATCATCACGTGGCAAAGTTGTCTATCTTGAGGCGACTATTGAGCAACAACTCGAGAGAACTGCTAAAGATACAAAGAGACCTCTTCTGAGAGTCGATGATAAAAGACCTGTTTTAGAACAGTTAATGGCTGAGAGAGAGCCTTTGTATAGAAGTATTGCTGATGTTGTGGTTGAGACAAATGGTGCAACGGTTAAAAATATAGTTAATAAAATATCTACATTCCTAGTTGAAGAAACAATTCTGTGATTAGTAAATTATTAGTTAGTCCCACATCTAGTGCAGCTTATGATATTTTAGTAGACTCCTCACTAGATTTTTCTCATATTTTCCCATGGATAGAAAACAAACAGATTTTGGTCGTTACAAACACTACTGTAGCTGACTTGTATCTCAGTATGTTTTTAGACTCAGTACCTAATGAGTTAAACATCAAAACATGTATACTTGAAGATGGGGAGCAATATAAGTCACAACAGAGCTTGGATAAGATTTTGTCATGTTTGTTGGAGAATCAGTATACACGCAACTCTACCGTTTTAGTGGCATTAGGAGGAGGTGTTGTTGGTGATATCACGGGATTTGCAGCTGCGATATATCAGCGAGGAGTAGATTTCATTCAAATTCCGACTACACTATTGTCACAAGTGGACTCTTCTGTTGGTGGTAAGACAGCGATAAATCATTCTCTAGGCAAAAATATGATAGGAGCTTTTTATCAACCAAAGCTTGTATATACATCTGTACAGTTTTATCAAACTTTACCCCAAAGAGAATATATATCTGGTATGGCTGAAGTTGTTAAGTATGCTTTTATATCTAGAGATTTTTATATTTGGCTTGACTTAAATAGAGAAAAAATCTTAGCTAAAGATACTTCTACTTTGATTGAGATGGTAAAAAGAAGCTGCCATATTAAGTCTGAAGTCGTAGCTGAAGATGAAAAAGAAACTACAGGAGCTAGAGCTATACTTAATTTTGGCCATACTTTTGGTCATGCTATTGAGAAGTGTCAAAAGTATTTGGGGCTAAAGCATGGCGAAGCTGTGGGTGTTGGGATGGCACAAGCTATAGATTTTTCTTGCTATCTAGGGATGATATCAGAGCAACAAGCAAAAGACTTTAAAGGGTTCATAACTAGCTTTAGAATCTCAACTGACTTTCCTAAAGATATTTGTCAAAGAGAATTTTTAAATGCTATGCTTTTAGATAAGAAAAATAGCAATAAAGAGCTAAAATTTATTCTTATAAAAGACATTGGCAATTTAGCTTTGCAAAAACAGTCTAAAAGAGACTTAGAATTATTCTTAATAAACTCTAATAGAAAATAAGTAGTTACTTTGGTAATATGTTTTTATAAGTAACTCTTAATATGTTATGTAATATGAAAGGTAAAATTTTAGTAACAGGATTGATGTTTTTATCACTTTTAGGCGTTTCTTATGCAAGTTATGGTGTTTTAGATGATCAAGGTAAGGTTATAACTAATTGTGCTGATTTAGAAATAGAAAAAGATAATCAAGATAGGTTTTCAAGAGCTGTTTTTTCGAGGTGTAACAACAAAGAAGTGTTTTCCTATACTGGAAATTTTAGATATATCGATAGGTAGTATTGGTTTTCTTAATTTTAATCGAAGCAAAGTAGTTATTTGAAACTAGCTATACTGATGATTTAATTTTTATTTTCTATTAGATTTTTAGTAGCTTTTTTTAGTTCTTTTCTATAGTAGTCTAGATTTTTTGAAGACTCATCTTTCAAATCTTTAATTTGTTGAGTCAAAAAAGTAATTTGACTTTCTAGACTTTCTTTCAAGTCAGATATGCGTTGTTTAGATTGTTCTTGAACAAGATCGCAATATGACCTAGCATCCTTAGCTAATCTTTCTGCAGTCTCACGACGGATACTTTCCTTTACTAATGCAGAATATAGTTTTTTGATTTTGATTTCTTCATCAGGTTCATTAAGTAGTGTTGACCACTCATCTGAAATATTGCTAAATAAATCCAGTTCGTCAATATCTTGAAGTATTTTTGTAACATTTTGACTGATAGCCATTAAATTTAAATCCTTTTAGTATTTTTTTTGTTTGAATAAACTTATTTTAGATAGGTAATAAATGCTATGAATAAACCTAAAATTATAGAGCAAATAATACCGGAATGTTTAGCTAAATAAAAGAGTATTTTTTGAAATAATTCCTTTAACGATATTGGTTGTGCTAAGTGTATAGTATAAACTAGTGTAATCCTTATATTTAATAAGCTTGTCTATCATGAAAATAAAAAATGATCTTATATTCAATTCAGTTGAAAAAATAAAATATTCTGCACGTAGAGGGATGCTTGAACTTGATATAATCTTAGCGCCATATTTAAATAATTGTTATATGCAAGAAGATCTTACTGGTAAGAAACTTTTTGTTGAGTTTTTGGCTAGTGAAGATAATGATATGTTTGATTGGTTATTTAAAGGGGTAACTCCACCTAATAAATATAAAGAGCTTGTTGATAAAATTATTCAAGAGAAAAAGAAGTTTAATAAAAATATACTAAAGTAAATATAAGAGGAAACTATATGAATAACTTATTAAATCATTCAAGTGAGTATCCTATTTCAAGTGAAATAATGAATATCTCTAAATATTGGTTAGTAGAAGAAAAAGAAGCTGTAACTAAGCTTGTTGAAAAAGCTCACATGACAAGTGTCCAGAAAGCTCAGGTAAGAGAAAGAGCATATAGCCTAGTAGAAAAAGTTAGAAAAAATAGATTAAAAAAATCTGGTATCGATGCTTTTATGATTGAGTACGATTTATCGTCTGAAGAGGGCATAGTTCTGATGTGTTTAGCTGAGGCGTTATTAAGAGTTCCTGATAAATATACTATTGATTTGTTAATAAAAGATAAGCTTACAAGTGCTGCTTGGAAAAATCATGTTGGTAGAGAAAAGCATTTGTTTGTCAATGCTGCTACGTGGAGTTTGATGCTAACGGGTAAAATACTAAAAAATCCTCATGGAGCATATCGAAAAGTATTTCAAAACTTACTAAAAAAATCGAGTGAACCCGTAATTCGTCAGGCTATGAAGCAAGCGATGAAAATAGTTGGTAAGCAATACGTACTTGGTGAAACTATTGAAGAAGCATTAAAAGTATCAGAGGTAAAAGTCGCTAGAGGCTATAGCTACTCCTATGATATGTTAGGTGAAGCAGCGATGACAATGGCTGATGCTGACTACTACTATGAACAATATATACATGCTATTAATGAATTGGCTAAATATGCTACAAATAAAGAAATTAAAAAGAATCCAGGTATATCCATAAAACTATCTGCTTTGCATCCACGCTATGAGGTTGCCAAACACCAAAGAGTTCATCAGGAGTTATATCCAAAACTTTTAAAGCTTACTCAATTAGCTAAACAGTATAATGTTGGCATGAATATTGATGCAGAAGAAACTGAGAGGTTACAAATATCTTTGGAGCTAGTAGAGAGATTAGCTCATGAGCCATCTCTAGATGGATTTGATGGAATTGGTATAGTTGTTCAGGCTTATCAAAAAAGAGCTCCTTACGTACTAGACTACTTAGCTAATCTTGCTAAGAAAACAAATAGAAGATTTATGATTCGTCTTGTAAAAGGTGCATATTGGGATGCTGAAATCAAACATGCTCAAGAGCAAGGTTTAGATGGCTATCCGGTATTTACACGTAAATATCATACAGATGTTTCTTATCAAGCATGTGTAGAACAACTTTTTGAAAACCATCAATATATTTACCCTCAATTTGCTACGCACAATGCGCAAACTGTAGCTGTAGTTATGGAGTTAGCTAATGGTAATAAAGATTTTGAATTTCAATGCCTACACGGTATGGGAGATCCTCTATATGATAATATCGTAGGTAAAGAGGGATATGAGGAGATTCCTTGTAGAATATACGCGCCTGTTGGAGGCCATAAGCATTTACTTGCATATTTAGTTAGAAGATTATTAGAAAATGGCGCTAATAGTTCATTTGTAAATAGAATCGTTGATGAAAATTTACCTATTGAAGAGCTAATAGAGGATCCAGTTAAAAAAGCTATAGATTATGGCTGTGGTCAGCATCCTAATATACCTTATCCTAAAGATATAGTAGCTCCTAGGTTAAATTCACAAGGCTACAATACAAATGACTTTGCTGAACTTGCTAGTATGTATAAAAATATTGAGAAATATACTCATAAAAATACATACAGAGCAAAACCAATAGTCTCTAATGTTGATATTGACAAAACAACTGCTGAAGAGGTTATAAACCCTAATACTGGAAATACAATAGGGTCTGTTATTAATGCTGATGCCAAAATGGCTAAAAGAGCATTGAAAAATGCTCAGAGTGCTTTTGAGGATTGGAACAATACTCCTGCATCCCAAAGAGCAGAAATCTTAGAGAAATTCGCAGATCTATTAGAGAAAAATACTAATGAATTTATCGCTATAGCTATGATTGAAGCGGGTAAAACTTTATCAAATGCAATTGATGAAGTTAGAGAAGCTGTAGATTTTTGTCGCTATTATGCAGCTCAAGCTCGTAAAGAATTTAATGGACCTATTGATTTACCAGCGTTATCTGATCATTTGAAACAGATTGAGTTTACAGGTAGAGGAGCTATGGTATGTATTAGTCCTTGGAATTTCCCATTAGCAATTTTTTTAGGTCAGATAACCGCTGTATTAGCTGCTGGTAATACAGTAGTTGCTAAGCCAGCTGAGCAGACTCCAATCATTGCCTATAAAGCTGTTAAATTACTATTCAAGGCAGGTCTTCCTAAAGGGGTGTTGCAGTTTACTCCTGGAGATGGAGCAACTGTTGGTAGTGCTTTGGTTCAAAGTCCTGTGTGTAAAGGTGTAATATTTACAGGTTCAACTGAGGTCGCTGGAATTATAAACCAAACGTTAGCATCAAAATCTAGTGAGATAGTACCGTTTATAGCAGAAACAGGTGGACAAAATGCTTTAATTGTTGATTCATCTTCACTTCCTGAGCAGGTTACTGCTGATGTTATACGTTCTGCTTTTGATAGTGCCGGCCAACGATGTTCAGCATTACGTATATTATGTTTACAGGAAGATATAGCAGATAATTATATCAAAATGATTGTTGGTGCTATGAAAGAACTTAAAATAGGTGATTCAAAATACATCGATACAGATGTTGGACCTGTAATAGACAAAGAAGCAGCTGATAATCTAAATGCGTATATAGAAGAGAAGAAAAAACAATTTAAACTAATATATCAATCACAGCCAAATGAAGATACTCAAGAGGGTACTTTTGTATTGCCAACAGCATTTGAAATAGAGAAACTATCTGACCTTGGTAGGGAGCAGTTTGGTCCGATTCTTCATATCCTTAGGTTTAAAGCTAATGAGCTTAATAAACTTGTAAAAGATATTAATTCTACTGGATATGGTCTGACTGCTGGTGTTCATAGTAGAATTAATGAAGTTATGAACTATGTTAAAAATAATATTAAAGCTGGTAATGTCTATGTCAATAGAAATATTGTTGGTGCTGTTGTAGGTGTTCAGCCTTTCGGTGGACAAGGTAAGTCTGGTACTGGTCCAAAAGCAGGTGGTCCTTATTATATGCATCGTTTGGCAAATGAGAAGCTATCAGGTGTTGGAGCAGTAGAAGAGATTTATAATCCTGAAAAAATTTCTAACGATGAAAAAGCCACAAATAAACTAATAAAAGATAAGTACAGTATTAGTAGTATTGTGGCTGGTGAGAAAGCCAAAAAGGATAAATATATCGATTTAAAATC
Organism: Francisella salina; assembly: GCF_000219045.1. NCBI lineage: Bacteria > Pseudomonadati > Pseudomonadota > Gammaproteobacteria > Thiotrichales > Francisellaceae > Francisella > Francisella salina. Next base: position 1,276,231 of record NC_015696.1, read on the forward strand.
GGCTGATGGCAAGAATATTGGTAAAAAACATATTGCTTCAGTAAGTACTGTAGATAAAGCTATAGAAATCGCCAATGCAGAAGCAGATATTTGGAATCATATAAATGCTGAAGACAGAGCTGTAATTATTGAGAAATTCTTAGATTTATTAGAAAAAGAACGTCATCTAGTAGCATCATGCTTGGTCGCAGAGTCAAATATATCTGTAGAAGATGCTCATATTCAGATTGATAAAACTATACAGCAGGTAGCATACTACTGTTTACAGGCTAAAAAAGAATTTGCTCATCCTGAACTACTGCCTGGACCAACAGGTGAAATTGATGAACTAAGCTTGAAAGGTCGCGGTGTAGTAATTAGTATGTGTTCAAGCTGTGACATGTTAATAAGATTTGTTGGTCAATCTACAGCAGCACTATTAGCTGGTAATACTGTAGTTACAAAGCCGGCATATACAGGCAACCTTACAGCTTATAATATTGTTAAGTTAATGCTTAAAGCAGGAGTTAACCCTAAAGTTATCCATCTAATCTTATCTGATGATGAGGAGATTATTTCGGCATTACTCTTTAATAGTAAGGTAGCTTTAGTAGCTTTTTCTGGAAGTATTTCTTCTGTTAAACAGATTCATCAGGCTTTAGCGTTACGTAGAGGAGCAATTATCCCGTTTGTTGCTGAGAGTGTTGCTAAAGATGGTAAGTGTACTAGCTTGGCAATAGAAACAGCATCGCCTCTATATTTGCGTAGGTTTGTTGTAGAAAAAACAGTTAGTGTTGATACTACAGCATCTGGTGGTAATGCCTCTTTAATGAGTCTAGAGGAATAAAAAATATTGTAAACTCATATTCTTGATGATAATTTAAAAGTTACGTTGTTAAATTTTTTTGTCAGTTAATGATCGAAAACTATCAAATAATCATAGCTTAAAAATATGAAAAGTATTTTTTTGTCTAGTTTTAAATCAATTATAAGGAATGAATATGAGTGATAATGTATCTGTAAAAAAGATGTCGTTGTTTAGTGCCGTTTTAATCGGTACTACTTGTATGGTCGGCTCAGGTTGGCTATTTAGTGCTCAGCTTACAGCTAAAAATGCTGGTAACTGGGCGTTCTTAGCATGGATCTTAGCAGCATTAATTGTTGTGATGATTGCGCTATGTCTTGGTAAAGTTGTATCTCTGTATCCAGTAAGAGGAGCTACTACTAGATCGAGCGCGATATCTCATAATAGTATTTTTGCAATGCCATTTGCTTTTGCAAACTGGTTTGGTATTGTAGTGGTTATTTCATCAGAGGCTTTAGCAACTACACAATATTTATCAGGTGTTAAAGCTATGGAGTGGTTGATGCACGATGGTGTTTTAACTATGTCAGGGATGACTTTTGCACTAGTTGTACTATTTATATATCTAGTAATTAATTTTTATGGTGTCAAACTACTAGCTAGAGTTAATAATGCTATAACAGTTTTTAAAATGGCGGTTCCATTTATAATTGTTATTATATTTATAGCTTATGCACTTATGCATAGTTCTGATCATGTAAGTATGTTCTCAGATGATATCCCTAATAATTCCCAGTTTGGATTTAGCTCAGCATTAACAGCTATTGTTGCAGGTGGTTTAATATATACTTTCAATGGCTTTCAAACTGTAGTTGCTTATGCTAGTGAAGTTAAGAATCCTGGTAGAAATATCCCATTAGCTATTATTCTAGCGCTACTAATAGTTCTGACTTTATATCTAGGCTTACAATATGCATTCATGCAAGCGGTACCTCATCAATATCTTTTAGAAAAAGGTGGTTGGGCTGGTTTAGATTTTGATTCACCATTATTACAGCTAGCGACATTATTAGGACTTGGATATATATCATTTTTGCTTATAGTTGATAGTGTTGTTAGTCCATCCGCTACGGGGTATACATATTTAGGTGCATCTTCGAGAATGCTATATGCAATGTCCTCAGAAGGGCAGATGCCTAGATACTTTGCTAAGATTACTCCAGTTGTAAATATTTCGCGTAGATCTCTTCTTGCAAACTTTATATTGTCAGTTATATTTCTGTTTTTCTCAGACAACTGGACAGGTTTAATGTTGGTTGTGACAGGCTTTCATATTATTGGATATATGGCAGCACCTGTGAGTATGGGAGCTTTAGCACCACGTACTAGATTATTTGGTTTAGTTGTATTTGTAGTTTTGACATTACTACTTAATACTGTGGAGATTCAAACACAAATTAATATGAGTGCTATACTCGTAGTTCTTATAACTATATATGCAAGTCTTGAGTTTAGAAGAGTTGGAATTAAGAACCTTCTGATGCTTATATTACCATTTATAATTTTTGTTTGTTTGACTACACCTATCACAAACTATTTTGCTGATGCAGTTGTTGGTATTGTCTTCTATTGGTTTGTGACTGATAAGCGTTATGTAGCATTTTGTAGATCTACAGCAAATGAGAAGAATATTATTGTCGATTAATGCTTTTTAGCTATAGTCATTAAACTTTTATCTATCTATAATACATCTCTAATATTATCAATTTATTTTGAGTAATGAAAAATGCAAAATGGATTTTAATAATCCTTTGTTTAGGTTATTTTATAGACTTTTATGATTTAACGGTGTTTAGTGTTTCTTATGTTGATTTATTAAAGCAACAATTTGGAATTTTTGATTCTACTAAAATTCAACAAACTTATTACTTGATAAATAATATTCAAATGGTTGGTATCTTAGTCGGTGCAATCCTCTTTGGTATCTTGGCTGATAAGTTTGGGCGTATTACTGTTATAAAATATAGTATTTTGCTTTATTCGTTGACTACTTTATTGTGTATATTTGTGAATAATATTTACATTTTTATGCTGCTAAGATTTTTAGCATACTTGGCTCTAGCGAGTGAGTTTGCTGTATCTAGTGTTTTGATAGTAGAATTTTTTCCGCCTCGATTAGCCGCTTGGGGAATGAGTCTTTTGTATATTTTAGGTGTAATGGGTGGAGTTGTTGCTACACTTTTTGGTGTTTTCTCTTACAAAGTGATGTTCGTTTTCGGTGGATTTGCTGGTTTGGGTATATACGCATTTCGAAGAGTGTTAGAAGAGTCCCCACATTTTATAGAGTTGTATAAATCTGATAAATTTAAAAATACGGGAAGTATTAGTTTTCTTATCAGAAATTATAATAAACCACTGATTCTTAACTTTTTAATTACGCTGCCTTATTTTTTTGTAATAACTGTAATGTTTGCACTGGTGAAATTCATCGCGAATGACATAGATTTTGCAAGTTTAGTTAAGCTGTTTCTATTTGGATTTTTTGCAGGAAATATTATTAGTAGTATTCTTAGCGGAATATATAACCAATATTTTAAATCACCGAGTTTATTTTTTGTAATAAATATAGTTATATTTCTAGTGAGTATCTTTGCGTATAAATATGTATCTAGTGATTTCATATTTTTCTATGGAATACTTATTGGGCTTATTGGTGGTGGTTATAACATTATGTGGGCACAATATGCAGCCACTGAATTTCCGACAGAAGTTCGCTCATTAGCTACTAATATGATATTTGCCTTAGGTAGGACTAGTAGTATTTTCTTTGGGATTATTTTTGCTTATTGGATTACTAATGAAAGCACATTTAGAATGAATGTAAATATCTTAGCTGTATTGGTAGCTATTATGGTTTTACTAATAATAATGTTTTATAAAAGAGAGAAGATATTAAATAAATAGAGATTAATATTTATGAGTAATAAGATTTTATTTGGGATTACTGGTAGTGTATCAGCTTTTAAGACTATAAATTTGATAAGACTTTTTATTAAAAGTGGTGTTGAGTGTAAAGCTATAGTCACTAAAGGAGCACAGCAGTTTATAAAGCCTGAACTTTTAGTTGCTTTAGGCTGTAATGTCTACACTGATGAATCTTTGAATATGAGTGAATATAGTCAAAGTATGGCACATATTAATTTATCACGTTGGGCTGATAAGATATTTATAGTTCCTGCTTCAGCAAATACTATTGCAAAATTAGCTCATGGTTTAGCTGATGATTTATTAAGTCAAACAATATTAGCTAATGAGGATAATTCTAAAGTATATATAGCTCCTGCTATGAATGTAAATATGTGGCAAAATCAACTAACTCAGCTTAATATCACAAAGCTTCAAAATATAGGATTTAATTTGATTGCTCCAGATCAAGGCATTCAAGCTTGTGGAGATATAGGTAGTGGCAGATTACATGAGCCTGAAGTTTTATTTGAGTTATTGAATGTTGCTCAAGATTTCAAAGCTAAAAAAGTAGTGATAACAGTAGGAGCAACTGTAGAAGATATCGATGGTGTTAGATACTTATCAAATTACAGCTCTGGTAAGATGGGTATTGCTTTGGTGAGAGAATTACTTGTAAGAGGAGCAAATGTAGTAGTATTAAAAGCAAAAACTACAATAAGTTTTGATATTAAACATCCTAACTTAGAAATCATTGATACTAAAAGTGCTGATGATATGAATCAGGCAATGCTCGAGAAAGCTAAAGATAGTGATATTTTTATTGGTTGTGCTGCAGTAGCTGACTATAAGATCAAAAATAAATTTAATAATAAAATTAAAAAAACTGATGAAACTTTAACTTTAGAGTTTATTAAAAATCCTGATGTTTTAGCAAATTGTAAAAAGTCATATCCAAGTATTTTTGCTATAGGCTTTGCGGCTGAGTCTGAAAATATAGTTGAATATGCTCGATCTAAGCTTGCCAAAAAAAATCTAAATATGATAGTTGCTAATTCAACCGAAGTATTTGGTAATGATAGTTCAAGTGTAACAATCTTATCTGAAAATAATTTAAAAGAGTATAATAATATATCAAAATCACAAGTTGCAAAATTGATATTAGACTATGCTAAAAGTATCTACTAGAAGAATTAAAACTGCACCAAACTTCCTAAATGTAATTTCATTAGAAAATGATAATATCCAATTAGAACTATTAGATATTGGAGCTACTGTATATTCTCTTAGAATTAGAAATAACAGTGGTAAGTTTGAAAATATAGTCTTACAGTATGCAGATATAGAAAATTATTTTAATAATCCATCATATTATGGTGCTAGTATCGGTAGGGTAGCTGGGAGAATCAAAGATGGTCAGTTTATCTTAAATAATAAAAAGTATAGTGTTAGTAAAAATGAGAAATCTATTAATACTCTTCATGGAAGTTTTAATAATATCTCTCATCAGCGATTTGATTATACAGTTAATCAAAATAAAGTTAAATTTAGTCGTATTCAAAAATCATCAGATGATGGTTTTCCAGCAGATGTACAGATTGATATAACTTATGAATTACAAGAAAATTCACTAATAATCTATTTTGAAGCTATAGCTAATGAAGATACATTATTAAATCTCACAAACCACAATTACTATAATTTATCTGGAGATTTTAAAGCTACTATAGAAAATCATAAACTACAAGTATCTGCAAAGAGAGTAGTAATAACTGATACGAACAGTATACCTAAGCAAATTATAAAAATTCCTTATGAAATGGATTTTAGTCAAGAATCAGTTATTGCAGATAAATTAGAAACTAATTTTGAATATTTTAGTGGTGGTGGGATAGATCATTGTTATATTATTGATGGGGCTATTAAATTGACAGATGAGATCAGTGGACGAAAGCTTGTAGCAACAAGTTCTTATCCAGCTACGCAGATATATACTACTAATTTTCCTGATGGTTTGAAGTTATCAAATGGTTTAAATTCACAGAAATTTCATGCAATATGTTTTGAGCCACAGTTTGTACCAGTAATTGGCAAAAACTATGATAAGTCAGATATTAAGCTCAAGAAAGGGCAGCAATATAAGCAATTTATTAAGCTTAAATTTTAGAGAACCTCTTAGGTAATAAAATATTTAAAAATTATTAATAATAAGAAAAGAGAAGGTAATATATATAAAAGCTTTAGAAGATTATTTGTAAGTTAAATTATATGCATATAAAGTCTGAGATAGAAAAACTAGAGCGACAACAAATAGTATTCCAAAAGCAATTCCTAATTCTTGAAATATATAACCAAAAATACAAATAAATATGATTAGAAGAAAAATAAGAAAAATAGAACTAAGTATAACAAATTTACTTTTACCTAGATAAAGCAAAGTTGGAACTGATAGAAACCCTATCCAAACAAATCCTTGGACTAATATAAAGATGATAAATATATTGTTGCCTTTAATATATTCTTGGCCATAAATAGATAATATGTCCTGACCATATAGGCATACTACTAAAAACATTAATGTACTTAATAAAGTCATTGCTATTATATTTCTTGTAATTATTTTCCTTAGTCTAGTCATGGATTTTTCATGTATTGCTATCACAATATAAGGTAAAACTAAAGATTGCATGCATATTATAATAATATTTGAGATTATTTGTGAAGAAAAAGCAGCAACAGCAAATATACCAACCATTCTTTCATCTACTAAAAATATTTCAGCTCCAATAACGCCTAAGTATGAAATAGTAATTATAACTAGATTATAAGGCAAACCGGATAACCCAATAGATATCCATTCTTTTATTCGTAAATTCTCTGCTTTAGAATTATATATATTTAGTTTCTTTAATACCATTATAAATAACGTTAAACATATACCTATCCAAGGTAGCATAATTAGTAAAATTATTATATTTGTACTACAATGCAAATTATTTATAAATATAGTTAGTGTAACAGCTAACATCATTGAAGTAAGAAGCAATCTGAAAATGAAATTTGCAGAAATTGGCTTAAATAAAGCTATCAATATCTTATAAAAAAAGAAACTCATAGCCATGATGGGTATAAAAATAGTGGTTATAAATATTGGATGCAGATGGGTAAAAGATAAAATATATTTAGTAATTATATATCCAATGAAAGCAATTAAATAATAAAAAATAGACATGAATAATACTATAATAAAAGTATAGATTAAAAAAGATTTAATAATGGGTTTATTATTAGATTTTACTGCAAATCCAATAACTTTAAAAGCCGCTATATCTGCACCAAGTAAGCATATAATATAAGCAATTGTAGTGGCGCTATAAGCTACAGAATAGTCTCCAAAGTCGCTAGTACTTAATTTTTTAGTAAGTATAATTTCCATTCCTAAAAAAAGAAGTGATGTGCTAATTTGAATCATAAGTAAAAATATAATGGTTTTAATATTTAATGATGAGGAAGAGTTTTTTTTAAGCATTATTTATAGTTTGAAAAAATAATGATTGTATCTGATTTCTAACTAAAACAAAATATTATTTATAGCATAAGATTAATGTTTAAATTTAAGATGCTATACAGCTAAGATATTTAATTTCTTATGCAACTCTAATGCCTTGTCTCGAGATTTTTTGAGGTCTACTACAGGTTTTGGATAATTATCGCCCAATTTAACTCCTGCTTCTTGTAATACTAGCTCGCTTGCTTCCCATGGCTTTGCAATTAGCTTATCCGGTAGAAACTTAAGTTCAGGTACATACTTACGGATATATTCAAAAGCTTCAAATTTTTCAGCTTGTAGTACAGGATTAAAAATTCTAAAGTAAGGAGCGGCATCTAGACCACAACCAGCAACCCATTGCCAGTTAGCATTATTACTAGCAAAATCAGCATCAAATAAAGTATCAAAAAACCATTTTTCTCCATATTTCCAGTGGATAAGACAGTTTTTGATAAGAAAGCTAGCAACTATCATACGTACGCGATTATGCATATAGCCAGTCTGCCAAAGCTCTCTCATGCCCGCATCTACTATCGGGATGCCAGTATGTCCTGTTTGCCATTTTTTGAGAAGAGTAGGATCATTATCCCATTCAAAACTATCAAATTTTTGGTCGATGTTCTTGTTATGTAGTTCAGGATAATAATATATCTGATAATAAGAGAAATCACGCCAAACTAACTCTTTGATAAAGTGCTCTTCATTGTTACCAATATAGTCTAGACTTTGCACGGCATTAAAAATTTGGTTAGGTGATATCTCACCAAAGTGTAAATATGGAGATAATTTAGAAGTTGAGTCTGTACTCATGAAGTCTCTGGCTGTTTTGTATTCTTTTACTTTACTATCTAGAAACTCCTCAAGGATTTGATGCGAGGCAACTTCGCCAATTTGCCATTGATCTATTATATTTTGCCAAGAAAGTTTTGGCTCTAATAGTTTTAAAGAGCTTAAGTCAGCTGCAGTCTCTAGCTTTTCTAGCGAATTAAAACATGGTTTGGCAATATTTGAGCGATATTTTCTAATTTTGATAAGCTCCTTGTAGAACGGAGTGTATACTTTATAATGTGTGCCATCATCTTTTTTACATTGCCATGGTTCGATAAGTAGACTTCCATTAAAACTACTTATATTTATATCTTGCTCTTGCAGAAATTGTTTAATCTGAGTATCTCTATCAATACTGTACTTGTCATAACATCTATTCCAATAAAAATCTGTGATATTATTTTCTTTGACAAGTTTTTTTATGATTTTTAGAGGGTTACCTCTAAAAAAATGGAGTCTATTATCTAGAGATTTATTTAGGCTGTTCAAAGAGTGATGAAGCCAAAGTTTACTAGCACCACCAATCTCTTGATTCTCGTCTAGTATAAATATTGTAATTGTTTCATCTGCTTGACTAGCCTGATGTAAAGCAGGGTTATCCGCAAGGCGTAAGTCTTGACGAAACCAATGTATAGCTATTTTTTTAGACATATTTCACCATCTATGATTTTGTATAACATATCGACATGCTCATCAGAGTCATTTAAACATGGAATCAGATTAAACTCTTTACCACCTTTTTCAATAAAGTTTTCTTTTTCAGTGATTGCTAGCTCTTCCAATGTTTCTAGGCAATCGGCACTAAATCCTGGGGCTATAACTACAACTTTTTTATTTTGCTTTGCAAATTCTTCTAGTTTGACAGTTGTATATGGTTCTAACCATTTTTTAGGACCAAAACGAGATTGAAATGATAATTCAAAATCTATATCAGGATATTCATTTTGCAGGTTTTCTTTGACCAAGCGATAAGTTTTGTGACAATGGCAATAGTAGGGATCACCTTTATCAAAATATTCCTTTGGTAAGCCGTGGAAAGAAAATAAAATTATATCCGGATATGAGTCTGTAGCTTGCAGATAATTTCTAATTTGTTGACTAATGGTTTGAATATGAAACTTATTATCATAGTAAGGATTTATTGCTTTGATAGTAGGTTGCCATCTTAGCTTTAATAAGACTCTATAAACCTCATCATACACAGTTGCAGTAGTAGTCGCAGAATATTGAGGATATAGTGGAAATACTATTATCTCAGTTACCCCTTGATCTTGTAAGCTTTTAATCTTACTTTCAATGCTTGGATTACCATAACGCATCGCACAATCTACTATATAATTATCGCTTCTTTGATCTAGTTTTTTCGCTAGATTCTCGGTGTATAGGAGCAGAGGTGATTTATTATGTGCTTTATTCCATACGGCTTCATAAGTATGGACATTCTTTTTTGAACGAATTGGTAGAATAATTAAATTTAAGATTAGCTTCCATAATAAAGGATTAGCTTCTATTACTCTTCGATCAGATAAAAATTCTCTAAGATATTTTTTGATGGATTTTGCATCATAGTTATTTGGTGTACCTAGATTAACTAACAAAATAGCTTTTTTATTATATTTGTTACTATATTGTTGCATAGTTACTTATGTATATATTTTTACTAAGAATAATTGTAACAAAATATCGATAGTCTAAAGTTAAATTTTTTTCATATAAGTAACTAAAAAAGGTTATAATTAATTTTGGCCTAAAAGCCTTTTAAAGGAGATATAAAATGAAAAAGATAATTTTAATGACACTTGGTTTGATGAGTGTAGCAATCAGCTACTCTTATATGCGTCCAGCAAATCCATATACAATGTATTATGGTCCTGAAGTTGAGCAAGAGAGAGCTCAAGGTGCTGCTTATGTACCACCAGATAGACAATTCATTAATTCAAGATATGGTGAATATATAGACAATAAGCAAGTAGAATTTAGCCCTGGTGATGATGCAAATAGACTATTTTGGTCATATAGTCAGCCATAGGTTGGGTTATTCTTAATAGAAACTTTTTGTAGAAGATAAGCTTATGAATACAAGAAGAGCTCGAAAACTAATTAGAAAGAGAAGAAGATTAGAAAATTCTAAATTACTCGGCTTTGCTGTGCATAGAATTACAGATAAAAGTCTATGGATTGCTAATTATGACACTGTGGCAAGAGGTGTTTTTGTCGGCTTTTTTTGGATGATGATTCCTTTGCCCCTGCAAACGACTCCTGTAGTTATTTCAGCTATAATTTTGAGAGCTAATATACCAATAGCGATTTCAACAGTATGGATTAGTAATCCTTTGACTTGGGTACCGATGTATTTGGGAAACTATATATTTGGATGCTTTTTGCTTGGAGAGCAGGTTTATATCTCAGACTGGGAAACATTTGATTCTTATATGCTCAATCATTTACATGAATTTTGGAAACCGTTGTTTTTAGGTAGTTTTGTCGCAGGCTTGTTAGTGGCTAGTGCTGGATATATGGCAGTGCATGTACTGAGGATTGTTAATCATTTTTTGGTTAAGAAGAACTAGGTCAAAATAAGAAAATTAAAATGAAGATTGTTGAAATAAGGTTAATTATCAGACACTAAATAATAAATTTAATCTAGCCGTTAATTAGTATATTTAGTATTATTTTACGATATATAAAGTTTTGAACTATTTTTTTATAAAATGCAACAATGGCACCAGTTAGAATTTACGCTAAAATCTAAATATTTTGATATAGTCGAGGATTATCTCTTTGATAACAATGCAGGTTCTGTAACAAGAATAGATAAATCCGATGATATAGTCAGTATTACAGTCTTATATGAGAACCATCATAATATAGATGTTATCATTGCTAATATTCAACAAAAGTTTGAAAATATAGTTGAAAGTGAAATAAATTATAAAATAATCAAAGATCAGCAGTGGGAAGCTGCTTGGTTATATGATTACGAACCTATAGAAATAGGTAAGAATATAGTTGTTTATCCAAATTGGAAACAGCTACCTCAAGATAATGAGCATACTTATATAATAGTTGATCCTAGTATTGCTTTTGGCTGTGGTAATCATGAAACAACTAAAATGTGTCTTGAATGGTTAGAACAGCATATTAGCAAAGATTCGAAAGTACTAGACTATGGTTGTGGTACTGGAGTCTTAGCTATTGGAGCTGTTAAGCTAGGGGCAAGTTATGCCGAAGGTATAGATATTGATCCAAACTCAATAGAATCATCTATTAAAAATGCTCAAGAAAATAATGTTGCTGAGAAAACCCACTTTAGTGATAACCTACCTACACAACAGTTTGATTTAGTTGTGGCAAATATTTTTTCAAATGTACTTATAAGTCTAGTTGATAGTATTACATGTAGTCTAAAGCATGGTGGTAAATTAGCTTTATCAGGTATAATAGAAAATCAAGTTGATGAAGTTCAACAAGAGTTTAAAAAATATGGTATAAGCTTTGGTCAACCCAAACAAATGGGGCAATGGTTTCTATTAGATGGTGTAAAAGATGGGCTTTAAAATAGCTGATATTGAAATAGAAAATAATGTCGTACTTGCACCAATGGCAGGTTTTTGTGATAGTGCATTTCGTACTATATGTAAAGAGCATGGAGCAGGACTGATATATACCGAGATGGTAAGTAACAAAGCCGTAGTAGAGCGTAACTGGGAAACTATAGAAATGCTCTACATGGAAAACAGTGAAAAACCACTTGGGATACAAATATTTGGTACAGATTTAGAGAGTTTTGTTGGTGCTACAAAATATATCGCAGAGAATACTGAATGTGATTTTCTGGATATAAATATGGGCTGTCCTATGCCAAAAATTGCTAAAAAACTACAAGCTGGAGCAGCACTTCTTAAAGATGTCGATAGAATTCATGAAATACTAACAGCTGTAGTAAAGGCAGTACATAAACCAGTAACTGTAAAAATGCGTATTGGTTGGGATGATGAAAACATCAATGCTATAGAGGTTGCTAAAGCATGTGAGGATGCTGGTGTAAGTGCTATTGCTATCCATGGACGTACGCGTGAACAAATGTATACTGGTAAAGCAAATTGGGATATTATCCGTGATGTCAGAAAAGCGGTTGATACTGTGGTTATTGGTAATGGCGATGTGTTTTGTCCAAAGAGTGCAAAAGCAATGATTAACCATACAGGAATAGATGCTGTGATGGTGGGGCGCGCATCTCGTGGTAATCCTTGGATTTTTAGGCAAATTGCCGAGTATCTCAATACAGGTGAGCTAATACCGCCACCAACAGCTTTTGAACGAGTTGAAGTTTTAGGAGAGCATTTGAAAAGGCTCATCAAACTTAAAACTGCAAAAGTAGCTGTTAAAGAAATCCGTACTCATGCAAGTTTTTATCTTCAAGATTTACCTAGCTCAAAAGAGTTTAGGCAAAAACTAAATCAGTTAGTGGATGAGCAGGAGATTTTTATGGCTTTAGAAAAGTATAAAAAATCAATATAGTAATTTAAAAAAAATAAGATAAAGAAGATAACTTTTGGATATAAATAATATTTTTTATTTATACTTAACTTTTGTTATCAATTATAAAGTTAGGGTATGAGAGGTTTAATATGCTTAAAGATAGAATTATAAATTTTTTAAAATGGTTTGATACAAAAGATAAAGCAGCAATAGCTTTTTCTTTGATTTTAGGTTTTTGTGGTTTTTTATTTTTAATATTAGAAACAATTCTTTTAAAAAAAGATCTAATGATTATTGGAATTGCTCTTTTAGCTATGAGTGGAATATTCATAACAATGCAAAACCTTATAATCAAGAATTATAAAGAAGATATGTCTTTTTTTAGATATCGGGCAGAGAATTATGAATCTAGTATAGTTATTTGGAAAATATTTATGATATTTATTTTATTTGGAACATTTATCTTAATAACATATTTTTATAGTAGCTTAATTAAAGAATTTCAGAAAAATTATTTTGATGTTTTTTTGATGATACCTCTTACAATATTTCTAGCATTAGTTTATTTCTTTTTTCAGAAAAGAATTTATATAGCTGAAGTACTACACGAAGAGTACTCACATAAATATAGTGTAGAACTAGAATATAAAAAATTGCTTAGTGAGAATGAGCAAGATAAATTAGAAGAATTTCCTACCGATGAATTACATAAGCTATGGTTAAGAACATTAGAAATAAATCCTGCTAACTCAATAAAAGTTAGTAAGAGTAAAAAAATGGATATAGGATCTTTAGAAAAAATATCTCAAATAATAAAAAATATAAAATAGTAATAACTATATATTAAAACAATTCCATCTGCCTGTCATCAACTTCTCCAAGCCTTATACCTATACCAATCAATCGAATAGGGTGATTTTGTTTCTGATGTAATTCAATTATTAGATTTTTTATCACTTCTTTATCTAGTATTTTTGCTACTCTAGTCAGACTGGTTTTATTAAATTTTGTATCTGTAAATTTGACAACAATACCAATAATAGACTTATAATGCTCGTCAGTTATACGACTAGTCAATTTATCATATAAACTTGGTAGTTTCTCTAGGCAGGCCTCGAGAGTCTTTAGATCTTCAAGGTATGTATTTTCAACACTTACAGATTTACGAATACGAACTGGATTAACTTCACGATTATCTATACCTCTAGCATAGTTATATAAACTACTTCCAAATTTACCAAACTTATCTACTAGAGTAGCTAATCTTAGTTGCTGCAAATCTGAACAAGTCTCGACATTCATACTTTTTAGTTTTTCTTGGGAGACCTTACCAACACCAAAAAGTTTCTTAACTGGTAAATTTTTAACAAAATCATTAACTTGCTCAGGAGTGATTACATATAAGCCATTAGGTTTGTTAATATCACTAGCTATCTTTGCAAGTAGTTTGTTTGGAGCTACTCCAGCTGATCCTGTGAGTCCCGTTTTGTTAAAAATTTCTTGCTTAATCGCTAGAGCAATTAGTGTTGCACTATTTTTATATACTGTAACATCCGTAACATCTAGATACGCTTCATCAAGAGATAGAGGCTCCACTTTAGTTGTAAAAGAATAAAATATCTCACGAATAATCGCAGAATCTGCTTTATATTTTGCAAAGTCCGTATTTAGAAGTATAAGATCTGGACACTTTTGAAGAGCGATAGCTGTTGGCATAGCAGAATGTACACCATATTCTCTAGCTATATAATTACATGTTGATATCACACCGCGTTTGGGATTTGTACCACCTACAGCAAATGGTTTATCTTTGAGGCTCGGATTTGTTTTTTCCTCTACCTGAGCAAAGAAATAATCCATATCAATATGTATGATTTTTCTTGTTTTACTCATAAGGATATTTGCTGTATAAGTTTTTGGTTGACAACTACTCGCTATTATACACTCTAATGGATTGTAGTTTTTAATTTAGGATATATATGAAAAAGATAATTATACTTATAGTAAGTTTTATGGCCTTTAATTTATGTTTTGCGAGTAATCCAGAGCTATATTTATTTTTAGGAGGAGGTTCTGTAAAAGATCATCTCAAAGTAATTGATAATCCTCAGGTAAAAGGTGCTCAAATAGTTTATTCTTGGAAAAGGTTGGAGCCAGAAGAAGATAACTATGATTTTTCAGATATCGAGGAGGATTATCAATTACTCAAAAAATATAATAAAAAGCTATTTATACAGCTACAAGATAAATCATTTGAAATTAAGCGTATTCCAGTTCCAAAATACTTACAATCTAAAACTTATGATGATGGAGTGCTCAGACAAACTGATTTCGCAGGAGAGGGGCAGCCTTTAGGTGCTGGTTGGGTTACTAAACAATGGAATCCTAAAGTAAACAAGAGATTTCATAAGTTGATAGATCAGCTAGCTAAAAAATATGATGGTAAAATAGCGGGTATAAACTTACCTGAAACATCTATTGATATAGATGATAAGTTTTTAACGGATAAGTTTTGTAAGACTTATGTAGATTCGGTAGTTAGCAATATGCTTTATCTTAAAAAACAGTTTAAGCAAAGCAAAGTAGTCCAATATATCAATTTCTTACCGTGTGAATGGAATAATGATCATGGCTTTATGCAAGAGATATTTGATATAGCAATCAAAAATAATATCGGCATAGGTAATCCTGACACAGTACCATATCGAAAAAGTCAGATGAAAAATAGTTATCAATTTTTATATAAATATAAGGCAGATATAAATACTATAGCTATTGCAGTTCAAGAGCCTGATTATACATACACAAATCCAAAAACATTGAAGAAATTTACACCAGCAGAATTATATGATTTTGATAAGAATTATATTGGAGCTAATATTATATTTTGGAATATTCAACAGCCTCAGCTTGATAGCGTTTTAAAACTCTTTGCAAATGACTAACTATTTATAAATATCTGCAAATTCATCAACATTTGCATCTTCTTGCCATGAGTATTCTAGCTCAATACTTTTTTGTTTAGCTACATCATAGCCTAAGATATCCGCGATAAAACCAAGAGACATATCTATGCCTGCACTTATGCCAGAGCTTGTATAAATATTACCATCTTTTACCCATCTAGCTTTGTCGATCCAGTTTACATCTGGAGCTATAGATTTTGTCCATTTTAGAGCTTTTTTATTAGAGGTGGCTTTTTTGCTATTAAGCAGATTTGTTTGTGAAAATAAGGATGAACCTGTACAGACTGTAAGTATATATTTAGCATTATTTGCTAATCTAGTTAATTCAGTTATTAATTTTGTATTGTATATTAACTCTCTTGTACCAATACCCCCAGGCACAAATAATATCGAGTCTTTTGAATTAGCATCTGAGAGTTTTTTGGTATTTATACAGACATTCTGACTACTATATACATTACCACCTTCTAGAGAATAATACTCAAGTTTGAAGTGTTCTTTGAAACTCCCAAAAACCTCAACTGGTCCAAAAACATCTAAGGTTTCAAACTCATTAAATAAGACAACAATTATATTTTGCATCATAGATACCAATATAGATAAATGCTTTGATTAGTATAGCATTATTAGATCTGTAAAATGATTTATAAAAATACTAAATAGTGTAAACTTTTAGTCTATATTTTATAAAGGTATTTTTTATATGTTGTTGATTGTCATAAAAATAATATTATCAGCTTTAATGGTACTAGGATTAATATATATATCTGAGAAAAGTCCTAGATTAGGAGGTTTATTTTCAGGTTTACCACTTAGTGTTGGTCTTTTTACTTATTTTTATGCGCGTGAGAATGGATTACAGTTTTTGATAGATTCAATGCCTTATGCACTTGTAGGGTTTGCTTCTATGCTGTTATTTACTATTGGCTTTTATTTCGGTAGTAAGCTTTTCTCTAATCAACGATTTATTAATACCATTAGCGCACTTGGTATAGGATTTGTCGCTTATTTCACAAGTGCTTACATTTTTACAAAGTTTAATATTACTTTGTCATTAGGACTAATAATTTTTATAATCACAATGATATTAACTATTATCTTCTTTAAGATAGTTGTCAAAGAAAATTCGGCTACAGAGAATATTAAGCTTGAGCCTGTTAATATATTTAAAGTTATAGCTTTTAGAATTTTTTTAGTAGCTTCGTTTGTCCTATTAATCACGGGGATTGCCAATATAGTAGGACATGAATGGGCAGGGATCTTTTCATCATTTCCTGTAATGTTAACCTCTGTGATTGCTGTTTTAATCTTTAGATACAAGAATTTATTATTTCCAGGAGTGCTAAAACATTTTTCTTATGGAGTATCAATACTAGTTATATATGATTTATTAATATATTGGTTATATCCAATTATGGGTATTAATTGGGGTACTGTAGTTGCTTATATTGTTTGCTTTGTGTATCTATCATTACTAAATAAACTAAATCAGTAGCTTATATTTGAAAATCACTTTTATATAAATACTCAATGTATATAATTTAGCTAATGAAATATTTATATTAAAACAAATGATTTTCTTTAAAAATGTATCTTATCAAGTAGAGATAAAAGAACTTTTTGATAGTATTAACTTTTCAATCTTTCCTAATCAAAAAATAGGTCTTGTGGGCAAAAATGGTACGGGTAAAACGACACTTTTTAACCTTGTACGAGGCAATCTAACACCAGATAAGGGCGATATTGAGATTGCTAAAGATACCCGTATAGTTACTGTTAAGCAAGAGGTTGATGATTTCGAAGCTAAAGTGATAGATTATGTAGTCAATGGTATAGAATCTTTAAAACAATTGAAGATCCAAATGCAAAAATCTTTAGAGTCTGAGAACTTTGTAGATTACTCAAAATATCATGAAGAGTATGAATCTTTAGGAGGTTATGCAATAGAGTCTCAAGCTGGTAAACTGCTGTCAGGTTTGGGTTTTAGCGTTAGTCAACTCCAACAAAAGGTAAAAGAGCTATCAGGTGGTTGGCAGATACGCTTAAATCTTGCTCAAGCACTACTGCAAGAGTCAGATATTTTATTACTTGATGAACCAACCAACCATTTAGATTTAGATGCTGTACTATGGTTAGAAGAGTATCTACAAGAATATAAAGGTTCTTTACTACTTATTTCACATGATAGAATCTTTTTAGATAATGTTGTCAAGCAAATATTTCATATCGATAATAAGAATATAGATACTTATACTGGTAACTATTCATCTTATGAAAAGCAGTCTTATGAGCAAAAAGTACTACAACAAAAGCAGTTTGAGAAACAACAAAAGCATATTGCTCATTTACAGAGTTTTGTTGATAGATTTAAAGCTAAAGCCTCAAAAGCAAAACAAGCACAAAGTCGTGTCAAGATGTTAGAAAAAATACAGCGAATAGAAGCTGTTAAGTCAGATTCTGAATTTAGCTTTGAATTTAAGCAAGTTAAAGAGCATCTAGGAGGTACTTTGGTCAGTTTACAAAATACTGATCTTGGTTATGGTGATAAGAAGATCTTAAATAATGTAAAACTAAATATCTATAATGAGATGCGTATAGGTCTATTGGGTTTAAATGGAGCTGGTAAGTCAACTTTGATTAAATCTCTAATTGGTGAGATTGATATTTTATCAGGTAAGATTGAAAAGCATCCAAATCTTAGAATAGGGTACTTCTCGCAACACTCATTAGATATGCTCGATTCTGAAGCCTCGCCATTATTACATATGCAACGCTTAGACTCACAAGCAACTCAAGAAAAGCTTAGAACTTTTTTAGGCAGTTTTAACTTTGTGGGCGATAAGGCTTTGGCAAAGGCAGGAACCTTTTCTGGTGGTGAAAAGGCTAGATTAGCTCTAGCAATGATTGTATATCAAGAGCCTAACTTTTTATTACTAGATGAACCAACAAACCACTTAGATATTGGCGTTCGAGAGGCTTTAACTGTAGCATTACAGAGTTTCCAAGGAGCTATAATATTAGTTTCGCATGATAGATTTTTATTAGAATCAACAGTTGATGAGTATATGCTTGTTGGTGAAGGGCAGGTTAAGCCTTTTGATGGGGATATGAAAGATTATTATAAGTATATTCTTGAAGTTAAAAAGACTGAGAATAATATATCAAGTAAGTCACCAGAATCTAGTGATGATACTAAAAAGCAAAATAGAAAATTATCTGCAGATAAAAGAAAACAGCTAAAACCTATACAGGATAAAGTTAAAAAACTTGAGAAAGCATTAGAAAAATTACAACAGCAAGATCAACAAATGCAAGATGCTCTCCAAAATCAGGATTTATATGATGATAAACAAAAACTTCAGCAAACTTTACTTGAGCATTCTCAGTTAAAAGAAAAAATAGAACAAACTGAATTAGAATGGTTTGAAGCTTTAGAAGAATTAGAGGTTTTAAAAGAGTAAATAGTTGTTATGTTTTAAATACTAATTAAGATTTTACTGAAACTCATTCTCTATTTCTTCTAATGTTTTGCCAGCAGTTTCTGGAATAAGTTTTTTAACAATCAATAAATATACAAATGAACTTATAAAAATAATTCCAAACATAATATTAAAGCCGTATCTCTCGCCTATTTGCAAGAAGTATCCGATAAAGAAGAATGCAAATAACATTGAAACTACACCTGCTATGAAAATACCAATAATTCTTACTCTGTTAGGTAATAGTTCATTTATAAGGGTTACGATGACTCCAGAAGGACCAAATGCTAATCCGGCAATACATGTTATTAAGAACAAAATTACTAGTATGTAATTATAGTCAAAAGTAGGTAGGCTATATAATACTACTAGCAGTATCATGCTTATTAATGCAATTGTTAGTCCTGTAAAGATAACTTTTTTTCTTCCCCACTTATCTATATAAAAGATGGTTAATATAGTGACTCCAAAGTTAACAAATAAAATTAGAGAGTTTGCTATATGAGTTATATAAATGTTATTTGTTAATGGTGAAAGAATTAGCTCTGAAGAAAAAATAATAAAATTAATACCAGTCAACTGATTTAAGATTAAGATTGTTGTTACTAATAAAACAGGCCAAATATCTTTTCCAATTAAAATTTTTTGTAAAAAAGTCTTAGGCTGGTGTTCTCTGAGGCTAACTCTAACTTCTTCGATATGCTTTTGTATTTCCAGCTTTGTCAAAGTAGGTTGAGTTTTACTTATGACTAGATATGCATCATCGTACCTCTTTCTTAATACAAGCCAAGTAGGGCTGGGAGGCAATATACAAATCAAGCCGAGCAAAACTATTACAAGAAATATTGTAATGTATAAATATTGATACCAGCTAAGAGCATTATAAAAGAAAAATATTATAACTCCTGATAAACACATTCCAGCTGTCCAGAATAGTTGAAATAAAGTTACATACATACCTCTTCTATTAGCTGGAGATATTTCTGTAATATATATAGGAAATGCATAAGTACAAAGTAAAATAGCAGCCCCTTGAATAAATCTGGCTACTATTAGAATATTATAGCTATTAGATATTACAAAAAGATAAGTTCCTATGATATACATTATTGCAAAAGAAATTATCATTGCTCTTCGACCAATTCGATCTGTAGCTAGCCAAACAACTTTTGCTAAAATACCTCCTAGGAATACTAAGCCTAATAAAATAGATAACTGGTGATTATCCAGGTCGAAGTTATATTGAATATCTTTACCAATGCCTCCAACAATTGCTAAGGCATAGCCACCAATAATAGCTGAGATGATATATACAGGAAGAATAAACTTAAAACTGTATCTAAAATTTAAATTCATAAATCTAACTCCGTATATATCGAGTCTATTAATTGTCCATACATGCCTGTTCTATAAGTTTTGCCTTCAAAAATTCTAGGATAGATAATAGGACTATGCACACTGTTCGACATAATTATAATGGTAATCTTATTTTGAGAATCAGAAATAAAGCATTGACCTGTAAATCCAGTATGTCCTATAGTTTGATCACTACATTTTTCACCAAAAAAAGGTCTGTTTTTGCGTCCATTTGCTGTCCAAAACCCTAATCCAAAAGAAGGGTTAATGTTAGATGGTTGACTAAATTCTTTTATGGTGCCTTGAGTAAAAAATGTATTTTCTTGATATAACAGGCCTGCTAGTTTGGTAATGTCGTCAATAGTAGAAAATAATCCTGCATGACCAGCAATACCGCTCATTGAGTAGAGTGCTTTTTCATCGTGAACTAAGCCTCGAAGAGTATCAGTTTTTATATTATTAAAATTAGTAGTACCACAATTAGTATGGCCGTCAATTTGAGTTGCTACTATTTGATTTGGTAAATAGCCTTTTTCCAAAGGATTAAAACAGGTATTTTGAGCACCGGCTTTCGAATAGATATTTTTTTCTAGAAAATCATCCATTCTTTGATTAGTTATAGTCTCAATTAAACATCCTAATATTTTCATACCTATATCTGAGTAGATACAATACTTTTGTGCTGGTTCAATGACAGACATCTTTGTTTTTAAGAATCTGATAGTAGTTTCTCTGTCTTGGCTATATAGAGAATCTGCAATATGATTATTATAAAAATCAAAAAACGGAGCTACACCAGTAGCATGATTTAATAAATCTCGAATAGTTGGGATATAAGAGGTATTCTCAAATTTAAACTCTGGAATATATTTTGTTATCTTATCATCTAGTTTGATTTTTTTTCGCTCATATAAGTACATGACTGCATAAGTGGTTGCAAAAATTTTTGTCAGAGAAGCTATATCAAAAAGCATATTATCTCTTAAAGATTGTGGGTTACTGACAAGATTTCCTTCTTGATTATATCTATATGCGTAACCAAAATTATTTTTATAAATAGGTTTGTTATGAAAAACCACATTCACAGCTACTCCTGAGAAGCCATGTGAAATATCATGGTTAATAATATTTTCTAAATTTTGAAAATCCATTTTTAATATTTATCTATACTACCTATGAATATTAAAACATAGCTTTATACGAAATAGATATTTAAAATTTTTGTAAGGGATATAAAAGAAACTAATTATGAGAAAAAATTAATAAAAAGTAGAGTTAGTGCTGATAAGCATCATCCCAGTTACCTGTTAGACCTGCAACCTCATATTCTGTTACTCGGTTCTCAAAGAAGTTTGTATGATCAGCACCATTTAAGATCCACTCTAACCAAGTAAGAGGATTTTTATCAATACTATATATTTCATTTAAACCAAGTTGATTTAAACGTCTATCTGTAATGTGACGAATATACTCTTTTACTTCATCAGCTTTTAGACCATCGATAGCACCAATCTCATAAGCTAAATCAATAAATTTATCTTCAAGTTCAACAGCTTTGCTAGCCATTAGATATATTTCTTTTTTGAATTGATTATCAACTATATAAGGATTTTCTTGGCAGTACATTCTAAATAATGCAGCATTACCTTCGACGTGCATTGATTCGTCACGGATTGACCACTCAACAACTTTACCCATACCTTTCATTTTACCGAAGCGTTGGAAGTTGAGTAACATTGCAAATGATGCAAATAAGGCTACACCTTCATTAAATACTGTCTTAGCAAGACAAAGTCCTAAACCACGACGAGTACTAGGATCCGCATCCATCATAAAATCGATTTTATCGGTCATTGCTTTATATTCTAAGAAAGCATGATACTCAGAATCTGGAAGGCCAAGAGTGTCATTCAAAAGAGCATATGCTCTTTGATGAATACCTTCACGTGCAGCAAATGAGCCAAGCATATTTCTGACCTCATTATTCTTAAAAGCTGGAATAAATTGATCATAATAGTTTTGACCAACAGCTACATCCGATTGAGTAAATAGCCTTAGAATATTAGTAATATATTCTTTTTCAACCTTGGTGATTTTACCATTTTTCCAGTCAGTTACATCTTCTGATAAATCTATCTCGTCTTCTATCCAATGAGCTTTCTCATGTTTGACAGTTAGATCAACTGCCCAAGGATAGCTAAATGGCTTGTATGTCTTAGAAAAAGTTGTTAGAGAAGAACCTTTGACACGAGCAATAACTTCACCAGCTCTAGCCATTAAATTGTCATAGCCACCAATATGTACATCGTTAACAAATATTTGTGGTACTGATTTAACATGTTCCTCAACGAGTAGGATATTCTTATTTACTTCTGCATAGAAATTTAGTCTCTTTTCATCATCGTCAAGAGTAATTTGTGTAAAAGGAATATCATTTGCACCAAACCAACTTTTAGCGAGGTCACAAAAAGGACAGTTCGTTTTTGTATATATTTTTACTTCCACTATTATTACCTATTTCTTAGCTAAGATTTCTTTCTCATTGGCTTTAAGATCTGTAAAGCCACCAACATGCTCATCATCAATGAATATTTGTGGTACAGTTGAAATCGGGAAAGCAACTTTACCACTTTGATTCATTTCTTCGTAAAATCTAAGACGTTGAGAGTGATCATCCATTATGGTTTCTTCAAAGAATATTTCATTCTCATCAAACCATTGTTTCGCCCATACGCAAAATGGACAGCCATTTCTAGTATATATTTTTACTTTCATATTTTAGCCCTCACAAGCGATACATTCATTCTCAGATTGTTTTAACTCTGAGAATTCTACAAGCCTATTTTTTTCAACCTTCTTAGAGATATTTTCGGCTCTATTAGAAGTCTCTGTTCTTAAGTAATATAATCCTTTACAACCATATTTCCAAGCATTGAAGTGAACTTTATGGAGATAACCACGAGAAGCTCCAGCTGGAAAAAATATATTAAGAGATTGCCCTTGGCATAGATGGTTTTGACGTTGTCCACCTAAATATACAACCCAATCTTGATCCATTTCTATTGCTGTTTTAAATACAGCTTTAATATCATCACTCAAGAATTCTAGCTGTTGAACAGAGCCGCCATTAGTAATAATATCTGACCAAACTTCCTCAGTATTTTTACCAACCTTTTCTAACTCTCTTTCTAAGTATTTATTCTTAGTTAAATGTGAACCAACCCTAGTTCTTGAGGTAAAAGCATTTGCTTTCCAAGGCTCGATACTTGGCGAAGTGTTTAATATAAGAGAACTATTGGCATTAGGTGCTATTGCTAATAAGTGAGCATTTCTACGACCAGTACCAGCCATATCAGGAGCTTCACCTTTTTCAGATCCCAATATTAGAGTCTCTTCTACAGCTTGCTCTTTTATACGCTTAAATATCTCTTCATTAATTTCTTTGGCTTTTTGAGATTCAAATGGAACATTATGCTTCTGTAAATATGAGTGAAAGCCCATAGCACCCAAGCCAAGACTTCTTTCACGAGAAGCACTATATCTAGCTTTAGAAATTTCATCTCCAGCATGATCTATGAAAAACTGTAAAACATTGTCTAAAAATCTAATTAAATCTTTAATTAGAGATGTACCTTTCCATTCATCATACTTTTCTAAATTTACTGAAGAAAGACAACAAACTGCTGTACGCTTTTCATCAGTTACTAAATGAATCTCATTACATAGGTTAGAGCCTTTAATTGTTAAACCAAGCTCTTTTTGTGATTTTGGTAACGCTCTATTCGCAGTATCGATAAAGTTTAAATAAGGTTCACCAGTACGATAGCGAGTCTCTAGAATTGTTTCCCATATTTTACGAGCTTTGACTATATCTCTAACAGTTTTGTCATCAGGATCTACAAGTTTCCAATCTGCATCGTCAGCAACTGCTTGCATAAAGTCATCAGTTAAATTAACTGCATGGTGTAGATTTAAGCACTTTCTGTTCACATCACCTGTTGGTACACGTATACCCAAGAATTCAACTATATCTGGATGAGAAACATCCATATAAGCAGCATAAGAGCCTTTGCGAGTTTTACCTTGTCTATAAGCAACCATATCTGCATCAACTGTGTGCATAAAGGGTATCGGTCCTGGAGCTTTATCTGAAACAGCTCTTACATTTGACCAGTGTCCACCGACACCACCACCTTTTACTGAGAGCCATCTAAGCTCAGATGAGTGTTCTATAAGGCCTTCTAATGAATCTGGAACATAAGATAAAAAGCAACTTATTGGCAATGATTTAACTTTTGCACCTGGAAGAGGGGCATTTGAAAGCACCGGAGATGCAAACATAAACCAACCTTTAGATGCAGCATCATATATGCGTTGCGCAAGGTTCATATCGCCAAAAGAGTATGCAACAGAAGCTCTTGCAAAAGCATATTGTGGAGAGGGTTCATTCTCTAGACAATAGTAATTAGTAAGCAATTGTTGTGCTTGTTCTGATAGCTCATGATCCTTAGATATATCTATATGGATGCCAAGGTATTTTTCATTAGACATAATAAACAAAAACCCTATTTAAATTTAAAGTAATTTCAAAAATATTATATTAGTAACAAATCTATACTAATTTAGTATAATTTCTTTTTTAACTAAAGAAATTTTATCAATTTTTTTTGATTTTAGAATACCAAAAAGTCAAATATTACACTTGACTTTGATAAATCACTTTTGAGATGTAGACAGTACAATGGTTACTGTCTAGACATGCTAGAAAATTATTTTGATAAAATTTCAGCAGCGGCAATATTAAGCTCTTTAACTGCATTAATTGATACTTGAAGTTGCTCTCTTTCTTTATCAGAAATTTCAACTTCAATAGGTCTTACGCCATTAGCAGAGATCTCTGTTGGAACACCTACGAATAGATCTTCGTCAACACCATACATACCAGCTTTTACTTTTGCAGCACATGGAAGAACCATCTTCTTATCTCTTAGATAACTTTCTGCCATTTGTATACCAGCAGCAGCTGGAGCATAGTAAGCAGAACCTGTTTTAAGTAAAGCTACAATTTCACCACCACCACTTCTAGTTCTAGCTACTGTAGAATCTAATCTTTCTTGGCTAATTTTGCCTTCTTTGACTAGTTGCTCTAGAGATACGCCCGCAACATTAGACATTTTTGTAAGAGGTACCATAGTATCACCATGTCCACCCATTACATAAGCCTGAACTTGCTGTACAGAGACATTAAGCTCATCTGCTAAGAAAGTTCTAAATCTTGCAGAATCAAGTACACCAGCCATACCAACAATCTTATTATCAGGTACACCGGAGAACTTTTGTAGCATATTTACCATGATATCAAGAGGATTCGTGATACATATAACAAATGCATCTGGGCAGTTGTGTTTGATACCTTCGCCTACAGATTGCATTACTTTAATGTTGATGCCAAGTAAATCATCACGAGACATACCAGGCTTTCTTGGTACACCAGCTGTGACTATTACCACATCAGAGTGTTCTAGATCTTTATAATCATTTGTACCTCTAACTTTGAAATCAACTCCTTCGATAGGGCAAGTTTGTAATAAGTCTAGAGCTTTACCCTGAGGCATGCCTGGAGCTATATCAAAAAGAACCACATCACCTAGCTGCTTGATTAGTGATAAATGAGCAAGTGTTCCACCAATATTACCAGCACCAATAAGCGCTATTTTCTTTCTAGCCATTAAAATCTCCTTAATTATGCTAAAAAATGAATCAAAATAGATATTTCATAATTATAACTAATAGTTTAGCTGTTATTCAATGAAAACTTTTGTAACGATTATAGTTTATAATTATAATAATTTTCAATTAAACTTATTTGTCTTTTTGTATGTTAAAAAAAATTATGAGTAATGCAGGCTTACTAGTGGGAATTGTAGGTCTAATAATATTTATGTTTGGTTTAGTTGAAACAGATGTTGCTCAGAAAAATCTTATAGTTTTTTTTGCAACTTTTTTCTTATTCTTATCAGCTGTAATCCAAAAAGAGCCGTTTTTTAGTGGTTTGCAAGGTATTGCATTTGTTAGTGCCACTATGGTGTTTTTTAGTTTTTCTCAGATATATAATTTACTAGTATTCATAGTATTGGCAATTATATTCTCAATTACTTATTTTAGTAAGTATAAAATAAATATAGCTAGAGTTTGTGCTTTTATAGGGCTTGTGGCGTTATGTTTTGGTATACTATTGAGTAGAAATGAACCTATGATTGTATGTGGTATAGTTCTGGCTATTTATGCTGTATTTTCAATTAAAGAAGGTTATACGGTGGGTTGGGTGTTCTTGATACTCAATCTGTTGTTTGCAATTGTCGCAGCTAATGCGATATTTGGTTTTATTTAAGAAAGGACTTCAGTTATGAGAAAATTATCTTTTTTAGATCGAATTGTTCAAGAAATTGATAGTTATGCAAGATTTACAAAGCATCCTCTTAATCCCAATAGAAAGTCTCCAGCTGGTGATATAAGAGATGGTAAGTTATCTGATGAGGATAAAAAACACGCAGCTGGACTGATGCGAGTTGATTATACTGGAGAAATTTGTGCTCAAGGACTTTATAGAGGACAAGCATCTGTAGCAAAATCAGTTGAAACAAAAGAGCACTTATATCACGCAGCTGACGAAGAGTATGACCATTTAGCTTGGTGTGCGGAGCGACTAGATGAGTTAGAGGCAAAGCCTAGTTTACTAAATCCATTTTGGTACTGGGCGTCTTTTGGTATAGGAGCTACCGCTGGCTCTATTAGTGATAGTCTAAGTTATGGTTTTGTTGTGGAGACAGAAAAACAAGTTATGAAACACCTGGATTCACATTTAAAAAACTTACCAGTTAATGATAATCGCTCACGTGAGATACTTAAACAAATGTACCTTGATGAATCTGAGCATGCAATTGAAGCAGAGAAAGCTGGAGGCAAAAAGTTACCTAAACCTGTAAAAGCTATAATGAAGCTTCAGTCAAAAGTAATGACTACACTGGCGTATAGATTCTAAATTTTACAGTCTTTCAACTGTGACTTATATAAATTAGTATAAGCTTTAACTTTATTTGCTATATTTTTATCTTCTTCGATTTTAGCCTTATTTTTGAATGTGCCAGCTTTGTAGCGCTTATATCCAGTTGCTCCGAGCATATATGCCATATATAGATTTTCGATATCACTCATTTTAAGTTTTAGAGATTTTGAAAGTTGTGCCATATACCAGCCTATAAACTGTACACTATCATCGAAATTATTTCTTTTAGCATTTTGCTTAACTTCTTCTTGGAAGTGTTTCCATGTACTGTTTATAGCTTGAGCATATCCATAAGCAGTTGAGTAACTGCTTTTAGCTTCGGCATCGAAACGAGATTCTTGATATATAAGACCCATTGCAAAAGCTGGGGATAGATTATATTTATCTTGAGCTTTTTTTAGTGATAATTTCCAGTTAGGGTTTTGATCTAATATTTCACAGGCTCCCATATTTGCATCAACTTGTACATCTGAGGAGTTACTAGAGAAAAAAACGGCAGCTGCTACAATAATTACAACAAGTAGTACATATCTAAGTCTAAACTTTTTTGGCATTTTCTAAATGACTTTTTAGTTATATTAATCATTAAGGGTAAATGATATGAGAGTATATTTCTAGGGTTTAAAATATTTTATTGATTAAAATGATTTCCAACAATTTCTTTGATAACAATACCTGCTATCGTAAGACCAAATAGCGAAGGCATATAGCTAAGAGTTCCATTTGTTGCTCTAGATCTGCCATGTTGATTTGGCTCGGGAGCATTAGGTGGGAGAGGGTCTATACCTTTTTGTGTTGAAAAGATAGCTTTGACTCCCTTTGCAACATGTAATTTTTTTAATCTTGTTCTCATCGCCCTTGCTAGAGCACATACATCAGTTTTATATATATCTGCTACTTTTATCTGCGTTGGGTCTGTTTTTCCACCGGCACCCATACTTGATATTGTTTTTATACCTAAGTCTTGATGAGCTACCTTAACGAGGTTTACTTTAGCATTAAGTGTATCAATAGCATCAATTACATAGTCATATTTTTCATTGCTAAGTAGCTCAAGAGTATTTTCTGGGTTTATAAAAGTTTTTAAAGCGTTAACCTTACATTCTGGGTTTATATCTGAGATGCGCTCTTTCATAATATCAACTTTTGATTTTCCAATAGTGCTATGAAGAGCAATTAGCTGTCGGTTAATGTTTGATGGATCTACTACGTCCATATCAACTATAGTAAGCTTGCCAATACCTGCTCTGGCAAGCGCCTCTATAACATATGAGCCTACTCCGCCACATCCAGCTACAAAGATATTAGTATTCTCAAGTTTATTAATACCAGTTTCATCGACTAAAATACCGGTCCTCTGTGTAATAGCATCAATCATAGTTTTATATGTATACCTTATTTATGTCATCAATGTATTTATATGCAAATAGGTTAGCATAGGTTTCACCAGTTACATGGTCAATTTCATTAATATCAAGCTGTACCGGTAACCAATCAGTAGTGCTTGTAACAATTTTGTTATTATCCAAAATAAAACCATCAACTATAGCATTGGCATTTTGCATAAATTTATCATAATTAAGTCGAGTTACTACAGAGTCCTCTTTGAGTGCAAATAGATACAAAGGAGTTCTGGTTTTTTTACCAAAATTAACAATATCTGCAGCTTTCATTGTCTCAATAAGTTCTTTATTGGTAAATATTTTTTCATTAAATAAGTCATACATTGAGTTGTTACCAGTAGGTATAGCGTAATGAGAAGCAGATTCTTGATTAGGAAACTTCTTGTATAATGCACTATTAAATATTACTCCAGCAAATTGTGTATTTGGTAAATGCTGCTGCAAAAATAAAGAATCGAAGTTATAGTGTTTGTTTTCAAGATTACACTTTTCTTGTGAGAATGTTGAACAATTCATTTCAAAGAAACCTTTATCAATATCGTTTGTGCTTATAGTTTTAGATACATTGCTATAATTTAGATAACTCATAAAAGTGTTTGCCATTAAACCAGGTTTTAGCATCGATGTGATAAGTTTACTGTGTAAAAAATACTTACTAGAGTCATTGTTATCAGTCATAAAGTCTAGAGTGGTATTACTTACATCATAAGCTCCACTTAATCCAGCAGCAGCTCTATATCTATATAGTGTATCTAACTTATCTACTCCTTCACAGTCACCACGCCATCCTAAACATTTGGCTGTCCATATAGAATATGCTCCACCTTCAGAATAACCAACTGAAAATAGATTTAGTGTTGAGTTATCTTTCAGACCATATTTTTTGCGGATATCACTACTAACATTATTCAATAAATCAACAGCTGTATTTATGGTTTGTTTCGGATATAAAACATAGGGGTGATAGCTTTTATAGTCATCTCCTTGACCAATATAGTCAGGAGCAACAACAATATATCCATTAGCGGCATATACTCCAGCGTAAACAGTATTTAGATACAAGCTAGTCTTATTTTTTTTATCTAGATTAGAAGGAACTCCAGCATTATCAAATACAGTAGGGTGATAGTATAAGACTACTCCCTTTGGATGATTGGTGTTAGGAAGCATTACAAGTCCAGATACATGAGATGTTATTTTTCCTGTAGCTGGGAAAGAATTGGTTGTAGTATATGATATTTTATCAAGTTGGATGTCTTTTATATTTTTATTACCAAGAGAGCCGACATCTATGCCATAATCTTTTATGTTCTTAAAATTTTTATCACAATCCTCTTTTGATAGATTCTTATTACAAAAATATTTTGTTTTGAAATCGTTTTCGATATCTTTAGTTGTCCATGTTGCCGTATTTACTACTTCTGTGTACCCCAAAGAAGATATCAGTAGTAGTCCTAATAGTGTGCTTTTTTTTATCATGTGATTTTACTCTAATTAATTATATATCTATGTTAATATTTCTAACATCAGTTACTGTCATCCCAGCCTTTAGAGCACTAATAAGACCTGGTACACCATCTTCAAACACATGACAATCACGAGGTTTAACATTGTATTTATTCGCTAATAATGTAAATGCATCAGGTGAGCTTTTATTTGGGTGTGAGTCATCTGCTGTAATTATGCTGTCAAAATAATCAGTAAGTCCCAGAACATCTAAAGACTTAATTACATTGGCTTGTTTGCCACCAGATATTACTATCATGGGTATCTTATTATGATAGTGTATAACTAAGTCAACTATAGGTTGGATAGGTCTAGTTTGGCTTAATAGTTCATAAGAAGCTTCTTTAATTTTTTCAGCGATTATGGGTGTTTCACTTTCATCAAATTTGAATACTTCTTTGAGTATATACTCACTAGGTAGTCCGTTATATTTATCAAAGTCGATAGATTCGACCTCTGGCTTGGTATTTTTCAATACACTAAGCCAAGCATTAACGTGTATTTTCATATTGTTTGCGATTGTGCCATCACAGTCAAAAATTAGAAGTTTTGTATTTTTGTGAACAGGTAAAAGCATATTAAATTTTGTTAATAAGTATTGTTATCAATATTATATACGATAAATAGAGTTGACATAAGTATAATTAGAAAGCAAAATTAAGAGCGTTAAATTTTAACATTGACCATAAAACTTTGTATAAATGGAGGAATGAATTATGGTATTAGTAGGTAAAAAAGCACCTGTATTTAATACACCAGCTGTTTTAGGAACTGGTGAAATTGTTGATAGCTATGACTTTGCTAAAGCTATCCAAGGTAAATATGCTGTTGTGGTATTCTATCCACTAGATTTTACATTTGTTTGCCCATCTGAATTAATTGCTTTAGACAAAAGAACAGCTAAGCTAAAAGAGCTAGGTGTTGAGGTTGTAAGTGTATCAATAGATTCTCATTTTACACATAATGCATGGAGAAATACTCCAATTAATGACGGAGGTATTGGACCAGTTCAGTACACTATGGTTGCAGATATTAATCAAGAAATTGTTAAAGCTTATGATGTTCAGTCTGAAGGTGGTATGGCATTTAGAGGTACTTTCTTGATCGACAAATCAGGTATCGTTCGTCATCAAGTTGTTAATGATCTTCCTCTTGGTAGAAATATGGATGAAATAACTAGAATGGTAGAAGCGTTACAGTTCCATGAAGAACATGGTGAAGTTTGTCCTGCTGGTTGGAATAAAGGTGATGAAGGTATGAAAGCATCTCCTGAAGGTGTAGCTGAATACCTATCTGATCACGTTGTAGATCTATAATTTATCATTTATTCTTATACTTTCTAATTTAAAATCACTATTTTTGCTCATAGATGAAAAATATTTTTTTAATATTAATAAGTTTGCTAGTGCTGACTTATGATGTCTATGCGGCAAATGATGTTGCAGATATAGATACTCAAAAAAAGTTAGTTAATACTGATAAATCAAAAGCTAATACTTCTCAAGATAATTCTGCTTTAGATACGGTCGAACAGTATGAAGGAGAATCAATAGCTCCCGGCACAACGTTTGATGTTGGAAAAACTCTTCTAAAGCTGTCTCGTGCTAATAAAGTTAAGCTTCCATTCTATCAAGGGATAAAAAATAATGTAATACTTTCTCAAGCAATGCTTAATACCCAGCAAGAAACCGGAGATCCTGAGTTTATCATTTTATCACGCCAAAACGGTTTGCTAAAAGATGACTATCTATATGTGGGGGGAATGGCTTCTTTTATTCCAACCTGGGGGCGAGATACTCAAAATGGTGTATCATCACGTTCAATTAACAACTATTCACTAGAGTATTATGTAGCAAGTACTTTAGGCGATTGGACATCTGTTTTTGCTTCTTTAAATACCTATACTATGGATGGTAAGTGGTCAGCAACTCCTGGTGGAGTATATTTTATATTAGGTAATTTGAATAAATTACCTGTTTATTCATATGCTGCGCTATCAACTGTGAATTTTGGGAATTTTGATGAGTCTACTAATATTATACCTACCTTAACACGTTTGTATTTTATGCAATCTGGGGGTAATGTGAATCTTTCGTATAATAAAGATGGCTTGCAGACAAATTTTGTATTCTTAGCTTCATCTAAGGATGATTTTTTGAAAGTAGCTAATGCATATGAAGGTAACTCTAAGTTAAGTTTTTCTGTAAATATGAAATATACCCAAGACTTACAAAGTGTTGGAGACTATTGGTATGTTGGAGCAGCGTACTCAAATGTTTCGGGCTTTACAAATGACTATAATGACAACGTCGGAGTCGTGGACTTTAATGTGGGGATGAATATTAGCAAACTTGAGCTTGTTAATGAATTTGTGTTTACAGATAAGGGTGTAACCTCAATGACAGATGTTTCGGGAGGTTTTAATTTAAGAGAATCTTTTGCATCATCAATTTTTCCAGATTTAAAGTCGAATGATTTTTTGACTAGTGGAGGTAATGTCTTTGGCTGGTCTTCACAGCTTGACTATACAGCGAATGTTATGAATAAGGATTTTGTACCATTCGTGAGTTACTCTCAAATCCAACAAGCATCTGATAATTATGCGGCATCTTTGGCAACTGGTTTTAGATATAATGTTTTTGCTGATGGGTGGCTTGGTTTTAGCTATACGTATGTTAAAGGAAGGGCAAAAACCTTCTCAGAGCAAGATAATATTATGACTATGTATTTGAGAATATTTATATAAAATTAGATTGTTTGAGTATATGGTGTGATTAAATATAATTGATAGTAATTAGTAGACTATAATGTTATATTAATGCACACTAAAGAATTTAAAGGGGATTATTATGTCTGAGTATCCTTCATGTCCTAAATGTCAATCCGAATATGTTTATCAAGATGGTGAGTTACTAATATGTCCAGAATGCGGTTATGAATGGCAAATTAATGAATCTATTGATGAACAGTTGGTTATCAAAGACTCAAATGGTAATCTTCTTGCTGATGGTGATACTGTAAGTGTTATCAAAGATTTAAAATTAAAAGGTTCATCAAAAGTTATTAAAGTTGGAACTAAGGTTAAAAATATTCGTTTAGTTACTGGAGACCATGATATAGATTGTAAGGTTGATGGTTTTGGGGCTATGAAATTAAAATCTCAATTTGTTAAAAAAATATAAAATGAAGTATATAAGGTTATCTTTTTTTCTTATCTTTGGATTTGTATGTAGTTTTTGTTATGCATATTACATAGAAGAGAATGGCAAAAAAATTCCTGTGAGTAAAAGAGTGGCTGATACTATAGATGATATAGAAATAAAAGAAGGTGAAGCACTAAGCCAACAACAAATAGTTGACATAATAGAAGAAATGACAAGGACTTAGATAGCAAAGAATTGTAGTTTCATGTTTAGAAAGATAGTAGCTTTAGCAAGTATTTTAGTATTATTCCCATTTAGTGTATCTGTCAGTGCTGATACAAGTTCTGATTCAGCTGATGCTAGTTCTGTAGAAAGTGGCTATGATCCTGATAATATTCGTCGGCTTGAATCTAATGCTTATAGAAGAGTCTTTCCTAACCAAGACTATATCTTTAATAAAGCTCCACTAAGTACAGCACAGCAAGAGAAAGTTGCGCAGCAAGCTATTCAAGACTTATCAATTAAAGAAGGTGAGGCTCTTACAAATAGTGAAAAACGAGCACTAGCTAAGAAAACCTTTGATACTAAAGTTAACCAAGCACTAAATATTGACTCTATAAAAACTTCTTGGTTTAACGGCTTTAGAGTTAGTGAAACGTTAACTCATGCAATGCTGAATGTTCAGGAAGATACTGGAGATCCTCTATTTATGCTCCAAGCAAGACAGCAAGGTATTTTAGATGATAATTATATCTACTTTGGAACAAAAGTAGCATTGATTGATTGGCAAAGACTAAATAGAGTTCCCCAAGGAGGTGAAAATAGACTTTTTTCTTATGCAGTAGATTTTTATGCGGCATCAACTATTTCTAAATGGTTTACGTCACTCGTTGGGTTTACGTTATATCAAGATCACAGTGATGAAGGCTTCAATGTACGTCCAAATACATTATATTTTATTCTAGGAAACCTTTCAGAAAGTCCATTTTTTGGTTATGTGGCAAACTCAACTGTGATGTACGGTAACTTTGATATTGTTTCGAACTATGTCTCGACGTTGACTAGGACATATTTTATGCAGTCAGGTGGGAATATAAATCTTTCTTATCATACACAAGATTTGCATCTAAATGCGGTACTTTTAAATGCAAACCCTGATAGCTATTTTGGTGTAACTAATGCTGCTAGTAAAAGTGGTGTGGGGTTTTCTTTAAATAGTAAATATGTCTACGAGATGGATACAGTAGGGGATTATCAGTTTTTTGGAGCTGCGTATTCAAATGTATCAGGTTTCCAAACTAAAAATGGTGGAAATGTTGGCGCATTTGATTTGAATTATGGCCTAGCTATTTCAGATATTAACTTTGAAGCAGAAGCTCTTTTAACAGATAGGGGTGTTGGAGGAGTCAATGACTCTTCATCTGTTAGCCCAAATAATATTGCTGGTGTACCTTTTTTTGGTTCCGTAAGGCCTAGTGCAGCTTTGATATATGATAATTTCTTAGGTACAGGAGAAAATGTTGCTTCTTGGTCATTACAGTCAAGTTATACAGCAACAATATATGGTAAAAGATTTATTCCTTATGTTGATTATTCACAAGTTTTACAAAATAAATCAAATTTTGCTTATCAATACGGCGCTGGCGTAAGATACAATGCTTTCTATGGCTCTTGGTTGGGTTTAGATTATACAAATATTTACTCTCGTAGTAGTAATTTTAAAGAGAGACAGAACTATCTTTCTCTCAACTATACGTTATATTTATAGTAATCTACTGTTATAATAAAGCTTAGTAACAAAATAGAGAAATTTTGATGTCTAGGCAAGTTTTTATAGATACTGAGACGACGGGTTTTGATTATAAAATAGGTAACAGGATTATAGAATTCGGGGCTGTTGAAGTCATTGATAGGAAAGTTACAGGTAATAATCTACATTTTTATTGTAATCCAAATTATGAAGTTGAGGCTGGAGCTTTAGCAGTTCATGGTCTAACTAATGAGTTTTTGGCAGATAAGCCACTCTTTGAAGAAAATGTTGAAAAGATGATTGATTTTCTTAAAGGTGCCGAAGTTATTATCCATAATGCTGCATTTGATGTGCCATTTATAAACTGGGAGCTTGGGCTTCTGAAAAATAATAAGTATGGCACTCTAGAACAACATGTTGCGAAAATCGTTGACAGCTTGGAACTTGCTAGGAAGAAACATCCTCTTCAGAAAAATAATCTAGATGCTCTTTGTAAAAGGTACTACATTAGAAATGATCATCGTACTTTCCATGGAGCATTATTAGATAGTGAGTTATTGGCTGATGTATATCTTGCAATGACAGGGGGACAAACTAATCTTACTTTACACACTGCAAAAAATGCTAGTAAAGATAATATAGATATTGATTTTGGTAAATTAAATTTACGCTCAGCTAATGAAACAGTTATTAATACCTCTGAACATGATAAATATCTTTGTGAGTTATTAAGGTTGGAAGAGTCAGCTAAATGGTAAGAAAAATAATATTTCCCGAAGCTAAAAAGGAAGACTTAATCTATGCTGGCAAGGATTTTTTTGCTCGAGATTTGTTCTTAGAAAAGAATACTCATCAAGTTTGGTTAGAACTAAAAGAAGCAGCAGAAAAAGAGGGTATTCTTTTGTATATAGTTTCTGGTTTTAGAAGTTATGATTATCAGCAAAAAATTATAGATAGAAAACTAGCTAGTGGTCAAACACTTGAACAAATTATGCGAGTAAATGCTCTGCCTGGAGAGAGTGAGCATCATACAGGTAGAGCTATAGATTTGACTACTGGAGATGAAAAAGAAGTTTTAACAGAATCTTTTGAAAATACATTAGCTTTTGAGTGGTTAAGTAAAAATGCTCACAGGTTTGGTTTTAAGATGAGTTTTCCGCGTGATAATGATTATGGGTATATTTATGAGCCTTGGCATTGGTGTTATCAAAGATGAAAAAGAAAAAATCCAATAAGCTATTAATATTAGCGTTGTCAGTAGTTCTTTTGAGCTCGTGTACAACCACAAAAAAAGATGTCACAAAAATAAAATTTGCATCTTATAATTATCCATGGATATTTGCTCCAGTGCGAAAAAATCTCGTAGAAGATAATATATCTGAAGCAATAAATGAAAATAATAATATCGCTAATATAAAGCAGTTAAAAAACCTTAATAATTTGGAGTCTGGAAGATTACTGCAGTTTAACGATAACTACTTAGATTCTATAAAATTTTATGATCTAGCGATTAAATCTATCCCTAAAGATAAAGACCAGTCATTAGAGCAAGCAAAAAAGTTTTTATTAAATAAAAATACATACAACTATTATGACATCAAAACATCATATAATATTCCAGACTATGCAATAAGCTTTTTGTATACATATCAAGCACTAAATTATTTAAAAACGAATGATGTTAATCAAGCACTTAAATCACTGGATAGTTTAGAGACTGCCAAAATATGGAGAAATGAACAAAATATAATAGCAGGTGGTATGAAGGAGCTTGCTAAAGAGGATCTTGATAGAAATGATATCACTAGCGATGAATTAGGCTTAGATAACTTTAAGTCATTAAAAGCCATGCTTGAATTTTCATCAATAATTCCTAATGCTTATGGTAATCCAATGACTTACTATCTAAAAAGTTTATTGGACTCAGCTATTTCAAAAAATTATCAGGAATCTTTGAACGACCTTGAAAATGCTCAAAAATATACAATTGGTAACAAATATCTTGATCAAACAGCTAATGAGTATCGATCTGCAGTAGCTGGTGAAATATCTCCCTTTTCTATGGGAATGGGTAGAGTTGTGGTTTTTTATGAACAAAGCCTTGTCAATATACGTAAATCTGCACAAGTTAATCTTGATTTAGGCAATATAGGAATCAAGAAACTGGAGTTTCCTGTATACAAAACAAAATATAGTTTTTTTGAGCCGAAAAGAGTAGTAATTTCATCGGGAGGTAGTGCATTAGTAGATACTTATACAGAGACATTACTTGACACGACACTATATGCTATGAAATCGCTCATAGAGAGTTACTCTAGAGTTGTTACACAAAGTGTTGTTATTGAGGCATTTAAATATGATTATGATAAAAATTTTCCTCTAGGAGGGCTTTTGGGCAGTCATTTAAAATTTGACCTATCAAATACTGATCCGAAGCGAGCAGATATGAGATCATGGTTGTTATTACCCAATAGCATTGACCTATTCGAACAACAGATTGATAGTGGCAACTATACAATTCAGGTTAATAATATTCGTCAAAAAATAGATGTAAAACAAGGCAAGACTACTTTATTGTGGATTGTAGATATTGGCAAATTCAAAAAAGTATATTATTTTATTTTTTAGTAGTATAAAGTTGCTCTTGTTATATTTTAAATTAACTAATCATTTGTATTTTTATTATTTTCTATTAAATAATTTCAAAGTAATCTAATTAATCTAGCACGAATTATATTTACTCATAGCAGTCCAAGTGATATAAATTAAAGTACAAGAGGCGTAATTTTGAGGTATTTATGAAAAATATCGTAATACTTGGTGCCGGCAGAGTCGGGTCTTTGGTTAGCTGCTTACTGGTTGAAAGTGGTGACTATACTGTTCATTTAATTGATAGATACATTCCTCATGACAAACCAGTTTTGGAAAAAAATGTAGATAATTTGATATACGTAGAGTTAGATGCTACAAACTCTTCAGACTTAAAAAACTATGTGCAGCAGAATGATATAAAAACTATAGTTTCATGTTTACCGTTTTTTCTTAATAAAGATATAGCTAAGATAGCAGGCGAGTTAAAGCTTAACTACTTTGACTTGACAGAAGATGTAGAGGCTACCAACTATATCAAAAGTATAGCAGATAAAGCAGAAAATAGTTTCTTTGCACCGCAATGTGGCCTAGCTCCAGGATTTATAAGTATTGTATCTAATAATCTTATGCAAGAGTTCGACTCAATTGATACCGTACGTATGAGGGTGGGAGCTTTACCTTTAAATGTTTCGAATACACTTCAATATGGTTTGACTTGGTCTACAGAAGGCCTAATAAATGAATATGCAAAGCCTTGCGAAGGAGTCGTTGATGGTAAAAAAAGAACTCTAGCTCCATTAGCTGATGTTGAAGAGATTAAAATAGATGGGCTTACCTATGAGGCTTTTAATACCTCTGGTGGTATTGGCTCGATGATCGAGACTTATGCAGGTAAGGTTAAAAATATAAACTACAAAAGTATCCGTCATCCAGGGCATTGTGATAAGATGAAATTCTTAATGCAAGATATGAAGCTAGGCGAAGATTTGGATACTATGGTTAAAATCATGGAAAGAGCGATTCCAAGAATTAATCAAGATGTAGTTCTTATCTATGTATCAGTAGATGGTATCCGAAAAGGTCTAAAAGCAGAGCGTCATTTTGCACAAAAATATCCTTCAAAACGTATGTTTGGTAAATATTTCTCAGCATTACAATTAACTACTGCAACAAGCTTGTGTGTAAGTATAGATCTATTGCTTAGCTCTAAAGATAACCCTACAGGATTTATAAACCAAGAATCTATATGTTTACAAGAGTTTTATGATAATAGATTCGGTAAGTACTATAGAAATTCAGGACTTTTGATACAAGCAGATTAATTTAGGGGGACATAATGAGTATTTTACAAGAATTAAATTTAGGTTTAGAAGCATATATAACTGATGATAATAAAAATGTTATAGAAACTTTAAGTCCAGCAACTGGCGAGCTTTTGGCTAAAGTTAAAAATCAAAACCTAGATGATATGCAATATGCTATTATAAAGGCTACTGAGGTTGCTAAACAATGGCGTCAAATTCCAGCACCTAAAAGAGGAGAGTTAGTTAGACTTATTGGCGAAGAGCTCCGTAAAAATAAAGATCATCTAGGAAGCTTAGTATCTCTTGAGATGGGTAAATCTAAGCAAGAAGGTGATGGCGAAGTTCAAGAGATGATTGATATGGCAGATTTTGCTGTAGGACAATCACGTATGTTATACGGTGTGATGATGAATTCTGAGCGTCACGATCATAGAATGTATGAGCAATGGCATCCATTAGGAGTAGTTGGAGTTATTTCTGCATTTAATTTCCCTGTAGCTGTGTGGTCTTGGAATGCTTTTATAGCTGTCATTTGTGGTAATACTGTGGTGTGGAAACCTTCAGAAAAGACACCATTATGCTCAATTGCTGTACACAATATATGTCAAAAAGTAATTCAAGAGCATGGTTATCCTGAAATTTTTTATACAATAATTTCTAAAGAGATTGAGGTTTCAAAAGCATTGGTTAATGATGAAAGGGTAAATTTAGTATCTTTTACAGGTTCTACAAAAGTTGGTCAAGATGTAGGACAACAAGTAGCAAAAAGATTTGGTAAGTCAATTTTAGAGCTAGGTGGTAATAATGCTACAATTATTGATGAATCAGCTAATCTAAAATTAGCAATACCAGCAGCTGTTTTTGGAGCAGTTGGTACAGCAGGGCAGAGATGTACTTCTCTAAGAAGACTATTTGTACATGAATCAATCTATGATTTGGTCAAAGATAAAATGGTCAATGCTTACAAACAAGTTACAGTTGGAGATCCGTTAGATCAAAAAAATCTTATGGGACCTCTTATAGATCAAGCATCAGTTGATAATTTCTTAAAAACTGTAAATCAAGCTACAATAGAAGGCGGTAAAATTTTAACTGGTGGTAAAAAAATTGCAAAAGCTGGCTTCTTTGTTGAGCCAACAATAATTGAAGCAAATGCTAATATGCCAATAGTGGCAGAAGAGAATTTCTGTCCTATTTTATACATAATGCCATTCAAAGATATTGATGAAGCAATCAAATTTAACAATAGTGTTAGATATGGTTTATCAAGCTCTATATTTACTGATAATATCCAGAATGCAGAGAAGTTTTTATCTAGTTCAGGCAGTGATTGTGGTATTGCGAATGTGAATATTGGTACATCAGGTGCTGAAATTGGTGGCGCGTTTGGAGGTGAAAAGCATACTGGTGGCGGTCGTGAAGCTGGCTCAGATGCGTGGAAAGCATATATGCGACGTCAGACTAGCACAATCAATTATGGTAAAGATTTACCATTAGCTCAAGGAATCAAATTTAATCTGGAGGATTAGTTTATGAGTTTTAAGATTTTAGATAAACTTTGGGATCAGTATATTGAAACTAATTCACATGTTAAGCAAGTTTATGATTCTTTTGTGGCTGAGGGTGAAAAGCCTGTCAATGATCATATAGCATTAAGAACGTTAGATAATCCAAAAATAGATATAAATGTGCTATCAAAGCCCTTTATAGATATTGGCTATAAGGTATGTGGACATTATGACTTTGACGTCAAGCGATTAAAAGCTATTCATCTTGAACATAGTGATCGTAATCAGCCTAAAGTGTTTATTAGTAAGCTTCTAGTTAGTGAATTTAGCCCATTCTTACAAAAAACGATGGAAGCTTGTGTAGAAGGTATACCTAATAGTTTACTGAAGAATCCTGAGGCTTTGTTAACATCAGGTGCAAGTTGGAGCTTTATAAGTTACAAAACTTATCAAAAACTTCTTGAAGAGTCTGAATATGCCGCTTGGTTTTATGCTTTTGGTTTTAGAGCGAATCATTTTACTGTCTTTATTAACGATTTGAAAAAATTTAGCGAAGTTTCTGAAGTTAATGATTTTCTAAAATTGAATGGCTTTGTATTGAATAGCTCAGGTGGAGAAATCAAAGGAACACCAGCAGATTATTTAGAACAATCAAGTACAATCTCAGGCAACTCTGAAGTTAAATTTATAGAGGGGTGGAAAGAAATTCCTTGTTGTTACTATGAGTTTGCAAAACGCTATCCTGATCAAAGTGGTAAGTTATATCAAGGTTTTGTAGCCAAATCAGCAGATAAGATATTTGAAAGTACTAATGCTAAATAATCTATTTATAGTTTTTTGAAATTATCTCACTAATCTTGGTAAATAAGTCCTCATAGATAGAGCTTTTACGCATAACTAAATCAATCTCTCTGTAAAAATCTCTATTATCAATATCAATATATTTAACATTTTCAGTTTTTATGCGTGCTGTTTCGGGAATTAGTGTAATGCCCTCATCAATGGATACCATTTGTCTTAATGTTTCTAAGCTACTACCTTTGAAATCATTATTATTAAAATCTTTTAATGAGCAGAGTTTTAAAGTTTGATCTCTCAGACAATGTCCTTCATCTAATAGCATAAGATTTTGCTTAACTATTTCAGTTATGCAAATTTTTTTGCTTTTTGCTATGGGATTAGTCTTTGCTACAGCTACGTAGAATTTATCATTAAAGACTTTTTTTCTTTTAAACTGATAGTTATCGGTAGGAGTCGCCAAAAGAGCAAAGTCGATCTTACCTTGATCAAGCATACTTACAAGAGTATCAGTTTTTTCTTCGATTATGGATATACTCAGATTAGGGAAATCTTTCTTGATAGCAGGTAGTATTTTTGGCATTAAATACGGACATAATGTTGGAAATGCTCCTATTGAGATACTTATTTTTCCATTATTTAAGTGCAGTTCTGATATTTTTTTTAAGTTTTTTACTTCATCTAGAATCTTATAGGCTTGATTAACTATTTTCATACCGGCTTTTGTTATAAGTACTTGTTTTGTACCTCTTTCAAAGATTTGTATACCTATAAGCTCTTCAAATTTTTTTATTTGCATACTAAGAGCTGGTTGACTGACAAAGCATTTTTCTGACGCTGTAATAAAGCTTTTAGTTTCATATACAGAAATGATATATTCAAGAGTACGAGTATTCATATAAGTAAATCTTATAGCTAGTATAAATATAATATATTTTAAATTATTTATTAAAGCAATACAATAACAGTGTAACTTAACAAAACACAAGGAGTTAGACATGACTAAAAGAGTACCTAATGTAACTTTTAAGACTAGAGTAAGAGATGAAAGTATTGGTGGATCAAACCCATTTAGATGGCAAGATGTTTCATCTGCTGATATTTTTGATAACAAAAGAGTAATTGTTTTTTCATTACCTGGAGCGTTTACTCCGACTTGTTCTACTTATCAATTACCTGGATTTGAGAATAATGCGGCTAGATTTAAAGAGCTGGGAATAGATGAAATTTATGTTTTATCTGTAAATGATAGCTTTGTAATGAATAAGTGGATACAAGCACTAGATGTTAAAAATATTAAACCAATTCCTGATGGTAATGGTGAATTTACGGAAGGTTTGGATATGCTTGTAGATAAATCAAATCTTGGCTTTGGTAAGAGATCTTGGAGATATGCGATGATTGTTAATAATCACGAAATCGAAAAGTTGTTTGTAGAGCCTGGTAAGCGTGATAACGCTGAAGATGATCCTTATGGTGAGTCTTCTCCTGAAAATCTTCTAAAATACTTAGAAGCTAAATAGTAATAAGTGGAGTCTCAAATGAGCAAAAAAATAGTTCTAATAGGTGCAAGCGGAGTAATAGGATCAGCGACTTATGATAAGTTCATTAGCACTGGTTATGAAGTTATTCCTGCAACATTCAGTGGAAGTAATGGTTCACACCGTATTGATATAGAAGATATAGAATCTATCAAGAATTTCTTTGAAAAAGTAGGTTCTTTTGATGCTTTAGTATCTACTACTGGTAAAGTAGCTTTTAAAGCTGTTGATGATTTAACTCAAGAAGACTGGAACTTCAGTTTTAAAAATAAGCTACTTGGACAAATCAACCTAGTGCAAATTGGTGCAAACTATATCAATAAGGGTGGTTCATTTACATTGACTACTGGGATATTGAATGTTGAACCAATTGCTTTAGGTGCTGTGGCAGCTACAGTAAATGCTGCAGTAGAAGGGTTTGTAAAAGCAGCAACTCTTGAGTATAAGGACTTCCGTATAAATACTGTTAGTCCAACTGTAGTCAAAGAAGCATTAGCAAAATATGGACCATTCATTGTGGGCTATGAACCTGTAGAAGCAGAAAAAGTAGCTAACGCATATCTTAAGTCAGTAGCAGGTATTGCTAGTGGCAGTGTTATAAAAGCTGGTTATTAATTTTTTTATCAAAAAACCATTCTAGACTTAAAGTTCTTAACAATATTGACCAATTCTATTCATATATATACTATTTCATTAAGTGCCTATTTTAATAATGCGTTCGATATGTATTGCTGCGCTTAATAATGATTGATATTTATTTCAATGAGGAGAGAACATGAATAAGATACTAACTACAGCAAATGGTGCTCCAGTACCTAATGATAATACAAGTATTAGTGCAGGTAAAAATGGTTCGCTAACATTTGATAATTTTAGATTATTTGAAAAACTAGCTCATTTTAATCGTGAGAGAATCCCTGAACGTGTAGTACATGCACGTGGAACAGGAGCGTACGGTACGTTCACTCTTGAAAAAGACTTATCAGATTTGACAGTAGCTGATTTTTTAAGAGATCAGAATAAACAGACTGATGTTTTTGTACGATTTTCTACTGTTGGTGGAGGTCAAGATTCTAGTGATTATGTTAGAGATGTGCGTGGTGCAGCTATCAAATTTTATACCAAGCAAGGTAATTTTGATATTGTAGGAAATAACACACCAGTATTTTTCATAAGAGATCCTAATAAATTCCCAGATTTTGTACACTCACAAAAAAAGAATCCTCAAACTAACCTACCAGATCCTACGGCCCAGTTTGAATTTTGGTCAAGAAACCCACAATCTTTGCATCAAATGACAATATTGATGTCTGATAGAGGTATCCCAAAGAACTATAGGCATATGCATTTATTTAGCTCTCATACACTTAGCTTTTATAATCAAGAAGGTAGCCGTTTTTGGGTTAAGTGGCATTTTAAAACACAACAAGGAATTAAAAATCTCACAAATGAAGAAGCATCTAGGCAGCCAAGCTATGGAGCTCAAAAAGATTTGTTTGATGCTATAGCAAGTGGAAACTATCCAAAATGGGATGTTAAGTTGCAAATTATGACTGAAGAGCAAGCGAAACAATTTAGTATAAATCCTTTCGATTTAACTAAGGTTTGGTCACATAAAGATTTCCCACTTCAAAAAATAGGTGTTTTAGAGTTAAACCGTAATGTTAA
Organism: Francisella salina; assembly: GCF_000219045.1. Lineage (NCBI taxonomy): Bacteria > Pseudomonadati > Pseudomonadota > Gammaproteobacteria > Thiotrichales > Francisellaceae > Francisella > Francisella salina. Next base: position 1,320,919 of record NC_015696.1, read on the forward strand.
TAATTATTTTGCTGAAGTAGAACAAGCTACTTTCGCTCCTAATAACTTGGTGCCTGGTGTTGGAGTATCTCCAGATAAGATGTTACAAGCTAGACTACTAGCTTATCAAGATGCTCATAGATATCGAGTCGGTGTAAATGCAAGTCATATACCTGTAAATGCTTCAAAATGTCCAATGCATAATTATCAGCGTGATGGAGCAATGGCTGGTACAGCTCTTAATGTATCACAGAATGAAATGCCTAATTTTTATCCAAATGCGCATTCTGATTCTCCTTCAGATGCTAAACAATATATAGAGCCACCTATAGAAATAGAGGGTTATATTGATTATTATGATGCACAAGGTGAAGATAACTATTCACAAGCTGGAGATCTTTTTAGATTAATGAGCGAATCTCAACAGCAACAGTTAGCTAATAATATTGCAGAAGGATTGATACATGCTAGTCAAGATATCCAAGAAATAATGCTTGACCAGTTTGCTCAAGCTGATAAAAAATACAGAAAAAAGGTTGAAGAAGCTCTTCAAAATATCTAAATAATATTTATTTCTTATTCATTTTCCATAATAAGCTACTAATGTAAGCCCGTCTATTTTCTTTACAAGCGACCATTAGTAATTTAGTAATTTTTAGATTATGCGCATCAGAAAATAAAATAATCAGCATTTCTCTAATATAGTTAGTATCTAAAGTAATGTAGTTATCCGTACCAATACCTAGTTTGATACCTTTTTTCTCCCACCAGCTGAAAGGGTGGTCTTTGTAGTCTGGGATGGCTGTAGTTAATTTGAGGTTAGAAGAAGGAAGACCAACAACACCAATATTTTTACTGATAATTCTATTTAGAACATCATGTTGATATCTTTCTATTTCAATAGCTGTATGGAATTTTATTTTTGTAAATTCTAAAATTTCATCAGAATTTAGTTTTATTCCATTTGTGATTTTATCTCTAATTGAAGAGTTATTTTCATTCCAATGAATTTCTTGTATTTCACGATATTCCATAGATTTGTCATCAAGAGGCTGAGAGTTCTTATTAAGTTTTAGAACCTTTTGTAGCAATCTTTGAAAGTAGTAGTTTGGATTAATACCTATTGACAGGCCATGCTCTAGCGTATCAATATTCCAAATATTTAGAGCATTATCAACTGCTTGCACGCCTTTCTTTAGTGTGTGGAAAGTCTCTCCATGATGTGAGCGAATTTTAAAACCATAATATTGTAGTTTTCTAATTCCTTGTTTTAATGTTTCAAAATGGACTTTTTTGTAGATATTTTTTTCATCACCAACAGTATCTATATCCTTCATCACATTCTGTAGAAATGGATACTTTTCTAATATATCGATTAGACAATTTACTTGGTATTCAAAACTTTCTTTTTTTGTTTTAAACTTTGTAGCATCAAAAAAATTAGCTTCTTTTCTAAATGATGGAGAAAGCACATAACCAAAATCTGGATATTCTTCTTTGAATTTTTCAAAACCTTCATAAAGTCCAAGAACTACATCTTCTTCTGTTGCTAAGTCCTCATTTAAAATCGCTTCTTTTTCATCACTTGTAGAGCGTGATAGTGTGAATTTAAGCCTAATACTTCCAACATTATATTTATGATATAGTTCACTAGCCATGTGATAAGCGGCATCTATATGATCTTGTTTTGTATTGAGAATAATTTTTGCAAGATATAAAAGATCTAAATATCTTGAGAATTTTTCACCATCTTTTAAAACTATAAGTTTTTCAACATCTTCTACAGAATTTATTGGTAGTGCATTTTCGCCATAGATATTTACTATTTTTTGGCTATAGATATTACCATTTTTACCATCTAAAAGTTTCTTGAGGCGCGGATAAATAAACTCTGCTGAGAGAGAGCCTGTTAGGTGGATATGCTCTTCATGATATTTAAGAGGAAAACTCTTTAAAAAGTCATAAAATGCTATACCAATAGGGTGATTTAGTAAGTCTTCTATATCTAGCTCATCATTATTAAATAATTTGAGTTTTTTTATAAAATCTTGAAGACATTGCGATTCATGCTCATCTAGATTCTCATAACTTAGTAGTTCAAGAGTATTAAATATTGATAAACCATTTGTTTCAATAATTATTTTATTTAACTTTTTATTTAGAGAATTAATTTCAGACATTGATTAATTTGGTTAAAATCTTTTTTAATCGTGTAATTATAAAGTTATTTTTATCTATGATAAAGTAGAATTATTAGCAGTGTTTAGTTTGAGTGGAGTTAGCCCAATGAAAATAAATTTAAAAGATATCAACCTTGAAGCATTTAAACCAGGAATTTCTAAAAAGTTATTAGCTAAAGATGAATTCAAGAAACTTTCAAATAGATTTTATTAGATTAGAGCCAAATGCAAAATTAAGCCAACATAGTCATCCAGATGTTGAATGGGTATATGTTATAGATGGTTCTATGAGTGATGAAAGAGGAGAGTTTAGCAAGGGTGATTTTTTTATCAATCCTATTAACTCACAACATTCTGTTGTTTCAGGAGCTAATGGTTGTGATATTTTATGTTGTTGGTGTGGAGAAATTAAAGATTGTTAATATGACTTAAAACTTTTTGGAAAACTTCTTCGATAGATAGGTTGCTAGTATCAACTAAAATAGCATCATCAGCAGGCTTCAAAGGAGCTACTTTTCTATTTCTGTCTTGAAAATCTCTTTGTTCAATATCATTTTTGATTTTATTAAAATCAGGGTTTTCACCTTTTGTCAGTAGCTCATCATATCTTCTTTGGGCTCTAACTTCTGAACTAGCATCTAAGAAGAATTTGTATTTAGCATCAGGGAAAACGACTGTACCCATATCTCTACCATCTGCTACAAGTCCAGCAGCAGTTGCAAAAGAGAGCATTTTATCATGTAACATTTGGCGTACTTTTGGATATGCAGAAGTTTTTGATGCTAGCATCCCAGTTTGTTCAGTACGGATAGCTTTAGTCACATCAGCATTATTTAGAAGGACTATTATAGAATCATTTTGAACTTTAAACAATATATCTAGTAATTCAAGCTTACTACAAACATCATCTTCATTATCTAAATTAGCGCCAGTATTGAAGCAGTGTAATGCAGCTATTCTGTATATTGCGCCACTATCCAAAAGTTTATAGTCAAAGTGCTTTGCTAATTTTTTTGATAATGTTCCTTTACCGACACCACTTGGTCCATCTACAGTTATTATTTTAGAATTGTTCATTTTCAAAACCTTGCATAAATTGTACTAATTTTTCAACATCTTCTAGACTAACAGCATTATAAAGACTAGCTCTACAGCCACCGAAACTTCGATGTCCTTTTAAGCCATAAAAGCCAGCTTTACTAGCCTCATTTAGAAATTTATCAGTTAGTTCTTCATTTGGTAGATGAAATATAATATTCATGTTAGAGCGATATTCTAGCTTAATTTCATTTTTGAAAATCTTTGAATTATCAATAGCTGAGTAGAGTAGATTTGCTTTTTGGTTATTGAAAGTTTCTACATTCTTCAAATTATCAAATTTGTTAATTAAATATTCTAGTGTCAACTCAAAAGTAACCCATGAGATAACAGAAGGAGTATTGTAAACTGAATTTGATTTTTTGGTAACTAGATAGTCAAATACTACTGGAATATTATCTTTTGCTTTAATTAAAGAATCTTTGACGATAACTATAGTTAAGCCTGGTATACCAGCATTTTTCTGCGCACCAGCATATATCAAACCGTAATCACTAATATTGATAGGCTTTGATAGAAAGCTTGATGACATATCACAAACTATTTCTGTATTGCAAGACTTGGCAAGTTTGTTAATCTGAAAACCATCTACAGTCTCATTGTCTGTATAATATATATAATCGTATGTATCTGCTTGGAAACTTTGAGCAATATTATTATCATACTTCACAGCATCTACAGACGTAAATTTAGTAGCTTCCTTGGCAGCTTTTTCTGACCATTGCCCACTACATACATATAATGCTCTATTATACTTATCTGATAAATTCATAGGTATAGCAGCAAATTGTGCCGTAGCTCCAGCTTGCATCAGAAGCACAGAGTAGTTATCCGGAATATTAAGTAAACTTCTGAGATTTTTTTGAATAGAGGCGTGTACTTCATCAAAAACTTTATCACGATGTGAAATAGACAATAAAGATACACCTGTATTTTTATAATCAACCATCATTTGTTGCAACTGTTCTATTATAGATGTAGGCACAACAGCAGGGCCTGCACAAAAATTAATTTTCATAATCTAAAAAAACCTCTAATAATTTGAGCTTATTGTAACATAATTATTTTTCACATAAATGATATGTTTTTTACTTGTAAACACTATTTAATCCAATCTCTTGGCTTTATATATTCATATACTTTTTCTTCTTCAGAACCAGGCTCAGGTTGCCAGTTATACTTCCAAGTAGCCATAGGTGGCATTGATGATAGTATTGATTCTGTGCGTCCACCACTTTGAAGGCCAAATATTGTACCTCTATCGAAGACTAGATTAAATTCGACATATCTACCACGACGGTAAAGTTGAAAATCTTTATGCTTTTGTGAATATTCGATATTTTTTCTTTTTTCTACTATTGGTATATAAGCATCTAAGTATGAATTTGCACAATCAGCCACAAATTTAAAACATTCATCAAAAGATTTGTCATTTAAATCATCAAAAAACAAACCTCCAACGCCTCTACATTCATCACGATGTTTGAGATAAAAGTATTCATCACACCATTTTTTAAAACTAGAATAATAGCTAGCGTCATGTTTATCGCAAACATTTTTTGCAGTTTGGTGCCAATGAATAGCATCTTCTTCAAAAGGGTAGTAAGGGGTTAGATCAAAACCACCACCAAACCACCATATAGGATTATCTGTATCAGCACCAGCAACGAAGATTCTAAAGTTAGCATGAGATGTTGGCACAAAAGGATTACGAGGATGAATAACTAACGAAACACCTGTGGCAATAAATGATTTACCAGCAAGTTCTTGTCTTTTTGCGGTAGCAGATGGTGGTAAAGCATCTCCGTGTACTCTAGAGAATGCAACGACGCCTTTTTCAAAAATTTCGCCCCCTTCTATAATCATAGAGTTACCATAGCCTTTGAGTTTTTGTTCAGGAGTGTTTGGCTTTTGCCATTTATCACTAATGAATTTAGCTGAGCTAGTTTCAGATTGCTCAAGAGTAAATGTGATTTTTCGTTGTAGTTGAGTTAAAAAGTTCTCAAATTGTGTGATTTTTTCTTGCATAAGAGTTATAGCCTTTTATGTTGAGAATTTTATCTTAAAAGAAATATTTAAATATATTATATTTTAACAGTAGGAATATAAAATTGCTTGTAAAAAAAATGATTTGAATTTTGATTGTTTATAAGTAGAAGTTAAATTTTACTTTTTGCTTTTTTACGAGCCATTTCTTTTGCTTGTTGTTTTTGTTGTTTGTTCAATTTTGCTAATTTTTTGGCATCATCACCAACATGTGAAAATCCTCTTTCAGCAGCTAGTTGAGATTGTTTTTCACGTTCTGCAAAGCGTGCTTTTTGCTCTTCTGTAACTTTATCATAACAATGATGACAACTTATACCCTTAACATATTCTGGGCGTTTTTTGTCTTCTTCGGTTATAGGCATACGACAAGCAAAACATTGATCATAGTTACCTTTCTCAAGATCATGATTTACAGCCACTCTTGAGTCAAATACAAAACATTCACCTTCCCACATGGATTCTTCTTTAGGTACTTCCTCTAGATATTTTAAGATACCACCTTGTAAGTGATAAACCTCATCAAAACCTTTAGCTTTCATTAAAGCTGTAGATTTCTCACATCTAATACCGCCAGTACAAAACATAGCTACTTTTTTGTGCTTTTTAGGATCTAGGTTTTTATCGACATATTCTGGAAATTCTCTAAAAGTCTCTGTATTTGGATTGATAGCATTTTTGAATGTACCTATTTCGATCTCATAATCATTACGAGTATCTACAAGTATAGTCTCTGGATCAGATATAAGAGCATTCCAATCTTTAGGCTCTACATACTTTCCGCAGACTTTATTTGGATCAATTTCTTCGATACCAAGAGTTACAATCTCTTTTTTAAGTTTTACTTTTGAACGATAGAAAGGCATTTCTTGATGATAAGACTCTTTGTAGTCAATATCAGCTAATCTAGAATCAGATTTTAGATATGCTAATAACGCATTTACACCTTCACGAGGTCCTGCTACTGTCCCATTAATACCTTCATTAGCAAGAAGTAGTGTACCTTTGACATTATTTTTTATCATGGTATCAAGCAGGGGCTGGCGCATAGCTTCATAATCTTCAAGCGTTACAAATTTGTACATTGCGCAAACAACTATTTGTGACATATTTATTCCTAGAAATTTATAATTAATATAATTAAAGATTTGCTATTATAACAAATATTATAATTTTTGTTAGAATGAGTTAATAATTGTGTCATCTCATAAATATAGTATTTGGCTAATACCAGCACAGAAATATCTCTTAGCTCTAGCTAGATGTATCAACTATAATTCTTATATTGCTAGACAGCCATCATTTATACCTCATTTAACATTATTTAGCTCTGCTAAAAATATTGTTGAAGATTTTGGGTATTGGGCGTGTCAGCTTGATTATCAGAATATCTCATTAGATATTGATAATATAGTTATAGATAGAGATTCTTATTTCATGAACTATTATCTCAAATTATCAAAAACTATACAGCTAGATAATCTTTTTGCTAGTGCAAGAAAATTAGATAGAGAATGTGAATATAATTTAGATCCTCATGTTAGCTTAGTGTATGGCGCTACTAATTATGACAAGCTTTTGGAATATCAATTTTCTAAAAAAATTATCTTTGATAAAATAGCTATAATCAAATATTTCCCAGCAGATACAGCAACAACAGTCATGAGTTTTGAGATAGTTAAATCATATAAACTATTAAATTTGTAGTTTAATAGTTTTACTTTATGATTAGATGTTTTATTATTTTGAGACAGTTTTATTATATTTAATCGTTTTTTATGTTTTTTAAAAACCTTACAGCATTCAAAATTACTGATATTAATATAGATATTTTTGAAGATTCGATGAATAAACTCGCATTTATTCCTTGTAGTAATTCTCAGAAATCTTCGAGAGGTTTTACAAACCCATTTATAAAAGATGAACAATGCCTTTTTAAGTTTAATCATTTAGCTGCATTTTGTTTACTTACTGAAGAAAAAATCCTTCCTGCTCAAGTTATCAACCAACAAGCACAAGAATATATTCAAGAGTTAGAGCTCACTAGATATGTGAGTAAAAAAGAAAAAACACAAATAAAAGAGGATATGGAGCAAAAGCTACTACCTCTAGCATTTAGTAAGTTTAGAAAGATTCACGGCTATTTGGATCTGACTAATAACTATCTAATAATTGATAGTGTTTCAGAAAAACAGATTACAGAAGTTTTAGATCTATTGCATAGATGTGAAGCAAGGTTTGAGCCTGTCATTAAAGAAGAAACAGATATTCTAACAGAGTGGCTTGTCGAAGATACTTATCCAGTAGATATTGAAATAGCAGAAAAATGTAAGCTAACAAGTGCTATAGGAGATAGTATTGCAAATATCTCATGTCAAGGTAGCTCGATGTTGAATGATAATATCAAATCATTTATTGATAGTGGAGGGTACATTACGGAGCTAGGTATAACTTGGAAAGAGCAGCTTGCTATGACAGCAAATACTAAGTTACAGTTTAAAAGTATTAAATTCTTAGATGGTATAAAAGATCTAAATAAAGAAGATAATGTTGGTCATGAAGTTGATTTATTACTAATGGCAGATATTTTTGCTGAGCTTATTACAGCTATGCAAAGTTGGATCAAAGAAGATGAGAGTTTGTAAGTATGACATTAAATGATAATCAATTAAAAGCATACGAATATGGTCTAGCACATCACCCAAGTTTAAAAGAAGGGTGCAAAATTTTTCTAGAAAAAGATTTTTTGAAAATTCAGCTGACTGAAAATGACGCTACGATAGAAAAAATATTCAAACATGATAATACTAAAGCAGGCTTAGTAGCATTGCTAAAAAGTAATGAAGTTAAAAACTTATTAGGTTTTGATTTTTCAAATTTGATATCGATTATGTGTATTCGATAGTTGAGATAAACTACTGGTACTCGCAACTGGATTCGAACCAGTGACCCCTACCATGTCAAGGTAGTACTCTAACCAACTGAGCTATGCGAGTATTTAGAATAGATATTATAATTTTATATCTTATAAAATCAATAGATTTTCGCTTATTAATTGTTATTTATTCTAATTAATATATCATTTAACACATATTTTATATTTTATAATTTCTTATGCAAAATTTTACATTTTTCGCTAGCTGTGCAAAGGGTATCGAGCTTTTATTAAAAGATGAGCTAGATGCGTTAGGCATATCATCATCTGAAAAACTTGCTGGAGTTGAGTTTGAGGGATCTTTTGAAGATGCCTACAAAGTTTGTATTTACTCTCATCTAGCAAGCCAAGTTATGCTAAAAATAACTACTCAAAAAGTTACAGATCAGCAAGCTTTATATGATTTTATATCATCAATAAATTGGTTAGATTACTTTGATGTTAACACAGCTTTTAAAATCATAATCTCAGGTAAGCATTATGATTTCAATAATACTATGTTTGTTTCGCAAAAAACAAAAGATGCTATAGTCGATCAGTTTCGTAGAGAAACTAATGAACGACCAAATATTGATACTGATAATCCAGATAATATCATTAAACTTCACTTACATAAGCAGTATGTGAATGTGTTTTTATGCTTAAATATAGAGAGTTTACATAAGCGTAGTTATAGACAGTTCCAAGGTCAAGCACCTCTAAAAGAATCTTTAGCAGCAGCGATACTTATCAAAGCAGGGTGGTTAGATGAGCTTAAAAGAGAACAGCCTATATTGATTGATCCAATGTGTGGCTCTGGGACTATTCTTATTGAAGCTGCTCTTATGGCAAAAAATATAGCTCCTGTGTTGTTAAATAAAGAATTTAAGCTATTCAATTCAAAGCTTCATGATGAAGACTTATGGAGTAACTTATTAGAAATAGCAAAAAAAGCTCAAAAGCCAACAAATGCAATTATTCAAGGCTATGATATTGATAACAATGTTTTAGATAAGGCTGATAGAAACATTTATCAAGCTGGTGTTGAAGATGCTGTTAATATTAAGCGACAAGATATCCGTGATCTTGAGAATGAGTTTGATAGTGAGGGCTTGATAGTTACAAATCCTCCTTATGGTGAGCGTTTATACGGTGATCAGCTTGATGAACTTTTAGACATATTTAATGGTTTCGGTGATAGATTATCTCAAGACTTTTATGGTTGGAAAGTTGCGATTTTGACAAGTTTCGGTGAGTCAATTAAAGAAATGCAGCTACGTACTACTAAGAAGAATAAATTCTATAATGGCGCTATTGAAACAGTATTGTATCAGTTTGATATAAATGAGCATGCAAGATTTAAACATGAAAGCCAGCTTGAGAAAAATATTCGTATAGCTGAAGCAAGTGCACAAAAGTCAGATGAGCATGTAGATTTTTCTAACAAGTTAAAGAAGAATCTTAAAAACCTAAAACCATGGTTAAAGCAGTCAGGAGTAGAATGTTATCGTTTGTATGATGCTGATATTCCAACTTTTGCTGTAGCTGTTGATATATATGGCGAGCATGTGTTTTTACAAGAGTATCGTGCCGATGCTACTATTGATCAAAATATGGCTAAACAAAGATTCTATCAAGCTATATATCAGATACATAAAACTCTAGGTATTCAATACGAGAATATACATACAAGAGTTCGTCAACGTCAAAAAGGCAAAGAGCAGTATCAAAAAAATAATGACAAAAATAACTTTCATGTTATTAATGAATTTGATGCTAAATTTTATGTGAATTTTGATGATTATTTAGATACTGGTGTTTTCTTAGACCATCGTAAGATCAGACAACTTGTAGCAAAAGCTTCAAAAAATAAGACTTTATTGAATTTATTTAGTTATACATGTACAGCTAGTGTTCATGCTACTTTAAAGGGAGCAAAAACTACAAGTGTAGATATGTCTAATACTTATCTTGAGTGGGGTAAGAATAATTTTGAATTAAATAATTTAGATATTAAAAAGCATAATTTTATTCAGGCAGATTGTATTAGCTGGTTAAAATCCAACAGTGAGAAGTTTGATGTGATATTTTTAGATCCGCCAACATTTTCAAACTCTAAACGTATGGATGATATTCTTGATATTCAAAGAGATCATGAGTTACTTATAAATTTAGCTATGGACTCTCTCAAAAAAGATGGAGTCTTATATTTCTCTAATAATTATCGTCGCTTCAAAATGTCATCAGAGATAATTGCTAAATTTGACTGTGAAAATATTGATAAGAAATGTTTATCAAGAGATTTTTTATCTAACAAAAATATCCATAATTGTTGGGAAATTAAATACAAGAAATAAAAATTATAAACTTAATGCATAATAGTCTTTGAGTATGCACAAATAATAATAGTTCCAATAAGTATAAACAGTGTTCCTAAGATAAATGGTAAATCCAACTTTTGCCTAAAAAATAGATATCCTATAATTCCTATTAGAATAATTCCAAATGCTGACCATACAGAATACGCAAAAGCAATATTCATATATTTTAATGTTAATGATAAAAAGTAAAATGAAAGTCCATAAAATATCAAAACAAATAGTGAAGGAACAATCCTTGTAAAACCATTGCATAATGGTAATGAAACTGTACCAAGGACTTCAGTGATTATAGCTATAACTAGATATACGTATGGCATAGAAGATGTATAATTTGGGTATTATATTCTTAATAATATTGTAGAATTGGCTTAATTAAAATATCTTTTATTCAACCACAAAGCTACATTTACTAACCCAATCAAAACAGGCACCTCAACCAGAGGACCAATTACACCGACAAAAGCTTCAGTAGAGTTTATGCCAAATACTGAGATTGCAACTGCTATAGCTAGCTCAAAATTATTTGAAGCTGCTGTAAAACTCAAAGATACGGCTTGCTCATAAGTTGCTTTAGCTTTATATGACATAAAAAATGATATGCTAAACATTATCAAAAAATATATCAAAAGCGGAATAGCAACCTTGATTACTTGAAATGGTAGGTTAATTATTTCATTTCCTTTTGTAGTAAACATCAACACTATAGTAAATAGTAGAGCGATCAATGTCAGAGGTGATATCGCTGGAGTGAATTTATCTATATACCATTGTTCACCTTTTTTAGAGATCAAGATAGTTCTAGTCAATATTCCAGCTACAAAAGGTATTCCTAGATATATTCCGACACTTTTTGCTATATCTAACATTGATATATTTATATTGATGTTCGTATCAAATCCCAGTAGTTTTGGAATAACTGTAATAAATACATATGCGTAAGCAGCATAAAATATTATTTGAAAAATAGAATTAAATGCAACTAATCCAGCACAATATTCTCTAGATCCTTTAGCCAGATCATTCCACACAATTACCATGGCAATACATCTTGCTAACCCTATTAAAATTAGTCCTATCATAAAGCTAGGTTGATCATGGAAAAAAACAACTGCTAAAATAAACATCAGGATAGGACCAATCAGCCAGTTTTGAATTAAAGATAAAAGCAAAATTTTAGTATCTTTAAATATTTTAGGCATTGTTGAGTATTTAACTTTTGCTAGTGGTGGATACATCATCACAATTAGACCCAGTCCAATCAACCAATTAACTGATCCGATATCAAATTTTGATATAAAATTTTTAGCTTCGGGCAGAGTATATCCAATGATGATACCCACAATCATAGCTAAAAAAATCCATAAGGTCAGAAATCTATCGAGAAACTTTAATTTCATTTATTACTCCTTAAATTTTACAAATTTCAGAAATTTCTAGTTTAGAAATTATTTGTTGAACTTCTTCGTCTTTATCTATTTGTTTGAAAAGCTCATTTAAAATATTTAACTGATATTCTGGAATATTTTTATCTAGTTTATAAAACACCCATTTGCCTTGTTTAAAAGACTCTAGCAATCCAGCAGTTACAAGATTTTTTAGCTGTATTGATAGCGCTCCTTGAGTTAATGAGATAAGTTTTTGGATATCACATACGCAAAGAGTATTTTTGTTTAATATATATAAAATAATTAATCTATTTTTATCAGAAATTACTTTTAAAAAACTTGTGATGGATGACATATTGAAATAAATATATATTTAAATTTATAAATATAATAATTGTTTTAGTTATGATTTTCAATTTATTTCTAATACTTATCTGAATAATTTAATATTTAGCCAATATAGACTAGATGTGTTAAAATCTAGCTAGTTTAGAGTAATATTTAATTTTAATGAGTCGATTCAGTCAAAATTTGATGTATGTTGGTATATTGGTTATAGTTTTTATATCTTGTATATATTTTTTTGTTTCTAAGAATACCCCTGAACCAAAAGGTATCTATTTATCAAAATATAGTGCAAAGCTACCTGCGACAGACCCAAGCCGAGTCAAAATTTTCAACTTACGCTATCAGACAGATACACAAGATAGCATAGGTGAAATAAGAGTAGTAATAGGTGTGGATAAAGAGAGAGATTTCCAAAAACTATGTAATGAAAATATAAGAGAAGCTGCAAAATTAGCTGCTCAAAATGGAGCGCATGAGATAAGATATGTTTGTCTGTTCCCAGAGGGGCAAATTACTGAATTAAGTAGTGTTCAGCTGAGAGCATACGCTTTTAGAGACTAATCAAATGAAAAAATTAAATATAATTTTTGCTGGAACTCCTGATATTTCAGCACAAGTTTTAAAAGACCTATACCAATCACAGCACAATATTCAAGCGGTGCTTACTCAGCCTGATAGAGCAAAAGGGCGTGGTAAGAAAATACAATTCTCACCTGTTAAAGAAGTCGCTATAGCTAACAACACACCAGTACTTCAACCATTGTCTTTTAAGAAAGATCCTCAAGTACTTGAGCAAATTAGAGAACTAAAACCAGATGTAATAGTTGTGATAGCCTACGGAATTATAGTGCCTCAGGAGTTTTTGGATATTTCTAAATATGGTTGTTTAAATATTCATGTTTCATTACTTCCTAAATGGCGTGGTGCAGCACCTATCCAGAGAGCAATTCAAGCAGGAGACTCTAAAACTGGAATCTGTATAATGCAAATGGATGCTGGACTTGATACTGGAGATATATTGAATACTCTAGAGATTGATATACAAGATACAGATACATCACAATCACTACATGATAAATTCGCTAAACTATCAATAAAACCATTATTAGAAACTCTAGAAAATATTGATATGATTAAGTCGCAACCTCAGCAAGGTGAGCCTACTTATGCACATAAGATTACTAAGCAAGAAGGTCTTATAGATTTCACAAAATCTGCCAAAGAAATTAGTTGTCATATTAGAGCATTTACTCCATGGCCATCAGCATTTTTTATGCTAGAGGGCGAGCAAGTCAAAGTAGGTGATTTTGAGATACTTGAGAAATCGGCAAATGATGAAGTTACAGCAATTACAGATATAACTAAAAATGGTTTTGATATTGCTACAAATGACAGGATAATCAGATTTAAGCAATTACAATTTCCCAACAAGAAAATGTTAAATATTGCAGATATTTTGAATGGTAAAGATTTAGATAAATATATTGGGTATAAAATAGGATAAATAATGAAAGTAGGATTTATAATAGATAACTTAAACTCTTTTAATATTTCAAAAGATAGCACGTATATGATGCTACAAGCAGCTCAAGATAAAGGCTGGGAAATTTATACTTTTTATTTAAATGATTTATCTATAATCAATGGTAAGCCAAAAGGCGATGCGCTTAAGATAAAAATCCATAAAGCAAAAGAGTCTTGGTATGAAATATTATCTCAACATCATGATTTATCACTATTAGATCTTGATTGTATTTTTATGCGCAAAGATCCACCATTTAATATGGAGTATATATATGTGACATATATGCTTGATTTGGCAAAAAAACATGGGGTGTTAATAGTAAATAATCCACAAGCACTTAGAGATTTTAATGAGAAAGTAGCTATTTCAAATTATCCTAAATTTGCACCAAACACTCTGATAACTAGAAGCTATAAGCAGATTAATCAATTTTACGCAGAGCATAAAGATATTATTGTTAAACCTCTTGATGGAATGGGTGGCAGCTCTATTTTTAGGATCAAAGATGGAGATAAGAACAAAAACGTTATACTTGAAACGCTAACTCATCATGAAACTAGATATATAATGGTACAAGATTATCAAGAAGCAATCAAAGATGGTGATAAGAGAATTTTGATAGTCAATGGAGAACCTATTAAATATCTCTTGGCTAGAGTTCCTAGTGATAGCGATAATCGCGGTAACTTAGCAGTTGGAGCTAAAGCTGAAGTAAGAGAACTTCAGGAGCAAGACTATAAAATAGCTAAAAAAGTTGCTAAAAAGCTGAAAAAAGAAGGGGTAATGTTTGCTGGTTTAGATGTGATAGGAGATAAGCTAACAGAAGTAAATATTACTAGCCCAACAGGTATTCAAGAAATTTATAAAGCTACAAAAGTTAATGCTGCAAGCTTATTAATGCAAGCAGTTGAGAAAAAAATAAATAAAATGAGGCAGGAACAAGAACATGGAGAATAAAATTAACTCTCAAAGTTTATTCCAAGAAGCGCAGCAATATATTCCTGGCGGAGTCAACTCTCCAGTTAGAGCGTTTAAAAGTGTTGGACAAGAATTCCCAAGATTCATAAAATCAGCGAAAGGTGCTTATTTATATGATGTTGATTGGAACAAATATATAGATTATATCGGATCGTGGGGGCCAATGATTTTAGGTCATGGTGATGATGATGTCCTTGAAGCTATACAATGTCAGCTAAAAAATGGTCTAAGTTATGGCGCTCCTTGTAAACAAGAGATTGGACTTGCTAAAAAAATAGTAGAGCTTATGCCAAATATTGAACAAGTTAGATTCGTAAATTCCGGTACTGAAGCGACAATGAGTGCTATTAGATTAGCAAGAGCATATACAGGTAGAAATAAAATTATAAAATTTGAAGGCTGCTATCATGGACATGCTGATGAGTTTCTTGTAGCTGCTGGATCTGGAGCACTATCATTAGGTCAGCCAAATTCACCAGGTGTACCAGAAGATGTTGTCAAAGATACTTTAGTTGCTAGCTTCAATGACATCGAATCTATACAAGCCCTCTTTGAAAAATACAAAGATGAAATTGCTTGTATCATAGTTGAGCCAATAGCTGGCAATATGAATATGATTTTCCCACAAGATGATTTCCTAGCTAAGCTTAGAGCAGTATGTGATGAAAATAATAGTCTACTTATCTTTGATGAAGTGATGACTGGTTTTAGAGTTGCTTTGGGTGGTGCTCAAAGTATTTATAATGTGAAGCCTGATTTAACAACATTAGGTAAAGTGATTGGCGGTGGTATGCCAGTAGGCGCTTTTGGAGGTCGTAAAGAAATTATGCAAAAAGTATCTCCCGCTGGACCAGTATATCAAGCAGGTACTTTATCAGGGAATCCAATTGCTATGGCAGCTGGTATCAAAACATTAGAAAAAGTTTCACAAGAGGGCTTCTTTGTTAGATTGGAAGCTAAAGCTAAACAGTTAGTTGATGGGTTGAATGAAGCTGCTGGAGCCTATGGCTTTAATTTCCATGCGAAATATTTAGGTGGAATGTTTGGACTATTTTTCTGTAATGAAAAGGTCGCTGTTAATACATTTACAGATTTAGGTAAAACTAATCTTAAAATGTTTAATCAATATTTTGCATATATGCTTGATAATGGTGTATATCTAGCGCCATCTGCTTATGAAGCAGGCTTTATATCAATTGCACATAGTGATGAAGATATCGAAAAAACTATTTGTCTTACTAAAAAATTCTTCCAGGAAAATCAGAACTAATTAATCTCCATGAATAACAAATTTAAAGATATTTTGCTAATTTTAGCTACGATTATTGTAGCTTTTTGTATGTATGGTGTAGCTAATTTTTATGCTCCTGATGAAACTAGGTATTCTGAAGTAGCAAGAGAGATGCTCGCTAACCATAACTTTATAGTTCCATATATTGATGGAATGATATTTTTTCACAAGCCTCCACTAGTATATTGGATTACTTGTATATTTATGAGCATTTTTGGCGAGAATACATGGGGAGCAAGACTTGTAAATCCTGTATTACTAGGTATATGTTTAATTTTTACATATATAACAGTACGCAAAGTATTAGGTTGCCGTCAAACAGCACTATTATCAGTAGGAGTAAGTTTAAGTACAGTTTTATTTCTATTTGTTGGTAGATATCTGAACATGGACTTGGCTATAGCTGTATTTTTAAATATGACTATGCTTAGCTATTGGGTAAGCCTTAAATATGATGATTACAAGAAAAGTACATATTGGCTTACTTTAGCCTTTGTATTTGCTGGGTTAGCGGTTATGACTAAGGGATTGATGGGAATAGTTTTTCCTATGGCTATAGTAGGTCTATATTCTCTTATTATGGGACAGTATAAAAGGCTACTTGATATTAGGCTTTACTTAGGTTTGGTAATTGTAGCAGTCATTTCGTTACCATGGATATTTGCAGTTGAACAGTATCATCCTAATTTTGCTTATTACTACATAGTAGTTCAACAAATACTCAGATTTTCAACAGATGAGCAAAATAGAGAAGTTTCTAAAATTATTTATTTGTTAGCAATTATGGGAGCTTTTTTTCCTTGGACTCTGTTTTTACCTAAAATTCTTAAGAGTTTCTTCTCAAAACAAGCTTTTAAAAATCGTAAGCAAAATTCAGATAAGTGGTTTTTATTTATTTGGGCAACATTTATATTTATATTTTTTGGGATTTCTAAATCTTTCTTATTTGGTTATCTAGCACCATTAATATTACCATTATCAATACTTGTAGCTATGCACTTTAAGAGTATAGACTTACAAAAGTTTGATAAGTGGGATAGTATAAGCTTTAAATTTATTATCCTTGTTTTTGCTTTGCTACCTGCTGTGGCCTTAGTTCTTTTATGCCTTCCTCAGTATTGGAGTTTTGGCTCTAGATATATCTTAATTTTATTAGCAATTGCAATAATAGCTATTACAATCACGATTAAATTAATCAAAGAATTAAATATTTTTTCAGTAAATAAATTAGTTGCTTATATTTGTATTATGATGATGGTTGTTGCAAATTTAGGTTATTTATTGGGAGATTATTTTGATACAAGCTCTAAATATAAGACAGCTCAAGAAATATCTAAAATATATCAGAAATATCCAAATGCTCAAGTTTTTGAGAGCGATCGCTTTTATGACATTATCTTCTACACTAAACGTAATGTAATTATTATAAATGATGAGGGAGAATTAGATGATGTTAGACAGTTCCCTAAATCAAATGTAGATAAATATTTAATGAAATTTGATAAATTTATTAAATATTGGAACAACTCAAACCAATTAAATATTCTTGTTGTAAAAAATAAGCCTAAAGAGCATAGTCCTCTAGCTTTTGTTGACTATAAAAAACAACTTAATCCAAGTAAGTTCTATGTAATCTCTAGTCAAGATAATGCTACGATAGTTGCTAGTGAAGATATAAAAATATAGTTTAAAGACTTATTCGTTATTTTGATTTGGGGGCATGATATTGCATATATCAATAAATCTATAGTCATTTAATCTCGCTATAAAATCATTGCTTGCTTGATTTAGTATAAATTTGAGTTTACAGTTTGGTATTAATGGACAGGTTGCTTTATCCTTATCAAAACATTCTACAATGTTCATTGGTTCTAGTTCTTTGACAATAGTTGATAGTTTTATATTGTATGTAGCTTTAGAAATTGATACACCACCAAACCTACCTTTATATGATTCTATATAGTTGAGATTGGATAGTTTATTAATGATTTTAGTAGCATGATTAAGTTTAATATCTAATAACTCTACAAGATCCTTAGTTTTATATTTTTGTTTGGGATTTGATCCTAAAATTATTAATATTCTAAGAGAGTAATCAGTAAAAGAAGTTAAATTCATACAAAATATTTTAGAAAAGATGTTTTCAAAGTATAGGATAAATTTGCATAAATTATAATATGCATATATAATGCATATTATAATTTGAGTATATGGAGATATATTATGTTAAGCCAAAAGAATATAGATACTATAAAAGCAACAATTCCTGTTTTAGAAGAAAATGGAGTTGCTTTAACAAAACATTTCTATGATAGAATGTTTAAGCATAATCCCGAAGTTAAAAAGTTTTTTAATACCTCAAGACAAAAAAACTCATCTCAACCAGAAGCTTTAGCTGCAGCAATTTTGGCTTATGCAAAAAATATTGAGAATCTTGAAGTTTTAGGCAATGCAGTAGAGCTAATAGCCCAAAAACATGCATCATTACAAATCAAAGCGGAGCATTATCCAGTAGTAGGTTCTAACTTAATCGAATCAATCAAAGAGGTTCTAAACTTAAATGATAATGATGACATAGTTATAGCTTGGACAGCAGCCTACAATTTATTAGCTGAAATTTTGATTAATCGTGAAAAGAGTATATACAAAGAGAATTTAGAGCAGTATGGTTGGGATAATTTTAAAGAGTTTGAGGTAGTCAAAAAAGAAAATGAGAGTATAAATACATATTCTTTCTATTTTAAAAATGATCTTTTTAGAAGATATGATTTCAAACCAGGACAATATATTACTGTTAGAGTTCCATATAATGGAATGACTACTATGAGAAATTATAGTATTTCTTCAGCTACTGGTGAGGATTATCTAAGAATAACAGTTAAACAAGAGGGGCAAGGTTATGTATCTCAATACCTATCGCATGAGATAAAAGTTGGTGACAAAATAGAAATAGCACCTCCTTGTGGCGAATTTTTCTTGGAAGTAAATAAAAATCTTGATAAACCGATAGTTTTTATTTCAGCAGGAATCGGTATTACACCTTTAATGAGTATGCTTTTATCGGAGCTAAAAACACAAAATCGAAGACAAGTACTTTTTGTTTGTGGTAAGAAAAACAAAAATGAGCATCCTTTTGCTAAGCTGTTAGAAAAACTATCAAGTGAGAACCCAAGACTTAAAACTATTTTTTTCTATGAAGATAATTCTGGATCTGATGCAAAGCAAGGACTAGTCTGTATAGATACTGTCCAACAACACATTAGTGAAGGTAAGAATGATGCTCAATACTTCTTTTGTGGACCTAAAGAATTTATGCTTTCTATACATGAAAAGTTATTAAAAAATGGCGTTAGAGAAAAAAATATTCATTATGAATTCTTTGGTTCAAAAACAGTTTAAGATATTAAATCTGAACAGGTAATTTTCCTGTTGGGATATTATCGCTAAAAATATTTTCTAATGCTGCTTGAATATTAATTTTCAAAGAAGTCTTTGTATAATTTGTTTGATCCATAGAAGTCGCACCATAAATACAAACATAATTAATAATATTATCGATATAGTTAATATCATAAGGAGTAAGTGCTGCGATATTTATAGTTTGCTCTGGCTTTATAGAAGTTACATAACTATAAGCATTATTATATTCACGAAGATTTGCCGAAATTAGCAAAATTATATCAGCATTTTCGATACTAGTTTTTATATCTTGATTATTAATATTTTCAGAGTTTATTATAGTAGTATAGCTATTTTTTGATACTATTTTTTGTAACTCATTATGAAAATCTGCCATACGTTGGCTATCACTATCTACAACCAAGATATTTTTTAACTTATTGAGATCGTATGGAATAATACCTGAATTTTTAACTACAGTTGTACTTTGCTTAGCTATATCTAAAGATATCAGTTGATGTTTACTACAATTAACTATTTGATTAGCATATTTTAATTGCTCATCGTATGAGAGTTTGAATATTAAACTTTCATCGAGTTTATGTTTTGCTTTGAAATCAGTAATATTCGTGTAGGCATTATCAACTGCATTAGCAAAATTAGGATTTTGATTATATTCTTTTTCTAGTTCACAAAAAAGCTCTTCTAACTTATAAAGATCACTTTCTGACCATACTCGAACAGGCATTAATAAAATATCAATACCAGCTAAGATAGCTAATTTTGAAGCTTCAATAGTTCCAAAGTGTTTAGCAATAGCATGCATATCCATAGCATCAGATACTACTAGACCATCAAATTTCATTTGTTGTTTTAGTAATTTAGTTATTATCTTATAAGAAAGAGTAGTTGGCACATAAATATTTTCACTTGTTGAAACTGATTGGTACTGGGTATCATCTAGGGCTGGTACACTAATATGTGCTGTCATTATCATACTACAATCTCTAGCAAGTTTACTAAATGGTAGTAGCTCTGTTGTCTGTAATTCTTTCAAAGTTTTATCTAAGATTACATTACCTAAATGACTATCTGTTGCAGTATCACCATGACCAGGGAAGTGCTTAATGCAGTCTATGATTTTAGCATCATGATAACCTTTTATCGCATTTTTGGCATAGTCAGTAACTACATTGGGACTATCTGAGTAAGACCTTACACCAATAATAGGATTATTTTTGTTAGAGTTGACATCTACAGCTGGAGCAAAATTAATATTGATACCTAAAGAATATAATTCATCACCAATTATTTTAGCCATAGTGTAAGCATTACTAGGATTATCTGTCGCAGCTAGTGCCATATTACCGCAGCCACTAGTACCTTGTTGTAAGCGATTAACTCTACCACCTTCTTGATCTGTAGCGAAAAATACTGGTGTATTAGTGTTAGCTTGAAGATCTCTTAATAGAGAGATGATTTGCTCATTATTTTGAATATTCTCTCTAAAAAGGATAAAACCACCTAAGTTATAATCTTGGAAGATCTTACTGACGATATCATTGGTTTTTGTAAAAGGTATACGTTGATTATTTGAATCTTCACCCCAATAGCGAAAATCCAACATAATTAGTTGACCTAGTTTTTGTCTTATATTTGAATTTGTAGGCATCTACAGTTTTAGAATAAAATTAATATGATAATAAATATATCACAGAAGTATTAGCTTTGTTTACATTCCCCAACCATGACTTACCAAAATCTTCTGACCTGTTAAAGCATTCGTTTTGAATCCAGCTAAGAATATAGCTGTATCAGCAATATCTTGAACAGTTGTAAATTCACCATCAACAGTACCACCAAGCATAACATTTTTGACCACTTCTTCTTCACTGATGTTTAGCTCTTTTGCCTGTTCTGGTATTTGTTTTTCTACTAATGGAGTTAGCACAAACCCTGGGCCAATTAGGTTTGAAGATATATTATGCTCAGCACCTTCTTTAGCAAGAGCTCTGACAAAGCCAACTTGAGCATGCTTTGCTGCTACATACGCAGCTTTATTTTTTGATGCAAGAACTGAGTGAACAGAACCTACAACTATAATTCTACCACCAGTTTTTAGTTCAATCATATGCCTCATAGCTGCTTGAGCTACAAGTAATGTACCAGTCATATGAATATCAAATAATTTTTTCCAAGCTGATACACTAAAATCTACTATAGGTGATATTATTTGAATACCTGCGTTATTAATCACAGTATCAATACGACCAAATTTTTTAACAGTTTGATCTACACCTGATTTTACTTGGTCTTCATTTGTTACATCCATTTGTACAGCCATAGTTTCTACATCATATTTTGATGATAAATTTATAGCTACTTCTTGCGACTTTTCTAAATCCAAATCTGCAATTACAACTTTAGCTCCTTGTTTTGCAAATTCTGTCGCCATACCTAGTCCAAGACCTGATGCAGCTCCGGTAATTAAAGTCACTTTATTTTTAACTGACATAATAAAAATCTCCTAACAAAAATATTTTAATTACATAATGTTATTATATATCACTAATCATCAGATATATGACATATAAATAAAAAATAATAGATTAATAGTAGTAATCATATATATAATTTATATTATTTTAGATCAACGATGCTTTATGTCAAAATATATATGTCTTAAAAAGAACAGTATTATCTTAGGCATTACTGCCTCTTTGGTAATAGGTTTTTTTACAGTTTTACAAGTTGTCTTAGACCTACAAAATATTTACGGCTTATTTGCAGCATTAGGATGTTTTGTAGTAGCACTTCATCAAGTTTCAATACGCAATCATAGTATTAAATTTAGGCTATATGCAGGAGTATTATTTATATTTTATATGAGTATAGCAATATCTTTAGGTAGTTATTATTCACATGATTTAATTACAAGTTCACTTATACTATTAGGATTTTCTTTTTTGATTGGCTATACTGCAAAATCAGATTTGGTTTTTGCTAATGGCATTCTCTTTATTGCTGATATGTATGTCATAGGAACTGGATTTAATGCTAATGTTAAAGATTCAATACTCATAGGATTATTTACACTAATAGGAGCATTAGTATTTATAATAGTTTTGGTATTTATTCTAAAAAAAATAAGTATAAAAGATACTTTTGATGATAATTATAGAAGTATAAGAATACTGCCTGATATAGATTCTACTATTTATGCGGTTAGTTTATCACTTGGTTTAATTATAGGTAACTTCATATCGATTTACTTTGACATTGAAATAGGATACTGGGTACCTATGACAGTTTTATTAATATTTAAACCGGATGTAATTAGATCATCTACAGCTATTAAACATCGTTTGATAGGTACTATAATAGGATCATTATTTGCTATACCTTTAGCTATATATCTATCAAATGCTTATACCATTTGGATGATTTTGTTTATAACAACATTTTTTACTATATGTTGTATTATTAAGCATTATGGAAGCTATGTATTCTTTCTGACAATATTTATTGCAATGCTCCTAAAATTAGCACATTTATCCGGGTATGAGATAAGCTTATCTAGATTAATTTATACTGTCATAGGTATAGTCATAGTAGCCACAATAATAATACTATCAAAAAATATAAGAACAATTTTAAAAAGAATCTAGGAAAGTACTACTTAAGATAATCAAAAACTACTTCACCAAAACCTAATGTAACATCAGCGATAAAGTGAGAGCCTTTGACAATTTCTAAAACTGGTAAATGATGAAAAGCCGCTTGAACATGGTTAAATACTTGTAAATCTACAGGCCCAGTCCATGCACCTTTTACAGTTACATCTTTAACATGGTATTTAACAAGTTCACAAATACTTACATCTCTACCATTAACATGAGGTATGGTTTTAAGTAAGAAGTTAGGGGTTTCTTCTAGCGATTTTTTGATAGCATCTTTATTAAGCTCTTGATATTTATATCCCATTGTTCCAAAAGCCACATCAACACTATTATATTTTACTGTCCCTAATAATGTATCAGAATCTACTGTAAGGGTAGGGTGAGCATATTTTTTTGGAAAGCCCCATATTTCACGACCAGCTGCAATTGATGGTAAATTATCTAATAGCATGATGTGAGAATATAAGCCTTTCTTACCCTCAAATTCAACTTCGATAAGTTGTCCAGCTTCATTAAAACTACCAAAACCATTAGCATCATGCATTTTCATGAATTCAAATTTTACAAGACCAGTTGGCTTAAGAGGCTCTGGTACATATTTTTTTAGGATTTCTATATCAGCCATATAGTCGATTATGAAATATTCTCTATTAGTGAATTTATAAGCTATTCTATTTGCTGTAGGTGATACTAGCGGCATCGAAAAAACATTTTTTTTAACATCTTCTATTTTCATTTAGATCTCCAGAATTGTTTTTGTTCCAGTTAATATTATAAGCTTTAATATTTTTTTTAGTAATAGTAATAACTCAAAGATGTTTGATTAAAAAGTATATTTACCATTTTTTGAATTAAAAATACTCTATAAAAATATCTATTTAATAGTATAAACTTGAATTATGTATTATATTTGTTAAAAGTAAGCTTTTGATTATCTTATAATTTTATTAAGTGGTAATTTAAGGCAACGGGTTCATACTTAGAAATTTTTTGAGGCAAATTTTATGAAAAAAAACTATTTAATAGTATCTGTGGTGATGATTGGCTTTTTTGCTGTATCATTTGTGACTAATATTTTAGGACCTATAATCCCAGATGCAACTAACGATCTGCATTTGACACTTTCGCAAGCTGGGGTATTACCTTTTGCATTTTTTATAGCATATATTATTTCTATTCCTGCAGGTTATGCGCTAGAGAAATATGGATCTAAAAAGATGATCTTATTTGCTTTTTTATTGGGCTCTCTGGGTTCAATTTTATTCTGTCTAAAAGTTAGCTATCTTACTTATATCGTAAGTTTATTTACTGTTGGGACAGCGGCTGCTATTTTACAGGTAGCATTTTGGCCTTTATTAAGAGTTGCTGGTGGAGAGGAGAATTACTCATTTTTCTCTGTATTACAGCAAGTATTTTTTGGTGGGGCATCATTTGTTAGTCCATTTGTACTTTCTTATTTAGTTATGAATCTTCCATATTCTGGAGATAGTAATTATTTTTTACTATTTTTTAATAAGCTAACAGGGACAAACTTTAGTTGGGTTGCTATTTATTGGTTCAATGCAATTGTAATGTTTTTGCTAGTAATATTTATTGCTTTAATTAAGTTTCCAAAAGTTGAGTTGAAGGAAGATGAGAAATTAGAAGGTTTTGCTACTGTATTACATCTTCTAAAAAATAAAGTCGTAATAATATATTTTTTAGCGATCTTTGCTTATGTTGGTCAAGAACAAGGAATTAGTGTCTGGATTTCTAAATTCTTGAGTGACTATCATGGCTTTAATACCGAAACTGTAGGCAATACTACTGTAGCATTATTCTGGATCATGCAATGTGTTGGCGGTATTTTAGGTATAGTTTTATTGAAGTTATATAATGTCAAAAATATTTTGAAAGTATTTCTAATTTTACAACTAATATCATTGTCTCTAGCATTGTTTGGATCGGCTACTATGGCTTTGATATTTTTCCCTGTTTGTGGTTTTTTGACATCGATAATGTATGGAGGAGTTTTTTCATTAGGAATGAATTCTCTAAAATCACATCATGGAACAGTATCAGGAATATTCTGTACGGGGATAATTGGTGGTGCTATAGTGCCATTAGTGGTTGGTAATATTGGAGATATCTTAGGCTTAAGAATAGGAATGTGTTTTGTATATCTAACTATAATATATATTTTATATGTAGCCATAACAGCTAAGCCATTAATTGATAATAAAACTATAAAGCTAACAGAATTATTTAAGAAATAAGTTGAAGTGATATGAGTAAAGAAATTCAAATTAAGAATAGAACTGTGGTTGGTGTTGATATCGGTGGCACTAAAGTGAATGCTGGTAGGGTATGTGGAGAAAATTTATTAGACTCTTACTTGAGCAAAATTCCGCCAGATGCAGAACATAATGCTCAATCTGTTATTGATGTTGTCATCGATACTATAGCAAAAGTTTTTACATCTGAAGTTGAGGGCATAGGCGTTGGTATTCCTAGTGTTGCAGATCGAGAAAAGGGAATTGTATATGATGTGCAAAATATCAAATCATGGCAAGAGATTCATCTAAAAGAAATACTAGAGGCAAAGTTTAAAGTACCAGTTTTTATAGATAATGATGCTAATTGTTTTGCTATAGGTCAAAGACTATATGGTAAAGGTAAAGAGCATGAAAATTTTGTTGGTATTACAATAGGCACGGGTATTGGTGGCGGTATTATCAATAAAGGCTCTTTACTAAAAGACTCTAATTGCGGAGCAGGAGAGTTTGGCATGTTACCATATTTAGATGGAATCTTGGAGGATTATTGTAGTGGCCAATTCTTTATAAAAAAGATAGGTATTGAAGGTGTTGAGATCCTTAAACGAGCAAGAAATAATGATAAAGATGCTCTAGGCATCTATAAGCAATTTGGTAAACATCTTGGAGTAGCAATAAAGTCTATAATGTATACTTTAGATCCAAAGGTGATAATAATTGCTGGATCAATAATGTCAGCTAGAGAATATTTTGAAAAAGCAATGTGGGATGAGATTAAAACATTTGCCTTTACTCAGTCAGCTAAAAAAATTAAAATAGAATGGTCGGAAACGGAAGGTGGTTTTCAAGTTTTTGGTGCTGCAGCTGTTTATTTGGATCGAAGTAGCAATTTATGATTTTGTTAAAAGAGCAAGGTTAAATGAACAAAACTCAACAGCAAATATTAACCTTTTTAGATGATAAAAAATATGTAAGTGGTGAAGATATTGCTCAAAAGTTAGGTATATCAAGAGCAGCAATTTCAAAAAATATCAAAGCACTTAAGGATAACTATCAAATAATAGTATCTTCTAACTCCAGGGTTGGATATCGACTCCAAGAAAAATTAGATCTAATCAAAGTTGATGAATTAATCAAAGTTTTTAACAATATAAACTATTTTTATTCTATAGACTCAACATCAAAATATGCAATAGAAAATCAAGCTAAGTATAGTGAGAATACAGTTTTCATCTCAGAGTTTCAAACAGATGGATTTGGACGATTTAAACGTAAATGGATTTCACCATTTGGCAAAAATATCTACTGTACTATGCTTGAAATAGTTGAGCTAGACATATCGAAACTTAATGGATTATCACTAGTTGTTGGAATCAGTATTGCAAGAGTTCTAAAAAGTATTAATATAGAAGCTAAACTAAAATGGCCTAATGATATCTATGTAGATGATAAGAAGATTGCTGGCGTTATTATAAATGTTAGTGCTGAAATTAATGGTAGAGCGAAGCTATTTATAGGTTTTGGCATAAATGTTAATATGCAATATAACGAACAAATCTCTAAAGATTGGACATCAATAAAGTTACAATCGCAACGCCATGCTAATCGAACTAACTTAACTATACAAATTATCAAAGCTATTAAGGAGGATTTAGCAGTTTTCATTAATGAGGGTTTTACATATTTTAAAAATGAATTTGAATCACTTAACTATCTAAAAGATAAAAAGTTTTCATTGGCTTTAGTTGATAAAACTTATAATAACTGTAACTATGTTGGCCTAGCAAATAATGGCGAAATTCTTATTAAGAATAGCGAAGGGAATTATTCATTTTCTTCTGGCGATATTAGTATCTTGGATAAATCTATAAAATCTAAATATTCCGTATTTTGAGAAATTTTTGCACTACACTTATATCCTGATAGCTCTTCTATAGTATTTATTTGTTCATCAATGTATTTGATATTTGAGTCATTACAATTAGCAATCCAACCAGCTAATTTAATATTATGACGATTTAACTCATTTATAGTTAGTAAGGTATGGTTTATGCAACCAACTTTTATAGCTGATACTAGTAGTACTGGTATTTGCAGAGCCTTTATTAGATCAAATTGTGTAGCATGATTTGAGTATGGAGTTAATAATCCACCAGCTCCTTCGATAAAAAGAATATCTAAATCTTGACGAGTATACTTATCTTCAATAAATTGTTTGAGACTTTCAATTGAAATATCTACTTTTGATTTTGCTGCTATTATGTGTGGGGCAACTGCTTCACTAAATGAAATTAGGTTTATTTCATCTGCTGTAAATTTGTTCTTATAAGCATTTAGAATACTCTCGACATCTTCACACAGTTCTGAAAATTGGTTTTTACCAGACGCTACAGGTTTCAAACAAAGTGATTTAATATTTTCATACTCATAAGCTTCAATAAGCTTGGTTGATATATATGTTTTGCCTACTTCGGTATCCGTACCAATTATAAAAAACTTTTTCATAAGCTACTCCTTAAAACATATAAATAAACCAATATGATAACTAAGATTTACACGATCTGTATTTGTAAGAAACTTTTTGATATTTGAAAAGCTAGGTTTATTATTGCTTCCTGTATAAGTATTAACTCCCGTAGATTTTAGATGATTTGTTAGTTCTTTAAAGTTATTGAATTTAATATCTAAATATAAATCTTCATGATGTAGACAATTTAAGTCAGATTTTCTGATAAATTCTAAAATGCTAGAACTACTGTGCATTTTATTTATTCTTAGTATGTCTTTTACCTGATAAAAATTGTTATCCAAAACAGTGCTAAAGGCTAAAATTGCACGATTATTTAATTTTTTTGCTAGATTTTTAATTAATGTTTCTATGTCTTGACTCCATTGAAATGACATATTTGAAAATATTAAATCATAGCTATTTTTAAGCAGACGTAGATCTGTATCAAAATTAAGTTTTAGTGTGTTTATATTTGTATATTTTGAGTTTTTTGTTAAAGCAATATCGCAGGCATCTATTTGCTTTGCTGAAAATATCCTATTAAGTTCTAATGGCTCTGATAAGTCGCGTACTCCTAAATTTAGAATATTGTTAGTATGATTGTAGCTAACTAGTCTTGAGTAGTTTAGTGCCTGCTCTAAAAGTAATTGACGTACTTGATTTTGGATAGTTGAGTTTTTAGAGTAATCTGTAGCTTTTGCAAAGTTACTTTTAACTTGATCATATATGTTCATATTTGACCTCTTTTGAGATAATTTCTAAAGCCTGATGAATTTGGTCAAAGGTATTATTACTATGCAGTGAAAATCTCAATATAGCTTGATCTTTAGGTACTGTAGGATATCTAAAACAAGACACTATTATTTTGTTTTCAAAGAGTTTATCTTTCAATCTAAGTGCAAGATTAGCATCATTTAGTTGGATACTTCTAATAGGTGATAAATCTTTAGACACTAGTTCAAGATCTTTATCATCACAAAGTTCATTAAAAAAAATGATATTTTGTTGAAGTTTTGCTCGATTATCATTAGCCTTTTCAAGGTTTTTTAGTTGTATCAAAGCAGCTTTTAATATCATTGGTGGTAATGCTGTTGTATAGATATAGTTACGTGCAAATTGTATTAGGTATTCTGCAATTGCTTCTGTAGTACAAACTACAGCACCGACTCCACCAAATGCTTTACCAAGAGGAAAAATACAGATAGGACAATTTTTATAACTTATTTGAAAGCTGTTGATCGCACCACGACCATTTTTACCTAAAATCCCAAAACTATGAGCCTCATCAACTATAAGCTTTTCTGGTGTGATTTTAGCAAGCTTATCAAGTTGAGTAATTGATCCTGAAGTACTAAAGACTCCTTCTGTAGTAGTGAAGCTCTTGCCATCATATATATCTTGAAGGTGACCTAATTGTTGATGTTTATATCTTTTTAGTTTAGCTTGTGAAAGTTTGATTCCATCAATAATAGACGCATGGATATACTTATCTGCAAAGATACTATCATGCTTATTAAACAATGTTGAATAAATTGCAAGATTTGCCATAAACCCTGAACTAAAAAATATAGCTCTAGGATAGTTAGCAAACTTTGCAAACTCATATTCAAATTGCTGTGTCTCATCGGTGTAACCACAGACTATATTAGATCCCTTACTTCCAAAACCGTACTTATCAAAACCAGTTACAATGGCATCTTTGAGATTGTGTGCTGATGATAGATCTAAATAATCGCTAGTTGTAAAATCAATAGTAGAATCAT
Organism: Francisella salina; assembly: GCF_000219045.1. Taxonomy (NCBI): domain Bacteria; kingdom Pseudomonadati; phylum Pseudomonadota; class Gammaproteobacteria; order Thiotrichales; family Francisellaceae; genus Francisella; species Francisella salina. Next base: position 1,350,647 of record NC_015696.1, read on the forward strand.
CCTTTACAAAAGGAGTTAACTCTCTTAATAAATTATCCTTTTGATATTGAGTATATTTGTCTTGTAGGTTTAACATAATTCGACATTTGATTCCAAACCCAGCTTCGCTAATAAAAAATTATCAGAATTAACAGTAGCATTATTCTCTGTTAATAATTTATTACCATAAAATATTGAGTTAATGCCAGCAAGAAAACATAGAGTCTGAGTCTCTAAAGACACATTCTCTCTACCTGCTGATAGTCTCAAGCGTGCTTGTGGAAATAGTATTCTTGTAGTTGCTATAAATCTTACTAATTCAAAACTATCAATTTGAGCATCTGTATACTTATCTCCTAGAGGAGTTCCTTTAACTGGTATTAATGTATTGATGGGAATACTTTTTGGAGCAGCGGGTAATTGTAATAGCTCAAGTAATAAATTAAATCTATCATCTAGAGATTCGCCCATACCTAATATACCACCACAGCAGACATTTATATCGGCGTTAGCAACGTTTCTTATAGTTTCAATTCTTTCTTCAAATTTACGTGTGGTAATTATTTCTGGGTAAAATTCTCTTGAAGTATCAAGATTATGATTGTAGTAATCCAGTCCTGCTTCTTTTAATTTAGTTGCCTCCTCAACGTTGATACTTCCTAAAGTTACACATGTTTCTAAGCCAAGATTTTTGACTTCAGTGATGATCTCAGCTACTTGATCAAAGTCTTTTTTGGGAATGTGCTTCCAAGCAGCACCCATACAGAATCTTTTCGATCCAGCATCTTTCGCATTTTTTGCTTCTGCCAATATACTATCTTTATCTAATAGTTTATGCTTTTCGATACTAGTATTGTAATGGCCACTTTGAGGACAATATTTACAGTCTTCTGGGCAAGTACCAGTTTTGATACTTTTTAGTGAGCATAACTCAATATCATTACCAAAGTTTTTGTTGTGAATTTCTAAGGCTTGTAAAATTAATTCTGTTAATGGTCTTGAGTAAATTTCTTTGATTTGTTCTAATGTCATTTTTTATAAAAAATTGTTTTAAAGTTGTAAAGTATTTTATATCTTGTGTACAATTTATGTCAACTTAATATTCTATAAAAGGTTTACAATATGTATAGTTCAAATATATGGCATCCATGTACGCAAATGAAAGACTTTGAAAAATCACCTCCTATGAATGTTTATAGAACTGAAGGGAGATATATCTACACTAAAGATAATAGAAAGCTTTTTGATGCTACATCAAGTTGGTGGTGTAAGTCTCTTGGACATAGACACCCATACATAATAGATAAGCTTAAGACACAACTGGATAAATATGAGCATACAATATTTGCAAATACTACAAATGATGAAATAGATAGGTTTAGTCAAAGAATTTGTAATTTGACAGCTATGGACAAAACTTTATACGCAAGTGATGGATCTTGTGCTGTAGAGATAGCTCTAAAAATGACGACACACCTTAGAAGCTTTCAAAATCAAACTAAAAAAACTAAGTTTATTTGTCTTGAAAACTCATATCATGGTGAGACATTGGCAACTATGAGTGTTAGTGATTGTGGTTTATACTCTGATCCGTATAAACCATTATTATTTGATAGTTTTAAGTTAAAAAATATTCCGTATGTTAGTGGCAAAAGTGATCCACTATGGGCAAATGCTGAAGTCTATTGGAGTAAATCGCAACAATATCTTGATCAACACAAAGAATTTATTAATGCTTTAATAGTAGAGCCAATTTGTCAAGGTGCTGGAGGTATGTTGATTTATAGCAAAGATTACTTAAATAGACTTTGTAAGTGGTGTAAGGAAAATGATGTTTATATTATTTTTGATGAGATAATGACAGGAGTAGGGCGACTGGGTAAATTTTTTGCTTATGAATATCTTGATATTAAGCCTGATTTTTTGTGTGTATCAAAAGGATTAACCTCTGGGATTATACCTTTTAGTATTGTTTTGACAAAAAATCAATATTATGAGATGTTTTATGATGATCAGTTAACTAAAGCTTTTTTACATTCACATACTCATAGTGGTAATGTTTTAGGAGCTGTAGTAGCAAATGCAGTATTGGATATATTTGAAGAAGAACATATACTTAACAATGTTAAAGATCTTGAAAAACAATTTAGTGAATCTTTTCTTGAGCTACAAGAGCAATTACCGATTATAAAAAATATCAGAGGTATTGGAGCAATTATTGCAGCAGATTTAAATATTGATAAAAAAAGAGCTGGCTTAGATGTTTATCGAGAAGCTATAAAATTAGGTGCTTTATTAAGGCCACTAGGAAATACTATCTACTGGCTACCACCACTAAATAGTACACAACAAGAAATTGAGTTGTTAAAGAACGTAACAAGACAATCTATATTAAATACATTTAGTTAAACTACTTTTTACGATTATTGAAATACTCTCGATCGGCAATATATATAGTTTTGGTTGCTTCAGCATAAATATTATTATCAGTATCTTCATAGCAGACTGGTAAACTAATTACAGATTTATTTTTGGTTATAACATCTTGCTTTATTTTATTGATAATCTCTTTTGATAGTAGAAATCTTGCATAAACATGATGTGTAATTGGTCTAAGATAATCTATATTAGCTGATAAATCCCAAACCACATAATCATCACCAAGAATATTACATAACTGCAATGGATAAATTGGATCTAATGATGAATATATAGCTCCACCAAAACCAGTACCATGATAGTTTTTGGTGTTATCTGTTAAATTAAACCTTAGATGTACTTCCAAAAAGTCATTTGAGACAAAAACAATCTCACCACCAGTTGCAACAAAAGCAGGTAAGTCATTAAATTTTCTAATAAGTTCTTCTGATTTCTCGCCAGATTTTTTATCAGTTTTAAAAATTGGAATCATATATCTAATCAATATCTATCGTTTATTTATAAACTCAATTACTTTATCTAAAGCTATTTTAGGATTTTCAAATGGAACTACACCAAGTCCCCCCATAAAACCATGATACATTTCATCATCATAGTGAGTTTCAACATAAGTACCTTGTTGTTTTAGCTTCTCTTCATAAGCATAGATACCATCTATAAGGATATCATGAGTAGCCGCTATAATTAGTGTATCAGGTTGTTTTGTATCTTTATAAAATAATGGAGATATTGTAGGTTGTCTAAGTTTTTTAGGCTCTGACATTATATCTTCACCTACATATGCTTTTAGAAATAGTTCTGACCATTCGGTAGTGAGATGATATTTATACTCATCAAACTTAGTATTACTATCATATTTAGTATACATATCGACAGCAGGATAAACCAAAATTTGTGCTTTTGGCATATTTCCTTGACGCTCGTGGCATATTATAGTTACAAGATTTCCACCAGCACTATCTCCCATTACAAAGATATTTTCAGTAGATAAATTAAACTTAGAAATATTTTCATAAAGCCAGTCATAAGCATATAGCGCATGATTAACAGCAACAGGATATTTATGCTCAGGACCCAGACCGTACTCTAATGAGAAAATATTTAAATTACCTTGATCACATAAGTATCTACATACGTGATCATAAGTATCTATAGAGCTCAAACACCAACCACCACCATGAATAAAAAGTACAGCTTTATCAGATGCTTTTTTAGGTTTATAGTGTCTTAATATAGTATCATTTTCTAACTTAATATCTTCTTCGATAATATCAGGGCGAGGTAGGCGCTTGATTTGTGCTATTGAAAGATCTGCAAATATCTTACGTTGCTCTCTTAAATCTAATTTTTTTATTCTTCTTATTTCAGGAGTATCTAATAATGACTCTAATGCTGGATGGTATGGCATAATTTTTCCTTACTAAATTTTATGTACTCTTATAATATCAATGTTGAGTTTTTCTAACTTTCTTGAAAGTTCTCTTGTAGCGATATCTAAAGTACTGATGTTACTATCTTTAAGAACACCTAGTACAGATGGTTTACGTGAATGTCCGACTAGTGCTTTTAGATTTAGTTTTTGTTTTATATTAACAATATTTTCTAATAAGTATTTTGCAGTATCTGCTTTTTTACCAAAACCAAAGCCTACATCAAAGTATATATTTTGTTGCTCTACACCATGGTTTAGGAGAATTTGTTTTTTGTTCTCAATAAATTCACATACTTTATCTATAGCATCTTCTTTATCTAAATATTGGTTTCTATCTGTGATACCTAAATTATGAGTTATTACATATTTCTTTTTATATTTAGCTATAAGTTGAGCTTTTTTATCAATATCATTACATTCAACATCATTTATCATCCAGATGATATCATGATGTTTTTCTAAGATTTTACTCATGACTTCAAATCTACGTGTATCAATACTTACAAGAGGTCTATAAGCTAAACTATTAAGCTGTTCTTTAAGATATTCTAAGAATTCATCTAATTTATTAAACTCTTCATCAATACTAGTAGCAGTAGCATCTGGTTTAGTCGATTCAGCACCAATATCAATAATTTCAGCACCATTATTTATTAGCTCAATAAAATTTGATTTACGCTGAGTATCATTAAAACCTCCATCTGAAAAAGACTGATCTGATAAGTTAACTATACCCATACGCATTGTATTTGATAGTGTTTGATTAAGTTTTTCAATTGGTTCTAGCTCTTTTAGTCTTAGGCTTAGATTCCATTCAACATATTTTGGATGGTGCCAACCTTTGGATAGTTCTAGTAATGGAGCTAGAGCAAAACTACGGTTTATTAATTCTTTGTGAGGAATTGTAAGTTTAGCTGTATCTACTACTAAATCCTCAGCTGATAGTATATCTAAATCAATAAGCCTAGGAGACCAAACCAGAGCATTAAGATCTCTACCAATTTTTTCTTCTATATCTTTTAAAACTATCAACAAATCTTGAGGTTTGAGAGACGTACTAATTTTTACAGCGGTATTTAAAAATGTAATATCCCATTCTTTTGGGGCATTTTCTTTGAGTAATGCTTTACTACTATATAAGCTAGCTTTTCTAATAATTCTTATGTTCTGGTATGATGCTAGAGCATCTAACGCAAGATGAATATTCTCGATAGTGAAACCAATATTTGTTCCAATCCCTATAATATATTGCACATTAATTCCTAATAATAAAAGAAGCAGAACCTATCTGTGAAACTGGGGGCTTTTTGTTAAGTTTCAAGTATTTGATTGTTATATCTCTATGTTTTTCTCCAATAAACAGATAAATTTGCTTAGCTAAGTACTCTATAAGATTACAGCTAAAGTTATCACAAAAGTGTTGAATGTTATTTCTCAGAGTATAATAGCAAATAGTTTCTTCAAGATTATCAGAATTACTTGCGCTATAGTTTTGGCTAAACTCAAGTTCTAAGTCTAGAGTTATCATTTGTTTGTGAGATCTTTCCTCTTCAGAACAGCCGAGACTTACATATATTTCCATATTAGATAAAAACAGAGATTGTTTCATTTTGTTAGATAAATTAGAGTAAATTTTGTTATTTAATATATCATATTGGCAAATGCTTAGATAACTTATTGCCCGCAAATATGCATCAACTTAGAGATTTTTTAGCAAATATAGAAAAATATGGTAAAGATACTTATATATATTTTGATAACATAAGATATAGCTATTATCAAATTTTGCAAAAATCATATAGTTTATCTAGATTCTTAGAGTCTTGTGGTTATAGGAAAATATATTCTAATCTAAAAAACTCGCCATTATCTGTAAGCTTGTATATAGCTAGTTGGATAGCAGATATAGATATTTTTGTGCCAATCAATCCAAGATTGGTTGATAATGAGCTAGCAGCGATAATTGAATATGATAGTTTATTTATTACAGATAAAATATCTAGTCTTGAAGTAAATAAATTGTATATAGAAAATCCGACATCGTTTTTTGAAAGTCTTGAATATACGCAAGATTATTCGATTTATGCTAGATCTCTAACAGCTCATGTAAGCTCTGGAACAACAGGATTTTATCAAAAGCATCTTCATGATATTAATCAAATAATCAATTATGCTAATGATAGAATTAATGATTTAGGTCTTAAACAAAATGACCACTTATTAGTAGCATTATCAATAAATCACGCTTTTGCTTTTTCTTATCAAGTCTTACCAGCATTAGCTGTTGGATTAAATATAACAATTATCCGTGAATTTGATGCAAGATTAATAGCAGAGATTATTAACCAAAATAATGTAACTGCTTTAGCACTGTTACCAACAATGTATCATTTTTTGTTAGAGCAAAACATTCATCGTAACCATAATCTATGCTATCTAAGTGTTGCTGGTGATATAGTTAGCGAAAGTTTAGCAAATCAAGTTGAAAATAAACTTGGTATACCACTGCTAAATGGTTTAGGTATGACAGAGGTTTTTGGATATGGTCAAAATATATCTGCCAATACAGTTAATAAAGTTAAAGTTTTTGCAGATACTCAAGTAAAAATAGTTAAATTTGAAAATAGTGACTATGGTAAAATCTTCATCAAAAATAATATGCTACCTCTAAATATTCAAACTGAGTGGTTAGAAACAGGAGATATAGGTAGTTTCGATGCTCAAAGCCATGAGCTTAGTTTTTATGGGCGTTATAAGGATATAATTATAAAAGGTGGCTCAAACATATCTCCAATTGAGTTAGAAACAGCAATTTTAAAAATACCAAATATTGATAATTGCATAGTTACATCTAAAAAAGATAAAATATGGGGGGAAACTATTTGGGCATATTTGGTAGCATCTCAACAATACTCATTAGAGTTTATAAATAATAAGCTAGGTAATTACATAGCTGAATACAAAAAATTAGATGGAATTATTTATATTGATGAAATTCCAACAACGACAACTGGTAAAACTGATAGAAAAAAACTAAAAGAAATGATTAATCATGAGTAATATCCAATTACCACAATTTGCAATTCTTGAAGATACTTTAACGAATAAGCAAAGTTACTATTTTTACAATCCAGTTGCAGAAGTTATAGCTAACGATAAAGAATCACTTGAGTTAGCTTTTGGACAATTGGAAGAACTGCAGCAACAAGGATTATATCTAGTTGGATATTTAAGTTATGAAGCTAGTTATTATCTTAATAATAATCTTTATGATTTATGCGATTTTGATGATGGCAAATTACTTCATTTTGTCGCTTTTAGTAATTATTCAAATGAAATCCCCAAGAATATAGTTTCAGATAAAAATATAGATCTAATGATAGATAGTCTTCATTTTGCAGATTATCAAAGAAGCTTTGATGAAGTTCAACAAGCACTTATCAATGGTGAAAGCTATCAGATTAATTTAACTAAAAATATCTTAGCTACTACAAAGCTTACTAGCTATGAGTTGTACAATAAGCTCAAACAACAACAATCAGTTAAATATGCTGCATATTTATCATTTTTAAACCCAGATATAATATCAATTTCGCCTGAGCTTTTCTTTAAAAAAGAAGCTGATAATTTACTTGTCAAACCAATGAAAGGTACAGCAAAGCTGACTGGTAATGACTCAGAAGATCAAAAGGTATATCAAGAATTATCATCATGTGATAAGAATAGGGCGGAGAACTTAATAATTGTCGATCTTTTGCGTAACGATTTATCCGCTATTGCAAAAACTCATACAGTTAATGTAGATAAACTTTTCTCAATAGAAAAATACAAAAATCTACTACAAATGACTTCACAAATCTCAGCAAAAGTAGATAAACAAATATCTTTCAGGAAGATCCTAGATGGCTTATTTCCTTGTGGTTCGATTACAGGAGCACCTAAGAAACGAACTATGGAACTAATTAAACAAATAGAGAAAGGTAAAAGGAGAGTATATACCGGAAGTATTGGATATATTATGCCAAATAATGATATGTGCTTTAATGTTGCTATTCGCACGATTCAACAATATCATGATAACTTACAGATTGGTGTCGGTGGTGGCATTACTGTTTATTCAGATGTACAGTCAGAATGGCAAGAAATGAATACTAAGATAAACTTTATACGCCAAATCTATCAGCCTGATTTTTGCTTAATTGAGAGCCTTTATTACTGCAATCAATTTAGAGATTTAGAGCTACATTTAGAGAGGCTTGAAAACTCTGCTAGACAGTTATTTTTTGATATTGATATTTGCAAGATTAGAGATCAACTATATGACTATCTAGATCAGTTAACTGATGATAAAAAATATAAAATCCGTCTAGAATATTATTATGATAAGTCTATAAATATCGAGCATACTGAAATTAATACTGCCAACCAACAAGCTATTAAACTAAAAATCTGCCCTGAGAAAATAAATTCAGCTAATAAATTATTTCAGCACAAAACTACACATAGCTCGACACGAGGCTTTTATACTCAAATGCATCACAAATATATTCATGAAGATAATTGTGAGCTTATCTATCTAAATGAAAAAGGTAATATTACTGAAACTAGGTTTCATAACATAGTTATTGAGAAAAATGATAAACTTTATACACCAAAATTAGAAGATGGTGTCTTAGCAGGTGTTGCAAGAAAATCTTTAATTTCTCAAGGCAAACTGCAATCCAAAAGCCTAAATTTTGATGATCTAAAAACTGCTGATAAAATATATCTTATCAATAGTGTCAGAGGCTTAATACCAGCGTATTTGGAGATTTAAGGTGGTTTTATATATTGATCATTATGATTCTTTTAGTAATACAATTATTGATTATATAACTTATCTTGGCTATCAAGTATCAATGCTAAAAACTGATGAGCAAATTGATAATATTGAGCAATATTCTCATATTATTATTGGCCCAGGACCAGGTCATCCGGATGAGCTTAAAAATATCTATCCAATCATTGAGTATTGTCAGCAAAATAATTTATCTTTGTTAGGAATATGCTTAGGTCATCAGCTTATTGCTCAATATTATGGTGCAAAAATCATAAAAGCTAAACAAATATATCATGGTAAACTCTCTGAGATTAAACAACTTCAATCATCTGTATTATACAAAGATCATCCACTGAAATTTGCTGTAACACGTTATCATTCTTTAACTGTTAATGATATTAAAGAGCCTTTGATTACTTTAGCCTCAACCGAGAATGATGAAATTATGTCTTTTGCTCATCGAAATGCAAATATTTTTGGTGTTCAATATCATCCAGAAGCATATTTGACCGAATACGGTTTATTAACTTTAAAGAATTTTTTAGCTCTTTGATTATATTTTTTGAGGTTTTATATAAAAGCTTAAAATATTAGCAATAATCAATAATCCCAAGAATAAACCATAAGCTATTTTATAACTCAAAAAAGTAGCAAAACCATAATCTACTAAAGCTTTTTGGATATATGCAGCCAGTGGGTTAATAATACTATTTAAGACATATTCAACTAAAAAAAGTAGTGACAATATACTAACAAGATAGCTTTGTTTGCGTTTATTTGCAGTATCAAAAACTATACCTGTAAAACCAAAACCAATACCAAAAAACAATGCAGCCAGACTAAGTATATAAATATTACTGATGTTGGTATAAAAGATCATAATAACTGAAATACTTGCTAGCGATGTAAAAATAAAAATATGACTTCTTTTGAGAAATTGAGTAGCAATAATTAGACCAACAACGATGGAAGCTATACCAGAAGCAAGTGATGCAATGCTATTACCTATTAAACCAGCTTGTTGGCTAGCTAGCTTAGTATTTAATAAGATAGTATTTCCCCAATAGCCAATAGTGTTGAAAAATACACAGGTAAAAAGACTAGCATAAAGTATCGTAAAGATTATTTGTCTATCTTTGAGAATATCTTTGATACCAGCAAAATAATCACTAAATGATTTGATATCATCGCTTCTAGGAATCCTACCATATTTAAATCTGCTAATAGAGTAGAGCATCAATATAACAAGCATAATACCTGCTAATGTCAAAACTATGTAAGTATAATTATATTGCTTAACAGCATAATTTAGCGGAGCTCCTGAAATAGAAACTGCTAACGAGCCAAAGAAATAAATAAAACCTGTCGCAATTGCAAATAGACGCTTATTCAGGATAATACTTGTTAGTCTATAAGCACTCATCATAGCAAAAGCTGTACCGACACCAATAATAAATCGTGAAGTCAGTAGAGTCGTTGAGTTAGTAGGAAACGCAAAAATTATTGTTCCAACTAGAACTATTGTCATCGCAATCATTACAGGGATATCAATACCATATCTATCAACTATAACTCCAACAGGTATTTTCATAATTAGCATTGCGATGCTGTATATTGATATAGCAAAAGCAATGTCAATACTAGAAAATCCATATTGATTTATCAATGGTATAGAAAATGCTGAAAGTGAAGTATTTATCATGCGAGTATACATATAAAATGCTACTGCACTTAACCATATTAAGATTAGGAAGATTTTTTTGGACAATGTTTTGAACCTGTATTAGAACGGTATTGGATATTTTCTTCTAACTTTTTCGATATCTGCTAATACTTCAGCTGACAACTCAAGATTTATAGCATCAATATTAGTCTTTAGTTGTTGCATAGTAGTTGCCCCAATTATACTAGAACTCATATATTCATTTCTAATTGTGAAAGCTATCGCCATTTGGCAAACATCTAAATTATGTTTCTTAGCGATTTCTAAATATTCTTTAACAGCCAAGTCAACTGTAGCATTTTGTCTAGTTGCAAATCGAGCTTTCTGCTCAGGTGATCCCATAACCTCATCAGACATTCTACTTCCAGCGGGGATATTACCATCTAAGTACTTACCACTTAAAATTCCCATTTGTAGTGGTGACCATGCTAGATAAGATATATCTTCAATAGCACAAGTCTCCATTACATCAGTTTCATCTCTTCTTCTAAGTAAGTTATACTCATTTTGTAAACTAACTATTCTTGGTAGATTATGTTTTTCGGCTAAGTTAATAAACTGATTTAGACCCCAAGCCGAATCATTTGATAATCCAATATGTCTAATTTTCCCAGCTTTAATAAGTTCATCACATGCTTTAAGTGTTTCAAGAATATTATCTTGTATTTGTTGTTTAGCATTAGCACCCTGAGCTGGTTCAAATGACCACCAATCTGCAAAATGATAGTTCGGTCGATTTACAGTCCAGTGAAATTGATATAAATCGATATAGTCTGTTTTTAATCTTCTAAGACTATTATCAACAGCTGAAATAATATTTTCACGATTTATCTGAGGATTCTCCTCATTTCTAGCCCAAGGTATAGGCGAGAATTTTGTAGCTAATATAACATCCTGTCTTTTTTGTCTAGAAGCAAACCAGTTACCAATTATTTCTTCTGTCTTACCATAAGTATCAGGTGTTGGTGGAACAGCATATAGCTCAGCAGTATCCCAAAAATTAACTCCTTGAGAAAGAGCATAATCCATTTGTTCAAAACCCTGATCTTGAGTATTTTGTGCCCCCCAAGTCATAGTTCCAAGACAGATTCTACTTATGTCAATGTTAGTTTTACCTAGTTTTGTATATTTCATATTTATCTTTAATTATTTTAAACTGTGAAAATTATAACAAATAATGGCCAAAATTTGATTTGTATTTAGTTTTTCTAAAATGGAACAGGATATTTTCTTCTAACTTTTTCAATATCAGCTAAAACTTCATCAGATAGGTTTAGATTTATCGCTTCAATATTTGTTTTTAGTTGATCCATAGATGTAGCTCCAATTATGCTACAACTCATATAGGCTTTTCTAATTGTAAAAGCTATAGCCATTTGACATATATCAAGATTATGTTTTTCAGCGACTTTGATATATTCAGTGACAGCATCATCATTAGTAGCAAATCTAAAAGCATAGCGATCTTCTTGCCCATCTAGAATTTCAGCAGACATTCTAGTACCAGCAGGGCGAGCACCATTGCGATATTTACCCGTTAAAACTCCTTGTTCAAGAGGTGACCATGCAAGATATGATATCTCTTCAAGAGCACATGTCTCCATGATATCCGTTTCATCTCTACGGCGATTCAGATTATATTCATGCTGAATACTTGCTAGACGTGGTAGATTATGTTTTTCTGCAAGTTTGATAAATTGATTTATCCCCCAAGCTGAATCATTTGACAGTCCTATATGTCTGATTTTCCCAGCTTTAACTAACTCATCGCAAGTAACTAAAATTTCATAGATATTATCAACTATACGCTGTTTATTTTGTTGACCTGCTAAAGGTTCAAAATCCCACCAATTACCAAAATGATAGTGAGGTCTATTTGTCGGCCAATGGAATTGATATAAATCTATGTAATCGGTTTGTAAGCGCTTTAGACTATTATTTACAGCATCAATGATATTTGTCTTATCAGTAATAGGATTTTGCTCATTTCTAGCCCATGTCATAGGCGAAAACTTAGTCGCTAATACTACATCATTTCGTTTCTGTCTTGTTTTAAACCAGTTACCGATTATTTCTTCAGTTTTGCCATAAGTCTTAGCAGTAGGGGGGATTGCATACATTTCGGCAGTATCCCAAAAATTAATACCTTGTGCAAGAGCATAATCCATCTGCTCAAAGCCTTCATCTTGAGTATTTTGACGTCCCCAAGTCATAGTTCCAAGACATATTCTACTAACATCAATATCAGTTTTACCAAGTTTAGTATACTTCATAGCTAATTTTTAAATTTAAATCTGTATAGAAATTATAGCCTAAAACTTAAGTTATTCTAATGAAATCTTTCTATTGAGCTATAGATACTGATTTAGTCGATGGTGTTGGATTATATTTAATATCTGCGTTAGGGAATGCATCATAATTCTTACGAGCTTGGTGTAATTTTGTAATATCTAATTTTTCTATAACTACATCTTCTTTATTGAAATTACCCATATTTAAATGATTGAGTTTAAAAGCTTTATTCTGAGGAGATGTAAAAATTATTTGACTTACACCATCAACTCCTTGAGTATTTTGTTTATCTAAGCCTGAAGCCATACCTACTACCATACCATATGCAAAATTTTGAATAGATAGCATTTTCATTGCAGTATGGACTCTATTTAAACCATACAAATCATTGGTGTAAGATGGTGCGATTATAATATCTGGCTTAACTTTTGAGAGTTGTTCAGAGACATTCGGAAATTCACTTGTATAACATATTACAACAGCAATTTTAGTGCCTTTATAATCTAGTACTAATATATTTTTACCAAACTTATTATAGCCAACATTTCTTTCTTCTGGAGTTAGATAAATTTTATCATTTTCTATTACTTGCCCGTTGGGCAAACCTACCAAAACAGTATTGGATATTTTACCATCATTATTTTTGGCAATAGTTCCACCTATAACAATCATCTGGTATTTTTTAGCTAAGTCGGTAACCAAATTTTTAGTTTTACTATAGTATTCACTAAGTTTAATAATACTATCCTTACCCCATGGTAAACCATCAATTAAGTTTACCGTGTTATCTTCAGGAAAGACTACAATTTCAGCTCCTTGATCTTTAGCTTGCTTAGTTAATCTATTCATATCATTGGCAAACTCATCAAAAGACTGTTGTTTGATTAGCATTTGCGCAGCAGCAATACTGATTGTTTGGCTATATCCATAACTGCTAATAAATATGATGATAATTATTAAATATTTTAGGTGTTTAACCATTCTAATTATTCTCCTATCTAGGAAAGTAATTTACTTTCTAGATCTTAAGATGCCTGAGACTGTATACTTAAATATTCTGATTTAGTTTGATAAACTTTAGAGCCATTCTTCATTAGTTTAAGAAATGCTTCTACATCTTTATTTTTAAGAGCTTGATTCATAGCAGCATGAGCATCATCTATTGATTTCCACTCAATGATATCAACCCATTGATTTGGATTAACAGTATTTTGCGTTAGAGTCCTTTTTATAAAACCCTGATATCCTTTTAGCTCTTGTGTCACTTTACTAGACAAATCGAGTACTTGTTTAGTAGATGTATCTTCTGATGTTTTAAAAGAGACTATCTCTAAAATAGGTGGATTGCTAACTGCATGAGCATCAGATGTATCTAAAAGCAAAAAAAGCATACCAATCGTGAGACCGAATATAATTGCGACTTTCAATAACATTTCTTTGAACATATTATTCCACAATATAAAATTATAACATTTATACCATTATATAGTTTTAAAATCTTTCTTCAATCTCGGCTCAATCTTTTAATAAACTAAAAATATCTTTTTAAGTAAAATTTAGCTATTCCCAAATACTCATGGACTATAGCCTGCGTTATATAAAAATTATATGCACTAGGTAGAAGACCTATTTCAGGAGTTACTTTAGATGAAGCTATGTTTATTGTATTTATATTAAAGCTATCAAAGATTAACTTAGCTCTTTGATAGTGAATACCTCCTGTAATTAAGCAATATGTATTATTGTGATCGCTTAAAATCTTTTTGGTAAATTGAGCATTCTCGTAAGTGTTTTTAGATTGTTTTTCTAATCTTATTTTTGATTTAGGAATTCCTAACTTATAGAGAATATCAGCATAAACTTCAGCTTCTGACAACTTATAACCAGATGGAGAACCACCACTTATTATAATATCTTGAGGATATTCGTTATAGACTTCAGCAGTCTTAAGGAGACGATCATAAGCACTAATGCTAGGTTCTAATTTATCAAATGCTTGACTGACGCCAGCTCCTAATAGAATAATTGCTTTGGTATTCGCACATTGTTCAATATCTGTGGATTCTAATTTAATAGGTTTAGCCAAGATATTACCAATAACGCCATTACCCACGAGATAGTAGATAATTGTTACAATGATAACAAAATATCTAAGATAGCCTGTTGCAAATATACAAACAATTATTAGGATAATAAAAAATAAAAATCCAATATCTAATAAACTACTCATTTTAGAATCATTCTTTTTTAGCAAAGACACCACCAAGCATTTCGGTATATGTTTCAGAGTTTTGATTATTTGTACCTCTAAATGATACACAGGTATGTTTTGCTTTTATCTTTACACTTACATCATCTGTTGAGAGGATGAATTTTAGAGTTTCAAATATTTGAGCAGTCATTCTTTCTTGTATTTGTGGACGTCTTGCAAAGAAGTTGCAAATACTATTGATACGACATAAGCCTATAATATTATTATTTTTAGGAATAAATGAAACTTCAGCAATACCTTCAAATGGCACAAAATGATGCTCGCAAAATGACATTATAGTTATATTTTTTTGTGTAAGTATTCCTTCATATTTGAATTCATTCTCATATAATGCACAAGCTGGAAAATTAGCATAATCTAAACCATTGAATATTTCTTGAGTAAACATCCTAGCTATTCTAAAAGGTGTTTTTTCAAATTCATGTGTCTGTAATCCTAGAGCATCTAATATTTCACGATATGCTTTTGAGATCTTAGCAATTTTAGCATCGTTATCAAGTCCAAAATTTCTCGCTTGTTCTAGACCTAATTTTATGAGATGTTGTTGTACATCTCTACCTAACTTAGAACAGTATTTATCATTCATATTTTACTAGCTTTCAATTTAATTAAATGGGCTTTAGGTATTATATTATTTAATAACTCATCTTTATAGAGTAAATAGAGGCTATTAGTGTTAATATAGCTATGCTAAAAAATACCGGAAATAAAAAATTCATGCAATTCTCAGATTTAGGTTTAAATCCTTTAATATGTAGCGCTTTAGAAAAAAAAGGCTATACAAAACCAACTCCAATTCAAGCCAAAGCGATTCCATTAGTTTTAAAAGGTAATGATGTCATGGCATCTGCCCAAACAGGAACAGGCAAGACAGCAGGCTTCACATTACCAATTATCCAAAGACTTCTTGATCAACCAAAAGCTCAAGCAAATCGAGTCAAAACTCTAATCCTAACTCCAACAAGAGAGTTGGCAGCACAAATACAAGAACAAATTCAAATATATGCAGCGAATACTCATATTCGTTCAGCAGTGGTTTTTGGTGGTGTTAGTATCAATCCTCAAATGATGAAGTTACGCAAAGGAGTTGAGATTTTGATAGCGACTCCAGGTAGGTTACTTGATTTATATAGTCAAAATGCTCTTAAATTTGATAGTTTAAATACATTTGTTTTAGACGAAGCAGACAGAATGTTAGATATGGGTTTTATTAATGATTTAAAAAGAATTCATAAGCTTTTACCAAAAAAGTTACAAACATTAATGTTCTCAGCTACATTTTCACCAGAGATAAAAAATCTTGCAAGTGAATTTCTTGATAATCCTCAATCAGTATCAGCAGATGTTGTAAATACAACAGTCAAAAAGATTACGCAGAAAATTTATACACTAGATAAATCAACTAAGATTAATGCTTTGATTTCACTAATAAAAGATCAAGATCTACATCAGGTTTTGGTTTTTTCGCGTACAAAGCATGGCGCTAATAAGATATCAGAGAAGCTAAATAAAGCTAGTATAACAAGTAGTGCAATACATGGTAATAAAAGCCAAACAGCTAGAACAAAGGCATTAGCAGATTTTAAATCCAAAGATATAAACGTCTTAGTTGCAACCGATATCGCAGCACGAGGAATTGATATTGCCCAACTACCATGTGTAATCAATCTTGATCTACCAAATGTAGCTGAAGATTATGTCCATAGAATAGGCAGAACTGGTAGAGCAGGGCAAGATGGTCTAGCTATTTCTTTAGTAAGCGCAGATGAAGTTGAATCACTATCAAATATAGAACATTTAATTGGACATCTGTTACCACGAGAAGAGTTAGAAGGTTTTGAGGCTACTCATAATGTACCTATTACAAGTATGTCACGTAAAACTAAGGCTAAAAAAATTGATGAAGTCAAAATAATAGCAGCCAAAAGAGCTAATAAAAATAATAAAAACACTAATCAAAAGAAAAGCTCAAATCATAATAAAGATTTTGCAAAAAAGATAAAACAAAAAATTCATCAGAATAAAAGTGTCAGAAAGCCAAAGGCTCAAGATTAATTATTTTGTAGGTAATACAGCATTCTCTTCATGCATTCCATGAGTGTTCTCAGATACGAAATGTACTCTCGTACTTTCAATGATAGAGTTTAACCATCCGCGAGCAATCCACATAATAGCTGCGATTACTGCTACAAATATTCCTATAGTTAAAAATACATGTCCATATACAGCTAGACCTTCTACTTTTGTAAATACAGTACCTGCTTCTGGAGCTGTCAAAGCACCTACATAACCACCAATTGGACCAGCAACCATTGTTGTTAGAGCCCACATTCCTAGAGCAAAACCACTCATTTTGCGTGGGAATAGCTCAGCAACCATAGATAAGCCTAATGCTGAGATTAAAAGCTCGCCAGTAGATTGGAAGAAATAGCTAGCAACTAACCACCATCCAGATACAATACCATCAGTAGCTGTAAACTGTGGGAAGTATAGTACTAAAAATGCCATAGCACATAGTGTCATACCAAAGCAGAATTTTGTTACATGCGTACCAGGTATCTTCTTATATATTACAGATAATAAAGGTGACATTAGTACAATTACTAATGGATTAAGTACCTGCCATTGCTCACCATGAACAGTCATACCTAAGAAGTGAGGATCAACATTATTAACTGCAAAGAAATTAAGTGAAGTAGGCATTTGTTGATATAGTACAAAGAAGATAATTCCCTGAACAATCAGTATTAGAGCTACTAACATTCTTTTTCTTTCATGGTCAGATTGTTTGAACATTTGCATAAAGAAGTATATTAGTGCTAATACTGCAATTACAACCACTATACTAGTACATAAAGTAGTATCTTCTAAAATATTACCTGTAATAAATATAGCTATACAAGCTCCTATAATCACTACTAAGACTTTCATCCAAGACATTTTTTGCTTACCAGCCTCTGTAGCAATTCTCTGGATTTTTGGATAGAAAACAGTATAACTAATCAAACCAAGAAACATACCAAATGCAGAGCATAAAAAAGCATGTAAATAGCCATACTTTGCAGCTAATATAGGGGTTATAAGCATAGATACAAATGAACCAATATTAACAGCCATATAGTATAAAGTCATAGCACCATCTAGAGCTGGGTCACCTTTTTCAAATAATTTTGAAATTAAAGAAGTAGGATTAGCTTTAAATAGACCTCCACCTATCGCAACACCTGCTAATGAGTACATTACGACAGTTTTTTCTGTACTACCGAATGAATCTGCTATAACCGCACTAAAACTAAGAGATAGGTAAGATAAAAATAAAATTCCTGCTCCGATAAATATCGTACGCTTAGCACCCAAATAGTTATCACCAATCCAACCACCAATTAATGGACCACCATATAGTAGTGCCGAAAATGAACCAAAAATCAACATTGCCTCAGATTCACTGAAGCCTAATTTTTTAGCAAAGTATATGGCTAATATAGCTTGCAGACCATAATAACCAAATCTCTCCCATAACTCTAATGTCCACAATACCCAGAAAGGGGTAAGATTACTTTTTTTTGAATGATTTACATCACTAATAGTCACAATTATTCTCCTATTTTGAACAATACAAAATAACCTTTTATAAAAGGCCAAAAATTCATCATAGAGTATTTAAGCTATAAAAACAATGATAAATAACAGGGAGGATTATATTTTTATTCAATATGTATTAATATACGTTTAATATCAACTATCTAACAATTACAGCAGTCCCATAACAAAAAACTTCTGTACCACTAGTAGTTCCACCTAAACTGCTTGAATCATATCTTATAGCTACTATAGCATTAGCACCTAACTCTTGAGCTTGATTTGTCATCTCTTGCTCAGCATGTAATCTAGCTTCCTTACAGACATTAGTATAAGAGGTATTTTTGCCACCTATTATATTTTTTAGTCCACCTAGTATTCCTTGAGTTATAGTTGGAGTTCGCACAATTATCCCTGTAACTAGACCTTTG
The DNA here is from genome assembly GCF_000219045.1 of Francisella salina. Taxonomy (NCBI): domain Bacteria; kingdom Pseudomonadati; phylum Pseudomonadota; class Gammaproteobacteria; order Thiotrichales; family Francisellaceae; genus Francisella; species Francisella salina. The sequence continues at coordinate 1,369,613 of NC_015696.1, forward strand.
TGTTCTATAATTTCTCTTTTACCAAGAGTATCAGCTGTAGTCAATATCATAAGATTTCCTTACATAGTTACAAGCTCTTCTGAGCTAGTAGGGTGGATAGCTATAGTATCATCAAAGTCACGCTTTGTAGCGCCCATATTGATAGCTACTGCAAATCCTTGTAGCATCTCATCAACATTTATACCAATCATATGACATCCAACAACTCTTTCATTATCACCTGTTACAACAAGCTTCATAACGGTTGGCATTCTATGACCAGAGATAGCACAATATAGAGCTGTAAAGCGAGATTTGTATATCTTTACATTACCATCACCATACTTATCTCTAGCTTCTTTTTCAGTTAATCCTACAGTACCAATAGCAGGGTGCGAGAAGATTACTGTTGGGATATATTCTAGATTAGCTTTTAGATTAGTTTCACCATTAAATAGTCTACGAGCTAGATATCTACCTGTTTTGATAGCTACAGGTGTAAGTTGTGGCACGCCTGAAGCATCACCTAAAGAGTACACCCCTTTAACATTTGTTTCAGACCATTCATTAGCAGGAATTATACCTTTCTCAGTAATATCTATATCGGTGTTTTCTATACCTAAATTATGAGTATTTGGCGCGCGACCAGTTGCCCATATTAGAGTATCAACATTTTCTAAAACCTTACCTGTATCAGTAGTGATTTTTAAAGTACTACCAGCTTTTTCAACTTTAATGATATTTGTATGGTTCATGATATTTAGGTTTGTCATTTGCATACATTCAACCAGAGCATCACTAATACAATTATCAAACTCCATCAATGGCTTGTCTCTACGCACCATAACAGTTGTATCTGTACCATGAGCATTTAGCACTCCAGCGATCTCAACACCAATATAGCCACCACCAACGATTACAGCTTTTTTTGGAGTTTCTTCTAATTCGAAAAACTCATCAGATGTGATACCAAGTTCAGAGCCTTCGATATTTTTTGGCACAACAGGGTAAGCACCTGGAGAAATAAAGATATGATCTGCTGTCAGTTCTGTACCATCATCTAGAATGATAGTCTTATTATCTTTAAACTTACCCCAATTATTAAAATGAGTGATGTTCCATTTATCTAATAGTCTGTCATAGAAACCATGAATATTACTTATGTAAGTAGCTCTTTTTTCTTTGAGCTTTGCCCAGTTAAATCCTTTAACTTCAACGTCAAAACCATAGCCTGCGACATCGTGTTTTAAAGCTTCTGCTAGATTAGCTCCATACCACATAGCTTTTTTAGGTACACAACCTCTATTTACACATGTACCACCGAGTTCACGTTTTTCGATAATTGCAACTTTTTTACCAAACTTAGCAGCCTGTACAGCAGATGCTATACCACCAGAACCACCACCTAAACTTATTACATCAAAATGATTATTACTCATTCTATTTCCTTACTATTTATTTTATGAATACAATTTTACTTATTTAGTTTGTAAATATGTAGAGTTTTAGTTACTTGTCCATTTTCATCTACTTCACCAAAACCGATTGCTTTAATCTTAAAGCTAATTGGTTCTAGTTTCGTATCTTTGATAATCGCATTAAAATCTTTGTCAAAGCTATCTCTTTCTTGATCTGTTTGTAAATTAGCAGCTAATATACTTATATGAGGATTAAATTCTGCAAAAGCATTTGGTGAACCATATTTTTCAAAAGATACTAATTTGCTCGGATAGAATTTAACCCAACTTGGAGCAGGATAGTCTTTATCTCTATATTTTGCTAAGTTACTTATTGCAGAGTTTGATAATCGCTGTAATGATTGAGAGTTTTTGATATCAAGCATTACAAAGCCACTTTTACCAGCACTAAAACCAGTAGTTTTTATATAAAATGATTTTGTGTTCTTAGCAAGATCAGCTAACTGACTCTCAATATTATTAAGATATTTGCTTTGAAAACTTGTTAAATACAATGTTAAATGTACTGGATGATTTTTGATAAATGGAGTAGTCTTGTATTTTTCTAGTACATTTGTTTTAGCTAAAGAATCATCAAATTCTTTAACATATTTATCAGCTGTAGTATCTGGGATTAGATAAACATTATACTGTTTGAAACTCTCTGCAAAGCTATCTAGTGTGATAAACAGAAATGCAAATAAAATAAATAACTTATAAAATAATTTATCTTTCATTAATATTCCTCGAGTTGATTTATAAGTATATTAAACGATTCTATAATATCAGTTTCTGCGGTATCAATTCTAATAATGTCTTCTTTCCATGATTGATAATCTCTATTTACAACATCTTGCCAAGTAGGGTACTTGTTTGGGTTTGATTTATATCTAGTTTCTATTCTATTTTGATGAGCTTGTATATCGCTACAGATAATTTCTATATTTATAACTTTTGTATCATTTATCTCTGATAATGAGTTCCATAATTCTCGAGACTCTAAGATAGGATTGCAACAATCTATAATTACACTTTTACCAAGCTCAAGGTTTTCCTTAGCTTGATAATAAACTATTTCATAGCCTTGTTTATTTAGCTCTTGCGAATATGCTTTTTTGAGATAGTACTCAACAGTATCTACTCTGAAGTAGGCTACATTAGTCAGAGCCTGAGCTAGTTGCTTAGCTAAAGTTGTTTTGCCTACTCCTGGTAGGCCTGAGAAGACGTAAGCTTTTGGCATGATTTTAACTTTTAGTGTATCTACATTTTGGGAAATTATTACACCCCAGAAAAGTCTGTCCTTGTTTTTCTCCTTTTTTAACAGTTCTCTCTACTAGTAAGCCTGAGCATTTTGGACAAATTTCTTCCGATTTATACTTTTCTTTAAGATTTTTAACATGTTTATAATTATTTACTATATTATTTTTTTGTTTCTGATTTTGTAATATATTTGAGTATTCTTCTAACTTAGAATAACTAAGCCTATCAAGATTTTGCTGCTTTAAATAATTTCTTAATCGAAAGATTTTAAATACATTTTCTGGCATTTTTGTTTTAAAAGTCGCGCTACCAACAAAAACTACAATATTATGAATAAGGGTTTCATCTTCTAAGTGCAGCATAGTACTAATAGTTCTAGCATGCTTATAGTTCTGATGAATTGGATTTTGAAACTTTGATTTATGTTTATATATTTGCTGTGTCCAGTTATGACTTTTAGAATCTCCGAATATCCATCCTTTCATATTCTTAGTTTCAATTACAAATATACCTGATGGAAGAAGCAATATATGATCTACTTGGGTAGTATCTTTATCAGTAGGCAGTAATAAGTTATTCAATAAGATACCTTTTTTATCTTTGACAATATTTTTTACTGATAACGCTAAGATCTTTTCACCAATCCATCCTTTAAAAAAAGGAGTTTTTATAAATAAAATAAATAGTGCAATAATCCACAAATACCAATATTCTAGAAGTGCTGAAAATATCGGTAATAAAATTGCTGATACATTCATATTTTAAACCTCATAATCATAACTAATAGTTAGCGGAGCATGATCTGAGAACCAGTTTTCTTTGTAGACATAATCAGACTCTGGCACAACCTTATCTTTTAGAGTAGGTGTTGAGATATGATAATCAATTCTCCAGCCGACATTATTTGCTCTAGCCTGTCCACGATTTGACCACCAAGTGTATTGTAACGGTTCATGATTGATTACTCGGAAAGTATCAACCCAACCTAGATCATCAAAAATATGATCTAACCAAGCTTGCTCTTCTGGTAATACCCCAGATGTCTTACCATAATTAGATTTCCAGTTTTTGATATCTATCTCTTTATGCACAATATTAAAATCACCACAAACTATAAAATCTCTACCAGATTCTGCTTGTTCTTTTAATATTTTTTTATATTTTTCAAGAAACTGCATTTTATACTCTTGGCGAATATCTCCACTAGAACCACTAGGTAGATATAGACTGGCAATGCTGAATTTTTCATAGTCAAACTGAATATATCTTCCTTCATCATCAGCCCAATCTAATCCAAGCTCTTTGATTACCTTTAGAGGCTTTTTCTTAGCATAAATAGCTGTACCACTATAGCCTTTTTTAACAGCATCTTTAAAATCATAGTAATAGCCATCTGGGAAATGCTGTTCATCTTTTTCTATCTGATGAAATTGGGCTTTAGTTTCTTGTATACACAAAAAATCAATATCTTGAGTTTTAAACCACTCCCAAAATCCTTTCCGAGCAGCTGCGCGTATACCATTAGCATTGAATGTCATTACTTTTATCATCAGATTATTACTAAGTTTTAAGATTCATTGAGACATTTTAGCATTTTAGAACTAGTGGTGTAATAGTAAATACTTATTGAATCAATAAATGTTTTTGATAGTAAATATTCTTATAGTACAAGTTTTATATTGTTATAATTACGTAATCATAAAAAATTGAATTAGCATTATGTCTAACTATATTTCCAAACAAAAAATCAAAGTAAGTCAATCATCGACAGGTGAAGATATTCATGTAGAGAAAATAACTATCAAAGGTTCTGATTCATCAGCACCAAGTGTATATATGCAAGCAAGTATGCACGCTTCAGAATTACAAGGAAATGCTGTAATGATAGAGCTTTTAGAGTATTTCAAAAAGCATCAGCCAAAAGGCGATGTTTATCTAATCCCTCAATGCAACCCTATCGGTAAAGATGTATTTATAGGAGCAGGGCACCAAGGTAGATTTGATTCTGCAACAGGAGATAATTTTAATAGATACTATTTTTACCCATCTATTGATTACTCAGCATTTGTCAAAGAACATATCAACTCTACTACAGCGGAGTATAAGCAAGCTTTTGAAAATCTTTTACAGCAAGAATTAGATAAAGAACTAGCAAATGAGTGGGAGCTATCTAGAGCTAAAAGATTAAATCTTCTAGTCCAAAGAGAAGCCCAAAAGGCAGATTATGTCCTTGATTTACATACTGATACAGATGCTACTACTTATTTATACACTGCAGATTTTGCAAGATATACAGCAGAAAAATTTGGCTATAAGGATATGTTGATTATAGATAATGATAAAGCTGGTGGTGCTCTTGATGAAGCCACATTTTGTCCATGGTGGCACTTATCTCAAGAGTTTAAAAAACAAGGTAGAGATGAACAAATACTAAAAGAGGGCTATACACTTGAATTAGGTTCTGAGGAATATATAAATTTTACTAATGCTAAAATGCAAACTCAAGGCATCCTTAATTACCTGAAACATAAAGATATTATCGATTCACCTTTTGATACAAATTTATTGAATACTGATATTAGACATCATGTCTATGGAGCTAACTATAAACACCTAAAAGCAATTGAAGGTGGATTATATGAATGGTTTATAAAGCCAGGTGATATTTTCAAAGCTGGAGATGTAATTGGTCAATATATTCAGACATCTACCATGCAAAAGAAAGACTTAATTCTACCTTATGGTGGTGTTGTAATTAGTATTCATAATACTGGTGCAGTCTGTCAAGGAAGCCAATTGATTAACTTGGCTATTATCTAATTATTACTGGCAAAATATATGAAAAAAATATTATTAATTAATGGTAAAAAGGAATTTGGGCACTCGAAAGGTGCTTTGAATCAATATCTAAATGATATCGCTGAAAAGCATCTTAAAAGCTTTGGTCATGATGTCAAAGTTACAGTTATTGACGATGGTTATGATATAGATGAGGAAATTCAAAAGTGGCTTTGGGCTGATACAGTGATTTATCAAATGCCAGGTTGGTGGATGGGTCCACCTTGGATTGTCAAAAAATATATTGATGAAGTATTCACCACAGGTCATGGTGTTATGTATGCTAGTGATGGTCGATCTAGACATGATGCTAGCAAGAAATATGGATCTGGTGGTTTACTTCAGGGTAAAACATATATGCTCTCATTAACATGGAATGCTCCATTAGAGGCTTTTGTGGAGAAAGATCAGCTTTTTGAAGGTGTTGGAGTTGATGGGGTATATCTACACTTTCATAAAGCTCATGAATTCATAGGCATGAAAGGATTACCAACATTTATTGCAAACGACGTTATTAAAGATCCTAAAATTGAGGAGTATGCTGAGAATTATAAAAACCATCTAGATAAAGTTTTTAACAAATATGAAAACGTCATGAAAAAAAGTATTAATGGTTACAACTAGTCATAGCAAAATGGGTGATTTGAATAAAAAAACTGGATTATGGCTATCAGAGCTTACTCACCCATATTACAGTATTCTTGATGAAAATATCATAATTGATATTGTGTCAATTACTGGTAGAGAAATCCCTATTGATCCTAATAGTGTTGCTGAAAAAGATCTTCTAAATGATAGGTTTTTAGCAGATGATAATTTGAAAAATATTATAAAAAATAGCACTAGTCTCAGAGATGTAAATATCAAAGAATATGATGCAATAATATTTGCTGGTGGACATGGGACAATGTGGGATTTCCCAAATGATTCTAATGTACAGAATAAGATTTTAGATGTTTATTCTAGAAATGGAGTAGTTGGTGCAATATGTCACGGTGTAGCAGCTCTGATAAATGTTAAAGATAATGACGGGAAAAATATTATTAGCGATAAAGAAGTAACCGGCTTTAGTAATAATGAAGAAAAAATCGTCGGTTTGACTGATGTTATGCCTTTTTCTCTAGAAGATAGTTTAGTCAAAGTTGGTGCTAAATATAGTAGTGCTTTGGAATGGCAATCTTGTGTAAAAAATGATGCTAAAATTATTACTGCTCAAAATCCCAAATCAGCTACAGACTTTGGTAAACAGATAAAACAGACATTAATTAATAACTAATAATTTTCCTATTTATCTAACTACTCTGCAAGAATCATTACAGGTGCAGCATATGAAACATTATGAGAAAAACCACTTATTGGGTGTAAACTACCACCAAAACCTAAGTTTGCTAGACTAAACATAACTACTACTGATAGAATTAACTTTTTCATTTTTATACCTTTAAATATTTTGATTTATTTTCTGAGAGTATTATGATAAAGAATTGTTTTAATGTTAAATATATAGATTTTATAGTGATTATAAGTTTTACTTATATATTATTTTTTGCAATAAATTGCTATGCTACGAGGAGTATATATACCAAAAGTGGCCCATGCTATGATCAAGTCTGAAGTTGTTTGCTCAGCATCAACTTTATAAATATTGTTGCTACCTTTACATATTTTACTAGCATTTATATCTGTTGAGGGTCCCATACCTAACAAGAAGGTATCTTTTTTATAATAAGTAGGCTTTTCTAATACTTGTTTAGGCTTTTCAAAATTTACAGTTTGTGTTGCACAGCCAGCTAGTATTATATATATGGTAAAAGTTATAATCTTCTTCATAAGGGCTACCCACAGTAAACATAAGTATGTCGAGGAGTTATTATACCTAAGGTTATCAATGATATTAGTCCATCCAACAGAAAAGGTTTTGTAAAAGTGACTTTTGCAACTTTCTCTTGATGTCCACCACATATATCAGCAGGAGTTACCTCTGATGTTTGTCCCAATCCACCTAGTATATAGATATTAGAAACTTTACCAATAATTGGTTGCCTATCTGGAGGAAGATTTTTGAAAGTAACGCTCTGAAATAAAATACTGAATCCTATCAGAAATATCCGAAAATATTGTAGAATACAGTGTCTCATTTGTATCAATAAAAGTATTTATAATAAGGAAAATTGAGACTCTTCCTTAGTTTCTTTTTTCTCTTGTGAGTTACGTCTAGCCTTAACTGCATCGGCTAACATTTCAAGCATTTTGATTGTTTCATCAAAATCAACACACTTATCTGTTACACTTTGTCCGTAAGTTAGAGGCTTATTATTAATATCCTGATTACCTGCAACAAGATTACTTTCAATCATAATACCAAACACATCATTACTAGTCTTAATTTGCTCGCAAATATCCTCTAATACTGCGATTTGCTTAGTATGATCTTTTTTACTATTACCATGACTACAGTCAATCATAACTTTAGTATCAATTTCAGACTTTTTCAACTTTTCGATACAGTCATCAACATGCTCTTTGCTGAAGTTAGGTCCTGATGCTCCACCACGAAGAATTATATGACCGTTTTGATTGCCTTTAGTAGCAAAGATAGCTGTAGAGCCAGATTTTGTGGTACTCAAGAAATGATGAGGATAAGTAGCTGATTTAATTGCATCTACAGCTACCTGAATATCTCCGTTTGTAGCATTCTTGAAACCAATAGGGGCAGAAAGACCTGAAGCAAGTTCTCTATGGACTTGGCTCTCAACAGTTCTAGCCCCAATAGCTCCCCAAGTGATAAGTTCTGCAAAATATTGAGGAGTAATTACATCTAAGAACTCCGTCCCACAAGGTAAACCCATATTTGTAATTTCGGACAGTAAAGTACGTGCCATGCGAAGACCTTTATTGATATTATAAGAGTTATCAAGATCTGGATCATTAACAAGTCCTTTCCAACCTATAGTTGTACGAGGTTTTTCAAAGTATACTCGCATAATGATAAGAATTTCTTTTTGAAATTTTTTGACTTGTTCTTTTAGCTTTTTAGCATATTCTACGGCAGCTTCTGTGTCATGAATAGAACAAGGTCCGACTATAACAGCAACTCTATCATCCTTACCATGAATAATTTCCGCCATTTCTTTACGAGACTTTTTGACAGTTTCATAAGAAGTCTTTAAAAGAGGTATATCTTGGATTAGAACTTCCGCTGGAATCAATACTTTTTCCTTTTTAATATTTATATTTGAAACTTTATCAAAGTTTTTATCACCTATCATTTAGAGATTTCCTTATAATTTTTATTCTTATTTTCTTTTACCAAAAAGACCTGGCATATTTCCCATACCTTGCATAGCAGACATACGTTTCATCATATTAGCCATACCTCCTTTTTTACCAACTACACTTTTCATCATTTTTTTCATCTGTGTATGTTGTTGTAGAAGTTTGTTAAGGTCTTGTATTGTTGTTCCAGATCCTTTAATGATTCTTTGTTTTCTACTGTGTTTAATTAATTCAGGTTTCTTACGCTCAAGTGGAGTCATTGAGTCTATCATAGCTTCAATTTTTTTGAACATTTCATCACCAACATTACCTGGCATATTCGCTGGCATATTTGGTAATTTAGACATGATTGAGCCAACACCGCCCATACTTTTCATCTGTTGGATTTGGCCTTTAAAGTCTTCTAAGTCAAAGTTTTTACCACTTTTAAGCTTCTTAGTTAATTTTTCAGCAGATTTTTTTTCTGTTTTTTGCTCAATACTTTCAATCAAACTAAGAACATCACCCATTCCTAGTATTTTAGAAGCTACTCTATCTGGGTGGAATGGCTCTAATGCGTCTGTTTTTTCTCCAGTACCTAAAAACTTAATTGGCTTACCTGTAATTTCTCTAATTGAAAGAGCAGCACCACCTCTAGCATCACCATCAGTCTTTGTAAGAATAACACCTGTTAACTCTAAAGCATCATTGAATGCTTTGGCAGTAACAGCAGCATCTTGACCTGTCATACTATCTACAGTGAAGAATGTCTCTATTGGATTTGCAATTTTATGGATTTGTTTTATTTCATCCATCATATTACTATCAATATGCAATCTACCAGCAGTATCTATTATCAGAACATCTATTAATTTTGTTTTAGCAGTTTTAATAGCTTCTGTAACAATATAGTCAGGTTTCTGAGATACATCAGATTCAAAAAAATCTATGTTTAAACTATTTGCAAGAGTTCTTAATTGATCAATAGCAGCAGGGCGGTAAATATCGGCACTGACTACCATTACTTTTTTCTTGTGTTGCTCTTTTAAATATTTAGCAAGCTTAGCTGTAGATGTTGTTTTACCAGCACCTTGTAAACCAGCCATTAGTATCACAGCAGGAGGCTGTGTTTTTAAGTTAATGGGTACAGCTTCTTCACCTAATGCTTTTTCTATTTCTTTCTTTACAAATGAAATGAATGTTTGGTCTGGTGTAAGGCTTTTTTTAACTTCTTCACCTATGGCTCTTTCTTTTATATTTTCTATAAATTTTTTGACCACTGGTAACGCAACATCTGCCTCCAAAAGAGAAACCCTGATGTCACGCAAGGCTGACTGTATGTTTTCTTCTGTTAAAGACGTTTGTCCTTTTATCTTCTTAAATGAAGACTGTAATTTATCTGATAAACTAGTAAACATATTTCAATAAGTTTTCAGCTCTTATGAGCACAATTATCACAATAGAGAAAATATTAACATTTTTAGAATAAATATACTATCTAACAGACTATACTAACAGCTATTATTAGGAATAATATTAAACATATAAGTATGTAAGTGTAATTTTTTGCTTTGATAAAAAAGATAAGTTCTAAAAGAATCCTTAAAACTGGAGTTACTATTATCAAAAAGATTCCAAAATTAACGATATTTTTTGCAATTTCGCGACTTCCAAAAATAGCATCTATAGCACCTAGACAGATTATAAAAACAGCTAATGATAGATTTAATTTTATAACACGATATACGACATTATCTTTGATCATATAAATCCTTTAATTATCATTTGTAATGCTGAAATATATAAAACTATAAAAAATGTAAGTCTTAAAACTCTTGTTGAAATATGAGGCATAATTTTAGAGCCTATAGTAGCCCCTAATAAAGTACCTAAAGCAACAGGAGCCGTTATAGAACTATCAATATATCCTGCAAAATAATACGTTGAAGTTGCCGCAAATGCTGTAATACCCATAATGAAATTACTGGTAGATGCGCTAACTTTAAAAGGTATTTTCATAACTTTATCCATAGCAATTACTTTGAAAATACCAGCACCAATGCCCAGCAACCCCCCAATAAATCCAGCTCCAGACATAAATATAAAACCAAGAATAGGGTGTTTGACACTATATTGATGCTTTATTTTATCTACAGCAAACGAGTCATTAAGTTGAAGCTTTTCAGCAATGATCGATACTTTGGTAGTCTTTTGAATAAAATTAGTATTTTGTTTCTTTTTTATAAAACTCAAAACCGCCACTACAAATAAAATTCCACCGAATATAAGAAATAATGCTTGTGATTTTAGCGATAGAGCTAGTTTAGCTCCAAATATAGCCCCTATAGCAGTAGCTAATGCCAAGAATAACCCTAGTTTTTCTTTGGTTAATCCATGAGATTTTAAAGAGACAAGAGATGTTGCAGTTGATGTACAGATTATAGCTACTAAAGATGCTCCTATAGCATAATGAAGAGGTACATCTAATACAGTTGATAGTAGAGGAGTTATTACCAAAGCTCCTCCAATACCGATGATAGCACCTATGCCGCCTCCTAAGACAGCTACTACAAATATTACTAGCTCAAAGAAAAAGAATTTTTCCACTATGGAATGCTTAAATATTGGAATTTTGATAATAAATTATAACCTTTTAATAACTATTTTTTCAAAAGATTTGAGTTTTTAAATAATTCCTTTTAAAATAGATGCTGTTTTGTGTAACTATTAAAAAGTAATTTAACCGGAGATGAAGCCAATATGGCAAAAGAAGATTGTATAGAAATGGAAGGAGTTGTTTTAGAAGCTCTTCCAAACACAATGTTTAGGGTAGAACTTGAGAATGGGCATGTTGTAACAGCCCATATCTCGGGTAAAATGAGAAAAAACTATATTCGTATATTAACTGGAGATAAGGTAGTAGTTGAAATAACTCCTTATGACTTAACTAAAGGTCGTATTAAGTTCCGTAGTAAATAATCCTCTTTATTTAATCTAGTCACTCATAAGCTTTATAGAAATTATAAGACCATATTCTCTAATACTAGAAGAATAGGGGTTATGATTGTCATCGTTAGGCCAATAGTTATAGCTAATGGAACTATTTTATTACCATAATTATTTCTAAGGATTGGTAAGCAGAAATCCATAGCTGTATTAGCAGCATATCCGACCATCTCTACAGAAAAGTATCGTTTGAGTAATGGTACCATCGCGATTACTAGTATTTCTCGTAAGAAATCAACCATAAATGTTATCATTCCATAATATTCACCTATGAAGTCAGTATTTAAGACAACTGATAAAGAGTACCAGCCTAAGCCTGAGCTGATCATCATACTTTGTTTGACTGGTATATTAATCATATAACTGATCAAAATAGCTGAAATTATCGATGTTGCAATCACTATAACAACCACGGACATAGCTAATTTATTTTTAAAGAGACTTATAAGTGATATATTTTCAAATCTTAATAAACCACCAATAATTAGCATAAGAAGTAATAACATTACAAATACAATGTCATTTATAAAGGAAGTAATATTTATGTTAATAATTTCACCTAGTACATAACCTATAACTAAATATATTAGATACTTGCTTGCTTTGAGGATTGTAATAAATAGATTTTCTTTGGCTTGACTTATGTTATCAGATACAAAGTGAGCTTTTATACTAGGATCTTTCTTACAAAAAACAAAAATCCCTAATATATTAGCAACTGTAATAATTGTAATGTATATCAGACTTATACCTATAACTTCTAGAACTATAGTATTTGTATTAGTAAATATACTAAAATTATAACCTAGTAAAAAAATTATAGAAATTACAATAAAGTCTAATGATAAGTTTATAAGTCTTATAACTTTTAATGATTGTGAGAAATTAAAAATATAATAACCAATAATTAGGAATATAAAGAGAATTAATGATTCAGACATTAGATATTTTTAAGTTTGATCTTTCTATAAACCATGAATAATACTACAGGAAGAATTGATAGTACAAAACATATTGATAACATTTGAATAAATTCAAAAGGATTTTGATATAAATTATCAGGCGGAATAAAACCAACTATTACACAAGAGATTGTTCCTACAATACCTAAAACACATACAAAAGTCATACCAAATTTACCGCCAGGGATATTAAAGTCCTCTGTATTCTTCATAGATTCTTTACTCGATAACTTTAGCTTCAGTGCTGCAAAGAACATCATCAGGTACATCAAAGAGTAAATTTGTGTACTTAAAGCAGTAAGAAGCCAATAGTAGGCTTGAACTGATGGTACAAGCTCTAATAAAAGACATATTATTGTCATAATAACTGCTTGTAATATAAGGATACCACTTGGTACATCATGCTTATTAGTTTTGTCTAGAGCATCAGGTAAAAAGTGATCGTCTGCAGCTTGTAACAAACCTCGAGCAGGTGAAATCATCCAATTGATCATAGACCCTATAGACCCTATGAAAATCATTAGTCCTAGAACATAATAGAAAAACATAGGTATGCCTAAGCTTTCTAGATAAACTTTAAAAGTCTTAATAGTTCCATGTACAACATCTATTTCAGATTGAGGGAATATTATAGCTACTGCCAAAGCACCTAATACCATCGTAAATACAATGAAAACCACTGAAATTAATAGAGCTAATGGGAATGTTTTTTTAGGGTTTGCAACATTTCTTATGTGAACTGTTGCTAATTCAAGTCCTAAAAAAGAAGCAATTATTGCTGTCAAACCCATCCAAGACTCGGTAGATGTAAAGCTAGGGATTAAATTACCTAATTCAAAATGAATGTTTATCGTATAGCTATTTAATAACCATATTAATGCGAAAATAACCATAAGCAGCATAGGTACCACCATACCAAAAAATGTACAGGCGCTTGCAAAAATCGCAGAAACACGTAAACCTTTGAGATTTAGAATAGTCAAAGACCAAAAAACTACTGTAATAAAAATAATAGTAAATTTAATATTCTGTGCTAAATCAGGATTGAATATATATGCAATAGTTCCTGCAATAAATGTTAGTATACTTGGGAACCATATTAAAGTATTGATCCATTGGAACCATATTGCCAACATTGCTATATTCGGGCCAAAAGCTTTTTTTACCCAACCATACACACCTTCTTCACCCTTGGCAGTATATGTTGCTGTCATTTCCGCTGATACTAAAGCTACAGGAGCTAGAAACAAAAATACTGCGACAATAAAAAAGAAAAATATATAAGTTCCTGAAGTAGCAGTAGAAGGAAGGTTTCTTATATTATCAATTGCTCCTGTCATTAATAATATAAGCAGAATTAAACCAATTTTTTCTTTTCCGGTTGAGTTTGATACCATGGGTTATATATGAACAAATTATACGATAGATTTATATTAACCTAACCACATATATATTATCAATATTTTATGCGATGTATAAAGGCATTACTTGAAAAAGTTTTTCAAGGGTCTGCAATGCACCTTTATTGTCAACTTTTATAACCAGTCTATCTCCATCATTAATGAGAGAATTATCAGTAAAAAATTTAGGAGTATTATCATCTTTCATAATTGCTAATATTTTTAAGCCACTTGGCAGTTTTAGATCTGTTATTTTTTTGCCAATAACTGTAGACATGTTTTCTTGACCATGTACTTTTAGCTCCACAAACATCTCCTCACTATCTTCAACCTCATACATTTTAAGCATATCTACCTGGGTTAGAAACGCTTTGATTGTTGTGTATGAGAAATTATGAGGAGAAATTGAGATATCTATAAGTTTCAAATCTCTAGTTATATCATAGTATTCAGAGCTATTTACAGTAGCAACTGTTTTTTGAGCACCAAGTTTTTTTGCCAAAATTGACGACATAATATTTATCTCATCGGAGTTAGTTAACGCGAAAAACATATCTGCTTCATCAATACCCTCAGCAACTAATAAATTATTATTTACAGGGTTGTAATGTAAAATTGTAGACTTTGATAACTCATTCAGAGCAAATTCACACTTTTCAGCATTAGGATCAATCATTTTTATTATATAGCCTTTATTTTCCAATGATTTTGCAAGGGTGATACTTGCATAGTTAATCCCAGCAATGAAAATCTTTCTAATGTTTGCTTTTTTGGGCTGAAAAATTGATAGAATTTGAGAAGAGTATGCTTTTTCTGACAAATACATAACCCTATCACCTGGTTCGACTAGAATATCAGTGTCGTCTATGTCTAACTTTTTACCATTTCTATGTACTGAAATTATGTCAACTTTAATATCACCTAAACCTAAATATATATCTTTAACAGACAAGCCTATTAGTGGTGAGTCTTGTGAAACCTCAACTCCAACCAGTTGGATACGCTTATCAAAAAATGATGAAATAAAATACGCCCCTGATAAAAAAATTAGCTGTTCTAGTCTCTTAGTTGTTTCAAAAAATGATTTTATAACTAAGTCGATATTATTAAGCAGTTTTGGGAATCTATTATATTCTGTATCACGGATTCGAGCTATTTTGTATGGAGTCTTATAAAGTTTATAAGCCATATCACATACAGCTATATTGGTTGTATCATTAGATGTTACCGCTATGATCATATCTGTATCTTTAAAATTAGCTTCCATCATTATGTTAGGTTTTGTAACATCTCCAATAATTGTTTGGACATCAAAAGCAGAAGATATAAACCCAAGTTTTTCTTCATCTAGATCAATTATAGAAACCTGATGATCCAGACTTAATCTCTGTGTTAAATATATTCCAAGTTGTCCTGCGCCTAAAATAGCTATTCTCATAATTAGTTGTTATAATAACAAATGTAGTATTTAACTATTTACAAATACTAGTCTAAGGTTTAAAAATAATCAATTTTTTAATTTACTTTAAGCATTATAAATATTATTATATTCACAATATGATACTAAATTAGTATAGATTAGAGTTAATTATGCTAAAAATAAGTAAATTACTCGACTACGGGTTGCTAGTAGTTGTAACAATTGCTGAAAATAACTCAAATCCTTATAGTGCTGCAAAAATTGCAGAAACCACGGGACTGAATATTCCTACAGTAAGAAAGTTGTTAAATCAGCTTTCAATATCAAATATTGTAGTCTCAAAGCGCGGTATAGAAGGTGGATACACTCTTGTTGATGATCCTCAAAATATTACTGTATTAGATGTGGTTAGATCTGTAGAAAAGGATGTAAATCTTACAGAGTGTTGTGATTTACAAAAAAAGTGTAGTATAGGAAACTGTACTGTAAGTAGTTATTGGAAAGTGTTGAATAACCAACTGTTAGATTTACTTTCAAAAACATCAATCTATGATATTGTCAACAAGAAGGGCAAAAGTTAAGATATGAGCGAAAATTTAGATAAAATCATTGAACAAGATTATGAGCATGGTTTTGTAACTGAAGTAGAAGCTGAGACTATCGATGCAGGTCTTAATGAAGATGTAATTCGTCTGATATCTGCGCGAAAAAATGAACCTGAATTTCTACTAGAGTGGCGCCTCAAAGCGTATCAAAAATGGTTGGAAATGAAATCACCGAAATGGGCAGATTTGAACTATCCTCCGATTGATTTTCAAGCCATAAGCTATTATTCATCGCCAAAATCATTAAAAGATCATCCTAAAAGTTTAGATGAGGTAGATCCAGAAATTATTGATACATATAACAAGCTTGGTATTCCTTTGCATGAGCAAGAGATGCTAGCTGGAGTTAAAAACATAGCTGTTGACGCTGTATTTGATTCAGTTTCAGTTGTAACAACATTCAAAGAAAAATTAGCTGAAGCAGGGGTAATATTTTGTCCTATTTCAGAAGCTGTACAAAAGCACCCTGAACTGGTGCAAAAATACCTAGGTTCTGTAGTACCTCAAGGTGATAACTTTTTTGCAGCTCTAAATTCTGCGGTTTTTAGTGATGGCTCATTTGTATATATTCCTAAAGGTGTGACTTGTCCTATGGAACTGTCAACATACTTCAGAATAAATGCAATGAATACAGGACAGTTTGAAAGAACATTAATTGTTGCAGATGAAGGCAGTTATGTTAGTTATTTAGAAGGATGTACTGCACCAATGCGTGATGAAAATCAGCTTCATGCAGCAGTGGTTGAGTTAGTAGCCTTAGATGGGGCTGAAATTAAGTATTCTACAGTACAAAATTGGTATCCAGGAGATAAAGAAGGTAAAGGTGGTATATACAACTTTGTTACTAAGAGAGGTGTTTGTCATAAGAACGCAAAAATCTCTTGGACACAAGTTGAAACCGGTTCTGCTATTACATGGAAATATCCTTCAGTAGTATTACGTGGAGATAACTCAATTGGTGAATTCTATTCTGTAGCTTTAACTCGTCATGCTCAACAAGCTGATACTGGTACGAAAATGATTCATCTTGGCAAAAATACTAAGAGTACGATTATCTCAAAAGGTATTTCTGCGGGTAAAGCTTCTCAAGCCTATAGAGGGCTTGTGAGAATATCACCTAATGCCTCTAATGCTAGAAACTTTTCTCAATGCGACTCATTACTTATAGGGCATAATTGTGGTGCGCATACATACCCCTATATAGAAAATAAGAGTAATTCATCTCAAATTGAACATGAAGCTACAACTTCAAAGATCTCTGATGATCAGCTTTTCTACTGTAAGCAAAGAGGTCTTTCGGAAGAAGATGCAATTGCTATGATTGTTAATGGTTTTTGTAAAGAAGTATTTAAAAAGTTACCACTTGAGTTTGCAGTTGAAGCTCAAAAACTAATGGAAGTTAGTTTAGAAGGTGCTGTTGGTTAAACTTTAGAATTATATAAGTTAAAAGGTTAATAAAATGTTATTAGAAATTAAAGATTTACATGTAAGTGTTGGCGAACAAAAGAAACAGATTCTAAAAGGCTTAAATCTAAAAGTTAACAAAGGTGAAGTCCATGCAATTATGGGACCTAATGGAGCTGGTAAAAGTACACTAAGCAATGTTTTAGCTGGTAAAGATGGCTATGAGATTACTCAAGGGTCGATAACATTTAACGGTAAAGATTTAGATGATCTATCTATATCCGAAAGAGCCGCAGCAGGTATCTTTTTAAGCTTACAGTATCCTATTGAGATTCCTGGTGTTAGTAATGTTCAATTTTTAAAGACAGCTGTAAATAGCATTAGAAAGCAAAACGGCGAAGAAGAAATCAATGCTATAGATTTTATGAAAAAGCTAAAAGCAAATATGCAAGTTCTAAAAATAGATCAGAAATACATGTCGCGTGGAGTTAATGAAGGCTTCTCAGGTGGAGAGAAAAAACGTAATGAAATGCTACAACTAATGATGCTTGAACCTAAGCTTGCTATCTTAGATGAAACTGATTCTGGACTAGATATTGATGCTCTTCAGGTAGTATCTCAAGGTGCAAATAATATGAGATCTGATGATAGAAGCTTTTTGGTAATTACTCACTATCAAAGACTCTTAGATCATATACAACCTGATTTTGTTCATGTTTTAGCTGATGGTAAAATTGTCAAAACAGGTGGTAAAGAGCTAGCTCTTGAGCTAGAAGAAAAAGGATATTCTTGGTTAAATAGCTAAAGGTTGATAATAATGTTAATAGATAATAAATCTCTACCAACTACTAGACAAGAAAGCTGGAAATATACTAACTTAGCTACTATATATAGCAAAAGTGGCATATCTGAAATGCTTAAAGATTCTCCTAAATCTAAAGATTATTTAGAAGGTTTTAAATTTGATACGGAAGAAAATGTTGTAATAATACTAGATGGTGTTTTAGCTATTGATTACAACAAAAAACTGAATCACATTAGTGCTTTAGAGCTACATAGAGATGAAAGAACTATGTCTAAGTTAGCAATAGAAAATTCTAAACACTTGGCTATAAGTATACCTAAAGATACTAAAGATTCTTTAAGTCTAATCTTTATAAATACTGATATGGCTAAAGATAAGCTAACAAATATATCTCTAAAATTAGACGTTGATATGTTTGCAAATCTAGATTTAGATATCGACTTTGTAAGTCTTACAGAAAATTCAGCCATAAACCTGTTTTTAGACATAAATATTGCAGAATCAGCAAAAGTAAACTTCACAAACAATGCTGATAATCCAAATAATACTCAGTTAATTACTACAGCTAATTATTTAATCAATTTAGATCGCGCTGCTGAATTTAATGGATTTAACTTATTGAATAAGGATGCACTTCTTAGAAATGATTTTGTAGTAAATCTAAATAAGCCGTACTCTAGATTTGATATCAGAGGATTATATTTAGTAAATGATAATGCTATTGCTAATGCATGTTTTTTAGTTAATCATAATGCATCTCATACATATAGTAATGTAAACTTCCGAGGTGTAGCTAATGGTAGCTCTAAAGCATGGTTTAATGCAAAAGCAGTCGTAAATAAAGGTATAGAGCAAATTCAAGCTTTTCAGAACAATAAAAATATTCAATTAAGTAATAAAGCTGAGATTAATACAAAACCAGAATTAGAGATTTTCTCTGATGATGTAGTGTGTACACATGGTGCAACAATAGGGGAGCTTGATAAAGATGCTCTTTTTTATTTACAGTCAAGAGGACTGACTTTAGAAAGTGCTCAGCATTTACTTTTAGAGAGTTTTGTTAAATCTCAATTAACATCAGATGATTTCCCATTTGAAAATGAAATGAAAGAGCAAATCTTAGAAGCATTAGATGATATTCTTCACGATATAATATAATTCTTAGCAACAATTGCTACATTTGAACCTGATTAATATCTCATTATCTGCTAGACTAAATTTATATAAGTGTTTTCTTAAAGGACGTATACATGAAAAAGTTAGTTCCATTTTGTTTGGTTGGGTTTGTTAGCTCTGTCTCTCTTGCCATAGCAGCATCAGATAACTGTGCCGAGTACAACACCATTAAGTATACAACTCAAGGTGAAACCACGATGAAGAGTGATAGCATACTTGTCGAAGTGACTGGTTATGCAACAACTTCATTAGATAAACAAAATAGTATAGAAAACCAAATTACAGATAGTATCAACAACATTGTAAAGTCTGACTGGAAAGTCAAAAACATTGAACAAAATACTAACAATAGCGGTGCTATCAATATTACGATACAACTTCAATCTAGAATTTCTCAAAGTGATTTGAATAAGTTACAACAAGCAATTGAAAATCAAGACAGATCTTCTGGAAAAAGATTAGCTGTAAAAGTATTAGATTATAATCCTCCTGCTAAAGAAATCGAGGCTGCAAAACAAAAACTTATGATACAACTTTTTAAGGATACAAAGGATTATCTTACTAATTTTAATAAACAGACTAATAGTAACTATATTATTCAATCAGTACAGTATATTGATACAGACGGATATAAGCCTAGAAATACAGTTATGTTAATGAAAACAGCAGCTTATAATGAAAATGATGCAAATAGCTATAATCCAGTAGCTGTATCTCAGGATATTAATATAAGAGCAAATGTAACATTTATGGAGAGATAGTATGGCATTAAGCAAAGTAATAAAGACTGATGAAGCTGACTTTGATAAATTAATAAGTAGTTCTGCAAAACCTATATTAGTAGACTTTTATGCAGATTGGTGCGGTCCTTGTAAGACTTTATCGCCGATACTTGATCAGCTATCAAAAGATTATACAGGAGCTATGATTGTCAAAGTCAATGTCGATGATAATCAAAGTCTAGCAGCTAAATTTGGCATAAGAAGTATACCAACTATGATAATTTTCAAAGCAGGTCAGCCTGTAGAAACGCTTACTGGTGTCCATACAGGTAGCCAATTAGAGCAAAAGCTAAAGGCTTAAGAATAATAGTTCTAATTTAGATCTTTGTGAATGGTATTTTACAACTAAATTTGAAGTTCCTATATTACCTAGCAGGTATCCTAACCAATTTGCGATTATTACAGCATACAATCCATTTAATCAGCTTCTTGAAGATCAAGAAAATTTAGCTAGAAATCAAATATTAAGAAATCAATTAGAAAAGTCATATAGAAATTAATGGTTTTGATAAGTCATCTAAGCACAAAGAAAATGGTTTTATGTTTGATGCTAAATCGCTTCATGAAGCTTGTAATTTAGGTGCGGAATTTTCGCAGGATGCGATCTATTATGTAATTAATGATATTTTGTATGTTTCAAAATGTGAAAAATCAAAAAGATATCTCACGAAAGTAGGGGACTTTCAAAGCAGAATTTATTCATTTTTATAAAATAGCTTATAACATAATGAAAATAAAATAATTAAACTAATCCCTGAATAAATAACCATGCGTTGATCAGGGTCCCAAAACATTCCTAATATTACACAAAAATTAAACAATATGCTCAAATATGGGATTAGTGGAAAAGCCCATGCTTTGAATTTAAGATTTTTAGTTTGTTCTGAAGAAAGAGATTTTCTAAAGTAGATATGACATAAACTAATAATTATCCAAATCATACATCCAACCATACCTGAAGATGAAACTACGAGTATAAATATTTTCTCAGCACCAACAAATTTTGTAATCAAACAAAGACAAGAAAGTATAGCTACAAATATGACGCCATATATCGGAACTTGTTTTTTGCTAAGTTTTGTAAATATTTTTGGTGCTTGTTTATCTGAAGCCATAGACCACATAAGCCTTGCACAAGTATAAAAACATGAGTTTACAGCTGATAAACTTGCTGTAAGAATCACAAGTTGCATAATGGTATCAACATATTTGATATTGACTAGTTGCAACACTGTAATAAAAGGGGTATTAGCTACGCTAGAGTCTTTATATGGAATAATATAGGCTATTATGAATGATGATAATACAAAAAAGAGTAATATTCTAATAGCTACACTTTTTATTGCTTTACGAATATTTCTTTCGGGATTACTTGTCTCTCCCGCAGCAATACCAACTAGTTCGGCTCCTTGGAATGTACATACTATAATAACTAGACCAAATAAAAATGCTTTGTATCCATTTGGAAATAAACCATCTGCATAGAAATTTACTAAGCCTGAAATTGGCCTATTAGTATTTAAATATCCTGTTATAATCCCAATACCAATTAATATGAATACTATAATAGTTATGATTTTTATTGCAGATAACCAAAACTCAATTTCTGCGAAGACTTTTACGGCACATAAATTTAATAAACTTATGATAAATATAGTAACTATACAAAACTGCCAAACGCTAATAGCAGGGTAAAAGTTATGACATATAATTCCAGCAGCAACAAGACCTCCAGCCGCTGCTGTAAGCCAATTTATTAGGTATAACCAGCCAGTCAAAAAGCCCGAGTATGGCGAAATAAATCTGGTAGCATAATTTTGAAAGGATCCACTTACCGGCATCTCTATAGCCATTTCTGCTAGACTTATCATTACTAGCATCATAATTATCCCACCAATTAAAAACCCTAATACAGTACCAAATGCACCAACTGAGTTTAGAATACTACCTATACCAAGAAAAAAACTTGCTGAGATAGTACCTCCAAGAGATATCATAACTATATGGCGTGATAATATATCTCTTTTTAAATTACTCTTGTCGTCCATATTAAAAACTTCAGAAATATTTCAACTATATGAATTATTCCATAACCTAAGTCTTTAACAAAATATTTAAACATCAAAATAATAAGAAATATTAATTAGCAAAACTAACTGTATGATTTACTGATACTTAATTATTATATAAAATAATCAACATGCTTAATTATACATTTAGTCCAAAATGATAAACTCTATATCTCCAGAAACAATGATGCTCATTATACAAATATGTGCAGTAGTTTTAATAATTACATCTTTGATTGTTTCAGTTTTATTTATTTTATCGCAACAAAAATTAGCAAAAGCTTTAGTTACTGTAAACAGTGGTGAACAAATACATCCAGCATGGTTATGGACTCAACTAATACCAATATGGTCATATATAGCATTAGTGGTAACAGCTGTAAAGTTAGATGAGCAAACTAAATTATATAATCAAACGCACGAAAAAAAATTAAAATTTAAAGCTTCACTTGTATATTGGTATGTGGGATTGACTTTATTAAATGTAGTTCCTGTAATCAATATAATAGTAGGCATAGCAACAATAGTTATATTTATAATAATTTGGGCAAATATATCTAAATCAACTAAGATTATTATTGCGAAATAAGAAAATATATAAATTCGCATAATATATATTATGTTAAATTACATACTTATCTTCTAGATCATTAATTTATATTCTAACCTTTTCACAAAATGCTTAATTATTGACTGATACTAACTATCGTATGAGTAATCTTGTTGTAACATCGTTATTACTTCTAAACTTGCAGGAAGAAACTTATAATTATTAAGCTCAAGGATGTTTATACATTTTAATTGCTGGTTTTCCTTAGCATAAGGTTTACCTTCATAATCCTTAATTATAAAAAACTCTAGATTAACTTCATCGTTATATTTATTTATATGCTTTTTGCGAAAATAAAAACTTACTGATTTGGCTATTATGCCAACTTCTTCATAAACCTCTCTTCTTATACATTGTTCAAAAGTTTCATTTTTTTCTACCTTACCACCAGGAAATTCCCAGTAGTCACTATAGCTTTGAAACTTTTGTCTTAGACTTATATAGACTTTAGCACTTTGTTCATCTAAAATTATCGCCACTGCGGCATTTATTTTTGCCATTTTTTACAAAAAATTTTTATACTTAAGAAATATAATATGTTCCAAAACCATAAAAGTGAAATTTTATTAGCAACTCCACTTATCAAAGATGATGCTATATTTACTAAATCTGTAATTTATCTATGCCAAAATGATCGTCATGGTGCTATGGGTTTGATTATCAATAAACCTTTAAGTGATACACTAAAAGATGTCTTTGAAGAATTAGAGATTCCTCATAACAATACATTTAATGAGATTTTAGATTACCCTCTTTATATGGGTGGTCCTATTAGCCCCCATAAAATTATGATTTTGCATACTACAAATGGTAGAAACTATAGCTCTACAATTAAACTAGATGAAGGTCTTGCTATAACTGCTTCTATGGATATTCTGGAAGATTTAGCAAATAATATTTTACCGGAGTATTTTCTGCCAGTAGTTGGCTATAGTTGCTGGACTGCTGATCAACTTACGGATGAAATAAAATCCAATGATTGGATTGTAACAAGTAAATTAAGCAAAAAAATATTATTTAATCATGAGAATAAAGTAAAATGGCAAAACCATATTGAACATGCTGGCTATACTTTACAAAGCCTAGATAGTTTATTCAAAAACATAGGGAATTGCTAATGTTTCAATCTTTAATAGCAATAGATTATGGTAAAGCTAGAATTGGATTAGCTAGTGGGCAAATGATTACCAAAACAGCTACTCCTATAGGTACAGTTGAAGCCTATGATGGAGTGCCTAACTGGATTGAGCTTGATAAGATTGTTAAACGCTGGAATCCTTCTGATATTATTATAGGATTACCATTAGATACTCAAGATTTTGAAACAGATATTACAAAGGCAGCTAAAGATTTTGCTAAAGAAGTTAAAGAACGCTATAAAAGAAATATTCATCTTATCAATGAAGCATATTCAACTCGTGAAGCAAGATGGCGTTTAGAAGAAGTAAAAAGTAAAAAAGTATCACATATAAAAGTAGATGCCTTGGCAGCTTGTGTAATCTTAGAAACTTGGATGGCGGCAGAGAATTAAGCTTATTTTAGATAAATACTGTTAAATATTTCTTTTTGGCTAACTAAATACTATATCATAATAAACTTCCTAGATATTTTACTAATTTTCAAATAAAATTAAGCAATTATATTTTCAATAAATTATTAACTGGAATTAATATCTAAATGAGCGAATATAACTTTACTCAGATTGAGCAACAAGCTCAAGAATATTGGCGTGAAAATGATTCATTTGAAGCTACAGAAGATAAGAATAAAGAAAAATTCTATTGCTTGTCAATGTTACCATATCCAAGTGGTACCCTACATATGGGACATGTGCGTAATTATACGATTGGAGATGTAATTGCAAGATATCAAAAGATGCAAGGTAAGAATGTCCTTCATCCTATGGGTTGGGATGCATTTGGATTACCTGCAGAAAATGCTGCAATAAAACACAAAAAATCTCCTTATAAATGGACAAAAAGCAATATTGCATATATGAGATCACAGCTAGATTCTCTAGGGTTTAGCTTTGATTGGTCTAGAGAAATAGCGACTTGTGATGAAAATTATTATAAATGGGAACAATGGTTCTTTATTCAACTATACAAAAAAGGCTTAGCATACCGTAAAAATTCAGTAGTTAATTGGGATCCTGTTGATCAAACAGTACTTGCAAATGAGCAAGTGGTTGATGGCAGAGGTTGGAGATCTGGAGCTTTGGTAGAGAAGAAAGAAATTCCTCAATGGTTCTTGAAAATCACAGATTATGCAGATGAACTTCTAAAAGATATTAACCAGTTAGATGGTTGGCCAGAAGCTGTGAAGACTATGCAGACTAACTGGATTGGCAAATCAAAAGGTCTGACTGTTAAGTTTAAAATTCAAAATTCTGATCAAGAAATTGAGGTATTTACAACTCGTCCAGATACTCTTATGGGAGTTAGCTATCTGGGTATAGCACCTGAGCATCCTCTTGCTCTTGAACAAGCAGAAACTAATGTTGAGTTAGCCTCTTTTATAGAGGAATGTAAGAAATTATCAACTATGGAAGCTGATTTGGCTACTCAAGAAAAGAAAGGTTTCAAAACTTCTATAAAAGTAATCCACCCTATTTCTGGTGAAACTGTAGATGTATGGGTAGCAAACTTTGTTCTTATGGGATATGGCTCTGGAGCTGTAATGTCAGTCCCAGCACATGATCAAAGAGATTGGGAATTTGCACAAAAATATAATATTGCTCTAAAACAAGTTATTAAGCCTAGTGATAATAAGTCAAAATTAGACTTAGATAAAGAAGCCTTTACAGAAAAAGGTATTTTGACTAACTCTGGAGAGTTTGATGGCTTGAATTTCAAAAAAGCATATCAAGCAATGAAAAAATACCTTTTTGATAACAATAAAGGCTATGAAACTACAAACTTTAGAATTCATGATTGGGGTATCTCACGTCAAAGATTCTGGGGATGTCCTATTCCTATGATACATTGTAATGACTGTGGTGTTGTTCCTGAAAAAGAAGAAAACTTACCAGTTAAATTACCAACAAATGTAACTCTTACAGAAGCTGGGTCTCCACTAAAAGATATGCCTGAGTTTCTAGATGTTGCTTGTCCAAAATGTGGAAAACCTGCCAAAAGAGAGACCGATACGTTTGATACGTTCTTTGAATCATCTTGGTATTATGCACGATATACATGCCCTACTGCTAATGAAATGCTAATTGAAGAAGCTAATTATTGGTTACCAGTTGATAAATATATTGGCGGTATTGAACATGCTATTATGCACCTACTTTATGCAAGATTTTTCCATAAATTAATGCGTGATGAAGGTTTAATAACTTCTGATGAGCCATTTAAAAACCTACTAACACAAGGTATGGTGCTAAAAGATGGCGCTAAAATGTCTAAATCTAAAGGAAATACTGTTGATCCTCAAGAGCTTATTGATAAATATGGTGCTGATACTGTTAGGTTATTTAGTATGTTTGCAGCGCCTCCTGAGCAATCACTTGAATGGTCAGAAACTGGTGTTGATGGAGCTAATAAGTTCTTACGTAAAGTATATAATTATGCTTATACAAATAAAGAGATATTAGCAAAAAATGTCACTATAGATACTGGAGTATTATCAAAAAATGATAAAAAAGCTCGTTATGAGATCTATGCTAATTTGAAACAAGCTATTTTTGATTTTGAAAAGAGTCAATTTAATACAGTTGTTTCAGCATGTATGAAAATCTTAAATACGCTTAACAATTATGATAATTTATCAGATAGTGTTAAGTCAGAAGGCTTTAGTATTTTATTAAGAATACTATCACCCTTCACACCACATATTTGTCATTATTTATGGCAAGAGATCGATCTAGGAGATGATATTCTACACACTATATTTCCAATAGTTGATGAGAAAGCTCTTGAAAAAGATGAGTTTCTTTTAGTTGTACAGATTAATGGTAAGGTTAAAGCAAAACTTGAATTAGAGACCTCATTAACAAAAGATCAAGTCGAAGAAGTGGTATTAGCGGATGAGCATGTTAAGAATAATATTGAGGATAAGCAAATTATTAAAGTTATATATATTCCTCAAAAATTGATTAATATTGTTATTAGATAAGGCACACATAATGATAAAAAACTATACTAAGACCTTATATTTATTAATAATTGCTACATTGTTATCAGGTTGTGGATTCCACCTTCGTGGTGACCTTGCTGATGGTAATGCTGGAAATTTTAGTAGCCTTATTGATACTAAGTTCTATATCTATAATGCAGGTGGGGCACCTCAAAGCTTAGTTAACGAGTTAAGACGTAGGCTTATAGGATATGGTGCTGTTGTTATAAGAAGTAAAAAACAAGAAAAAGATGCCGATTATATAATAAATATCCAGGGTGCAACCAAGAATACTCAAATGACTAGTATTGTCGGTGGTGCATCAAATAATACTTTCCTTGCGATATATACGATAACATATAATGTTGTTAAACCTAAGGTCAAAACACCAGTTGTTCCTGATAGTACCGTTAATGCACAAATGTTCTGGCAATCAAACGCAAGTACCCAATTAGCTCAGAATAATGAATTAGAGAGGATCTGGAGTTATTTACAATCAGACCTTATGACAAGAATAGTCCTTCAGATAGCAGAATTATTACCTAGTAAAGAGACAAAATAGAAAACTAAGGAAGTTTGATATAATGAATATTTTAAAGGAATATTATATAGAGTTGACAAACGATTCTACGTTAACGGTAGTCTTGACTTTTATAGTAATATTGTTAGCTGTTCTATTCTTCTCATGGCTCATAAATAAGATAATTAGCAAATATATATTAACCCTTGCTGAAAAGATTTTTTTTAAGGCTAACTCATCATTAGGCAAATCACTTATTAGAAACAAAATCTTTGATAAGTTGGCTCATATTGCTCCTGCTGTTTTTATATATATTGTAATTGGATTTATAAGTAGTAATGAGTATCAGTGGGTTACACAATTAGTTTCCTTTATCCAGTTAATAGCTGAGGTATACATTACAATATCAATAATTTCTTTTTTTATATCCTTGATTGATGCTATTTTTAGCTACTTTCAATCCTTGCATGAATTTAAATATTACTCTCTAAAAAGCTATGCACAAGTAGTAAAGATTTTATTATATTTAGTTGGAGTAATATTAGTAATATCTTTGTTACTAAATAAATCACCTATTGCATTCTTAACTGGCTTAGGCGCACTATCAGCAGTGTTGATGCTAGTTTTTAAAGATACAATTTTAGGCTTTGCTACTAATATTCAAGTAGCAGCTTTAGATATGGTTAGAGTTGGTGATTGGATAAGTATACAGTCATTAGGTGTAGAAGGAACTGTCCAAGAAATATCAATTAATACTGTAAAAATTAGAGGTTTTGATAAGACAATCTATAACATTCCTACTTACTCATTAATCACAAGTAGCGTTAAAAATTGGCGTGGTATGTTTGAAATGGGTGGCAGACAGATCAAAAGATCTTTCAATATTGATGTTGATAGTATTAAGTTTTGTGATGTCGAAACTCTTGATAATTTAAGAAAGCTAAATTATATGGATAGCATTATAAACTCTTGTAATAAAGATGAGTTAATTAATACAACATTGTTCAGGAAATATTTAGAACACTATTTAAAAGATCATCCAAAAATTCATACAGAGCCCGGTTGGTTATTTATTGTAAGAGAATTACAACCTACAGAGAAAGGTTTACCAATCCAACTGTATATGTATACAACAGATACAGTTTGGGCTAATTATGAAGCTATACAAGCTGGAATCTTTGATTATATTTATGCAAGTATGCATTTATTTGGTTTAAAAGCATTCCAAGATATTAGAGGTAGAATAGATAGTAAAAACTAACACTTAGGTAATGTAACACCAACCTGGCCTTGGTATTTGCCACCCTTGTCTGCATAAGAAGTTTCACACTCTTCGTCTGATTGGAAAAATAGCATCTGAGCTACACCTTCATTAGCATATATCTTTGCAGGAAGTGGCGTAGTATTTGAGAACTCTAAAGTTACATACCCTTCCCATTCTGGTTCAAGAGGAGTGACATTAACAATAATTCCACATCTAGCATATGTGGATTTACCTAAGCAGACTACTAGAGTATCTCTTGGGATTTTGAATTTCTCAACTGTACGAGCTAAGGCAAAAGAATTAGGAGGAATAATACAAACATCTCCTTTAAAATCTACAAAGTTTTTATCATCAAAGCTTTTGGGATCGACTATTGAAGAGTTTATATTTGTAAATATTTTAAACTCATCTGCACAACGTACATCATACCCATAACTTGAAGTTCCATAAGAAACAATTTTTTGGTTATTAGAAACTTTAATTTGTCCTGCCTCAAAAGGTTCTATCATATTATGCTCTTGAGACATTTTTTTGATCCATTTATCTGATTTTATAGTCATTACTATTATTTCTCTCTTAATTTTCTAATTTAACACCAATAGAATCTAAACTACTTGCTTTAGGTAGTTTTTTAATTTCATTCACAATATTTTCAGCAACTGTCATATAACTAGTATTGATAGCATCATCTTTATCTAAACTGACATATGGTTTTCCATTATCAGCATTTTCACGGATAGATTTATGTAGTGGTAAATTTCCTAAAAATTCAATGTTATTTTTACCACACAATAGATGAGCACCATCTTCACCAAAGATGTGATCATTATTACCACATTTCGGACAAATATAGTAACTCATATTCTCAATGACACCAAGAGTTTTTATATCAACTTTTTGGAACATTGCAAGTGCTCTTCTTGCATCAATCAGTGATAAGTCTTGTGGTGTCGTAACGATTACAGCTCCTGTTACAGGCATATTTTTAGAGATAGTAAGCTGAATATCTCCTGTTCCAGGTGGCAAGTCTAAAAATAAATAATCAAGATCTCCCCAGTCAGTATCATTCAAAAGTTGCATCAACGCTCTAGATACAATAGGACCACGCCAAATTACTGCTGATTCAGAGTCTATTAGATTTCCTATAGAAATCATCTTAACTCCGTATTTTTCCAACGGAATAATCTTTTTCTTATGTGTTGTATTAGGGTTCTGTTTCAGATCAAATAATGTTGGTTGGCTAGGACCATAGATATCAGCATCTAATATACCAACACCAGCCCCCATCTTTGCGAAACTAACTGCAAGATTAGCCGTAACAGTTGATTTACCAACACCACCCTTACCAGATGCAACCAAGATTATATTTTTTATATTAGGCAAAAGCTTCTGTCCTTTTTGGACTTTCCTTTTAGCGACATTTTCAATTTTCATGATTTTAAATTACTAGCGTTTTCGCTATCATAGATACAATTTGACTGTAATTATACTTAATTAAATATGCTTAAAAAAGATGATTTTAAAACGATTTTGCTAACAAGCATTGGTGGAATGTTAGAATTTTATGACTTTGTCATATTCGGTATGTTTACAATCGTCTTAGGCAAGACATTTTTTCCACCAGAAGGATCTGCTGCATTACAAGCGCTCTCTGCATTTACAGTTTTTGCAGTAGGTTATTTTGCTAGACCATTTGGTGGAATATTATTTGGACATATTGGCGATAGATACGGACGTAAAAAATCATTTATTCTTACAATACTATTTATGGGTCTAGCATCTTTTTTGATAGCACTACTACCTTCATATCAGAATGCAGGTATATTGGCCACATTACTATTTGTAGTACTACGAATTATCCAAGGAGCAGCAATTGGTGGCGAAATCCCAAGTGCTGTAGTTTTTGTGAAGGAATCTTTAGTTAAAAATGGCGGTCTTGCTTGTGGAATTATTTTTTGCTTTATTAACTTTGGTATTTTCTTTGCAGAGATTACAAAGATTATAACAACTCATTTTCTTACTGATGATTATGCCTGGCGCGTAGCTTTTATATTTGGTGGTCTTGCTGCTATTATTAGTTATTTTTTTAGAAAAGAGATACATGAAACCAACACTTTTTTAAATAAGAAAGATCATCACAAAGTTCCATTAATTGATTTATTTAAAAGAGAAAAGCTCGCAATCGTAAGAGCAACAGCTGCAGTCTCAATATTTGCTATGGTAGTTGGTTTTTTCTCATTATATTTACCAACTTACTTTCAGCTAAATCATATAGAAAATGGACCTAGTTTAATACTTATTAATCTTTTTGTTTTTTCAGTAGTTTCTATACCTGCAGGATATCTTGCTGATAAATTTACACCTTTACGTATACTTTTGATTGGTGCTTTAGGCTTAATGATATTTGGAAGCTTTTTCTACTATAGTGTTATAACTAATTCAACATATCTTTTAGAAATAATGCTTATTAACAATATCTTTATGGGACTTGTTGTTGGAGTGGCATCTAATTATGCGAGCACCCTATTTACGCCAGGAGTACGAGCTAGTGGGTTAGGTTTTAGTTATAATATTAGTTTTGCAGTGTTTAATGGTGCTTTTTTGGCTCTAGCGAGCTTAGGGATCGCTAAGGGATATATATTAACGCCTCTATATCTAATATTAACCGTAGTTGCCATTTCTATTATAATTTTACTTATCACTAAAAAATTTGGTCAACATAACATAGCTATATAGATTGCTATCATTATGATAAAATTTTTCTTATATTTCTTTTATTTAGTTTTACCATGGAAAACTTCCTAAATAGTCTGGTATATATTTTAGAGGCAAATACAATTTTGTTTATATGCCAAGCTTTTACCATTTTTGTAGTCTTAAAACTAATTGTTGACAAAAAATCACCATCAAATATATTAGCTTGGCTATTAGCTATACTTTTTATTCCTTACGTTGCGATCCCATTCTTTTTTATTTTTCAGCGTAAGGATAAGCGTAAATTTTGGCAAAAAAATGCTATGAGTATGGATGATACCGAATCATTTGATAAATCATGTATATATCAAAATAGTTGTCAGGACTTACCTGTTAGTGTTATTAGAACATTCTCAAATCTTGAGTTGCCTACTCTAACTATGAAAAACTCGTTTGATATTTATACTGATGGAACAAAGTCATTTGAAGTATTTATAGAGGCTATAAAATCAGCCAAACATAGTATTTATATTCAAACATATATTATCAAAAATGATACAACATCAAAGCTTGTAGTAAGAGCATTAGAACAAAAAGCTGCTGAGGGTTTAGATATTAAAATATTAATAGATTCATTAGGATCATTTTATGTTTATCGTCATAACAAAAGAGTATTTAAGAATCTAAGAAAGCTAGGCGCTAAAGTAGTGTTTTTTATGCCTATAATATCTAATCCTTTGCGTAATTATATAAATTATCGTAATCATCGTAAAATATTCATTTTTGATAATAAAACAGCTTTTAGTGGTGGAATAAATATAGGTGATGAATATATGTCACCGACTAAGCATAATGGAATGTGGAGTGATTTATTGTTCAAAATTGAAGGAGAATCTGTAGTCCACTTTCTAAAAGTTTTTTGTTCAGACTGGCACTTTGCAACATCAGAAGAACTAAACTTCAAAATTGAAAGTCAAATCACAACTGAGTGTTTCGCTCAGGTAATACCTTCTGGTCCAGATATGCATAAAAATCAGCTTTATGCTGGATTAATTACTGCCATAAACTCTGCTCAACATAGGTTATGGATTATAACACCATACCTAATCCCATCACTTGATTTATTACAATCAATACTATTAGCAAAATGTCGTGGAATAGATGTAAAAGTAATCACACCTAAAAACTCTGACCATAAAATAATTAATCGAGCTAGATCTAGTTATATTAGAGATTTACTCGAATGTAACATAGACGTATATTTTACTGAAAACATGCTACATGCAAAGGCTGTACTTGTTGACTCTAACATAGCTATCTTAGGTTCAGTAAATTTAGATAATCGTAGTCTATTTTTGAACTATGAAATAGCAACTTTTATATACTCACCTAAGCAAGTTAAGAAATTATATACATGGGCAGAAACTGTAATAGAGGGCTCAACACAGGATGCATCTCACCTACCAACGAAACGCACAAGTTTAATCGTTGAAAGTATAATGAAGATATTGACACCATTAATGTAAGCTACCCAGAAAATCAGGGCTGTGTTACAATCTAGCTTAATAATTTGTTATCACCATATAAATAAATGGAAAATTTCTTACTACATTTACTATACATCCTTGAAGCAAACATCATTTTATTTGTATGTCAGGCATTTACAATATTAATTGTTCTAAAATTAATAGTCGATAAGAAGTCTGCTTCTAATATAATAGCCTGGTTATTAGCTATACTTTTTATTCCGTATGTAGCTATACCTTTTTTCTTTATATTCCAACGCAAAGATAAGCGTAGCTTTTGGCAAAAGGAAAATATGGATATTAACGAATCAGGCTTACAATCATTTTGTATTAATGATAGTGATAGTTGCAAAAATTTGCCGATAGAAACAATAAATGTTTTTACAAATATGGATCTACCAACCTTAACAAGTAGAAACTCTTTTGAGATGTATACTAACGGGGTTGAGTCATTCGAAGCTTTTATGGAAGCGATTGAAGCTGCTAAGAAAAATATCTACATTCAAACATATGTATTTAAAAATGACACAACATCTAAACTTGTAATCAGTGCCCTAGAAAAAAAAGCTACTGAAGGTGTTGAAGTTAAAATGATGATAGATTCTTTAGGATCATTCTATATATATCGTCACAATAGAAAAATCTTT
The DNA here is from genome assembly GCF_000219045.1 of Francisella salina. Taxonomy (NCBI): domain Bacteria; kingdom Pseudomonadati; phylum Pseudomonadota; class Gammaproteobacteria; order Thiotrichales; family Francisellaceae; genus Francisella; species Francisella salina. Next base: position 1,403,411 of record NC_015696.1, read on the forward strand.
AAAAACTTACGTAAATTAGGTGCTCAAGTTGTATTTTTTATGCCGGTAATATCAAATCCACTTCGTAACTATATTAACTATAGAAATCATCGTAAAATATATATTTTTGATAATCAAACTGTATTTAGTGGCGGTATGAATATAGGTGATGAATATATGTCGCCAATTGAGCATGAAGGAATGTGGGATGATATTTTATTTAAAATCCAAGGAGATTCATTAGCATATTTTCTTAAAGTTTTTTGCTCAGACTGGCACTTTGCTACAAGTGAAGAGCTTGAATTTAAAATTGAAAACACTATTTCTCAGGAAGGTTTTGTTCAAGTAATACCTTCAGGACCAGACTTACAGGAAGATCAACTATATTCTGGTCTTATTACAGCTATTAATTCAGCCAAAGAAAAGCTCTGGATAATAACTCCATATCTAATACCATCTGCTGAACTATACCACTCAATTATACTAGCAAAAAAGAAAGGCATAGATGTCAAAATTATTACACCTAAAAAATCTAATCATCAATTAGCTGATCGTGCTAGAGCTAGTTATATAAGAGATTTTCTAGCAAATGATATTGATGTTCATTTTACAAAGAATATGATCCATGCAAAAGCCGTGTTAATAGATAATAATATCGCTATGCTTGGTTCTGTTAATTTAGATAATCGTAGCTTATTTTTGAATTATGAAATTGCTACTTTTTTGTATAGTAAGAACGATGTAGAAAAAATATATCAGTGGGCTGATAAAATATTAGCTGATTCTACTCAAAGCACACAGCATATGGCCACAAGTAGAGGTAGCCTGATCGCAGAAAGTATTCTTAAAATACTCACTCCGTTAATGTAACCGTAAATCATAACACTTATTTGCTATCTTTAAAATAGACTTTTGTTGATATTTTTTTATTTGATAAAAACTAGTTAATCTCTTGAATTTGTAAATTATTATATCCTTGTTTTTGATTTATTTTAGTTAAACCAAGGAGATATACTATTATGCAAAAACTTAAAGCCACATCGAAAGCATTGTTAATACTAGGATTAGGTACAACAGTATTGACATCATGTTCAAATGATGATGACAAAAGCAATGTTGATCCATTAGAACTTTATACAAAAGTTACTCAGCTTGAAGCAGCTTTTGATGAGCAGTATGGCGATACATTCAAATTACCCCAAAATGCTAAACAATGTACTACAAACATTACCAAAAATTCGGATGTATTTAAGTATATGGATAGCAAAACAGGTTATGATTATACAGATAACTCTCAATATGCCCAAACCGCAAAAAAATTAGTAGATAGTTTAAATAATCTAATGTACGAATTTAAAGATATTGGCTTTATTAAGGCTATAGAGAAAAGTGGTAAACACCCTGCTATTATGTTCGATATTGATAATACTCTTGAATTAACGTCTTTTAATGATGATTACGATAGCAAAGGTACCAAACCAACTCCATATATTACTGAATTTGTAAAAAAACAATGTTCTAAAAATGGGGTTGATTGCTATTTTATAACTGCTAGATATTGTAATACTGCCTCAGCAACTATTACTGCAAAATGGCTAAAAAATAATCTCAATCTTACAGATGATCAGATTAATAAATATGTATTTTTGTCAGGTTCAATTGAAAATAGCCTTTGTGCGTCTGGTGCAAATGATAAAGTCGCTTATAAAGATTCATTTAGACAAGCCCTATCAGAACAAAGAAATGTATATTGGTTGATGTCTATTGGTGATCAAATGACTGATTGGTACGGCTCTCATAGTGGTTTAAAAGTCAAATTCCCAAATCAACTATTCCAAAGTAATATAGTACCTAATAACTATGATAACCCTAGCAACTGTATGTTGATGACTGTTACTGCTCCTACTCAAAGTTGCTATAATAAAATTAAATCAGGAATATTAGAGCATGGTACAATTAATTATTGTAAGAATTTCAAAGATAATAAATATTATAGTGGTAATTAGAGTCTAAATTATTGTTAATTTCTAAGTCCAAATAGCGACTATTGCCATAATTGCAAAGCCAATAATTACAAAACTATATTGCTTTGTATTACAACAGTCTTTAACAAGTACAGATCTATCTAAACCATGTAAAGTTCCCATATATATAAAAGTACCTGCTGCTATAGCAGTAAATGTAGGCTCAACAAATGGATTTGAAACGTAGTTATGTGCAGCTTGTCCAAATAATATTCCTAATGGTGTCATAAAAACAAATATTATAAATAGGATTATCCTTGCTAAAAATCTTAGGCTTGTCTTATTAATACTTATAGCTAAAGCAAAACTTGCTGCCCATTTATGAGTAATAATTGCTAGAAATATTACTAATGCGACACTTAACTGTTCTAATAAACCTAATGCTGCACCTTCAAAGAAACTATGAATAGATAACATTATTGTTGCCATTATAGCCATAAAAGATAGATTGCCTTTATTGCTCTTTGATAGTGCTCCACCTATATGTTCTAACAACAAAAAGAGTAAAATAGTTATCCCTGCTATCAAAAATGGAAATGGGTAGTCTATATTTAGTTCTGAAAAATCCCCAGCTGAATCACTTAGCATATGAATTAGACCAGCACCTAAAAATACACCACTTGCCAAAGCATCACCTATTGGGAAGTGAAATCCCTCAGGATTATTTGCTTTCTTTACAAAAGGAAATATACCAGAAATTGCCGTTACGAATAAAATCACAAGCAGAATTGTTAATTGAAAGTTACTCATTTTTAAGCCTCTTCATCATCTGATTCAAACCAAGCAGGAAATGGATCTGCTAAATCGGTATATTTTTCTGGATTATCCCAGTAGTCATTTATTAAGCAATCATCTAGAGCCGCTTTTATTTGCTCATCTTTCATCTTATCTTTTAGACCAATAAATACTATCTCTTGTCTTCTATCACCACTGATATCATTCCATCTATCTTTCAGCATCTGTTGAAATTCTGGAGTATTTGGCCATTGTTCTTTATCCATACTAGCCCACCACATGCCCATACCTTGATGCCTTACTAAAGCACCAGCTTGAGAAATTTCACCAACATAATCTGGTCTTGTAGCTAGCCAAAAGAATCCCTTTGCTCTAACTACGCCTGGCCACTCTACATTGTCAAAAAAGTTTTTTATCTTAACCGGATCAAAAGGGTTTATTGAATGATAAACAAATGATCTAATACCATACTCTTCTGTTTCTGGTACATGCTCTTTGAAGTTATAAAGTTCTTTGCTCCACAATGGATGATTTTCAGCTTCTTCTAGATCAAATTTATTAGTGTTTACAACCTTATTAATATCAACTTTTGAGAAGTCAGTTTCTATAATCTCAGCATCAACATTTAGTCCTTTAATTATAGATTTGATAGTATCTTTGTCTTTAGCTGAACAATTATCAACTTTGTTTAAAATGATTACATTTGCAAATTCTATTTGCTCAACCATAAGGTCAACTATTGCTCGGTCATCTTCTTCCCCTAAGCTTTCATCAGTATTTTTTAGATACTCTGAAGAGCTATAGTGATTCATAAAATTAACACTATCAACTACTGTAACCATTGTATCTATATAAGCAACATCTGCAAGACTCATGCCCTCTTCATCTCTAAACTCAAAAGTTGTCGCAACAGGTAGTGGTTCTGAGATACCAGTACTTTCAATAATTAAATAATCATATTTTTGTGATTTTGCTAACTGCTCTACTTCTATTAGCAAATCTTCACGTAGTGTACAGCAAATACAGCCATTACTAAGCTCAACCATCTTTGCTTCAGTTTTTGAGATATGTGAATCATGATTTTTGATTAGCTCAGCATCAATATTTATTTCATTCATGTCATTAACAATCATAGCAATTTTTAAATCATTACTATTATTGAGAATATTACTTAATAAAGTAGTCTTACCAGCCCCTAGAAAGCCAGATAAAACAGTAACAGGTAATTTTTTCATATAGAGTTTTCATGTAGTTAAAGTTTGATTGATATAATACATAACTACATAATATGTTACAATATAACAGTTTATTAAATAATAAGATGAGTTATACTTTGTCGAGTAAATTAAATAAAATTTGACTTCTATTAATGAGTAAAAGTATACAAATAGCTAAAAATTTCTGTGAAAAGAATAAATACAGATTTACTAAACCTCGAGAACAAGTGCTCCAAACTATTTATAATCAAAACACTCCGCTAAGTGCTTATGATATTTTAGAGATTCTTTCAGCAAAAAAACAAACAAATCCCCCTACTGTATATAGAGCAATAGATTTTTGGTTAAAACATGGTTTTATCCATAGGATAGAAAGTCAAAATTGTTATGTAAAATGTAAAGAAAATCACAAGCATCAAGGTTTTGAAGTATTTGTTTGCCAAAATTGTGGTTTTGTTGATGAATCACATTTTTGTAATCTAGACATATTTAAAGAGTTTCAAAAACTTACCCCTTATCAAGTTGATAGTTGGAATCTTGAGTTAAGAGGATTATGCGATAAATGTCTCAATAAAGGTTAGTGTAATATTAGTTTTATAGAACTAAATTAATTATAATTTCAACTTGCTCTAAGATTATTGATACATCTAAAATTTTAGCAGTAAAAAGGAATTATCATGAAATTTCTATATTATAAGTATAATAATGATATTTATCCATGTATCTTATCAAAAGACATTTTATACAATGTTAAAGATTTCGTATCAGATATTTCACCCCAAAATATTGTCAAACTTACCTCTATAATAAGCAATATTAATATAAATACTTTACCTGTATTAACAAAAAACATAAACGAAAATAATATAACTAACTGCATTAAACAGTTGCTATAGGAATGAATTATTTAGATTATTTAGAGCGAGTCAATTTTCTTGGTGGACCTAAAATTAAACCAACTAATTTTATATTTTTTCAGAAACCTTCAAATAGTATTACAGGACCTTACGATCCTATATATCCCCAAAAACTGTAATAAACTAGATTATGAAAACGAACTTGCTGTTATTATTAGTAAACCCGCGAAGAATATCAAAGTATCTGATGCCTATGAATACATATTTGGATATTGTATAGCTAATGATGCTTCTGAAAGAGGACTACAATTTCAACAACCTGGGCAATATAATATGGGTAAAAGCTGTGACTCTTTCTGTCCACTAGGGCCTTATCTCGTTAGCAAAGATGAGATTAACCCAGATAATCTTTACATAAAAACTAAAGTAAATAATCAAATCATGCAAAATGGTTCAACTAAAACAATGATTTTTAAAATCCCAACATTAATAGCTAAATTAAGTGAGTATTTTACCTTAGAAGCTGGAGATGTTATTTTAACAGGAACTCCTAAGGGAGTTCAGCTTGAAAATGAAATTCTTGGATTAGAAACTAGTTATTTACAAGAAAACGATGTCCTTGAATTAGAAATAGAGGGTTTGGGAGTACAAAGGAACTTAATTTTGAAAGGCTGAAATATATTAGACATAAAATAACATAACTAATAGACAAATAATTTTGTGAGCTTTTATAGTCAGTACTTTTAGTTGTAATACTTGTATAATCTAAGCCAAGCCAAGAGCTATACAATATGTTATAACGAAATCCACCACCATATTGAAGAGCATTATTATTTGTACTCTGATAAAGTTGAGAATAGTCTAAATAAGTTATAAAACTTTTCTCAAATAAGTTCCAGGTATAACTTCCTTGTATTGACCATGACCCAACCATATCACCAGAGTTTAAAAAGTTATCATAAATATATTGAGAGTCTGGTCTAATAGACCCAAAGAAAGGAACTCCTGAGATCTTATTTGAACTAATTGCTGAAGAGTAGTTAACACCACTAACACCTTTATCTGTAACAGCTCCTTCAAGAAAAAAGTTAAAATCAGATATAGCCGCAACATAATGAGCATCAAATATCCCAACCCTACCATTAGTAGTTGAATTAAACCCTGAAGAGTTTGTATATGATATACCAAAGTATTGATAATCTCCTTCGGTAGACATTTTATATGTATATTTAGCATTTAATGTATAACCTATTCCCCCCTTACTATCAGCATTTGTAGTTCCAAAATAGCCTTTTGTATTTGAATTAAGTATAACTGCATTTAAGAGAATACTATCTGTAGCATACGATAAGTTCGCATTTCCACCTGATTGCATGAAATACAATCGAGTAAGAGTAGATACGAAGTTTGATACAATATCAAAATTACCAAACATAACTACATCATTTGCTATATAGCCAAAAACATTACTTTCAGATAAGTCTCCTACTGTTACATACCATGAATATGGGATTACATGCGTTCCTGCTCCATCGTTATATATAGTTAAGCTACCAAATGCACTAACCCACTTAGATAGTGTAGAAGCAACATACCCATCTATAAAATATGAAAAGTCTTTTGTTGTACCTTGATTATGTATTGCATGAAGTCTATTCCAATCTATAAATGCAGCTTTACCACCAGTATAAATATACCCATCCTCAAGTAACCCATCTTTTCTAGATTGCATCATAAATAAGGGATGTCCAGTACGTTTAAGTGGATTTAACATTGCATGAGAAAATACTTCATTAACCCTAAATCCATTAAAAGATTTATATTTAAGATAAGATGTATTTAATTGACTATTTATTAGATCATCATAGGTATAAGTTTCGATCTGATTGAGTTTGCTTTTATTTAGTGATTCTCCATACTGCATCGTGACATTGTCTACAGTTTCTGTCAAATCTGAAGAATAATTTTTTTGCTGTATTTTTATTGAGTCATCAGAATATCCTTTTATAACAAAAATAAAAGATAAAATAGAAACAGCGACTTTATGCATTAGACAATCCTATTTCTGAAATAGTTATGTCAACTATTAACTAACCATTATAATCAAGATAATAATCAAAAATGCAAAGTATATGATATTTTGTATGGCAGGTGCTATTTTAGCCGATAACCTAGTTCCAATTGGTGCTCCAATTAAGGATCCGCAGATAATACCTATAGCCGCAGGTAAATATACATATCCAAGACAAAAATGAGGTAATGATATCTCTGAAAAACCTGTAACAATATACGTTAAAGCACCCAGTAGTGCAATAAATGGAGTAACAGCAGCAGCTATTGCTGCAGCTTGTCCCATTGTGAAATTTTTATGTTTTAAAAATGGGACAATCATTACACTAGAACCAATTCCAAGAAGTACAGCTATAGCACCAGTAAAACTTCCATATATAATAGATAATATATTATTTGGTTCTATTCTTTGACTAGCTCTACCGTCCTTTTTCTTTTTAGAAAATGATTTAGCCGCCCATTTAATAACAGTATAAATCAAGAATATAATAAAAAATATTTTTAATATCTTACTCGATAAGAAACTCGCAAGTATCGCACCTAAAATAGCACTAATTATTACCCCAATTTTTATAGGGATAGCTACCTTCCATATTATATTTTTAGCTTTGTGGTGAGAATACGTTGTAATAGTAGATGTAAATATCATTACGAAAAGAGATGTAGCAACTGCTATATGCATAGCATTAGCACTAAAACTTGGCTCATATACTGATACAAATACCATCATAAGTGGCACTACAGTTAACCCTCCACCAAGCCCAAAAAGCCCTGAAAGAATACCAACTATAATACCAGTAATTATAAAACAAACAGCTAGAAATAACATTTACTCATCCTTTAGAGTATGCCTATGTTATTTCATTCTAACATAGAATTAAACTCTTTGTTCTGCGCCAAACTTATTTATTAAAATAGATAAAGCAGAATCTACAGCTTGATTTATAATTATATCATCTAAAGTTTTATCATTATCTTGGAAAAGCATACTTAAAGCTATGCTCTTTCTTGCATTTTCTTCAGACTCATAGATATCAAAAATATTTACATCTTTTAGTATACTTATATTAAGGTCATTTATAGTTTTGATAATATCTCCAGCAAGTACAGATTTATCAACTAAGAATGATATATCTCTTGATACAGACGGATATTTAGAAATTTTCTCAAAACTAGGTATTTTTTTGTTAGTTAAAACAGCTAAGTCTAACTCAAATACTACTGGTGCTTTGGCTTTGATTTGGAATGTTTTTAAAACAGATGGATGAATCACACCAATTACACCAATCTTTTCACCATTTGCTAGTATATAAGCTGACTGACCTGGATGAAGCCAATTAACATCATCACAAACTTCAAAGCTTAGGTTTTTAACATCTACACATAATCCTTCGATATCTGCTTTAACATCAAAGAAATCAATCTTTTTAGTATTTGACCAGTTTAGATTTAGAAGCTCTCCATAAGCTAAACCAGCTAATCTATCAAATTGAATTCTTTGAGTATTCTCTAGTTTAAAACAAGCACCCTTCTCAAAAATCCTAATTCTATTTTGCTGACGTGCTGTATTTGCTTTAAAAGAATTAATCAATCCAGGTATCAAAGATTGTCTCATTACAGATAAATCTTGCGAGATTGGATTTTTGATAGCTATGCCCTTTTCTTCAAAGAAGAACTCATCAAACTTAGGATCTATAAAACTATAATTAATAGCCTCATGATAGCCTCTATCAACTAATCTAGCACTTAGAGTATCTTGAGATTGTTTAGTCTCGGAGATATTAATTTTAGAAGCTTGGTACTTAGGCATAGTCTCAGGTAAGTTTGAATAACCATATACACGAGCAACTTCTTCTATTAGATCTTCTGGTATTTCCATATCAAAACGATATGATGGTGAGATCACCTCTAGGCAGCACTCTTCAATTTTTGTAACTTGCATGTGTAAGTTTGTAAGAACTTCAGCTACATACTCAATAGTAAACTGTGTGCCTAAAACTCTATTGAGTTTATTGATACATAGATTGATAGGTGTAATTTTTTCTACATATTCAGAATCTTCTACACCAGATATAGGCGCTACTTCACCACCAGCAATTTCTACTATTAAATTAATAGCTAACTGCATCGCATCCTGTGGTAGCTTAGTATCCACACCTCTTTCAAATCTATGTGAAGAATCAGTATGTAAGTTATATTTACGCGCTTTACCCGCAATCTTTTCTGGTACAAAATGAGCACTTTCTAAGAAAATGTTAGTAGTAGCATCTGTAATTGATGAATCTAAACCACCCATCACACCAGCTATTGCAAGAGCTTTTTTATCATCTGCGATTACTAGAGTATCTGATTGTAATTTAACTTGTGTTTCATCTAACAGAGTTAGCTTCTCATTATCATTTGCATAACGAACATTAATACCACCTTCTAGTTTATCCAAATCAAAAGCATGCATCGGCTGACCAGTTAGTAACATCACATAATTTGTCACATCAACAAAAAATGAAATACTACCCACACCACTTCTTCTTAGCTTCTCAACCATCCATAGTGGAGTTTGAGCTTTGTTATTTACATTTTTGATAATACAGCCTAGATAAGATTTACAAGCGTCATTAGCTAATATTTGTACATCTTTTGTTTCTTCCAATGAAACGTCTGTCGCTTTTATTTCAATGTCTTTAAGTTGTGTTTTTGTAAGAGCTGATACTTCGCGAGCAATACCATAGACACTTAGACAGTCTGCTCTATTTGGGGTTAAATCAACTTCGATAATATTATCATCTAAATTTAGATACTCATTCATATCTTTGCCTACTGGAGCATCTGCTGGTAGATCCATCAAACCATCAGCCTTCTCAGCTAGACCAAGCTCTTCTTCTGAGCACATCATCCCAAAAGATTCTTGCCCACGAAGTTTTGATTTCTTGATTTTAAAATTACCAGGTAAAACTGCACCAATTTTTGCAACTGGAGCTTTCATACCCTCATAAATATTTTTAGCGCCACAAACTATAGTTAGTAGTTCTTCTTCTGCTACATCTACACTACATATATTTAGTTTATCAGCATCTGGATGTTTGTTGATAGTTTTGATTTGCCCTACTACGACACCTGTTACTTTTTCAGCAACTACTGGCTCAATCGCATCAACTTCTAAACCAGCTAAAGTTAAAGTATCTGCTAGATTTTGGCTATCTTGAGTATCATCTAGATATTCATTTAACCAATTATGTGAAAATTTCATTTATAAACCTCAATAATAAAAATTAAAACTGTTTCAAAAATCTTAGATCATTTTCAAAGAACATTCTCAAATCATCAATACCATATCTAAGCATAGCGAGTCTCTCGACACCCATACCAAAAGCAAAACCTTGGTATTTATCAGTATCAACATTACCAGCTTTTAGGACTTTTGGATGCACCATGCCACAACCTAGCACCTCCAACCAACCAGTATGCTTACATACTCTACAACCTTTACCATCACACATTACACACTCCATATCTGCCTCTGCTGATGGCTCTGTGAATGGAAAATATGAAGGTCTAAATCTTACTTTTAAATCTTTTTCAAAGAATGAATTTAAAAATGCGTGTAAAAGCCCTTTTAAATCAGCAAAAGAAACATCTGTATCAACCAATAAGCCTTCTACTTGATTAAACATTGGAGTATGAGTAATATCAGAATCACAACGGTATACTCTACCCGGAGCTATAATCCTAATAGGTGGTTCTTGCTTTTCCATGGTGCGAATCTGAACACCTGATGTATGAGTTCTAAGTACATGAGTATCATCAATATAAAAAGTATCATGCATAGCTCGAGCTGGATGATGTGATGGTATGTTTAGAGTCTCAAAATTATAATAGTCACTCTCAATCTCAGGACCAACCTCCACTGCAAAACCATTTTGTTTAAAAAATGCTTCGATACGATTAAGTGTTTTTGTTACAGGATGTAGTGAACCTTGATTTTGTCCTACTCCTTTTAATGTAACATCAATTTTTTCACTTGCTAATTTTTCATTTAATTCTGCTTCTTCAAATTTTGCTAGTTTTTCATTAATAGCATTTTGTAATGCTTGCTTTGCAATATTTACTGCTTGACCAAGCTTTGGTTTTTCTTCATTTGGCAATGTCGCTATCAGCTTCATCATACCAGTTAACTCACCCTTTTTACCAAGATACTTTACTCGAATATCATCTAGAGACTTTTTATCACTGACAAGATTTAACTCTTCAAGAGCCTGATCTCTCATTTGATCAACTATTTGCATACTAATCCTTTATTTAAAAACTTGCAGATATTATAGACAAAAAAGATTTTTATTAAAATGTGGTAAGACAAACAATTTAAGAGTTTTAGTTAGTTTTTTTATTTAAGCCATATTTACTAATTATAAAAGCACCGACAACACTTATTATTCCACCAATTATTGATATATATGCTTCTGTCTCTCCTAAAAAGATCCAACCTAAGAATAAAGAAATAATAGGCATAAAATATAACGAGCTAATAGCCACTGTTGCAGGAATATTTCTAAAAGCATATCCCCAAAATAAATAACCTAATGCTCCAGGAAATACTCCTATATAGATAACAACAAAGATACTTGTAAAATTTGCAGTAGATAATTCTGTATAAGCATCATTAGAGTATATCATTAACATAATCGTGCCAAACCAAATACAATATGTAATAGCTTCAATTGGGTGAAATTTTATAAATAAACTTTTCTGGAAAACCGAATAAATAGCACCTGAAAAACAGGCTCCATAAACTAAGCAAATACCAATAAATTCAAATGAGGTATCATTCTTTGAACAAAAAATTACTGCGGCACCTATGATAGCTAAAATAAATCCAAAAATACCATATCTATTAATTTTTTCACCCCAGAATATAAATGTAAATACAGCTACAATTATGGGAGCTTGTGCTATGATAAAATTAGCACTAGATGCCGTAATTCTAGATTCTCCAGAATTTAACAGTACGTTATATGCAAAAAAACCAAAGAAGCCTAAAATAGCAAATCTCAACAAATCCTTAAAACTAGGCCTAGCTTTATCTTTTTGTCTAAAAAATATTATAAGCATAACAATACTAGCTATAGCATATCTGGCTAATGATAAGCCTCCAGCACTAAATCCATTTAACATCAAATAACGGATTCCAATAAAAGCTGTTGACCACATTGTTATAGTGAGTAGTAACAATATTAATGCCTTTTTAGCAGAAAGTTGATTATGCATCATTATTAATTGGTTGATATTATTTAATCTTGAATCATTTTATTAAGTTTTTTGCCAATTACAAAAGCAATTATTGCAAAAACTATCGCGACTAAGGAAACATAACCGAATAACTCTTGATATTTATGGAAACTACTTATAGTCATCTGAGTATCAAAACCTTTTGACTCATCATACTGTATACCACTTGTAACTGCTTGAGCAATTGTTGTACCAATCTTAATACCAATAGCTGATGTTATAAACCATGTTCCCATAGCAAAGCCTGTGATTCTTTGTGGTAGAAGCTTAGCCATTAAAGACAATCCTAGGGCTGAAATCAATAACTCACCAGCTGAGAAAAACACTGTTATAGCTAAAACTTCCCAAAGTATACTGACTTTAGATGTGGGATCGTTGATTATACATGCTAAAAACATACTGCCATATGCTAAACCACAGAATAAGATTCCTAAGGCAAATTTAAATGGTAAGCTAAAATCTTTTGCTCCTAGCTTTGTATATATAAAAGCTAATATAGGTGATAATATAATCACACCAGCAGTATTCAAAACTCCAGGTATACTCTGAGGATTGACACTATAACCAAATAAATCCAAATTAACATGATGCACGTTAAACAGGAAAAATGACGTTGATTTTTGCTGATATATTATAAAAAATAATACTGCATACACTAATAAAACAATCGCCGCGACTATCTTTTTTCTTGAACTAGGATCTTTTTCAACATAAATTTGAAAAGCAAAGACTCCAAAAATGAGTCCCGCTCCAAACCATAATATGTAGTTTATAGTATCATTGGCTTGTAATATTATGCTAAGTCCCATTATAGCGATAATGAATATCAAAACTATAAGAATAGTTTTTAGATATCCCATGTTTTTAAAGTCTACTTCATTACCAATATTTTTGATACTAGAGTAGCTCAATATACTATTCAATATACCTATCGCAAAACCTACAGAACACACACCATATGCAACAGTATAACCATATTTAGTTGCTAAAACTGGTATCAAAAGAGACGCGGATAATGATCCTAAATTTATCGACATATAAAAATATGTATAAACAGAATCTAATTTTAGTTTATCGGTATATATTCTAGATATTAAGTTTGTAGGTGCCGGTTTAAACAATGAAGACCCAACAATAATACAAGCCAAACTTATATAAACATAATTATCTATACTCACAAAATAAGGACTTAACGCTAAGCTAAAATATCCAATCAGAAGAAAAAAACCTCCTAAAAACATGGTTCTTTTTATGCCAAAAATTTTATCTGCGACATATCCACCAATAGCATTAAAAACATATGTTAATGAAGCAAAGCCCCCAAATAGAAGTACAGCTTGTTTTTCTGTAAAATCAAAACCATACTGGCTCATAAAAAACAAAATAGCAGTATAGCTAAACCCGTAGTAACCAAATCTTTCAAAAAATTCGAAAAAACATAACAAAAAAAATGAATTTTGTTTTCTAATATTCATCAACTTTATATCCAAGATAATTTTATTTAGAATTCGATTATAGCTACTATTAACTTATATTATAAGAAAAAATATTTGAAAAATAGCACTAATAATATTTGTTTGTATGATGATAGTTAATCAAAAAATCATACCAAATATTAAATTTATATTTCAAATCAGCTCTAAATTACTTATATTTGAAGTTATAACTATCTTAGATACAAGAATGATGTCAAATACTAAAGAAGTTAAATTTAAGAACATGGTTGCCTACGGGTCAGGAGATTTTTTTGGCGGTGGTGCCTTTACTATTCTTGGATTATGGCTGATGTATTTTTATACAGATATTGCTGGATTATCTGCAGCAGAAGCAGGATTAATAGTAGCAATTGGTAGAGGTCTCGATGTGTTTGCAGATCCAATTATGGGATATATTTCAGATAATTGGCGAGGTCCATTAGGCAGAAGAAGGTTTTTCTTTGTAATAGGTGCTCCTTTAGTTTCAGTATTTGCTCTACTTTGGATTCCTGGATTTGGCTTTTGGTACTATTTATTCGGCTATATTGCTTTTAATTTCATTTTCACAATGATTCAAGTTCCTTATGAAACATTAGCTGCGGAAATGACAGATAGTTATCATATCAGATCTAAGATGACTGGAATTAGAATGGTCTTTTCACAAAGCTCTAATATTGTTGCAGGATTTTTACCTGCAGCTATTATGTATTTTTTTGCTGATGAAAAAACCTCTTTTATAATTATGGGAGTTATTTGTTCAATACTATTCATGCTACCATGGTTCTTTGTCTATAAGTTCACTTGGGAAAGAAAAGTTGAAGTTTCAAAAAAAGAACATTCTTCTTTATTTAAAGAAATAAAATTCATATTTATTAATATATTTTCAACACTACGAGTTCGAGCATTTAGACTTAATCTCCTGATGTATATTGGTGCTTTTGTCGCATTAGATGTATTTGGAGCCAGTTTTGCTTACTATTTTACTTTTATATTAGATTACAATATTAGTTCTGCATCAATTGTATATACATGTTTTTCAATAATTCAGGTTATTTCAGTACCTATATTTGCATATTTATGTATAAAAGTTGGTAGTGTGATGAGTTATAGAATTGCTATTAGCTGCCTACTTGTAAGCATGCTTAGTTTCCTTATCATTCCTATGTTTACTCCGATTCTTGCTTTAACCTCATTTGTTGTAATTATATTTGTTTTAGGTTTTGCTAGAGCAGGATGCTACTTTACACCATGGAATATCTATAATTTTATTGCAGATATAGATGAAGCATTAACCACTAAAAGAAGAGAAGGAACTTTTGCTAGTACTATGACCGTTTCGCGTAAGTTAGTTCAAGCACTTGCATTTGCTATAGTAGGTTTTACATTATCAGTTTTCAGCTTCAAAGCTGGTGTTACGGTACAGTCTAGTTCTGCCCTACTTGGAATAAATATCTGTTTTATTGGCGGCACTATACTGTTTTGTATTATTGGAGCTATTGCAAGCTCAAGACTCAGATTAACTCAAGCGAAACACTCTATATTAGTAACTGAACTGGAAAGACTAAGAGCTGGAGGAGAACTCAAAAAAGCTCCCAAAGAAGCAATTAATGTTGTTGAAGAACTTACAGGTTGGCCTCATCAAAAAACTTGGGGCCATAATAATACATTTTAGGATTTTGAATTATGTTAGACATTTGTAAATTTAAACTTAAAGATACTAGGGTAGATCACATTTTATTTGAGTTAGAAGAAAAACAAATATTTGCTAGAGTTTTTGTTCTTGAAGAAAATATTTTCAGAGTACTCTTCACTAAATCCCTAAAACCATCTTTAGATAAAACTTGGTCAATAACAAAAGATGACATTCCATTTGAAGGGACTGATAGACTAGACACATCCAGTTTTAGTTGTCCTAAGTTTGAAGCTTATGGTAATGATGATTTTGCTTTTATAGAAACATCAAAGTTAAAATGTAAAATTGAGCTTAATAGCTTTGGAATTAGTTGGTATAAAAAAAATGTTGATAGTTGGATCAAAGTATCTCAGGATTTACAAACCCAAGCATATAATTTAGACTTTTGGTCAGATCGAAGTGTATACCACGCTATTAAGAAAGAACCTGAAGCTATGTTTTTTGGTCTTGGTGAAAAAACTGGTTCTCTCAACCGTAATAAAAAACGTTATGAGATGAAATCAATAGATCCCATGGGCTATGATGCAGAAAACTCTGACCCTTTATATAAACACATTCCTTTTTTCATATCTCATAATCCTACAAATAAAAGTTCTTTTGGAATTTTCTATGATAATTTAAGTGATAGTGTTTTTAACTTTGGTAAAGAAATTGATAATTATCATGGTCCATACATTAGCTATGAGGCAAAAGCTGGTAACTTAGATTACTATTTTATGATTGGTGATAATATCGCTGAAGTTACTGAAACTTTTAGCACGATAACAGGTAAAACTATATTACCACCCTATTGGAGTTTGTATTATTCTGGTTCTACAATGACTTATACAGACCTTCCAGATGCCCAGAGCCAAATGGATAATTTTATCGATGATTGCCAGCAATATAATATCCAATGTGGATCATTTCAGCTAAGCTCAGGGTATACCTCTATTGGTGATAAGAGATATGTATTTAATTGGAATCATACAAAATTTCCAGATATTGAAGGATTCACTAAGAAATATTTAGATAATGGTATTAGACTATGTGCAAATATCAAACCTTGTCTACTTCAAGACCATCCTAAATTAGATGAAGTTGCCAGTTTTGGTGGCTTCATATATAACAAACAATATCAAAGACCTGAATTAGCACAGTTTTGGGATGAATTAGGATATTACCTTGATTTTACGAATCCAAAAACTATCTTATGGTGGCAAGATAATATTACAAAACAATTATTAGAAAAAGGCATTGAATCAACTTGGAATGATAATAATGAATATGAAGTCTATAATGGCGAGGCTGTTTGTTATGGTTTTGACAAAGAAATAAAAATCAAACATATAAAGCCTGTTCAGGCGCTTCTTATGACTAAGTCTAGTTTTGAAGCTCAAAAAGCTTTTGCTCCAAACAAGCGTCCTTATCTAATTACAAGATCAGGATGTGCAGGACTACAACGGTATGCTCAAACTTGGACTGGTGATAACTATACAGAGTGGAAAACTTTGAAATATAATCTAGAAATGGCGAAAGGGCTATCTCTATCAGGAATTTATAATTTTGGTCATGATATTGGTGGTTTTAGTGGTCCCGCTCCAGATTCAGAATTATTAATTCGCTGGATTCAGCATGGTATATTTTATCCTAGATTTACAATTCACTCATGGAACGATGATAAATCAGTGAATACTCCTTGGATGTATCCAGAAGCTTTGGAGACTATTCAAAAAGCTTTTGATTTGCGTAATGAGATAAGTCCATATATTTATCAGTTATGTTATCAAGCTCATGCTAATGCTAAACCAATTTTAAAGCCAACTTTTTATGATTTTGAATCTGATGAGAAAACATTTCAAGAAAGTAAGGATTTTATGATTGGAAACCTGCTTGTTGCAAATATTCTTGATAAAAATCAAAGAGTCAGAGAAATCTACCTACCTAAAGGTTCAAGCTGGTATGACTACTATACTGGTGAAGTATATGAAGGTGGTAAAACTGTAAGTCTGAATATTGATATCGAAAGTATTCCTATATTTGTTAAAGAAGGAAGCGTAATTGCTATAAATAAATGTAAGGCTAAATTTAATAATTTCGGACAAGATATTGTTTATAAAATTTATCCTTCTTTAAGTGAGGAAGCTACTCAACATCAAATATATTTAGATGATGGTGAAAGTACTAAGTACTTAGACAATGAATGTGGTTTCTTAAATATTCAAATCACTAATAGAAATGATAAACTAGATATTAATTGGCAATATGAGGGCCATGATAGTTTCAAAGTGACTCACCCTCAGATAATCAATATGAATAAGGATTTAAAATATAATGCTTAATCTTCAAAAATTACATAATTGTAGTTTACCAAACTATCAACGTACTAATTTAAAGCCAGGAATATTGCATATAGGTATAGGAGCTTTTCATCGAGCTCATCAAGTATTCTATATTGATAAGTTACTAAATACTGGTAATCAAAATGCCCTAAACTGGGGCTATATAAGTGGTACTATTAGAACTAACCAAAAATTAATTGATGATTTAAAAGCAAATGACTGCTTATATACTTTATCAACCAATGATGAATCTGGCACTAAAAACACTATAATAGGTGCATTAAAAGATGTTTACTTTGCAGGTAATGGTCAATCTCAAAATCTAATAACCCAAATTTCAGATCCTAATATAAAAATAATCACCTATACAGTTACTGAAAAAGGTTATTATGTTGATTTATCAACTCAAGAATTAAATTTTGAAAACCCTGATATAGCTTATGATTTAGCTAATATTAACTCACCTAAAACTGCTATAGGAATTACTATAGCTGGGCTATATAAACGTTGGCAGGAAAATGCTGGTGCTATTACTCTACTAAGTTGTGACAATATGCCAAATAATGGCAAAATATTAAAAAAAGCTATTCTAGACTTCTCAAGTAAAATAAATATGCAGTTTAGTACTTGGGTAGCAGAGAATGTTAGCTTCCCTAGCTCTATGGTAGATAGAATTGTTCCTGCTATTACTCAACAGGCTCTAGATAACATTGAAAATATGATTGGTCAAAAAGATATCTCAGCAGTGGCAACTGAAGAATTCTCTCAGTGGGTTATCGAAGATGATTTTGTTAATGGTCGCCCTGCTCTAGAAAAAGTTGGGGTTGAGTTTGTTAAAGATATAGAACCTTTCGAGAAATTAAAGCTAACTATGTTAAATGGTAGTCATAGTTTAATTGCATATCTTGGTGCTTACGCTGGCTTAAAGACAGTTGATGAAGTTATATCTCAATATGAATTTTATACATTCATTAGAAAATATATGTTAGAAATTGCAGCTCCTTTAGTAGATGGTTTACAACAAGAGATCTCAACTAGTGAATATGCTGATAAACTTTTACATAGATTTGCTAACCCTCATTTAAAGCATAGAACTGAACAGATAGCTATGGATGGCTCTAAAAAAATTCCTCAAAGATGGTTAGGATCTTTAGTATATCTTTTAGAAAACAAGCAAAATTATGATATTTTAGCTTTGGGATTGGCTGGTTGGATATTATTTTGTAGTGGTAAAGATCAACATGGAAAAATATTAGAAATTAGTGATCCTCTACAAAATGACTATAAATTGATATATCAAGAGAATATTCAAATTATTGATATGGTTAATAACTTTTTATCATTAAAAAGCATATTCCCGGAAACAATAGCAACAAATAAAGATTTAAAAGAAAAAATAGTATTTTTTATTGAAGAAATTAATAAAAATGGTGTTATTAAAACTCTTACTAAATTAGGAGAATAAAATGATAGAGTCATGGCGTTGGTTTGGTCCAAATGATCCTGTGTGTATTGAAGATATTATGCAAACTGGAGTTACTGATATTGTAACTGCCCTACACCATATACCAAATGGTAAGGTTTGGTCTGTAGAAGAAATTCAAAAAAGACAATTTGAAGTTGAAAACTCTACTAGACTGGGTAAAACAAATTTAACATGGTCTGTTGTTGAGAGTATACCAGTTCATGAAGATATCAAAAAAGGTAAATCTTCACGTAATGAATATATAGATAATTACTGTCAAAGTATCCGTAATTTAGCCAAATGTGGTATTAAATTAATTATTTATAATTTTATGCCAGTATTAGATTGGACGCGTACAGACTTAGGTAAACAAACTTCTACGGGTGCAAAGACATTATCTTTTGATGAGATAGCATTTGCGGCTTTTGATATTCATATACTTAAACGTAAGGGTTCAGAAAAAGCATATAAGGCTGAAATAATATCTCAAGCAAAAGAATATTTTGAAAATATGACTCAAGATGAGATTGATAAACTTACTTGTAATATAATTGCTGGCTTACCTGGAGCTGAAGAAAGTTTCTCATTAGAACAATTTCAAGCAGCTATTGATGAATATAAAGACATTAATAAAGAAAAATTACGCGAGAATTTAATATATTTCTTGCAGAAAGTAATTCCTGTAGCTGAAGAAGTCGGTGCGAAGTTAGCTATACATCCTGATGATCCTCCGTTTGAATTATTCGGCTTACCAAGAATAATTAGCACTATAGAAGATTATGATTGGTTGTTTGAAAATATACCATCTATGGCGAATGGTATAACATTCTGTGCTGGATCACTAGGTTCTAGATGGGATAATAATCTTCCTCTTATGGCAAAAAAAATTGGTAGAAGAATTTATTTCACACATCTAAGAAATGTTGCTCTTAATCCTAATAATCGCAGTTTCTATGAGGCTGAGCACTTATGTGGCAATACTGATATGTATGCTCTTGTGAAAGAGATTTTAAAAATAGAAAAAGATTCTCAGCCAATCTATATGCGACCAGATCATGGCCAACAAATGCTATCAGATTTAGATAAGAAAACTAATCCTGGATACTCATGTATTGGCCGTATGAAAGGTCTTGCTGAAGTTCGCGGTGTTGCATATGCTGTAAAAAGAGAGCTAGAAAATGAATCAAAGTAAGCTTTTAGGTATTGGCGAATGTATGCTTGAGTTAAGCGGTCAAGCTCAGTTAGACTCACAAGTAAAATTGAATTTTGGAGGCGATGTTCTAAATACTGCTCTATATTATGCTAGATTAAACGGTGATGTCTCTTTTTTAACAGCCCTAGGCGATGATAACTTATCAAACCAAATGATAAACAAATGGAATGATGAAAATATTGATACATTAAAAGTTTTAAAAATAAAAGATAAAGTCCCAGGCTTGTATGCTATACAAACAGATAATCTCGGAGAAAGAAGTTTTTATTATTGGCGTGAGCAAGCTCCTATTAAAGATATTTTTTATCATTTATCCAAAGAAGAGTTGGATAAGTATTGTAAAGAGTATGATTATTTATATTTTTCAGGTATCTCCCTCTCAAGATGGGACAATAGGCAGTTAGAAATATTTGCAAACTGGTTAAAAGATTTTAGAAACTCAGGTGATGATAAAGAGATAATTTTTGATTTAAATTATCGCCCTAAATGCTGGAAATCTAAACAACAGACTAAAGAGTTTTTAGAAAAAGTACTAAAGTATGTAACGATAGTTTTAACAACTTTTGATGACGAAGAGTTACTTTTTGACGATGTTAATTACCAAAAAACCTTAGACAGATATAATAGATTCAATATTCCAATAGTCATTATAAAACACGGTAAAAATCCAACTCTATTACAATATCAAAACAAAATTAATTTAGTAAAAGCTAACAAGGTAGTTACCCCAGTTGATACGACTGCAGCAGGAGATAGTTTTAATGCTGCTTTCTTAGCTGCTTTTATTAATAATTTGGGCTTACAAGCAAGTATTGAATTCGCACAAGATTTTGCTGCAGAAATAATACAACATAATGGAGCCATAATTGATAAAAAATATACGGATAAACACTTAGATAAATTAAAGGAGTTAACAAATGCCTACAGGTGAGATTCTTAAAAATAATCCTATTATTCCAGTAGTTTCTGCAGACACTATTCAAGAGGCAAATGCTATTTTAGAAAAGGTAAGGGAAAAAAAGCTTAATATAGTTGAATTCACTCTTAGAACACCCAACTCTCTAGAAGTTGTAAAAAAAGTAATAGAGTCAAATAGGGATTTAATTATTGGTATAGGAACGATAACTAATATAGAACTTTTTAGAAAAGCTCGTTTTCTTGAAGCTGATTTTTATGTCTCTCCAGGAGCTAATCATGAATTACTAAAGTTCGCTCAAGAACATAATCTCAAATATCTACCAGGCGCTGTAACACCTTTTGAAATCATGACTGTTATGAGCTATGGTTTTAGAACTATTAAGTTTTTTCCAGCAGAAGCATTTGGAGGAGTTAAACTCTTAAAAAATTATAGAGCAGTTTTCCCTGAGGTCAAATTTTGTGCAACAGGAGGAATTAATGCTCAAAACCAACAAGAATACTTAGATCAAGAGAATGTTATTGCTATAGGAAGTTCATCGTTAATATAAAGGAGGAGTATATGTTAAACGATAACGTATTAATGCCGACAGATAAAACAACTAGAGATCTAGCTCTAGAGATTTATAATCATATTAAAGATTTACCAATAATTAGTCCTCATGGCCATACCGATCCAAAATGGTTTGATGAAAATCTAGCCTTTGAAAATCCAGTTGAACTACTTATAAAACCAGATCATTATATTTTTAGAATGTTTTATTCACAGGGCTTAAGGCTTGAGGATTTTGGCATATCTAGAAAAGATGATAAGCCAGTTGAAACTGACCCTAAGAAAATATGGAAAAAAGTGGCAGAAAACTGGTACCTTTTTAGAGGTACACAAGTTGGTCTATGGTTTGATGCTCAACTCAAAGATGTATTTAACTACAACAAACCTTTTAATCTTGAAACTGCTGATGAATTATATGACCACATAGATAACTGTTTAAAGCAGAAAGATTTCCTTCCTCGTGAGATATGTAAAAAATTCAATATAAAGGTTATTGCTACTACAGATGACGTAGCTGATGATTTGCATCATCATAAAAATATTGCTAGCTCTAATTTCGAATGTAAAGTAGTTCCAACTTTTCGTCCTGATAGTGTGACCAACCCAGAACTTCACCCTGTCCATAAGAATATAAAAAAATTAGCCAAGAAACTAAATAAAAATATAGAAACCTATGACGATTTTATTAAAATATTAGCGGAGAGACGAGAGTTTTTTAAGGCTAATGGTGCCACAGCCTCAGATCATGGTGTGACTATACCTAAAACATATGATTTAGATAAAACAGAGCGTCGTAACCTGTTCAAAAAAATAATTACAAATGTTGCTTCAGATAAAGATAAGCGTGTATTCAGTGGACAAATGTTAACCGAAATGGCAAAAATGGCGACTAATGACGGTCTTGTAATGCAAATTCATGCTGGAGTTTTTAGAAACCATAACACAAGAATTCAAAGAAAATTTGGTAATGACAGAGGTTGCGACATTCCATTAAAGTGTGATTTTGTAAATGGCCTTCACCCTCTTTTAAGTAAAGTAGGTAATAATCGCAACTTTAGGACGGTTTTATTTACTATGGATGAGTCAACCTATACTAGAGAGCTAGCGCCATTAGCTGGACATTACCCAAGTGTGTTTTTAGGCCCTGCTTGGTGGTTTAATGATTCTGCTGAAGGTATGAAAAGGTTTCGTCATGCTGTAACTGAAACTGCTGGCTTTTATAATTGTTCAGGATTCATAGATGATACGCGAGCTCTGCTGTCCATACCAGTAAGACATGATATCGCTAGACGTGTTGATGCTGTTTATTTAGCTGAAATGGTTCTACAAGGAAGACTATCTAAAAAAGATGCTTTAGATATTGCTTACGATATTACATATACACAATCTATAAAGATATTTAATATGAGTCATCTATTAGGATAATAAAATGCAACAAAATCATTATAAATCATCGAAACTTTATGTAATTATTATTGTTGCAGTAGCTGCAATTGGTGGATTACTATTTGGCTTTGATACATCTATAATAGCTGGCGCTACGCCATTTATTCAACAAGATTTCTTAGCTGAGCATTGGCAATTAGAAATGGTTGTCAGTTTCTGTGTTCTAGGAGCCTTTTTTGGAGCTCTTGCTAGTGGTTATTTTACCGACAAATTTGGCCGTAAAAAAGTAATGATTGCTACTAGTTTGTTATTTATAGTAGGCACTCTAGTGGCATCGTTAGCTCCAAATATAGAATCATTAGTCCTTGGCAGATTTATGTTGGGATCTGCTATTGGTGTAGCATCTTACGCAGTGCCTTTATTTATTGCTGAAGTTGCTCCAGCTTCTAAAAGAGGCTCATTAGTTCTTTGGAATGGAGCATTTCTTACAGGTGGCCAAGTTATAGCATTTATTGTTGATTATTTTCTAACAAGCAGCGGTAGTTGGCGTATTATGATAGCTACAGGACTAGTACCAGCAATTATGCTATTTGTAGGTATGTGTTTCATGCCCTACTCACCTAAATGGTTATTTTCTAAAGGAAGAAAGCAAGAGGCTCGCGAGACACTTACAAAAATTAGAGAAAATGCAAATGATGTCTCAGAAGAATTATCTGCCATTCAAAATAATTTAGAAAAAGCAACTAAACCTAAGTTCTCTGCAATTTTTAATAAAAAAATTAGACCAGTTCTATATATAGGTTTATCTCTTGGGATATTTCAACAATTTTTTGGTATAAATACAGTAATGTACTATGGGCCATATATAATGGAAAATATAGGTTTTAATGGAAGTGAAATGCAGATGCTTATGACCCTTTCTTTAGGACTCGTTAACTTCATAGCTACAATTATAACTATAATGTTTATTGACAGATTAGGTAGAAGAAAATTCCTACTACTTGGATCCGCTATGGCTGCTTTGAGTCTGTTTAGCATGATTTATTTGCTTAATAATGTTACAAGTAGTACTGTCGCAATATTAGCCTTAATTTGTCTTTTAATATATATTGTGGGATATTGTATTAGTGTTGGTTCTCTTTTCTGGCTAATTATTTCGGAGATTTTTCCCTTAAGTGTTAGAGGGTCTGCGATGAGTTTTGTTGCGTCAATACAGTGGTTAGCTAATTTTATTGTCGCTGCTACATTTTTAACTATTTTAACAAAACTAGGCGTTTCATTTACTTTCGGGATATATGCATGCGTAGCCAGCTTAGCGTTTATTGTAACATATCTTTTTGTTCCAGAAACAAAAGGAGTTGATTTAGAAACTATTGAAAACAACCTGAATAAAGGTATAAAAACGAGATATTTAGGTAAAGAAATTATTGATTAATAGAGGTGGATATTATGTCTCAAACAGTAGAAAATACATTTGGCGAATTTCGTAACTATACAGATAGTAAATTCCAAGATCGTGTAGAAAGAACATATAAAGATATGCATATCAATCAAAATCTTGAATATGTTACTCAAATGAAGGATAAATACTTCAAACTTGATTTGGGAAAAATGGATGTTTACGAAGTATTTAAGCTTTTAGAAAACGTTCATGATGAAAGTGATCCAGACAACGATCTTCCACAAATTGAACATGCCTATCAAACAGCAGAAGCTTGCCAAAATAAGTTCTTAAAAAGTGATACTGAACTTAGAGAAAATGCTTTAATTAGATCAATATTTAGAGATCATGAGTGGCAAAGTATTCCTAAAATTTGGCAGGATTTCTATACAAAGAAGCAAAGTCTGGGTAATTTATATAGCCATATAAAAGATTGGTCATGGTTCCCCCTAGTAGGTTTTGTACATGATTTAGGTAAAATCATGACATTGCCAGAATACGGACAATTACCTCAATGGTCAACTGTTGGCGATACATATCCAATTGCTTGTCCTTTTGCTTCTGCTAATGTTTTTTCTCATAGGGAATTTGTCAAGGACTCTAAAGATTATAATAACTATAATACCGAATCTGAAACTCATTATGGAAAATATGAGAAAAAATGTGGCTTTGATAATGTTGATATGAGTTTTGGCCATGATGAATATATTTATAAAGTTTTCGAGCAAGGTAGTGATATACCGTATGAAGGATTATATCTTTTACGATATCACTCATTTTATCCATGGCACACTCCTCAAACTGGAGGACATGCTTATCAAGAACTTGCTAATGAAAAAGATTGGCTATTACTACCTCTATTAAAAGCTTTCCAGAAAGCTGATTTATATTCGAAACTACCTGAACTACCACCCAAAGAGGTTTTAGAGAAAAAATATAAAAGCCTTTTAGATAAATGGGTTCCAAATAAAAAAATTAACTGGTAATAAAATTTAAATCAAAATGCATTTAGGTAAATGGTATTATAGTATTAGTATAATAATTTATCATTTATATGAATATTAAATAACTATGCATTTATAGCTTTCCCTGTAGCCTTTGCTAGTATTCCTATATATATATTTATACCTGAATACTACCATACTAATTTTGGAATAAACTTAACCATACTAAGTATAGTTTTATTCATACTAAGTGTTAGATGCTATATTCGATCCCTTAATTGGTTGGTACTGTGATAGATTTCACTATCTAAGTAAAATTAGTTTGGTAGCTGTAGTTGCTATATTTATAGTTGGAGTATACGTTATATGCGTGCCAATATTTTCAAATATTTTACTTAATCTTTCTGTTGGGATTTTTTTATCTACGCTTGCTTTTAGCTATATTACAATATTCTCAACTACAAAAGGGGCCCTTTGGTTAAAAGATGACAATAGTAAATCTTTAGTGATTTCTGCCCGTGAAATTTCTAATATATTAGGTGTATTAATCGCTTCGATATTACTATCTGTCTTACTTACCTTAATGCCGCATGGAAGAAGCTATTTTTTATATGCTATTATTGCAATAATACTAATCTTAGTAGCTACCATATTTTTCTTTAAATGGATTAATAGAGTTAATCTAGATAATAAATCTAAACATACAATTTATAGTTTCAATATTAAGAATTACATTGATCATTTTGACAAAGATGGTATATTTTTATTTGTCGGATATACAATTAGTGCTGTAGGATCAACTTTACCTGCAGTTACTATCATATTCTTTAGTAAATATATTCTCAAAACACCAGACTTAACTGGACTATATATTTTTACGTATTTTTTTGGGGCAATATTTTTCATTCCTATAATGAAAAAAATCTCTCTTAAATTTGGAATTATTAAAACATGGGGTTATGCTCTTTTATTCTATGCAAGTATATTTTCTTTTGTATTTGCTCTATCTGATGGCGATTATATACTCTTTACCTTGATATGTTTTATTTCTGGAGCTGGACTTGCAACTGAATTAATTCTTCCAAATATACTTCTAACCAAATGGATAGATAGCTATCCAGAAAGAAAAGAGCTTGGTAACGGTTATTATGCTATGCTAGCATTTATAACTAAATTTAGTTATGCTATTGCAACAATTATAACATTTCCTCTTATTAACTCCTCATTTTCATCTAATACTGAAAATCTTGAAATGTCTCTTAGGTTTATATATTGTGTTCTACCTTGCCTTTGTAAATTGCTAGCTGCTGGAATTATATTTTTATGGTATAAAAGTTTATATAAATATTCTATTAATAAATAAATACTCACCTTCGTTCTCAATACACTTAATATTTTTCAATAACCACACCATACATTAATTTTATATTTATTTATAAAATCATTATTCCTAAATGTTTTAGATACAAAGTTCATATAAATACAAAGCAAATATTAATAAAAATAAATACTTTAAATATTGCCTTAATTTTAATACTCGTGTTCTCTAAATACACTATCAATGATATTTTATTATTTTATTAATAATGGAGATATAAATGAAAAAGACTATTACCCTTGCACTTTTAGGCTCAATCGCAGTAACTTCTGCTTATGCTGATGATTTAAATGCTAATACTTAAACAACTCTATTATTAATTATTCAAATAAGGTTGAAACAACTGCTGATACTGATCCTAATTCACCAATTTATGCTGTTAAAAGCATAGCTGCAGACGCTGGCGATATCCAAACAAACGGTGAAAAAATAGCTAGAGGTCTAGTATTAACTAATAATGGTAAAGTTAAAATACCTAATTCTGTTAAGCCTAAAGATATGTATATGAAAGACGAAGCTTCTGCTGCTCATGGTCTTGAAAAATATAGAGCTGAAAGAGATGAAATTAGTAAAAAAATAGAAGATTTGGAAAGCAAGAAAAAACTAGGCTGGAGAATCAAAGTAACTGAAGAAAAAGCTAAACTAAAAAGTATCAATACTAAAATTAATATCTTAAAAGGCATTAAAAAAGGCGATAAAGCTTATGCAGAAGAAAAGATTGCTCAATTCAATACTATCCAAAATATAACTGTAAATGGTCCTACAGCATACTATAATGATATTGCTAGACCAGTTTCATCTGAGCTAACAGCTGCATGGAATTCAGCTACTGCTCTTGATTATATTGATTATAGAAATAATATAGATAAATTCTGGAGCGCAAGAGTTGCTCTTTGGAATGGTCAGTATAATATAAATAGCAAAGATGCTCAAACAGCTATAGAGTTTAACGATATAACTAACTACTTAACTATTCAAGCTATTCAGCTGATCCAAGGTGGTAATAATGATAAGGCAATTACTACTTATGCATAAACACTCTTGCATACACAGTGACTACACTGGGCGACTTAGAAAGTGGTATCCAAGAGAAAATAGCTTCTCCTAGAACTGCTCAATCAATATGTGAAGCTGATTTACTTGAAGTTAGAGCTAACAGCAATGTAGCTACATCTAGAAACGTATTAAAAGACTTATCCGATGAAAAAGCAGTAGAATCTATTCTTACTCAATTCCTTGATATCATAAATGTTGGTGATATTAAAGTATACGATTTAGATAAACTTGGAAATAACTGGGCTGTTAAAGCTGCTGTCAATGCTATTGCTGTTGCTATAGGCTCTGAAGGTGTTATTTACGTTAAAGATCATACTTTAATGTTAAGACCTGCAAGTGCTGTTGCTGCTCCTGTAGCTAATGCTATCGCTTAAAACGGTATCTACAAGCAAGTAAGTGATGCTGATGGTATACTATTTGGAGAAAATGCTTGTAACTTTACTGCTGCACAAAACAGTAATAACCCTGTAGCTAAAGCAATGGTTGCAGCTACAAAACAGATAGCTAGCCAAATAGCTAAAGACCAAACTGTCGATGCTGCTTTCGAAGAACAAGTTTATGTAGCTCTTCAAGCGACTATGTTCGAAAATTTAAGCAAAGTTATTCCTAACTAATTGATAGACCCTTCAGCTCTTATTTCTTAACATAAATTCTACTCGCAGAAAAATCATATATTACTTTTTCTGCCTTTAGTTCCTGATATCCTAAAATGCATACAACTCCTAAAAATTTACTCATAATCTTAATATTTGCAGCTGTTGCTTCTAGATTAACCATTTGAACTTTATCTTGGAAAAATAGATTTAAAGGGTTTAATACTATTTTTTTAATTTTAATATCAGCGAATGTTAATGTTCCATCTGTTGCCTTAATTGTTTTCTTGGGCTTAGTTGGTGCTGAGTCTATGCTCTGTAGATATTTGTCTGAAATTGTAAAATTAGAAGTTCCGGTATCAAGTAAACAATTAACCGGTTGGCTACTATCTATTGATATGGCAATTGTCTGATGCTGAGATAATAATTTAGTCAAGTTAATTAATAAATAACTTTCTTCATCTAATACTTTTCCTATTTCATGGTGTTGTTTAGCGGTTAAGTTATTTTTGCTTAGATATATCAAATTTGCTGAAAAATCAAAAATTGCATCATATCTTGCTAAGAAATCTGTACCAATGACAATTACTGGATACAACTTTTCTTTAGGTTGATTGGTTATATTAGCTTTGACATTTTTAAGTAAAATATTTCCTATTTGTATTTTTTTTAATATTACATTTTGATTCCTAGATTTTTGTCCTACCATATTTGATGAATATTCAGAACCACTCTCTTGATTAAGCTTTAATTGATCAACTGAGTGATTAAAAATACTTATTCCTTTTGATCCTGAGTCAAAAATCACATAAGCAGGTCTATCGTTTACCTTTGCAAGTATATATGGTGCTTCAAACTCTTTTTTATTTTCTAATTTCAGTGCTTTGTAATTATATTCTTTCAGATTATTTTGTAACTTGATAAATTCATAAATAAACAACAGCTAAATATTATTAAAATTTTTCTAAACATATTTTATTTTCCTTCATTTTTTTGATATTCTTACAAACAAATTACTGTTTATCAATAACTAATTATTGATAAACAATAAGTATAATCTAAAATAGATATCATATCTCTAAATACACAAGGAATAAAAGTTATGCAAAACTTAGAAAAAATTAGTAAGTTCTATAAAAATATTTTTAGAATAGTATTTATATTGATAGTAATATCTGTTCCAACATTTTGGGCTTTTGCACAAAGCGAATATATACCTAATGTCACAGATACTGCCGATCAAATGTCACAACCAATAGCTTTAGATACTAGAATTATAGGTCTTTTAGTTAGCTTGATACCAGTTTCAGTAATACTTTATATAATTGCTCTTTTAGTCAAATTATTTACGTGTTATGAAAAGCTTGAGGTTTTTTCTTCTAGAGTAGTTTTGATATACAAAAGGTTAGGTTGGGGGTTGGTATATTATTTTTTTGCTCAAATCATTTTTGAGCCTTTAATATCATTAACTCTAAGTTATCATAATCCTGTAGGTGAACGTTTCGTAAGTGTATCAATTGGTACTAACGAAATTCTAGCATTATTATGTGGGGGAGTGATTATAACAATATCAAAAGTTATGCAAAAAGCTCATGAACTTGCTGAAGAAAATAATTTAACAATTTAAGGATATTTAGATGTCTATAAGAATTGATTTAGCAAAAATAATGCTTGATAAACAAATTAAGTCTAAGGATTTAGCGAAAGCTATTGGAATTACAGAGCAAAACTTATCAATATTAAAAAACGAAAAAGCAAAAGCTATTAGATTTTCTACTTTAGAAGCAATTTGTAAGTATCTAGATTGCCAACCAGGAGACATATTAATTTATGAGGATTAAATTCTTATAAAATATAAATATACTAATACTCTATATATATTGTTACAATTGTATTCAAATAAAATTAATCTTAGATAATATAATTTATGAATACAATCAATTTAGGTAAGTATTTTTTTGTTTTAACTATATTTTTCATAAATATAAGTTTTGCAAGTTCTGATAAATATCATTTGGAAACTCCTCCAATACCGGCAGGAACTTATAAACCTGACTTTAGAGATATTAAAGATGTATCTGAAAAGAAAAAAGTCTTTATAGAATTTATGTCAAAAGAAATAGATGAAGCTAATCAAGAGTTATGTAAACAAAGAAAAACTATTATGAAACTACAAGAAATTCTTAATAGTAAACAAGATTTAGATGAAAATCAAAAAACAAAAGTCAAAAAATATACTTCATTCTATAAAGTATGGAATGCTAAGACTTTACAAGAGCAAGTTAATGCTTTAGTTACAAAAGTTAATATAGCACCTAAAAGTCTAGTAATTGCTCAAGCAATCCTTGAAACTGGCTGGGGAACATCTAGATTTGCAGTTGACTATAATAATTACTTTGGATTACATTGTTTTGAAGAAAACTGTGGTGTCAAAGCTAAAGATTCAGATGTTCAAGTAGAGACTTTTAAAGATGTTGGAGATAGCATTCTTGGATACTACTTTAGATTAAATACTGGAGAAAAGTTTTCTAAATTTAGACAAGTAAGACAAGCTAATGGCGATACTTCTCAACTCATTAATACTCTGACAGAGTACTCTGAGTTAGAGGGAGATGAATATCAAAATAGATTAAATAGTGTAATTAAATCAAATAATTTAGATAAGTTTAAAGCTTCTTGTTAAAGAATAAGTTCTGAGTTAAAGAGATAAGTTCTGTTGTTGATCTGATGATAAACTATCTGGTATTTTTAGTTTAAAATGATTGTATGCTAGCAAAGTTGCAATACGTCCTCTTGCAGTACGCATAATGTATCCTTGCTGGATTAAATATGGTTCTATGACATCTTCAATAGTTCCCTTTTCTTCACTAAGTGCAGCTGCCATCGTATCTAATCCTACTGGACCACCACCAAATTTTTCCATTAATGTAAGTAGATATTTATGATCCATATGATCAAATCCTACAGGATCAACTTTTAGCATTGTAAGAGCTTTATCAGCAATATCATAAGATATAACGCCAGAAGCTTTAACTTGAGCATAATCTCTAACTCTACGTAGTAATCTATTTGCTATTCTTGGCGTACCTCTTGAACGTTTAGCAATTTCGTTGGCACCATCGTCTGTAATATCTAGATCTAAAAGCTTAGCCGAACGATAAACTATCTTAGCTAAATCGTCAATTGAGTAGAATTCTAGCCTTTGAATTATACCAAACCTATCTCTCAAGGGTGAAGTCAGAAGCCCTGCTCTAGTTGTAGCTCCTACTAATGTAAATGGAGGTAAATCAATCTTGATTGATCTTGCTGCGGGACCTTCACCAATCATAATATCAAGCTGATAATCTTCCATAGCTGGATATAATATTTCTTCAATAACAGGACTTAAGCGATGTATTTCATCGATAAATAATACATCGTTCTCTTCTAAGTTAGTCAAAAGTGCTGCCAAATCTCCAGCTTTTTCTAAAACTGGACCACTTGTTTGCTTAAGTTCCACTTCCATTTCATTGGCAATAATATTTGATAATGTTGTTTTACCTAAACCTGGGGGCCCAAATATAAGAGTATGATCAAGCGCATCCTTTCGAGATTTTGCAGCTTGAATGAAAATCTCCATTTGCTCGCGTACTGCAGGCTGACCTTCATATTCAGCTAAAGTTTTTGGTCTTATAGCTCTATCAATGAAGTTTTCATCTTTATTTTGTGCTGTATTTGCTGATATTATTCTGTCAGTTTCTATCATATTATAGTGTTCTAATAAGATTTAATTTTTATTATAACATTTTATTGCTCTCAATTTGACTTTGGATTATATACAGCATATTTTTGCGGTTGTAACTAATATAAAAATTAAATTATACCAATATAGTAAAATGTTGAGTGATAAACTTTGAAAAAGGTAAATGTTTTGTCTAAAATCTAATAATAGAATCGACATTAAATATATGGAGAAAATAGTGGATTTAAAAGATTTCAAACAAATAGAACTTTCTCATTTCAGTGATACTAAATCAATAAATTATCTTAGAGATGATGCTAGTCACCTTCTTTACTTAGAAAGCTCTGCTTTAGATGTCTTTAGAGACTATAAAGATCATGATGCTTTAACAGTTAGAGCAGATCTTAACCTAAAGGATGTAAAAACAAAAATTATTGATAATCATAAAGATTTTGCACTGGTAATTAGTGCTGAAGATAAAGTTGTGGGAACAATTGCTCTTCATTATATAGAGAGCCAAGCCCTTCAAGAAAGAGCTAGAAGTTCTGGTACAAAACCAGCTGATTTAGTTGCACATGATATTATGTTACCTATTGCCAAAGTAAACACAGTATCTTATTCAATTATAAAAAGTACTAAAATTGGCCATATCCTAAACACATTAATTAACTCAGACTATCATCATATCGTAGTGTATGATAAAAATGAAAATGATGAAAAATATATCCGTGGTTATTTTTCTTTACCATATATTAGAAGAAAGCTTGGTTTAGATGTCTATCACGTTTATCAAAAAGAAGGTATTTCTAACCTTAACAAAGGTATCTAATTTTTTTAACAATTAATCTACATATTCTTTTATAACATTATAGAACTGATTTGCCATAATCCTGTATCCTTTTGCATTTGGATGTACAGCATCAACCATTAAATCTTTATAACCAATTATACCTTCTAAAACATTAGGAACTAATAAACATCCATAGCTCTTAGCAAAGTTAATATAGTCTTCAGCATAATCATTTTTATAATATGGTATATCTAGACCTCCGATAATAACTAACGCTCCGTTTGCTTGTAGTATATTCACTATACGCTTTAAGTTTACAAACGCTTCTTTTGCAGGAATTCTTTTTCTTAAATCATTAGCTCCCAATGACACCATTACTATCTTAGGGTTAGCTTGCACAACATCTTCAATTCTTAATAGTGCTTGACCTGTTGTTTCACCAGATACTCCCATATTTATTACAGGTTCACCAATCATCCTTGATAATTGAGATGGGTAATTATCATATTTATCTACACCATATCCAGCTGTTAAGCTATCACCAAAAGCAACAATAGTCTCGCCTTGTGGATTTTGATTAACAATAGGCCAATTATTATAGTTTTGATAGATAAAATAATAGTATGACAATGCTAATAAAACTATTACAAAAATAAGTAAAATTAATTTCTTCATTAGATAAGCGTTTCTAAAAATAATATATTTGAAATTATAAAATAGTAACCAACAAAATACTATCTATAGCATTATTAATAATAAGTAGAATTTAGACAAATAATTATCCTTTGTGACTTAAAAGTTTTTCTAAGACTTCTGATATTTTGCTAAAAGAAAGATTTGAATAATCTAGCAGAAGATCTTTTGTACCATGAGTTAAAAACTCATCCTTGAGACCAAAGTTTCTGACAATTGTATTTTTACTTAGATCGCTAGCAAGTATATACTCATTAACCGCAGAACCCGCTCCTCCTGCTATTGAACTCTCCTCAAGTGTAAATATAATATTATGGTTTTGACATATTTCATCAATCATTTGTTCATCAAGAGGTTTTACAAATCTCATATCAACTACAGTAATATCATACTTATCTGCTATCTGGTTAGCAAGTGGTAATAAAGTTCCAAAATTTAAAATTGCGGCTCTAGAACCTTTCTTAATAAGCTTTGCTTTGCCTAATTCTATATCAAGATTATCAGTAATTTCAGCTCCGATACCTGCTCCACGAGGATAGCGTACCATTGCAGGTCCCTTGTATTCATATCCAAGTTCAAGCATATGATATGTCTCGTTTTCATCACTTGGAGTCATAATTACATGATTTGGAATACAACGCATAAATGATATATCAAAACTACCATCATGAGTTGCTCCATCTGCTCCAACCAGACCAGCTCTATCAACAGCATATAAGACATCTAAATCTTGTAATGCTATATCATGTATAACCTGATCATAAGCTCTTTGTAGAAATGTTGAGTAAATAGCAACTACAGGCTTAAGTCCTTGGCATGCTAAACCACCTGCAAAAGTAACTGCATGCTGCTCAGCAATAGCAACATCAAAGTATCTATTTGAATATTGTTTTGAAAATCTAATTAAATCAGAGCCTTCCTTCATAGCTGGAGTTACACCTACTAAGCGCTCATCTTTAGCTGCTTTTTGACAAATCCAGTTACCAAATATATTTGAGTAAGTTGGCTTAGAAGCTTTTGATTGAGTATCTCCACTATGAAAACATGGTGCAACATGATGAAACTTAATTGGATCAGATTCTGCTTTAGTATAGCCTTTACCTTTTTTGGTAATTACATGTAAAAGTTTCGGACCTCTGTGATCTTTTAAAATTCTTAAAGTCTTTACTAACTCTACAACATTATGCCCATCTATTGGCCCTACATAATAAAAACCTAAATCTTCAAAAAAATTTGCAGGGACAAACATTCCTTTAGTCTGTGTTTCTATCTTTTTCACAAACTCAAACATCGGTGGAATATTTTTAAGAACTTCCTTTCCTTTTTCACGAATTGAGTTATAAAAGCCACCTGAAATAATCTTGCTAAAATGAGCAGAAAGACCACCAACATTATCAGAAATTGACATTTCGTTATCATTGAGAATAACTAAAATGTCCTCTTTAATTCCCCCTGCATGATTAAGTGCCTCAAATGCCATACCACCAGTTATAGCTCCATCTCCAATTACAGCAATTGAGCTAGAGTGTTTACCTTGTAGTCTATCTGCAATAGCCATGCCAAGTGCTGCACTTATCGATGTACTTGAGTGCCCTACTCCAAAAGTGTCATATTCACTTTCAGATCGCTTTGGGAAACCCGAAATTCCACCATCTTTTTTGATAGTAATAAGCTTATCTTTTCTACCTGTCAAGATTTTATGAATATATGTTTGATGTCCAACATCCCATACAACATTATCGTAAGGTGTATTAAAAACATAGTGTAGTGCTACTGTAAGCTCTGTAGCACCAAGACTACTTGCAAAATGTCCACCACTTACATCCAATGTATCTACCAAAAAAGTTCTTAACTCAGATGCTAGTTCTTTAAGTTGTCCCTCAGGTACAAGCTTAAGATCTGCAGGGGTATTTATCTTATCTAAAATAGTATATTTCGACATAGTATAAAATCTTCATCTAACCCAAAAGTACAATTCTAAAGAATATATACTTTAATAAATTAAACATTTCGTCAGCTAGTGGTTACTCCCACTCAATTGTTCCAGGTGGTTTACCTGTTACATCATAAACGACTCGTGATACTTGTTTAACTTCATTTACAATTCTATTTGAAACTATAGATAAGAAGTCATAAGGCAAATTTGCCCATGTTGCAGTCATAAAATCAATACTAACCACAGCTCTTAATGCTATAACATATTCATATCTACGCTGATCCCCAACAACCCCAACTGACTTAACTGGTAAGAAAACCCCGAAGGCCTGAGAAATATCATGATACAAATTATGCTTATAGAGCTCTTCAGTAAAGATAGCATCTGCTTTTTGTAGAGTTTCAACATACTCTTCCTTAATTTCACCTAATATACGCACACCAAGACCTGGACCTGGGAACGGATGTCTATAAAGCATATTATACGGTAAGCCTAAACCTAGCCCTAATTTACGCACCTCATCTTTGAATAACTCTCTTAGAGGTTCTAATAGCTTAAGCTTCATCTCTTTTGGCAAACCACCAACGTTATGATGAGATTTGATAACATGAGCTTTAGACTGGCTATTACCAGCTGACTCAATTACATCACTATAGATCGTGCCTTGAGCAAGCCATTTCGCATTTTCGATTTTAGCTGCTTCTTCATCAAAAATATCAACAAAAAGCTTACCTATGATTTTACGCTTTTCTTCAGGATCACCAATCCCCTTTAGAGCGTCTAAAAATCTATTTTTAGCATTTACACGAATAACATTAATATCCATATGCTCTGCAAATACTTCCATCACTTGGTCGCCTTCGTTAAGACGAAGTAGTCCAGTATCTACAAATATACAGGTAAGTTGATCACCAATAGCTTCATGTAATATTGCTGCTACCACAGATGAGTCAACACCACCTGATAAGCCTAAAATTACTCTATCACTTCCAACCTGTTTTTTTATTTCTTTGATATCGTTTTCAATAATATTTTCGATATTCCAAAGAGCATCACATTTACAGATATTTAAGGCAAAATTTTCTATAATCTGTTTACCATTCTCTGTATGAGTGGTTTCTGGATGAAACTGTACTCCATAAAAAGGTTTACTCTTGTGAGCAACAGCTGCAACAGGAGCATTAGCTGATGATGCTATTACCTCAAAATGTTCGCCAGTTTGAGTAACTTT
This sequence comes from Francisella salina, assembly GCF_000219045.1. Classification (NCBI taxonomy): domain Bacteria; kingdom Pseudomonadati; phylum Pseudomonadota; class Gammaproteobacteria; order Thiotrichales; family Francisellaceae; genus Francisella; species Francisella salina. The sequence continues at coordinate 1,440,380 of NC_015696.1, forward strand.
ATCGCTATGACTCATCCATACAGACTGCTCTGTTTTGAGATTAGAAAATATATTTTCTGATGATTTTAAGATATTAATGATCGCTTTACCAAACTCACTTTGATCAGCTCCTTTTACCTCTCCACCATGCTGCATTACCATTGTTTGCATACCATAGCAGATACCCAAAACAGGAACACCTAATTCAAAGACTATTTCCGGAGCCTTAACATCTGAATCATATACAGACTCAGGACCACCAGAAAGAATTATACCTTTAGCATGATAATCTTTGATAAAATCATCTGCTATGTCGTGAGGAAATATTTCGCAAAAGACACCAACCTCTCTCACTCTACGCGCGATAAGTTGAGTATATTGCGAACCAAAATCTAAAATCAAAATCTTATGATTATGTATATCTGTCATTTTTATAGAAATAAATATTTTCTTAAAAGGATATTTTAACCTAAATGAATTTGATTGTAATTAGCTTTTAGTGATAAAAATAATATTAAATATATAGTCATATAAGACTTTCATAGAAAACTAAATTATTAGACTAATAAAAAAGCTCTATGACTCGACGTCTAAAGCTATACTCAGGATACTCAACTCCAACAAAATATAGACCGTGTGCTTTAGCTGTTTCAGCTGCTTTTGTCCTATCCTTAGCTTCTAATACTAGCTTAATCCATTCTGGAGATTCAAATTCTAAACCTACTTTTAGTAAGGAGCCTATAAAATTTCTAATCATATGGTGCAAAAAAGCATTACCAACAACCTCAAATACTATAAAACTTCCCTGTTTAATAAACTCAGCTTTTTGAATATTTCTAAATGGCGTGTTTGACTGACATTGAGATGATCTAAAAGATGTAAAATCTTGCTCACCTAATAAGTATTTACAAGCTTGATTCATTTTATCTATATTTAGCTGACGATTTTCCCACAAGCAGTGTTCTGCGAATATTGGTGAGCTAATTGCAGAATTATAGATAATATAATTATAAGTTCTATTTGTCGCTGTAAATCTAGAATTAAAATCATTATCAACTTCTTTAATATCTAGTATTTTAATACCCTGTGGTAAAAGAGCATTCGTTCCCCTCATCCAAGAACTAAGATTCCTATCTGCATCTGAATGAAAGTTAACAACTTGCGAAGTCGCATGTACTCCGGTATCAGTTCGCCCTGCACAAGTAACTTCGATATTTTGATTTGCAATTTTTGAGAGTGCTTTTTCTAACTCTTCTTGAATACTTGGTGAATGAGACTGTCTTTGCCAGCCACAATAGTTTTTACCAAAGTACTCGATTTGTAGTAGATAATTTTTCATAATTAGCCAAGAAATTTAACAACTCTAGAATGAAGTATTTCCATCTCTTTTGGAATCAATTTTGAGAAATTGATAAAACCATGTACTAAACTATCAAAGTGATAATGTTGTACCTCAGCATCATGTCTAAGAAGTCTTTCAGCAAATAATAATCCCTCATCTTTTAAAGGGTCATAGCCTGCTGTCATAACTAAAGTTCTCGGCATATTATCCAATTCTTTAATATAAAATGGAGATATTTCTGGAGAACATTTGTCCATACCTTCAGGCACGTACAACTCAGAATACCATTTTGTTTTTGCTTTAGTTAAAATATAGCCACTAGAATAGTCTTCAAGCGATTTCGTAGGCATATGCGATAAATCTACAGATGGATATAGGATAATATTATTCCCAATTTTAACACTACCTTTTTGTAATAGATTATAAGTTGCTAAAACTGTCAAATTAGCTCCTGCGCTATCACCCATTAAAGTAAATTTCTTACGAGATACACCAAGTTTTTTAGAGTGTTGATAAACATATTCTGTAACAAACTCAACATCATTCAAACCAGCTGGAAATTTATGTTCAGGCGCAAGACGATAATCAACAGCAAAAACAGCCCTATTGGTAGTTAAAGCAAGCTTGCGGCAAAAAGCATCAAATGAATCTAAAGTACCAGATACAAATCCTCCACCATGAGAAAAGATTATTACTTTAAGTTTCTCATCAACTTTAGGATTATATACTCTAACAGGGATATTGTGACCATTATCAGCATGTTTTATTTCAATATCTTCAACACTTTCTAGATCTACCTTAGGATAACTATATAAGCCTAGCGATGCCGCTGCCTTTCTCGTTGCTTCGATATCTTGTCGATTGCTATCCCTATCAAATTTACTAATAAATGTCAGTAAGTCTTGAAGCTTAGGTGGTATAGTCTTAATACCTCCATATAGATCTGGAACCTTTTTAAGAATTTCAGCTTCAAGTGCTTCTTCATGCTCAGAGTTATCCTTAGCTATAACTTTTAGCCACTCTTTCTTATTTGGAGGCAATGACTCAATAGGTGTTGATAAATATCGAGCAATACCTAGTTCATGACAATCATTTTCAGCATAAAATGACAAGTTATTTACCATCCACTTGACAATTTTTTCAGCTTTATAATTATTTGTTTCCCTTATTTCTAATACATTATACAAATTTCTAACATCATATGACCAAGGAACATAGTCAACAATAAAGTTACAGCTAATATAATTAAGCCCCGCTTCTCTTGCTAAAGCAAACTCTGGAAAAGCTGTCATACCTATGACACCACCTCCCATACTCTGGAAGCATTTAGCATCAATTATAGTAGGAAATTGAGGTCCTTCTATACAAACGTAGCTCTGCTTAAAATGAATATCAAAATCAAACTCTTGTTTCTTTGACCTAATTTCTTCGGCAATACTTTCTGTTATTGGTTTAGAAAGAGATACATAGTTAAGCAACCCCTGTTCACAAAACGTAAATTCTCGTAGAGATTTTGTTCTATCAATAAACTGGTACGGAATAACCATATCCCCAGGTTTTAACTCTTCTCTTAAACTTCTAACTGAAGATAAGGCAATAATAGAAGTAGCACCATATTTTTTCAAAGCATATATATTCGCTTTGTAGTTTATTTGATGTGGTAATATATTCTGACCTAAACCAGTTCTATTTAGAAATAATGCTTCCTTATCTTCTATTTTTATTTTAAATAAACCATTAGAACACAAACCATATGGAGTTTCTCGAGAGAGTTCTTCTATAATCTCAAAATCATCAAAAGACTCAAAACCACTACTTCCTACAATTGCCCACATATCTATTTATCCAAAAGTTGTTTCTAATATTTTTTTATCTTTACAAAAAAGTTCTATTCTAAATTTATCATTGATACTTACTACCCCGACACCTTTGGGTGTTCCTGTCATTAACAAATCATTTTCAGCTATAGTGATTTCATTTTGTTTTAAAAAATCTATAATTTGTTGGGGTTTATAAATCATTAAATTATAACTGCCTTGCTGAATTAAAGATCTATTTTTATATGCTTTGAAGTTTAAAAATTCAACATCCTGATTATTGATTTTAACAAAGTCACTAATCACAGCACTATTATCAAAAGCTTTTGCTAACTCCCATGGAAGTCCTTTTGATTTAAGCTTTGATTGTACATTCCTATCAGTTAAATCTAAACCTAAACCTACCGCTTTTATATTTGAATCATTATCAAAAGCAAAAACTATCTCACACTCATAGTGTGTTTCTCTAGCTGACGATAATTTAAGATTTTTAGCTATACTTGAGTTAGGTTTGATAAATATTACCGGACTATCTGGAACTTCATTATTCAGTTCATGAATATGTTCAACATAGTTTCTACCTATACAAATTACTTTTGATTTTGTCAGATCAATTTGCATAATTTACTTCCTTTTATGAATTGTGAATATTACAACTTAAAGTCTTCTCCGAGATATACCTTTCTAACCGTTTCATCAGCTAAGACTTCTTCTGGTGTACCAGCAGCGAGCATATTCCCAGCATTAACAATGTATGCTCTCTCACAAATATCAAGCGTCTCTCGTACATTATGGTCTGTAATTAATACACCTATTCCTCTATCCTTAAGGTGTCTCACAACTTCTTTAATCTCTATTACAGATACTGGATCAACTCCGGCAAACGGTTCATCTAGAAGTATAAACTTAGGATCCATAGCAAGAGCCCTTGCAATTTCAACTCTTCTTCGCTCTCCTCCAGATAAGCTCATACCTAAACTTTTACGTATGTGCTGAATACTAAACTCATCCAAAAGTTGATTTAGTTTTTCTTCAATTTGGATTTTACTAAGTTCTTTACGAGTCTCCAAAATAGCTACAATATTATCTTCAACACTTAGTTTTCTGAAAACAGAAGCCTCTTGAGGAAGATAACCTAAGCCTCTTCTAGCTCTAAGGTGAATTGGCATCTTTGTTACATCATCATCCCCCATACGCACCTTACCACGTGTTGCAGCCACAAGTCCTACAATCATGTAAAAAGATGTTGTTTTCCCGGCTCCATTAGGTCCCAAGAGACCAACTATTTCACCAGTTGAAACTTTCATGGAGACATTATTTACAACCCATCGCGAACCATATTTTTTACCTAGTCTTTTTGCTTCTAATGTATATTTTTCCATTTTAAACCTGTCTGCTTTAATTAAGTTGTAGAGTTATATGTATTTAAGCCTCTAACACTTCCTTTTTGTCTATCTTTCTCATAGTCACTAATAGGAGTTAGACCTGTATCAATTTTAGTCTGTTTCTGTACTCCATCTAATATTATTGTTGATCTTTTATTTTCACTACCAGGAATTGATATTAGATCATGTTCAATATCAAAAATAACTTTTTCACCCTTATAAACATTATCGTTTTGGAAAGCTACAGCCTTTCTGTACATTTCTAGATGCTTGTCATCAACATGATAGATTATCATTTTTGACTTACCCTCAACAGGACCTCTTGTCGCAGTCTTAACGTCTTTATAGTCAGGGTTTGAATTTGTTGGATATGTATAGAATTGGGAATTATGATTATCATCTGAAATCATAGTAAAAGTCTTTAGTTTATTTTTATCATCTAAATTTATTACAAGTCTCTGTCCAGATATGAAGTTACATTCTTTTTGTTCGGAACATAGTTGTTTAGCTGTTTTTAACCAACTCTCTTGTAATTGTTCCAGAGATAAATTTGCATCTCTTTCAAAATAAATAACATCTTTTCTAGGTTCTATAGGTTTATGACAAAGTATATGATTATTATGGATTTGCATTGCAAATACATTGCCTAAATAGGTAATAACATGCTGACTATCATCATATGTAGCACTATCGGCACATATTGTTACCGGTCCATATTCTTTCAAGCTATTGCCCTCAGAATTATCCTCTTTTTCATTATCAGTAACACTATCTTCTTGTGCTGCTGCATTATACATCGGAAGAGCATCATCTATTTGATTCACTTGTGTTTCTGAGAAAGCATTAGAAACAAATACTAGTAGCGTTAATCCTATCATTCTAACTAGATGCATAATAACTCCTCACATTCTGACCTAGTCTTATAACTTTTGAGTCTGAATTTCCTGATACTCCAATACCGGTTGTATTGTTACCAGTCTCAGGATCATACATCTTTGTAAATCTAGCATTATAAAAATCTTTTGAACCAGAGTTATAAAACATCTCTGAAGTTTTAATAAAGATTCTATCTAAAGAGGAGTTTTTACCCTCATTAGTTTGATTACCTGATGAATCATTACTAGTATAAATAATTGCATCAACACCATCATATAAGTGAGTCAAATTTTGACCAGTAAACTGTTGAATATAGCCATACTTAGACTTAACTTGCCACTGTAACTTGCCTGTTTTATCATCATAACTTTTTTCTGTAAGATTAATCATAAATAAGTCTTGATTAATATAACGCCTTAACTCTTTTGAAAAATAATTCGTTACTAAATTACCTTTTACATCATATTTATTGTATGTAAAATCATAAGCCTTTAATTCAACTCTATTTTTCTGTTGGCTAGATTTTAATGGTTTTGCACCATCTAAAGCATTGTAACTTATATATAGCATAGCTAAGATAATAATGACTATGGAAAGTACGTTAGCAAATAAAGAATACTTAGTGAAAAACTTCATATTTTTGTTTATTTAACCTCACCAGTCTCAATAAAATCTTTAATAACCTTATCATAAAAACCTGATTGCTTAATAATATAGTCACAAAACTCCCTAACTGCAGCATTACCACCATTATTTTGGCATACATAGTTTGCATATTCTTTTACTACTGATATTGAATCTGTAGGCGTTGCAGACAACCCTACCTTATTCATTAACACAAGATCTGGCAAATCATCACCCATATAAGCAATATTCTGATCATTTAGACTATATTTATTTTTTAAGCTTTCATATGCCTTGATTTTATTTTTTTGGCCTTGATAAATATCTTGGGGATCTAGACCTAAACTTTGAAGTCTCTGCTGAACAATCTTTGATTCTTTACCAGTTATAATTGCAACTTTAATACCCAATTTCTGTAACAGAACGATACCAAGACCATCTTTAACATTAAAGTTTTTAAACTCATTTCCGTCATTTGAGATTATTATTCTACTATCTGTAAGGACACCGTCGACATCAAAGATTACTAGTTTAATACTATTTACGACATTTTGCTTCATACTAAGTTTCATGAAAATATTGAATTCGATATGAAATATTATCACAAATGACTTAGAGACTAAAATATTAAAAACAAAAGAAGAAATTATTTATAATTATTTACAGATTTTTCGATTTCTTTTTTAGCAAAAGCGACATCATCCCAGCCATCAACTTTTACCCACTTACCAGAATCAAGATCTTTATAATGAGTGAAGAAATGCTCAATTTTTTGTTTTAAAGAAACAGGCAAATCATCAACATCATTTATATGATCATATTCCTTAGTCAATTTAGAGCTTGGTACTGCAATAATTTTTGCATCAACACCACCATCATCTTCCATTTTGAAAACACCAACTGCTCTACAGTTAATCACACAACCTACCGCAAGAGGATATGGAGCCAATACTAACACATCAATTGGGTCGCCATCATCATAAAGAGTATTTGGTACGAAACCATAGTTACAAGGATATCTCATAGTAGACGACATAAATCTGTCAACAACTATCATGTCACTATCTTTATCAAACTCATACTTAATCGGATCACTATCTTGAGGTATTTCAATAACAACATTGAAATCATTAGGAATATCTTTTCCACAAGGTATATTTTTTAGCATAACAATTTCTCCTATATTTTTGCTAAAGCATAAACGCTTGATACACTACACAAGAGTCTATCATAAAAACCTTTGTATTTATAACCTATAAATATTAAAATACTTTGAGATATTACTTAATAAGTTACACTTTAACAAAAGTTTAAAGAGGAAAATTATGAAATTTAAAAAGATGGCTTTATTAACAGCTAGTTTGGTTGCAACTACAGCATTCGCGGCACCCAATATTTCTTCTAGCTCAGACCCATATTTTAATGGAGGTAACGGACTAGCACAGAAAGATATAATAGTAAGACCTGTAAATATTGAGCTAGATGCTCCAGCATGGGTAGCTATGAATTATCGCACTGGTGATGTAGTTAGTGAGAAAAATATGGATGTGAGAAGACCTCCTGCTAGTTTGACCAAAATCATGACATCTTATATTGTTGCCAGTGAAATCAAAGCAGGAAACCTTAGTTGGGATACTATGGTACCAATAAGTGCAAAAGCTGCTTCAACTGGCGGATCTAAAATGTATGTAAAAGCAGGAGCTAAAGTATCTGTTAAAAATTTAGTAACAGGAATGGATGTTGTATCGGGTAATGATGCTACTATAGCTTTAGCAGAATATATCGGTGGTACTGCCGATGCATTTACGGATCTTATGAATCAAACAGCAAAAGCAATTGGAATGAATAATACTCACTTTGCCAACCCAGATGGGTTGCCTGGAGGAGAACAGTATACAACTGCGCATGACATGGCATTACTAGCTAGATCTTACATATATAATTTCCCTGAAGCATATGAGATATACGATGACAGAGGTTTGGTTTGGAATGCTACAGAGCAAAAATCTGTAAGCATAGCAGATCGTAAGCAATGTTTACCTAAATTTGATCGTTCAAGCGGTAATGTTTTAGAAAGTTTTACTGCAAAGGGGCTAGACTCTCAAGCTCAAGATAAGTGCTCAAAACTATTCCCTAAAGGCGACAACTTTGTACTTCAAAACAATAGAAACAGGCTTCTATTCACTTTTGATGGTGCTGATGGCATGAAAACAGGCCACACAGATGCAGCTGGCTATTGCTTAGTATCCTCTGCAAAACAAGATGGCGAAAGATTCATCTCTGTAGTACTTGGTACTAGTAGCTCAGCTAAAAGAGATTCAGAATCTTCTAAATTATTGAGGTATGCTATAAGTAAGTACGAAAATGTCTTATTATACAAAGCTAACTCTCCAGTCACAATAAGTGCTGATAACATCCCTAACGCCAAAGCTGGACAAAAGATAACTGTAGCCTCAACTCAAAATATTTATAAAACTGTACCTAAAACCTATATTCCATTCTTAAAACAAGGTATTGTGTTTACATCCGGGTTAAAAGCTCCAATTAAAAAAGGACAACCAGTAGGTGAACTAGTCATAACTCTTGGAGATACTAAAGAAAAAATAGCAAGTGTACCAGTGATATCTATGAATGATATATCACAAAGAGGTTGGTGGTAACCCTAAAATAAGAGGATTTATAATGTCTGAAGATAATAACAGTAATCAGCCAGAAACTTTTTTTGAGTTTCCCTGTCAATTTCCAATAAAGATTATGGCAAACCCACAGAAAGAGACTGTTGAATTTATTCTTAAAGTCTTTGAAAAACATGTTCCAAAACATGATGAGATTGATTTTAATACCAAAGAAAGTAAAACTGGTAAATATATATCTATTACAGCCATATTTACAGCTGATAGCAAACAACAGTTAGATAATATTTACAAAGAAATTTCTAGCCATCCTGAAGTACACATGGTTTTATAATAATCGTTACTCTATGAAAGAAGATATCATAATTAGAGATTTAGGATTACAGCCATACTCTAATGTTTTTGAACGAATGGCTGATTTCACAACTGAACGTGACAATACTACTAAGGATGAGATTTGGCTTGTTGAACACCTGAGTGTTTTTACACAAGGAAAACACGGCAAACCCGAACATATCTTAAATCCACACAATATACCTATTGTTGAAACTGATAGAGGTGGACAAGTTACATATCATGGTCCTGGTCAAGTTGTAATATACTTTATGCTTGATATAAAAAGAAATAAACTTGGTGCAAAAAAATTAGTTGATGTAGTAGAGCAAGCCTGTATCAATATACTTCAAAAGCACTATAATCTTGACCCTCACATTATTGAGAATGCCCATGGCATATATATTGATAATAAAAAAATAGCTTCTCTTGGCTTAAGAATAAAACAAAGTAAAAGCTACCACGGCATTGCTATAAATACTAAAATGGATCTTACGCCATTTAGTTATATTAACCCCTGTGGATATAGTGATTTAGAGATGTGCCAACTATCGGACTTTATCGATAACATTGATACTAAAATAGTTCAAAAACAATATGTCGATGAGTTCATAAAACTAATTAAAGCTTAACAAAACTTTAATTATTTATTTAAAGCTGCATTTTTATGCAGATCTTCTTTAACATTTCTTAAGAATCTTTTCGATTGAACTTTATCACCAAAGATATCGTACTTAATAGTTAACGTTGATGAATTGTCAGCTATTCTAGTCACACTAATACTAAACGTCCCCTTGAATCTCTCCGAGTTAACATCGCCATCAATCTCTGATGCTTGATTAGTTATAATATTCTTAGTAATAGTGACACCTGGCATTTCCCTAAGAACGTGCAAGACTGAATTGCTAACATCTATAACAGAGTAGTCAAGGTTCTCAGAGTATGACGCAGCTTGATCAACACCATAAACACCTGCTCCGATTAATAAACAGCTATTAAGACTAAAGATACTTGATATCAGTATAAATATTAATACTATTTTTTTCATCATAAAATTGAATAAATAAAAATTAGCAAAAATATAGCACAGCTAAGTATAAAAAGCCATTTTAGTTGAGAAATTTATTAATAAGAAAATTTATAAAAATGTTTTTAAGAATGCCGATCTTGATGGGTGCTTTAACTTTCTAAGAGCTTTTGCTTCAATCTGCCTAATACGTTCTCTGGTTACATTGAACTGCTTACCTACTTCTTCAAGAGTATGATCGGTATTCATACCAATACCAAAACGCATCATAAGAACTTTTGCTTCTCTTTCAGTTAAACCCGTATCAATAAGCTCCTTAATAGCCTCTCTTAAGTTCTCTAAGTTTGCTGCCTCAATTGGAGAATAATTATTCTTATCCTCAATAAAGTCACCTACTGTTGAATCTTCATCGTCACCAATTGGACTCTCCATAGAAATAGGAGTATGAGAGATATTAAGAATCTTTTTAAGCTTATCTTTTGTCATATTTGGAGTGTATTCAATAATCTCCTCTTCTGTAGCCTCGCGTCCTTTCTCTTGAAGTATTTGACGCTTAATTCTATTAACTTTATTGATAGTTTCAATCATATGAACTGGAACTCGAATTGTTCTAGCTTGATCCGCAATAGAACGAGTGATTGCCTGACGAATCCACCAAGTTGCATAAGTTGAAAACTTAAAACCTTTTCTGTAATCAAACTTATCAACAGCCTTCATTAGACCAATATTACCTTCTTGTATAATATCCAAGAAATGCAAACCTCTATTAGTATATTTTTTAGCCTCTGAAACAACTAGTCTTAAGTTTGCTTCTATCATTTCTTTTTTAGCTTGAGTAATTTTTGCTTCACTCTTAGAAATTTCAACATTAACTTTTTTAAGTTCTTCAACTTTCATCATCATCAGAGTCTGAAATTGATTAATTTGCTTAGTTAAGTTATTAATTTCTTTGATAGTATTATCTGTAAATTTATATTTTTTAGTTAAAGGCTCCAGCCACTCAACAGAGCCAATTTCATATACCTTGATAAACTCCTGACGAGGAGTTTTTGATCTTTCTACGCACAATCTAAGTATTTTTCTCTCGAACTCTTTAACTCGAGCATAAGGGAGTCTAATGTAGTCAACCAATTTCTGCAAGTGAGAAGTAGATAACCTTAAACATTCAAACTCTTTGACTATTTTGTTATATAGCTTTTTATTAGGTTTTTCCTGGTACTCCTCAAACATTTTCTCAAGGTTTACAAAGAAATTATATGCTCTTTGAGTATCAATCTTCTCATCATGATCATCTTCCGCAACTTTTTCTTCTGTAATCTGCTCATCACTGAAGCCCGCTATAATTTCATTAAAGCGAATATACTTAGCTACAGACTCATCTTCAATATCTTGTGATGACATGTAATCATCAGCTTTTTCTTCTAATTCACGAAAGCGTTCAATATAAGTTTTAATAACTATTGGGTAACTCAAAATAGTACTAAAAACTTCCGTAGTACCTTCTTCGATTCTGATGGCTATATCAGTCTCACCTTTTTTATCTAAAAGATCTACTATACCCATTTCTCGCATATACATACGGATAGGATCAGAAGTCTTACCTTTCAAATCATCTAAGTTCGCCTCACTTACTTTTCGTTCATCATCTTCATCTAATTGAGGAGTTCTATCATAAACATCAATACCAGCATCTATAAGTATAGCTTCTATTTCTTCATACTTTTTAGGATCGTCTGACACATCTCCTGGTAATGCATCCAGAATATCTGCTCTAGTTAAATAACCTCTTTCTTTACCATCAACTATCAAATCTTTTAGATCAGAAAGTAAATCTTCTCTTGTCATCTATTAATACTCCAATAGAATTTTTTATATTTTATTACCTAATTTTGCTACTAAATACTTACGTTCCATCTCTTGAACATCTGTCCTAAAAGGTAGAGACCCTAAATGATTAAGCTGCTCTTTTACACTATTAGCTTCAATCCTTTTTAAGTCATTTAATATCTGACTGCAATACTGTTCACCATCAGATTTTTTTCTAGCCTTGTTAATGCCATAACTCAATAACTCAAAGAAATACTCTCTATAGTCAGGATAGTCCTCTGCCAAAAACTGTATCAACACCACAGTTTCTATTTGATTAGATGAGTCTTCTTTTAAAATTTTCAAGCTTTTTACAAGAATATCAAGATTTTTTGAAGTAGAAAATATTTCAAAGTCATTTTCTTTTAGTAGAATGCGAAAATCATCAATATTAACAAAAATTTCAGCTAACACTACCTCTTCAAGTAAAATATTTTTTGAAAGCCTTTTTTGCTTAATCATATGATTACTCTTATTCATAGTATCAATACTAAATTTTTGCTTTCCTAGCTTGATTAATCTTTTTACTTGATCAGAACTAATATTTATTTTCTCTGAGACGGTTGATACAATACTCTCTGAATAAATATTTTCATCAACATCAGATAAAAAATCTTTTAAATTCTCCAAAATTTCTGCTTTACACTCAGCTTTAGAAATATCTCTATTGCCTATTATATGTCTTATTATAAAATCTGAAACCAACAAAGAGTTATCTAGTTCACTCTGGAAACTTATCAACCCATGTTCTTTGATATAATCGTCAGGATCCTTTCCTTCCTTTAGAGTAAGTATTCTAAGTTTTTTATTACCATCTAAAATAGGTAAAATTATTTTAATACTTCGGATAGCCGCGTTTTGTCCAGCACTATCGCCATCAAAGCAAAGTATCACTGAGTTACTCTCACGGAATAGTATTTTTGCATGATTTTGTGAAAATGCTGTTCCTAACGTTGCCACAGCAGAATAAAAACCATATTGAGCCAACCCAACAACATCCATATACCCTTCTACAACAATAAGACTTTGATTTGCCAACTCAGGATGTTGTTTTTTTCTCTCTCTATATTCATATAATCCATACAAAATATTATTTTTTTGAAAAACTATAGTTTCTGGAGAGTTCAAGTATTTAACTGTATCAGAATCATCAATCACCCTACCGCCATAACCAATAACGCTTCCTTGAATATTTCTGATAGGAAACATTATTCTATTGCGAAAACGGTCATAAACATTTCCTTTATCATTCTTTATTGAAAGACCTGTATCAATTAATATATCTTCAGATACATTAACAGATTTAGCAAGCTGGGTAATATTATTCCAACCTTCTGATGAATATCCAATACTAAACACTTTAGCTAATCCACTATCGATTCCTCTTTTCTTAAGATACTCTATAGCTTTTTCTTTTGATACTGAATTACCAAGATTCCAACGATAATATTTTTGAGCTATCGCTAAAAAACCAATGCACTTATTAAAAAGATGTTCTCTTTGCAAATCTTCTTGTGAATAATTCTCATATTCAATGGGTTTCCCCACAATCTCTGCTAAATTATTAACTGCTTCTACGAAGTCTAAATCATTTATTTTTTTAACGAAAGTTAAGGCATCTCCAGATACACCACACCCGAAGCAATGAAAAAATTTCTTTTGAGTATTAACATAAAATGAAGGCGTTTTTTCATTATGAAATGGACAACATGCTTTATAATTTTTTCCAGATTTCTTGAGGTTGACATATCTAGACACAACATCTGCAATATCAGCACTTGCAACAAGCTCTTTTATAAAACTATTTGAAATCTTTTTTGCCATACTGATAAAATCTGAAAGTTAAGATAAGTTTGACTTTACTATAGCACTTACTTTACTCATATCTGTTCTACCAGCAAGCTCTTTTTTTACACTAGCCATTATTTTACCCATTTCTTTCATTGAGGTAGCTCCAACAGATTCTATTGCTTTTTGAACAATAGTCACAACCTCTTCATCACTAAGCTGTTTGGGCATATATTTAGTCAAGATTTCAATCTCTTTTTTTTCACCCTCTGCAAGCTCAGCTCTTTCTGCTTGTATGTATTGATTATAAGAGTCTTGTCTTTGCTTGATCATTTTTGTTATTACAGCTGTAACAATGTCATCTGTAATATCAACTTTCTCATCAATTTGTTTTTGCTTAATGGCCGACATAGCCATACGAATAGTAGTTAATCTATTTTTATCTTTATTTTTCATTGACTCTTTCATATCAAGAGTCAATTGATCAAAAATTTGTGACATTTTAAAAAAGAATTCCTAGTGAAAGGGAGAGTTAAACTCTCAACGGTGAATTAAATAATATACTACCTTCTAGCCATCATATTGCTTTTGTAAGCTCTTTTGACAGCAGCAGCTTTCTTTCTTTTACGTGCCCAAGTTGGCTTTTCAAAGTACTCTCTACGACGTAGTTCAGATACTATTCCAGCCTTCTCACAAGATCTCTTAAATCTTCTAAGAGCAACATCAAAAGGTTCTCTTTCTTTAACTCTAACGCTTGGCATACCCTCTCACCTCACTTAAATGCCAGTTTAATTTAAATTTAACAAAACTACAGCTCTTTACCCAAAGCTGATAGACAAATTTACAGGCTATAATTCTACCATATAACAATATAAATGCAACATAGCTACAACTTATTTACACTAACCCAAAACCTATCTATATATTACACAGTACCCCCACTATATTTATAGTGTATAAAATGCTATTATTCCAAATTAAGAAATTAGAAACATATATAGGTTTGTCACTTTGATAAAAAGAACTAAGCTTTTAGTAGCTATATCTATATTTGTAGCAAGCGCAAACCTATCTTACGCATCTACTCGTAGCGAAATACAATCTCTTGTAAAAAAGTATAACTTATCTAATGCTAAAATTGCTGTAGCAGCCCAAAGAACTATGACAGGTGCTGATCTGTATGCCTATGCTGAAAACAGATCAATGAAACCTGCAAGTAATAATAAGGTATTTACAATCGTCTCAGGATTATTTGCTATTCCTAGTAACTTTAGATTTACAACTACTGTTATGTATCCATCTAATAGAATATCAAACCATACTCTCTATGGTGATATGTATATAAAATTTACTGGTAATCCAGCCCTTACGGGTAGTCAGTTATCATCATTGATAAGAAAGATAAAAACAGAAAAAGGAATATCTAAAATTACAGGCGATGTATATCTTGTTGGTGTATTTTCAGGACCATATATCCCTAGGGGTTGGTCTAAAGAAGATAAAACATTATGCTATGGTGCACCGGCTTCTAGCTTTACATTAAATAGAAACTGTACTGTTATAAAACTAGTTAAAAATCCAAATAGTTTAACTACTAGAGTTGTAGAGCTTAGCAATGCTAGCAACATTGACATAAAAAATTCAGCTAAATATACAAGTGCAACAAAGGCTACGATTTTATCAATGAATGATGATAACGTGGTATATATAAGTGGATATTTATCTAGAACAGCTGAAAAAATGTTTAAACTGGCAATTAGAAACCCTGCTTTAAAGACAGTAGATACTGTTAATGATTTTTTAAGTTCTAGTGGAGTAAAACATGGTAAGGTACTTATTGCTAGTGATATTCCAGCTGGTTATGAATCACAAATAACAACAAGATCAGCAACAATTGGACACTTCTTTGACCAAACTCTTAAACACTCTGACAATTTATATGCAGAAACTATACTAAATACTATTGGTTTACAAGAAAAAGGAATTGGCTCAACTAAAGCGGGTACTGAAGCTGTTCAAAGCATCTTATATTCAAAACTAGGATTAGACACGTCTGCTTTGACTATGTATGACGGATCTGGATTATCACATCTGGATAGAGTTAGTCCTGAATTTATGGTTGATTTCTTGACTAAAACTTTTAACAGTAAAGTTGGTAAACAATTCTATAATTACCTACCTTCATCTGGAATAAGTGGTACCATCGCATA
This sequence comes from Francisella salina, assembly GCF_000219045.1. Taxonomy (NCBI): domain Bacteria; kingdom Pseudomonadati; phylum Pseudomonadota; class Gammaproteobacteria; order Thiotrichales; family Francisellaceae; genus Francisella; species Francisella salina. The sequence goes on from NC_015696.1 coordinate 1,456,260, forward strand.
TAGAATGGGAGGCAAACTGCTTGGTCGAGTACATGCAAAAACAGGTACATTATCTGGAGTATCAACACTATCAGGCTATGTTTTAACTGCAAAAAACCATCGCATCTCATTTTCGATCATGCTAAATGATCTCAAGTACTCTGATCGTTACAATGCTCGTAGATTCCAAGATAAAGTTGTGGATGTTTTTTATAGGAATTTATAATGAAAAAGATAGTAAAACTAATACTGATTACCACAGTCATATTACTCTTGAGTTCATGCTCAACAGAACCTCCAAAAAATATAAATAATGCGTGTAGTATAATCCACCAATATCCTGACTGGTACTATGACATGATAGACTCCTACGATCGTTGGGGGATACCTCTAAATATACAAATGGCATTCGTACGTCAAGAATCTTCATTCAGGGCTGATGCACAACCTTCTATGCAATATTATTTTGGTTTTATTCCAAAAGGTAGAGCATCCAGCGCTTATGGTTATGCACAGGCTCTAGATGGCACATGGGAGCATTACAAGAAAGAAACTAAACAATCTTTTGTCTCACGTTCTGATTATGCTGATGCTGTAGATTTCATAGGTTGGTATTTAAACAATGTCCATAATAAAACAGGTATAAGTAAAACAAATACTTATGATTTATATCTTGCATACCATGAGGGTATTGGAGGATATAGAAGAGGCAGCCATAGAAATAATTCATTCTTAAAAAACTATGCCCGTAAAACCGCTGATGTAGCTCAAAAATATGCTATACAATTACAAAACTGTGAAGTACCTCGCAAACCCCTACTGTCATATATTTTCTAAAGGTAAGTTATGAAATCAAATATTTTTAAGCATACTGTAAATATTCGCTTTGCTGACACTGATAAATATGGACATGTAAATAACTGTACCTACTTTAACTATTTTGAAGAAGCTAGAACAACATGGGCATATGAAAATAGTGGATTAATGTCTTGGGCCACTCAAAACTCTATCCAACTTGTAATTACAGAACAAACCTGTAAATACATCTTACCACTACTACACCCTAATAAGATTGAAGTAACTCAACATATTACTAAAATTGGTGCAGTAAGCATCGAATTTGATTATGAGATACGCTTAATTAATAATGAACAAGTTATTACAAAAGCAAGTGCTAAACTTGCTTGTTACAATACAAAGACAGGAAGATTACAAAAAATACCTAATGAACTAAAAAAGATGATTTTTGAAAAAAATGACAGAAACTAATAAACAACCTTTAAAAAAGCTAGAAAAACAAATACTTAGAAAAACAGCCCAAGCAATTAATCAATACAACATGATTGAAGATGGCGATAAAATAATGGTGTGCCTATCTGGCGGTAAAGACTCATACTGTTTGCTTGAAATGCTTTTATTACTGCAAAAGAAAGCTCCTATAAAATTTGATATCATAGCTGTAAACTTGGATCAGAAGCAACCAGGATTTCCTGAAGAGATTTTACCTAATTATCTTAAAACTAAAGATATAGAATTTAATATCATTGAAAGAGATACTTATAGTGTTGTCAAAAGAGTTATACCAGATGGTAAAACCACATGTGGATTATGCTCGAGAATGAGGCGTGGCATTCTGTATGATTTTGCTGAGGAAAACAATATTACAAAAATTGCTCTAGGACACCATCGTGATGATATCATAGAGACATTTTTTTTAAATCTCTTTTATAACGGCACTATTAAATCAATGCCTGCAAAGTTATTAAGTGATGATAAACGCAATATTGTAATTCGTCCTCTTGCTTTTGTAAGTGAAAAGGAAACACTAGAATATTCTGAACTAAAAAATTTTCCGATAATTCCTTGTAACCTATGTGGTTCACAAGATAATTTGCAAAGAGTATTTATAAAAGATATGCTTAATAGATGGGAGAATAATAACCCTGAAAGAAAAAATGTTATATTCAAAGCTCTATCAAATATTTCTCCATCTCAAATGTTAGATAAAGAGCTTTTTGACTTTTTTAATATCACAAAAGATGATATTCAAAGATAAATAAGGAGATAAGATGAAACTAAAAAAAGTAGTTGCGATAATGTCATGTACTGTCCTAGGAGTAGCAATCGGTTCATGCTCAACAAAAGAAACAAATAGTGAGACTAAAACTCAAGCTATAGCTACTAGTACTCCAAGTACTCAAACTCAAACTCAAACTCAAACTCAAACTCAAACTCAAACTCAAACTCAAACAAAGGGTACTTCAATTAATAACAGTTTAAAAATGAGTTCTGATGCAAGTTATGTAGTCGGGTACCAGGTTGGGTCTGGAATTGCTAGACAAGATTTTGGGCTATATGACAAACAAACAGTCGCAGGTTTTGCTGATGCTCTCAACAATGAGAAGCCTAGAATTTCTGAAAGTCAAATTAGAAGAAATATGGAAACTCTAAAAGATAGGATGATTAAAAAGCAGTTAGACATAGCTAAGCTAAATAAAGTCAAATCAGATGAGTTCATGTCGCAAATTGCTAAAATGGATAATGCTGTTGAAGTAAATGATGGTGTTTACTACCAAATGGTTAAACAAGGTGATGGTAAAAAACCTTCTGCAGATAGCACAGTAACTATTGCTTACAAAGGAACAACACCAGTAATAGCTTATGAAGACGACAAATCAAAGCTTAATGATGTAAAAGAAGCTAAACTTATAGGACCAAGTTTTGACTCAAGTGAAAACGCAACCTTTCCTCTTAGAAACCTAATAGAATGTTGGAAAGACGCTATCCCTAAGATGCCTAATGGTTCTACTTTTATATTATACTGTGCTCCCAACAAAGCTTATGGGACTAGAGCTCCTGCTACAATAGGACCTAATCAAGCGTTAGCTTTCGAAATTACACTTAAAGATTTTAAATAATAACTAATTTTTTCTCTTCACAGCTAAATCACACAGTAAGATCATAGCTTGCTTATATTCTGATTCTGGTAAGAAACTTATCGATTCTTTTGCTTTATCAGCATATTGACATGCAACTTGATAAGAGTATTCAACTGCTCCACTACTTTTGACGATATTAATAATTTCGTTTATATCATAATGTCCTTTTTCAATGGCATTTTTTATTTTCTTTTGTTCAGCACTTGAAGTATTTGCTAGGGCATAAATTGTTGGTAGGGTCATTTTTCCCTCATCAAGATCATCACCAATATTTTTACCAAGACTTTCTGCATCAGAAACATAATCTAATACATCATCGGCTATCTGAAATGCATTTCCTAAGTAAACACCATAGTTTTTAATACTATTTTGAAGTTTACTATAGCTTTGCTTATCAAGACTAATTACACCAGCTAACTCACATGATGCTTCAAATAATTTAGCGGTTTTACAGTATATGACATTAGTGTAATCTTCCTCTGTCAAATCAATGTTTCTAGCGTTTAATAGTTGAAGCACTTCACCTTCAGATATTTTATTAGTAGCATCTGCTAATATTTGCATAATTTGCATATTATCTAAACCTACCATCATCTGAAAAGCTCTAGAGTATAGAAAATCTCCGGTTAATACACTTGCAGCATTGCCAAAAACATTATTAGCTGTCTCTTTGCCTCGACGTAGATGCGAATCATCAACTACATCATCATGTAGAAGAGTTGCTGTATGAATAAACTCTATAATTGCAGCACATGCTAGATGATCTTTGCCAGTATAATTTAGAGCTCTAGAAAATAGCATCACTAACAAAGGCCTAAGTCTTTTGCCACCACTATTTATGATATAGTGACTAATTTGATTGATAAGAACAACATCTGATGAAAGAGAGTTGATTATAAACTCATTGTTATTTTCAATATCTTGTTTAATTAACTTCTGAATATCTTTTAAGCTTTGCATTTTATTTATATATTTTAAGACTTTGAGTTAGTTAGATTTAAGAATAAAGTAGCAGAATATATTTATCAACCATATTTAGTTGATATTATCTAGTTGTCCTCATCTTTTGAAATTCTGAAATGTTTTAATATCTCTTTATCTTCTGGGGTTAAAGACTGATCTTTACTATTAGCTCCATCATCAAAACCTTTAATAAACTCTTCACAATTTTGTTTGTTTATGACAATCATTTTTTTTAGTTTTGACTTATATTGAGTTGCAATAATCATTCCCACTTCATAAGAATCTTTATCTGAAATTTTGTTTATATCAGGTTTATGATCTAAAATAGTATCATCAAAACCTGAAATGAAGTCTTTTTTAATAATTTCTTGATTCATAGCACTAAAACTTTTATGTGAAACTTTACCCAGTGCATCACCAATTGAATAAGCTGTATATGTTTTTGAGGTATTATCCAATGCAAATACTAGAGAGCAAGCACCTAAAGATAATATACACACTAAAAATTTAATAATTTTTTTCATACTTTAATTTTTTCTAAAAATACTGATCACTAATTTTAACATAAAACACGTGGTGTTCTATAACTCTAGTTATATAGAAGTATTTAATATTTGCTTTGAAAGCATTCCTTTATAATAGAAATATTGAATAATTTGTATAGATACCAAAATAAATAGGCAACTAGAAACTATTATTGATACGATAGGCCATCCTAAAAATATAGCACTATTTATATCACACATAAGGCTAAGTACAGAAAGTCCTAAATAGAATATACTAAACCCTTCTGCTTGTTTTTGGCGAAAATTTTTATATATCTGAGGTAACCAATATACATTATATATTACCCCACTAATTGAGCCACTCCATAACAAAGTCTGTTGGCTCAGCGATATAAATTTGACTATATAAATAACAATCAGTAAGAATAACAAAATAAACACAGTATGTATAAATATATTTCTCTGCCTTCTGTCATTTAAGATTTGAAGTTGCTGGACTGTTAAAAAGCTTAAAAGAATAATATCAACTAAGATATATTGCCATTGCATATTAAACCCTATCGCATATATAAGATCTAAAGAATTAGCAAATATCATTAACGAATGAGTCCAGAGACTAATTTCAAATGTCTTATGCTTGAACTGATTATGGATGGTTTGTGGTAAAAAATGAATAAAATATATTACTAATGATATGTTTAAAGTTATATAACCTAAATATTCCACGGTTAATCTCCTATTATTTCTAAGTTAAATAATAAGAATTTGAATGATATTTATAGAAAATAATCAAACAAACTCCCTACGCTAATACTAATTAGATCAGGTACAAAGGGTTATTTTCTCAGCCATCTTATTCGAGTAAGATAGCACCCCTGTTGTCTTTAGGCGTTAATATAGCATAGGCAAAATTAATTTGATATATTTAATCGGTAAATCAAAGCATCACTGAAATAACCATTAGCTTTTTTATAATAGTTTTTGCGCAATGATACCTCAATAAAATTGACTTTTTTATATAAAGATATAGCTTTAGTATTATTGATGTCGACTTCTAATAATATTTCTTTAACTTCTTTCCTGGCAAGATGATTAATTGAATATTTCAAAAGCTTATATGCAACTCCTCTACCTTGCGTAGCTGTATCAACACATATATACAAAAGTTCTGCTGTTTCAAATATATAGTTAAAAATAGCAATAGCAGCAAGCTCACTATCAATCATTAAACCTAAAACGGTGTCATTAGTTAATGAATCTTCGATTTGTTTATCTGACCAGCTAAAATCTTTATCAGTAGCTCTTACTAGCTGAATGGTTTTTGTTAGAAATCTAATATCAAGCTCTAAAATCTGCATACTTGTATAAATTTGATAATATCGCTTTTTTATTCTGAATCTTTAATAACTCACAATCATCACAGATAAAATCTTTTTCTGAAAGATTAATCCCCTTTAAATCATTAAAATCTTTAATATCATTAGATTTATATATAGATACACTGGACTTAAAAAATAAACTATTAACAACTTGTTTTAAAAAACCAATATCTAATTTTTCACTTAAAAGTATGTTTATAATTTTAGAACTATCTACCATATTAGTGTAGATAATTTCGAGCTCTTTTTTTGTTGCATCGTGAGAATTTTCATCTATGATTTCACTTTGAGTTTGTTTTATAGAACTATATGCTGGCTTCAACTCCCAGATATCAATATCAAAAACATCTTCTACTTGACGCACAAAATCCATTATTTTTTCTCTAATCTTTCAACTAGTTTTTTAGGAAACTTATATTCTTTTAACTTAACAGATTTTCTCAGTTTATTAACTTCTGAAGGATTAAGTTCTAGTGTTTTTCCTCTTGCAACAAACTTAGGAAGAACAATATCTCCAAATCTAACTCTAGTAAGTCTACTAACTGTAACACCTACAGCCTCGAACATTCTTCTAACCTCTCTATTACGCCCTTCAGATAAAGTTACATAATACCAGAGGTTTGCTCCTTCACCACCAGAAAATTTTATGCTGTTAAACTTGGCTAAGCCATCTTCTAGTTGTATTCCCTCTTTAAACTTACTTAAAGTTTCATCTGATAATTGTTGACCAAAAACTCTTACAGCATATTCTCTTTCGATTTCATAAGATGGATGCATCATTCTATTAGCTAAATCCCCATCTGTCGTAAAAAGCAATAATCCTGTAGTATTTATATCTAACCGTCCTACCATTATCCAACGTGACTTAGCTAGTTTAGGTAGCGAATCGAAAACAGTCTTTCTATCTTTCTCATCTTTACTAGTACAGACTTCACCTTCTCTTTTGTGGTAAATAATGACTCTTGGTCTAGTCATAGGTTGACCATATAAATGTAAGGCTTTTCCATCAAAACTAATTTTATCTTTATCTGTAGCCTTATCTCCTAGAGTCGCTACTTTACCATTTACACGTACCCTTCCCTGTTGGATAAATTCCTCTATCTTTCTACGCGAACCTATGCCATATTTTGCTAGTAATTTCTGTAATCTTTCTGGAGTACTTTCACTCATTTGATTAATTCTACGCATTTTCATTTATATCCTTTTGATCTGCCGCTGAAAAGAATTTTTCAATATCCTCATCATTATAGTTATTAGAAGATAAAACTAGTCTTACAGCCGCAGCTTCATTTTTATTATTCGCATACTCTGCCAACTTTAACCTCATATCTAGAATAAGCTTATTATTAAAAAACGCTGTGTCATTCTTCATGCCATAAATAACCTTATAACATTCTTTGTACTCACCTCGTTCAAAATACATTTGGGCTAATCTTAATTTGGCTGCCTTATAGTCCTCTCTAAACTTATCTGCTCTTTTCATATACGCTAGAGCATCATCTTTTTTACCTTGTTTATACATACATTGAGAGTATAAAAATAATGTTTGAGCCATATCATTATTATTTGACATAAACAATGATTCTTCAAAGAGTTCTTGAGCGCGACTATAGTCACTTTCTTGCATGCATAAAAACTGAGCATAAAAATTCATAGCTTCATAGTCTTTAGGATGATTATCAAGAGCTCTTTTGTAGTATTTTTCAGCAATTGTATTCGCTCCTATGCTTTGATAATAATATCCACCTGCATAATCTACAATTGCCAAATTATTATTGTGTTCTTTTGCTAACTCTTGTGCTTTTATAAGCTTAGTCTTAGCCCTTTCAAGATACCCTTCCGTAGAATATATTATAGCTAATTCAGAATTAATTCTCGTTGCTTCTTTATAGTTAGCTTTGGGGAAAGAGCTATTATCAAAAGAGTAATTGACCTCTTCTACATTTTGATTTCTATTATCCTTTTGAACTTGAGGGCTTGAACTACTGTTTGAACTATTAGGAGTTGAACACGAAGTTAGCATCCCAAAACATATTATAGTAACTAAAGCTCTTTTAAAACTAGCCTGCATTCTTATCACCAAGCTTCTTTAAATATCTTTGTTTTCTACTTGTTTTATCCATAACATCACCAGCTAACTGTCCACATGCAGCATCAATATCATCACCTCTAGTTTTTCTTACTGTAGTGACAAAACCATTATGTTGTAAATACTCTTTAAATCTATGGATACGATTATTACTAGGCTTCCTATATGGTGTTCCTGGATATGGATTAAATGGAATAAGATTTATTTTAGCTGGAACATTTCGAGAGCGTAACAATTCAACTAACCCTTCAGCATCTGATAAATTATCATTAACTTCTTCCATCAATGTATACTCAAATGTTATGTGCTTATGAGGACCTTTCTCAGCATAAAGTTTACATGCTTCAAGAAGTTCGTCAATATTATACTTTTTATTGATCGGTACTATTTCATTACGTAAAGAATCAGTCGCTGCATGTAATGATACTGCTAAAGACACTCCTGATTGCTCAAGTAAATCATATATTCTAGGAACAACACCAGATGTACTAAGAGTCACTTTACGTCGAGATAGCCCATATGCTAAATCATCCATCATAATATCCATAGCTGGAACCACATTCTCAAAATTCATCAATGGCTCACCCATACCCATCATAACTATGTTTGTAACACTAAAATCATGTTCGCCATTATTTTTTGATAAGGTTCTAGCAGCTATCCAAAGCTGAGAAATAACTTCGGCAGATGAAAGATTTCTATTAAACCCTTGTTTACCAGTAGAGCAAAAACTACAATTCAAAGTGCATCCAACTTGTGAAGATACACAGAGGGTGCCTCTACCATCTTCTGGAATAAAAACTGTTTCAACAGCACTTCCACCGACATCAATTAGCCATTTATGCGTACCATCTTTCGATGCTTTGCTAAAAACTACTTTTGGAATAAATATTTCTGAAGTTTCCTGTAGCTTATTACGCAAATTTTTACCAAGGTCTGTCATCTTATCAAAATCAATGACCCCTTTCTTATGTATCCATTTAAAAACTTGTCTTGCATGAAATTTTTTTTCATTTATAGAAACAAAAAACTCTTCCATAGCTTTTTGATTTAACCCAAGTAAATTCACTTTATCTTGTTGCATAGAATTTCTCTTTCATTCTTATAAAATTATTCATTATAACCTATATCACCAGGTAAAATATTGTCATTCTCATAAGTCAAATTAGCAAAGCTTGCAAACTGCCCATCAAAACGAACATGAACTGTGCCAATAGGACCATTACGCTGTTTCCCAATTATAATTTCACCAAGATTTTTATTATCTTCTTTTTCTTTATTATAAACTTCATCGCGATAAATAAACATTATCAAGTCAGCATCTTGCTCTATTGCTCCAGATTCTCTCAAGTCAGACATTATCGGACGTTTATCTTGACGTTTTTCAAGATCTCTACTTAACTGCGATAATGCTATAACGGGAATATCTAACTCTTTTGCAAGTGCTTTTAATGATCTAGATATCTCTGATACCTCTAGGGTTCTATTATTTTCATAACCAGGTATTTTCATAAGCTGTAGATAGTCTATTAATATCATTGATAGACCACCGTGCTCATTATATAGTCTTCGAGCTCTTGAGCGCATCTCAGCTGGGGTTAAGCTTGATGTATCATCTATATATAAAGGCATATCACTCAATGATTTCATTGCACTTGTAATCTTAACCCAGTGAGCATCATTAAGCCGATTACACTCTTTAAGCAAATTCATTTCTACACGAGCCTGTGAAGCTAGCATCCTTGTGACAATATCCTCTGACGGCATCTCTAAACTAAAAACTAAAACTGGTTTATCTGCAATTTTAGCAACATTTTGAGCTATGTTTATTCCTAGTACGGTTTTACCCATTGATGGACGAGCTGCAATGATACCCATATTAGCTCGTTGTAAGCCAGAGGTCATTTTATCAAGATCAATAAAGCCTGTAGAAACCCCTGTCAATCCACTACCTGCATCGACTATTGCACTCATCCTATCAACTAATTTAGGAATAACTGATTTAATTGATTCAGGGCCCTTAACTAAAGTCTCTCTTTCCTTAGCCACATCAAGAATCCGGCTTTCGGCATAATCAATAACATCGTCAGGATTCTTAGAGTCTGCTGAATATATTTTTTGAACTATATCATTAACACTTGTTTGTAGACTTCTCAGCTTAGCTTTATCTTTTACAATATTTGCATATGTTTTTATATTTGAAACTGTTGGCGTATTAGTTGCCAAATCAATAATATATGATTCGCCTCCAGCATCATTTAGTAAACCTTCAGTTGCTAAATATTCACTCAAAATTAGAACATCAAATGGAGTATTTGACTGATTTAAAACAGCTATCTGCTTATAGATAATTTTATGTCTCTTATCAAAAAAATCATCAATTAGAAGAAAATCTTCAACTAGCTCTATATTATCATTGTTGAGAAGAATATTGCCTAGTATTGCCTTTTCCGCATCAACTGAATAAGCAGTTTCAGCAACTTTAAATTGATAATCCATTGACATCAAAATCCTTATTTCATATACAAAAAAACCATGCCTAACACATGGTTTTTATATTAATTAAGATATTGTGTTAGTTTATATATTATAAAACTAAGCTTCTGCAGCTACAACATTTACTTTGATATCTGCATCTACATCTGTATATACATGAACAGTAAGTTCGAACTCTCCAGTAGTTCTAATAACTCCTTCCGGCATACGAACTTGGCTCTTTTCAATTTCTTTACCAGAAGCTTGAGATACTGCTTCAGCAACTTCAGCAGTACCAACAGATCCAAATAGTTTACCACCTTCTCCAGCTTGAGCTGCAACAGTGTAAACTTTATCTTTGATAGCATCTGCAGTTACAACTGCAGCATCAAATCTTGCTTTTTCTGCTTTTTCTAACTCAGCCTTTTGAGCTTCAAAAGTTTCGATGTTAGCTTTAGTAGCTTGAACAGCCTTACCAAAAGGGATAAGGAAATTTCTAGCATAACCAGGCTTAACATTAACTATATCACCTAATACACCAAGGTTTTCAACTTTTTCTTTTAAAATAACTTGCATTGTAATCAACCTCCAGTATTAGTTAAAGTGACGATCACAGTATGGTAATAACGCCAAGAATCTAGCTCTTTTAATAGCTGTAGCAAGCTGTCTTTGATACTTAGCTGATGTACCAGTTACACGACTAGGTACGATCTTACCTGTTTCAGTAATATAAGCTTTTAACTTATTCACATCTTTATAATCAATTTCTTTTACACCATCAACAGTGAAACGGCAAACTTTACGACGACTCATCTTAAAATCCTTCTATTAAATTACTTCTTTTTCATTAGTTTCCATCATAATTGATGGCTCTGTAACAGCTTCTTTCTTAGAAATTACTAAACGACGTAAAACTGCATCGTTATACTTTAAGTTTTCTTGAAGCTTCTCTAGAGACTCAACGTCACATTCAACATTGAATAACACATAATGTGCTTTATGAAGTTTCTCGATAGGATAAGCTAATTGACGACGTCCCCAATCTTCGAATCTATGGATTTTTCCACCTTTTTCTTCAATGATTCCACGATATTTACCAAGCATAGCATCAAGCTGCTCAGATTGATCTGGATGAATCATTAACACGATTTCATAATGTTTCATTTTGTAAACTCCTTCCGGTTTATCATTGTTAGTTTTTTACTGATAAGCTATACAAAATTATTTTGCATAGCAAAGAGCAAGACATTATTATACTAATATAAACTCTTAATAACAATATAATATTTACAGAATATTATCCATTTAAATGAATACTGCCTTCTCTAATTACTATTTTTTTTCTTTTTAACAAAGTTCCTATAGCTCGCTTAAAAGCAGCCTTACTAATTCCAAACTCGCGCACTATATCATTAGGGTTAGATTTATCATTAAAAGGAGCAGAACCATTGTGCTCTACAAGATACTTTTCTACCAAATCAGCATTTCTATCTAAATCTTTGTGCACTAGCTGTAACGACAGATCTATACGCCCATCATCTCGAATATTTTTTATATATCCCTTAACAGATTGGCCAAAACTTAATCTCTTAAACACCTCTGAAGAATAAATGATTCCCCAATAACTGTTATTAATTATTGCTTTATAACCTATGTCTGTAGAATTCGCGATTATAAGATCCACTTCTTGATTTTGAGTTATATCATTACCTGCGTAATCTTTTATGAACTTATTGATCTTTGAAGAAGCTGTTATACGCCCATTAATCTTATCAAGATATAAATAGACAATATACGACTTTCCAACTTCAAATGGTCTATGTTGCTCGGCTAATGGTACAAAAAGATCCTTATCAAGTCCCCAGTCTAAAAAAGCTCCTATACCTGTAATATTTTTGACTCGCAAATAAGATACTTGACCTACGGTTGGAACTCTTTTTGTAGTCGCGATAAGCTCAGCCTTTGAGTTATGATACAAAAAAACTTCTACACTTTCGCCAACGCTTACTGTATCACAGAATTCCGAACTAGCAATGTTTGCTGTACCAAGCTCCAAAGCATCTAGAACCAGCCAATTCGAAGTTTTTTCAAGAATCTTTAATCTAGAATATTTTCCTATTGAAATCAAAATATATACCATTTACTTAAAACAATTCTATATTATCACAGATAAAAACAATTAATAAATTTTTGATATTGTATTAAGGACAACACCTCTTATTTAAGATTATTATATTAGTATATAAAACCTTTTATCTATAAGCTTTTTCTTTTATAGTCTAATTACACACTTCAAATTAAAATTTCTAAAATAATATGAAAAAAGCTTTTAATATAGTTATCTTTTTAGTAGTTTTAATCAACTGTTGTTTTGCAAAACAACTAGTCCTACCTAAAAATACAATCGCTTTCTCTAGCTTACAAGGACAGTATTTATTAAAATCAGCACCAGAAAAATACTCACAACAATATTGGCAGCTTGCAGAATATTTTACCACTGAGAAAGGCACTACATTCTGTGGTCCAGCCTCCGCTGTCATGGTATTAAATGCTCTAAAAATTGAGCCAAGTCTATCACCAGCTCATATGCAATATTCAATATTTGATCAAAATAATATTTTCTATAATAAAGCTTTAATTAAATCTGGTATAACTCCTCAATGGGTATATGCAAAAGGGTTATCTATTGAGCAAACTGCTGAGCTAATCAACAAACAAAAAACGATAGGCCCTAAGGCTTATGCAAAAAGTAATTTACGCGAGCGAATTTAAAAATCAAGAACAGTTCCTTAATACAACTCTATCATCAATGAAGAAAGGAGATTATATAATTATAAATTATAAACGTAGTGATATGGGAGCTCAAGGAGGAGGACATTTTTCGCCACTAGCAGCATACAACCCTAAAAAAGATATGTGGTTGCTTATGGACGTCGCCAGATATAAATACCCTTCAGCTTGGATAAGAACTATTGACTTATATCAAGCAATCCAGTCCAAAGACTCTTCGACTAACAAGTCACGAGGAATAATTATAATTTCTAAGAAAAAATATTAATCTAGCTAAACATATCTTTAAGTGCTGATATATTCTGCTTAGAATTTTGCTGACGCGTTTCTGCACACTCTTTTTCTGTGCCTACCCAGTATAGATCCGATTCTGGCAATTCATCAATAAATCTACTTGGAATAGAAATCTGTTTTTCACCAAATTTTTTACGATGCTTTGTCATTGTTATAGTCAAATTTTCTCTAGCTCTAGTGATCGCAACATAAGCTAATCGGCGCTCATCCTCTATGGAATCTTCCTCGATACTTTGCTGATGTGGCAAAATTCCTTCTTCCATTCCCATTATATAAACTTTTTTGAATTCCAAACCTTTGGAAGCATGCATAGTTATGATTTGAACCTGATTATCATTTTTATCCTCATTATCTCTATCTAAGATATCGATCAAAAGCATTTTATTTAAAACTAAAGCAAGTGACTCAAGAGCATTATATGATTCGCCTTCAAGCTGGTTAACAATCCATTTAACAACCTCAATAACATTCGCATATCTAAACTCTGCTTGTTTCTCTGAAGAACTAGAATCTATAAGCCACTGTCGGTATGAAATATTATCAATAAAATTATTAATTATATTTTTTAGCTCTTGAGCAGATATACTTGAATTTATTTCTTGCTGTGTATTCAGTATCAAATCTTTAAAAGATGATAAGTTTTTTTTGGTAAAATCACGTATTTCAAACTCTTCTAAATTATATAAAGTATGGAAAAAGCTACAGTGATGATAACTTGCATACTGTCCTAATTTATGAATAGTAGCACTTCCAACCTCACGTTTGGGAGTATTTACAACACGTAAAAATGCTCTATCATCATCCGGATTAACTATTAACCTTAAATACGAAATGATATCTTTGATTTCTGATTTGGAAAAAAATGAACTTCCGCCGCTAATTGTATAAGGGATTTTGTGCATTTGCATATATCTTTCAAGTAAGTATGCTTGGTAATTACTTCTAATTAGTATGGCGTAATCAGAGTTTTTAGATTTTGTTTTTACCCTATCAAAAAAAATATCACTAGTTATAAATTGTGCCTCATCCTCATCATTTGTAAGACTAATAACTTTAATTTGCTCACCATAATCTTTATTTGACCAAAGTTTTTTGTCAAAAATATGGCTGTTATTTTCAATAAGCTTATTTGCAACATTAAGTATTCTGCCTGTAGAGCGATAATTTTGTTCTAGCTTAATAACTTTTAGGTCTTTGAAATCTTCTTGCAAATGGCGTAAATTTTCGGGTCGAGAACCTCTCCATGCATATATAGACTGATCATCATCTCCTACAACTGTGAATTTATTTTTACCCTGAGTCAAATACTTTAAAAGCTGATATTGCGACTCATTAGTATCTTGATACTCATCAATGAGAATATATCTAAACTTGTCTGACCATAATTTCTGAATATTTGAGTAATTTTTAAATAACTGTATCGGTTGAAATATAAGATCATCAAAGTCAAAAGAGTTATAAGATTTTAGATATTTCTGATATTCTTTATATATAAAAGTTGCTTGCTCTTCAAGATCGTCCTTAGGTTGTATTTCATTAGGTGTTAGTAACGCTGATTTCCAAAATGATATTTTTGATTGAATAAACCCAGCATTTTGTTTAGGTAATTGATATTCCTCGTATGCAATATCGTATATTAACGCAAGTGAGTCTTGACTATCAAAAAGTGTAAAGTTTTTCTTATACCCCAAATCTAAAAAGTGTTTTTTTAAAATTGTTAAACCAAGTGAATGGAACGTTGAAATCATCAACCCCTTTGATTTTTCTTTATCAAGCCGAGATTTAACGCGCTCTTGCATCTCTCTAGCTGCTTTATTCGTAAATGTAACAGCTAAAACACTCTTAGCGGGATACAAAAGTTGTTCTATTAAATAAGAAATTTTTTCAATAATTACACTAGTTTTGCCACTACCCGCTCCAGCTAGTACTAGTAAGGGGGTACTAGTATATTTTACAGCTTGCTGTTGCTGCTGATTAAGATTATTTAGCATTTAGTTATAATTATTTCATTTTCTAGCTGATACTCAACCTCTGTTGCTTCTTTATGAAACACCACCAGCATATAGCATACACTGTCTACATAGACTTTATTTATAACATTTGCTAGAGGTTTACTATCACAAGTCTTCAGGTCCAAAGCTTCAATATCTTTGTCTGCTTTTACAACTGCAAGCTCTTTTTTTAACTTAGCTTTATAATGCATCCTAGCTATTACTTCTTGTCCCATATAGCAACCTTTAGTATAACTAATAACTTTTTCTACGTTATCAAGATCTAACTCTGCTGGAAGAAACTTCTCAATATTATTTTGATTGATGACAGCAAGTTTATTCAAAATATTAGTTTTTTGTATTTGCTCGTATGTAGTATCAGAATTTAGAGCATTCTTAACTAAAATATTATGATTTAAAAATCCTTCTTTAGTAAAAAACAATGCATAATCTTCATTAACTGCAAAACTAATTTTAGAAAACATTCCATACTTTTTTAACCAAGTAAGTAAATTATCAACGATGCCCTGTTCAACTGAAAGCAATAGCTTTTCGCTAGAAATATACTTCACAAAACATAAGGAAATTATTCGTCCTTTTAAGTTGGCAAAAGCAGTCATCAATAAGTTATTATCATTAGATAGTTGGCTTAAATCTGATGTTGCTAAACCTTGAAGAAACCTTATGGTATCTAATCCATTTATTTCTAAAATTTTAAAATTATTATACTGAAAGTTCATTTAAAGACCTAAGCGAATTAAATTATTTAAACTAATAGATTTTAGTATATTTGGATAATGTAAGCAATTATGTTTTGACTATAGGTTAGCACTCGAGCCACCAATACCTCTTGGCTGATTATTTTGAAAACCACCTTTAAACATCATCTGCCTATTTAATGCTCTATCTTCATCACTTATTGATAAATTACTATGAATATTTTTAGGCGCAGGATTAGCTAAATCAGATAAGTTAGGGTTTTCATCATCCGAGTCTTCATTACTCTTTGACTTTTTTTCTTGTTCATTAGCACTTCCCCAACCCTTTTTAGTACTCATATTATGAGATTTACTACTTGATTCGCCGGAAACTCTCATATCTTCTTCTGTGATACCTAATTGATGTTTCTTAGGCATTTGTGAAGCTTGACTATTTCTCTGGTTGATCATCTGACGCTGAGAATGCAATTGTGTGTCACTTCTAGGATTTAAGTATTCTTGATCATCATTAGCAAAAGAAACAAACGGAGCCATAAAAATAGAACTCAATGCCGATACTAATAAAGTTTTTTTCATATTAACCTCTTATTTATAAATGTTTTGTTATTATGTTTTCCAATTCAACGGTGTCTTTTGCAAATTGCCTAATTCCTTCAGCTAATTTTGTAGTTGCCATAGAATTCTCATTCATTTGCCAACGAAAATCAGATTCTGTAACTTGTGGCACTTGGGTACTAACGTCATTAGAACGTTTTAACTTAACTTCTAAGCTTTCAAAACTATTTTCAAGCTCTTCAAGCAATGCTGGTGATATAGTCAAAGCATCACAACCTGCTAATGCTACCACCTGCTTGGCACTTCTAAAGCTTGCTCCCATCACAATGGTTTTAAAACCACAATCTTTATACAATTTGTATATAGCTCTAACAGAATTTATACCATCATCATCAACTACAGCAGGAAAATCATCAAGTCTGCTCTGTTGCATTTGCCAATCTGTGATTCTTCCAACAAATGGTGATACTAAGTAAACTCCAGCCTCAGCGCATGCCTGAGCTTGAACCTGGTCAAAAATAAGTGTTAAATTACAATTAATACCTTCTTTTTGTAATAATTTAGCAGCCTTTATACCTTCCCAGGTAGCTGCTATTTTTATCAAAATTCGATCTTTTGAAACTCCGTAAGACTCATATTTTTTAATTATTTTTCTAGCATAATCAATTGTTTCTGCAGAGTTAAAGGATACTCTTGCATCTACTTCACTAGACACCTTCCCATCAATCACATCCAATATTTTTATTCCAAAAGATACTAATATCTCAATAGCAACTTCTTTAATAAGATCATCTTTTTTGAGCTCAGGATTATTTTGCTTAAATTTATCTATAGTATCTGTAACTAACTTAGAATATTTTGGATCTTTAACAGCTTTTAAAATCAAACTAGGATTTGTAGTAGCATCAACTGGTTTGAATTTTTCAATTAACTCAAAGTCACCTGTATCAGCGACTACCATAGTTACTTCTTTAAGCTGTTCTAATAACGATTTTTGCATAGTTATATAATAAGATTTTTTATAATTCATTAATAAAGTATACAACTTCGAAAATATTAGTAAATAAAGTAAATATTAATTATTTAAAATTTATTTGCTGTATTTCTCTTCCAACATTTTAAACATTGTTCTAACACCCATCATTTCTCCACCTTTTGGCTTACCTGGAGAGTTAGCAACATTCCAAGCCATTATGTCAAAATGAATCCAAGTAGGAGCAATTTCAACACCTACAAAGTGCTCCATAAACAGTGCTGCCTTTACAGCTCCTGCAAAAGTTGACAGCTCACAGTGTGATATATCCGCAAACTCAGTATCAAGATTTTTTCTATAACAATCAGCTAACGGGAGTCTCCAAGTCTGATCTTGCTCGATTTCTCCATAATTGTAAACATCTCTTGCAACATCATCATTATTACAGAAAAATGCTGAAATTTTATCACCCACTGCGACTCTTGCAGCTCCTGTTAGAGTTGAAAAGTCTATTAGATATTCAGGATTTTTAGTAGCCTCTTCATGTAGTGGTTCAGCTAAAATCAATCTTCCTTCAGCATCAGTATTAGTAACTTGAACTGTTGTTCCATTTTTCATCTTAATGATATCACTAGGGCGATATGACTTCGCATCTACAGCGTTTTCAACTGTCGGTATTGATAAAGTCAATCTTACTGGAAGATTATGTTTCATAATCATATAAGCAAGACCTATAGCATTTGCAGCACCACCCATATCTTTATGCATCAGCAACATAAACTGAGCTGCTTTTACATCAAGGCCACCTGTATCAAAAGCCACACCTTTACCAACTATAGAAATTTTAGGATGATTATCATTACCCCAATTTAATTTAACTAATCTTGGAGGTCTATGACTAGCCTTACCAACAGTATAAATTCCCATATACCCTTGTTCTTTAAGCTCTTCACCAACAACTTCTTCAATTGTAGCCCCAAACTCTTTAGCAACATTTTTGATAATATTAGAAATATCTTCAGGACCCATATCTTCAGCAGGAGTCGTAATCATATCTCTAACTATATAATTTGCCTCAACTGTTGTTAAAAGGTGAATATAATTCTCTGGTAAGAATAATTTAACATTAATCGGCTGTGATTTAGATTTATATTTTTCAAACTTATAACTAGCCAATGCAAAGCCAATATAGTAGAGGGATAAATCCCCAACCTCAGAATACTCTATATGATAATTACCTCTAGGTAATTCACTAGTTAGTGCAGCTAAACTGTACATATCTTTTGTAACTATACATACTATTTTCTCGATATTGCCGTTATTATCAGGAATAGCTAGAACTGTTTTTTTGCTTTCAAACAGTTTTACAAAATTTTGAGTTAAACTATCTTGCTTGCAAAGCCAATCTGCGAAATTTGATTTTTTAATTAGGTAAACAGGCTTAGAGTCACTTTCTTGCTGATATAAAAAACACTGTAGTTTAGTTGAAATATACATAATTATAACTCCACATCTTGATTTAGTATTAACCAGTTATTAAAATCCTGAACGGTATTAGAAGTTAAAATACCTGCAGTTTTATACAAGCTCAAAAAGCCCATAATATAATCAAACTCAGTATTATTTAACTGGATAAGAAATTGATAATAATTATTTAAAAGTATAAAGTACTGAGTAATAGTTGTCGTTCCTTGATTATATCTTTCTTTATACTTTTCATAAGCTATTTTTGCAGCTGCAACAGATTTACGCAGAGATTCGATTTCTTTCTTTTTAAGCTGAACAAACCTAAAAGCATACATCGCGTCATTCTGAGCAACCCTTCCTGTTTGGATCATATCAAATTCAGAAGACTGATAATTATATGCAGCCTTTTTAAGTAGAGCATAATCTGTACCACCAGAAAAAATACTCCAAGTAAGATTAATCCCAAAATAAAAAGCATTTACTGTACCTTTTGATGATAGGAATTTATCGAATACGGGGTTACCCAGCGAACTAACATCATTAAAACCTGGAGAGTATTTAACTTCAAAATTAACTTTAGGCATAAATGAGCTTGTCGCAGATTGATAGTTATAGTAATTACTCTCTTTTGTATGTACAGAACCTAAATATGATGGGCTACTTCGCATTGTAAGCTCTTCCCAACCTTCTTCAGTATTAGGTGACGGATCCTTAATCTTAAAGTCATTACTATATAAAACAACATCATCATCATTATTAGTGAACTTACGCAACTCTGCTCGGGCAACTTTTTCTTCTCGTTTAGCTGCTGCATAGCTAGCTTCAGCAATATAGTAGTTTGCTTTTACTGTTTCATAATCAGCGATATCGGCTGTACCCGCTTTAAATTTACTTTCTAATTCATTTAAGCTTTGTTTATTT
Source organism: Francisella salina (assembly GCF_000219045.1). Lineage (NCBI taxonomy): Bacteria > Pseudomonadati > Pseudomonadota > Gammaproteobacteria > Thiotrichales > Francisellaceae > Francisella > Francisella salina. The sequence continues at coordinate 1,476,300 of NC_015696.1, forward strand.
GATTTTAAGTTATACGAAGTATACTCAACATTTTTTATTGTTTTGGCTAAATTAAAATAAGCATAACTTGTGTCATATAAGAACTGCTGATAATTAGTTCTATAATCCTGTTGAGCAAACTGTGCTGTTTCTTGTGCTGATTGAAGATCCTTATAAGCTCCGTAATCATATAATGGCTGAGTTAATGAAATATTTCCCTGGATAGAATCAAAACGCCCTCCAGCAATATCTCCATCTGCCATAGTTTCTTGATCTATAATGTTTGTCGCTTTAATAGATCCTCCAATATCTATCCTAGGTAATAATCTACCTAGTTGAATCGCTGGATCCATCTGCCTGGAGTTTAACTGAAAGCCAATAAACTTGTATTGTGGTGAATTTTGTATAGATTGTTTTACTGTATCTGTATAATCAGCAATAGTATTAGCTACAGAACTAACACAAAAGCCAAATATTCCAAAAGATATTAATAAGTGTCTATACAGCCTTTTCAAAACCAAACTCTACTGTCTTATATTATTTATGATATATTGTTCTAAGTTACTTAGAGCCTCATCAATGTTAGCAGAGTTGTTCCCTCCACCTTGAGCCATATCTGGACGACCACCGCCTTTACCATCTATATACCCACTAAACTCCTTAGCTATATCTCCAGCCTTGATTAATGATGTAATAGATTTACTCACTCCGATCACAAATTGCACTTTATCAGCATTTATAGTACTCAACACTGAAACTATCTTATCATTTTTAGATTTATAATCATCAATCTTTTCTCTCAAAGTCTTAGTATCTACTTCTTTCAAATTAGCTACTACAACTTTAATGTCACCAATTATAGACTCTTTAATATCATTACTTGTTCCAGATAGTAGGTCTTTTTTAAGCTTTGTGATTTCTTTTTCTTGTTTTTTTAACTGCTCTAACAATGATTGTAGCTTTTCTAATAAGTTAGCATCATTTGATTTGATAGCTTCTTTCACAGCTGTCAACTTATTTTCATAAGTAAATGTATACTTTATAGCCTTATCTGCGGTAATAGCCTCTATTCTTCTAATACCAGATGCAATACCACTTTCTGACACTATTTTGAATAATCCAATATCTCCAGTATATGCAACATGAGTTCCTCCACAAAGCTCAATAGAAAAATCTCCCATTGAAATTACTCTTACTATATTTCCATATTTCTCACCAAACAGAGCCTCTGCTCCTAGTGATTTAGCTTTTTCTTGTGATGTCTCAATAGTAGCCACAGGATAGTTCGCTCTAATTTGCTGATTAACTAAAATTTCAATTTGTTCAATTTCAGCACGAGATATCGCCTTATCATGAGTAAAATCAAACCTTAACTTACCATCGTCAACAAGTGAGCCTTTTTGTTCAGCATGATCACCTAGAACAACTTTTAAAGCCTTATGCAACAGATGTGTCGCACTATGATTAGCAGCAGTTGCAAGCCGTTTCAAATCATTAACTCTTGCAGAAACTTCATCACTAGTGTTTAAAACTCCTTTAGCCAATTTACCGATGTGTAGAACTGCTTCACCAGACTTTTGGACATCATCAACTATAAATTCAACACCTACACCCTCTAATATGCCTTTATCACCAACCTGTCCGCCTGCTTCAGCGTAAAAAGGTGTTTTATCAAGGACAATAACTGCCGAAGATCCATTACTAATAGTATTTACCTGTTGTCCATCTTGGAATATCTCTAGCACTTTAGCATCTTCAAATAACGTTGAATAACCTTTAAACTCTGATTTTACTTGTGAATTAATAGTATTATTATAATCAATATTAAATTTACCAGCCTCTTTTGACCTTTGTTTTTGTTGTTGCATTTGCTTTTTAAATGCTTGTTCATCAACTTTCAAACCTTTTTCCCTTGCCATATCTGCAGTCAAGTCAAAAGGGAAACCATAAGTATCATAGAGCTTAAATGCTATTTCACCAGAAATAATATCTCCTTTTAACCCAGATACTTCTGCATCAAAAATTTTAATACCATTTTCAATTGTTTTTAAAAATAGTTCTTCTTCTTTGATAAGAGTCTTTTCAATAAGCTCTCTCTTATCTATTAGCTGAGGATATGCCTCACCCATTTGATTAATAAGCTCTGCCACTAACTTGTAAAAGAATATATCCTTAGCGCCAAGCTTATTACCATGACGAATTGCTCTACGAATAATTCTTCTTAAAACATATCCTCTACCTTCATTTGATGGTAAAACACCATCTGCAATTAAAAAAGCACATGAACGTATATGATCTGCAACCACTTTTAAGGATGGTGAACTTGTATCACACGCATTAGTAACTTCTTGGGATTTTTTAATTAGCGCCTGAAATAAATCTATATCATAATTACTATGAACATCTTGTAGTACTGCTGCGATTCTCTCTAACCCCATACCAGTATCGACAGATGGTTTAGGTAAATCAGTAGTTGTACCATCAGCATGGCGATTATACTGCATAAACACTATATTCCAGATTTCAATATATCTATCTCCATCTTCTTCAGGTGTACCAGGTAAGCCTCCTGCTACATCTTCACCATGATCATAAAAGATTTCAGTACAAGGACCACACGGACCTGTATCTCCCATAGACCAAAAATTATCATTTGAGTCTATTCGTATGATTCTTTCTTTTGGTAAACCAATATGATTATGCCACACATCAAATGCTTCATCATCTGTAACATATATAGTCACCCATAGTTTTTCCGCAGGTAGTTTAATTTCTTTAGTTAGAAACTCCCAAGCAAAACTAATAGCATCTTTTTTAAAATAATCACCAAAACTAAAATTACCAAGCATCTCAAAAAAAGTATGATGTCTAGCTGTATAGCCAACATTATCTAAATCATTATGTTTACCACCAGCTCTGAGACATTTCTGAACTGTTACAGCTCGAGAAAAATCTCTCTTTTCTAACCCCAAAAATACATCTTTAAATTGCACCATACCTGCATTTGTAAATAACAACGTATCATCCCCAAATGGTATTAAAGATGAGCTTGGCTGGTGTGAGTGATTCTTAGACTCAAAATAGTTGATAAATTTAGTACGTAATTCTTTAGTAGAAATCATAGTTTACCTTCCAGTAGATAGCGCCTACAGATATTTAAATTAAATTCAAAACAGCTAGTATTATAAACTATTTTGGTAAACAAAATAAACTCTACCAATCGCATTTGAATATAATTAAGTATATAATCGTAAATAAGTTGTTATTTTCATGTAAGTTTTAAAATGAAAAAGAAGTTATTTATCTTCACAATAATAGTAGGTCTAATAATAGCTGTTTCAGGTATTACTTATTATTTTCACTATCAGTCTGAGCTAGAGGAAAAAGCTGCTGAAGCAGAAAAAGAAGCTCAAATGCCAAAACCACATGATTACTGCTTGATAACATATTTAGAGTCATCTGATAACGGTAAAACCTGGCACAAAACTAATGTTACCACAGGTAAAAAAGCCATGTTTAAAGCACAGTGTTGGAAGAAATATATTCAAATTCTTGATGGCTTTTCGGCTAGCATTGATAAGAATGGCCAGTGGTGTAACAAGATAGATGACAACAAAATCATAGCTCATCCAGCTATGTATTTCTCAGACCAACCTTTTGAATCTAAAGATGATTTAGCACCGAAAGTTGACACTCCAAATGAATCTTTACAAGATAAATCTAATTAATTCTCTTTTGATAGCTTTTCATAGTATCGTCTGAAGATCTTGTTAGAAGACTTTCTTTCATTATCATTTATATTTTCTAAATGTAATTGGCAGTCTTTCAGATTACCTTCATATAGAAATCTCAAGCTATTTTTACATTTCAAATCCTTTGGGTATGTGTTTTTTTTGATTTCATACCACGATGACAAACGACTAATATCATCAGAGGATACTATAAAGAGGTGTTTTTTAACTCGTGTAATTGCCACATAGAACAATCTTCGTTCTTCTTCAATTGTCTCATCACTAATTTTAGAGTTCTTTTCTCCAAAAAAACCTCCTTCTGTAGCATCATGAACAACAACATAATCCCATTCCAGACCTTTTGCTCTATGCATTGACATGATCTGAATTTGATTTGGATCATTTTCACCTTGTTGATCTGATTTTATATATAGCTGATATAAAAGCTCTATAAACTCTGATAGCGAACTCTTCTTACCCTTAGCAAAACTACTCATTCCGTCTATAATCTGTAGTTTAGATTTACTTGAATGTGTTTCACCAGAGACTTTAGAAATTTGTTTTTCAAGATCTAGAGTTTCTAATATAAAATTTATAGCTCTCTCAGACTTTTTAATCCGAGTATTATTAAAAATAGCTCTCCAACTAGCTGATACTGCTAATATATTTTTCTCTTTAAATGGTTTATCAACTGTTTTGGTGAGTTCTGAAATTATATTCATGCTAGCTGAAATATCTTGTGCTATTTTATTTGCTAAATTTTGTTTAGCATCTTTTTTGAGATATAGTGATGGATAGTCAAGCATAGATTTAATAAAATCGACTCTTTGCTCAACACTATGCTTTGCAAATCCTTTAGCTTTGTTAAATAACATCAAATAACCATATATGGCTTTAAATAGGTTTTCACTAAAAATATTTTTATCCGCAATGACATTGTAAGCTAGATCATGATAAAGACAACTTAATTCAAACACTGTTGTTGAGTTATATTTACGCACAAGAATTGCTATATCGCTAGCTTTAACACCACTATCAATCAATGCTTTAAGTTTAAGAACAACTTTATCACTACTATCAAGAATACTAATATCAGTTGTTTTATCTAGTTTTGGATATGTTATACATAAATTATCATGACGTTTTCTATTATTAGTTATAATATTATTTGCCATCAAAGATACTAAGTCCCCATATCTAAACGTATATGAAAGACTATACTGCTTTACATCCTTAAAATCTTTTTTGAAACCCTCTAACATATAATACGGAGTAGAGCCTCGCCACTGATATATAGTCTGATCAACATCTCCTACAGCCATAATATAGGTATTCTGCCCAACCAAACACTTTAAAAAAAACTGTTGAGCCTGATTAATATCCTGATACTCATCTATAATTATGTGAGAGTATAAACTACTAGCCTGAGTAACACTATTTTTATCTTTTTCAAACAGCTTAGCTGGAAGATATATCATATCATCATAAGTTATGGCTTGCTGAATCTCACACTCCTTAAGAAATACTGAGAACACCTTATCTAAAAGTTTCTTCTCTTTAGCATTAAGATCATTGATTTTCTTATTACTGAGAGATAAATCTGATTTCAATAATGAAATATACTCTTTAAATACCTCTACTCTCTCACTATCAACTTCTTTAGTTATTTTAAACTCTTTTTGGTGCAGTTTAAGTAACTTTAGAATTATTGTATCAACCTCATATTCTTTGAGGATTTTATTTACTTTGACATACCCTGCTTTTGCGAAAGCTTGTAAAAAACTATTTCCCAAAGAATGCATTGTTCTGACATTAATTAATCTTGCAATATCAGCTTTAATGACTTTTCTAAGTCTCTCTGCAAAATCAAGTTGAGCTGATTTGTTATACATTAGAACCAATATCCTATTAGGTGGAACATTATTACTAATCAGATACTCAATCCTGGCTATTAAGGTTTGAGTCTTTCCACTGCCTGCGACTGCAGAGACTAAGGCATGCTTATTCAAATCATGGGTAATGATTTTTTGTTGTTCAGCTGTATATTTCATTTATGAGTTTAGTCTTACTTACTTTCTGATGAGTCTTTAGCAAATAATCGTGTAACAAGATACATTATGGTTAAACTAGCTTCTTTAATAATAGTGACAACTATTTGAGCTACTTTTAGAATACTTACTCCTAAATATTTAAAGTAATTGATTATATTTACTTTTGCTTTGTTATCTTTAATAAACTTAAAAGGTGTAAATACAAACAGAGTAATTCCTATCATTACAATATATGAAAATATTGTTCCTAACTTTTGCTCATACCATTGAGCAAATCTATAGAATAAAACCAAAACTATTACAGTCAAAATTACTAAAAGTATGAATAGAAATAAATTCTTTTTCTTCATCTTTGATCCTCTGAAACTATTTGTTTATATAATGATATCATTATTTAAACTAACTTATGGTATAATCTTAGGCTAAATTTATAAACAATAATTAAATCAAATTCATGACTACTGATCAAAGACTACAGATTATTCTAGATGCTCTAGATGATTTAAAAGGCCAAAACATTCAAGCAATTGATGTAGAGCACCTTACTGACATGATGGATAAAGTAGTGATCGCTACAGCATCATCAACGACTCACGCCAAATCACTTGCAAGAAATCTAGAACAAGAGCTTAAAAACAATAAAGTATCAATACTAGGTGTTGAAGGCGACAATAAATCAGACTGGGTTTTGGTCGATATTGGCGATATTGTTGTACATGTAATGCTTGAAGGAACTAGAGAATTATATGCACTAGAAAAGCTTTGGGATATTCAACGTAAAGAAGACTAATAATGAAGCTAAAGCTTTCTCTAGAGCAGTGGCAACAAGTACAAAAATTTGCTACTACAAATCTTGGTTTATCATCCATTTCTGAATCTGATTGCGACTTATCTGAATATATTCCTCATTATAATAAATGGATAGAAAACAACTATCAGGCTGATCTTGAATATATGACCAAACATGGTTCAAAAAGATTTGTACCAGATGAACTAGTCCCTGGAACTAATAGTGTAATTGTTGCTACATTAAACTACCTCAATAGACCCGTAGCTATTAAAAATGAAGTCAAAAGACTAAGATCGCAAACTAACATTGCAGAAATCTCGATATATGCTCATGGTAGAGATTATCATAAAGTAATGAAAAAAAAACTTCAAAAACTCGGAGAATATATAGACGATCTTACAGGTGGCCATCAATTTAGAGTTTTTACAGATAGTGCCCCAGTCTTAGAACGCCCACTAGCCGAAAAAGCAGGTTTGGGCTGGCAAGGCAAGAGTTCTATGCTCATGAATAAGTTACAAGGTTCATTTTTTTTCATCGGTGTTATTTATAGTAATCTTGATCTGTCAGACTTACCTAACTTACCAAAGCATCAAGATTCTTGTGGCAAATGCCAAGCATGTATCAAATTATGTCCAACTGGAGCAATTCAGCATGGTAAAATGATTGATTCACGAAAGTGTATCTCATATCTAACAATAGAAAACAAAGGGCCTATACCTCTAGAGCTTCGAGATAAAATTGGCACAAGAATATACGGTTGCGATGACTGCCAATTAGTCTGCCCTTTTAACAACAATGCTCCAGTAACTACAGAAAAAGACTTCCAACAGCGAGATTTTTTAATAAACAAGCCACTTCTTGAACTATTCTCATGGTCTAAAAAAGATTTTGATAAATATACACAAGGTTCGGCAATTAGAAGAATTGGTTATGATGCTTGGATAAGGAATATAGCAGTTGGTATTGGAAATTCACCATATAAGCAAGAAAATATACTATCATTAGAAAATAAGAAAAATGAATTTATAGACAATAAAATCATTTTAGAACATATTGAGTGGGCATTAAATAAACAAATTAAGCTAAGTAAAATAGATAAAAGATTGTGATTTACAACCGGTTTGTTAGAATAACTTAGGATAGACATTTCCAAAACTACAGGAGAAACTAAATAATGAAATTAACTAAAACTCTACTTATAGCACCATTAGTTGCTGGTTCACTTATTGGTGGCGCTTTTGCAGCTGCAGATAATCAGGATGATCTTAGCTACTCAGTTGGCTACACTATGGGCCAAGCATTGAAAACTCAAATGGACCAAAACAATATTACTACTGACAATCAAGAAGTTGTTAGTGGTCTAAAAGATGGTATTTCTGGAGGTAAATCTAAGCTTACTCCAGATCAAATGCAAAATGCAATATTGCAATTCCAACAACAAGCCGTTGCTGCTCAGAAGAAATAATTAAGGGAGTTAATTATAATGACTAAAAAGAAACTATTAAAAGCTTTAGCTGTAGCTGCAATAGCAACAAGCTTAGTTGCATGTTCTGATAGCTCAAGTAAAGATAAGTCTACTACTGATGCTATTACAAACTCTGGATCTTCAGTTGCTACTCCGACTGCTGACGTTGCAACACAGAATACAGACACTATTACTAAAAATGCTAGTTATACTATCGGATATGGTATGGGTGCTACTGTAGAAGCTGATAAAAATGTAAAATCATACAACCTTAACGATGACAAAATTGTTGAGGGCTTCTCTGATGCTCTAAATGCGAAAAAACCTGCTATCTCTCCTGAAGAAATAGCAAAAAATATGGAAACTCTACGTAACAAAGTACAGCAAAAAATGAGTGAAGAAAGAGTTTCTAGCTTCTTAAAGGTTAGAGATAGTATTTATGGATCTGATCTTACACCGAAATCTGATGTTAAAAATCCGAAAGTGGTTGTATATGAATTCTTTGACTATCAGTGTATGTATTGTTCGAAACTTGCTCCACAAATAGAAAAAATAATGCAAGATAATAGCAATGTACAAATCGTTTTTGCAGAATTCCCAATATTTGGTGAAAGAGCTCCAGCTTCTGAATACGCTGCCGAAGTAGGTACTGCAATATATAAACTGTATGGTGCTGATGCTTATGTGAAATACCATAACGGTATCTTCGCTACAGGTGAGGATGAAGGTAAACTCAAAAACTCTACTGTAGACAAAGTAGCTACTCAGTCAGGTGCTGATCTTGCTAAAGTCAAAAAAGCAATCAAAGATGATAAAATTTCAGATCATCTAAAAGATACTTTGAAATTAGGTTTTGAGGATCTTGGTATTCAAGGAACTCCATTCTTAGTAATCGCTCCAGCAACTAATGCTAATGCTGATAATACAACTGTGATAGGTGGCTACACAGGTGCTAGCGATATTCAATCAGCAATTGACAAAGCAAAATCAACAACTACTAATGGAACGGTCACGGATAATACATCGGCTCCTAGCACGACTACAACTAGTAGTGATACAAATACTGCTCAACCAAGCCTAACTGAAGCTCCTGTTACAGATTCAGGCAGTTCTGTTGCAGCTAATCAACCTAGCAGTTCAGATGATAACGTTGAAGCTTAATTAGTATCTATAACTTACTCTAATCATTTCTTTATTATTCATGGCACTTAATTACTAAATATTGCCTAATTTATCTGATAAGATATATCATCAAAATTAGTAAAAATAATTCTTATGTTAAAAATTAGAAAAGGTAGTAAGTATCTTGTTTTCTTTGTCGTAATCTTTGTGGCTCTACCGCCCTTTGCCATAGATGCTTATATCCCAGCTTTTGGTAATATAGGTAACTTCTTTAATGTTGATGTAAATAAACTTGCTATTACCATCTCTACATACTTTATAGGTTTTGGCGTAGGTATGTTTTTCTGGGGCGCGTTATCAGATAGCTTTGGTCGTAAGAAGATACTTATTATCGGTATGATTATCTATATTGCAAGTACTATCTTATGCTCATTTACACATAGTTTTGATACTTTGATATTCATGAGATTTTTACAAGGTCTTGGAGATTCTCCAGCATCTGTTGCAGCTATGGCAATATTAAAAGACTGTTATAGAGGTCAAAAACTAGTCAAAACTGTAGCAACAATGGTAATGATATTTATGATTGCTCCAATAGTTGCTCCTATAATAGGTAGTATTATCATTTATACAACTGGAAGATGGCAAGATATCTTCCACTTCCTAACTATCTATGGTGTTGTTTTATTAGTTATAACATTGATTATGCCAGAAACACTCCCTACACATAAGCGCTCTAAGAGTTTAGCTAGAAGTTTTAAAGTATATATCATTCACATGGCTAACTTACCATTTGTTGTCGGAGCTCTGACAGGAGCTTTATGTTTTGGCGCATTGTTTAGCTTTATTAGCACATCATCAAATTTGATAATTGAATATTATCACCTTGGCTACACTCAATATTGCATATTATTTGCATTAAATATGTTTGGCATAATATTTGCAGGCAGCTTTATCAAGAGAAAACAGACAGTACATAATCAAAAAGATCTTATTGTAACTGGATATTATTTAGCCATAGCAGTAATATCGCTTAACATATTAAACTCATACTTATTTAATAATATCTATATATTTATTATATTAAATGCTTTAGCAACAGGATGCTTTGCTTTAGTAAATATTATTACTACATCAAAAGCTCTTGATATTCTTAAAGAAGGTTATGCTGCCGGCAATGCGATAATTAGACTAGTAAAATTTATGGTTGCTGCCTTAGCAGGTTTTTTCTTAAGCTTTATATCAATATCAAAACTAATGGTTGGTATCCCAGCTCAACAACTCGCATTTATTGTAATTTCAATTATTATCTTTATGAGCATTAAGAGCAGACTTTTTCCAGAAGAAAAATCTTTTATTTAAAATATTTTTTTGCGTGCATGACAGTATGGAAGAGAACCTTGCTTCATATAATAGTCTAGATGATATTCTTCAGCTACATAATATGGCTTAGCTTCTCTAACATCTGTAACAACCTTATATCCTTTATCAATAAGCTCAGACTTTATGCTTTCAGCTATCTTTTTCTGCTCTTCATTATAATAAAATATTGCTGATTTATATTGCTCCCCAATATCTGGACCTTGACCATCAGCTTGCTCAAAATCATGTATTTCAAAAAAATATTTTAGAACTTCTTCTAGTGATATTTTTTCTTTCTCAAAAATTATTCTGACAACTTCTAAATATCCAGTATTTCCTGCACAAACTTTTTTATAATCTGGGTTTGGCTGGTCTCCACCACAATACCCTGATTCAGCAAATACAACTCCTTTGAGTTTTTTCATGTAATATTCCACACCCCAAAAACAGCCTGCTGCTACGATAATCTCTTCAGTTTCACCTAAATTTTCTGCTGCAACAAAATCTACAGATGCTGAGTTGACACAGTAACGCGTATTTAGTTTAGTATATCCTTCTCCATGAAATATATGTCCCAGGTGGCCATCACATTTATTACACAGAATTTCTGTCCTTCTGCCATCAGCATCTGGTAACTCTTTTACATTGTTATCAATATGTATATCATAACTAGGCCACCCACATGTTGAAATAAATTTACTATCAGCCTTGAATAATGGTGTACCACAATTACGACAGATGTACGTACCTGCTTGATCTAAATCATTGTATCTTCCTGTGAAAGGATGCTCCGTAGCTTTATTAATTATAATTTCATATTGTTCTGGTGTTAAACTTTTAGTTTTTAACATTATAAGACCTCTAGCTATTAAATATTGTTAATAATTATCATATAAACTCAAAAAAATGTATATTCTAATCTACAATATTTATATGATATTAAAAGCTATTTTTCAGCACGATTAAGGAGAAAGCAAATTGACTTGTAATATAAAAGGTAAAGACTATATCTCTTTAACTTTCTTTATAATAGTTATTTTAGGAATAGGCATGTGTGTCGGCGCCCTAACATCAACAAACATTCCAACATGGTTTGTAAAACTTGAACATCCTTTTTTTGCACCACCTAACTGGTTATTTGCCCCAGTTTGGACAGTTTTATATATTATGATTGCAGTATCTGGATGGATAGTATTCAAACAAAAGGCTCTAAGAGAAAAAAATTTTATTATTTACGCAATTCAGTTAGGCTTAAACTTTTTGTGGAGCTTCATATTTTTTTGCTGGCAAAACATTGATTTAGCTCTTATTGAGATGTCTATCTTATGGGTGCTTATAGCATGGAACCTAAAGGTATTTCTAGATATAAACAAAATTGCTGGGTACTTGCTTATACCATATCTTTTATGGGTAGGTTTTGCGTGGATACTTAATCTCAACTACGCAATGCTTAATTAAGAATATCTTTATCAGCAACAGCTAAATGTAAGTAATGCAAATGTTTATCATATTGATTGACTATATCTGCAATAACCTGATCTTTTGAATATCCCATAATATCATAGTACTGTCCACCATGACTCAAAAGCACCTCGACCCTATTATAATTGTCCAACTTCGACTGATATGCTCTTAACATAACACTATATATAAAGTCTTCATTACCCTCTATTGAAATTGTTAATTGTATATGATCATGGTCTCTAATCACTTCTGTATTAATACCATTTTTTTCCATTTCATCTGCAACTTCGATTATAGCTGTTGTGACATCTTTTTGTAAAAACTCTATGGCCTGATCTTTCGATGGCTTATGAGCAATTGCTTCTAATCTTTTTTGCCAAGATGTGTTTGCTTTTGCAAATTGAACAACAGTTGAATGTGTCTCAATACTTTTAAGCCTCAAATAATCCAACCTTAAAGATTTAATTAAAGAAATACACATTAAGAGTAAGATAAATAATAGCGGAAACGCACTAATTATAGTTGCAGACTGAAGAGCCTGTAATCCACCTGCTAATATTAAGGATATTGCAAGCAAGCCGCTAAGTACTGACCAAGCAATACGCTGTAATGTTATTGATTGTTTGGCATTACCTGTGGCTAAGATATCTATAACTAAGGCTCCACTATCTGCAGATGTGACAAAGAATGTTACAATCAAAAATACTGCTAATATTGATAATACTGTAGAAAATGGAAAATGTTGTAAAAATTCAAATAATGCTACGGGTATATTATTATTCGCGGCATCTATCAAAGCTTCACCGTTACCATTCATAGCTATTTCAATAGCAGAATTTCCAAAAACAGTCATCCACAAAAATGTAAAACCAACGGGTATAAATAGTACGCCAATAGTAAACTGACGAACTGTTCTTCCTTTGGATACTTTAGCAATAAACATCCCAACAAATGGAGACCAAGCTATCCACCATCCCCAATAAAATAGAGTCCAGTTTTGTAACCATTCTTGATTCTCTCGATTATATGCGTAGAGATTGAAGGTCTGATTCACTATAGTACTCAAATAGTAGCCAATATTTTGGATATAATCACGTACCAACCCTGCTGTATTACCTAGCAATAATACAAAAACTAACAGTACTACTGCTAATACAATATTAAAGTTACTTAATGCTTTAATACCTTTATCAAGTCCTAATGCAACAGATATAGTCGCTAATGCTACAATAAATACAATATATATAACTTGCATATTTATGGTATCAGGTAAACCTGTCAAAAAACTCATTCCTGCACTTACTTGCATTGCACCAAAACCAAGAGATGTAGCAACACCAAATAAGGTTCCTAAAACAGCAAATACATCTATTGCGTGACCTATAGGACCATATATATGTTTACCTAAAATTGGATAAAGTACTGAACGAGGTAATAATGGTAAATCATGTCTATAAGCGAAATAAGCTAGCGATAAACCAACAATAGCATATACAGACCAGGCTTCTACTCCCCAGTGAAAGAATGTCGTATTCATAGCTTCTTTAACGACTTCTAATTGGTCTGAGGATATATTAGGTGGCGCTAAAAAATGCTTCAAAGGCTCTGCAACTCCATAAAACATCAAACCAATTCCCATACCTGCTGCAAATAGCATAGCAAACCATGAAACATTTGAATACTCTGGTAAATCATGATCTTGACCGAGTTTGATATCTCCAAATCGACTGAACATTAATATCAAACACAAACACAAAAATATACTCATTGCCAATATGTATGTCCAACCAAATTTCTCCAAAATTAAATTTTGTAAATTTTGAATATGACTGACAAACTCATTTGGATAAAAAATCCCTGATAAAGAAAGAATGATAGCTAAAATAATTGCAGGATAAAAAACTGGTGCATAGGCACCTTTTTCTCGTTGCATAATAATTCCCAATATTGAATAAAATTTATATTACCATAACATTTATATGTATCTATATCAAAAATACATACCGTAACTATTTAATCTCATGATTAAAACCCATACAATATCAACCAAAATATTTTAGATATTTACTCAATGAAAAATCTAAGTCAAAAACTACTCAGAGAAATCAAAAAACTTCATTCACCTCAAGGTAGAAAAAAGTCTATATACTATGTTATAGAAGGGTTAAGATGCTGTAATGAAGCTTTAACAAGACTACCCAAGAAAGACATAGTCGCATTATTAACAACAGAAAGCTCCGATAGTGATGACTACCCTACTGATATAAAACATACTCTTCCAGAGAAAGATTTCCATCAACTAACACAGACACAAAACTCCCAAGGAGTGCTAATCTTAGCTAAGAAAAGAGATACCTTATCTGACATTAAATTTAAGGATGATTTTATTCTAGTACTAGATAGAATACAAGACCCTGGAAATATTGGCACAATATTAAGGACAGCCATTGCAGTTGGCTTAACAGAGATAGTGCTTATAAATGGTACTGTAGATCCTTTTAATCCCAAAGCTATAAGAGCTGGTATGGGAGCACAGTTTAGTCTTAATTTTAGATATTTTGAAAATCTAAGTGCTGTAAGAAATTATCCAGCACTGAAAGAACGAAAAATTTGGCTAACAACACCACATGAGGGAGTTTCTTGCTATTCTAGAGAATTTAGATTAAATGATAGTATCTTAGTATTTGGTGAGGAGGCTAATGGTATCCAAGACTTTTCAGTAGGCCAAAAGACGATGATACCAACATTAAGTGATATTGAATCTCTTAATGTAGCCCAAGCAGCCACTATATATTTATTTGAGGGGCTAAGACAAAAAATGTTAAAATAACAGTGTAAACCTACATAGGAGAAGTTTATGAGTAAATGTAAAGTACACGAAAATCACGATCATGAACATAAGGACGGTTGTGGTCATACTAAAATTAAACATGGCGATCACTATGATTATATACATGATGGGCATCTTCATCATGAGCACAATGGTCACTATGATGAGCATACGCTAGATGTCACAGCTAATAATCCAGATGGGTGTAAGCCAATCAAGGATGAATGTTGTGATCATGTTCATGGTCCAGATTGTGGACATGAGGCAGTACCTCATGGGGACCATATAGACTATATTGTTGATGATAGATTACATCATCCTCATGGTGATCATTGTGATGATCATGGTCCAGTTGAAATAGTGAAAAACAACAAAAAGTAAAATTTAAATATTTAACTTTAACTAAAATCCTCTGTAAACGATGATTTTTTTATAACTTAATAAATATTTTTAAACACCGACTTCTATAAAACCATTAGAGCCTTACAATTTCTCTAATATATATGTACCTGCCGCTCCAATTGGTCTGTTAGGCCATGGGAAAAGTACAATATGATTATCTGATGGTACTTTATATATAACCTCTCCATTCTCATAAGCAAGGACTGTTCCTTTCTTATATTTAGTAAAGTTTTTTAGACAAATATTATTATTTAACTCAAAAGTTTCATTATTTTTAATTACTGGTGGACAAAATTTATATTTTTCAATTTGCTGAGAGTTTCTTTGTATCTTTTGGTTATACTTCTCAGATACTTGAGTATATAGATAGTTAGAGATATTCTCCAAATTCAATGGATTATTATCACCTAACTTATGGGCATGTCCAAGTTCAAATACCATACTTGTAATATAAGGATATTTCTTTACTATAAAAGAAACTAGAGTTCCTTTCATATTAATATCAGTTATAACTTTACCAAGATTACAAGCAAATAAAATTTTCTCATGAGATAAATTATACGGTTGTTCTTTGACACAAATTGCAAGCTGTGTTTTATCATCTTGATATTCACAAAAATAATCTGGATAAACATAGCTATGTAAATCAAGTAATAGCTCTATTGAAGTATTTTCAGCATCAAGTTCTTTTTTAAAATGATCTATCACTGTAATAATATCTAACGCTCTTTTATGCTCTAAAGAATTATTTAAGCTCAATTCATCAATATCAAAACATCTATTTAAATTAACTTCAATCTGACGTTTTCCTTGTCTAATTGCTTCTAGGTTACCTACTATAATCATTAATGGACGGTTAATAGTAATATTGCCGTTTATAAGATCATTAAAAAGTTTATAAACTAATTCCACAGGCCCTGTCTCACCACCATGTATAACCTACTGAGACTATCATAGCTTTTTGTGAAGTTTTAGCAGTAGGAAAAATAGCAACAATACAATCATTATAATATTTTATAAGATTACCATTTTTTACTTTAGTTACTTTTGGATAATGCTTTTGAGAAAAAAGATCTATAATTTCATCTGCCATATTCATATCTACGGCTCCTTAAATCATTAATATAAAAATTAAATCAACGTAGCTACATCATCAATTTCAAAATCATTATATTTATCAAATATTTCAACTAATTCTGCTGGTATTTTTACAGGTCTGCCTTTCTGAGCATTTATCATTACCCAAAGGGTATCTGCTTTACACAGAAGAGCTTTATCTGACTTTCTATAAATATGATACTTTCTAAATGTAGAAATCTTGGTAATACTCTCTACCCACGTAACTACAGCGATATCATCACCTAAAAATCCTTGCGATAGATACTCTATAGTATGCTTCTTAGCAAACCATGTAAGTCCTTGAGACTCCGTTAAGTCAAAAACCTTATTAGCCTTGACATGCTCAATAGCCACATCCTGCATCCATTGAAGATAGACAATATTATTAAGATGATTATTTGGATCGATATGTTCAGGTAATACCTTAGTTGACAAAACAAAGTATTTTAACTGCTGATTCATTTCTGACCTAAGAACTCAAGCAAATCACTATAACCACCAATTTGTTTATCATCAATAAATATTAAAGGTGTAGTTTCTAAATTATACTTATGTTTAAAAGCATCTGTTTCAGCTCTAGTTTTTAAAATATGGTCTTCAAAACACCAACCCTTTTCTTCAAATAACGCTTTTGCTTTTAAACCATACGGACAAGTTTTCTCTGGTGTTACCATTCTGTATAAAACAATCTTATTAAACTCTTGAGTCATTCTCTTATATTCCAAAATAATGTAGTATTAATATTGTAAGTATAGCACCAGCAATGAAATTTGAAAGGTAAGATTACTATGTGTACTAATGTTTTTATAAATAAAAATCAATACAAAATCGAAGCAAGATCTATGGATTTTCCAATAAATATTGCCTTTAAAAATGGTTGGGGTTATGTCGGTATTGAAAATGTAACAGATGTTGTAATAGATGCTGATAAAATTCCTGAAAGCAGAATCGCTAAGTGGACTTCAAAATATGGTTATTTTTGTAGATTAGGATTTGAGAGTTATGTAACAGATGGTTTAAACACTCAAGGCTTTTCATATAGTATCTTGTATTTGGATGGTACGATATATCCAAGTTATGATGATAATGATAATAGGCCTGCACTAGCGGTGTATGAGTTAGGTAATTTTTTGTTAGCTATGGCAAAAGATGTAGCTGATGCTCTTAAATTAATATCTGAGTATCAGGTAGTGAATAGTGCTGTAAAGTTAAAAGATGGCATATATATAAAAAATATTCCTCTTCACATGTGTCTAAGAGATGCTAATGGCAACAGTGCTGTGATAGAGTTTATTGATGGTAAAATGTACATTCATAAAAATGCTGGTAATGTCTTAACTAATGCACCTACTTACGAATGGCATCTAAGCAATATCGAAGAATATAAATCACTACTACAACCATCAGTAAATAATAGTAATCCTAAATTTAGTGGTAGAGTTATTAATTATGCTGATACAATTTCAAGTTCTCGTCCAGAAGTAGCTCAATTAGTTGGACTACCTGGAGATTTTAGTGCAGCTGCAAGATTTGTTAGATCTTATATATTATCTGAACTGATGCTTGAGCCAAAATCTAATAGAGAAGCTATATTTCATGCAGCATCAATAATTGCCAATGCTTCTGTACCACCTTATGAGAAATCTATGACGCTATGGACAACTATTAAAGACCTCAAGAATCTAACTGTAGCATATAAAGATAATGCTGTATATCAAGGCACAGGTCCTGTAGGAGTTTATGCTATGAATATAGATAACGGTTATGTTACTTATGACCTAAATGCGATGAACTTCTATGATATACCGCCAGCTGAACAAGATTCTGGGCTAAAAGTAACATCTCCGAATGAAATCAAACAGATCATAGATATGTCAGCTGTTGTTGGTTTAGAAAGACAGTAACTTCAAGATTTATTTGCGATACTTGGATACTTTAATGACTTATTTATTTTTGTTGTTTTCTGATTGTTTCAGTTTAATTGGCATATGATTACAAAATGGCTCTTCTGCAAGATAGCTACCATGAATATTATAAGCTCTAGCTCTACAGCCTCCACAAATTTTGATAAATTCACATGAGCCACATTTACCTTCATAAGCACTAAAATCACGCATATCATGCATCACATCACTATTTTGCCAAATATCTGCAAATGATTTCTCTTTGACATTACCTGCACTCACAGGTAAATAACTACATGGATAAACATTACCATCAACATCTAGCAAACATATACTTTGGCCTGCGATACAGCCTTTGCCACCACCAGTACCAAAGCTAAGAGCTCGTGATCGAACTTTTGCATTATCTTCCTTATTGCGCTCAAATCTAATGCGATAATAGTGTGGAGCACAAGTTGGACGCACAAGCATATCTTGCTCATCAGCTTCCATATCATAGTGCCAATTTAGGATTTCTTGATAATCATTGACATCTATTAACTCTTGCATAAGCTCTTCGCCACGCCCTGTTGGTACAATCATAAAAAGGTACCATGCTGTAGCTTCAAGAGATTTTGCTAGTTTATAAACATCTTTGATTTCATGTTGATTACGTTTGGTAAATGATGAGTTTATCAAAAATGGTATATCATGCTTTTTGAATAGTTTCGCAGCTCTTACAGTTGCTTCAAAGGCGCCTTTTTGGCTTCTAAAATCATCATGTGTCTCAGCTGTAGCACCATCTATGCTTAAAGATACTATGCTTATACTTGAGTTTTTGATTTTCTTACAAATCTCATCTGTAACTAATGAGCCATTAGTAGCTAAAGCCATACGTAAACCTTTAGTAGCACCATATTTTGCTAGCTCAAAAATATCTGCTCGTAAAAGTGGTTCGCCTCCTGATAATACTAATACAGGATTTGCAAACTCGACTATATTATCAATGATTCTAAAACCTTCTTCGGTAGAAAAATCAGGGTGACCAAGCACCTCACATTCTGAAGATGAACGGCAATGTACACATTTGAGATTACAACGTCTAGTTGTCTCCCATGCCATCCATTTAAGTTGATGTTTCACTATAGTTGCCTATCTAGGTATTATGAAATATTATAACAAATAAAAGACATCTCTAGAAAAATAATTTTTAGTCCTATAATATATATGCAAAATTTAATATATTAATCACAAGTTATGAAATTAAAAAAAGTCTTATTTGCTTGCTCAATTGCTATATGTTGCATCAGTTTAAATAGCTGTATATTGAAGCTTCCTTTTCAAATTGTTGGCGATGTAATCGACGACATCACTCCATTTTAGTCTATGTCTTTAATTATCATTGATACTGACTAATAGTCAAATTATTAATCTTTGTTAATTTTCGTAATTTACTAGCCTACAGCTCTAGTATATCAAAATTATATATGTAATATTTATAAATACTGGTTTAATACTAAGTTATAAGTTTATAAATTATACAGGAGATATAAAATGTTAAAGAAAGTCGCGCTTGCTACAAGTACATTAGTTAGTGGATTAGTCTATGCTGCTCCGTCAGCAGACTTTGCTAAAGTAGAAGAACAAGCTAGTTAAAAATGATAATTACTCTGGTCACTTCATCCAATCACGCAAAATTCAAGGTTTAGACAAGCCTATTCTTGCATCTGGTGAATTTGAGCTATCTAAGAAAGATGGGTTAGAGTGGAACCAAAAGAAACCGTTTAAATCTTCTCTAAAAGCAACAAAAGATAATATCACAATTAAGACTGCAGATAGTCCAAAATCTGTATTTGGTGAAGAAGATAGCCCAATGGTATTCTCATTCTCTAAAGTATTCTTGTCTGTATTAGAGGGTGACTCAAAAGTAATCTACGATAATTTCAATACTAAATTTAGCGGTACTATAGATGATTGGACATTAGTATTAACTCCTAAAACTGAATTACTGTCAAAAGCTCTTAAAGAAGTAACCCTAAAAGGTGGTGAAACTATAACTTATGTAGAAGTAGTTGATGCTCAAAATAATGTTATGGATATCCAATTTAGTGATATAGAAATCGACTCTTAATTAAATCTGATGCTAAAAACTAAGTTTTCTCTTAGTTTTATTTTATTTTCTATATTTTTTTCTTTTAGTATGTCAAATGCTCAAGATAGCAAAAACTCATCTAAAATTATCAAAGAAACGGCTAATATTTCTCTAAATATTGCGAGTTCCAACTACGATATTTTTTATCAAAAATCTAATCGAAATTTACCAGTAGTTATAGTCGTACATGGTTTCTCAAGATCAAAAGATAATATGTCTGGTTGGGGGAATTTCCTAGCTAGCCATGGATATTTTGTAGTAGTGCCTAATCTACCATTTTGGGCTAATCATACTAAAAATGCTAAATTTATATCTGAACTAATAAACTATATCTATAACAATACCGGCTATACAAGCATTATAAATAATAATCTTGCTTTGGTTGGTTTCTCCGCTGGAGGATTAGCTACTTTGATAGCGACATCAGAGAGTACTAGGGTCAAGCTTTGGATAGGATTAGACCCTGTAGATGTAGGCAATCTTGGCTCTCAAGCCGCCAAGAAAATAAATTGCCCAACCTATATAATAGCTGCCCCAGCAAGCGCATGTAATGCCAATAATAACTACAAAGACTTCATAACAAGTCTAATAGATAATACTCTTATCAAAGTTAGTGGAGCTGTACATGTCGATGCTGAATGGCCAACTACTAGATTCGCTGAGTTGTTCTGTGGTAGATCTACACAGCAAAAAAGAGAGAGATTTCATGATGATGTGTCGACGATTTTGGATAAGAGTTTTAAAAATGACTTATTGACAACTAATAATTATTCAAAATAATACTAATCTCCTCAGCTACTCTACTAGGAAATATTCCAACATAGCCACCTAGTCTTTTAACGATATTACCTCCAGCTAAACCATGAACATATACTGCTAATCTACTTGCTGATAGAGTATCCAAACCTTGAGCTAAGAACGCTCCAATAATTCCAGACAACACATCTCCTTGCCCTGCCACTGCCATACCTTGATTGCCTGTAGCATTTATATAGATTTCATCAGATTTATAAATTAAGCTACCAGCTCCTTTTAGTACTACTGTGGAGTTATATTTTTTAGCTAACGCTCTAACTGCTACAAATCTATCATCTTGGACTTCATTGGTAGTGCAACCAAGTAGTCTTGCTGCTTCTGC
This sequence comes from Francisella salina, assembly GCF_000219045.1. Lineage (NCBI taxonomy): Bacteria > Pseudomonadati > Pseudomonadota > Gammaproteobacteria > Thiotrichales > Francisellaceae > Francisella > Francisella salina. The sequence goes on from NC_015696.1 coordinate 1,497,788, forward strand.
AGGATGTGGTGTAATTATTTTATTTTCTAACTGGATAAATTTTTCTCTAATTTGTTGATTAGTTGAGATTATATTTAGGGCATCTGCATCAAAAATTGCTGGTTGAGTTAAATTATCAATTATTAACTGCAAAACTTGTTGAGAGTCATCAGTTGTATCAAAACCAACACCTACTACCAAAGCTGAGAAAGTATTTAGATTTTTAGGAATATCTTCTAGAGATTTTGTCATTAGCTCAGGTATAGACATATCGGCACGAAAGTCTTTATCTAAAGATATCATCGAGACCTTACCACAGCCACTATATAGCGAGCTTCTACCAGCTAATTGCAAAGCTCCATTCATACCAATATTACCACCTATTATAGCTAGATTTCCATAAGTACCTTTATTGGTATTTTTCTTTTTCCTAAGGATATTATCAAGATTTATATCTTGAATATCATTTTTGTAAACTTGATACTCCGATTGAGTAATATTGATATTTTGATTATCAATCAGCTCTTTGACAGTTACCTGACCAGCATAATCTAAACCATCACCTGTGTGTAGCCCTTGCTTATCTGCTAAGAATGTAATTGTCTCATTAGCTTGGATTGCCTCACCATATACTTTGGCATTAAAAGCACCTAATCCACTCGGTACATCTATAGCTAATGTGTATTTTGAATTTTGATTTATAACTTTAACAAGTTCTAAAATATCTCCTTGTAAATCTCTATCTAGCCCTATGCCAAATATTCCATCTATTACGACATCATAATTATTAATATCCAGCAATTTATCTAAAGGAGCCTTTAACTTTGAAAACTTTTGATAATAGTTTCGGTTGTCTTGATTTCCCTTAGCAAAAACTCTATAAACATCAACACTATAGCCATTATTTAAAAGCTTGATCGCAGCTGCAATTCCATCACCACCATTATTACCAGAACCCGCTATTACTAAAACTTTACTTTGTTTATCAAACTTAGCACTAATCAATTTAACAATTTCATCTGAAGCATTTTCGATTAGATTTAATCCTTGAGAAATAGCATACTCTTCAATTTCACGGTTTTGTTTTTCTGTTAAGAAATACACTTTTAAAAATCCTAAAAATTACTAAGTCTATAAATATAATAAGTGAAAGATAAAACTTTTGATATCATAAAATACCTTTTAGAGTAAGTTATAAATCCCAGCGCTGAACCGCTTGTACACTATCCGTTGGTCCTGTATTAAAACAAATTTTTGCAGTAGTTGCATATTGATGAACTACGTTCACTAATTTTTCAAATAGATAAAAACAATCATCATCTTTACGTACACCTGCACCTATTAGAACAATATCAAACCTTCTATTGGAAAGTAGATCAACAACCTCTTTAACTGCAGATTCTTCACTAGTTATATATCCCATTTGAGCATCATAACCAATATCATTTAACTTTTGTAAATCTACTTCAAGTACACTACGAAGCCTTTCGGGATCCATACCAGGATATTTGGAGTAATCAACAGAATTTGGCTCCCATCCTATACAAAGAACTTTCTTTTTATCCATATACATCTCCTTGTATTTTTACGACTAAATCATTGTATATTAATGGCTATCTATTATCTATCTAGTATCCAGCATGATATATGATCAGATAAAAGATCTCTAAATCAATATCCATTTATAAGTTAAACTAATATGAAATATAAAAATCATTAGTTTTACATATATAATTTACCTGCCATAATACCAATAAAATTAAAATTTGATGGAAAAAAAATGAAAAAAACAGCTCTATTGATCACATCTATAATCTTGTTTAATCAAGGATTCTCAATACACACTAATGATAATAAATTCTTTGAAGCTACCCAGCTTAATAGTAAAAATTGTAGATATGCTCATGAGGTGGGTCACAATTCATTCTCAGAGCCTGAAATGAATCTCGCGTGCAAGCCTCGTTCTTAATACTAGATAACTTAATTTTTAAGATAAAAACTACCTGTGTTTAAGAAAAAAGATACTTTAGTAAGAGTTTCCTCATCATGATGAATTTCACTATGATTTTTATTTAGAGTAATTCTGTCAAGACTGTTTATAGAAAACACTGATGATACCTCTACCAAACCATCATGCTCACTTCTCAGACATAACCTTGCTAAGAGATTAAGTTTTGAATACTTATTACCAGCAATAAGACCTACTGATACTTTGTCTGCTACTCGATTACAAATTTCTAAATACTTGTCTGTTACTTTGAGATCTTTATTTGGTTTTAGCACTCTAGAATAAAATGGAATCCTGTCACCGAAATTTGCAACTCTTGAGCCAGCAAATGGAGAAGCTATAAATACACACTTTTCAACATTCGTAAGCTGTAACTTATCAATAGTCATACATGATATTATCCCACCCATACTATGAGCTACAAATATTAACGACTTTGATAATGGAATATTTTCTATAATTTGACATAGTTTATTAACTGCTATATCAATACTTACGAATGTCGTTGGTAAGTCAACTGCTATAACCTCATCATAACCATCTTTCAAAAAATTAGCTAAAGATGACATGTCTTTACTATTTTTAATAAAACCATGTACCAAAATTACAACTTTATCTTTACTCATCGTTATATGTACTACTTAGAGATTAAAACCAAAACCATTTAGATTATCTTTTAGAATAATATTAGACTCATTAAATGTAATATAATCACTATACAAATCTTTAGCTACCCAGTCTAAAGGATCAAGATCAGCTACTGTAATACCTTCTGCTAATGCAAAACTCGCTGTAGCTAAAATACCTGCTGGTGACTCCATCATACACCCCACCATACATGATATACCTGCACTGTCTGCTAATTTCTTGATTTTTTGAGCTTCTAAAATACCACCTGTTTTTGCAAGTTTAATATTAATCATGTTACATGCTTGTTCATCTATAACTCGTTCTGCATCTTTGGCATCAAATACTGACTCATCTGCAACTACAGGAATATTACTAAATTTAGTAATCTCTGCCATTGCTTTTATATCGTAATATTTAACAGGTTGCTCGATTATCTCTACATTTAAACTATATTTGTTTATCTCCTCGATAAACTGCTTTGTTTGTGCTAGATTCCAACCTTGATTAGCATCAAACCTAAATTTAATGTTTTTACTAAACTCATTATCAAGAGCTTTAAGCAACTCGATATCCCTATTAAAATCAGCACCTGTTTTAACCTTAACAGCCGTAAAGTTAGCTTCGACACCATTTTGAATATTTTGTATAGTTTCTGCAACATTTCCACAACTTATAGAAACATCAGTTACTATAGAATTTGCCTTAGCTCCAAGTAATTTAGCAACAGATATATTTTGTTCTTTGGCTAATAAATCATGATACGCCAAATCCATAGCCATTTTAGCAGCGGAGTTAAACATCACTTTTTTAAAAGCTAGTTCTAAAGTTTGTTTGTAATCAGATAAATCTGAGCCAAGTATCACTGGAGCAAATATCTCACGAATAATATATTGCATACCCTGCAACGTATCTCCAGTAATCGTTGTGGTTGCTGGAGCTACACCATAACCTTTAACTCGATTATCTAAAGTTAACTCAACTGCTAAGGAATCAATATGGTTTGTACTTCGTACAGCTGTTATAAATGTTCTTTTAAGAGGTATTTTGATAATAGATGTTTTTATATCAATTATCTTACTCATATTGCAAATCCTGAAAGTATCTTAGCTACAATTAATCCACCTTGGGTACCAATCAAAAACCCAAGTAAGGCCATAACAACTGCGATAGATACCAAACTTCTAGTATATGCACTTGCTAATATAGGTGCTCCTGCTATTCCACCAATATTTGCTAAAGAGGCAATAGAGCATATTGCTAAATTCAGCCTAAATATCTTGGCAATTATTGCCATAAGTATAGCATGAATAACAAGAACCATAAGTCCACAAACTATGTATATCGGTGCTTGAGAAAACCCTTTGAAACTTGAGCCTGATGCTATAAGTGCGACCAAAAAATATAAGAAGATACTTGCAATAATACTATCACTTCTAATTTTGGCTAATGGAGTCATAGCACCTACAAACCCAAATAGTGTTACTAGCAGTATTGTCCAAGTCTTAGCAGATATTAAATCTGTAGCTGGTAAATAACTTGATAAAATCTTTGCTATATCAGTAGCAGTAAATGCCATTGCAATTAATACAAATATTCCAACAAAGTTAATATCGCCTTTGACATCATAAGGGTTATTGATATCTACTTTGCGTATATGTTCCTCAATAGATCCGGCTTTTGTCCATTTATCAAATATATTTGATCGAGAAATTAGCGCAAACAGAAAAGCAAACCAAATAGAATAACTAATAGAATCTGTCAATAGTATATAGCCCATCTGATTATCAGGAGTACCTAGAGCTTGCTTAACAGCGATCATATTACCAGTACCACCCATCCAACTTGCTGATAGAGCTGAGAACCCTTTCCAAACATCTAATGATATGTGCCTACCGACAGTCAAGTACATTATGATAAAAGCTATCATGATACTTACTGTAGCTCCAAAAAATGCTATAAGTAATTTTCTACCTAGCTTTATAACTACTCTAATATCACAGCGAATAAGCATCAAAAATAACATCACAGGCAATATTAAGTCTTGAAGCTGTAATCTTGTTTGAATAATTTCTGAAGATTTTGAATCCCAAAATCCCATAGCTGAAAGTACTACTATGACAAAATAAATAATTACAATCGCTGGAAAATATTCAAATAATTTTGATTTTGATTTACTTGATAACAAAACTATAAGACTACATATAAGTAATAAAGATGATATATAAGATAATGAAGTTGAAATCATATTTTAGAATTTAAAACAGAGATAAATAAATTATACAGATTTTTGAACTTAATCTTTAAGAAAATTCTCGATATCAGATATTAGATCTTCAGGAATTGTTTTAGGCGCATATCTAATGACAGTCTCACCATCTTTTGATACTAAAAATTTTGTAAAATTCCATTTTATACGTTCTGTACCTAGTACGCCTCTTGCCTTATCCTTGAGATATTCAAATATAGGTTCAGCATCTTTACCATTTACTTTTGTCTTTTTCATTATTGGGAAAGTAACATCATAGTTAGTTTCACAAAATTTTTTAATCTCTTCATCACTACCAGGTTCTTGCCCCCCGAATGAGTTACAAGGGAAAGCTACTATCTCTAAATCCGGATGTATTTTATGCAAATGTTGAAGTCCCCTGTATTGTTTAGTAAAACCACACTTACTTGCAACATTAACTATCAAAAGGACTTTATCTTTCGGTAAATAATATTCCGAACCATCGTTTTTAGTTAGTTTAAAGTCATAAATCGACATTCCATCACCTCTTATATACATTATTTAAAAACTACTTTGGTGTATTCTGATCCGGAGAGTTCAAAATACTAAAAATCTCATCCACAAGTTTAGGATTAACATTATACTCTATTGCAAAATTTGTACGCGTAGCTTCTAAGTCCTTATCTTGGAACGGATCTGAATCTGGTAAGTTTTGCTCTTTTTGTAAATCCAACATCTTACTTCTTAACTCCTGTCGCTCAGCTATACTCTTTATAATTTGCTCATCGGCGTGCATAATTTCAGACTCATATTTGCTTGCTGTAGGTTTAGCTATAAAGCTACTTGGTGTCATTGCAAATGACATACCAAATATTGATATACTCACCAACATTAATAGATACTTTTTCATATATAATAAAACTCCTAATATAGTAAAGATACTATAATGGTTTACAAAAACTTTTAAAAGCCCATAATATGTAAAAAATTAATTAATTGCCTTATGTTTTTTAAAAGTAAAATTTCTACTGATTCTTCAGAGCCTGAAAGCTCTGATAACATAGAAGATCATGCAAATATTATCAAACCAAAATTACTTAGATTATTTAACTGGTTGATATTCTGTTCGTTTATTTTAATACTAGCCTCTTACTTAAGTGCACAAATATATATTTTCTCTTTTATATTTTGCATTCTAGTAACTTTAATAATCAAGCTATATTTGTTAAACAAACTACCTCCCACTAATTTTAAAATCTACATTATTATTTTTCTGATAGTTTTTGTTTTATGTGAATATAATCATTTACAAATTGTTCATACAAAAACTATAAAAATTAGTAGTATAGATTATAGACACTTACTAACTGATCCTGGAATATTTGTTGGAGCTCTTTGCAATATTATCTTTACTACAAAAATTCATGTAGCAAATCAGTTATTCTTTAGTGAAAATTTTATACAATGGTTTGCTATATATTTTGATAAAACTCCAGAGCAAGCTTTAGTCTTTCTTGATGGTGTGTTTATGTATTCTTTTGGCTATGTTATTCCTATTTTCATCAATTTTATATATGCAATGTTAATTGGAGTAACTGTGATTAGAATAAAACAATTAATATTTAAAAATTAAGACCTAAGAAAGTGGCTTCCTACACTATATTTTCTATTTACTGCTTGTTCTACAGAAAGTTTAGCTAACTTGATTACTTTACGATAAGCCTCTAATTTTAAATCGTAATTTTCTAAATCATAATTATGGGCAATAGATTTTTCTAATACTTCTAGCTCTTTATAGACATTTATTAACTCATTTTGCTTTCTAACTAATCCAACACTATCCCACATTAACTGGCGTATATGAGTGATTTGTTTTGTATAATCACAATGAGATTCAGCTAATTTTAACTGTTGATTGTCCTCTAGATAAGTATCTTTTATATTTATTAAAATATGTTTACTAGCTGCAAGTGCATACACAATACACTCTAGTAGAGAATTACTCGCAAGCCTATTTGCTCCGTGAAGACCAGTACAAGAAACCTCTCCAACTGCATAAAGTCCATCGATATTTGTTTGAGAATATTTATCTACACTAATCCCTCCACAACTATAATGCGCTGCCGGAGATATTGGGATTCTATCATTTGTAGGATCAGTATTATTATCTAATAACTTCTGATATATATACGGGAAATTTTCTTGCCATTGACTAGAGCTCAAATGAGTAGCATTTAGGTAAATATCTCTTCCAGCTTGCATATTTATGTATATTTGTCGTGCAACAATATCTCTAGGAGCTAAGTCTTGTCTTTCATGGACTGACTTCATTATTCGTAAGCCCTTCTCAGTTTCTAGTACTGCTCCACTACCACGAATAGCCTCTGATATTAATACAGGATCTCCATTTCGAGCAAAAAAACATGTTGGATGAAATTGTGTAAATTCTAAATTCTCAAGCTCACAACCAATATCATAAGCCATTATCATAGAGTTTCCAGTGCCAGCTGTTGCATTAGTTACATATTTGTATAGCCCTGATGCACCTCCTGAAGCCAACATTACTTTCTTTGCAATAAACTTGGTCACATTATGATTTACGTCATGAGTATATAAGCCTATACATTTATTATCTTTTTTAATCAATTCAGTAACATTATGTTCAGAATATATAGTGATATTCTTTAATCTATCAAGATTTTCGTACAGCTTAGTAATAACAGCTCGACCAGTATAATCTTTAATATGCAAAATCCTTGCTAAGGAGTGCCCTCCCTCCAAATGTAAGCTATATTCACCATCTGACTTCCTATCAAACTCTACGCCATGCTCTTCTAACCACGATATTGCGGAGTTAGATTCTGTCACTACTTTTGTAATACTATCAAGATTTGCAATCTTACCACTAGCTATATATGTATCGTTTACATGTGATTGTATGGTATCTTCCTCAGAAACTATTGCTGCGATTCCACCTTGAGCATACGAGCTTGCGCTATGACTTAATTTTTGATCAAAAATCAAAGCCACATTTAATCCATGCTCAGCTAACTCAATAGTGGCTACTATACCAGCTAATCCTCCGCCAACTATAACTACATCATGTTTTCTAGTAATCATTTTTATAATTGAACCTGCATGGATAAATCTATCGCCGTAATATGTTTAGTAATTGCCCCAACAGATATAAAATCCACACCCGTTTGAGCCATCTTCACTATAGAGTTACTGTCTATATTACCTGATACCTCAAGCGCTACTTTACCTTTAGCAATCTCGACTGCTTTATTTATATCCTCGATTGAGAAATTATCTAGCATAATGATATTAGCACCAGCTTGAATCGCTTGATTTAACTCATCAAGATTAGTCACTTCAACTTCTATAGTTTTTGTAGGTTGTAAACGAGCAGCTTTTGAAACAGCCTTTGCAATGCCGCCAGCTGAGCGGATGTGATTCTCCTTGATCAAATATGCGTCAAATAAGCCTATGCGATGATTAAATCCACCACCACATGTAACAGCATATTTTTGAGCCATACGAAAGCATGGAATAGTTTTACGCGTATCAAGAAGCTTTGTCTTATGATCAGCAATCAATTTAACTAAATTATTTGTTGCTGTTGCTGTAGCAGAAAGCATCTGAATAAAATTAAGCATTGCTCTCTCTGCTGTTAAAATACTCCTAGCATTACCCCTAAGCTCAAAAATCTTCTCACCAGCAGATATTTTGTCTGCATCATCATAAAACCATATTATCTGGATATTTTTATCCACTTGATTTATAACTTCATTAGCAAACTCTTGGCCACATAAAACCATATCTTCACGTGTAATACAAAATGCTGTCGTATCTACATCTTCGGCAAGCTGCGCAGTAATATCACCATCTGCAATATCTTCGACTAAAGACTCTGCTACTAATTTTTTAATAACATTCTCTGGAACACTAGTAATCTGATTAGTATTTAACATTATTTCAGACATAATACTTCCTTAGAAATTTATCATTCTGTTTAGAGGAATAAGAGCTTTTTGGCGCACTGTTTCTTCTACGAATATCTCATTATCTTGATTAATCAAACAATCTTTTAGATTCTTAAGCTGATTTAGCTTCATCCATGGACATTTTGCACATGATTGACATGTTGCACCACGACCTGCTGTAGGTGCTGGAATAAATTGTTTATGCGGTGATAACTGTTTCATCTTATAAAACACACCTGTATCAGTTGCTACGATAAACTTATCATTGTCCATCTCTTTACTTGCAGCGATTAATTGAGAAGTTGATCCTACTGCATCAGCTCTTTTTATAATCTCAGCAGGTGACTCTGGATGTACCAAAACCGCAGCATCTGGATATTCAAGCATCAGATCATCAAGCGCTTGTGCCTTAAACTCTTCATGTACTATGCAACTACCATCATATAGTAGCATATCAGCTCCAGTTTGTTTTATAATCCAATCTCCAAGAAATCTATCAGGTCCCCAAAGTAATTTTTTACCTTGCTTATGCAGATGTGAACATATTTCCAAAGCATTTGATGATGTCACGGTCCAGTCAGCTAGAGCTTTAATCTCCGCAGATGTATTAACATATACAACAACCTCCCTATCAGGATTAGCTTCTATAAACTTTTTAAACTCATCATTACTACAGCTTAAATCTAGCGAACACTCAGCTTCTAAAGTTGGCATAAGAATTTTTTTCTCAGGACTGAGGATCTTAGCAGAATCACCCATAAATCTAACACCTGCAACCACGAGAGTGTCACATTCACTTTCAAGACCAAACTTTGCCATAGCAAGTGAATCGCCAACAAAACCACCAGTTTTTTCTGCTAACTCTTGTATTTCTGCATCAACATAATAATGTGCTACCAAGCAAGCATTATGCTGCTTCAATAGTTCTTGTATTTCATGCATATATTGTTGCTTTTCAGTATCTTTTATTTTCAAACTAGGTAACTCTTGTCTAGCTTGTGATATTTTGTCTTTTATAAGTTTTTGATTTAACATCCAAATGTCTCCTTAGTTATTAGCTTTGGATATTTTCTTCGAAATATTTACATAGTTGTTCTAATGATTGACTAAAATCATCATTTACAAGCTGATAATCGTACTCACCTGCATGAGAGATTTCAGACTCTGCTTGACTCATTCGATAGTCTATAATGTCTTTAGAGTCTGTGTTTCTAATTTCTAGACGCTTTCTCAACTCATCCATAGATGGAGGTAAAATAAATATACTCTTTGCCTTGTTTCCATATATAAATCTTGTTTGTTGGGCACCTTGCCAATCAATCTCAAGAATTATATTTTTGCCTTGCGCAAGTAATTTATCTATTTCAGATTTAGATGTGCCATAGTAATTTTTGAAAACTTTGGCATATTCAATAAAGCCATTAGCATCTAGCATCTTTTCAAACTCTATAATTGAAACAAAATGATACTCTTTACCATTAGTTTCACCTATCCGAGGATCTCTGGTTGTATGTGATGTTGCCACAGCAAAATTTTCTTTGCCAATTTCAGTTTCTAAAAAAGCTTTTAGTAAGGAGCTTTTGCCAGCACCAGAAGGCGCAGAAACTATAAAAATATAGTTACTCATTTATAGAAAAAATTATTGTATAGATAGTCCGATGAATTATACAACTTTAGATCAGTAAATAGAATAATACACAAGAAATTATTTATTTGAGAATGTAAGAAATCAGTATTATCTAGCTGTAAGATTTAATTTTTTACCTGCAACCCAAACTTTTCTGAGATGACTGATAACTTTTGGAGATAAGTTAGCTGGAAGATCTACTAATGTATGATCTTTTTGAATAGAAATATTACAAATATGCTTACTATCAATATTTCCCTCATTAGCTATTGCACCAACAATATTTCTAGGCTGAACATCATTATCGTGACCAACTTCAAGTTTATATGTCGTCAAATCAATATTTACAGCTCTACGAGGTTTTCTATCTGATCTTTCAAAACGGTTATTTCTATCACCGCGCTCACCTCTACGCTCAAATCTATCATTTCTACGACCATCTCTAGGATTATTTCTAGAATTCCTATCTCTTTGAGATCTGTCATCTCTAGCTTGAATTTCTCTTGGGAAAAACGACTTCTTACCTTGTGCTAATAAAGTAAGTACTGCTAGAAGTTCATCTGAATCTAACTCTAATTCATCGCGAATACCCGTGATAATTTCTTTGTATTTATCCAAAGACTTGTTTTTATCTAATGCTGAAGCGACTCTAGTTTTGAAGTGATCGATTCTACTTTGAGCTAAATCTTTGGCACTTGGCATAAATACTTCTTGCATTGGAGAGCCTGTAAATCTCTCTAAAGTACGCAAAAATCTCATTTCTTTTAGTGGAACTAGAGAGATAGATGTACCTTCACGACCTGCTCTACCTGTACGACCAATTCTATGTACATAAGTATCTGTATCATTTGGCATATCATAATTAATCACATGACTAATACGCTCAAGGTCTATACCTCTGGCAACTACATCAGTAGCCACTAAGATATCAGATTTAGCACTTCTGAATTGATCAACTATATACTCACGCTGAGATTGTTGCATATCACCATTTATCGCTGCGACTTTATAACCAAGAGCCTTTAGATTATCAGCTACTTCTATGGTACTTGTTTTAGTTTTAACAAATATAATAACTCCGTCAGTTTCTTCAACTTCAAGCAATCTATCTAAAGCATCTATTTTTCTAAAGCCTTTAATAACCATGAACTTCTGTGTCACAGTATTTGCTGTTTTTGTTTTTGCCTTTACTTGTATCTTACAAGGATTTCTTAGATATTCTTGGATAATATCCGCTATATCAGTAGGAATAGTCGCTGAGAAAAGCAATCTCTGACACTCATCTGATACATGACTTAGAACGTATCTAACATCATCAATAAAGCCCATTCTGAGCATTTCATCTGCTTCATCTAATACTAATGCTCTTAAATTATCTAGTTGTAATGTACCTTTTTCGATGTGATCCATCACACGACCAGTAGTACCAACTACAACTTTTACTCCTTGCTTAAGTGCTCTTATTTGAGAACCATATTCTTGACCACCGTAGATACATGTAACATCTAGGTTTGGTATATTTTTAGCAAAAGCCTCAAACTGTTCTGCTACTTGTATAGCTAGTTCTCTTGTTGGAGCAAGTACTAATACTTGAGGAGCTCTATCTCGAGATTCCATATCCATATTGTTTATTAAAGGTAATGCAAAAGCTGCTGTTTTACCTGTACCCGTCTGTGCTTGACCAAGCACATCTCTACCCGATAAGATATATGGAATAGCATACTGTTGAATAGGTGTTGGATTTTCGTATCCTAATTTTATAACAGTGTCTATAATATCTTGATTCAGCCCAAGCTGACTAAAATCTTTTTTAGTTTCAGAATTCATTTTTGTCCGTAAATTTTTATATGAGAAATTTATTTAATAATTTGAAAATTTTGAGAAATTTAAAATTATCCGCGAGATGTAACTTCTAATAAATGATAACCAAATTGAGTTTGAACAGGACCGTGAACTTTGTGAAGTTCATCGTTGAATACAACTTTATCGAACTCAGGAACCATTTGACCTTGAGAGAAAGTACCTAAATCACCACCTCTAGCTCCTGATGGACATAAAGAATGTTTTTTAGCTGCTTCTTCAAAAGTTATTTTACCTTCAGATATATCTTTTTTAATTTGTTGACACTCAGACTCTGATTGTACTAATAAATGTCTAGCTGAAGCTTTCATAATTATAGTTCCTTATTTTTTGATTTAACTATTAGTAATTACAAAGCTTAGGATACATTATTTGGTAGAAATATACAACTTTATTAAGAAGCGACTAATGACCTAAGTCACGAAGTTTTTTACCTGAAATAAGATTATTTTCAATTTTTTCCAAACTAGTGCCCTTAGTTTCCGGTACAAACATTTTTAAGAAAAATATAGCTGCTAAACAAAATGCTGCATAAACTAGGAATATGATAACATCACCAAATGCTACTTTTGTCATAATAACATTTGAATTTGCAATCACAAATCCTGCAAATGTCCAGTTAACAACTGTTGTAACTGTCATACCTATCTCTCTAGTTTTAATAGGGAAAATCTCAGAACAAAGGGTCCATGCAACCGGTCCCCATGAGCAAGCAAAACCAAAAATATATACCAAACAAGATATAAGCAATACATATTTGATAAAATCAGCTGGATCTTGAGTATGCTTAATGAAGTAAAAACATATAGCAGACACTATCAATGAAGACATCATCACAATAGCACCGACTGTTAACAACCTCTTTCTTCCCCATTTTTCGACCCATCTTATAGCTGGGAATGTAGATAAGAAGTTAACCAAATACACGGCAAGAGCTGCTACTAATACATTAAGTCCAACATCAGATAAAAAATGAGGTGCATAATAAATCATCATATTAATACCAACCAATTGTTGGAACATTTGAATAATTACACCAACGATCAATATTTTCCAGAAATATTTTTTAGTTAGACTCTCTACAACTGAACCATGATCTGTATTAAGAACTTTTTTGGTTTCAGCAATTTCTTTATCAATCTCATGAGCAGCCCTTAGTCTTGAAAGAACCTTATGAGCTTCACTGTCTCTACCTTTTGATAATAACCATCTTGGACTTTTAGGTAAGAAAAAACACCCAACAAACATCAAAAATGCGAAGAACGTAATAACACTAAACATCATAGTTAATGAAATTTCTTGATACCCCAACCACATCACAATAATAATATTGGTCAGAGAAATCAAAAATATACCAAAAGTTATCATTAGCTGAAATAGTGTTGAAATTGCTCCTCTAATCTTAGTCGGTGCTGTTTCAGCAAGGTATAACGGAGTAGCAAATGATGCCAAACCAACTCCAAAACCGAGTAAAAATCTACATGAAGTTAATATATCAATAGGTGGCAAAAAAGATGAAATCAAAGCACCTACTAGGAAAGCAAATCCAGCAATCATTAATGTATTTTTTCTACCAAAGAATCTAGTAAAAAAGCCACTACAAATAGTACCTAAAATACCTCCTGTTGCTAATATAGCATTGAAGCTACCAGCAGCATTTGGGTCTAAACCATAAAGCTTATTGAGAGTGTCACCAGCATTACCAATAAACCCCTGATCTAAACCGAATAGCAACCCGCCTAATGCTGCTATTGCCGCTATCAAATAAACTATTCTTCTATATTCTTGATGAGCATCCATACTTTAACCTCACTAGTTACTCAATAATTTACAAATTAATTACCAATCTTAGCTAGACGTTTGCCAGCTCTTAGATTATTTTCAATTTCCTCTAGAGATACATCTTTTGTCTCTGGTACAAAAAACTTCACAAATAAAACGCAAATTATACAAGATATAGCAAATCCAAAGAATGTACTATCTGGATGAAATGTCAGCCAAGTTAATGCAAAGTTACCAATAATAGCATTACAAATCCAGTTACTCATAGTTGAAGCTGTAACACCGAAGTCTCTACCTTCGATAGGCTGAATCTCTGAACATAAAATCCAAATTACAGGCCCCATAGATATAGCAAACCCAAAAATAAACAATAAACAGAAAATTAGAGCAGTCCATTGTAGTGTTTGAGATAAAACCATTGGTTGGCCATATTCAAAGTGAGCTTTAAATATAAATCCTACTACAAGACATGATGTAATAAGTAAACTTAATCCAAAGTATAAAATAGGTTTACGTCCAAACTTATCAACATACTTAATAGCTAAGAACGTAGTCAACATATTCAGTAAACCAATTACTATTGTTGATGTTGAAGGATTAGTAAATCCTGCTAGTTTGAAAATATCTGTTGAATAATACATAAAAGCATTCATACCAGTAAACTGTTGAAATGCCTGTAAAGCAATACCTAGTAATACTACTTTTATAAAAAACTTTTTCTTAAGTAGTGAAAAGACACTAACTCCTGTATGAGTTGTTTGCCTAATTTCCTCATGCTCTTCTAGAGCTTCAGCTTCACTTGATCTTATCTTTTTAAGAACTAATGCTGCTTCTTGATTATTGCCCTTTAAAACTAGCCATCTTGGGCTTCTTGGTAACGTCAAACACCCAAAAAACATTATCACAGATGGAACTGCTAATACAGCTAACATTATTCTCCATGAACCAGTACTTTCTAATGCGGAATTTGTCAAGAAAACCAAAAATAAGCCAATAGTAATCATTAACTGATACAAAGCTATAAGCGCTCCCCTAAATTCTTTTGGAGCAATTTCAGATAAATATAATGGAGCTATAAATGAAGCTATACCTACTGCTATACCTAAAACAAATCTTGATGAAATAAAGACTTCATAATTTGGAGCTAAAATACCCACGATTGTAAATATAGAGAATATAGCAGCTGCAATTAATAAAACTTTTCTACGTCCATAGTGCTTTGACAAAAAGCCACTACATAACGCTCCACAAGCAGCACCTAGCAACAATACACTAGATACATGACCACTCTCAGCAACACTTAAATCAAATGTCTGGGATATAAAATGTAATGAACCATTGACATACCCAATATCCATACCAAAAAGTAAACCAGCAAGTGCTGCTATTATAGCCACACGAATGACTACAAAATTTATTTTTTTCTCACTCTGCATACAAATTTCCTACATTAATTTTTACTAAACACTCCAATTACTCATGATATACTATACTCAAAATACAAAACAACATTTTTTTAATTATAAATGAAGATTTCGACTACAGTCTCACAACTAAAATCCTCCCATCGTCGTAAAAACATTTTGACTAACGAATGGGTATTAGTGTCGCCTCACAGACTGAATAGACCTTGGCAAGGTCAATCAGAAGAAACACAAAAGAACACCCTTCCTGAGTATGATGATAAATGTTATCTTTGTCCAACTAATACTCGAGCAAATGGAGAAGTAAATCCTGACTTCAAAGAAACTTTTGTATTTGAGAATGATTTCTCAGCACTTTCTAAGGAAAAGATAGACCCTAAACTTGAAATAAATGACAATTTATTTCAATTAAGTGGTGCTACAGGTATTGCTAAGGTTGTTTGTTTTTCTGCTAAACATAATCTGACAATGGCATCAATGCAAGAAGAAGATATAACTAAAGTTGTAGATTTATGGGCAGCCGAAGTTAGTGAACTCAGTAAAAAATATCAGTGGGTGCAAGTTTTTGAAAATAAAGGTTCAATTATGGGTTGCTCAAATCCTCATCCGCATGGACAAATTTGGGCTTGTGACTTCTTACCAACAGAGGCTCAAAAAGAGTATAAATCGCAACAACAATACTTTGAGAAAAACAAGTCTAATATGCTGTTAGACTATACTAATAGAGAAATAAATGAAAAAGACCGAATTGTTTATCAAAATGATGACTGGTTAATCGTTGTACCATTTTGGGCAACATGGCCCTATGAAACATTATTGCTACCAAAATTCAAATGCGCTCATATTAATCATCTTAATAATTTGCAAAGAAGATCACTTGCCAATGCTCTTAAAACATTATTAGTGAAATACGATAAACTATTTGACACTTCATTCCCATATTCAATGGGTTGGCACGGTTCAATAAATGCTACAGAATCTGATTACTGGCAACTTCATGCACATTTCTATCCGCCGTTGTTGCGTTCAGCGACAGTTAAAAAATTTATGGTTGGTTTTGAAATGCTTGGAGAATCGCAAAGAGATATTACTCCAGAGCTAGCAGCACAAGTTTTAAGAGAGCTATAATTATGATGGACTGTATCAAAAATAATCTAATCAATCGTTTCATTAAACTTTATGATAGAACTCCCCAAGTTTTTTTCTCGCCTGGCAGAGTAAATTTAATTGGAGAACATACTGATTATAATAGTGGTTATGTAATGCCATTTGCTATCAACAAAGGTACTTTTATATCTATAGCAACAAGAAGTGATAATGTTGTAAATGTCTATAGTGAAAATCTTGATGACTCAACTTCTTTTAATATCAGTGAAATAAACCAAGAAGTATCAAACACATGGCAAAACTATATAAAAGGCGTTATAAATATAATTAAATTAGATTTCCATAAAGATATCAGAGGTGCGGATATTTATATCTTTAGTGATTTACCTTTTGGAGCTGGTCTTTCATCATCTGCTTCTTTAAATACTGCATTAGCTTATGCTTATAATGAGATCTATAAACTAAACATCTCTAAACTTGAGCTTGCAGAAATTGCTCAAAAAGTCGAGCATGAATATATTGGTACAAAATGTGGAATTATGGATCAGATGGCTTGTTTATTTTCAGAGCAGAATGCTGCAACAATGATTGATTGTAATGATAATCATTGTAAGAACATACCTTTTGAACTTGACAATCTATCGGTGCTTATTTGTGATACAAATATCAAACATAATCTAGCAGACTCTGCCTATAACAAACGTCGTCAAATTTGTGAAGATATAGCTAAATTTAATAATATAAAATCACTGCGTGAGCTAGACATACAAAAATTAGAGCATACTAAAACTAATTTTAATAACGAAGACTATAAACTCGCATTGCATGTCTACACAGAAAATCAAAGAGTAATAGATGCTACTAATGCAATGATAAGTAAAGATTGGAATGATTTAGGTAATTTAATGTACCAATCTCATAACTCTTTAAAAAATGATTATAAAGTTAGTTGTAATGAACTTGATTACTTAGTCGAGCTATCTCAAAGTTTTACTGGAGTTTATGGAGCTAGAATGACTGGCGGTGGCTTTGGAGGCTCAACTATACACCTTTTACCAACTAAACTTTTGAAGAGTTATACAAAGTACTTAGAAAAAAACTATTTTGAGAAGTTTAATATAAAACCAACTTTTTATATTTCAAAAGCTTGTCAAGGCACACATATAATATGTGATAAAAATAACTGATATTCTATGAATTTCTAGAATGACTATTCTTGGTAAATTATTAGAGTCAAAATTGACTACAATTTATTATAAGATTCAGATATTTTTTTATACTATTATAGCTTTGATCACATCACACTTTTCTTTTGCTTCAGAACCTCTCCATGATGAGGATATACTTGATAAAAAAAGCTATTACAACGTATATAACTTTGATGATATCAATAGTAAAGATTTCGAACCCGCACCATTTGTAGGAGTTAGTGGAGGATGGGGGCAAGCTACGGCTGGATCTCCCAGTGGTATAGTATTTACGACTGTTGGATATAGATTTACAGAATCCTTTGGAGCTGAATTTGGCTATGCTGCTGCCATATCTAAGCAGTATTCTACTACATTAGTCAATAATAACTATATGGGCATCTTAAAATACTATTATAAAATAAATAATTACTTAAATTTAAGTGCTGGTGTAGGAGCTGGCCTTAGTCATAATAATATACTCAATATAGACAATGCGAATAATGCTCCTGAATCATATCTTAATAATGATAACTCTCAAACCGGATTTGTAATTTTCCCTATTAGCTTAGGAACACCTGTTAAATTTATCGATAACTTAAGTGTTGGTGTGAATTATATTTATGTCAGAAATTTTAACAATACATCTGTAAATATCGTTACAACAGGCTTAATATATTCATTTCTATAAACTTTAGTAGCTTATTAACCAATAGCTTTTATTTTTTAGCTAATATTTTCTCAATCGGCTGATAGTATTTTGAATCTTTAACAAGTATGTAACCAGTTTCACTATTAGAATCTGTAAGATAGGCATGTTCAAATATATTTGATTTTGTAAGTGGCTCATTTTTTGCATTAGCTATACCAAAATAGTAATTATAAATAACTCCTCTAGGATGTTCTTTTGATAATTCAACTTTAGTTTTGGAACCACCTTTATCTTTCAGCTCTTGAGAACTTAAAGAAGTTACGTGAATATAAAGCCCTTGTATATTATTACTATCTGTCAAATAACGTAAATAAGAATCAAGATTATAGCCAAACTCTATTGCTTTTGTCATACTCATAGGATTTTTAGGTTGGTTATAAATATCTATAACAATACTTTTAACTTTAAGTTGGCCTTTATATTTAGCAAACCATTCTTCTGCACTTAATAGCCAATTATTGTCTTGATTAAATATTTCATAAGTACGTTTATTTTTATAAGACAATCTTTCAAGATCACGATAGTTTTCTGATGAGTTATAGCTTATTTTTAAATGAAGACTTATAGTATCTAAGCTATAGTAATTTTTTATAAAGTTACTTTCTATGTACTTTTTGATTTTCGGCATTAGTATATTCTCACCACAGTTATCACTATTCACGTTGTACTTCCCATCTATGCTAGGCACAGTAGGGTTAGCATTCACAAGATTATTATCAAGTTGATTAGCCACAAATACAGTACATTCATTTACTTTTTTACTAGATAACCAGCCTGTATCAACATACTCTCCTAAAACTACAGATAATCCTCTATCATAAGTTCTCTCAACTTTATATTGTCTATTATATTTTTTTTCAGCATAGCTTTGGGCCATGTCTTTGATTTGACCACCTGTAGTAAGGGCAAAACTATAACAAAACTGTATAGGGATAAATAAAACTGAAACTGTTATTAATATCTTGTTTAATTTCATAGAAATTCAAGCCATTTAAAATAAAAAATTATTTACTTAATATTATAGCTAATTAATAATTTAAATGTTAACTGAAATAAATAGTATATGATGATTAATCAAGATTAATCTTACTAGAATATATTTTTGACTTTTTCTAATAAGTTATTTTTTTCTTGTTCAGTATATGCTTTAGACTGAATATTACCCCAAACTGGAGCTGGCCATACAGGGTCATTTTCAAAACGTCCTACTACATGAATATGCATTTGCTTAACTACATTGCCTATAGTAGCTACATTTAGTTTGTCTGTATTATATTCTTTAACTACAAAACTAGATAGTTTATTAATAATCTTATTAATATTATACTGCTGTGAATCATCAAGCTGATACCACTCTGTTCTATCTGTAAACGGTACAACTATAAACCAAGGCACTATTGAGTTATTCATTAGCAAAACTTTACAGTCTAAGTGTTCATAAATTTCAAATGTATCTGCCTCTAAACGAGAATCTAGTTTAAACATCAAACAGTTTCCTTACTTTTTCTAAATCTTGAAGCGTGTCAACACCAGCAGGAGTTGGTTTAGCTGATTGCTCAACAGCAATTTTATAACCATTATATAACACTCTTAGTTGCTCAAGAGCTTCATATTTTTCGATTGGTGATATTTCAAGTTCCGCATAGTGCTTCAAAAAACCAACTCTATAAGTATATATACCAATATGTCTAAAAAACTCAGATACACTAACTTGATGATTCTCTGAAAAACCTCTTTCAAAAGGGATTGAGGCTCTGCTGAAATATAAAGCATAATTATTTTTATCAAAAACAACTTTGACATTATTTGGATTATATATGTCTCCAGGTTCAGTAATTCTCTCACACAATGTCGAGACAACTGCTTGTGGCTTTTCGATTAATAATTGTGCTGCTTGCTCGATATTTTCAATTGGAATCAAAGGTTCATCACCCTGTACATTGACAACAATATCTTCATCAGCAAAACCTAGCTTAGTAACTGCCTCAGCTATCCTATCTGTACCAGATTCATGATCGTCTCCTGTTAAGATTACTTTTGCACCAAATTTTTCTGCAACTTCTTTTATTTCTTCTGAGTCTGTAGCTATGATTATGCTCTTAAATTTTGATTTAGCTACCTTTTCATATACTCTTTGAATCATTGGCTTACCAGCGATATCTGCAAGCATCTTGCCAGGTAGACGTGTTGACTTAAGTCTAGCAGGAATTACAACATGAATATTAGCCATATTTTTTTACCTCTTCTAGCGTTAGTTTTTTGGCTTCTTCAACTAACATTACTGGAATATTCTCACGAATTGGATAGGCTAATTTGTCAGCCTTACAAATTAAAAGCTGATTTTCTTTGTCATAATGCAAGCTTGAGTTACAAACTGGACAAACCAACACATTTAAAACCGAATGATCCACTATTTCACCTCTATTATAAATTCATATTTATCTGCTACTTGTTCTGCTTTGACAAGTATATAATCATTTACTTTACACCATGCTGGAATATCATGCATAGTCCCCGGATCTGTACAAACTACTTTTAGTTGTTGACCTGACTGCATGGCTTTCAAAGCATTTTGTGTTTTGATAACTGGCATTGGACAAAGAAGTCTTTCTAAGTTTAATTGTTGCATTATATATACCACTCTTTTTTAATCTCATCAGCAGGCATCGGCTTAACCACAACTTCCTTACTAGTACCGTCAAGATAGTTAAACACCATTGTTACGCTTTCAGCATTTTTACCCTGAGTAAATCTGCCTAAAATTTGTGCCGTAAAATCTTCATCAGCCTTATCAAAGTCGCCATCAATAAGAATTAAAGGACCCTGATGGGATGAGCAGTAAACATGTATAAATTGATTTTTATAGCCATTTAAATAATTATTCTCACCTTCTTCGCGACCGACTATAAGTTTATACTCAGGTTTATAACGAATATGCCTGCCTACTTTAAGAAGCATAATATCATCAAATTCATACTCTTTTGAGTTACGCGCCTGCCATAAATCAACTAGTTTATCAGAGTATTGTTTATCAGTGAGAAAACAACATCCTCCAGCAGGAGATGCATAATCTTCTATACCCCACTCACGCGCCATTCTCATTTGATCTTTTCTACCTCTACCAGTTATTCCCATTAGCTTAGATCTATCAACCCAACCTTCTCTTTCAGGTTTTGTTTCTGGCAAGTTTTTAGCACTTAGCGGCCTAAGCAATAAATCATCTACACCCGATTGTTTTTGAACAACTGGCATTGTACTTTTACGCTGTGACATTGGTCTTTGACCTATTACTTCACCTGTAATTATAAAATCGAAGCCATTTTCCTTTGCCCATTCTTTTGCTTTACGCACCATAAAAATCTTACAATCTAGACATGGATTCATATTCGCACCATAGCCATATTTAGGGTTTAGTAAGACATCTTTGTACTCTTCAATCACATCAATAATATGTAACTTAATCCCTAACTGCTCAGCAACCCATAGTGAATTGTTACGTTTTTGTTTTTCTTTATCTTGCTTACGAATTGCATGAGTATGTCCCTCAACACAAAAACCAGTAAAAAAATTTATACCTTCTACATGTATACCCTGCTCTAGCATCAGCTTTGTTGCAAGCATCGAATCAAGACCGCCAGAGATTAGTGATACTGCTTTAACTTGTTTCTTTTCCATTGTTATTTTGTCTAATTAAATCAAATATTAAATATTTGTAATAATTTTAACATATCGATATTTTATAACTATAGTTTTGTGAGATTTGTATTTCTATTTAAGACTGTTTAGTTTTCTGACTATAAGACCGGGCTGCATAATACCCAATTATTGATCCTAGCATTGATCCAGCAATTAAATCACTAGCAAAGTGGAAGTATTGTAACAATTGTGTAACCACGACTAAAAATGCCAACAATACCCAAAGCCATCTATATTTTGGAAATAAAATCCACATACTTACACTAAATGAAAATATAAATGTAGCATGACCAGATGGAAAAGAGTTGTTAATATTATCGAATGAAAACCAATTGAACCCATATAAATCATTTCTAATCAAAGAAGGATTATTCTTAAAAGTTTCCGTCCAATATCTACCAAAAATACCCTTTAAAATATCTTTGATAAATTGCCCAATTATAATTGCATTAGCTACTAGCAAGAATTTTGTATCAATATCTACTACTTTTTTGAGTATAAGCTTAATGAAATAGTATACATAAAATACAAATACCAAAACTTTTATAAATGAAATAATATCATCTGAGAAAAACTTCATAATCGTGTATTGTCGAGAATTATGCGCATATAGAAACCAAACAATTTGTCTATCGACAAAGTAGTAACAAAAGAGTATTGAAAATATTCCTAAAATAATTAGTAGCAAACCTTTTTTATTCATTTTCTTAATTTGATAGTTTTTAAAATGCGAATATTCTACGCCATTATGTTGCTGATGTTTAGTATTTTTTAATGAAAACATTCCCAAATCTCTTGGGCTAGTTTTTTACTAATCCCTTTGACTTTTGCGATTTCATCAACAGATGCTCTAGACAGCTCTTGCCAGCCTCCAAAATACATTATCAAAGCTTTACGGCGCTTTGGTCCAACGCCTTCTATTTCTTCAATAATTGATGATTGTCTATTTGCACTTACTTTTTTACGCTGACCTTTAATCGCATGATCATGAGCAGAGTCCCTAACTTGTCGTAATAATAAAAATCCTGGATTGTGCTCATCTAATGTATATTCGGTATCATCAAAACCTTTGTAGATTTTTTCTTTACCACTTATACGCTCAACACCTTTACCTAAACTTACAAGTTGGACTTTATCTTGAATTCCAAACTCTCTAAAAACGGCTTCTGCTTGATGAATCTGCCCTTTACCACCATCTATTATCATAACATCAGGGAGGTTGTCAGCTTCTAACCCTGAACTAACTCGACGCGATACTGCCTGATGAATTGCTGCATAATCATCTCCGGCTTTAATATCCTTGATATTGTATCTGCGATGAGATTTGCGGTCCTCACTTTCATCTGTATATACAACACATGATGCTATGGTTGCCTCACCTTGAAAGTGCGAAATATCAAAACACTCAATACGCTTAATATTTTTTTCTAACTCAAGAAATTCTTTGAGTGATTCTAAGCGTTTTTGATACTGAGATTTTGAACTTGTGTAGATGTTTAACTTTTGTCGTGCATTTACCTCAGCTAATTTCAACCATTTGAGATTGTCAGCAGCTGGTGCAACTATCCAATTTATGGCTTGACCAATTTTTTGAGAGATACTATTCATAAGATCAGTAATATCAGCAAACTCAACTTTTGATATGATTATATTTTTTGGCCAAATATTACGAATTTCATCACCTAAATAAAAATGAGATAAAAAAGCATGCATGATTGAGGTTTTATCCTGCCCTTTGGCATCTATACTCCAATGTCTATCTGCGACAACATCACCATTTTGAATTTGTAATAAGGCTATACTTGCATAGCTATCTTGCATATAGATACCGATTACATCAAATGTTTTATCTTCTTGAATATCGACTATTTGCTGCTGTTGTAGTTTGCGTAATATCACTAACTGGTCGCGATAAACTTGAGCCTTTTCATACTCCATATCTTCAGAAGCCTGATACATTTTAGCTGAAATTTCTTCTAAAACACTACTAAACTTCCCCGCTAAAAACTTCTTCAAAATAGCTAGCTGTTCATCATATTGCTCTTGAGAAACCAAGCCTACACAAGGAGCCAAGCATCTTTTAATCTGGTACTGTAAACATGGTCTAACCCTAGACTTATAGTATGAGTTTTCACACTGACGAATTGGAAAGATTTTTTGGATGATATTTAGAGTATTCTTAACTGATGATATAGATACATAAGGTCCAAAACATTGACCTTTTTTATATGCTGATTTACCACGATAAAAAGATACTCTAGGAAATTTATCACGAGAAATTACTAGATATGGATAACTTTTATCATCTTTAAATAGAATATTATATTTAGGACGATGTTGCTTAATGAGATTGTTTTCTAACAAATATGCTTCATAGTCACTAGGAGTAATAGTTATCTCAATTCGAGTTACTTGCTCTACCATCATTAGAGTTTTACTATCTTTCGCGCCTTTAGAAAAATAACTATTTACCCGATTTTTGAGATTTTTTGCTTTACCGACATAGATTATCTCTCCGTGCTTATCAAGCATACGATAAACACCGGAGTGTGTAGTCAAGTTAGCCAAGAAACTTTTTAAATCAAAATCTTTAGAATTATCAGCAATCATCTAATTTTATTAAACAATAAATCTATGAAAATGATAACATATACCTAGTTTAATCTACTACTTATTAATAAATACAAACTAATGTATGAAATATACCCTTTTATAACTGATAGAATATGGATTATTGAGTATCCAGTTAAGTATTCAGGGATAAAATTTAGCTCCCGTACAACACTAGTAAAGCTAAAGGATGATTCTATACTAATACACTCTCCATGTAAGATTGACAATAGTTTAAAGAATAGGATTTTAAAGATTGGTGACGTTAGCTGTATAATAGCTCCTGGAAACTTCCATCATTTACATGTCAAATCTGCACAAGATGCTTTTCCTAAGGCTAAAACTTATATCTGCCAAGGTGAGGATAAGAAACAGCCTGGCCTAAAATATGATAAGATACTTACAGATGAGCCTATCTCGGAAGAATTACTACAACAACCCATTCTGGGTAATAAAATTATGAACGAAGTTGCTTTTCTTCATAAAGACACCAAAACTCTAATATTAGTAGATGTTATTGAAAATATAGGTAGTAATACAAACAATATAGGCTGGGGTATAAAGATATGGTGGCTAATTCTTAGAATGTGGAACAAAGCTAAACCTGCTCCAGAATATCAAATCGGTTGGAGTGATAAAGAACTTGCAGCTCACTCTTTACAGAAAATTCTAGATTGGGATTTTGATAAAATCATTCTGGCTCACGGAAATTTAATCACCCAAAATGCTAAACAAATAGCCACCCTTGCATGGCGTAAACCTCTCAACAAATTAAAAAAATGATAATAGATACAAATAAGAAATTAGAAGATGTTGTAAAAGCTCTCAAAAATGCAAAAGAAATAGCTGTTGATACAGAGTTTTACTGGATGCGTACATATTACCCAGAGCTTTGTCTTGTACAAATAGCTACTGAAAATGAAATCTTCTTGATAGACACACTAGAAGATCTTGATTTTAGTAAACTTAAAGATATTTTTGAGGATACTAATATCCAAAAAATAATCCACTCGGCAACAAATGATATCCCAATTATAAAAAGATTTTTTGATTGTGAGGTTAATAATATTTTTGATACTCAGCTTGCGGCTTCATTTTTAGGTACTCAATCGCAGATATCTCTCAAGGCTCTACTCAAAGATATACTTGATATTGAAATGGAGAAAGAATCTCAATTTTCAGACTGGCGTAAAAGACCACTTTCTCAAAAGCAGTTTGACTATGCTCTAAAAGATGTTGAGCATCTTATAGAAATCAAATACCATCTTGAATCAAAACTTAATCAAACTGATTATAAGCAATACTTCCATGAAGAACTATTAGAGATACAAAAAACAGAGTTTAACACTATTGATAACATCCATAATAAAATTGGTAATATACAAAAGTTTAATGAAAAAACTCAAAAAAACGCCATATTGGTAGCTCAATGGCGTGAATCTATCGCTCAACAAAAAAATATTCCTGTTAGATTTATTTTTGATAATAAAATTCTCTATGCAATAGCTCATAAAAATCCTAAGTCTTTAAACTCATTTGATACTGAAGAACTAAAAAAACTTAAGCCTTGGATCAAAAAAAGCATAATAACAGTTATAAACTCTAAACAGAATCTAGAGCATATAAACTTAGAGCAAAAATCTGGAGCTAAAATATCCACCGAGATAAATGACAAAATAACTATTTTTTTTGATAATGAAACAAGAAACTTCAAATTCGATGCTTCACTAATAGCATCAAGAAAAGATATTCGCTCAGTAGCATACAATCTTAGTATCGATCCTAATTACTCGAATAATAAGCTATTAGTTAGTTGGAGATATGAAATAGTTGGTAAAAAATTAAAAGAGTATATACTTGATACCATAAAATAATATATGACATTTTCTCTGTTATCTAATTATGAAAAATATAACTCGAGATTCTAAATTATTCCCTATAGTACTGGCTTTGTTTGCTGCCCTTCCACCACTAGCTGTCAACACTTATGCTCCTGCTATTCCACTGATAGCTAATGACTTTGGTGTTAGCAATAGTACAGTTCTTACAACCTTTGCAACATATTTTATTGGCTTTTCATTCGGTATGCTTTTTTG
This sequence comes from Francisella salina, assembly GCF_000219045.1. Classification (NCBI taxonomy): domain Bacteria; kingdom Pseudomonadati; phylum Pseudomonadota; class Gammaproteobacteria; order Thiotrichales; family Francisellaceae; genus Francisella; species Francisella salina. The sequence continues at coordinate 1,524,719 of NC_015696.1, forward strand.
GGGAGCTATCTCTGATAAATATGGACGCAAAAAGATTATTATCATTGGTAGCGTAATCTATATCATAAGTACTGTCCTATGTTCATATAGTTATAACTTCAAAATGCTTGAAATAATGCGTTTGATACAAGGATTATCTGACTCAGTAGGTGCTGTAATAGCCTTCTCAATAGCTCGTGATTGTTACAAAGGTGCTAAACTTACAAACCTTGTAGCATCAATAATAATAATATTGTTAATAGCTCCAATAGTAGCTCCAATAATTGGTACTATTCTTACAAATTTAACTCATACTTGGCAAAGTACATTTCACTTTTTAACTATATATGGTGTAGTTATGCTTCTATGTGCTTTTCTAATTGAAGAAACTCTAGAGCATAAAGATAGAAAGTCTAGTATTCTAAAATTAATACCAAGCTACTTTCAACATTTAACTAATCCTCGCTTTATGCTTGCCACAGTAGCAAGTGGTACTATTTTTGCAGCTCTTTTTATCTATATTTCATCATCAGCTTTAATTTACCTAGGTAGCTATACAACAGGATCTTTATGGTACTGTATATATTATGGTTTATGCTGTGTTGCTGCTATATTTGCAAATTACTTGATAAAAAGACACTCAAGCAAAGTTCAACAACTTAAATTCTTATACTATAGTGTCGCACTTATAACTATGAGCTGTATTATTTCAATTATCTTTAATAGCCTAAATTTTGATAATGCCTTTTTTTATACATTAATAATGTTTGTTTTATGTGGAAATGTAGCCTTTAGCTCAACTCTTATTTATTCATTTGCAATAGATCAAATTGATCATAGTTTTGGTACAGCTAACTCGATTGTTAACTTTATCAAAAATATGATTGCAGCAAGCGGAAGTTATTTTATAAGTTTCTATCATGATAGAGATTTAGTGATAGCATCTCCAATTTTTCAATTTATCTTTGCATTAGCAACAGTTATGCTACTTTTTGGAATTTATAAACTAAATAAAAAAGCTAATAGAAGCTAAACCTCTACAGAATGAGCCTTTTCTAACAGATATTCTTTCTTAACTACTTGTAGAGCTTTCTCATTAGTTGACTCAAGCACTACTTCTGGAGCTACTCCATTTTGATATGCCTCTAACCACCTCAACGCACATAGACACCATTTATCTCCAGCTTTAAGCCCAGGAAAATCAAATAAAAGATTAGGTGTAGACAAGTCATTGCCTCTTGATGCTGTATACTCTAGAAACTCTTTGGTCATAATGGCACATACAACATGTAAGCCATGATCATGATTATCAGTACGACAAAAACCATCTCTATAAAACCCAGTCTTAGGCTCTAAACAACACGGCTTCAACATACCACCTAAAACATTTTTTTGTTCTGACATATTTTTTAAAAAAAGATTATTTTATTAAATATAATAAAGCAGAAAAATAATGAAATAAATATTTTAAGATTAAAGTTTTGAAATATCAGCTACACCAACAAACATTTTATGAATAGTTGCAAGTAATGCAATTCGATTATCTCTGACACTGGCATCATCATCCATAACCATTACATTTTCAAAGAACTCGCTAATGACTTTATCAAGACAAGTTAGAAGCTCTAAAGCATAGCCATAGTCTCTATTGTCTAAATACTTATCAAGACCAGCACTTATTTCTTCGATACTATAAGCAAGTGCTAGCTCATACTCATTACCTATCGATTTAGCTAACTCAATGTTATAAAAGTCCTTATTCTCATCGGAAGCGTTCTTATTAAGAATATTAGCAACACGCTTATTTGATGCTATAAGGCTCTGCGCTTTATCTGAAGATAGAAAGCTAGTTACAGCCAATATTCTAGCTGCAAAATCCTTGATTGAATCATATTTAGTATTAATCACTGACTCAAAGATATTTACAGCGATACCTTCATCTTTATATAGATTTTTTAGTCTATCTAGACAGAATGATATAACTTCTGCTTTTATATCAGATCTAAACTCTAATTTATTTACTTCTTTATAGCTATCTAATGCAATTTCGATAATCTTTTCTAAAGCTATATCAATATTTGTATCTCTTAGAATACGTAGAATACCAATTGCAGATCTTCTTAGAGCAAATGGATCTTTGTTTCCTGTTGGTTTTTGACCAATTCCAAATATCCCAACTAGAGTATCTAACTTTTCTGCTAATGCAACACAAGCTGCGACATCAGTTTTTGGTAATTCTGCACCAGAATATTTTGGCCAATACTGTTGTTCTATAGCATCAGCGACGATATCTGTTTCACCATACGCTTTTGCATAATACTTACCTATGATCCCTTGTAGATCAGTAAACTCAAATACCATATCAGATATCAAATCAGCCTTAGCTAATAAACCAGCTCTGTAAGCTTGTTGGCTATCTACATCATTCAAATCTGCTAGTTTCTGTGCTGTATTAGCAATTCTTTGAGCTTTTTGATACATATTTCCAAGTTTATTTTGGAATGTAACATTTTCTAATCTAGGTAATAACTGTTCTAAAGATTTCTTCAGATCTGTATCATAGAAAAATGCCGCATCAGCTAATCTTGCGTTCATAACTTTTTGATTACCAGATGTTACAAGCTCAGGCTTCTTACTCTCAATATTTGAGATTGTAATAAAGTTTGCAACAAGATTATTATCGCAATCTAATAATGCAAAACACTTTTGATGCTCCTCCATTGAGGATATCAACGCCTCTTGCGGTACTCTCAAGAAATCATTATTGAAACTACATAGCATAGCATTCGGATACTCTACAATAGCGCAAACCTCTTCAACAAGATCATCATCCAAAACTACTTTATAGTTATTTTCTTTAGCTATCTTTTGGGCTTGTTCAATTAACATCTGCTTGCGTTGCTCCCAATCGACAAGAACTTTAGCTTCAGCTAATACTCCCTCATATTCAGAAATCTCATTGATATATATTGCATCAGGATGATGAAACCTATGCCCATAAGTAACATTAGAAGCCTTATGTCCTAGAATCTCAATATCAACAGCTTCTCTACCGTATAATGCCAAGACCCAATGCACAGGTCTCACAAATTCAACTACCGAATCACCCCAACGCATCATTTTTGGAATTGGTAGCTGTTTAAGCGCTTTTGCAATGATTTCTTGCAATAAGGAAATAGTTGGCTGACCAGACTGTGTAGTTTTATAATAAAGTTTGTCACCCTTTGGTGTTTCGATTCTATCTAACTGATCAAGCTCTACACCACAAGAATTTGCAAATCCCAAAGCTACTTTTGTTGGCTCACCATCTTTATACGCAATATTTACTAAAGGCCCTTGTTTTTCAATAACTATATCATCTTGAAACTCTGCTAAATTTTTAATTACAAAAGATAACCTTCTTGGTGACGCAAACCACTTAGTTTTACCAAAACTAACTTTTGCCTCTTGTAATTGGTTACTTACACTGTTTAACAGTGACTGTGCTAAATTTCGCAATGCTTTTGGAGGTAATTCTTCTGTACCTAATTCAAATAAAAAATCTTTTGTAACTTTGCTCATTTACAAACCCTATAGATAAATGTTTACTTTATTAATACTCTCTAGATGCTGGAAAGTATAATTATTATGAATATTGGGCTATATTATAACTTAATAACCCAAAGAATTTAACTAAACATCTATGTTTATTGATACGCATTGTCACTTAGATTTTACTATTTTTGATAAAACACGAACTACACTATTACAAAACTGTGATGAATTAGGTATTACTCACTTTATAGACCCGGCTACTCAAAGAAATAATTGGGACAATCTAATTCAACTTAATCAACAATATAATAATATCTCTATTTGTTTTGGCTTACATCCAGTATTTATTAATAATCATAGTATCTCTGACTTAAATGCTTTAGAAGAATATAGCAATAAACACTCAACTAAAATAATTGGGGAAATTGGTCTAGATAAAAGATTTGAAAATTTTGATAAACAGATAGAATTTTTTTCAGCGCAAATAGCTATTGCTAAAAATCTCAATAAACAAGTAATTATTCATGCTGTAAAATCTCATAATGAGGTATTACGAATCATTAAAGATTTAAAATTTACTAATTGTGGTATTATTCATGCTTTTAATGCAAACGATACTATCGCACAACAGTATATAGATCTTGGTTTTAAATTAGGCATTGGAGGAATTATCTCTCATCCACAATCAAAACTTAAACAAACTCTACAAAAAATCAATCCTAAAAATATTGTTTTAGAAACAGACTCACCTGACATGAGACTTTATAATAGTTATGAAGATATTAACACTCCAGAAAATATACCTACAATTTTTGAATTGCTTAAGGATATTTATCAATTAAATCCTGATATACTAAAACAACAAATTTATAATAACAGCTTAGAATTTATCTAAAAAATGTATATAGCCAACTTACGCTTACAAAACTTTAGAAATATTCCTTTTAAGAGTTTTGATTTTAAAAATAGTATAAACTTTATAGTTGGCAAAAATGGTTCTGGTAAAACATCTATACTTGAGTCGATATATTTTCTCTCACATAGTAGATCATTTCGCAGCTCACAGCTCAATCGCATAATTAATCATGATTGCGATGAGTTTATAGTATACACTAAAGCCTATAACCAAGATGAAGTAATCATCTCACTATCACGCAAGAAAAATAGTAATAATATTTCAAAACTAAACTCAGAAATTCAAAAAAATCACACTGAGATAACTCGAGTTTTACCTATCCAATTAATGAATCCTGAAAGCTTCAACATTATAAATTCAGGTGCTCAACAAAGATGTAAAGTACTCGACTGGGGAGCTTTTTATCTTGATAAAACATTTTTAAAAATATGGCAACAAACCAAATTTTTAGTAAAGCAAAGAAACTCAGCTCTTAAACAAAACTATCCTAAAACTTATATTAACGGAATAGATAAAAAATTATGTGAATTTGCAGATATATTGGATAAAAAGAGACATGCTTATTTCTCAAAATTAAAACCAAAGATCTATGAAATTCTATCGCAGTTTAACCCAAATTTGAAACTCGACATAGATTACTTCCGTGGCTGGAATTCACACAAAAGTCTAACACAGGTTTTAGAGGAATCATTTGAATCTGATAATAGATATAATGTAACTAATCATGGACCTCATAAGGCAGATATAGTCCTAACTATAAATCATAAGCCAATACAAGATATCTTCTCCCGTGGTCAACAAAAACTACTGATCTGTGCAATCAAATTAGCACAAGGAGAAATTCATAACCTAGAAAATGAAAATAAATGTATTTATCTAATAGATGATATAACATCTGAACTTGATAATATTCACACGCAGACACTATTTAACTATCTAAAAAAGCTAAAATCACAGGTTTTCATTACTACAACAGAAAAAAACAAAATTAATGACTTTCTTGATTTAGATAGTCATATCATCGAAATATAGGATATAAAATAATGCTTAGAATAATACTCTCACTATTTATACCAATACTAGTTTTTGCCAATAATTCAATATGTGATGGTAATACTTATGAAATTAACCAGTGCCTCAAGGCTCAAATGCAAACGTACGACAAAAAACTAGATTCTCTTAAAGGATCTAACATCAAAGATTTTAAAAGATACCGTGATAATATATGCTCAAACATTAGCTCTGCATATAATGGAGGAACTTATGAATCTATTAAATATGGAAACTGTATAATCTCTCTTAATAGATGGTTTTTAGAAGAGATGCAGCGATAAGTGCTTTCTAACTTGCACACCCGTATCCTAAACTAGAATCTATATTAGAAAAAGCAGCTCCTCCTGATGACTGAGTACATAGTACAGTATTAGGATAACTTGGGTTTCCGCATGTATTAGATAAGCTTCCCGGTGATCTAAATTTAACCCTTGATAATCCTGCCGAAGAACAAGCAGACCCCATAGCACTCCAACCTTTAAAGTCAGATGGTTCTAGATCTTTAACTGCCTCAACGAAGTTCTTTGCAGCTTCAGCTATGAAGCTATCAGAAGAGGAGGAGTATCTCTCTGCAATATTATTAACTATCTGATCAGGATCACCCTGACCCATAATTGAATCTTCAGGAACTTCAACAGATGGATAAAAAGCAAACATTTTATTACCTTCTGAATCCTCACCAACATAAATACCGCTATCTTCATCATTTACTTGAACTTGACTAGCATTCAAAAGACCTATCTGACTAAAATAGCTATCTCTTTCAGAGGGTGCTGATTCGTTTTCGCCTATAGGATTTGTAACTCCGGGCACCATATTTACAGGAATGTTTCCAGCGCTTTTGACAACTTCTAGATTTGTAGCATTCAATAATAAAGTACTAAAAAAATACTCCAAAAAATAATTATTACTTTTTTTATACTCATTATCTGTCTCCCAATTTTAAATTTACTCTACTATAGATAGGTCATACTGGTAATATGGATCTGTAACACTAGGTATTAAAGTTGGTTCAACATGTACTTCAATATATGCATTTTGAGCATCTACTTTTTCCTTACATACTTCTACAACACTACCTTTATTTACTTCAACACACCCCCAAAGCTCAGAATCATCATCAGGAAACTCGCCGTTTACGTTTGCATAATGAGTCATTTCATCAATATAGCTTCTAGCTGTCATATCAGTACCTGAAAGCTTTGCTCTAACTTGATAATTTGAATATAATGGCACCGCTGCAGCAGCTATAATAGCGAAAATAGCTACCACTATCATTAGCTCTGTTATTGAGAAACCTCTATTATTCATACAACTAATACAGATAAATAAAAACCTCACTGAGAATAACTCCTATTATAAAACAAATACATAGAAAAAAAAATAGCACCTATTTAAAATTGATTAGTAAAACTTTATTTTCATGAATAATTACAGTTTAAAAATCTTTATCTATTCGTTAATTTAATCCAATAATATATAATTAACTTTATTATTAACTGCTCTATGAATTTTCAGTTGTGCTAAAAAAAATCATATGCTTTATAAGCCTAGCTTTTATGCTCGTTGGTTGTAAAGACACCTACAAAAACAATCAATGGAGTAAATTCCATAGAGATTCGGCTACTAGTTCTAATCTACACTCAAGGCTTGTTGAAGTTCATAATCGTGAAAGTATCGGATTTAAATATTCACCCTACGGTGCAGATTTTAAGAATAAATTATAACCTAAGCTCTTTTACTAACTGCAACATTTGTCATATATACACCCAAGAACACTACTCCTCCAAAAAGTAGTGATAAGATCGAAATTGTTTCTCCGTATAAAACAAAACCAATCAAAATAACTAAGAATGGCATAGTATTTTGAAAAACTGCTGTTTTATAAACTCCAATTTCTTCAAGAGCTCTTAAGTACCATAAATAAGCTAATACCGTTGCAAATGCAGCTATGTATAACATACTCACCCAGAACTTAATATCTGTATTATCAAGTTGAGAAAAATCAGATTTAAATAAACTTACAACAGCAAACATTATCATGCCAACTATAGCTCCATAAGTATTGATTGTAATCATATCAACACCTTCTCTTACACAACATTTACCGAATATTGCATAAGCGGAGAAACAAACAACTGCTAATATACTTAATACTTCTCCAAGATTCATATTTACGCTAGTTGAACATTGTGAGGCAGCACTAGAAAACATAACAACACCAATTGTACCTAACAAAGCAACTAAGATACCTATTTTTGCTTGTTGATTAACTCTCATATTGAACATATAGCTTGACAGTATAGTTATTAAACATGGACTAAAAGCATATATAATTGCAACAATATTTCCTGATATAAGTTTCTCAGCCCATAAGAATGTTATGTTGTACAAGAACACTCCAAAGAACCCCACAGCTATAACATAAAGCCATTGTCTAAGATTTAAGCGTGGAAATAATGTTTTGGTGAAAATATAATGCACTACAAGAAAAATCAAAGACGCCATAATGTAACGAATAAGACCAACCATATATATATCGACATACTCTAATGGAATAGGTGCTATATGATATAAGCTAGCCCAGAAAACTAAAGCTAAGAATATTTTGACATACCCTTGAAATAAAGAAGAGCTCATGAGTTTTAGGTTATCTATTTTTTATCAGATACTCTACTATACTCGGATCTAAAAGTGTAGATGTGTCACCTAAATTATCAAAATCATTTGCAGCTATTTTTCTCAGAATTCTTCTCATGATTTTACCAGAACGAGTTTTTGGTAAATCTGGAGTAAACTGAATCACATCTGGACTTGCTACTGGACCGATCTCTTGTCTAATATAAGATACCAATGTTTTTCTGATGCTATCAAGATATTCATCTCCAGCACCCTTACCATCATGACCATCTTTTAGTATGCAATAGACATAAATTGCTTCACCTTTGATATCATGAGGCATACCAACTACAGCAGATTCTGCAACACTAGAGTGAGTATTCAATACAGCTTCTATTTCAGCAGTTGCCATTCTATGACCTGATACGTTAATAACATCATCCATACGACCTTCTATCCAGATATAGCCATCCTCATCCCTTCTAGCAGCATCTCCTGAGAAATAAAAACCTTTGAAACTACTAAAGTATGTTTGAATATATCTATCATGATCACCATAAATAGTTCTAGCCATACCAGGAGTCGCAGCTCTAATACACAAAGCTCCTTTGCCAACTCCTTCGATCTCTTTACCATCTGTATCTAATAAAGCCACATCAACACCAAAGAAAGGCTTAGATGCAGATCCTGGCTTCAACTTGTGTGCTCCTGGTAATGGTAGGATCATGTGTCCACCAGTCTCAGTTTGCCACCAAGTATCAACAAGAGGTGCTTGATTATTGGCACCCTTTTCTACAAACCAGTTCCATGCTTCTGGATTAATAGGCTCTCCTACAGATCCTAATACCCTCAATGAAGTTCTATCTGAATCTCTAAGATACTTATCTCCAGCTTTGATTAATAATCTAATCAAAGTTGGTGCTGTATATAGCGATTTCACATTATGTCTATCAACTTCTTTCCACATTCTAGAAGCATCTGGGTATGTTGGAACACCTTCAAAGATTAAGGAGGTACAACCATTAGCAAGCGGACCATAAACAGCATAACTATGCCCAGTAATCCAACCAATATCAGCTGTACACCAGTAGACATCATCTTCCTTCAAATCAAAAGCCAACTTATGAGTCATGCTTGCATAGACAAGATACCCTCCTGAAGTATGGACAAGACCTTTCGGAGTACCTGTTGATCCTGAAGTATACAGCATAAACAGAGGCATCTCTGCATCAAAGAATTCTATTTTATGTTCATCAGAAACTTTAGCACACTCTTTATCATAACAAAGATCTATATCGTTCCAAACCATATCCTTTGTCTTAGTCCTACTCACAACTAGGACATTTCTAACAAAGTCTAAACCAGAGATCGCTCTATCTACACTTTTTTTAAGAGGTATTCTCTTACCTGATCTAATACTTTCATCTGCTGTAATTATAAACTTACTATCTGCATTTATGACTCTCTGCTTAAGTGCTTCTGCTGAGAAACCTCCAAATACAACTGAATGCATAGCTCCTATACGTGCACAAGCTAACATCGCATATATTGCCTCTGGTATCATTGGCATATAGATGGTTACAACATCACCTTTTTTGACACCATTAGCTTCAAGTATATTAGCCATTTCACATACTCTATGATACAAGTCTCTATATGTAATATTTTTAGTATGATATGGATCATCAGCTTGCCAAACAAATGCAATCTTATTTGCTTTGTCTACTAAGTGCCTGTCAACACAGTTATAACAAACATTTAGCTCACCACCTTTGAACCACTGAATATCAACTGGATCAAAACTACTTGCATAAGCTTTATCAAATGGTTTATGCCAGCTAATATGATGGGCTTGCTTTGACCAAAATGCTTCTGGATTTTCTATTGATTCTTTATACATAACTTCATATTGCTCAGCATTGACATTAGCCTGGGCTATGAAGTCTTCTGAAACTTGAAAACTTGAGTACGGCATATTATTAACTTTAAAAACACGATTAAAATTTATATTAGCATATTTAGCTGAATTTTTGACTATATTTGCACTATCAATATTTAATAAGAATTATTAAATATTGATAAAGATTTATCTATTTTGAAGATACTCTTTAAATTTATCACCCAATTCTTTATGCTGAAGAGCTATTTCATAATTAGCAATCAAAAATCCTAATTTACTACCACAGTCATAACGAGTGCCTTTAAACTCATAAGATAGAATTTTTTCTTCTTGATCAAGAAGTTTAGCTATTGCATCTGTTAGTTGAATTTCCCCACCTGCACCTTCTGAAGTTGATTCTAAACATCTGAAAATTTTATTTGGTAGCAAATATCTTCCAACTACAGCATTTGTTGATGGTGCTTTTTCTGGAGCTGGCTTTTCAACTATTGCTTTTATAAGGTTTTCATTATCTTTAGCTACAATACCATAAGAGCTAGTTTCATCTCTTTTAACTTGTTGAGTAGCTATACAACCTCTAATATCAGTACCTTCTACAGCTTTGACCATTTGTTTAAGGGTACCAGTGCCACAATCATGATTATATACTAGATCATCAGGCAGTATTACAGCAAAGTCTTCGATACCCACAAGAGGTTTAGCACATAGCACAGCATGACCTAGCCCTAAAGCTTCGGGCTGACGAACGAAGAAAAAGCTCACATCTTTCGGGATTATATTTTTGACTAAATCTAGTAGCTCATATTTTTGTTTTTTCTCTAATGAATATTCTAGCTCAAAGTTTCTATCAAAATGATCCTCAAGAGACTTTTTATTTGAGCTTGTAACAAAAATTATCTCCTTACAGCCAGCTTCAATGGCTTCTTCAACTGCGTATTGGATCAATGGTTTATCGACAACAGTTAGCATTTCTTTAGGACATGATTTAGTTGCTGGTAAAAATCTAGTTCCCCAACCGGCAACAGGAAAAACCGCTTTTTTGATTTTCATTTAATCTCCTTAGTATTAGCTATCAGCTAAATTACAGTATAAGCTTACATTAATATTATATCCGTTTACAGAGAAGTTGCTCAATACTTTAGATAGTCTTTTTAGATCATTTGATCTTTTGACATATAGATCTACTAAAATTTCATTTTCAAAATAATATATAGACATCTTTTTATCTAAAATATTACTTTCTGGAATATTATTTTCATCAAAAATAGCTTTTATCTCAGATAGTATCTCCAAACGAGAAGGCTCAAAGTTCTCAAGCTTAATTACACCATCTTCATGATTTGTAACATCCACATGCACTGTAATATCCTTGATATTTTCGATATTATGATAAATATTACTCTTAACAATCTCTGCTATATAGTGACCCTCAGAAGCTGTACTAAACTTATCAACTAAAATATGTACATCCAATACAATTTTACCAGCCATTTTTCTAGTTCTCAAAAAATGAAAATCATGCACCCCTTCGGAATTGGTAATTATTTCTTTGATGCTTTTACGTGTTTCAGCATCAACACCTTCATCGATAAGCTCAGCAACAGCAGAGTAACCCCACTTGACACCCATCTTAACGATCATATAGCAGACTACTAGGGCAGCAACTGCATCCATCCATGGGAAACCTAAAAAAGCACCAAACAAGCCAACTAAAACAACTACTGAAGACCACATATCTGAACGGCTATGCCAAGCATTGGCCCTTAACATATCAGAATCAATTTTATTTGCAGCTCGCATAGTATACTGATAGATAAATTCATTGCCAAATATAGAAAAAACTGCTGCATACACAGTAAATCTATCTGGAGTTTCATATTCACCTAGTATCAATGTAGCTAACGAATGATATACAATCAAAAAACCTATAGATATAAGTAAACCAGAAAGCACTAATGTCGCTAGAGTCTCTAATCTTTCATGTCCATAAGGATGGTTGTGATCTTCGCCTTTATTAGCATACTTAGCAGCAAATAAAACCATAGCATCACTCAAAAGATCTGAAAATGAGTGTATGCCATCAGCAAACAATGCTGGTGAGCGTCCTATAATTCCAATAAATGTTTTTGAAATAGCAAGCAATGCATTAACAAACATCCCCACTAGAGTAACTTTTTTGGTGATTTGATATCTAGTATCTGACATTTTTAAGCCTCTTTTATTAGATTTAGCTAAACAAATTTTAAGCAAGATAATAATATGATGTATCAGAAATGTCTATTTATAAATATAGATTTATGACTAATCTTTAGTCATTACAAGTTTAAATAATAAGATATGCGCAAAGATTGAAAAAATTATTGTCCCTACCCACCAAGCTACAGGATTATCCAAACCATGTACTGTTACATAATAAGCTGCAAATATAGATATGATAAACTGTAGGCTAGCCATAACTAATCCAGGATTCCAGCTTTTACGCTTAACCCCTTCTGCAATGTGTGTTAAACAATTTATAATACTGAAAATTATAATCAACAATCCAAAACCAAGATTGATAAAGCTCAAAGTTCCAAAAACTGCAAATACTAACCACACCATAAGTATATTTATCCAAAATATCTTAATGTCTGTAAGTTTTTCTTGACCTTGTGGCAATGCCATAACTGTACGATTCATAAAATCTTTAAAGCCACCTGGTACATAGTGCTCCTCTGTCTGGTGGAACAAATACATAGGAATATTAATTAATCCCCAAAAATGTGGATCATATACAGAAAAATTAGCAAATAGTAATATTGTAAAGAATATACCAGCCCATGGAGCTATTTTTGCCCAGTTTTGATTTTTTGCTAAAAAATTTATCATCACTCAACCTTTAAATATAAGTTATATTATCGATAATATATTATCTTTTATAAAAGTTACTATATAAATCTTCAAATATCTTGGTATTTTTGTCAAAAATCGCCTTGCAATGCAGACAAATAATTGTATAATATACTCCATCAGTTCGGAGAAATGGCTGAGTGGTCGAAAGCGGCGGTCTTGAAAACCGTTGACTGTAACAGGTCCGGGGGTTCGAATCCCTCTTTCTCCGCCATATTAAAAGCTCACAGCAATGTGGGCTTTTTTTATGTCTAAAATTTGTAAAGTATTTTTTATCTAATAAGAGTAAAACTATTATACTGCCCTACCAAACTACACTTCTAAACTTTTTATTAAGCTTTCTTAAAGTTGATAGTAAAAAAAAGACCAACAGTCTTAGGATTAATAAGAATAAAACCTTCTTGCTTCTTTTTTAGCTCTACTTATAGCTGCTTTTTTAGCCATTTTTCTCTTCTGGGTTGGTTTTACGTAATGCTGTCTTTCTCTAAGCTCTTGTTTAATACCTGCTTTTTCACAAGCTCTTTTGAAGTTTCTTAGACTAATATCAAAAGGTTTTCTGGGATCGACTATTATTCTTGGCATATTATCCTCTCTTAATTTTAGAATATTAAGAACTATTAAAGTTCTTTTAGGGTTAAAAATTATTATTAGCAAAATAGCAATGAAGTATCTAAAGAAGATTTAGAGGCTTTATTTTATTTATACACTATCAATGTTAATACAAAGTATCCACTAAAAATACATATTATGGAGACATATACAAATATAACTAAGATTATGCTCTCATTTAAGAGTATAATAAGCATCTATTTAACAATATATATTTAGAATGATTGATCCCAAAAACACATTCATTAATTTTGAAAATAATAAAATGGTAGAAGTTATTTTTAGTGATATAACTGCTTTAGTCCAGAAAATATCAGAATCGAAAAAAGTAAGTATAGCTCAAGCAGCAGAGCTTAGTATATTCAATACTGAGATTATGGAACAGTTTATTAATTTAATAAACCATATGACGGATAGAGACTTTAGTGATAACAAAGAATCTTCGATGGTAGAAAGTTGTTTAGATTTTCAAGATTTATGCCTATATCTAAAAGACTTGGACAAATACGAAGAAGATTTTGATTTAACTAAGATACCTAGTTTTCATTAAAAAGCTTTCAATTAATACTTTTATACTATATGATTAGTGTCAGTTATTTATATTGTAACTTTAATTTGACTACTACGAAACTAATATAATCAGAAGTTTATTTCCAATAATCTATCCTTTATAAGTAAATCGTTAAAGTTTAAAACTAAGCCCAATGTGATTTAACTTATATAAGACAACAAAACAAAAGGAAATAAAACAATGAGACAAGGTACTATTAAATTTTTTAATACGACTAAAGGATTCGGATTCATAGAGCCTCAAGATGGTGGTAAAGATGTGTTCGTTCATATCAGTGCAGTAGAAAATGCTGGTTTAAGCACTCTACGTGAAGGCGAAAAAATTAGCTTTGAAGTTGAAGAAAACAGAGGCAAAATGGCTGCTGTTAATATCAAATCTATCTAATCTAAACCATCCTTATAACTATAAAGATAGTCTTTCTTAAGAAAATTAATTCATATTTTTATTCTTCAATTAACTATGAAAAGATAGCCATTTTTTAGATGGATAGCCTGGGATCTCTTTGGTTAATACAGGCACCATAAATCCTGATGAAATTTCAGACAGTTTTTTCATAATATCTTTAGCATTATCAACATTATAGTGTTTAGTTCCTGAAACAGTATCTAGTGAATGTATATAGTACGGAATCGCTTTAGCATTTATAAGTTTTGTACTCAAAGCATATAGCACATTAGCATCATCATTTATGTCTTTAAGTAATGTACTTTGATTTAGGATAATTATGCCATGATTGTGTATTTCCTTTAAAACCTCTCTAATACTATCATCTAACTCATTTGGATGATTAACGTGTATTACTAATACAGTATCAAGCCTATGCTCTGAAAGAATTTTCAAAAGTTTAGCAGTCATTCGCTCTGGTAATACTACAGGTATTCTTGAATGAATCCTAAGCCTTTTGATATGAGATATCTGCTGGATATTTTCTACAAAAAATTCTAATATCTCATCGTTATTTAAAAGAGGATCACCTCCACTTAATATGACCTCCTCGATACTACTATCATTTGCTATATATTCAAATGCTTTTAACCAATCTTTTCTACCAGGGATATTTTCTCTATAATCAAACTCTTTACGAAAACAATAGCGACAATGCACAGCGCAGCTTGTTTGTGATATCAGCAGAACTCTACCATGATATTTATGTAATAGTCCTGGCACTTTATTATAATTTTTTTCATCAAGTGGATCGCTACTATAGGATTGATCTATCACTTCTTCATCGATAGTTGGTAAAACCTGTTTGAGCAATGGATCATTGATATTACCTTTTTGCATTCTATTAGCGAATGATCTAGGCACTATCATTTTAAATCTCTTGGTTATATTTAATGAAACTTTGGCCTCTTCACTATCTATTTCCAAAAACTTTAATAATTCTAAAGGTGAGTAGAAAGATTCTTTAAGGGCTTTTTTCCAGTCATTAGTAGACATCTATTTATATTTTAAAATAAGATTTTTTGATCTTCGAATTCTCTCATATAACCATAGATTGTCAATTTGTTTATACTAGAAGATCTAATTGATCAATCTATTCAGAATATTTCACACCTATATCTGCTAAAATTTTAGATTTAACTTTTAAAAGCTCTTTGATATAAAAATCTTTATTTTCCGCATAACGATATTGAGGTACAAGAATAGAAACACCAAGACTACCTAAAAATGTATTTACAGCTACTGCCGTACTGACTATGCCCTCTATTGTTTTACCATAATCATATTCAACACCATCTTCTCTAATCTTAGCAAGCCTTTCAAACAATTCTTTATTATCTTCAATACCTTCATCCAGGATATCGATAATTTCCTCATCTGAGTACAGCGCTAACAAAGCCCTACCAGAAGCTGTATAGTAAATTGGCTTCTCAAGTACACCTATTCTTGGAATTACCTGCAGTTCCCTATTCGCTATGAACCTATGCATTATTATAAGATCGGTATTGTTTGATTGTGTCAGAACAACTGTTTCACGTATTTTTTCACTAAGCTTCCTTAATGTGTTCTGTGTCAAAGAGACTATATCTGCATAAGATGAAGATGCTAACTTAAAAACACCTGATCCAAGCAAAATCTTACCTGCCCCTTCGCTTCGTGTGAATCCTTCAGCCTCAAGAGCAGCAACTATTCTTTGAACTGTAGATCGAGGTAAGTTGACCTTCTTTGCTATATCTCCCAAGCTCATGCCTCCAGGCTCATTACTAATACTTTGTAGCACATTCACAGCTCTGCTGATTACTTGGATTTTTTTTTCATTACTCATAAAAAGTTAATAATTTCTGAGGTTTAAAAGTCTTTTGACTAATAATAGCTTTTTTCATATAAAATTGCCAAAACATTCTTGTACCATTTTGCGATACAGTGTATCATACATCTATCTATAGGAAAATTAGCCTTAATTTACCTCCAGAAATAAAATTAAAAAAATCTCGCACAAAATAAGGAGTCTGATATGCCTGTAATTACTTTTGATGGACTACTAATTTCTCCAATAATATTATTTTTAGCTATTGCAGCAATATTGACTATAACTACAAACCTAGCAATACCCAAAATCATACATGACTATGTAGATCTTAAATTATCTTGGTTTAATCTTGCATTATTTATCTGTTATCTAGGATTAAGCATGCTACTAATAGGAAACTAAAATGCCAAACAAAAGAACCAAAACTACTATTAGTGTTGTTATAATTTGCGTGGCATTGTTTTCTCTATATTCAATCTGGAGATACTATCTATACTCACCATGGACTAGAGATGGTCGAATTAGAGCTAATATCATCACTATTGCGCCAGATGTTTCTGGTTTTGTAACCAAAATATATGTATCTGATAACCAAAGAGTAAAAAAAGGTCAATTAATCTTTACAATAGACAAAGATAGATATGCAGCAACTCTAGATGAAAAAGAAGCAGAGCTAAAACATGCAATAATGCAATGGGAGCTAGCTGATCGTCAATATCAACGTAGAGAACAACTTGGAAAAGATGGCTCAATAAGCTTAGACACTCTCGATGAATATCACATGCAAGTAAAGCTAAAAAAGGCAAATCTTGAAAAAGCAAAAGCAGAGGCTAGACTCGCAAAGATCAATCTAGATAGAACAAGTGTTTATGCACCAGCTGATGGTACTATAAATAATATTGAACTACGACAAGGTAACTATGTTGTCGCAGCAAAACCAGTGATGTCTTTAGTTGAAGCTAATTCTTTCTATGTAACTGGATATTTTGAAGAAACCAAACTACCCAATATAAAAATCAATGATAAGGCTACTATCGAGTTAATGAGTGGTGGAGAACTACTACATGGACATGTAATAAGTATTGGCAAAGCTGTAGCAGACAACAATACAGATGTGAATAGTCAACTACTGCCAAAAGTACAGCAGACCTACGATTGGGTAAGACTATCTAAGCGAATACCTGTTGATATAGCTCTAGATGTGATACCTAAAAGTATCAACTTAATATCAGGTATAAATGCAACGGTAACAATACAATGATACAAAGACTATCAGATGAGCTAGAAGTAATTATAAATAAAGAAAATATTATTTATACAATCAAAGGGTGTATATCTTTGACTATGGCTCTATGGATATCAATGAGTTTGAATTTAGATAAACCGATGTGGGCTATGATTTCTGCACTATTTTTACAAACTCGACCAGAAGCAGGTTTTATCATTGAAAAAGCTCTTTTATTAATAGCTGTATCTTTTATTGGAGTGTTTGTTGGCTTTTTGATAGTCACATTTTTTTTGCCTTTTCCTGTATTAGCACTAATGGCTCTATGTAGCTTTATATCTATATCTATATTCTTCTCTGCCAACATGTCTCATCCAAACTTTATCTATGCCTTAGCATTGGCAAATGTTACCTGCATAATAATTGTTTTTTACTCTATAGCTAATCCTATGCTCACTACTGAAGAGACAATTTTTCATACCGGATTTTCTCGTGTAACTGAAATATCTATTGGCTGTATCTGCTCATGCCTTGTGAACTACTACATATTGCCAGTCAAAGTTCAGAAAACATTAAAGAATCACTCTAATAAAGTACTAGAGCTTACTATATATTATGTTCAAGAAATGTTTCTAACACAAGACTTCACTAATAACATAAAATATAATTCAAAAGTTGAAGCAATTCTTAATAATCTTATAACTCTTGGTAATGATTTGAGTGCAGCAAAATACGAGAGCTTGGATAAAGGTAATTATCTTATATTTTCAAACACTGTAGTTGAACTAATAGAAGCAGTACACTCATTAAGAAAATATTTAGCTAAAACAGAAAATAATTCTACCCTACAAAATCACTTAAAAACAATCGCAAACAATCTAAATAATATTGATAATAGTACAAGTAATAATCTAAACATCATATCTGACGATCATAAACTGAATAAGGTAATCTCAAAAATAGCTAACCTACTAGCTAGTTACAAAAATTTAGAAACCAAAAGTGATCAAAACAAGATAGTTTATAGTTTTATAACATATACTAACCCTATAGTTACACTAATTGCTATCGCTAGAACCGTAAGCTTGCTGCTTATCATGTACTTCGTATGGGTAAGTACAGACGGCAACTCTAGTCTTCTTATGATGATTATTCTACCTTGTGTCTTGTCTCAACTTTTTATATCCGTACCTAATCCCACAGAAACAGTTAAAAAAAATATCATAGGCATAATTATATCAATACCAATAAGTATTCTTATAACACTAAATTTACTATCTCAAGCAGTGGGCTATTTTGAACTGTTAATATTAATATTATTAACTGTACTACTCATTCCCATAGCAGCTCTTAACGTTCCTAAACTGCAGATGTATAGTCTTGGGTTCTATTTAGGTTTTGTATTTATGGTCCAACCAAGTAATCATATGAGTTTTGAAATCACTTCATCATTTACCATAGCTATGAGCTCAATTGTTGGATGCTTAGGTCTCTGGTTAGCATTTAAGCTATTTCCACTTACTCCTCACACTCTAAGTAGAAAGGTTGCTATCAGATCTATAATCAATGATGTTCACAAATTTCAAAGAAAACAAATATCTAAGGAGTGTTATCAAGCTACTTTAATCAAAAAGATTCTCAGTGTTTATAGAAATAGAAAAGAAGACTCATCATCCGAAAAAGATATTGAATTTGCTTTGCAGAGCCTAGCTAAAGCCAACTAATTTATTTGCTTGTTATAGTGACCTTTTTCAAAATCAACATTATAAACGATATCTCTATAGCCATGAGGATTTTCTATCTTTAATTTATGTACATCATTATATACTTGCTCTATAAGCCTTATTCTTTTTTCTCTGTTATGAGTTTTTTCACCGACAACATCAAGAATACTTAAATTATATTCCCATTGTTCATCTCCAAGCATATGATAATTTTTCAATAAGCGACTATCAAACTTAAAGCTATGCTTGTGAGTATTTATCATTTTTTCAACAATACTAGATAAGATATCTTGATTAGACTGCCACAACTTTGCCAAAAATATAGCTTGGCATTCTGATAAAACAAATGGTACCGTTTTCCATGGTATGCCAACAAAAGCAAGATTAAGATAATCTTTATGTAGTATCTGATTACATAATGGACTCACAACATTATCTTTTGTTGAAATAATATCTTGAGATAGAAAAGGAAAACTATATTTATAACCAGTACAAAAAATAATTTCATCTATCTCAATAGTATTACCATTAACAGTTGTAGCTATACATTTATCATTGCATTTATAATATTTGTAAATAGAAGATATAAGCTTAATATTTAGATTATTTTGTAGATTATATAGTTCTTGGTTCTTTTCTAATTCTCTAACAGAAACATAAACATCTCTACCACTATTATATAACTCATGAGATATATCCACACCAGATGAAGAATATCCTACACATAGGACTTTCTTAGCGTAGTTATCTACACTCCTATAATATTTGCTGTGTGAAGCACTACCTACAATATAATCAAAACCATTAGTATCATTTGGAATTTTAGGCTCATCATAGTGCCCATTAGCAATTATTACAAAGTCAAACTCTTCATTAAATACCGCGCTATTACTTATATAAGATAATTTCCATAATGGACTTTTCGATAACTTCTGGATAGGTTTCAAACCTATAACTTCAGCATTTAGGCAAAGACTATCATCTATTTGCCAAGCTTTGGCATTTGCTTCTAAGTAATACAAAACTTCTTTATGCTCTATAAACGATTTATTAGAGTTATAAGGAATTTTTTCATTTTCAAAAACCATTATTTCTTTGGGTAGATTAGTCTTTAGTGTTTCATATAATGCACCTTCTGACTCATCATAATTCCATACACCACAAATATTGTTCGTTTTTTCAAAGACTTTAACCTGAAAACCACCATCCTTGAGAACTTTTGCATTAATGAGTCCACTAGCACCGGCACCAATAATTGCGACTCTATTCATAATTTACACTGAAATAGTACATTTATACCCACTATACTTACGGATATTTATTACACCTGTATCAAATATTAAATACTGACCTTTTATACCCATGAGCTTAGCTTCTATAATAGGATTCTTATCTAAGTTAAATGATTTAATTTTTGTAGGATACTCAAGCACAGGATAATTTATAGTTTGAATATTACCCTCTACAGCTTCAACACTATTATCACCATATTTGGCTGTAATTTGAGCTATTTCATCACTAGACTTTTCGATCAGTTCATCTCTTAGATCCTCAAATTCAACTTCAGAACTTGGCTCACCTTGAAGCATTTTTCGCCAGTTCGTTTTATCTGAAATATGCTCTTTGATTGCGACCTCAACTAATCCTGAAATTAGTCTAGTCTCTACAGCAAAGATTGGAATAGCTTGACTAGCACCTTGATCTATCCAACGTGAAGGAATATTTTTAAGCTTAGTAATACCTACCTTAATATCTCCTGTATTTGATAGATATACAATATGAGTTTTCATGCAGTTTTCTTCACCCCAATTAGAATCTCTACATGTCCCTGCCGCGAAATGGCACAGTTCAGGTTTAACTATACAGATATCACACTCAGGTAACTTCCTCATACACATAAAGCAATGACCTTGAGAATAGCTCTTTTTTGTTTTAATGCCACATGATACACAATTAATTTCATCTAAAAATTCTATTCTCATATTTTTGCCAATGAGATCATTCATACAGATATCTTCTAACTCATATAGAGCATTATTATCACTATCTAATGTTGTTATCATTTTGTGTAAATTTACTGTTTTATTCATTAATACTTTTTTTAATAACTAAACTGCCTTTTAGGATAACAGACTTTAAAAGCAGTTAAAATCCTTGTTATTATTAGCTATAATCAATTTAATCAAACTAATTGGTTCTGATATGAGTGTAAGACTAGATAAATGGCTATGGGCAGCTAGATTCTACAAAACTAGAGCTATCGCAAAAAAAGCTATCGAAGGTGGCAAAGTACACTTTCAGGGACAAAAAACAAAAGTCAGTAAAGCTGTAAATATTGGCGATGAATACAAAATCCAACAATCACATATTAAAAAAATAATAATTGTCGAAGCTCTCGATGAAGTTAGAAAATCAGCTACTGAAGCTCAAAAACTTTACACAGAAACACAACAAAGTATCGAAAAGAGAGAAAAAGAAGCAACCATCAGAAAGACTGCTAACTTATTAAGCCCAGAAAAACCTACAAAAAAGCAACGTAGACAGATAATTGATTTTAAAAGAAATGATTGATCCACTATTAAACAATATAGATTATTAACGATTAATTACTAAACTTTTCTATCATCTTAAGCACAACGTAAATTATCGCACTGATTACTGCCGATATAAAACATACTTTAATAGCAATTGGAAATAGATTAATAAATATAGTAATAATAGTTACTATTATTAAAACACCTACAAATATTGATAAAAACTTATCCATTTTAAATAACCCCTTATTTTATAATAATTTTTGCAAATTTACGTTTACCAACTTGGAAAACATTTTCTGTACCTTTACCAAAAACAGCCTTATTATCAGCAGCCTTCTCACCATCTATTTTAACAGCTCCTTGCTTAATCATGCGAATAGCTTCTGAAGTACTTGCTACCAATCCTGCTTCTTTAAGCAAGTTTGCTATTGGCAATTCTTGACTTAATTCTACAACATTTATGTCATCAGGTATCTGATTTTTTTGAAATCTTTGGATAAAATCTTGATGCGCACTTTCAGCGTCTTCCTTAGAGTGAAATCTCTCTATTAACTCTTTTGCCAACTCTATTTTAATGTCACGTGGATTTGTGCCATTAGCAACATCTTGTTTTAAATTAGCTATAGTATCTAAAGATTTGAAGCTAAGTAATTCGTAATATCTCCACATCAATTCATCTGAAACAGACATCACCTTGCCAAATATATCGTTAGGTGCTTCTTCAATACCTATATAATTTTGGCTAGATTTTGACATTTTTTTGACACCATCTAAACCTTCTAGAAGTGGCATTGTTATGATAATCTGTGGTTCTTGGCCCTGTTGTTTTTGTAGCTCCCTGCCCATCAACAAATTAAATTTCTGATCTGTACCACCAAGCTCAATATCCGCATTCATAGCTACAGAATCATAGCCTTGTACTAATGGATACAAAAACTCATGTATTGAGATAGACTGGCCACCTTTGTATCTTTTTGAGAAATCATCTCTTTCAAGCATTCTAGCAACTGTTGATTTAGATGCTAGTTTGATCATATCGCTTGCAGACATTTTATCAAACCAGTCACCATTACGACGAATGACTGTTTTTTCTTTATCTAAGATTTTAAATACTTGTTTAGTATATGTTTCAGCATTTGCAGCAACCTCTTCTGCAGTCAATGGAGGTCTTGTCGCATTTTTACCAGTAGGATCGCCTATCTGAGCTGTGAAATCACCTATCAAAAAGTGAATTTCATGTCCTAAATCTTGCAACTGTTTTAATTTATTAATTACAACGGTATGACCAAGATGGATATCAGGAGCTGTTGGATCACAACCAAACTTAATCACTAATGGCTTGTTTTTTTCGAGTTTTTTAACTAATTCTTCTTCAATTAGGACTTCATCTGCCCCTCTTTTAATTATTTCTAAAGTCTGTTGTATCGTCGACATTATATTTTTGTATATAAAAATTTCTCTCAATAAAGCAAAATTATAGCACAAAACTCTTTTATAGAACCAATAAAACCTTATACTTACTACAAAGTAAAAACATTTAATGTCCCATGCATATATATATATCACAAAGTAATGATATTTATTTTAATTTAGCTTTTGAAAATTGGTTATTTTTAGAGAAACTACATCACGATAAAATTCTATTTTTATGGCAAAACTCGCCTTGTGTTGTGATTGGTAGAGCACAAAACCCATGGCTTGAGTGTAACCTTGAAGCAATGAATAACGATGGTATACCAATGGTACGCCGCCAGAGTGGTGGTGGAACTGTTTATCATGATTATGGTAATCTTAACTACACTATCATTAGTACAAAAAAAGAACATAACATCAAAGCAAACCTAGAACTAGTATGCAATACAGTCAAAAAACTAGGTATAGATGTATATGCAAATGAAAGAAATGATATTGTTGTTGATCATAATGGTCATACCTACAAAGTATCAGGTAGCGCTTTTCGAGAGAAAAAAGATCGTGCTTTCCATCATGGTACACTACTCATCAATGCTAATACAAAAAAACTCTATGACTATCTTCATCAACCAATAGATAAATCTTTAGATACAAAGGGAGTAAAATCTCATCGCTCAAAAGTAATTAATCTATCTGAGATAAAACATGATATACAAACTCAAGATCTCACAAGGTCTTTTATTAAAAGCTTCAGAAGTATTGATTTAAGCTTAATAAATGAAGAAACGCCATTAGAAAATAGAGAGCTAATAGACAAAGAGATAGAAACACTCAAAGAATGGAAATGGCGCTTCGGCAAAACTCTACCGTTTACAAAGACATACACCAAAGGTAGTGAACAAATCAAAATCAAGATTGATGCCGGTATTGTTACAGAGATTAATAATGTTTATAAAAATACAAACCTTGCTGATAAAAATATTCGTTTCGAAAATAGCTATGATTTTGATTTCTTTAAGAAAATTCTTACAGAATAAATTTTATTTAGAGCTTGTTGAGAAAAATGTCGCAACACTAATTGCAAAAATAAAAGGTAAAATAAAAGCATCAACAACTGTTACAATGATGTTTTGAATAGACATTTCTAATGAACTCATCTCTAGACCGAAGTTTTTCAACAGATATATCAATCCAAAAGTTACTAACGGTTTTATTACCATAAGAGCTAATATTGCTATCGATATTCTAAACATATAAAAAAAGTTACTTCTTATTATAGCGAAGTTGTTAGATATAGATTCAAAAACACCCTTTTGTGCCAATAACACAGCAGGCATAACTGTCAAGAATAATAATACTCCCAGAAAAATACCTATATATTGTAAAAACATAGTGAGTACTGTCATCACAATCATGGAAAGTAAAAATACTCCAAGAAATACAAATACTCTCTTAGAAAAGATTTGTAATGCTATTTTTAATGCATCGGACACTTTTAGCTCATGTTTAACCATTACACCTTGCAATATTATTATCATTGCATAAACAAATACTGTAGCTACTACAATCAACAAAAACATACTCGCTAGTATATTTCCCGATGGTAATTGCGAGATATCAGCTTCGTTACCACTTTGAATATAGTCTGCCATACCATGCTTCATTAAATATACAAAACAAAACTCTGATATAAATGACAGCATAAAAGCTAATACAAAAGTTATTTTAAAGGCTCTTTTGTATATATTTGTTGCTATCGAAATCGTTTCTCTAAAATTTAAATTATTCATCATAAATGCTCTAGTAAAAATAAAACAAGCTAAAATATAACATAAAATTTACTATTTTTGTCTTACAAAAATCAATAACGGCTTTAAAGCTTAAAAAAAATATAATAAATACTTGTAAAATTTTATATCAATACCATTTAGTAATATTACATAGATTATTTTAACAAACCTAACAAAGGATTTGATTATGGAAGCAATGAAAGGAACTACCATCCTATGCGTTAGAAAAGGTGATAAAGTAGTAATTGGCGGCGATGGTCAGGCTACATTAGGACATACAATAGCAAAAGAAAATATCATAAAAGTTAGAAAATTAAATGGTGGTAAAGTTCTAACAGGTTTTGCAGGTTCTACTGCAGATGCATTCACACTATTTGAAAAATTTGAACAAAAACTAGAGTTTTATCAAGGTAACCTTGAAAGAGCTGCTGTTGAAATGGTGCGTGAGTGGCGTTTAGATAGAATGCTGAGTAAGTTAGAAGCTATGATTATAGTTGCAGATGAAAAGCTATCTCTTCTAATATCAGGAGCTGGAGATGTTATGGCTGCTGACAAAAATGACATCATATCTATTGGTTCTGGGTCAACTTATGCTCGCTCAGCGGCAACAGCCCTTGTTGAAAATACTGATCTTTCAGCAGAAGATATAGTCAAAAAAAGTCTTACTATAGCTGCAGATACTTGTATTTACACAAACCATAATTTCACTATAGAAAGTTTAGAAAATAAAAAAGGATAGTTATACGATGACACAAGTGATGACTCCAAAAACAATTGTACATGAATTAGAAAGACACATTATTGGTCAAAATGATGCTAAAAAAGCAGTTGCTATTGCTCTACGTAATAGATGGCGTAGAATGCAACTTGATGATGAGATGCGTCAAGAAGTAACTCCTAAAAATATCCTAATGATAGGACCTACTGGTGTAGGTAAAACAGAGATTGCGCGCAGACTAGCAAAATTAGCGGATGCGCCTTTTATCAAAGTTGAAGCTACTAAATTTACAGAGGTTGGTTATGTAGGTAAAGATGTTGAGTCTATAATCCGCGATCTAGTGGAAACAGCAGTCAAAATGAAGCGTGAAGAAGCTAAGCAACAAGTTACAGAAAAAGCTGCTGTATTAGCAGAAGAGAGAATATTAGATGTTCTTATTCCGCCAGCTAGAGCTTCTGAGTCAAAAGTAGGATTTGCGAATGAGCCTGCTGAAGATGCTCACTCTAAAAAAGAAAAAGAAAATAAAACTCGTGAGATTTTTAGAAAAAAAATCCAAAATGGCGAGTTAAATGATAAAGAGATTGAAATCGAAGTATCTGTAGCTCCTAAAAGTATAGGTGTTATGGGACCTCCAGGCATGGAAGATATGACAAATCAGCTTCAGGATCTATTCTCTAGTTTAAGTAGTGATAAGAAAAAAACCAAAAAGATGCGAATCAAAGATGCTATCAAGCTAGTCCAAGATGAAGAAGCTGCTAAGCTGATCAATGAAGAAGATATCAAAGCTAGAGCTCTTGAGTCTGTTGAACAAAATGGTATCGTATTCCTAGATGAAATAGATAAGGTTTGTAAAAAATCTGGAAATTCAGGTGCAGATGTATCTAGAGAAGGTGTGCAACGTGACTTACTACCACTGGTAGAAGGTTCTACTGTCTCGACTAAATACGGTATGATAAAAACTGATCATATCTTATTCATAGCATCAGGAGCCTTCCATGTTGCTAAGCCATCTGATTTAATTCCAGAGCTTCAAGGTAGATTACCAATTAGAGTAGAGCTAAAATCTCTCGAGATAGAAGACTTTGTTAGAATATTAAAAGAACCTGACTGCTCTATCCTTAAGCAGTATGTCGCTCTAATGAAGACTGAAGGTGTTGAATTAAGCTTCGAAGAAGATGCTATTAAAAAGATTGCTGAAATCTCTTTCCAAGTAAATGAGGAAGTCGAAAACATCGGTGCTAGAAGACTTCATACTGTTATGGAGAGACTATTAGAAGAGATTTCTTTTGATGCCCCAGACTTAGAAAATAAATCTATAAATATAACAACAGATTATATAAATGAAAAACTAAGTGGATTAGTCAAAAATAAAAATTTAAGTCAGTACATTCTATAATCCTTTACTAAATTTGCTATTTCAGCTACTTTTTAGAAAAAAACATCTATAAAATCAATTTTACTATCTACTTTAGTTTTAATAAATTAATGGGTGTTACTCTAATTAAAAAGCCTCTAGGCTACTACTAATAACTCAGCTATTTTCAACTGTAAGCTTTGCTGTTCTTTACTCAACATTAGTCTTATTTATGACACAAGCTTTGGGATTCACCGTCACAAAAGCAAGTGCTGTAATGGGTGTTTTTGTTGCGTTTAACTATGGCTTACATATTCTAGGTGGATATATTGGTGGTCGATTAATTAGCTATAGAACTTTATTTTTAATAGGCATGGTTTTACAAATAATTGCTTGTCTATTTTTATCATTCCCAAGTACCGAGCACTTATATATTGCACTAGCCCTCTTCCTAACAGGCTGTGGACTAAATGTCCCATGTATAAACATGATGTTAACTCAGCAATTTGAAAATGATGACAATTCTCGGGAGACTGCATTTTTTTGGAACTATGCAGGCATGAATGTTGGATTTTTCATTGGATTTACAGTTGCAGGCGTATATCAAGCAGAACATAGTTATAATATACTTTTTCTTATTACAACTATTACAAATATAGTAGCTTTTCTGCTTGTAATAACTAGCTGGAAAACTGTAGCAGACAGAACCACTCCTCTTGTCAGAAAAATAAAAAACTCAGGAACAAATGTCCTATATAAAAATAGCATATATACTGTTATTTTGATTTTAGTTACTATAGCTATTTTATTTATAGCCTTACAGTATCCTCTAAATACCAACTATATTGCTTTAGGTATTGGAATTTCATTATTAGCAATGTTCGTACCTATTGCAAAATCACAAGATAATAAAGAGCAAAAAGAAAAGGTATACGCTTATATTATTTTAGCAACTTTTGGATTAGTCTTCTGGTCTGCTTATCAGCTTGCTCCAATGGCTTTGACTGTATTCACAGAAGCCAATGTTGACAAGCACATTTTTGGCTTCACAATCCAAACCCAGTGGTTTCAAAATGTAAATACTGTAGTAATAGCTGTGGGAGGTGTGTTATTACCTAGTCTTCTTATAATTATTCGTCGAAAATTTATATTCTCATTCCCTATGCAGTTTTGTTTTAGCATCGTATTTATAGGAATTGGATTTTTGATGCTAGTGATAGGAATTTTCTCAGCGAACAAACTTGGACAAACAGCTGCTATATGGTTAATTTTAAGTTATGTATTTCAGTCCATAGGAGAGCTTTTAATATCGCCAACAGGATATGCCATGATTGGCAAACTTGCTAATCCTCGACTACAAGGCTTAATGATGGGATCTTGGATGGTAGTCACCGGTAGTACATCTGGGGTTATAGCAAGCTTACTATCGATATTAGTTTCATCACCAAATATAAATGCAACCCCAGTTGAAACAAATCATAATTATTTAACTCTATTCGCTAGTCTAGCTATCATTGCTGGTATAGCAGGTTTTATTATGTATTTACTAATTCCAAAAATCCGAAGGTTAGCTCATATATAGTTGTATATTAACTGTATTTTCATCAATCTATACACTATAATCCTAAATATCAGTTTAATTATTTTAATATCATCAGTCTGTGACTATTAAAGAAAAATATTCCAAATATATTCCACTTTTTATATCTGTAACGATGACTCTAAATGGTTTTATAACTATTTTAGCAGTTGCAATACCTGTTATTAACAAGATTTTTTCTGTCAACTTAGATCCGAACATTCCTTCTGATCTTTATGATTTTGGTATGAAATATAATACTGGTTTGGGAATATTCTTGCCATTAGTTCTCGGTTATTTGATGATAATTATAGCTCGTGGTATTTATAATCGAAAAAGATCTTTTTGGTTTTTAGCTGTTGTTTTCATTAGCCTGTCAATTATTGGAGATTATGTCCAAGATAAGCACATATCATACGATATTGCATTTTTCACTCATATTTTAGAGATTTTTTTACTGGTTTACTTCAGAAAAACTTTTAATAGAAAAAATTCTAACACAATTACCTTCTACCAGTTTGTACTTTTAATTTCACTTCTTTTAGCTATTGGATATAGTGTAACTGGATTATATTATCTCAAAGATGAATTTGATGGAATTACAAATGTCTCTGATGCAATATATTTTACAATTGTTACATTTAGCACGGTTGGGTATGGCGACATACATCCTTTAACAGAAGAAGCCAAACTTTTTACTGTATCTATAATGATTATGGGTATAGGTTTATTTGCAACAATTATCACTGTAATGGCAGGTAGTGTCATCAGCAAGATTACAGAAAAGTTTAAACAAAAAGATGGAGCAGCTCTAATGAAAGACCATATCGTAATATGTGGCTATACAGAAATTACCAAATGTTTAATAAAAGACTACTTCAAATCTCAAATAGATAATATCATTGTAATCGAGAAAGATTATCATCAAAGGTTCATAAATACTGATGCAGAACAAGAAAAACACTTTATAGATGCAGAATCTTATGACTATGATGCTCTCAAAAAGGCAAATATTAGCAAAGCTAAAAGTATATTTATTCTCAATGAAAAGGATTCGGATAATATATTAACTTTATTATCAATAAAAGAAGTATTAAAAACTTCAGAGCAATCAGTAAATAATCTAAAGATATCTATTAAACTTGATAAAGATGAAAGCATTAATATCGCAAATAATATAGGAGTAGACCAAATAGTCTCTCCAACTAAGAAAATTGCTGAAATGCTAATAAAATATGAATAATTTCACCAAAAATAATTAACATATCTATAGACTATGTTATTATTTCGAGAATATATGTACCAATTTTTCCAAAAAATATATTGTGGAGTAAAACCATGGAATATAATTACGACATTATCATTATAGGTAGTGGTCCTGGTGGCGAAGGTGCTGCCATGAAAGCGACTAGAAATGGTCAAAAAGTAGCAATTATCGAAAATGATGCGATTGGTGGCGGTTGTAATAACTGGGGAACAATTCCGAGTAAAACTCTTAGACAACTATCACGTGAAGTTTGGTATAACAAAAAAAACTTTGATTTCCCTGAAATGCTTGACACTACATTCGAAGTAGTATTAAAACAAAGAGAGATCAAAAAAAATCGTTTTGCCAATAATGAAATTGATGTATTTTATGGTTTTGCAAGCTTTCTAGACAAAAACAAAATCAAAATCTCTCGTAAAAATGGTTCTACAGAAATCATAACAGCTAAGAAATTCATACTTTCTACTGGATCTCGTCCATACCAACCTGAAGATATAGACTTTACTCATCCAAGAATTTTAGATAGTGACAAACTTCTTGAGTTAAAAGATAAAAATATCAAGTCAATTACCATATATGGTGCCGGTGTGATCGGTTGTGAGTATGCCTCTATATTGGGCACTCTTGATATTCAAGTAAATCTTATCAATACTAGAGATAAGCTGATGTCATTCCTTGATGATGAGATTATAGAAACTTTAACAAACCATTTCACTGTTAATCAAAAAATCAACCTAATGCATAACGAAACTTACAAGAGTATCAAAGCTAAGGGTGATAAAGTAATTACTACATTAAACTCTGGTAGAATTATAGAGTCTGACTATGTGCTATTTGCTCTTGGGCGTGCCGGTAATACTAATGGTCTAAATCTTGATAAAATTGGTGTTGAATACAGCCCTCAAAGAGGCTTAGTAAATGTAAATGATAACTATCAAACAACTCAACCTAATATATACGCAGTTGGTGATGTTATAGGTTTCCCTTCACTTGCATCATCTGCTTTTAACCAAGGTAGATTTGCTGCTACTCATATTATTGATGGATCATGCAATGATAAATTAGTCGAAGATATTCCAACAGGTATTTATACAAGACCAGAAATAAGCTGCATAGGCAAAACTGAAGAACAGCTAACAGCAGAAAAAATTCCTTATGAAAGTGGTAGAGCTTACTTCAAAGATCTTGCTCGAGCACAAATTTCTGGAAGTGAAACTGGCATGTTAAAAATATTATTTCACAAAGAAACACTCGAAATCCTAGGGATTCACTGTTTTGGTCATAGGGTATCTGAAATTATTCATATTGGGCAAGCAATAAAATCTATGCCTGGTAAACATAATACTATTAGATATTTCTTAAATACAACATTTAACTACCCTACTATGGCTGAAGCCTACCGTATTGCGGGTATTGATGGTGTTAACAAGCTTAAGCCTAAAAATAAGCAATATGCACCTGAACACAAATAGATATGTATTACGATATATATATAATTTTCATATTTATATTTCTCTTTGGAGCAACTATTGGTAGCTTCCTGAATGTTTTGATATATAGAATACCTAATAAAATATTTGCAGATGAAAAAAACATAGCCCGCGAAATACTTGACCTACCTAAACAAGAGTCGGAACAAAACTTTAGTTTAATCGAACCATCTAGATGCCCAAAATGTCATAATAAACTCAAGTATCGACATAATGTACCTATTTTAGGTTGGTTTATACTTAAAGGTAAATGCTATTTTTGTAAGGAGAATATCTCTTTTGAATACCCTTTAGTAGAGTTTATTACAGCCATGGTATTCATAACTATATTTTATGTATTTGGACTTACTATTCAGGCGATAGCTCTTGCTGGTTTAAGTACATTCTTTATTCCTCTATTTTTCATAGATGCAAAATATCAAATTCTCCCAGACTCACTTACTCTTCCATTAGTATGGATCGGTATTGTTCTCAACTATTATAGTGTATTTACCACACTAGATCAGTCAGTCTGGGGAGCAATTATTGGATACTTATCTCTATGGAGTGTGTTTTGGGTATATAAACTTTTTACAGGTAAAGAAGGTTTTGGCTATGGTGATTTTAAGCTACTAGCTGCTATTGGTGCATGGTTCGGCTACCCTATACTACTTTATACAATTTTTGCCAGTTGTATCTTTGGAATATTTATTGCTATTGGCATTAATCTCATCGCAAAGCGTACTAATGTCATACCCTTTGGTCCTGCTATAATTTTAGCGACATTTTTTTATCTTCTAACGAAAGATAATCTCTATATATGGTATAATCACGTTATGCTTATTCAATACTAATTGTTTCAGATGCAAAAAAAATATTTCGCTTCACTTATAGTGTTTGTATTGTTTTTATTAGTGATTATATACTTTTTTAGTACCACCAATCTTAACAGATCACCTTTTAACAACCAACAAGGGCTATATATTGTTGAACATGCCTTCCCACAATACAAAGTAGTAAAGACTTTTGATACAGGTATACACCTTCAAGCTTATATACTAGAAGATAAAAAAGATCCTACAAAACGAACTGTTACTTTCACTAGTGAAAATGGAGATGTTATTGTTAATGGAGAACTTTTAGCATGGGACAGAAATCAAAATAAACTAACAAGTTTAAATCAAATATATGCTAATTATTTCACATCATCTACTCGAGCTAATAACCTTTATTTAGACATTAAGAAATATGCCACATATATTCAGCAAGGTAGTGACAATGCTCCACATAAGTTTTATGCTATAATCGATCCTAATTGTGGTTATTGCTCAAGTTTATTTGATGCATCTCAACCAGCCATTAAATCTGGTGACCTAGCAGTCCGATGGATCCCTTTAGGGAGTCTACACAATAGTGCAGATGTCGTAGATAGCATATTAAACTCAAAAGACCCATTACAAGCATTAATACAGTATCATGATACGAAAGTATATGATAAAAATTTAACTAAATCTCATGAAAAAGCTGAAAATAATATGAAGCTATCTACTGAGATCAACGGCTTTCCAACCATTATATATAAAACACCAGAAGGTGCTCTTAAGATATCTGGCGGAAATAAACTCCCTCTTACAGAGGCAAAAATTGCTGAAAAAGATAATATCAAAAAAGTTAATGAGTTCTTATTATTAACATCAAATAATTTTTAATTTTAAATATGAAAAAGATAATAATTCTAGTAACTACTCTTATTTTCTCAAGTATTGGTTTTTCTACTACCATAGCAAATATTCAAATATCAAATAGTTTACACAATCTAGAAAAACAATATGGCGGAAAAATTGGTGTATATACAATTAATAGGAACGATAATAGTAACTTCTCCCATAACCAAAGTTTCTATTTTCCCATTTGTAGCACTTATAAGTTTCTTGTCGTTGGTGCCATCCTCAAGCAGAGCATGACAAATAAGGATTTACTCAACGAAAAAATAAAGATTTTATCAAATCAAGTAGTTGGATACTCCCCTATTACGAAAGAACATATCAATCAGACAATGACAGTTAGCCAACTTAGTAGGGCAGCTATTCAAAGTGATAATACAGCCACCAATCTTTTAATAGAGAAACTCGGCGGTTTGAGTAACCTTAATAAGTTTATACTATCGCTACATGATCATGCAACAAAAGTAGCTGGTCTAGAGCCCATAGCCAATCAAGTTAATCTTACCACCAATCAAAACAAGACCACTCCTAAAATAATGGCTAGAGATATTAATAAGCTTGCTTTTAGTAATAATATTCTTGATAAAAAGCATCGACTATTATTTAAAAAATGGCTTTTAGGAAATGATTCCGATGATAATCGTATAGCAGCTGAAATTCCTGATGAGTGGGACGTTGGTAATAAAACAGGTACTTGTGCCTACGGATCAACAAATGATGTTGCAATTATTTGGCCTGATGATGATAGAGCTATAATTATGGCTATTTTTTATACTCAATCACAAGAAAACGCTAAACCAAATAGTAAAATTATAAGAGAAGTTACTAAAATACTTTTGGACAAGTTTGAACAACACAATAAAAGTAAAGATGCCTAAAATAAAAATGATTGTTGGCCTAGGAAATATAGGCAAGGAATATGAAAATACACGTCATAATGTTGGTGAATGGTTTATTGCAAGGATTGCTAAAGATAGTAATGAAAATTTTAGCCTAAATTCTAAACTAAATTGTAATATTGCTAAAGTAAGTATCGATTATAGTAACGTAATATTAGTATTTCCAACTACTTTTATGAACAACAGTGGTTTAGCTGTTAGTAAAGTTGCTAATTTCTATAAAATTGAGCCGCAAGAAATACTAGTAGTACATGATGAGCTAGATATCGACTCTGGAGAAATTCGCTTAAAAAAAGGTGGTGGACACGGCGGTCATAATGGCTTAAGAAGTATTCATCAACATTTAGGAACCAATGACTATCTTCGCCTAAGAATTGGTATCGGACATCCAGGGCATAAATCAAAGGTATCAAATTATGTACTATCAAATCCTTCTATAGCTCAGAGAAATGATATAGACAAGGCTATTGATAATAGCATATGTGTTTTAGATGATATAATAAACTACAAATTAGAACCTGCTATGCAGAAGCTACATACAAAATAAGACTATAAGGAATAAAATAATGGGATTTAAATGTGGTATTGTCGGTTTACCTAACGTTGGTAAATCAACTCTTTTTAATGCTCTTACAGAAGCTGGGATTGATGCAGAGAACTATCCTTTTTGTACAATTGATCCAAATGTAGGTATTGTTTCTGTACCTGATCAAAGACTTAATGAGTTAGCAAAAATTGTCAAACCAGAAAGAATACTTCCTACAACTATGGAGTTTGTTGATATTGCTGGTCTTGTTGCAGGTGCAAGCAAAGGTGAAGGGTTAGGAAATAAGTTTTTAGCAAATATTCGTGAAACAGATGCTATAGCACATGTAGTTAGATGTTTTGAAGATGATAACATTATCCATGTAAGTGGAAAAGTTGATCCTATAGATGATATTAATACTATTAATATGGAACTTATTTTAGCTGATATCGAGTCTTGTGATAAAGCTATTCAAAGATTTGCTAAAATGAAAAAGTCAGGTGATAAAGAGGCTTTAGCTAAAGCAGATTTCTATACAAAACTAAAAGAACATTTAGAATCAGAAAAACCAGCCAGAACATTTGAACTAACAGATGATGAAGCTAAGTGGCTTAAGCAAACTCCTCTATTGACTAACAAGCCTGTACTATATATTGCTAATGTCAATGACGATGGTTTTGAAAATAATCCATTATTAGATAAAGTTATAGAATATGCTCAAGCTGAGAACTCAAATGTAGTCCCTGTTTGCGCTGCTATGGAGCAAGAGATATCTCAGCTTGAGCCAGATGAAAAACTTGAGTTTTTAGCTGATATGGGGCTTACTGAAACTGGTCTTGATAGAGTAATTAAAGCTGGTTACGCTCTTTTAAATCTTCATACATACCTAACTGCAGGTGTTAAAGAGGTCCGAGCTTGGACAATCCCTGTAGGTGCTACAGCGCCTCAAGCCGCTGGCGTAATTCACACTGACTTTGAGAGAGGATTTATCAGGGCTGAAGTCATCTCGTATGATGATTATATTCAGTATAATGGCGAGAAAGGTGCAAAAGAAGCAGGCAAAGCTCGTCTAGAAGGAAAAGAATATATCATGAAAGATGGCGATGTTGTAAACTTTAGATTCAATGTATAACTAGTATCAATATATAATGCCTAAAAAAATAATTAATAACTGCTTAGTTTGGTTATCAGTCGTTAGTATAGTTGGATGCAATACTTCTTTTACCTACCCAAATTATCAACCTAGCGGAACATACTATAATCCAGACTATGATAAAGATGATCTGATTCATGGTTACTTTCAGCAAAGTGTTGAACAGATGGAAACTAGTCCATATACATATCAAGGTCAGTACTACGAAGAAACTGGCTTTACTCAGCCAAGCCCTTTTATGCAGAATATAAACTGGAACAGGATGAACGTTTAATAACAAAAATTTATTTTATATTTCTAGAGTGGTAGTTAATTTTATAGAAACTATTTTGTTATCTCTAATATTCGTTATTTCAAGTAAGATATTATTATATTTTATACAACAAGGTCCCTGTGGTAAGTTCTCAATTTCTTCTATTATAAGGCCTGATAAAGTTTTAGCATCTTCACTTTCAAACTCTATCCCTATATGGCGATTTATTTCTCTTAGTGTAGCGCTACCACCTATTAAATAACTATTTTCCTCAAGTTTGCGAATATTATTATTCATATCAAATCTATCAGAGAATTCTCCAACAATTTCTTCCATAATATCTTCTATAGTTACAGTACCACAAACATCACCGTATTCATCAACTACAATAGCAAACCGTTTACTCTTGTATTGAAAATTAACCAACTGAGTCTGTAAAGAAACAGTCTCAGGTATAAAATATGCTTGATGAGCAATTTTACGCAAACTTGCTTTTGTTATTTGTGATCTCTTTGTTGATATCAATAAATTAGTTATTTCTTTAAGCTTTATAACACCAATAACATTATTAACTCCATTTTCACATAAAATAATATTCAACGATTTCATTTTTGCTATTCTAGCCAAAATCTTATCTACAGAATTGCTCAGATCTATATATTCTATTTTATTAAAGTGAGTCATAACCTCTTGGACCAAAACTTTATCAAGCTCTAAGACACCTATAAGCATATTTTTATTTTTAGCACCAAGTTTTGCATTTGATTCATTTACAACAGTCTGTATTTCTTCCTTATCCAAAGACTCATTATTTACAGGCTCAATCTTTATACCAAAAAGCTTTAAGGTTACTTTTGAAACCATACTGAGAAAAACTACAGCAGGATATAGCAATACCATTATTATTTTTAGAGGTAATGAAAATGGAAAAGCTAACCTTTGTGGATATACGGCTGCAAAAGACTTTGGAATTATTTCACCAAAAACTAAAACTAAAACTGTAACAATAATTGTTGCTATCAATAAACCAATGTCACCAAAATGATCTTCTGAATATGATGAGATAACTGTTCCAGCGAATATATTCGCAAAAGTATTTCCAATAAGTATCGCAACTAGCAATCTCTCAGGATTACGAACTAAAGACAGACTTCTTTTAGCTGCTCGATGATTCTTTTTTGCCAAATGTTTAAGCTTATATTTATTCAAAGCCATCATAGCTGTTTCTGAGCTCGAAAAAAAAGCTGAAATACCAATAAGAATAAATAAAATAATAATTACGGTGTAAGTACTCATCTAATTAGATAATAATAAAGATAATGCGAAGTCTTATTTTAACATAAGAACTTTGATAATAAAAAATATAATCAGAAATGATTTGTAGAGAGAAGTATTATACTCTCATGAAGTCAGCGTGAACAAGCTTAACTTTATATGGATGTCTTTGGAGTGCTTTGATGATTACTTTTTCTTCTTGACCATCAATCTCTAAAGTGATTTCACTTGAGAAGAATGCTTTGTCTTCTGTAGAGTGTAAAACTTTATCGTGATCTAATACTATAGATACTGCTTCTTTGTCACCACCATATATAACAGCAGGGATTTTACCCGCTCTTCTTAGACGGCGGCTCGCACCAGATCCTAAATCTTCTCTTTTAGCTGCTTTCAAAACAAAATTTGCCATTGTTAAATTCCTTTATTTTCGTTTAAACAAATATATTAATCTATGCGACCCTAGATTAACTGAGCTATTATAGTCAGCTATAATAATAAATTCAAGATATTAATCAACTAATCCATCTATTCTGAAGATATCGCTCACAGACTCTTCACCATTAGTTTTTTCTACAATTTGTGCAAGTAAAGGAGCTAAGGTTATCACCTTTATCTTATTGCATGATTCAGCATGAGGCTTGAGAGGAATTGAATCAGTAACTATAAGTTCTTCAATAGCAGAATTTTCGATATTTTTGATTGCATCACCAGATAACAGAGGATGTACACAAAACGCAGAAACTTTAGCCGCACCACCCTTTTCAACTAGTGCTTTTGCAGCTTGACACATTGTTCCACCCGTATCCATAATATCATCAACTAATATACAATGCTTACCTTCAACATCACCAATTATATTCATGACCTCTGCTACATTTGGCTTAGGTCTTCTTTTGTCTACAACTGCAATCTCAACACCCAAATTCTTAGCTACGGATCTAGCTCTCACTACCCCACCCATATCAGGCGAGACTATTTTTATATTTTCGTATTTTTCAGGATTCTTGCGCACATACTCTAGAAATATTTTTGTCGCAAAGGCATTATCAAATGGAATATCGAAAAAACCTTGAATTTGTTCAGCATGAATATCAACGGATAATATTCTATCTAAGCCAACAGCTTGGAGAAGATTAGCCACTACCTTAGCAGATATTGGTACTCTTGCAGATTTAGATCGTCTATCTTGTCTAGCATATCCAAAATATGGCAATACAGCTGTTACTCTCTCCGCTGATGATCTTTTCAAAGCATCTATTAGAAGTATTAGCTCCATCAGGTTATCAGATGGAGGACATGTTGATTGAATAACAAAAACATCTTTACCACGGACATTTTCATTCAATACTACATGTATCTCTCCATCTTTAAATCTACCAACAGTAGCATTACCAAGAGTTGCCCCTAACTCCTTAGCAACCTCACAAGCAAGCTTCTTAGAAGCATTACCACTAAATATCATCAAATCTTCAGACATACCTAAACAACCTTTTAAAAAATTCACACACCTAACGCATCATAATTCTAATGTTTTTTAGATATTTTAAAAAGCCTAATAATGAGTTTTTATCTATTATTTTGCTATTTGCTAGATACTACCCTCTATTTTGAATTAAGATTGTGTCTTTGTTATACTACCCATACAACTAAAATCTAACATTTCTAATCTACATTACTTTATGAAATTCAAAATCTTTGATAATACTTTCCAAGCCGGAGAAATGGCTACCTTGGCGATGCCACTACCTAGCCAATACTCATGTGCACCTATGTATTTACCAATTAAGATTCTTAACGGCGTTAAAGAAGGTCCTTGTATACTAATTTTTGGTATGGTTAATGGCGATGAGTTTAATGGTATCGAAATAATTAACTCTGTTCTAGAAAAAACTAATCCTAAAGAGCTACACGGAACAATAATAGCCATTCCAGTGTTAAATGTCTTTGGTCTAGTACATGCTGCCAAACACAACCCAACGCTCGAACAAGCCTTCCCTGGTGATGAATCTGGTTCATACATGCATCGTTATGCATATAGAATAACTCAAGAAATAATCAAAAAAACTGACTATTCTGTACAAATTAAGACAGGTGCATTAAATCATGAAATACTGCCACAAGTATATTTTAATGCTGAAGATGAAGAGTCTGTCAAAATGGCTAGAGCCTTTCAAGCACCGGTTATTACTGCTGTAAATATGAATCGTTCTAGTATTCGTAAAATCCACCAAGATCTAGATATACCGTTTATATGCTATGAAGCTGGAGAAGCTAATAAATTTGGTGAAGAGGCTATAAATGTTGGTACAGCAGGTATTCAAAATGTAATGCGCAAAATTAATCTGCTAAAAGATCAGGATTTTATCCAGCAAGTTAAGCCTCTTGTTTCAGAAGATACGGAATGGACGATATCTGATAAACCAGGAATTTTAAGAACGGAAATAGAACTTGGCACAAGAGTTAAAGAAGATCAAAAGATTGGTAAGCTAATAGACCCTTTTGGCAATGATGATAGTGTTAGCTTAAAGTCTCCTATCGATGGAATTATATTAGGTATTAACAACTACCCTATGATTAAAGAAGGCGATTTAGTATTTAAAGTTTCTTCATTTCAAGATGATGAAAAAGCAGAAGCAAAAATAGAAGATTGGGAAGAAATAGCAAAAGAAAGTTTTAGCGATGAATAATAAATTATCTTTTTTAGCAATCACTATATGGCTTACTTGTGCTGTATTTTTTATGTACGAGTTCTTATTGAGAACTATACTGGGTACATTCGAACATCAGATAATATCCGACCTTGACTTAAGCATACTAACTTTTAGTATTCTTAGTTCTACCGCTTATCAGCTTACATATGGAATCATGCAAATTCCTGTAGGTATTATCACAGATAAGCTTGGGCTAAAAAAAGCTCTAACTCTTGCAATATTAGTATGTGCTCTAGGTGTTGGGCTATTCGCTTTATCAAGTAGCTTTGCAGCTGCTTTAATTTATAGGATTATGATAGGTTTTGGAGCATCTTTTGGCTTTCTTTGTTTATTAATTGCTGTATATGATTGGCTTCCACATAAACATATTGGTTTGTTTATAGGTCTTTCTCAATTTATCGGAGTACTAGGTCCAATGATTGCAGCAGGCCCTCTAGAGTCTTTGTCACAAGCTGGAGGTGTAGACTGGCGTTATGTATTTATTGCTCTAGCAATAATAGGAGTTATTTTAGCTGGAGTAACCATAGTTTTAGTAAAAAATAATGATCAATCTGGCGACTCTAGTAAAAATAGATTTATTATTCTAAATACTCCAACATCTGTGATGAAAGAGATTCAAAGTATATTCTCCAATAAACAAATTTGGTTAATTGCTGTTTTTTCAGCTACTACATACTTAGCTATAGAATATCTTTCTGAAAATGCTACAAAAAGCTTTTTATCTTTAAATGGCTTTGATGCTAAATTTAGTTCTTATTTGATCACCTTAGCATGGTTAGGCTATGGTATTGGCTGTCCTAGTCTTGGTGCAATATCTGATCGTATAAAAAGAAGAAAGCCTGTTATGATTTTTGCTATCTGCTTGACCTTTGTTTCGCTAGCTACAATTATTTTCTTCCCAATAAATCAAGCAATATTATATTTATCATTTATCTGCTTAGGCTTAGGGGCGAGTGGGCAGAGTATAGGATTCGCAATTATTGCTGAACAATCTAGTTCTGGATGTAGAGCGGCAGCATTAGGAGTTAATAACTTTCTTATCATGCTATCAGTAGGAGTTGGTTCGCCACTTATTAGTGAAGTTTTTGACTTATTTTCTAATCAAGGAAAAAACCCATCTGTAGTTAGCTACCAGACTAGTTTAAGCTTACTGTTGGTATTTACTGCCTTAGGTATTTTAATAAGTATATTTTTTATTAAAGAAACATTCTGTCGCTCTAAGAAAGAAGTAATATTTGTAGATATGAAATAAGATATTTTTAAAACTTGCTTAGTTTATCTAAACTAATCTCTCGCATTCTATATTTTTCTACAACCAATGAGAATATTATTAAAGTACTTATAAATAAAGGTACAATAAGATATAAAAACGCCCTATCAAAAACATTTATATCTACCTGTCCAGTTAACGGTCCTCCATTAAGATATACACTAATATAACTAATTAAGTATTGAAATATTGCTCCGCATAACCCTATGACCATATTAACAATAGCTAGAGCTGTTGCTTTAATCTGTGCGGGAAATATTTCTTCCACTACCGAAAAAGCTAAAAGCATACTAGAAACCGAGAATCCTATTATAAAGAATATAATATATAGGTAGCTAACTGTAATGGAACTTGCAAATATAATTACAGACGAAAATGCTAATAAAGTAATTAAATTACAAATTAACATCCATATTCTCTTTTCACCAAATAGACTAGCAATAAAACCATGCGATGGTCCACCAACTGCTATACCTACGAACATCATTACACTTATTTGTGCTGCTGTGTGCTGTGATAGATTATAAGCTTGCTCTAAAAATAAAACATCATAAAGCTCTGAAAATGAATTAACAACAATACCAACCATTAATCCCGCATAAATTGCTAATAACCACAGTTTCTTGTTTAGAAGCAATTTTAAGCTTTGTGTGAAACTTAAATACTTAAAACTCTTAGTTGAATTTTCAATATTTATTGATGATTTTAAGAATACAATAATTATTATGCTCCAAAAAATACCAAAATAGCCTATTAAGGCTAAAGCTGATTGCCAACCATGAAGGATCACTAAATGATTTAATAATACTTGACCAAATATACCACCTAGTACCCCGATTGTATTAGTTAGACCAACAGCAATAGGAAACACCCTCTCTGGCAAAACATCAGCAGCCACTTTTAATGTACCTATAAAGGCTACTGCAGATCCTATCGCAATAAGAACTCTACCTATTAGCATTGTGCTTAGATTTGGATCATATACAAATAATAGAATCCCCAGACTCATAATTAAACAAGATACTGATAACATTATCCTAGAACCAAACCGGTCTAATAGAATACCTGCAGGAACTTGAGATATTGCATAAATAGGAAAATATATACTCATCACATAAGCAATATCTTCTATACTCACTCCCATTCCAATAGATATTGGTTTGATTAAAACACTTGGTGCAGTATGCTGAAAATAGTCTAATCCATAGAAAATCGCCGCAACGATCCAAATTCCCCACCCCACTAGTAGACTATATTTATGAGTCTTCATTAGCCAATAGATATTATTATTTAACCATAACTTATAGGATATAGAAAAAAGCCCTGTTTTGCGATTAAATATCAAAACTTTTATGTTACTTGTAAAGCTTATTAATACAGTTTTTTACGCCATTAAGATATACAAATTTAAAATCCATAAAATTAATAATATACTGTTACATAAAATACAAATACCAATTTAGTAACATGACCTTAAACAATGAGCTTTTTTTGAACACTATAGATACAGCAATTATGGCTATCTTTATAACTATAATTGCTATAGTAGTATTTCACATATTGAAAAAACGTAAGACCTCTGAAAAACAAATTAGTAAGCTAAAATCTCGTACAATATACATAAGCATAATTATTTTTTCTCTTATAATAATAAAAATATGGCTTGGTGGAATCACTAATTTACTTACAATGTTAAGCTTAGTAGCTGCTGGTCTTATAATCGTTAATAAAGAAACTGTTATGAATCTAGTAGGTTGGATAATTATTAACTGGAGAAGCCTATTTTCTGAGGGCGACTATATACAAATCATGGGGTATCATGGCTGTGTTACTGAAATAAAACTATTTTATTTCAGAATGTATGATACAGTCGAACATGGAGATAAAAAAACTACCGGAAAACTATTAAAATTCCCTAACTCAATAATTATAACAAATGTTATATCTACTTTTACCAGTGAAGAGAATATTTCCTTAAATAAAATTCCTTTTTTGATAAGTACTGATAGTGATATTTTAAAAATTAGAGATTCTTTAAACTTAACTATCCGAGCAATAATTTCTGAGAAGTATTCGTTTAACGAAACTTTTACTCAAAGTGATTTAGTCACTAAGCATAAACTTAGGCAATATGGCATTAATGATTTCGCACCATATATTGAGATTAAAACTCTATCAGACAAAACAGATACCCTAAATATACAAGCTTATTTCTACTGTTTCTCGGACGATAAAAAAGAAATAGAACAACTATATCTAAACGAATTAGTAAAAATAATCAAACTTAACACTTCTTTTTAATAGTCTTATTAATAAACAAATTAACTCCACTAATCCATAATGGACTAAATAGTAGCGATAAAGATATAAGAGTAATACAGTACTGATAAAGTGAATTTGTCAGAATTCCAGAAACATAA
Source organism: Francisella salina (assembly GCF_000219045.1). Lineage (NCBI taxonomy): Bacteria > Pseudomonadati > Pseudomonadota > Gammaproteobacteria > Thiotrichales > Francisellaceae > Francisella > Francisella salina. The sequence continues at coordinate 1,568,350 of NC_015696.1, forward strand.
CCCATAGAAATAAGTACAAAACTAAACTCTCCAATCTGTGATAACATTGCACCACCAATTAAAGCCTCATCAAGCCTTTGTCTAAGAGCCTTAAAAATCAAGGCATTTATTGTAGTATTTAGTATATATGTTATCAAAAGAAGAGAGATAAAAAGTTCAATATGATTCCAAAATAAATTCAAATCAATAAGCATGCCAATAGATATAAAAAACAATGCCATAAAAATTGTTTTAACTGTTGATAAACTGTGGCCTACCCATTCTGTTTCTTCAACAGTTGACACAATCATCCCACCAATAAATGCTCCTAAAGCGGAAGATAATGCTAAAGATTCGGTAAATGCAGCCATCCCAAAACAAATAACTAAAGCGGCAAAAACTCGCATTTCTTCATCTTTACCCAGAACACTAATAAATGGTATTTTTAGATTCTTTTTAATCGCCATAAAGGTGGCTATTGATATAACAAAGACACCACCTAAAATTTGTATTAATATCTGACTTATAGACGGTTCTTCCCCACCAATTGTTCTCAATATTATCAACATTGGAACAACTGCTAAATCTTGAATAAGCAAGACTCCAAGTACATTTTGTCCCAAACGAGTTTTCATACTGCCACTATCATTAAGTAGTTTAAGAACAACTGCCGTACTACTTAAACTAATCACAGCGCCAAATAATAATATCTTTGCCAAGCTCCACTCTAAAACCATACCTACAATAGACACAATGAAACTGGTTATTACTATCTGAAGTATTGTACCTATAGTTGGAACTTTCCAATTTTCAGCAAATTTTCTAGGAGAAACTTCCATACCCGCAAAGAATAACAATAGTATTACACCAATTTCACCAAGTTGAGCAAGATTTTCTTGATCTTGAATTAGTTCTAAACCGTATGGTCCTAGCAAAATTCCTGTTAGTAGATATGCTACCACATACGGCTGCTTTAATTTTTTCAAAGTAATTGTTACTATCAAAATTCCAAGCATTACTAGAACAAAAACAAGTATAGAAGGATGGTTGTGCATATCATAAAATAGTAAAAATAATTACCTATATAATACTTGAAACAGTGGATAAATTACACTGGAATAATTAACTTTTCTTAAAAGTATAGATAATCTAATTTTTAATATACAGCCTTAGAAAATCAATTAAATAATTACAAAGTACATACTAAAAAATATTTTTTTTAATTTTTGTATTTACAAATAATTATTATGAAGTATAATACACGAAATAAAATACATATATTTAATTTCACATTTAGAGAGAGGAGAAAAATATGACTAGTTTAGATATAGATAACGCACTAGCTAAATGGAAAGATGGACTTCTAAAGATTTCTAGGACTTATAGAGAAGGAGGAGACTATAAGAAACTAGCTCACAACTTTATCAAAAATATGTATGCATATGATAATAGTGACGTTCTTTTTAAGCCCACTCTTGCTTCTAAACAAATGTTTAGAGGTGACTTAGATGGTGCAGTATCTTATTTTGTGGCTGGTAATGATAAATATCCAAAAGATAATGGTTTTGCTATTGGTCCATGGGCTGACTTACAGTTTGAAAATACTGGCTATATTGTTGAAGATAACATAGGTATAGTCATGGGTAATAAACACCTAACTCAAACTGATGGCACAAAGGTAATAGCTAATTACACCATGGGTTTCAAACTAAATGCTAATGGGGAGTTGCAAATTGTGCTTCACCATTCATCTTTGCCATATTCTCCAGTATAATTAACTAATTGATAATCTAAAGTATAGATAATGGCTACTAAGAAACAACAAAGTTGGACTTTTCTGACTAACCATTCACACGTGTTATGTCTCATTAATAGTAACCCAAACATAACTATTAGAGATATGGCTATCAAGGTTGGGATCACTGAAAGAGCAGTCCTAAATATTCTAAGTGACCTAACCGAGACAGCCTATTTAAAAGTAAAAAAAGTTGGCAGAAATAACCATTACAGTATCAATAAAGACAAAAACCTTCGCCATCCTATCGAAAATCATTGCACTATTGATGATTTTCTGAAGCCTTTATCAAAAAAAATTTCTTAATATTATTTAACTCCATTAATTCTATCTGGAAAGTATCTTTGTAAAATGTAGTGCAAAATACCCATTAGAGCATGAGCATAGATATATATCTCAACAGGATCAACTAGTGTTTTATGAATAGCTTTTAAACTATCAATATATGCTGACTGATAGTTCCAAGCTGTGAACCAAAAAAATCCTGTAACCCATGCCAGAGTTAAAGCTAATAAACCTAAACCTTGGACTATGGCAGCAAGACTACCACTACGAGCATTAGGTAATTTAAACTTTCTTAACTCTAGTAGATCTTCTTTAAGCGCTGAGAAATCACCATACAAATAGGGAAAATAGTATCTCATACCTCTTTTGTCTAATGACATAATAAGCAATAGTACGCTTAACACGGCTAACCCTAGCCCACTAAGCATATGAATATATGCCCATGAGTTAAGTCCATATTTAGTATGCACAAAATTACTATTTATAATCTGAAATAAAACAGCCATACCTACTACAATATGTAAAATACGATAATTCTTGTCTTGTGACTGACCAAGATACTGCCAAAAAGACTTTATAAAAATATATTCTTTAAAAATCTTCATTTTCCCTACTCACCATCACCCATAGCATTTTCAACTAAATTATTATCAAGCTCTTTTTTAGGCTTTATGTTAGATATTACTTTTAGCTTTTCAACTTGACCAATTAAATTTCCTCGACCAGTTTTTAACTTATTAAAAGCATTCTCATAAGATTTATTAGCATCATTTATAGATTTACCAACCTTTTCTAAATCTTCAACAAAACCTACAAACTTCTTATACAACTCTTCCGCTCTACTATAAATGTCTGTAATGCTTTGAGCTTGCTTCTCATAACGCCAAGTATTTTCAACAGCTCGTAATGCTACTAATAAAGTTGTAGGACTAACTAAGATGATCTTTTGTTTAAATGCTTCATCATAAAGATTAGTATCGTTATCTAATGCTAATAGCAAAGCCCCTTCTACAGGTATAAACATAAATATAAAATCTAATGAATTTATACCTTTTAAATTTTCATAATTTTTATTAGAAAGACCTCTAATATGCTCTCTAATAGAGCGAATATGGGCTTTTAAATGAGTTTGTTTTTGCTCATCATCTGCAGCTATATAATCATTGTACGCAAATAACGAAGTCTTGGCATCTATAATAATATCTCTATTATCAGGTAATTTGACAACCACATCAGGACGATATGCTTTGCCCTCATCATCAGTAGTATGTTTTTCTCTGAAGTACTCAAAGCCTTCTCTTAGTCCAGACTTTTCAAGAACATTCTCAAGTAGCATCTCACCCCAGATACCTTGTTGCTTTGTACTACTTCTAAGAGCATTTGTCAGATTATGAGCTTCAACAGTCATTTTTTGGTTTAACTCTTTAAGAGTTTTCAACTCATTTTGTAGAGCCCCTCTAGCTGTAGATTCCTTATCATAGACATCTTCCACTTTTTGCTTAAAGTCTTTAAGTTGCTCGCGTACAGGATTTAAAACACTACTTAAGCTCTCTTGATTACGCTCACTAAGTTTTTTTGAATTATCCTCAAAGATTTTATTAGCCAAATTTTCAAACTCAGTTTTTAACTTAGTCTCACTATTTTGTAGAAGCTCTAACTTATCTTGCATCGCATTATTCTGTTCTTTAAGCTGAGTTTCAAGCATTGATACTTGAGATTTGTAGTTTTTTATTTCTTCGATATAACTATAAGATTTTTCTCTCTCTTCTTTGAGCTCCTGCTTAAGCTCATCTATACGTAGAGTATTATCTTGCTTTAACTCTAAATTCTTTTGCTTTTCTTGATCTAAAAGTGTATCAAGAGTTAATTCTTTGCTACGCAAAGACAACAATTCTTGCTGTACTAAATTTTTGTAATCCTCAAATTGAGCACGAATATGCTTTGCTTCTTTAGATTTTTTATTAAGATTAAAAAAAAGCACTATGCCACAGATGACTAATAGCACTATCAATGCTATAGCTAATATCATTTTAGATTCCTTAGATTATTTATTTTTTGATCTTATAGACCCTTGAAGAGCCTTACGAATTGCCTCAGCAGCTGTTGTTGATTCTCCAATAGTACCACGAATCATTTTCTCTGCGTCTTTTTGTTTATAACCAAGAGCTAAAAGAGCATCTACTGATTCACCAAAAATTGAGTTTGAAATAGCTGCTGGAGTTTGGCTCTGTTGAGCACTACTTGTATTCGAATTTGTAGATGTATCAGATGATTGACTATAAATTTCATTTGCCATTTTCAATAGCTTGTCATAAATCTCAACAACTAGACGTTCTGCGGTTTTTTTACCAATACCAGGTACAGTAGCTAATAATCCATAATCTTTATTTTCAATACAATGCAGAAGTGTCGTAGAATCCATACCAGATAATATTGCAATAGCGGTTCTAGCACCTATACCACTTACTTTTATTAGCTCTTGAAAAACTTTTTTATCAACTTTTGATTTAAAGCCATATAACTGTTGAGCATCCTCACGAACTACAAAATGAGTATAAAGACTAATTTGGCTATTCAGCTCTCCTAAAGAATAAAACGTAGTCATTGGTACAAAAACCTCATACCCAAGACCATTTACATCTATAAGTAAAGCTGTTGGATCTTTTTCGATTAAAGTCCCTTTAATAAAACTAATCATTATCAGTTCCTTAGCACTTTTGAATTGTATTTAACTTCAAACTAACCATAAGTGCAACTAAGAATGCAACTGGTAGGGTCATAAGAGCAACAGAAATATCTAAATCAAAACTATTCACCAAAACTCCAACGACTAAAGGAACAACAAATCCTGAAAGCATAACAGCTGTATTGTTTATACCAAAAAATATCGACTTTGGTTTCTCTGCTCTGTAATTAGCAATTACTGTAAAAGATAACGTCTGACCTGCTGCTGCACATCCTATCAAAAATAATACTATCATGCTCATTAGGTGATTTAACTGTACAAGCAATAATACACAAACACAGACAAATCCTAGTAGAGATACCACGAACAACATATTGATTCTATTTTTAAACTTGTCATATAAAAACCCAAAAAATGGACTACCAATACCCAATCCTAACCATAAAAATGCAACAGAATATGATGCCTGAGTTGCAGTAAAACCTTTAGTTTCTAGCAAACTTACTCCCCATATAGCTCCTAAAGTAGGTATGGAACAGTAAATAAAGAAAGCATAAACGTATATAGTAATTAGATTCTTATTTAAAAGATTACCTTTAATTTCGCTATTTACTTCTTGTTTACTTAGAGTTTCAGCAGCTTTAGCGCCCTCTTTGACAAAAATTAAAATTAGAGCGGCCAAAAAAATTCCAATAATAGCAGATATTAGTATTACTAATCTCCAACTATCTAAATAGCTAACAAAAAACAATAATGGCCCACCAGCTAAAATTGGACCAAGAGTTCCAAGTATCTGCGTAGAGCCTGACAGAATTCCCATATATCTAACAGGGAACCATTGTGTTGAAATTATCAACAATCCTAAGAAACCAAACGCAGCACCAATACCCATTAAACATCTAGCAAAGATTGCAACATATATACTAGATGTAAGAGAAAATAATAAAGCACCTAAAGCACATGCAATAGTAGCAAAGAATAATGATTTTTTTATACCATATTTATCAAATATAAATCCTACTGGAACTTGCAAGGCAGAATAACAAAGATAAAAAGCTCCACCAAATAATGAAAAACTAAACGCTGTTGCTTGAAAACTATCAATAATCTCCTGATGTAATGAATTTGGTAATACTCTTAGGAAAAACTCATAAAAGAAAAATGTTGCACCAATAAGCCAAACTGTACAAGCTCTAAAATAGTATTTTGAATTCATTTTATAAAACTAATTATCATCTTAATAACGCCATTATAAGCACTGAAGACTATATAAACAAATATTTTATCAATCTATTAGCTATAAAAAGATCTTTTGATTTTGCTTGACCCATTTTTTAGTTTTTTCAGGTACTTCCTTATGATTAAACATTTGTTCAAAAAAGTTTAGTTTTAAACTATCTTCATTGCCAAACATTTCATTTAATAGCTGTCCAAACTGCTCTGCTACAAGACTATCTTGTTTAGTCTCCAGACCAATAAATATGCTTTTTAATCTAACTGAAAAGTAAGCTTGCATAGCTTTATCTATCCAATTAATGACTTTCTCAGTAACTATACTGCTTTCAAGTTTCCCAGTCATAAAACCTTTATTCCATACAGTATGTTTTAAGCCCGCATACCTCCTACCATAAAGATTATAAACAGCTGCATGAATTTTCTCACCCATCTTAATACCATACTCACCAGAAGGATCTTCATCTAAATTTAGACTAATTTCTTCGCAAAGAGTTTTCCATCTTTTGTTGAAAACCTCTTCTGTTATTTTTTTCTCTTGCTTTAACTGATTATATTGTTGTTTTTCTAAATCATTTAAAACCTCTTCAAGAGAGTTTTCATAAACCTCTAACATATTAGACTCCTTAATCATATTAAATATATTACTTATATCAAAAGGTTTAAAATCATCTTGCTCTGTAAATTTAGAAAGTATAGTTATTAACTCTTCAAGCTGATCTTTTTGCTTTTTCAAGGTATTTAATTGCAGTAAAAAACTCTCTTTAATATCTAACTTCTTATCTAAAATCTGTTTTATTTGCTTCAAATTAAAACCAAATGATTTTAGAACTATTATGTTTTAAAGTTTCAACAGATCTTTTTCAGTATAAATCCTATAACCATTTATATTACGTACAGGAACTATCAAGCCTAAGCTATCATAATGATGTAAAGTTTTGACAGATACATTTGTCAATTTGCTAATTTCTTTTCTATACCACTGCATAAAAAACCTTTTTCTTTTTGATATGTTGGAATATTAAGGTATTACCAAAGGTTAGGGTCAACTATTTTTTATACTATTTGATTCTTTTATGTACAACTCGACTAGCTCCAGCGATTCTAGCTAGAGATTTACTACTATGATAGTGACATATTGCTATAGCTAAAGCATCTGCTGCATCTTCTTGTGGCTTTTTACTTAAGCCTAATATTGACTGTATCATGTGTTGGACTTGAGACTTAGCTGCGCCACCTGTTCCAACTACGGCTTGTTTAACTTGCTTAGCTGAGTATTCTGATACTTCAAGGTTATTAATAGCAAGAGTACACATTGCTACACCTCGAGCTTGTCCAAGCTTAAGTGCTGCACCAGGATTTTGAAACATGAATATCTGCTCAATAGCAGATTCATCTGGAGCATAAATGTTTATAACTTCTGTGATACCATCGGCGATTTGTTTGAGCCTTTTAGCAGTACCGGTTTCCGTAATACGAATGCAGCCACTTGCCACATAGTATACTTTGTTATCTTGTATCTTTATAACTCCAAAGCCTGTTATTCTTGAACCAGGATCTATTCCTAGGATTACCATTTATAGATTTTTGTTGGACAAACTTAGAAGAATTTTATTATAGATAATTCTCAATAGATAGAAGCTTTTATAAATTATGTATAATATTTTAGAATAAAAACCATAATGTATTACTATAGAATATTTAGCCTAATTGCTCCATAATCTCTTGAGTGAAGTTGGCATTAGAGTATACATTCTGCACATCATCAAGATCTTCTAACTTATCAATTAGATTGATAACTTTCTCAGCCACTTCAATTTCCATATCAGCCTTTGTTTCAGCATCAAAAGTTACTTCAGCACTTTCAGATTCAAATCCTTTTTCTACCAATGCTTCTTGCACATCTGAGAAGTCATTAGGTGCTGTAAAAACATCAATACTTCCATCTTCATGAGTAATAATATCTTCTGCACCAGCTTCAAGGGCCTCTTCCATAAGAGCATCCTCGTCAACTCCTGGAGCAAAAGAGATGATACCCTTTTTTGTAAACATATACGCAACTGAACCATCAGTGCCTAAATTACCACCACTTTTTGTAAACGCATGACGAACCTCACCAACTGTACGATTACGATTATCAGTCATACAGTCTACTATTATAGCAACTCCACCAGGTCCGTAGCCTTCATAGCGCACTTCTTCAACATTAGCGCCATCATCTCCACCAGCTCCCTTTAGTATAGCTCTTTCAACAGTGTCTTTACTCATATTATTTGCAAAAGCTGTTGCTATAGCCGCTCTCAAACGTGGATTAGCATCTTTATCGCCCCCACCTAATCTTGCAGCAACAGTTATTTCTCGGATAAGCTTTGTGAAAATTTTTCCTCTTTTAGCATCTTCTTTAGCTTTTTTATGCTTAATATTAGCCCATTTACTATGACCTGCCATTTTTACACCTATTTTAATTTATATATAACTAACCACTTTTTCTACTAATTTATCAATACCTTGAGATGCTTCTAAAATATTTTTAGCACACATATACGCTGGAGTTGATACAACTTTTACAGACTCATCAACACATATATCTGTTGCATCCATAATAACAGCTTCTGCACCTTTTTTCTCTAAGATTCCTGATGTATTATCATCTGTTCCTACGGTTGCTTTTGTACCTTCTGGATAAACTAAAGGTATCATCAAAGGAGCAATACAGATATAACCTGCTGGCTTATCAGCTAGATAAAATGCTCTTGCAAAGGTTAATACATCTTCATCCATCTGATAGCTTTCATCACCCACAAATGCAAAATCCATAATATTTTTAGCAGCTCCAAAACCACCTGGAAAAATTACTGCATCATACTCATCACTATCTGCATCTGCAATATCAATAACATTGCCTCTAGTAATTCGTGCTGACTCTTCTAAAATATTACGCGGAGATGCCTTATTATCTACATTTTGATGCAAATGATTAATAACATGCTTTTGATTTTTATTAAGAGCAACTCCCTGCCACTCTACACCTTGTTTTTCTAAAGCTAATATAGTTAAAACAGTTTCTTGTATCTCTGAACCATCTAGATAGCCACAACCAGATAACACTACCGCTATTTTTGACATTTTAAACTCACCTTTACGTTTTTATTTACAAATCTAGATTATTTCTTTTGAAAACTCTATCAGCTCTATAACTTGATCTAACCATTGGGCCAGAGGCAACTTCTAAAAATCCTTTTTCAAGACCAATCTTACGATATTCTTCAAACTGCTGAGGAGTTACAAACCTCTCCACACTTAGATGATGCTTTGTCGGCTGCATATACTGACCAAGAGTTATTATATCCACTCCAACACTTCGAGCATCATCCATTGTCTTATAAATTTCTTCATCGGTTTCACCAAGACCAACCATAATACTAGTTTTAGTTAGTACACTAGGTGCTTTTTCTTTGACATATCTCAAAAATTCTAGTGTTTGCCAATATCCAGCTCTAGGATCACGTACAGGATGCGTCAAACGTTCTACAGTCTCTATATTTTGAGCTATTACATCAACTTTTGTATTAATGATTTTATCAACATTCTGTTTAACTCCCGCAAAATCAGGAGTCAAAGCTTCGACTTTTATATTCTCATCTAGTTTCTTGATAGCTGTTATTGTATCAGCATAATGTCCAGCTCCACCATCCACTAAATCATCACGATCCACGGATGTTAATACAACATACTCTAGATTCATAAGTTTAACACTTTCTGCTGTATTCTGAGGTTCTTCTTTATCTAGCCAACCTTTTGGGTTACCCGTATCAACAGAACAAAACTTACATGCTCTGGTACACACTGCTCCCATTAGCATAATTGTAGCTGTTCCATGAGACCAACACTCATTAATATTTGGACACTTTGCTTCTTCACAAACAGTTGCCAATTTATGTTTTTTGGTTATAGACTTAACTTTCAAATACTCTTTCGAATCTTGCTTCTTTACCTTTAACCATTCTGGTTTGCGTATATGTACAGAATTTTCTTTTTTGTTTCTAATACCATCTTTGACAGCGTGGAAACCATGGTCTGTAGTGTATTTTGTACCACTCTCAACTTTCACTTTTATACTAGATATTTCTTTCATGTAATTATTGAAACTTTTATAAATCCGTAATTTTGACTACATTATAAAATATAAACTCCTATTTATAAATATTTACTTTAAGATTATATCCTCAACAAAAATAACTTATCCAATATCCAAAAATCATTTCGCCTATAAATTTGCAGATGATGCTAAAAACATTTAAACTTAATCCGTAAATTATAAACAATGAGGAAAATGTCATGCTATCACAAAAATTATTAGATGCTCTAAATGATCAGTTCAATTATGAACTTGAATCAGCTAATCTTTATCTAGCTATGGCTGGATATACTGAAGATTTAGGCCTTGGTGGTTTTACTAATTGGTTTATGGCGCAGTATGAAGAAGAGCTTTTCCATGCTAAAAAAATTATGAAATTCATAAACGACAAAAATGGTCGCATAGAAGTTAAATCTGTCTCTGCTCCTCAGAATCATTTCAACTCATTGCTTGAGGCTTTTGAAGCAACTCTTGAGCACGAGCAAGAAGTTACTAATAGATTTTATAGCTTGATGGATATAGCACTAGAAGAAAGAGAACATGCTACTAAGAGTTTCTTACAGTGGTTCATTGACGAACAGGTTGAAGAAGAAGCTACTGTTAACGATATGATAAACAAAATTAAGCTAGTTAAAGATGGTGGTTTATACATGTTAGACCAAGAAGCTGCTAAAAGAAGCTTTAGCGCTCCTGACTTAGGCTAATACTTACACAAAATCTATTTTCCTTCTTTTCATAAATCTTATCAAAAAATATGCAAGTACAAGTATAAATATTCCTATAGACATAACACTAATACTTGTGTCAAAAAAATAAGTCTGATACAAACTAGCACTCTCTACTGTGCTGATTCCATCTTCTGGAAGAGCAACAACTTGGTTTAATAATCCTGTAATAGAATTTGCCATAGAAGCAGATATATACCATGCACCCATAGCAAAACCTATAGTCTTACCATCACAATAAATACCTATCATGCTAAGGCCAATCGCACTTACAAACAGCTCTGATATGGAAATCAAAATATATGATAAAGTAATATAGTTACCACTTATGATCCCATTATTATCATGAGAGAAACCATAATACATTACAAATAAACCAATAGCAGCTAACAAAACTCCTACTGCAAATTGGTAAGGTATATAAAATCTCGGTAACAATGGATATATTCTTATAAGTAGCATCCCACCAAATATTATCAAAATTGGATTAACCATTTGATAGCTTGCTGGATTGACACTAAAGCCAAACATTAAAAGATCAGAATTATTCTTTGCGGCCATAACAAGAGTAGATTCCATCTGATTATAGATAACAAAAAATACTACAGCTACAATTATTAATATCAAACCTACTATTTGCTTAATCCGTACATCTTCTTTTAAGAAAAAAATTGTTCTAAATAAAAATATCACTAAGCAAACTATACTAATACCTGCAACTACAACATTTGCATAATCTGGGTAGTGATAACAAACTACTGTAAAAATATATACTATGGCTAAATACCCTAAAACGACCTTCTTGGCTATGATCGTCATTGGACTTTTATCAGCTTCATCAACAACATTATCATAAATTTTATACCTATAAGAAAAGTTTGCTATAGCTATTAATTTACCAACAAAGACTATACCTAATACAGCTAGAGCACCAAATTGATATCCTATCAATGAGGGTGCTACTAAGTATGCTAACAAACTACCTAAATTAATAGATATATAAAACATAGTCATACCACTTTTTGCATGAACAGGATCTGTGCTATAAATTTTAGAAACCATTGCAGATGCAGTACCCATTGATAGTGACCCACAGACTGGAACCAAAGCAAATGTAAAAATAAAAAATTCATTACTTACATGGACCATGAAACCACTTAAAAATACAGCTAAGTATGCAAAAGCTAATAGCAAACTACCCCAGAATATTGATCTTCTCAAACCAAGGTACCTATCCGCAATATATCCACCAAACATAATAATTGCATAATTCATTGCTTTATAAATACCCTGAAATGAGTAAGCATGACTCTCAGAAAAACCAATACCATAATCTAGTACAGACTTTGTCAGATACAAAATTAAAATAGCATTGAAACTGTAAGTGGCAAACTGGCCCCAAAATGTTATAGCAGCAATTGTAAAGCTTTGTTTTGTTCTTAAATCTTTTAACATATAAACCCTTTAGAAAATAGAATATTTTTATACTATTACGTATTTAATAAAAAAGAAATATAGAATTATAGCGAAGAACTTTCTATTAAATAAAAATAAAGATTTAATTTTATATATTAATCATAAATTGTGATATCATCTAATAACTTTTAGAATAGTAGCTTACCTGCTTATCTGTAGATAATAATAACTAACCAGAAAACACTAAATAACTTATCATGACTTTACTCAGAAATATATTTTTAATACTATTAACTCTTACTCTTACTAATTGTTCTGTAAATAGGAATCCCGTCCCAAAAGAATATGCTCAAAAAGCAAATATAAAGGGCTATGAAACAGTTAGAGCTCACGGGTATGGTAAAAATCAATATTTCCAAAAAGATTTAGAGCAAAGTCTAGTAAAGTATTTATCAAGCCAAGGTAGTAATCCTAAAATAGATATTTTAGCGCTTTCAGGTGGAGGTAGTGATGGAGCATTCAGTGCAGGAATCGTTAATGGCTGGACCCAGTCTGGCAAAAGGCCTGAATTCTATTTAGTTACTGGTATTAGCACTGGAGCCTTAGTAGCACCATTTGCTTTTCTAGGTGAGAAATATGACCAAAGGTTAAAAGAAGCATTTACAACAATTTCAGCTAAAGATGTGTTTGAAATTAATGTTACTGATGCTATATTAGGTAACTCTTCATCTCTGGCTTCTACAGAGCCATTAAAAAAACTTATTGAGAAATATCTAACTGAAGAAGTTCTAATGGATATTATCAAAGCACATAATCAAGGTAGAAGACTATATATTGGTACGACTAACCTTGACAATCAAAGAGTCAATATCTGGAATATTGGAGAGATTGCGATTCAGCCAGATAAAGAAAAATCTCTAGCACTTATTAGAAAGATATTACTAGCATCTGCATCTATACCTGTAGCATTCCCACCGGTAAGATTTGATGTTAAGGTAGATGATAATGACTATGATGAACTTCATGTTGATGGAGGCATGATGACAGAAGTATTTTTATACGGTTTTAGTGTTGATTTTTCAGAAGCTCTAAATAAAATTGATTACCATAAGAAAATTGATAAGTCTCTGTATATTATTCGCAATAGTAAAATTCATAAAGACTATGTACCTGTTGATCAAAGCTTCTTATCAATAGGTACCAAAGCGCTATTTACCTTGACAACATCTCAGGGTATCGGTGACTTATTTAGAATATATTATCTAAGTGTTAAAGATGGTTTTAAATACAACTTCACTTATATACCATACAGCTACAATCCTGTATCTCAAGAGCCATTTGATAACTTAGAAATGAATCAATTATTTGAATTGGGTTATAAAATGGGAGAAAGTCAAAACTATTGGAAAAGCTCACCAGCTAACATAACCTTCTAATTTTTCTAAAATACTAAAATTTATAATCTGAAATAATATTAAGATTTAAAGACATTTACCTAACTTTGATAAGTGATATAATTACACATAAATTTTAATATTAGAAATATAAAAATTATGAAAATATATCTTTACCATCACTGTCCATATTGTATAAAAGTTAGATTAGTGGCAGATCTTAGCAATTTAGACTATGAGATGATAATCTTAGCGAATGATGATGAAAAATCTCATATAGACAGAATTGGCTCTAAGCAAGTTCCTTTTCTAGAGAAAGACGATGGTACTTTTATAATAGAGAGTGATGAAATCTGTAAGTTTATAGCCCGCACTCAAAATTTTGAGATAGCAGAATCAACGATTGATAATTACGCCAAAGAGTCTGTTGCTAAACTAGCTGAGCATTATCGTAGGATAGTATACCCTCGCATTCCTCATCACCCTCGTAATGAATGTGATTTCCCAACACAAAGTGCTAAAGAGTATTTTATAAACAAGAAATCTCAATACATTGGGGATTTTGATTCTTTACTTAAAAATCCTCCCTACGACTCAATTATAGCAATTAATAAAATCCTCAAAGAGATAGAACCTTTTGTCAAAACACCTTTCATCAATGGAGATAATTTTTCTTGGGATGATATAAATATTTTTCCAATATTCTTCATACTAACCATGGCTAGGGATTTACTTGAGGTTCCTGATAATATTAATAGTTACATAAAAAGTATAGAAACCAAAACAAATATAGAACTATATTAAAATGATTATATCCATAGAAGCAATAGATAAAATATTACCGCAAACACAGTGCCAAAAATGTACTTATGATGATTGCTATAGTTATGCTAAGGCTATTACGAATGGCGAAAATTACAATAAGTGTATAACCGGTGGAGAAAAGACTTTAAAAGAATTATCTAAACTTTTAAACAAACCTGAGATACCACTTGATGACTCACTTGGTCAACACAAACCTCGTGCTGTAGCAAAGATTGATGAGTCTATGTGTATTGGCTGTGAGAAATGTTTACTTGCATGTCCCGTTGATGCTATTGTTGGTTCAAAAAAACTGATGCACACTATAATTGAGTCAGAATGTACTGGTTGCGAACTTTGTATTGAACCATGTCCTATGGATTGTATATCTCTAGTTGATTTAGCCACAGATATGCAACCTGATAATCTTGATGAGAAACAATATACTCACCAAAAGAATCATTTCAAAGATAGATATGAGTACCACAAATATAGAGTAAGTCAAACAAAAGCCAAGCAAAGAGCTGTCTATAAAAATATTGCTACTGCTCAAGAAATAGATAAAAAGGCTTATATTGCAGCTTCATTAGCAAAATATAAAAATAGAAAAAAATCTACACCAAATAATGAATAGACAGAAAAGAATCCAAATTTTTGAAACTTGGAAACAAAATGATCCTAGTCCAACAACTGAGTTAGAATATTCATCAAATTTTGAACTATTAATTGCGGTTATTTTATCAGCTCAAGCTACTGATGTCAGTGTGAATAAGGCAACACAAGTTTTATATAAAATAGCTAATACTCCAGAGCAAATATACGCTCTTGGAGAACAAAAGCTAGCCCAATATATTAAATCTATTGGATTATATAAAACTAAAGCAAAAAACGTAATCACAACATGTAAAGATTTAATCGAAAAATTTGATAGCCAAGTTCCTGATAACTTCGATGATCTAATATCTCTAGCGGGTGTCGGTAGAAAAACTGCAAATGTGGTTCTTAACACAGCATTTAATCAACCAACTATGGCGGTTGATACTCATATTTTTAGGCTTGCAAATCGCATACCGTTAGCCAAAGGTAAAAATGTTAATGAGGTTGAAAAAAAACTTTTACATGTAATTCCAAAACAGTATCTTCAAGATGCACACCATTGGATAATACTACATGGTAGATATATATGCACAGCTCAAAAACCTAAATGTCGTAATTGTATAATTTTTGAGTACTGTGAATTTAAGGATAAGGAAAAATATTTATGATTCTCTCTCAAGACAGATATGAACTTCGTAAGCTTTTTATAGATAGTTGGACTAAGTTTTTAGATAAAAAACCACTCACAGCCATTGAAGAACAAATATCTAGAATAATAGAGTTACACCCTGAGTATCATAAACAAATTACTATTGAAAACATTGACAAAGATTATTCGCCTGAAATGGGTCAAGTAAATCCTTTTTTGCATATTAGCCTTCACTTAGCAATTATTGAACAAGTACAAACTAATCGCCCTATCGGGATAAATACCACATATCATCAGCTACTTAGTAAAAACAACAATGATGAGCATAAAGTACACCATCTTATGATAGACTATCTAGCAGAGGAAATGTGGCTGTCACAAAAATACAATACTCTACCAGATGAACAGAATTATTTAACTAAATTACAAGAGTTAGTACTTAAATAATGAGAAATATTAAAAAAATATCTCAAGTAAATATTCATTTTAAGCAACCTAAGGGTCTACATATCATTGCCTTTATGACATTTTGCCTGTGCTTATGTATTGGACCTTTCATGACTATTCTAAATAGTTATGGTGATATTGATTTATTCTATAATAGGAATGACTATCTCTTTGTCATTTTTTTTGCTGGAATTTTTGGCTGTATCAGCAACTACCTTTTTGGTTCAACTAAATCAATAGTTCATGGACTACAGCTTATAATTATAGCTATGATTCTCTCATTTATTGATAACATAACATTATTTAGCTGTTCTGTCTTATGGATTGGAATAGCTATAGTGATAGTTAATCTTCTTTTTAACTTAAGTGCTTTTTATCTAAAAACAGATTTACGTAGAATGTATGGGTTTATAGGCGTGTACTCTAGCGCTTTACTTGGTATAGCAATAGGTATTATCACCTATATTACAATATTCAAAAACTTATATAATTTTAAAATATTTTATTTATTCATAGCTATATTTTTACTAGTTTTTTTCTTAAAGAACAGCTACAAGCTTAACACATCTCTAACAAACCAAACTGAACGAATTGACATTAGCTTTTATGGAGTATTATTAATATTCTTTATATTCTCTTTTGTTTTATTTTACTTATTACAAAACCTGAATGTATTTAGTAGTATAAATTTGGTCATATTACCAATTTCTTTGATATATCTTCATATCCTTACCATCTCAAATAATAAAGAAAGTGGTACAAACCTCCTAAAATACATATATTTTAGTCTAGGACTTCTAGCAGCGAATAAAATCTTTTATCTTAGTTTTCTTAGATATGAAAATGTAGTAGATCCAAAATATCTTAACTCTCCTTTAAGTACATTCTCATTTTTATTAGCAGGATACTTTATATGCATAATCATATATTTTGGATGGCGATTCAAACTAATAACTTTACGTATAGAATCAATTACGAAGTCTCACATCATAAAGACAATGCTCTACATAGAAACCTTAAGAGTTTTTATTTTAATGATAGCCATTTTTACAAACAATACTCTTTTTTGTAACCTAGCTCTAATTGTGGCAACGATACTAGCTTTGGTTTTAAATATTTTTATTGTACCTATATACTTTTCATTAGGTAAAATACTTGCTGGTGGTAAAAACGAAGTTGTCACAACTAGTCTACTGTACCTAATATTTTCTTCTTTAATATTCGTATCCTTCTTATATGATATTTCTTTTAGCCTATAAATAATTATCTTGTAAATTTAGCTTCTCGCCCCATATTTAAGAATATACAAATATGCTATAATCAGATCTGATTGAATTTTATTCATATATAAAACACTTAAAAAAGGAGAAAAAATGAATAACTTTGAAAATAATACTCGTGTAATAGACTCCCTATCACAAGAGTCTGTACTAAGAGCTAATAGAGTTCTTAGAAATACATATTGGTTACTATCAATGACGCTACTATTTAGTGCATTTACTGCTTATATTGCTTTTGTACAAGCATCTAATGGTGCAGGATTTATGCTTAACCCCTTAATTTTATTGATAGCTTACATTGGTCTGCTATTTGGTATTAATGCCACTAAAAACTCGCCATGGGGGATTGTACTTACATTTGCACTAACAGGACTTTTAGGCTACTCATTAGGTCCAATTCTAAATTTATATATTCATCAGTTCTCAAATGGTGCTGAGCTTATAATGATGGCTTTTGGTACTACAGGTCTAATTTTCTTAGGTCTATCTGCAGTTGCTATGAGCCCTGCTAGAAACTTTAATAGAGTAGGATCATTCTGTGCTATAGGTGCTATTGTTGCAATAGTTGCTTTAGTGCTTAACATCTTCTTACAAATACCTGCTTTAGGATTTGTAATTTCGCTAGTGTTTGCATTTATCTCTGGTGGATTTATCTTATGGCAAACAAATGCTATAGTAAGAGGTGAAGAAACTAACTATATCCTAGCAACTGTTAACATATATGTTTCTCTATTTAATATCTTCGTAACTCTACTACAAATCTTTGGTGCTGTAGCTGGCGATAGAGACTAATTTATATTATTATTTATTCTAATAATTTCTAATCTACTAAATTTTAATGCTCAATAATCAAATATCTGCAAAAGATACTATTGTGTCTAATGCTTATGGTTCTTCTTTTAGCATTCTGTTTAATGAATATCTTAAACAAAATAGAGAATTTAATCTAATAGTTGCTGAAGACTCTCAACAAGCGCATAGAGTTTATGATGAATTAAAGTATCTAAATAAAGACTCAAAAATAGAAGTATTCTATTTTCCTAACTTAGAAATACTACCTTATGATAGATTCTCTGCAGCAATAGACATTATCTCAAGAAGACAAGAAATATTGCATAAACTTACACAGAATCCCAAAAATACTCTAGTAATAACAAGTATTTCAAATACATTAAGAAAACTTCCACCTGCCAAGTTTATCAAAGAACATAGTTTCATACTCAAGACTGGTGATACTCTAGATATAACCAAACAAAAAGTATTACTAACCGAAGCTGGATATACCTTAGTAAACAATGTTTTTGAAAAAGGTGAGTTTAGTATCCGTGGTAGTATTATTGATATTTTCCCAGTTGGATCAAAAGTAGCTTTTAGAATTGATCTCTTTGATGATGAAGTTGATACAATCAAAGAGTTAGATACAGAAACTCAACGCTCCGGCAAAGAAATAAAATCTATAAACATCATGCCTTCACATGAGCTGATTTATAATTCACAAAATACTTCTTTTGCATTAGAAAAACTCAAAATACAATGTGGCGAAAAATCGCAAAATTCAACTATTGCAACGTATATAAAAAATAATGAATACTTTAGTGGTATAGAATTCTATTTACCATTATTTTATCCTGAACTTGTTAGTCTATTTGACTACTTACCAAAGTCTGCAAATATCCACCTTATTGACAATATTAGCAACTCAATTGAAGCATTCTCAGAAGAGGTTAAATATAGATATAACGAGTTAAAGCATGATATTGATAGACCTGTTTTACCATATCAAGAACTTTTTTATTCACAAAAAGAAGTCAAAGATCTGTATGAAAAACATCAACATATCAAATGGTTCCAACAACCAAAATCTAAGTCTAAAACTCTAAATATAGATCATCTAGAAAAAATCTCAGCAAACTATAAATTAGCGAATCCTTTTAGGGATTTACAAAAATTAATAGATAGCTCTAATTTTGATAAAGTTATATTTTCAACTGATTCGAATGGACGTGGTGAAATACTTTTAGAACATTTGAATAAGTTACAGTTAAATATAAGAATTGCAAAAAGTTTTGACGATGCTCTTAAAATCAAAGATAAATTCTGCTTAATTATCTCACCTTTTCAAGAAGGTGTAATAATTGATAAGAAAATCATATTAATTACTGAATCAGATCTTTTTCCTGAGCATATTCAAAACTCTTCTAAAATATCAGAACATGATCATCACCCTACTGTTGACCTTAAAGATCTGACAGATCTAAAACCCGGAATGCATGTAGTCCATATTGACCATGGTATTGGCAGATACGAAGGCTTAGAAAGTATTGAATTAAATGGTAAAAAAGATGAGTTTATACTTCTAAGATATGCAAATGATGCAAAAATTTATGTGCCAATCACTTCATTAAATCTAATTTCTATTTATAACTCTTCTATTACTGAAAAAATAGCATTAAATAAACTTGGTTCAGATAAATGGAAAAAGCAAAAAGAAAAGACTATAAAAAAGATTATCGATGTTGCTGCAAATCTCTTAGAAATATATGCAAAAAGAGAAATGCGACAAGGATTCAGCAATTCTTTAGATGAAGAAGAATATTTACGATTCTGTGCAGATTTTCCATATGAAGAAACGCCTGATCAACTCTTAGCGATAAATGATGTCTTTAAAGATATGATATCTGCTAAGCCAATGGACAGACTAATTTGTGGTGATGTTGGTTTTGGAAAAACAGAAATTGCGATGCGGGCAGCATTTCTAGCAACTCAAAATCAAAAACAAGTAGCTATTCTAGTACCTACAACTATTTTAGCTCAACAACACTATAATAGTTTTAAAGATAGGTTTGCTAATACTGCTGTAAATATCGAGGTTATTACTCGTTCAAAAACAGCAAAAGCTCAGCAAGAGCTTTTTGATAATCTCAAAAAAGGTACCGTTGATATAGTGATTGGTACACACAAACTTATATCCTCAAAGATTGACTTTAATAACTTAGGCTTATTAATTATTGATGAAGAACATCGTTTCGGTGTTGCACAAAAGGAGAAACTAAAAGCTCTAAAGGCTGAAATAGATATACTAACTATGTCAGCCACACCTATTCCTCGTAGTTTAAGTATGGCATTCTCAGCACTTCGTGACTTATCAATTATTGCATCACCTCCTGCTAAACGTTTATCTGTAAAAACATTTGTCAAGGAATACGATAATAATATAATTCGTGAAGCTGTAAGTCGTGAAACCATTCGTGGTGGACAAATTTTCTATCTTTATAATAAAGTCGATACTATCCAAAAGAAAAAAGAAATTCTTGAAGAACTATTCCCACGTTTAAGAATAGCTATAACACATGGTCAGATGAGTGAAAAAGAAATTCAAAAAGTTATGTTTGACTTTAAGCATAATAAATATCATATATTACTTTGTACCACAATTATTGAAACAGGTATTGATATTCCAAATGCTAATACTTTAATTATCGAAGATGCTAATAATCTAGGTTTAGCTCAATTACATCAACTAAGAGGCAGAGTTGGACGTTCACACCATCAAGCTTACGCATATATGTTAGTTCCGAGTGAAGGTAGTATTACGAAAGATGCTATAAAAAGGTTAGAGGCTATTGGTAGCACTGATTCACTTGGAGGTGGCTTCACACTCGCAAATCATGACTTAGAGATTCGTGGGGCTGGAGAGATTCTTGGACAAGAACAAAGTGGTAATATTGACGGTATAGGTCTAAATCTATATATGGATCTCCTAGATAAAACGATTGCTAATCTTAAAGCTGGGAAGGAGCTAAATATTGAAGATGTCATTAACTCAACTGTTTGTGAAGTTGAACTTAATATCCCAACGCTAATTCCTGATTACTATATTAGTGATGTAAATACTAGATTAAATATTTATAAGCGAATTTCAAAAGCCGATCATAAAGAATTAGTAAATATAAAAATCGAACTTATTGATCGTTTTGGTAGGCTACCTGTTGAAGTGTTATATCTTTTAAAAATTGCTCACATAAAAATTGATGCTATAAATTTAGGTATTGGACAAATAAAAATGTTTGCCACATCTGGTAAGATTAATTTTGCTAACACTACTAAATTTGAGCCTCAAAAGCTGATAAAGCTAATTCAAGCTCAACCCGCTGATTTTAGAATCACGAAAGAACAAGATCTACTCATCACAAAAAGCACTAAAACCGCTGAACAAAGAATAGAGTTTATAGAGAAATTCCTAAAAAATATCTCACACTAATTAAATAATATATTTATTAATAACTATTGGTAAACCCTATAATCAGTAAAATCTTTATAAGATAAATATTAGAAACAGTTTTATGATTTAATTACTTATTAGGACAAAGAGATCTAACTGTTTTACCAGTTTGGCAAACTGCTATTTAACTTAGCTCTTCAAGCTCTTCAAGCTCTTTGCGATAATAGTCAGCATGACTATTTATATGAATAGTCCTTTGTGCTTCATTACCATTTTTCACTTCATTATATAAATCAGAGAATACACCTCTAGGCGTAGCTTTAACAATGTTGAATAGAAATTCGCCAACAACCCAATCATTTTCGATTACTTTATCCCATGACTTAGAATTCTCTCTTTATCCAATTATTACATTGGAATCATTATCTCTTAAATTAAGAGGCTGAACTAGACCCACAATCAATTGCTATAGTCTTATTCTTTAAAATTTCTAATGCCTTTTCAAAATTAGATTCTTACTGAGTTATATTTGTTTTTTTCGACACTGCAAAACTTCATCTATGTGATTTGTTATTTTCTCATAAATTTTAATATTAAGCTGCCTTTCTTTGACTAACTGTTCTCACACTTTGAGGAACTTCACTTACTACAGCTCCTTGCATTGGTAAACAGTTTGTAATATTAATATCTATTACTTCGATCACATTCGCTAGCTTTTTTACGATTTTCTCTATTTTTTCTTGTGTACCATGTACTACAAGATTGAAATGAGAAATACCCTTGTTTGCTGTTTCAAATACTGTTAGTTGCTCTATATTAACGCGATTACGTGATAACACAGAAGAGATTCTTTGTAACACACAAAGAGTATTTTCAGTATTCATTGTTATAAAATATATATTTTCACTCATAGCTCTACTCCTCTACACCAAGCTTTGTGTTACTAATCGATTCTCCAGCTGGAACCATAGGAAAAACATTTTCCTGATTTTCTACCATTACCTCAAGCAAATATGAGCTATCAGAGTTAAGAAATCTAATTAATGCGTCTTTTAGTTCTCTTCTTTCTTTTACTCTTTCAGCCTGTATTCCATATGCTTCTGCAACTTTTACAAAATCTGGTGATGATATTTTTGTATAAGAATATCTACTCTCAAAAAATAACTCCTGCCATTGACGAACCATACCTAAGAAAGAGTTATTCAATATTAGAACCTTAACATTAATACCTTCTTGGTTAAGTACTGCAAGCTCTTGGATATTCATTTGAAAGCCTCCATCACCAATTACAGCGACGACTGTTCTATTATCCTTAACACCCATCTTAGCACCAATAGCAGCCGGTAATGCAAATCCCATTGTACCTAAGCCACCAGAACTAATATGAGAATTAGTTTCTAAAAATTGGTAATATCTAGCAGCAATCATTTGATGCTGCCCAACATCAGATACTACAATAGCTCGTCCATTAGTTTCTTTTGAAAGTAAACTAATCACCTCAGCCATTTTAATTTCGCCTTCAACAGGCATAGTTTCATCATTGATGATAGCTTTGACTTCTTTATCATGCTCAGATGCAAACTCCTGATGCCACTCACTGTGAGAGTTATTAGCAATATATGGTAACAAACAATTTAGCGCTTCTTTTGCATCAGCATTAATACCAATATCTGCTTTAACATTTTTGTTAATTTCAGAGGGATCAATTTCTATATGAATAATCTTTGCATTTGGCAAATAATGATTCAAATCACCAGTTACTCTATCATCAAATCTCATACCGACTGCTATTACCACATCTGCTTCGTTACAAAGAACATTTGCTGCATAATTACCATGCATCCCTAACATACCCTTGTAAAGTTGATGATTATAAGGAAAAGCTGATAAGCCCAACAGTGTACTTACAACTGGTATATTTCCTTTCTCAGCAACTTTTAGAACAGCTTCCTCAGCTCCAGATAGCATTACACCATGTCCAGTGATCAAAATAGGCTTCTTAGCACTATTAATATATTCAGAAGCTTTTAAAATATCATCCATATTTATAGTTGGCTTATGCAACCACTTCCCTAACTTATTTCCAATAGCCTCTTTATATTCCATCATGCCAACTTGAGCATCTTTTGTAATATCAATAAGTACAGCCCCTGGTCTACCGTTAGAAGCTATCTCAAAAGCTTTTTTGAATACTTCTGGTATCTCATTAGGGTCTGTTATTTGATAATTCCATTTAGTAGCCGCGACAGACATTCCTATAATATCTGCTTCCTGAAAAGCATCAGTACCTAGTAATGGGCTAAAAACCTGACCTGTGATACAAACAATAGGAACCGAGTCGATCTGCGCATCAGCAATTCCTGTAATAAGGTTTGTTGCTCCAGGTCCTGAAGTTGCTATTGCAACACCAACTTTTTCAGTAGCTCTAGCATAACCTACTGCTGCATGTACTGCACCTTGCTCATGTCTAACCAAAACATGGTGAACTTTGTCCCTTGACTCATGCAAAGCATCGTACGTAGGCATAATAGCACCGCCAGGATACCCAAATATACAATCAACCCCTTGAGCTTCCAATGATTTCACGATGGCTTGAGAGCCTGTTATTTTCATACTTTAGCACTCTCCTTTTTTCAATATTATTCAACACTTAACTACACTCAGCAATGTTATTAAATCACTAAATGTTAAATCATTATAGACATGGACTTGAAATTTTTAAATAGAAAAAGTATATTTAGTAGTTTTTTTTACAAATTTTTAATCTAAATCTGTAACGCATCCTGTTGAAGCTGATGAAACTGTTTTTATATATTTCTTAAGCGTTCCTCTATTTGCCTTTTGCTTAGGCGCTTGCCACTTTGATTTTCTTTGAGCAATCTCTTGATCTGATAAGTCAACATTTATAACGTTATTAATTGCATCAATCGTAATTTTATCGCCATTTTCTAATAATGCTAACATACCACCTTCATAGGCTTCTGGAGCAATATGTCCTACAATAAAACCATGCGAACCACCTGAAAAACGTCCATCTGTGATTAAAGCGACATCTTGACCTAAGCCAGCACCCATTATGAGTGATGTTGGTTTAAGCATCTCTGGCATACCAGGGCCGCCTTTAGGACCTTCATAACGTATAACTATTACATCGCCTTTTTTAATGCTTCCCTCTTCAACAGCAACAACCATCTCTTCTTCTGAATCAAAAACATTTGCTACACCGGTGAAGATTTCTCCTTCTTTACCCGTTATTTTAGCCACAGATCCTTCCGGAGCAACATTACCTTTTAAGATTTGTAAATGACCAGTTTTTTTAATAGGATTGTCTAACTTGTGAATAATTGCATTATCCTCAGGCAGATCTGCTACACTCTCAAGATTCTCCGCTAAAGTCTTACCAGTTACCGTTAAACAATCACCATGTAACATACCTGCTTTTAGTAACATTTTCATTACAGCTGGTGTACCACCTATAGCATGCAAATCAGCCATCACATACTTACCACTAGGCTTAAAGTCTGCTAGAACTGGTGTTTTATTAGTTATTTCTTGGAAATCGTCAATATTCAAATCAACATCTACTGAACTTGCCATAGCCAATAAATGAAGTACCGCATTTGTTGAACCACCCATAACTGTAATAAGAACCATTGCATTTTCAAAAGCTTTACGGGTCATAATATCTCTCGGCTTAATATCTAGCTCTAAAAGATTTCTGATAGTTTCGCCAGCTTTATCGCACTCTTGTACCTTCTCAACAGAAGTTGCTGGAGTTGATGAGCTAAATGGTAAACTCATTCCTAAAGCTTCTATAGCACACGCCATAGTATTTGCAGTATACATACCACCGCATGCTCCAGCTCCTGGGCATGCTTTTTTGATAGTTTCTTGACGCTCTTGTTCTGTGATTTGTCCAGATATACAAGCACCATAACTCTGAAATGCTGTAACAATATCAATTGGCTTACCACGCATAACCCCAGCTTGGATAGTACCTCCGTAGATCACGAATCCTGGTCTATTAAGTCTACCTAAAGCCATCATACATCCTGGCATATTCTTATCACAGCCAGGTATAGATACTAGCCCATCATACCAGTGTGCAGACATTACAGTTTCAATTGAATCTGCAATAAGGTCTCTAGACTGCAGAG
Organism: Francisella salina; assembly: GCF_000219045.1. Taxonomy (NCBI): domain Bacteria; kingdom Pseudomonadati; phylum Pseudomonadota; class Gammaproteobacteria; order Thiotrichales; family Francisellaceae; genus Francisella; species Francisella salina. The sequence continues at coordinate 1,594,154 of NC_015696.1, forward strand.
AATAACTCATACCATCTGTGCCCATAGAAATACCGTCACTAACACCTATAGTATTAAACCTCATGCCTTTGAGGTTCTCTTTTTCAACACTATTTTTGACAAATTGAGCAAGTTGGTTTAAATGCATATTACAAGTATTACCTTCATACCATACACTAGCAATACCAATTTGAGGCTTATGCATATCGTTATCACTCATCCCCGTGCCGTATAACATAGCCTGAGAAGCACCCTGCGATTTATCTTCTGTCAATCTTTTACTATATTTATTCAACTCTTTTTTCATTAATTTCACCTCAAATATTTTCTATGCATATGCAATATTATAAGCATCAATAAAAGCCTCTACTGAAGCTTGGATTATATCTGGAGAAACAGCTTTACCAATACTTTTAATACCTTCTTTTTCCAAGCTCATTTCTACATAAACAACAGCATCAGCACCCTGACCACGTATTTTAACCTTATAGTCAGTCAGCTTATAGCTAATATCACTAGGACAGGCTTTACATAAAGCATTTAAAACAGCATCTACAGGTCCAACACCAGAACTTGATGCAAAATATAACTGGTCTGCAACCTTAACAGTAACTTCAGCCACAGATTTTTGATCAAGCTCCACATTTACCTTAAATGACTGTACATCTAAGATATCTTTACTGATAGCATCTGCCATCTCAGTAGCATCTTGTATAATATCTTGTATATCAGAGACATTAATTGACTTACCCTTTACTAAGAATCTCTCAATCAATTCTCTAACCTTAGCCAAGAAATTCTTATCATAATTTGCACCAAACAATTCGCCTAGAGTTTTTTTAACTTCCTCAAGAGTTGGAACTTGATCAAATATTACTTCATTTTGCTCTATGAATAACATCGTTTTATTATCAAAGAAATGGCTATTATAAAGCCTGTCAAAATCTATCTCTGTCGGATATATAATTGGTGGTTGAATAGCAGATTTTAGTACTACCGCAGGGTCTTTCAAACCTTCTCCAGATAACACGCATACTACCGTACTTCCCTTTTGAAGCTTACCTTCCTCATATTTTTTGAGTAAGTGAGCAATAGTTGACGCTGATGCTAATTCTACAAATAACCCTTCTTTAGTTGACAGCAAGTATTGTGCTTCCAACATCTTCATATCTGTTACAGCAGTAGATTCTCCACCCGTGCTATATATTGCATCTATAGCTTTATCACCATCGATAGGATATGGCACAGCTATTGCAGTCGCAATTGTATTTGCTGTTTTTAGTGGCTCAATCCTATTTTGATTTTTCTGATATGCTCTAGCTAATGTATCAGCCTCTGTTGATTGAACACCTGTAAGCTTAGGAACAGATTTAATAAATCCTAACTCTTTATATTCACTAAATCCTTTATAGTATGCTGTCATATTAGTACCGCAACCTATAGGAACTATAACCTCATCTGGAACTTGGAACAGTAACTGATCTATAAGCTCAAATGCTGCTGTCTTCTGACCCTCTACCCTAAACGCGTAATCCCCAGCAAGGAAAAAATCTTTAGATTTTGCGATATCATAAGCTAATTTTGCTGCTTCATTATAGCTACCTTTAACTTGAACTATTTTCCCACCATAAGACATTACTTGAGCTAACTTAGAAGCTGCAACTCCTTCTGGCACAATAATAAAACACGGCATCTTCGCAGCTGCCGCATAACAAGCACATGAAGCCGCCATATTACCTGTGGATGCTAGTACTATCCCCTTAGCACCAAGCTCTTTTGCAACTGTAATATCAACTGCTGATCCTCTATCTTTGAATGATCCTGTAGGGTTTTTACCTTCGACTTTAAAATACAGATTAATTCCCAGCTCTTTACCAATAATTTTACTCTTAAGCAGTGGAGTTGCCGACTCTCTTAAAGATACAAAACTTGATGGATCCTTTATCGGCATAAATGGTATATATTTGGATAGACACGGTGATGCTTGAGTAAAATAATCTTTATTAATTTTCTTACTAATTTCATCAATATTCATCTGGATTTCCCAGGGCTCATTTTCCCCTGCAAAGACAAAACTATCTGTAGAAACTTCTTCTTTGGTGTAAAAGTTTAATATTTTATACATTCTTTAGAATTACCTCATATTTTATAAAAGATTTTAGATCTACTTTATACTAAAGTATTTTAACTTAGAATTGAATATTCTATACAGGCTATTTTAATTAAGTAACAATTGATAATCTATATAACAAAAGTATTTCTAGTATTATTGATACCAAGTATCAAGTCTTTCTTTTAACTTATCTAAACCCATTTTACTTAATGAAGAAAATAACTGGTATGAAATTTTATCTGTACGGATAAAAGTTTTTAAAAAACTCTCTATCATTCTATTTGCTTGGGCTCTTTCTTTATTATTTAGCTTATCTGCCTTTGTCAAAAGAATGTGTAAGTTCAAGTCAAAAGATATTGCCATTTCAATCATCAAAGAGTCAAACTCTTTTAAATTATGACGAGAATCTACCAAAAGTACGATACCACCAAGACATTTACGTAAAGTCAAATAGCTCTCCATTTCACTTTGCCACAGTCTCTTTATAGCTTCAGAAACCTTTGCATAACCATAACCAGGTAAATCAACTAAACGCTTATTATCTCCCAAATCAAATAAGTTAATTAACTGAGTTCTACCAGGGGTCTTACTTACTCTAGCAAGACCTTTTTGGTCTGTAAGAGTATTAAGAGCACTAGACTTACCTGCGTTCGAGCGCCCAGCAAAAGCTACCTCTATACCATTATCTTCTGGAAGTTGAGAAACTTTTGCAGCACCCATTATGTATTTTGCTTTAGTGTAATTCATAATTTATACTCTAACTTTATTTTTTCAAAAAGTCCGTGACAGGCAGTATCTATCATGAGGAATACCTTTTCAAAATTACTTTGATAATATGGATCTGGCACATCAGTCAACTCAATTGTTGGAGCATACTGCAACATCCTTGATACCTTTGAAAAATCAGCATTTGGAAACATTTCTCTCATTGTATCAATATTTTCTTGATCCATCGCAACTATATAATCATATTCTGTAAAATCAGTTTCCTCTAATTGCTGAGAAATCTGATCTGAAAGATTACAATCATATTTCTTAGCCGTATCTATAGAGCGTAAATCAGCTCCATGGCCTTCATGTCCCCACATACGTGAACTAGTGCCACAAGATGCAACATGAATATGATTCTCTAAGGCATTTTGTTTGACAATATCTCTAAAAATACCATGAGCAGTTGGTGATCTACAAATGTTACCTTTACATACAAAAAGCACTTTTACTTTAGTCATTTTTATTTTGCTTCCTTCATATCTTCTGCAAGCTTACTATCTGGTTCTAACTTAAAACCTTGGAAAAACTTACTATCTGGTTTTAGCATAAATACAACTTCATTTTTACCATTAAAGCTTTCTTTATAAGAGTTCATACTCTTTAAGAATTCATAAAGTGGTACGGACTTAGAATAAGCCTCTGTAAATATCTTAGCTGCTTTAGCATCAGCTTCAGCTCTTATGATCTTAGACTCTCTCTCAGCCTCCGCCATTGTTACAGTAACTTTAGCATCTGCTGCTGCATTAATCTTTTCAGCCAACTGTTTACCTTCAGCTCTAATAGAAGCTGCAACTTTCTGACGTGAAGATCTCATTCTTTGGTAAATAGAGTCCGTAACAGTATCTGGTAAATCAATTTGCTTAACTCTTACATCTATAACATCAACACCGATTTGCTTAGCTTGCTTTTGGACACTATTTGTCAGAGCAATCATTAACTTATCACGATTATTATTGATTAGGCTTTGAATATCATTGTTACCAACTTCTGCTCTCAAAGAAGACTCTAAAAACTGTTTCAATAAAGTTTCTGCTCTTTCTACACTTCCACTTGTACTCGTATAGAATTTTGAGATATTACTATTACTAACTTTCCACACAACATAAGCATTAATTAGAACATCTTTCTGCTCTTTTGTAACAACACGAGCTGAGTCTGCTTCTAATACTCTATTACGCATATCATAAATTTTGACTGTATCAATAAATGGAATCTTAACATGCAAGCCAGGCTCATACTCAATTGCTTTACCATCTTTATCTTTAACTAGCTCTCCTAGTCTTAAAATAACTGCCTCTGATCCTTCTTTAACAATAAATTTAGTACTCAAAACCACCACAGAAGCAACCACTACAAGTACTAAGAATATTTTTAGAAACTTACTCATCTTAGTTACCTCCTTGAGTATTTGGTAATAATGCTTGCTTTTGAGCATTATCTAAACCATAGAAAATATTTTTTGCACCATCACCATCTATTAAGAATATCTTATTGTGCTGAAGTACATTTGAAATAGTATTAAAATACATTTGATTCATAACTATATCAGGAGATTTTTTGTATATTGGTAATAATTGTTCAAACTGGGCAACTTCACCTTGAGCTTCTAAAACAATTTTTTGTTTATAAGCGTTAGCCTGATCAACAATTCTTTGAGCTTTACCTTGTGCAACTGGCACTACTCTGTTAGCATAAGCTTCAGCTTCATTTTGCTCCCTTTCACGATCTTCACGAGCCTTGATTACATCATCAAATGCACTTTTAACAGCATCAGGTGCTTGAGCTGGTTGCATAATCACTTCACTAATATATATCCCTGTATTATAAGACTTTAGTAGTGCTTCCATCTCTTTACGGACTTGTTGCGTAATCACAGCCCTATTGGTAGTTAATATCTGCTCTAGTTTATTTTCACCAACAACCTGTCTAACAGCACTTTCTAAAGCTTGTTGCAATAGTCGTGTTGTGTTTACATTAGCAAATAAATATTTCTCTAAATCTGCAATACGATATTGAACTGTAAAAGAAATATGAACAATATTCTCTTCAGATGTAAGCATATCACGCTTTAACGACGTGGTTTTAAGCTCTTGAACATTCTCTTTGTACACCTTATCAATACCAATAGGATGCCAGTGTAAACCAGGTTCTACCATATTTGAGAATTTGCCTAATCTAAGAACAGCAGCTTGCTCAGCAGGTTGTACTACATAAAAACCAAAACCTATCCATGCAACTATCAATACTGCCACAACTATAGATGCAATCTTAGCTACAGGAGGTTTATCAAACATAGGTTTATTCTTGTTAGCATTTTTTGAATAAATACTCTCATTCTCATCATCATTCTTCTTTGACTTTTTGCCAAAGAATTTTTTGATTATTTCCTCTAAGTCTGGTGGTCCTTGCTCCGAGTTTTTGCTCCAGAACCATTTTTCTTTAAGCTTTTTTATCATAAATAGTTATTCCTATAATTCCTAATCCAAAATAGTATTGAATAATTTTTATCCTACCTATTATATATAAATTTTCCTATATTTTTTGCACTATCTACAAATAAATATCAAATGCACAGTAAAGCTGTATTGAATAACTATCAATATAACTCTAAAATCTATAATAGAGATACATTTCTTAGGAATATGAAAATGAAAAGAATTGCAATAAATGGTACTGGCATAGCAGGTACAACTTTAGCATGGTGGTTGAGAGAGTATGGGTTCCAACCTACTCTTTTTGAAAAAGCTTCGGAATTTAGAACTGGTGGTTACCTAGTCGATTTTTGGGGTCCTGCCTGTGAAGTAGTGAGAAAGATGGGATTATTTGAGCAACTTAAAGAGAAATCTTATCAAATTAAGAATATTCACTGTTTTGATCAAAATGGTAGAAGATCTTCAAAAGTTAATATCTCTTCTCTTATCACTGATAACTATGATGACTTTCTAAGTGTCAAACGCGGAGATATTGCAGAAACTATTTATAAAGCCTGCGAAGGTATAGATATTAGGTTTGGTACATCTATCGAGAAAATAGAAGAAAAAGATAAAACTATAACTACTCATCTTAGCGATGGAACTAAAGAGGACTTTGATTTGGTTATAGGAACTGATGGCTTACACTCTCATATACGTAACATCGCTTTTGACAAGTCAGAATATCAAGAATATGAGTTGGATAAATATGTAGCAGCTCTTTCTCTCAAAAAATACGATCATTATGAGAAATATACTTATGCTCTGAGCGTAGGTGAGAAGCAACAAGTAGCAAGAGTATGTCTAGACCAAGATGAAACTTTGATTATGTTTACATTAGATGCTGAACTTGTGAAACAATTCCCAGTAACTTTAGAGCAAAAAAAAGAACTACTACAAAAATCTTTTCATGACTTTGGCTGGGAGACTCCAGATATACTTAACAAGTTAAATGATGTGGAGGAAATCTATTTTGATAAAGTCAGTCAAATACGCATGGATACTTGGCACAAAGGAAGAGTTGCTCTTGTTGGAGACTCTGCTGCTTGCCCATCTATATTAATGGGGCTTGGAAGTATATTTGCAATCGTTGAAGCTTATGTATTAGCTGGTGAACTTCATAAAGCAAATGGTGACTATAATATTGCTTTTGATCAATGGCAAAATAGATTAAAAGATATTATAGCTAGAAAACAAAAAGTTGGGCTTACCAACCTATCTGTAGCAGCATCTGATGAAATAGTTAAAAAATACTTATCGACTATTACAGTTAAAATATCATCTACTCCAGTTATCTCTAAATTCATAGGTGCTGGAATATTTAAAGATCCAATTGAGGTTCCTGAGTACAAATAAGATCAAAACTTATTTAACGAAGAACTCTTCTAAATCTAAATCAAACTCTCTTTTAAACCTTTCAAAATCATCTTCTGAAATTTTTATTTTAAGCAAATAGTTACCTTCTTCAGAAACACCTTCAGCATCAACAGCTCCAAGCTCATACATCATAGCTCTAACCTTTGAATATTTAGGTGGTAATTCTAAAGTTTCACTAACCCATGTTTTATTAAAAAATGTAGCCAACGCATGATAAAACTCTTCAATACCATCTCCAGTCTGAGCAGACAGGTACACTCTACCAACCACACTTGAATCTGAATCATCCATTGGAACAAATCCAGCATAAGCATTCTCAATTTTATCGATTTTATTATAAACACAGATCATCTCTTTATCTGCGATACCTATTTCCTTTAGAACTTTTTCTACTTGCTCGATATAACTTTTATAATCCTCATCTGCATAATCTATCACATGAACTAGAAGGTCTGACTCTATAGCTTCTTCTAAAGTTGCATGGAATGCTTCTACTAAATCATGAGGTAAGTTCTTAATGAATCCTACTGTATCAGAGAAGATAACTTCACCTAGTTTTGGTACAATTACTTTACGTAAAGTAGGATCAAGTGTAGCAAATAGTTGGTCTTTAGCTAAAACATCTGCATTTGTTATTTTGTTAAAAAGTGTTGATTTACCAGCATTGGTATAACCAACAAATGATATTGTTGGAATATTATTTTTCTTTCGTGAGGATCTACTTAAATCACGATGATGTTTTACTTTTTCCAACTTTTGAGTAATTTGTTTAATTCTTTGTCTAATTAGACGTCTATCAATCTCAAGCTGGGTTTCTCCTGGCCCACCACGTACACCAATACCACCTTTTTGTCTCTCTAAGTGAGTCCAACCTTTGACTAAGCGTGTTGACTGATAATTTAGTTGAGCTAACTCAACTTGAAGCTTACCCTCATGAGTTTTTGCTCGAAGTGAGAATATTTCAAGAATAAGCCTCGTTCTATCCATAATCTTACACTCAAGAAACTTCTCAATATTTCTCTCTTGGGATGGGCTTAATGGATGATTAAATACAACAAGATCAGCTTCTAACTCATCACGTTTATTTTTGATCATTTCCATTTTACCCATACCACAAAAATACTTGATATCAGGTTCAGGATGATTGAAATCTAAACTCTCCAACACAACTTTATCAGCTGCTAAAACCAAACCTTCCAGTTCAGCTAAGTCAGCATTTAGTTCGCGGCGATATTTAAAATTTATATTTACAAGTAAGCATTTACTACCTGCTTCATAAGACTCGAAAAATTCCATTAATTTATGTTACTCCAGAATGGAATTAAAGAAAAAAGAATATAAAGTTTGATTACTCAGCAACATTGCCTTGATTTTCTTGAGCTTCAAGATCATCAGAATGAATATCATCTACATTCTCATCTTGTTCATCATTTGAATTTTGATGATATGGGTTAAAAGAGCTATAAACCATTCTTACACTCTTAGCCGGTACTATAGTAGAAATAGCATGCTTATAAACCATTTGATTAACAGTATTTCTAAGTACGATACAGAACTGATCAAAAGCTTCTACTTGACCTTGTAGTTTAATTCCATTTACTAGATATACAGATACGCTAACTTTTTCTTTTCTTAGGGCGTTTAAGAACGGGTCTTGTAAAGATGATATTCTTGACATTGTTTCACTTCCTTTTAATTATTTTGTTATAGTTATTATTTTATCAAGTTTAACAATTAAACTTCGCGATATATTCTAACAATATTTAAAGTTATCAGCAAATCTTATTTATGATCAAAATATTCCCAGACTTGTTGTTCTTTATTTTGACTCTCCATCTCAATTAATTTAATCTCATCCTGCCAATTACGAATCCATGTAAGTTGACGCTTAGCAAGTTGGCGAGTGGCTACGATTCCCTTTTTAACGAACTCTTCATAACTAATGTCTCCATCTAAATATTCCCATGCCTGACGATATCCAACACTTCGAATAGCAGTAGTTTCTTTAGTAAGCTTAGGATTTTTGCGTAAACTTTGAACTTCATCTAGAAACCCTTGATTAAGCATCTGTTTAAATCTTAATTCAATATTATCATGTAGAATTGATCTATCATTAGGTACCAGGGCACATAACTTTAATTTCTCTTCTAATCCACCGACTTTAGATGTTTTAACAAGTTCAGAATATTTTTTACCAGTTATCATAATTACCTCTAAAGCACGAAATACTCTTTGCTGATCATTAGGATTAATTTTCTGAGCAGATTCTTGATCCATTTTATTTAACTGTTGATGTAAATATTGTAAACCTTTTGCTTTTCTTTCTAACTCAAGAGTCTGCCTCACTTCAGGCTGTGACTCAGGCAAAGATGATAAACCTTCTATCAAACCTTTGAAATAAAGCATCGTTCCACCTACAAGTAAGACCTCTTTCCCTCTACTCCAAATCTCTTTTTTAATCTTATTAACATTCGTTATAAAGTCAGCAACTGAAAAGCTTTCTGTTGGCTCAATTATATCTATTAAATGATGTTTAACACCTCCTTGCTCATCCAAAGTTGGCTTAGCTGTACCAATATTCATACCTTTATAGACGAGTGATGAATCAACACTAATTATTTCAGCATTAATCTTATTTGCAATAGATATTGATAAAGAGGTTTTACCAGATGCTGTTGGTCCAGCAAGACCATAGATTAGCTTATTCATTTAGATATTTTTGTAATTAACTTTAACAGGAACTTCTTGCTTAACTACTTGTAAATAGAAGTTTAACTCTTCTTCTTTGACTGTATTTAATACTTGCCTAGGTAATTTAGTATCTTTATTACCTAAAGGTTCAACTTTAATAACTTTATATATGTATATATCACCATTATCCGCTTGATAACTATGATACTGATTATTAGTATTAAACATCACATAATCATTAAACTCTTTACTAAATGACTTCGAGTTACTATCAATAGTTGCTTGCTTGAAGCTAACACTTACTTTTTTATCATTAACCAAGTCATCAAGTAGCTTTTGAGACTTTTCTAAAGATAATCTTTGAGATTTCTCTGCAATTACGGCTTTAGACACTTCACTCTTAACGTCTGCTAATTTTTGTTGGATTGATGGCTGAGAGTTATTTACCTCATATACTAAAAGCTCATTATCAGCAACCGGAATACTTGAGTACTTCTCTGTACTTACAAAGAATTGACTATTGGTTACCGTAGATATTGTAGATTCATCATTATTCACAATATTCGCCACCTTAGGGTTACCTAAATTCTTTTCAAGCTCAGTGAAACTAATACTATCAATATTCTGCGAGTAAGTATTAAATTTCTCCAAGGCTCTTCTATTTTGAATTATTTTCGCAATAGTAGTTTTAGCATCTTTGTTATAGCCTTTAAAAAATTCCTTATGAGTATCATAATATGATTTTATATCGCTTTCACTAATATCACTCTTAGATATAAAGCTATCTTTTGTGATTATAAAATAGTTAATTTTCTTTTTAGCTGGATTTATATACTCATTTTTATGAGCATTATAGTAAGCTTCCAAATCTTGTTGAGTAGGCTTAATTTGGGATTTGAAATCTGATGGAGATATCTTCAAATACTCTATTTTTTTATTAACTAGATAAATATTATCTAAAAGCTTCTTCTCATAATCAGTTGTTATTGTTGTATCCGCTATAGCCTTTGGAATCATTGTTGCCTGAATATTTTGAGTTAAGATTTGCTCTAATTTACTCATACCTCCAATATACTCTACAACTTGCTTCAACTTATCGGCTGAGAATTTACCCTCTTTGTTAAAAAACATGGGATTTGTAAATATCGCAGATTGTAATGCTAACTTAGATACAGCAATATTATGGCGCTGCGCATCTGCAAGTACTAAGTATTGATTTATCATCTGATCTAAAACTGCTCTCTTCTGTGCCTCAGTTGTAGCATTTTGAGCATACTGCTGAAACTGTTGCAAACCTATCTCATTATCACCTACTTTAGCCACATAAGATCTACTTGAGCCAATATTCGTGAAAAAAAATGTCATACCAGATATGACAAATATAAAACTTATAGAAATAATTATAATCCATGTAAATGGACCTTTGAGCCTATCATTGAAAGACTGTAACATTTTATCAACCTTAAATAATTACTGCTTTATTAAACTATAGATATTATAGATAAAAAAAAAGCATACTGTTAAGTATGCTTTTCAAAAAATCACTATTTTTGTAATTTTTCTTTATTTCACAGCGTCTTTAAGACCTTTACCTGCTTTGAAGCTTGGAACTTTAGAAGCTGCTATCTTGATTGTTTCACCAGTTTTAGGATTTCTACCTTCTCTAGCACTTCTTTCTTTTACTTGAAAAGTTCCAAAGCCTACTAGAGTAACGCTATCACCATTCTTTAAAGCTTTAGTTACAGCAGCAATAGTTGCATCCAGAGTATTACTAGCAACTTCTTTAGTAACATCTGCTTCTTTAGCTATAGCACTTACTAATTCACTCTTATTCATGTCTTAAACTCCTTTATTTATACATAGTCGACAAGTGTCATTTAATTTTATAACACTAAAAATGTAGTGTTTCAATACTTTATCATCAAAAAACTCTCTCTAACACCTCTTTTATACTATTTACAGGCGTTATTTCAAGTTTTTCAAGTATTTCTTTATCAACATCTGCTAAGTTTTTAACATTCTGTTTAGGAATCAAAACCTCTTTAATTCCACCTCTTAGCGCAGCTAAAAGTTTCTCTTTTAACCCTCCAATTGCTAAAACATCTCCACGCAAAGTTACTTCACCAGTCATAGCAATATCATTTCTAACTGGTTTATTTGTATATACAGAAACTAGAGCTGTAGTCATAGCGATACCAGCACTTGGACCATCCTTTGGAGTAGCTCCTTCAGGAACGTGTATATGTACATCTTTTTTCTCATAAAAGTCATCTGCTAGCTCATAGCCTTTTGAAATCGAGCGTACAACACTAAAGGCCGCATCAATCGATTCTTTCATGACATCGCCAAGGCTACCTGTGTACTTAACCTTACCTTTACCAGGCATCGCTAGAGCTTCTATAGTTAGTAGCTCACCACCTACAGAAGTCCATGCTAAACCTGTGACTTGACCTATTTTAGGCTTGGCATTTTTGATACCATAATCAAACTGATGAACGCCAAGATAGTCTTCAAGATTTTTTTGTGTGATAGATACCTTACCATGCTCAGGATCTTTAAGAAGATTTTTAACAGCCTTACGACATACGCCGTCTATCTTTTGTTGTAAATTTCTTACCCCTGCTTCTCTCGTATAATATCTCACCACATCCAAAATAGCCTTAGGAGTAAAATTAATTTCACTCTTAGTTAGCCCATTGTTTTCCAATGATTTTGGTACTAGATATTGCTTAGCAATTGCTTGCTTCTCAATCTCTGTATACCCTGATAAGTGTATAATTTCTAGCCTATCACGTAATGCAGGATCTATATCAAGTGAATTTGCTGTAGCAACAAACATCACCTTAGATAGATCATAATCTATCTCAAGATAATGATCGTTAAATGTACTATTTTGCTCTGGATCAAGCACCTCTAAAAGAGCTGCAGATGGATCTCCCCTAAAATCAGAAGAAATTTTATCTATTTCATCAAGTAAGAAAAGTGGGTTCTCCGTCTTAGACTTAATTATCTTTTGGATAATTTGCCCAGGCATAGATCCTATATATGTACGACGGTGTCCTCTAATCTCAGACTCATCTCTTACACCACCAAGAGCCATACGCACATATTCACGCCCTGTTGCTCTAGCAATGGATTGACCAATTGATGTCTTACCAACACCCGGAGGACCGACTAGACATAGAATAGGAGCTTTTGTATTACTGTCTCGTTTAATTTGAACAGCTAAATGCTCCAATATTCTTTCTTTAACTTTCTTAATACCGTAATGATCTTTCTCTAAAACTTTTTCAGCAAGATTAATATCTTTTTTAACTTTTGCTTTCTTACCCCAAGGTAATGAAAGTATAGTCTCAATATAATTCCTTGATACAGCAGATTCAGAAGATGAAGGAGGCATCGCTTTAAGCTTTTTAAGTTCTTTTAAGCATTTTTCTTTTGCCTCTTTGGACATTTTAGTAGTTTCAATTCTCTTCTTAAGAGCTGTTACTTCTGACTCTTCATCAGCCTCACCAAGCTCTTTATAAATAGCCTTGACTTGCTCATTCAAATAGTACTCACGTTGATTCTTATCTACTTGAGATTTGACTCTATCTTTAATTTTAGCCTCTAGCTCAAGAATTTCTAACTCTTCATATAGGCAAGATAAAAGTAATAACGCTTTATTTTTGATATCTGTAGCTTCTAAAATTTTTTGCTTTTTAGTAATCTCTGTATTTAGAATAGTTGAAATCTCATATATAAACTTATGAGGCTCTTCTGTATTTATAAGCGTAGCTAAAGATTCTTTAGACACTTTTCCACTAATATCAACAAACTTTTTGAGAGAATCACTAATCGACAATAAGATTGCTTTTAGCTCTTTATCAACTTGACTAGGATCATAACTATCATCAATATGAAGACTATCTAAGTTAGCAAATATACACCCATCAACACTATCATATTTAGCAACTAATCTTTTAGCTACACCTTCTACTATGATCTTTAAGCTACCATCAGGAAGCTTCATAATTTGAACAATTTTAGCTAACGTACCAATATCGTATATATTATCAACAACATCACCAGAACTTGAACCGTTCTTTTGAGTTGCTAATAAGATATAGTTATTATAACTGTTAGATGCCTGCTTGACTGCTTCAATTGACTTTTTACGACCCACATTTAAAGGTAAAGTCATTGATGGGTATATAACCACATCTCTTAAGGGAATAACAGGAACGACATTTAGGACTTCTGACATAAACTTACATTCTCCTGTAAATTTTTTAGATTATCTCTTTTAATTGTTTTTGCTGCTGTGATTTCATTACAAGAGTTGGCTCTTCTTGCTCTAATATTACTTTATCGTTGATAATAACTTTCTCAACATCTTCAGATGAAGGGACATGAAACATCACATCAAGAAGTATATTTTCAAGAATAGTTCTCAATCCTCTCGCACCTGTTTTTTTAGCTATTGCTTTTTTAGCTATTTCAACAAGAGCTTCATCACTAAACTCAATCATTACATCATCAAATTCAAACAGCTTAACATATTGTTTAATTAAAGCATTTTTTGGTTCCATAAGAATTTTGACCAAATCCTCTTCTTTTAACTCATTTAGCACAGTAACAATTGGCAAACGTCCAATAAGTTCAGGAATAAGTCCAAATCTAGTCAAATCTTCACTTTCGACTTTCTGCATCAATTTTTCAGTATCTAAGCTATTTTTTTGTTGTACCACATCCGCATTGAAACCAATACTAACTTTATCCATTCTATGCTTAACAACTTTCTCAATACCAGCAAACGCTCCCCCACATATAAATAATATATCTGAAGTGTCAACTTGTATCATCTCTTGATTAGGATGCTTTCGACCACCTTTAGGAGGTACGGATGATACAGTACCCTCTATAAGCTTCAAAAGTGCTTGCTGAACACCTTCTCCAGATACATCACGTGTTATAGAAGCACTTTCTGACTTACGTGCAATCTTATCTATTTCATCGATATAGATAATACCTTTTTGAGCTTTAGCAATATCAAAATCAGCATTTTGTAGCAATCGAACAATGATATTCTCAACATCATCTCCAACATAGCCAGCCTCTGTAAGAGTTGTTGCATCTGCTATGGCAAAAGGAACATTTAGAAGCTTTGCTAATGTTTGGGCAAATAATGTTTTACCAGAGCCAGTAGGTCCTAATAATAGAACATTACTTTTTTTAAGCTCAATATCATCATCTTTTGCAGTTTCGGAAGTGATTCTTTTGTAATGATTGTATACAGCCACAGATAATACTTTTTTAGCATTGTTTTGACCAATAATATAATCATCAAGATATTTTTTGATTTCGATTGGCTTTGGCAACTTCTCAAACGATACATCCTCTAGAGAAGCTCCTTCTGTGCTATGAATTTTATCTGCACATTTAGCAATACATTCATTACAGATATTACCATCACGACCTGCGATGATATGTTTAACTTCTTGTTGTGACTTACCACAAAAAGAACAGTATAGAATTTTAGCCATATTATTGAATTAGAATTCCTTTAATTATTTAATAATTGCTTCACGAGACTCTATTACATGATCGATTAGACCATACTCTTTAGCTTCTTCTGCCATCATGAAATTATCTCTATCAGTATCTCTAACAATAGTCTCTAAATCTTGACTTGTATGATACGCTAAAACTTTATTTAACCTATCTTTGATACGTAGAATATTTTTTGCATGAATTTCTATATCTGAAGCTTGTCCTCTAAAGCCACCTAGTGGTTGATGAATCATAATCTGTGAGCTAGGCAAACTATATCTTTTACCTTTAGCTCCACCAGCTAACAATAGCGATCCCATACTAGCAGCCAGACCAATACATATAGTATTAACGTCCGGCTTGATAAATTGCATAGTATCATATACACCCATACCAGCTGTAACCATACCACCTGGGGAATTGATATAAAAATATATATCTTTGTCAGGATCTTCTGACTCCAAAAACAACAACTGAGCGATTACAAGGTTCGCTGATTGATCATTTACCTCACCATTTAAAAAAACTATACGCTCTTTTAGTAACCTTGAATAAATATCAAAAGCTCTCTCACCACCAGCTGTTTTCTCAACGACAGTAGGAACTAAGTTATTAGTTATCATTTACATCCTCTCTTAATAAGCTAGCTTAGAAACCACCTTGCTGAGCTTGCATGTTTTCTTTAATAACTTCAAAGAAATCTTCTTGCTTTTCAGTTACTTGAGCTTGAGATAGTACCCAATCAGTCAGCTTGTTTTCTATAACTAAAGCTTTTAAGTTAGAGATTTCTTTTTCGTTCTTTTTGATTTGCTCTTTAGTTTTTTCTGGCTCTTCATAAGCTTGAACTAATTCATCTAATAAGCTCTCAACTTCAGCATCTTCTGCCTTGAACTCTTGAGATTTCATTACACTATCAAGAACTAAACTAGTATCAACTTTTTGCTTAGCGTTAGCTTCAAATAAGTTATCAGGCAATTGGTTAACATCAAAGTTTTGGCCACCACCCATTTGTTGAACTAAATTTTGCTTAGCAGCTTCTATTTCTCTTTTAATTAAAGCTTTTGGAGTTTCAAATTCAGCGATTTCTCTTAATCCTTTGAATACTTGATCTTTGATCTTTCTTTGTAGGATGAACTTAAGTTCACGTTGCATATTTTCTTTGATTTCGTCTTCAAAAGTATCTACCCCACCTTTCACACCAAACTTCTTAACGAACTCTTCGTCAACTTCTGGTAACTGAGCTTCTTGAATCTTCTTAACAGTGATATCAAAAGTAGCTTCTTGACCAGCTAAGTCTTTGTTTTGGTACTCTTCTGGGAAAGTAACTGTGATCGTTTTTTGCTCATCTTTATTCATACCGATGATACCATCTTCAAAACCTGGGATCATTTGACCAGAACCGATTACTAATTCTTGATCATTTGCAGAACCACCTTCGAAAACTTCACCATCTTTCTTACCTACGAAATCGATAACAACTTTGTCATCTTTTTGCACAGCTCTCTCTACTTCTGAGAATGTAGCCATTTGCTTTCTAAGGTTTTCGATCATTTGCTTAACTTCTTTGTCAGTTAGCTCAACAACTGGCTTTTGAATTTCGATTTTCTCAAAACCTGAAACTTCAAATTCTGGGAATAGCTCAAGGTTAGCTACAAACTTAAGAGGCTCGCCTTTTTTGTTTTCTTGAAGGTCTACCTCGATACCAGCTACTGCCAACTTCTCATCTTGTATAGCCTTAGTATACTTCTGAGGAATGATATCAGAGATCACTTCCATACGGATTTGCTCGCCATACTTTTTCTCAACCATACCAGCAGGTACTTTGCCAGGTCTGAAACCATCCATCTTGATAGTTTTTGCAGTTTTGTTAATCTCTTTAGTAACTACGCTATCAATCTCATTCGCTGGTACTTCTATCAATAGTGAACAATGGATACCTTCTTTCTTCTCTACAGTAACTTGCATTATTAAGTTTTCCTTTTATTTATTTAACAATTTTCTAGTAGCAAATTTTAACTATCATCTATTAGATTGTCTATATGTTTATTATTAAATATATGACAAGCCAAAGCATTTGCTGTAAAATCTAGCTATTTCTACAAATCTTAAGCGACTTATGGTAACTGTAATTATAAGTATTTGTTTATTAATATCACCTTTTATAATAGCTTTCTTACACTCTAGCATTATATACGGTAAACATCACGCAAATATCTACGCTAACTACTTTATTATTTTCAATATAAGCCTATATGCTTCTATCAACAGTTTTACATATTTAGTAGATGGGGATAGTATCAGTAAATTTCAAGGATGGATTTTTACTCCTGCTGTTTTTCAGATTGGAATCTTTGAGTTAGCCATCTTTTTATTCTCAATTTTGGCACTATTTAAAACTAGAGAATTCAAAGCAGCTTGTTTGATATTTTTTGCTATCTATACATTATTAGATGCTCTTACTCTATTTAATGGTCAGATTTATAGTCAATATGTCGAAGCTGTGTTCTTTATTAATATTACAACTGCTTTAATAGCTTATATTTTGTATAAAATATTAAATAGAAAAATCAAATTTCGTTAAAAACAATACTTCTAAAGAAGAATCTCAATTTTGCTTATTAGCTTTATTCAGAATACGACATTTAGGAGATTTTTAATCACATATATTTTATATAATATGATTAATGATAAGATTTCTCTATAAGAAAGAAGAATTACAATGAACAAGATTGAGTTTGACAATATCTAGATTTGATAGATTCGATAGCCTCGGCATACATAGCATCCATCTCAGCTCTTGAGCCTACACCACCACCGATTTCATACAGCTTACCATCGCCAATACCATATATAGAAGCATGAATAGTGAAGTTAAGTCCTTTTGCCCAAGCATCTTTCACAACCGTAGTTTTACATAGGTTAAGAGCTTGGTGGAGTGCATTTAGCTCACACATCATATCTACTTTTTTCTTCATATATTCGTCTTCATTATTCTTGTAACAAGCTAATGACTCTTCAATAAACTTTTTATTTTGCTCTTTGACTTCATGGATAGATGTCAACCAATTATCAATCAAGCCATAGCTCTTATCTTTAACAACAGTTTCAACACCACCACAAGCATAGTGACCACATACTATGATTTTCTTGACCTTTAAAACTTCGATAGCAAACTGTAATACTGATAAACAATTTAAATCGGTAAGCGAAACAACATTTGCAACATTACGATGTACAAAAACCTCACCTGGTATCAAGCCACAAACTTGGTTAGCAGGTACACGACTATCTGAACAACCTATCCAAAGATACTCTGGTGATTGACCTTTTGATAGTGTTTCAAAGAACTCAGGATTAGTTTTTTTGATTTGTTCAGCCCAAGCTCTGTTACCTTTTATTAATTCAGAAATATTACTCATCGTTTAGTCCCCTTGTTTATAAGTGAATTTTTTTTCATGTATCAATATACTATATTAGTACTATAAAATAAACAAATTTTTATAATTACTATGACAATGTTACTTCGCCATGTAAAGAAGTTTCAAAAGCTATCTTGGTCTCTTTTAGAGAAATACTTGGTTGACCTAATAAATAAAAAAGCTTAGCAAATGCTGCTTCATCAGTCATATCACGACCTGAGATCACACCAACATCAATCAGTCCTCTTGCGACTTTGTATGTAGCCATTTTGACACTACCATACAAGCACTGCGTACAGTTCACTATCACAATTCCCTTATCACTAGCCTTTTTGAGAGTCGTATAAATTTCTGGATCATTCATCATATTACCAGAACCATAAGTCTTGAGAATTAATCCCTGTAATGGTTGCTCAACAATAGCTGATAGCATATCACTATTCATACCAGGATAAATCTGTAATATCGCAATCTTAGGGATTGTAAACGTATCTAAACTTGGTATATTAAGTGACTTTTGTCTTTGCCACAATCTTTTCTGCTTGACTACGATATCTATGCCAACTTTTGCTAGAGTTGGATAATTCGGAGATCCAAAAGCATCAAAATCTGTCGCTGATATTTTCGTAGTTCTATTACCACGCATTAGCTTTTGATTAAAATATACACAAACTTCTTTGATATTATCATTACATGCAAAAATCAAACTATTAAGGATATTTGATATAGCATCTGACCTGATTTTGGAGATTGGTATTTGTGAGCCTGTAACAATAACTGGCTTATCAATTTCACCTAACATAAAAGATAATACCGATGCCGTATAAGCAAGTGTATCTGTACCATGCAAAATCACAAAACCATCATAATTAGCATAATTATCCAATATATCTTGTGCTAGCGAAACCCATCTTTTAGGGTCAATATTTGATGAATCAATAAGATCACTATACTCTTTGATCTCGAACTCTGGCATATCATAATGATAAAAATCTCTAATTCCAGCTATGGTTTTTGTCAGATAGCCTGCTTCAACATCATAGCCCTGTTCAGTACTAATCATCCCGATAGTACCACCAGTATATAAAACTAGAATTTTTTTATTAGAATAATTATCCATACTTATTTTCCTATCAATTCAGCGATTGCTTTATTTGCCAACTCATCAGCTTTTTCATTACCTTGATTACCACTATGACCCTTTACCCAGCTCCAAGTTACATTGTGTTTAGTTGTCAAACTATCTAGCTCTTGCCAGAGATCTTTATTTTTGACTTCTTTTTTGGCTGCTGTCTTCCAACCATTAGCCTTCCAATTTGCTAACCATTGGTTAATACCATTTTGAAGATACTTAGAGTCTGTATAGATCGTTATATCGCATTTTCTTTTTAGTGCTTGTAGAGTTTTGATTGCTGCCATTAGCTCCATTCTATTATTCGTTGTATCTTTTTCGGCACCATAAATCTCTTTATCAACACTATTATAACTCAAGATAGCTCCCCAACCGCCTATACCTGGATTACCTTTACATGCTCCATCTGTATAAGCAATTACATTATTTTTCTTTGTGAAAATTCCCATATACTTCCTTAGCACAACCACCACTATATATTTTAGCTACTTCAGACTTTGTAGGTTCTTTTATTAGCTCTCCGACACTAAGTGGATCAACGGAGAAATAATTATCCTTCTTAAAAACCACTACAAAATATTTACTAAAAATTCTTTTGAACATATTTACTATAAAGTTACCAGTATAGTTTATTAATCTCACTCTCTTGCTAATAAAACCATTTGAGATAAATCTTGATAATAAACTATATAGACTAATATTGCCTGAACAAGCGACAATAACTTCGCCATCATCAGCTAAACAGAAATGAAGCTGATTGAATATTGCTTTCATTAAAGCAGGACAATTTATAAAACTCTCATCTAATATGATAAGATCAAAAAACTTATGCTCAAAGGGCCAAGCTTCTACATCAAATACACACCCTAGCGAAGGCTCATTTTTTAGATAGCCCGAACAAGCCACCAGCTTTAGAACATTTATCTTATAAAAATAGCTCTGCTCTTTAGGCGTGATAATAAGAGCCTTCTTATACCATCTTTGACTTAAATATCTGGTAATAATACGCTCTTTATTTGTCATCACGAACCTACTAAGTTTCTCATTCTATCAAAATAGTCAGGGCATGTTTTACTAACCGCCTCTGCATTATTTATCACAACACCATCATATTTCAATCCTAATAATGCTAACGACATAGCGATACGATGATCATTATGACTATCAACTTCAGCTGGCTTAAATTTGCTTCTTGTTGGTGATATTAAAATACTATCTTGAGTTGTCTCGACATAGATACCAAGTTTTGTAAGTCCTTCTGCCATAGCATCAACACGATCTGACTCCTGTCCTCTTGTATGACTAAGTCCTGAAATATGAGTATCAGAATTTGCAAAGCACGCAATAGCAGCAAGTGTCATAAAGGTATCAGAAAAATTACGCATATTTACTTCTATACCACTCAAACTATCTGTACCTACAACTTCTATACCATCATCAAAGTAATTAACTTGGCAACCTATTCTCTCTAGTACTTCTAAAAATTTAATATCGCCTTGTTTAGATTTTTGCGTTACATTCATGACCTTAATAGCTGAGCCTGTAATAGCAGCAAATGCCCAAAAATATGATGCAGTCGAAACATCAGGTTCAACAACATATTTATCCGGGGAAACATAGTTAGAGTTATTTACACTATAAACACTTCCATTAATATCTACATTTATACCAAACTCCGCCATTACTTTAACAGTCATCTCTAAATATGGTTGCTTATGATCTGTGATAGAGTCTAGTTGCAGGCCCTTTGTCATATATGGAGCTGCCATAAGCAGACCTGATGCAAACTGAGAACTCTTAGCACCATCTACTTCGATATTATCTCCATCTAAAGACTTCGCTTTGATAGTAAGAGGCATAGCATGCTCTTTTTGATGATAGAGTGCTGATATACCTAGCTTTTCAAGAGGTATTAATTGATCAGCTAAAGGTCTATCCATCATTCTTTGCTTTGCATATACATAGTATTGGCCAGTAGCTTGCACTGCTAACATAGGGATTATAAATCTTGTCAAAGTACCCGACTCATTACAAAATATTTTTGCATTTGAGTTGGCAAATTCTCCACCACATCCTTGGATCACCAAAGTTTTAGATTCTTGATTATGTTCTAGTTGACAGCCTAACTCTTTTAACGCTCCAACACATGCCAGTACATCAGCACTATTAGGTAGATTTACAAACGCTGTTTGACCTTGCGCCATAGCTGCAATTATCAAAGATCTATTCGATATACTCTTTGAACCATCTAAATAAACTGAGGATTTTATTTTTGATTTTACCTTGGGTATAAAATCTTTCATCTAATAAGTAAATAAAACTATATTGTTGGTAATATTAACATAAGTAACACTATTTTTTTGAATAATTAACCATCAATAAAGTTAAAAGTTAGGACCTGTTTTTGATAGCTTTTTTAAGCTTAGTAAGTGCCTCTTCCTCAATCTGACGCACTCTTTCTGCCGAAATATTATACTTAGCTGCTAGATCTTGAAGAGTCGCTTTTGTATCAAGTAGATAACGCGACATAATAATATCTTTAGTACGCGTATCAAAACCACTTAATACATCTTTAACAATCATCTTAAAGTTATCATAATAATCTTGTTGCACTATTTGATGTTCTACATTTGATGATTTATCCTCTAAATATAGACTCTGTTGATTAGATTGCCCGCCTTCGTCATCAGTATATGGTAAATCAAGACTTGCATCACCTTGACACATTCTCTTTTCCATTTCTATAACTGTTTCTTCTTTGACACCTAATTCTTCTGCTAACTGCTTAATATCTTCTAAACTTAACCAGCCAATCTTATCTTTACTACTTCTAAGATTAAAAAATAGTTTACGCTGAGCTTTTGTAGTAGCAACTTTAACAATCTTCCAGTTTTTAAGAACATAGTCATGCATTTCTGCTTTAATCCAATGCACTGCAAATGATACTAATCTGACACCTTGATCAGGATCAAACTTACTTACAGCTTTCATTAGACCAATGTTACCCTCTTGGATAAGGTCTGCTATCGAAAGGCCATAACCTGAAAAATTACGTGCGATTTTAGTAACAAAACGCAAGTGTGACAAGACAAGCTGCTGAGCAGCATCTAAGTCTTTTTGATATTTATAGCGTTTGGCGAGCTCTTGCTCTTCCTCAAGTGACAGTATTGGTAATTTATTAACAAAATTTAGATAAGAGCTAAGGTTATTATCAGATACAACTGGTAATGATTTGCCTTTTGTAGCTGGTAATAATTTTTTTTTCGTCATATTGCTCCTATAGCAGACTATAAGTTACTATCTACGGTAGTAAGCTTGCTTCAGCTGATTAATTTGCATTTGCTGCTGCTCTATAATTCTGACAAGCTCTTGTTGTTGCTGCGTCATCATTGCATACAACTGAGCAATTTTTTGATCTTGAATTACCATATACTCTTCCAATCTTTTCACTGCATTTTTCTTCTGCATGATTTTAGCTGCTTTTTGTTTAGCTTGCTTTAATTGTTCTAAACTAACCCAACCAGTATCACCATTTTCTTTATTAACGACTTCGCACCAGCTATTTTGCTTACAGTAGAAAATATTATATTTATCTTGGTTTTTTAGGTCAATTTGTCCAGTTACGTCAGAAGAAGTATCATCTTTTGTATAGATATCTACAAGTTTACTTGACTGCTGTGAAACTTCACTAACTTTAGGAGTTTGTGCAGGCTCACTCTTTGACATTGCAAAGCCTGAAGTGAACCCTAAAGATATAGCTAATGAAGCCAATATTATTTTTCTCATTTATTAATCCTTTTTAAATTTATCCCTTAGAATTATACACCATTTAGCTATATAACTAACATTAATAAATATTAAAGTATTGGCATATCTTCTTTTGATACTTGCTTAGGAAGCAGAGATTCTCTATTTAAGCCCAGTGCTACAGCCACAACACCTGCAACATATATAGATGAGTATGTTCCAACTACAATACCCAAAATTAAAGCCAATGAGAAGTTATGCACAGAGCTACCACCGAATAGATAAAGCACAACTACAACTAGCATCGTTAACCCTGATGTTAAAATTGTTCTAGATAATGTATCATTAATACTTTTATTAACTACTTCAACTACATTAGCATTACGCATTTTTCTAAAGTTCTCACGCACTCTATCGTAGATTACAACTGTATCATTTAGTGAGTAACCTATCACTGCTAATATAGCTGCTAATACAGTCAAATCAAACTCAAGTTGAAATGCTGCAAATATACCTAAAATTACTATAGGGTCATGGAGTAAGGCAACACATGCACTAATACCAAATTTCATCTCAAATCTAGCGCTTATATAGATCAAAATACATACTAAAGCTATTATAATTGCTAATACACCATTACTAGCAAGCTCTTTACCTACTTGTGGACCTATATAATTCACACTCAAAACTTTAGTATCAAGAGAGCTCTCAACCTGTTGTTTAAGATACTGCTGGGCACTATCTAGACTATTAGTTTTTGAATTAACTTCATCTGGTGTAAATTTAATAAGATAGTTATTATTTTCGCCAAAAGTTGTAACTGTAGTATGTTCAAAACCAACTTTAGCCAATTTTTCAGAGATTATTGCTGAGTTTTGTAAACTAGTCGCTTGAATCTGTACCTGATAGCCACCTGTAAAATCTAGCCCTAGATTAAGACCTTTTGTAAATATAAAAAATAATGAAACAACAATCATTAAAACAGAGAAAGCTGTCGTATATTTTTTTATTCCTAAGAAGTCTATATTTGTTTTTTGTTTGAAAAATTCCATTATAAATCCAACCTAAAATTATATGCCTATAGAAATTTTTTCTAATTTCTTTCTCTTACCATACACAAAATTTGTCATTGCTCGAGAGACAGTTACAGATGTAAACATAGATGTTACAATACCTATCATTAGAGTTATAGCAAAACCTTTGACTGCTCCGCTACCTATGAAGAATAAAATAACAGCAACAATCAAAGTTGTAATATTTGAATCTACAATAGTTGTAAATGCTTTCTCATAACCAATATGAATCGCGCTTTGACGTGGCATACCTGCTCTAATTTCTTCTCTGATTCTCTCAAATATAAGCACGTTACCATCTATCGACATACCCAAGTTCAGTACAATACCTGCTATACCAGGTAATGTAAGTGTAGCACCTGGTATGATTGACATCACAGCAACAATTAACACCAAATTCATTACAAGAGCTATATTAGCTATAACACCAAAGACTCTATAGTAAACTAAGATAAAGACTATAACTGCAATCAGAGCTACCACAATAGATAGCATACCTTTTTCGATATTATCTTTACCGAGACTTGGACCAATTTGTGTTTCCTGTACGATATGCACTGGCACTTGTAGCGCACCTGATTTAATCATCAACGCAAGATTATTTGCTTCTTTTTGATTTAATCCTGTAATTTGGAACTGAGATCCTAGTGCTGACTGAATTGTAGCAACGTTGATTAGCTTTTCAGTTTTGTTTACTACATTTTTCTCTTTACCATCTTTATCTTTGACTTTTTCATAAGTTGTATTAACAAGCATCACACCCATTGGGTTACCAATATTCTTGCCTGTTATTTGCCTAAAGTGGCTTGCAGCACTTCTATCTAACTCAACCATAACAATAGGAGTGCCTGTCTGATGATCGATAGAAGGACTTGCGCCTATAATATCAGCACCACCAGCTACAGGTGCGCCTCTTAAACTATAATAGCTTTGATAACCTCTGCCATTATCTAAAGAATAAACCTTATAACCCTGCTCTTCTGCAGCTAACCTATCCGTAACAGGACTAACCAAATAAAAGCTAGCTGTGGATGTACCACCTAGAATTTGCTTAGCTTGAGTTGCATCTTGCATACCTGGTATTTCAATCACCACACGATTATCACCAGCCTGAGCTACAGATGCTTCTGCAACACCTAAAGCATTAATACGATTACGCATAACCGTCACAACTTGTGATATAGCATCCTGTCTAAGCTGTAAAATTTTTGCACTGTTATAAGATATAAATACCGTATTATCTTTTACACTATAAACTATATTAGGGTCTTGGGTCTTTCTAAATTCAGTATTCAAATATTGTTTTAGCTGATCAACACCTACTGAGTTTTCTAGAGTAACAGAAACAAAACCGTTATCTATGTAATCTTGCGGAGCTTTTACTATTGACTTCTCTTCGGCTTTTTTAGAGCTGACAATATTAATATTATTATCTTTCGCCGCACTAAGAATTGTACTTAAAGAATTATCTAACTGAGCATTAATCGCAGTATTTGTATCAGCTTCTAACATCAGATACATACCACCACGTAAATCTAATCCTAAGTTCATAGGGTTAGCACCTAGCGCAGATAACCAACCTGGAGAGTTTGAAAGCATATTCATAGCTATAATATACTCATCTCCCAGACTTTCTTTGAGAGCCTTTTTAGCTTTTAGCTGCTCTTCGACATCTTTGAAGATAATAGCAACATTACTCTTATCATCTGAGAGGTTAACTCTTTGGTAAACAATTTTGTCAGTACTTAGAGTATCTTCAATATTTTTGACAAGCTGTGTACTTACATCACCATCTTTCTGAGAAATCTGTAAAGCTGGACTTTTACCAAACACATTCGGTAAAGCATAAAAAAGTGCCAATGCTAATACAACAACTATCAAAAGATTCTTCCATAAAGGAAATTGATTTATAGGTAGGCTTCTGTTATTACTCATTGAAAATTCCTTTACATAAAAAGAAAAAAATTAAAAGACTTTATAGAAATTTAGCTTATTAAGCTTTTGTAGCACCTTTAGGTAAAATATTAGCTACTGCGTTTCTCTGAATTTTAACAACAACATTTTCAGCAATTTCCAATTCTACAAAAGACTCATCAATCTTAGCAATTTTCCCTATCATACCACCATTTGTGACAACTTCATCACCCTTTGAAAGCTCTGACAACATTTTACGTAGTTCTTTATTTTTTTTCTGCTGTGGTCTAATTAATAAGAACCAGAATATTGCAAAAAACACCACAAGCATTAAGATTGAGCTTAATGGGCTACCAGCTGCTTGTTCAGCACCTTCTGCAAATGAAGTTGATGTAAATAATACGATTGCAGATAATGATAATAGTAACTTTCTCATTTTTTCTCCCGAAAATTTTTAATTTTTAAACGTAGGAATTTTACATTAGTAGTAGTACTTAATCAATTAAAGACTAATAATAAGATTAGAATAAGTGTTTTATTAAAAAACTGGATATTCTAATTTGTGGCATTTATACAATATTATAATTACTAAATTTTTTAAGCGCTGTTGCTAATGAAGCTTTCGCCCAATTAAGTGGAGTAATAGGAGATGGCAAATAATACCTTTGCTCATCAAAAATAATAACATTTATACTCTCAGGTAACAGTTCTGCATTAACTGGCTGACCATCTGCAGTTATATAATCACCAGCTGTCATTTGAGCTAGAGCTCTTTTTAAATGCCATGCAATTTTGTTAAAATACTTATCCTTATTGAATTTTTGTGAATACTTATCATACAAATTCATCATTGCCAAAGCCAACATACTGTCAAAAAACCATTGCGCTTCAGAATCTTCAGATCTACCCTTAGCTCTTTTTGCAAATTCTTCTACACTTGAAGCATCATCTGTTAAGCTTTCTTTTGCTGTACTATCATCTTCAAACCAAAAATTACCAGATTGATAACTATCGCCTTTGTAACGTATCACTCCATAATCACGCACAAGATCTTCTACTAGAGCTAAAGTTTTTTGATATTCAGCAAATCCTAAATCATCACTAAAGTATGGTGTAAAAATATGCAACATCGCAGCATCACTTTCACGATAACAAATATCATCCGCATCATAAAGTGGTGATTCACCACCTCTAGCTATTTGAGTTTTAACTTTATTTATACCTAAATTACTTAACTGTTGTAAATCTACTGATAACCTAAGGTTTTTATTATCTAAAGTACTTTTCCATTGCTTAGCAGCATTTGCCACCAAAGAGATACTACTTGTATTTACCCTATCAATTTCCTCCCAAGCCCCTGCATCAGCATATTCATAATATTTTATTGATGCCAAGAAACCAAAAAATCGCTCTAAAAATACTACTAATGATGAATCGTCTACATTGAATATCTGTTTTTGATAAGCATCATTTAAAGCTAACAAAAAAAGTCCATGAGCATCCATCTGCTTATGGTTCCATACTTGTGGTTTACCATTTATCATCACATCATCATAGCAATTACTAGAGCTATCAAAACGGATATGAGGAACAGCCATTTTATCTGCTGCCAACTTTGGATTTGCTATAATATCTCTAAAGCGTTCTTGTTGTGCCGGCGAATCATAATATTCATAGAGCTTGTTAATTAGAGTTTTAGCATCATTTCCTTTAAATTCACTAAAGTAATAATAGACCCAAATTGCATCACGCACCCATACAGCATCATAGTTTGTAGCATCATCGTTTGTATCTCTTTCCGCTGCTTTAGGAAAACCTGTCTTAGTTAAACCCATATCAAAAGCTTTATGATATTTATTCAGTATGATTTTTGCTTGGGCAGATGTAAGTTTATTTTCAAGGATAGGCTTCAAATCCTCATTCATATAGTTAATACTACCACCCTCTGGTATCTCTATATTTTTGTATACATACTTTGAACTTTGAATAAATTTTTTTATCTGATCAGTATTAGACATAACACCCTCACTATTTCACGACTTTTAAATTGTGTACAATCACTACCAATGTAACCAATACCAAAAGCATAACTGGCCCTACTAACATTGCAGGCTCACGCCCTAATAAGTTACCAAGCATACCAGATAGGGATGTACCTAACGGAATACCAATTGCACCAACAGTTACTAAAAATGATGTTGCTCCACTTGATACATGTGGAAGTTTATCCATTGCATAACCTAAAACAGATGGATATATACATGAATCACTAAGCCCTAGTATAGCCATTAAAATTAGTACTAGCACAAATGATTTTGTATATATGAAAATAAATATTGCAAAAGCAAACACCAACCCTGACACCACAAGATAACGCTCAATCCTTACTCTAGGTAATAAGAATTTACCAAAAAAGATCCTACCCAAAAGCTGAGACCCTGTATAAACAGCCACTAGCAGACCTACATCTTTCATATTAAAGCCCAAATCAAAATGTAAATGCGGTTGATTATAGTAGTTCATTATCTGCTCTGTATAAACTATACAAAATAGTGCTATAGCCATCAAAACAATAGGCTTAGACAAAAATATAAATCTAGGCTGTGATGCATTTTCTGCTTTAGTGATTACGCCCTGTTCAATTTTCTCATTAATTTGAAGAGACAATAAAAATAATATAAATATGATAAATAAAACCATAACAACCACAAATACTGCCTGCCAACTAGTATAAAAAAGAATATTCCCAACTATAAAAGCACTAGATAAAAAGCCAAGACTAAAAAATACATTTAAAAGACTAAGTTTACCTTCAGATTCACCTTGTTTCTCTACAGTTCCCATCACAATATAGTTGCATGACACTAACACATAACCAACAGCCATATTGCATATAAAAGTCATTGCTGTATAAA
Organism: Francisella salina; assembly: GCF_000219045.1. Taxonomy (NCBI): domain Bacteria; kingdom Pseudomonadati; phylum Pseudomonadota; class Gammaproteobacteria; order Thiotrichales; family Francisellaceae; genus Francisella; species Francisella salina. The sequence continues at coordinate 1,623,288 of NC_015696.1, forward strand.
CATAAATATCTGGAGCAAATATCGATAAAATTGACCCTATAATCATAAATAACGCAGCAACTATTAAAGTATTTTTGCCTTTAAATTTTTTGATAAGGATGCCTCCAGTCGCCATTGCTAAAATCTGCCCCCATAAACCGAAACCATCAAAAAATATAATAGTATTAGAATCAATATTAAAATGCTGTGAAATCGGTACTGTCAACATGCCATAAATAGCACACTGAAAACCAGTAAACAAAAATGCCACAAACGTAAGAAGTATAGCCTTTTTACGGTCAATATCTTTATCAAACAAACTCTTCTTAGTATTCAGAGATATATCTATAGATGCCATAACAAACCCTATGCCAAATAAAATAATAGTTACTACCTGATACTATATAGTCAAATGAGAGCAACAGAAAGATATTTATGTAGCTGAATAGCTTTTATTTCGGATAACTTTTGAAAACATCAGTAACGACTACTATCTATAATAATCAACTTTTCGATTTGTTGAGTACTCAGACATTCTAGAACCCCGATGATAAACATTTACTTTCTCAACATTTTGCGTATCAAAGTAAGTCTGAAGGTATAGCAGATCCCTAGTGTCATTAAATGAGTAACAAAAGCAAAATAAAAAAATCAAAATTGCTACTCTAACAAAAACAAATATTAATTTAATCATATCATTCAACTCTAGATTTCGATACAGTGTATTATATCACGATACAAAAAATAAGAAACGATATTAATCACCAAACCACTCATCTTATGACTAAATAAATGCCAAAATAAAAAACTCTATGCCTAAGGCGTATACTTTATAAAGAACCTAAGAATCTTAGTGCTTCTAGTTTAAACCTTACCGAATGAACCAATGCAAGTTACCAACCAGAAGAAGAATATAAAAAATAAAAAACACCTAGATAAACTTAAAAAGAATTTTCAATTGTTTTTTTTGAAAGATTGATTATTGAAGTGTAACCCAGTAGCGCTGTAGAAACTAACACATATCAAGGTTTAGAGTGAACTTTATTCAAAGCAGAGTCCCTGATAAATTGATAAAGCAACTATCTGTAATCATCAACTTTCAAATTTGTTGAATACCTAGACATTCTAGAACCTTGATGAAAAGTATTAACTTTCTCAACATTTTGGTGATTATAGTAAGCCTGAAGATACAGCAAATTCTCAGTATCATTGAATGAATAAGAAAAGCTGAATAACGAAATCGAGACTAATATCCCAATAAGAACGGAGGTTATTTTATTCATATTATTTACTCTCTATATGCAATACAGTGTATTATATCATGGTACAGCAAAAAAGGGAGTAAGTTTAATTACCAAAACACTCTCCCTTTAACAAATTATCTACACATGTAATTTTAGCAATTTTATTCAGATTTGACAAACTCGCTTCATGCGATTCTTGGCTGCTAGCATTACAAGCATCTGCCACTACTGTAACGCTATAATCGCGATCATGTAATTCTCTAACTGTAGACTCTATCACATAACTAGTCGATACTCCACAAATAATAATATCTTGAATACTATTTGCTCTTAAAACAACTTCTAAATTAGTTCCATAAAGTGCACTCACACGATGCTTTGTTATTATAACATCATGCTCTTGGACATCCATATCTGGATGAAAATCTGTTGCCCAAGTATCTAACTGCAAAACACCATATTCAGGAGCTTGTTTAAACATAGGAGAAACTTTTGAGCACTCCTTATAATCTTTACTAAAACCAACCTTAACATGAGCAATCATAATATTATTTTCTCTTGCCCATGCAATTAATTGGTTTGCCTTTTCCATAGTTTTATCATCTTTAACTCTCTTAGCGTTATGAGCTCCAAAAACGCCTTTCTCATCAACTATCTCATTTATAAAGTCTGCAACAATCACGATTTTATTTTTCATTTCTTTTCCTCTTATTATTTTTTAACTAAAGACAATATGCTCGAAACACACACCATCAAAATTCCTATCATCTCCATATAACCTATAGAACTATCATAAAACACCACATCTAATATCGCAGCAACTATTACTGAAAAATACATAGCTGGGGCTATTAGTGAAGGATCTGTAGTATGCTTAAAAGCTTTTACTCTAAAAATCTGCGAACTAATGCCAAATATAATCATAGCTACTGATACCCAAATGACTACAGGCTTCATTGATACTGGATTCAAACTAGATATAACAGATATATTAAACGGCAGCAATAATAATAAAAATATTCCTATAAATGTATATATCCAAAGATTTATAATGAATACATCTTCTTTTTTGCTTGCATTGTATAAAACAACTTGAGATGCTGCATTTAAAACTCCCGCAAAAAGAGCACAAAGACTATATGTATTAACATTACCTTCTCCAACACCTAATATAAGATAAATTCCCAAAAAACTAATAATAATACAAGCAAGATTAAAGTAGCTAACACTCTGCTTATAAAACAAAAACCTAATAATCGGGATGAATAAAGGACTAGTATTAAATAGTAAAATTGTAATCAATAATGAGCTATTACTTAAACTTATAAAGAAAAATAATTGTGCAAATAGACTAAACACCACCCTAATAAATATTGAATACCAAGCGAAAGGAGCAACCCTTGAAAATGAAGAAATACTTACAATCCACCACATAAGTATGCCTCCACCAACAAATGAGACTAACATGGTTAAGTAGATCCCATCCATTTGTATCAGATACTTGCGTGCAAATGAGCCAAAAGCTATAAGAGCTGCAGAAGTCATCATAAACCATAAACTTATAAAGTTATTAATTCGGTTCATTTTTCTTTACTCCATGAATTTAAGATATAAGAATAATATAACTCTTGCACCAATCTGTAAAACGCTTTATTCTTACATTACAAGTAAGTTTTTCTTACATAATATGATTAAAAAAAATGACCTCCCTCCTTTAAATTCATTACCAGTTTTTATAGCAGTAATGAAAACACAAAGTTATACTAAAGCTGCAGAACAGCTATTTATGACTCACTCTGCTGTGAGCCAATCTATAAAAAAATTAGAAAACTACCTTAATAAAAAACTATTTATCACGGATAAACGAAATCTAGTCATTACTGACTTAGCCAAAGAGTACTACACAATGATAGACCCTCTAGTATCAGAAATTCACAATGCAACAGAGGTACTAAAAAAACAACGCACTAAAAAATTATCTATAAACTGTATGACTACACTTTGTGCAAATTGGCTAATACCAAAACTCGATGATTTAATAAATTCACTAGTAAATACAGAAATACAGCTCATTAGTCTAGGCAGAAGAGTAAATTTTGATTATGATGATATAGATATCAGCATAGAGTATGGTATCGACAGTGATTTTAGCAATAAAAACAAATTCAAACTAGCAGATGGTGAGTTAATACTAGTTTGTAATAATAAGCACTCTGGTAGAAGCCTCTCAGAAATAATATTAGAACAAAAGCTAATCTATGTTGATGATAAAATTCGCATTGATGATTATCAACTCTGGGCACAACACAACAACATCTCAAAAAAGTCTAACAAAAATATAATCTTCAAAAATTCTCTTCAAGCAATTCAAGCTTGCTTTTCAGGTATTGGTTTCTTTGTTACAGATAGACTTCTAATTCAAGAACACATCAAAAATGGATTTCTTTATGTACCACCTCAACAAGACTACATGACAGGAAAATCATATTATCTTTTAGCAAAAGATTCAGAGACAGATAGTTTTAGTATTATCAAAAAATTATTATCTTCATATTTTTGATTATACTTTCAATCTCATACTTAGAAGATCATATTTAATGTTTAGCCTTTATAGCTCTCTAGAAACTCTTTTCTAAACTCTTCAAACCTACTCTCTTCTAGAGCTTGGCGAATATTTTTCATTAGGTTTTGGTAATAAGTTAAATTGTGGATTGTATTTAATCTTGAACCTAATATCTCTTGAGTTTTATCTAGGTGATGCAAATAACTACGACTAAAATTTTGACAAGTATAACAGTCACAGTTTGGATCCAATGGAGACACATCATCCTTGTGTTTGGCGTTTCTAATTCTAACAACACCCTCTGATGTAAACATATGACCATTGCGAGCGTTTCGTGACGGCATTACACAGTCAAACATATCAACACCACGATAAACAGCTTCTACTAAATCCTTTGGCGTACCAACACCCATCAAGTATCTCGGCTTATCTTCTGGCATCTGATGAGCAGTATGATCAAGTATTCTAATCATATCTTCTTTAGGCTCACCCACAGATAATCCACCTATTGCAAAACCATCGAAATCTATTTCTTTTAAAGCTTTTAGAGACTCATCACGTAAATGCTCATACATTCCACCCTGAATAATTCCAAATAATGCAGATGGATTATCTCCATGAGCATCTTTTGATCTTTTTGCCCAACGCATAGATAGTTCCATAGAATCTTTTGCCTCTTTTTCAGTAGCTGGATATGGTGTGCACTCATCAAAACACATTACAATATCAGAGCCAAGATCTCTTTGGACTTGCATTGATATCTCAGGAGATAAAAAAACTTTTGAACCGTTAATTGGTGATTTAAATGTAACGCCTTCTTCTGTAAGCTTACGCATTTTACCCAAACTAAAGACTTGAAATCCCCCGGAGTCTGTAAGTATAGGTTTATCCCAACCGTTGAAATCATGTAAAGTACCATGTTTTTTGATAATTTCAGTACCTGGACGTAACCATAAATGAAATGTATTACCCAAGATAATATCAGCACCCATTTCTTTTAACTCAACCGGAGATAGAGATTTAACAGCTCCATAAGTCCCTACTGGCATAAATGCAGGAGTCTGAATATCTCCTCTTGGGAAACTTATTTTCCCTCTTCTAGCTTTACCTTCTTTTTTAATCAAGTCGAACTTCATTACAGTCATAAAATTTAACCTTTTGAAACAGATATTAATGAATAAGTTTTTTTAAGCTACTAATCCTATAACAAACTTATAAAAATAGCTAGCGAAGATATTGCCTAGATAGTATTATCTCTTATAATAACTCAAATAGTTTTAAAATCATCAAGGAAAACAATGAACTTTTTAAATTTTAGCATACTAGTGTTTGCTTATCTTTTGGGATCAATTAATAGTGCAATTATTGTCTGTTATATATTTAGATTACCATCTCCGAGAAGCGTTGGTTCTGGTAACCCAGGAACTACAAATGTTCTAAGAATAGGTGGTAAAGTACCAGCAGTAATAACTCTTGCATTTGATATACTAAAAGGTCTAGTGCCCGTAGTTTTAGCTAAAGTATTAACTGGGAATGAGTTTATAACTGCTTGTACTGCACTATATGCAATCCTTGGTCATATATTCCCTCTTTTCTTTGGCTTCAAAGGCGGCAAAGGTGTTGCAACTTTAATAGGTACACTATTTGGATTTAGCTGGATTTTGGGTTTAATATTTGTCATTACGTGGTTATGTGTTGCTGTGATTACTCGTTATTCATCTTTATCCGCATTAGTAGCTACTGTTATAGCAAGTTTTTCAGTAATATTTACATCTGATTTACAGGTGGCAACACCATTTTTGATAATAGCGATAATAATACTTGTTAAACACAGAGGAAATATTCAAAGATTAATCAGTGGTCAAGAAAGTAAAATCGGCGATAAAGCAAAGGCAAAAAATGATTCAAATTAAAAATTTAAAAAAAGAATACAGATCAAATAATACTAGCAACCTTGTGCTTGACAATATAAACCTTGATATTAAACAAGGTGAGATATTTGGTATAATAGGTCATAGTGGTGCCGGTAAGAGCTCTCTTTTAAGGTGCTTAAATCTTCTAGAACAACCTTCTGATGGTTCAATATTCATTGCTGATGAAAATATTACAAAGAAGAATCCAAAACAGCTTAGAGAATTTCGCAAAAAAGTTTCGATGATATTTCAGCATTTTAACTTGCTATCATCTCGCAATGTTTTTGAAAATATTGCCCTTCCACTTGAGATTCAAGGAATACCAAAGGCCGAAATCAAAAAAAGAGTTTTTGAGCTTTTAGAGCTAGTCGAACTGCCAAATAAAGCAAATGCATATCCTCAAGAACTTAGTGGAGGTCAGAAGCAAAAAGTTGCAATTGCTCGAGCTTTAGCTTTAGATCCTTTAGTTTTATTATCAGATGAAGCGACATCCGCACTAGATCCAACATCTACAAAACAAATTTTAGCACTTCTTAAAAGATTAAACAAAGAACTTGGCTTAACAATAGTTCTAATCACACATGAAATGGATGTCGTCAGAAAAATCTGTGATCGTGTAGCAATTATTGACAAAGGTCGTATTGCAGAAATGGGCAAAACATTAGATATATTCCTAGATCCTCAAGCTCCTGTAACAAAATCTTTTGTTGAAACAAGCATACACACAAAAGTTCCAGACTTCATAGCTAAAAGACTTTATGACAATCCTTATAGCTATGATGATACATACCCCGTAGTACAACTAACATTCTATGGAGATAAAGGTAAGATGCCTATCATTGCTGAGATTTCTCGTCAATTTAATGCTACAGCGAGTATTATCCAAGCGAATATAGAAACAATCCAAGAACAAATAGTTGGAATCGCCATTTGTCATATCACAGGTGAGCGTCAAGACTGGGAAAATGCATTAAGATTTCTTTCAAACCAAGATGTTAATTTAAAGGTGCTAGGTTATGCAACAGCAGACAATATTTAGTTTACATGAGCTTAGCCTAATAGCTCAATCAACATGGGAAACTATTTTTATGGTTTTCATAGCTACTTTAGTGGCTGTTATAGGTGGTATATTATTAGGCATATTACTGTATATAACACAAGATAGTAAAAATGTTGCTGTTAAAGGATTTAACAAAACATTCAGTATTATTATAAATATAACTAGAAGTATCCCATATATCATATTACTAATACTTCTATATCCTCTGACAAGACTTATAGTTGGCACAACAATAGGGACTACCGCTTCAATAGTACCTCTGGCTATTGCTGCTCTGCCATTTTATGCTCGACTAACTGAATCAGCTTTGCGTGAAGTTGATAACGGGCTTATTGAAGCAGCCAAATCAATGGGAGCAACTAAAAGGCAGATTATTTTTAAAGTATTACTTCCTGAATCAAAAAATTTGTTAATTGATGCTGCTACTTTAACATGTATTTCACTAATCGGTTTCTCAGCTATGGCTGGTATCGTTGGTGGTGGTGGCCTAGGTGATTTGACCTATTTCAAAGGTTACAATTACGGTAATTACACTTTATTACTTGGTGGTGTAATTATGTTAGTTATACTTGTCCAAATCACCCAATCATTCGGCAACTATCTAGTTACAGCCAAGAAATTGACTTCACTTTGGATTATTACTGCCATTCTATTGGCTGCAAGTGCTACACAGCTGTATGTGAATGCTGCAGCTACTACCAATACAAATGAAATAACTGTCGGATATATTACCAGTCCTCCTCAAGATAAAATCATGCAGCTAAGTAAAAAAATGGCTAAAGAAAAATATAATCTTGATGTAAATCTAGTAACATTTGGTGATTACAACATTCCTAATAGAGCACTTAATGATGGGGAGTTGCAAGCAAATGTTTTCCAACACATTCCATTCCTAGAAAATCAAATCAAACAGTTTGGTTATAAACTTACATATATTGGTAAGACTTTCTTATACCCAATGGGAATGTTTTCTAAAAAGTATAAAAATATCCAAGATATTCCAAATGGCGCTACAGTAGCAATCCCTAATGACCCTACTAACCAAGGTAGAGCATTAATGATTCTACAAGATGCTGGATTGATCAAACTTAAAGATGGTATAACTTGGAAAGCCACTACAGACAGTATAGCTAGTAATCCCAAAAATCTAAAAATCATAGCTTTACAAGCAGATCAAATCCCTAATAATTTAGGCGATGTAGATATTGGTATTGTAAATAATGACTATATACCTAAGGCAGGTCTAAGCCTAAAAGATGCTCTTTTTGTAGAACCTAAAGATTCTCCTTTTGCAAATGTTATTGCTGTTAAAGAGTCGCAAAAAGATAATCCTAAACTTAAAGAGTATGTACAAGCATTTAATACAGATGAAGTTAAACAATTAGCTGAAAAACTTTATCCGAATGGTGCTGCTATACCAGCTTGGTAATTATTTCTTTCATTTATTAATTTATAATCATAATTTTATATGTTTTAATGTATTCAAAGATAAAACTTACTATTCTAAAAATTGACAAGTATAAATAAACAAATTGGTAGTATCTTCTTGATTATAGGTACCTCTTTGGGCGGAGGTATTCTTGCTATTCCTATGATTCTTTCAAGCTTTGGTGTCGTTATTGGTTGCATCATAATGTTTTTGATGTGGCTTTTAATGACATATTCAACATTAGCTGTTGCAGAAGCCTGCCTGCACTTTGAAAGTGGAATTAGTTATCTAGGGCTTGCTCATAAACTTTTTAAGAAACCAGGAGTCATTCTGGTTTATATATGTGCTTTTGGAATACTTTACGGAATGCTTGCAGCATATATCTCTGCAATAGGCTCATCTTTTGAAAGCCTACTAGATATAAACTATATTATTATAGAGGTTGGCTTTGTTATACTTTTTGGTGGATTTATATTAAAAGGCACAGGGCCTGCTGAATGGCTTAATAGAATTTTTCTTACCGTAAAGCTTATTATCATATTATTTACAATACTTTTACTTTTCAAAACCATAAGCATCTCTAAGCTAGATAGCTATAGTTTTGGCACTCTAAAAGAGGTTATAGTTACTTTACCTATACTTGCCACAACATTCTCAGCTCACATAATTGTTCCTAGCGTTGTCAACTATGTAGGACCACACCCAAAAGATATTAGAAGAATTATTATAGTTGCATCTCTAATAATACTAGTAATATATGTATGCTGGATAGTTTCAATATTTGGCAATATAGCTATTTATGGTGATAAAAATAGTTTTGCTGAAGTCTTAAAATCTCTTAGCTCCGAAGATAGTGTCACTCAGCTTATTTATATTCTTAAAGCTAATATTCAGTCTTCTGAAGTTATAACTTTAATTTATACCTTTATTACAATTTCTGTGACAACTGCTTTTATAACTCTATCATTAGCATTAAAAGATCTAATACTTGATAGATTTAAAATGAACAACCTATCAACACTAAGCAAAAACATTCTTCTAAGCTTTCTGCTTTTCATGTTACCGATATTTCTGAACTATTATTTTAAAAAGCTTTTCTTAATCGCTCTTTCTGTTGTAGGTCTATTTTCTCTAATTATGCTTGTTTCATGTCCACTAAATATGGTTAGAATACTTCGTAACCGTAATTTTGAAATAATTTATAAATCAATGAAAAATAGCAAGCTTAACAACTTTGCTCTAGCTATTGCTATTATTATTATCATATTCCAAGTTATTGATTATATTCTTTAAATATTCTCTTTAAGCAAATAAAAATATAAAATATAAATAGTTATTTAATCACAAGGTATAGATATGCAACACACATCAGGTTTTTTAGATTTAGTAAACGATGCAAAAAGTAGAATACAAGAATGTACAGTTGACGATATCAACAAAATGAATGAAACAGAAACTCTTGATGGTTTACTTATTGATACACGTGAAGAGTCAGAGTTTGCAAATGGATATATTCCTAATGCTATTCATATTAGTAAAGGAATTATCGAAAGTGCTATTGAGTCAGCAGTTCCTAACAAAAATCAAAAGATGTATTTTTATTGTGGTGGTGGCTTCAGATCTGCTATCGTAGCTGATAAACTGCGTGAAATGGGTTATAAAAATGTAATTTCTGTTGATGGTGGTTGGAGAGCATGGAATGCTAAAGGCTATCCTACTAAATCACCTAATCAAGCTAGACCGCATGAGTTTTTAAAGCTTGTCAATAATGCTAAATCTGATATCAAAGAATGCTCTGTATCTGATTTATACGATAAGATAAACTCTAATGAACTAGATGGTGTCATTTTTGATGTTAGAGAAGATTCTGAGTTCAATAGATTCCATATCCAAGGTGCTACCCATCTTAGCAAGGGGCAAATAGAAGTCAAAATTGAGAGTCTAATTCCAAATAAAAATCAAAAAATATATTTATACTGCGGTAGTGGCTTTAGATCGGCATTAGCAGCTAAAAGCTTAAAAAGTATGGGCTATACGGATATTATATCTGTAGAAAGTGGAATCAATGCATGGTTAAATAATAACTTCCCTGTAACACAAGACTAGGAACTATATAATGTCATTTCGAATTGGTCACGGTTATGATGTGCACAAATTCACATCTTCAAAAAAAAATATCATTATTGGTGGAATTGAGATTCCATATGAAATGGGACTAGAAGCTCATTCTGATGGTGATGTATTAATCCATGCTCTTTGTGATGCTATTTTAGGTGCACTAGGTCTTGGAGATATAGGTAAACACTTCCCTGATACCGATATGGAGTATAAAAATACTGATAGTAAATTTTTCTTATCTGAAATAAAAAAAATGCTTGATGATAAGGAGTACGAAATCAGTAATATTGATTGTACCATAATTGCACAAGCACCTAAGATGCTTCCTTATATCGAAAAAATGAAAGCTTGTTTGGCAAATGTGCTTGAAGTTCAAACTAATCAAATAAATATTAAGGCAACAACCACAGAACGGTTAGGATTTATAGGTAGGAAAGAAGGCATTGCCACACACGTTGTATGCCTACTAAATAGATAACTGACTACTTCTGAGCTAGATTCTCAAGATAGTTTGCAACTTCCTCTAGCTCAGCCTGACAACAGAAAATGCCAATATCATCATCTTCAAGCTTGTCTAAGATATACTTCACACCTGTTAGCTCACCATGTGAAATATAAGTCTTTGAGATATCAAACCCTTTGCTCTGTAAATCACCTCGGATTAATGTCGGTAGCTCAAGAGGCTCAGCTCCTCTAAGATACTTCTCTGTTTCTTTAATGACCACAAAATCAATACCATGCTTAATTATAATGTCATTTATGCCAGGTATCAGATACTTCCTATCCCCAGTAGTACCAATCATCAAGTATTTCTTGCCACCTTTATCATAAGCTTTCATCATACTCAATAACGCATCCATACCAGCTTCATTATGAGCATAATCAAGAACCACAACCTTATTATCAAACTCAAAGATATTAGCACGGCCTCTATTAACTTTAGGATCATTCTTATAGCTTCTAAGAGCTTTTTCGATATTATCAAAACTAATTCCAAGCTTAAAAGATAAAGCTATAGCAATCATAGCATTTTCGATATTATGCTTGGCAAAACCTTTAACTGTCAATGGAGCATCAACAACTGGTAGTATTTCCTGTCTAGAGTCACTACTTATCCAAGTAAAGCTACCATTTTCAACAATACAAGCATAATCAGACTTTGATAAATAATAGTCCATATCGTGTTGCTCTGGATTTTGCGTCACGATAATTTTTGCACAAGTTAACTTATCAAAGCGCTCTTTCATATACGAATTATCTAAGTTGATAATAGCATGAGAGCCTTTGCCCATCGTACGGAACACAATCGATTTTGCTTCTGCTAACTCTGCAACAGTCTCTATTCCATCCTCACCTAGATGATCAGCAGAGACATTCGTAACAGCTGCTGCATCAACATAAGTTTCTATTAAACCTCTTTTTAAAAGTCCCCCTCGAGCAGACTCTAGCAGAGCTACTTCTACTTTCTTATTTGTAAGAACAAATTGATGTCCTGTTGGACCCGAGTAATCGCCCTCATCTATCAACTCATCATTTACCTTTACCCAATCAGTAGATGTATACCCTGTAAGTTTACCTGCTGTACGACAAATGTAATCAGTAAGTCTGACCGTTGTAGTCTTACCATTTGTACCTGTTACAATAACAGCCGGTATATCATAAACTTTTGACCAGTCAACATCTTCAATTTTATCGTTGTCTAAATCAAACTCATAACAGCCAGTACCAGAACCAACATAAGCTTTATTCTTATCTCTAAAAGCATTAAAACCTTTGGATTTAGCTAATTCATAAAGCTTTCTATAAGTTAAGTTTTTGTCTTCATTTATAAAAGGCATTAGCTCATCTTGTGCTTCTTGAAGTGATTTGAAACGGCCTGTTTCAAAACCTTCTCTCACAGAAAGCCAAATAAAGTCAATAACATCACACGCTGGCATTGTAATATCGACAGGGGCAATCATTGCATAACGAACACCATTATTAAAAAACTTATGAGTAAGTTTTATATCTTGCCAACCTAATACAGGAAGAATCCTATTAGCCTCTTGATAAAAAAGTTCTGTCAATTTATCGCGGTGCTCTATAAGTGGCACATCCAGAACCGTTCCAGTCTCTTTAAAAAACAAGTTAGGTCCAACAAGTCTACGTGAATAACCTTCAGGAATCATATAAAGGCTCCCTTAAAATAGTAATAAACAATTAGTCGTTATCTTCTTCATCAAAAATAACTCTAACACCACTCTCATCAGCTATAACACCTGCTTTTATAACTTCAGAAATTTCTTCTGATAGACTAGGATCCTGAGCAATAATAGAAGCAGAAAACATTTCTTTCTTTTCTTCTTTTTGTTCTTTATTGTCGTCAGCATCTTCTTTGTTAAAGTAAATAATCTGCTTCCATGTTCTTTTTAATTTATCTGCAAAAATAACTACCAGATCACCATCCTGAGCCATTGCCAGAGCATGATCCACAGCTTCTTGCTCACTCTCGATAGTTTCTATCCTATCGGCAGTCACACCAGCCTCTATTAAACCTTCTTTAAGCATTCTTGGAACTTCATCAGGAGCTCGACCTCTTAGAGTATCATCACGCTTACAAATAAAGTGATCGTAATATGGTGCAGCCGTTTTAGCTATTTCGTAGATATCTTCATCTCTTCTATCACCTGGTGATGCTAAAACACATATTTTCTTACCGGCAAACTCCATATTATCAACCATCTGGCTCACAAGCTTTATTGCTGCTGGATTATGTCCATAATCCATCAGTACTTTAAATGGATGTTCCTCAAACCAGTTCATACGTCCTGGCGCTTGGTAAAATGATGTTACAAATGTTCTCAATCCATCTCTAATATCATCTAAACTCATACCCATACTGTAAGATATAGCTATTGCAAACATAGAGTTTTGAACATTATGGATAGCTTTACCTTCCATTGTAGCTGGAATCAAATGAGTCCATAAAACTGGTATATGAACATGATTATCAAAAATTGTAATCATATCTCCATTAACACCCTTTTCAATAATACAAGCTTTACCGCCAGCACGTATATGTTGTTTAACTAAAGCATGCTCTGGATTCATAGTTACATATAGTATATATTTTGCTGTTACTTTAGCTGACATTTTAAGTACATTAGGATCATCAGCATTTAGAACTGCGACATCCTTTGCTGCTTGAGGAACTATACTCTTAACTTTAGCCAAATCTTCTAACGTATTAACTCCTTTAAGACCTAGGTGATCAGAGGATATATTTAAACAAGCTCCAACATTACAGTAATCATAGCCCATACCACTTCTTAGTAACCCTCCTCTAGCAGTTTCAAGGATTGCCATTTCTACAGAAGGATCTTTCAAAACCATTTGAGCTGAAGCTGGACCTGTAGTATCACCTGCTACAGTTAGTTTTCCGTTGATATAAACACCATCTGTGGTTGTAAGTCCTACTATTTTCCCAGCATTTTTCCACATATGAGCAACCATACGTGATGTTGTAGTTTTACCATTTGTACCAGTAATAGCAGCAATTGGAATCCTAGCATTACCATGTTCTTTAGGAATCAGCATATCTATTACTGCACCTGCAACATCTCTAGATTTACCCTCACTAGGAGCCACATGCATTCTAAACCCTGGAGCAGCATTACATTCACAAATAGCACCACCAATATCGTGATAAGATTGTGATATATCATCTATCAAGAAATCAACACCACCAACATCAAGACCTATAGCTTTTATAGCTCTTTCCGCCATATCTTTGTTGTCAGGGTGTACAATATCAGTGACATCAATAGCTGTACCACCAGTTGAAAGGTTGGCTGTAGATCTTAAATAGAAAACTTCTCCATCCTCAAGAATAGTATTTTCATCATACCCAGCAGCTCCCAATAAAGTCTTAGCTTGATAGTCCAACTCTAATTTTGTTAGAACTTTCTCATGTCCAACACCTCTACGTGGATCTTCATTTACAATATCAACTAGCTCTTTAATATTATGTTTACCATCTCCTATCACATGACCAGGAACCCTTTTAGCAACAGCTACAAGCTTACCATCAACTACCAACATTCTATGATCGAAACCAGTAGCAAACTGCTCCACTAAAACATATCTAGATACTTTATTTGCTTCAACGAAGGCATCTTTAATTTCTTGCATAGTTTTTAAGTTAATAGATATTCCACGACCATGATTACCATCCAGAGGCTTAACAACTAATGGGAAGCCTAAGATTTTTGCAGCTCTTAAAGCTCCCTCTTCAGTAGTTACCATCCTTTGCTTAGGCATAGGAAGCCCCAAACCTTGTAGAATAGTATTCGTCTGATTTTTATCACAAGATAAGTCAACAGCAATACTAGTAGTTTTACCTGTAATTGTTGCTCGAATTCTTTGTTGGTATTTACCATAACCAAATTGAACTAATGAATGGTCATTTAATCTAAGATACGGAATATCTCTTTTTTTAGCAGCTTCAATTAATGATGCTGTACTTGGTCCAAATTCTTTGCTTTGTGCAAATTTTATAAACCTTACTTTTTCATATTCAAAATCAAAATCTTCATTCTTATGAGCCACTTGCTTTTTAAGATCCTCTGGCAATAAAGATATCAATAAATCTCTAGCCAACTCCATAGCTCTTAGACCAACATCTTTTTGCTTATATTCATAGACCAAATTATAACAACCAAGCTCACCTGTCGATCTAGTACGACCATATGTTACATTACTACCAGCTATATCTTGAAGCTCTAGTATTGCATGCTCCCAAATATGACCCATCCAAGTGCCTTCATCCTCTCTCATTCTACGGATAAAACCACCCTTTTCTCTATATGAACAACCATGCTCTTCTAATCCTGGTAAACTATCCACAAGTCGATCTACAAAATCCTGACCAATCTTTGCAGATGGCCATTCTTCAAGCACTCCCAAATCAATTTCATGTTTAATAACAGGAAAGTTTGCATAGATGTTAGGTCCGACATAAACATTAGTAGATAGTATTTTCATTAAAGACTCCTTAGATATTCAATCTTGTATACACTTAATATATACTTCACAAATCATGATACATAAAAATCATGTCCAAGAATAGCGGATTTTAATAATTCTACAAAAATTTGTAAGGAAGATAATGAAATATGATTTCGGCTTTATAGCTATTGGCGATGAGGTAGTAGATGGAGATATAGTTAATACTAACTCCTGTAATTTTGCTAAATACCTAGTAAGTAATGATTTTGAAATAGGGTTTCATATATCGTGTAAAGATGATTATGAAGATATAGTTTCAAGTATAGAGTTTCTAAAGCAAAATCATAAAAATATTATAACTATAGGCGGCTTGGGTCCCACTGAAGATGACTTAACCACAGAGTCAATTGCCAAATATTTTGACAAAAGTCTATCTTTAGACGATGACTCATGGCACAAACTAGAAAAAAGGATGATTGAAAAATATGGTAGAATTACTTTGTGTACTGAAAAACAAGCTATGTTTCCTCAAGGCTCAGAAATCTTAATAAATCAAAATGGTACTGCAAACGGATTTAAACTAGAGTTTGAGTCTGGTCGATATATATATGTTTTTCCTGGACCTCCTAAAGAGTGCATTCCTATGCTTGAGGCATTAAATCTAAACAACAAAACAAGTAAAAAAAGAAAAATAGTTCGTAAAAAATGGAATATTTTCAATATTGGTGAAAGCCTGCTTGCAGAAAACTTAGAAGTGATTAAGGAAAAATATCCGTTTGTTACTTTCAAATATAGAATTGCAGAAGGCTTTATCGAGTTAAAGTACTTTTATCCTGAAGGTTGTCCTCATAGTGAAAGTATTATAATAGATGTAGAATATCTTTTAAAAGATTATCTAAAGACTAAGATTTAACTGTTCTTTCTTATCAATGAATATCGCATCAACCTGCCATTCAAGCAAGTGTTTAATTTCATCATCTGTATAAACAGAATAAACAAAAACTTTACCAAATTTACGTTTCAAATATTTAACTCTTGAATCGGTTAAGCAGCTATAATTTATTATGACTGCTATATATTTGTTTTTAACAAAGTCTTTATAAAAATCACTATCAATATATTCAAAATCCCTAACCCAGTTAACGGTGTAAAAAAGTTTACCTTGAGTAAAATCTTTATGTCTCCTTAACTCTCTCATTACCACTTTTGAGAAGCTCGACAATAAAATTTTTGATTTCATAGTTGGATAATGCTCAAGAAGCTCAATAACCTTAGCGACTAAAGTCTTTTGGTAGCTTATATTTTCATTACTTACTTTAATTTCAAGATTCAAAAAAGCATTATTATGCTCCGCCCACTCGATATACTCTTTCAGTGTTAATATTTTAGCTGTTGACTTTAACTTAGGATGAACAAGTTCTAAAGACTTTAAGCTAAATATTGACATATTAGTAACATTTTTATCAATATCAAAAAACCTTTTTGGAGTATCATCATGAAACAAGAATAACACCCCATCAGAACTCATTTGCACATCTGTTTCAAACCAATTAAACCCAGCATTCTTGGCAATTTGAAAGGCTTCTATTGTATTTTCTACAGCATCATTATTTGCGCCTCTATGAGAAATATATCTATCTACATGCATATATCAAAAAATTTATTAAACTCGGATTTGAATTATACATTAAAAAATATTATTAAAATAAATCCTTTTTATTAATTTATATTGAATATTTTGTTTTTTAATAATTATCTCAATCATGATATAATTTTTGTTAATTTTTGTGATTTATTTTAGTATAAATGATTGATAGTCCGTATATTAACAAGAAGCTAGCTTCTTTACTACTACATCGTAAGCTTATAACAAGAGAGCAACTTGAAGAGATAAGTTTAGATAAATCACTAGCCAAACAAGATCTCTTAGACTACCTAATTGATCATGAATTAGTTGATAGCAAATCATTTATGATTGAATCTGCAACTCTGTTACGTTTACAGTATATTGACTTAACTGCTATAAATGTAAATTTTCTACCGCAAGATTACTTTGATGCTGAGTTTTGTAATGAGAATAAATGTTTACCACTATTTAGAAGAAAAAAGAGCATTTATGTAGCAATAGCTAATCCAATAGATAGTCAAGAAATACTAAAAAAACTACGCAGTAAATATGATTATTCTTTTACTCCTATTGTAGGAGAAATTAATCTAATACGAGAAAAGATTGAAGAGTACGATCAATATCTCAAAGATGAAGGACACGTAGAAAGCGAATCAAAACTTGAAGAGCAGATGAATGCTGGTGGTGAGCTTGATATTGACTTTGTTGAAGAAGGTGAGCGTGAAGGAGATGCCATAATAGGAAGTGGTGAAGATGAAGAAGCTCCTATCATTAGATTCATCAACAATACTATTGTGGACGCAATACAAAAAGGTGCTTCAGATATACACTTTGAACCATATGAAAAAAACTTTCGTATTAGATACAGAATAGATGGCCTACTAATAGAGACTTTTAATACCAAAAAAAATCTTGGACCTAAAGTTATATCAAGACTTAAGATTATGTCTAGCCTTGATATCGCAGAAAAAAGAATCCCTCAAGATGGTAAATTTAAAATTTCTCTTTCAAGAGAAAAAGCTATTGATTTTCGTGTTAGTACATGTCCAATAAGTTTTGGTGAAAAAGTTGTACTTCGTATTCTTGATTCTAGTTCAACACAAATACCAATTGAACAATTAGGTTTCTCAGAAACTCAAAAAGAAACATATCTTAAATATATCAAACAACCACAAGGCATGGTACTAGTAACAGGTCCAACTGGTTCAGGTAAAACAGTTACTTTGTACACAGGTATAAACATTCTGAATAAACCTGAAAAAAATATTTCTACAGCAGAAGATCCTGTCGAGCTTTTTGTAAAAGGTATCAACCAAGTTAACGTTAATAATAAACAGGGGTTAACATTTGCTGCGGCTCTTAAATCTTTCTTACGTCAAGATCCAGATATAATCATGGTCGGTGAGATTAGGGATATTGAAACAGGATCCATTGCAATTAAGGCATCGCAAACAGGTCACTTGGTTATGTCAACACTACATACAAATAGTGCTCCAGAAACATTAAACAGATTGGTAGATATGGGCTTACCTAGATATAATATTGCTACTTCTGTAACGTTGATTATTGCTCAGCGTTTAACAAGAAAATTGTGCCCAAAATGCAAATTAGAAGATACTGATACCGAGTTTTCATTACTTGTTGAGGACAGTGGCCTAAATGATGAGATACTTATGAAAACATTCGGTACAAAACTTGAAAAAGTAAAGAGTGCAAAGATATACAAACCAAACCCTAAAGGATGTCCAAGATGCTTTAAAGGATACAAAGGAAGACTTGGTTTATATGAGGTTATGCCAGTTTCTAGAGAAATTGCAAAAATGATATTAGAAGACAAAAACACTATGGAGCTAGCAATACAGGCTCAAAAAGAAGGAGTTGCCACAGTTAGACAGTCAGCACTAGTAAGAGTTTCACAAGGGTTAACATCTATGGAAGAGGCTTACAGAGTAAGTTAAAGGATAAAATATGCTATTTGGAAATAAGAATAAAAACAAAATAACGATTACATCTTGGGGCTATAAGGCCAAGCTCAAAAATGGTAAAACCATAAAAGGAATCATAGATGCTGATACTAAAGAAAAAGCTGAGATTCAAATAAGACAAAAAGGCTACACTGATGTTAAAGTCAAAAAACAGCCTAAAGATTTACTTCCGAAAAAAATATCATATCAGGATATAACGGAAATGACTCGTCAGCTAGCTACAATGACAAAAGCAGGTATCCCAATTATTAAATCTTTTGAAGTCTTCATAATGGGTATTCGAAAACACCCTCGTCTAAAGATATTAGCCATCCAAATTAAGCAAGCTATCGAAGGTGGTGAATCATTTTCAAAAGCCTTGAGTAATTTTCCAAAAGTTTTTGATAAGCTTTATATAGGTCTCATAACTGCTGGAGAAGAATCTGGTAACCTAGATCTTATGCTTAATAAAATAGCTGACCAACGTGAAGCATTACAAAGTATTAAAAAGAAAGTTAAAAAAGCTCTTTCATATCCAATTGTTGTATGTGTTATAGCAGCTGGTGTAACAGGGATACTTTTAACTTTTGCGGTTCCAGCATTCTCAGCAATGTTTATAAACTCTGGAAAACCCCTGCCTGCGATTACTCAAGTCACTGTTGATGCATCTAACTTCATGCAAGATTCATGGTGGAAAATTATTCTTGTAATATTTATGTCACTATCAATATTTAAATCTCTGAAATTCAAATTCCCAAAGATACAAGTTGCTCAAGACCATTTTATGCTTAAAATACCCATAATTGGTGAGGTTATTTTCAAATCTGCTCTAGCACGATTTGCTAGTACATTAGAGATTACTGTTCAATCAGGTATGAGCTTAACAAGAGCATTAGATATGGTTTCATTAGCAACAGGTAATGCCAAGTATGACCAAGCCGCTATAGACATTAAAAAAAGTATCAGTGAAGGAGCATCATTTAAAGAAGCTATTGTTGAAACGGGAAGCTTCCCATTCTTAGTAGAACAGATGATAGCTGTTGGTGAAGAGTCAGGTGCTTTAGAAACGATGCTTGGAAACCTTAATAGAGTATATCAAGAAGAAGTTGATACACTTGTAGGAAGTTTGAGCTCAATGTTAGAACCTCTAATTATGATTGTGCTAGGTGGTGTTGTCGGTTTCCTTGTAGTAAGTATGTATATGCCAATGTTCCAAATGGGAGATGCTATAGGCTAGCAACCTTATTTGTCCATTTTATCCAAAATATTTTATCTAAGTTTATTACTATATTATTTTACAAAAATAGTATTATTCTCTTGCTCGTAGCACTTCCCAAGCATATTTCTTAAAGGCTATCGCTAAGATAATCTTCATGGTATGATAAAATTTACCAAAACACTTAGTAGGATATTTCCTACTTTAAAACAGACATTTATTATAACCTTCATAGAGAAACATATGATAAGTACCATAGTTATCTATAGACCCTTACTAATATAAGTTAGATGTACAATAAGAGATAGTTAATAAAATAGACTAATTGAGAGCCTTAATATTCACATTTTCTGATTCTACAACATGATGATATAAAAATCAGTATTTAAATATCTAAAATAAATTAAAAAATGATAAAAGAAAATTCGAGAGATTAATATTAATAAGTTAAGAAATTAAGCTTCTTCTTTTAAGGGAGCTGATACACTCGCTTGAACACGTTGGTTACGAGCATCTGACTTATGAATACCATCTAAAGTATTCTCATAACCAAATCCTTTAGTAATGATTTTATCATTATCTAAACCTAGTTGCTTCATGTACTCAGCTACAGCTTCTGCTCTCTTCTCAGAAAGTTTTTGGTTATATATCTCAAATTCACTTCCTGTTGTTCCTTGAGAAGCATAGCCTTTAACTGTTACTGTGTTAATATCACTGTTCTTGACAAAGTTAACAAAAGATGCTATGGCATCTTTGCCCTTACTGTTTAATTTTGAACTATCATAAGCAAATTTAGTATCTAAATAAACTGTTACATCATCGCCGTTCACAGTATAGCAAGCAACACCTTCTTTAGTTAAGTTGAAGTTACCTTCACACTGCTTAATACCTTGAGGTAAAACATACTTAGATTCATCAATTGTCGGCATAGCTGTAGTTTCTGCAGCTGTAGTAGCACCATTGTCTTGGATGTTGCCAGTATCATTATTATTATCATCTTTGCCACCAAAGAACCATGTAATACCACCACCAATCATGTTAGTACCCGCTCTACCTTGAGCACCTGACATACCACTTGGAGCCATTGTCTGAATATATCTATAATCAGCACTTACTTGAACATCTCTAGAAAGCTCAAATTTAAGACCTCCACCAACGTCCCATGCACCTGTAGCTTGACCAGCCAAATTAGCCCAACCAGCACCACCAGCAGCATATGGAGTGATCATAGTACTATTACTGAAATTAATAACACCCTCACCTAAACCTGCAAATACCCTACCAACTAATTGGTTATATTGAACTGCAAAATATTTATTGATGTTATAACCAATTATCATATTTGCGCCAGCTCCAGAAGGAGAGTTAGGCGTTCCAGCAAGACCATTAGCATCTACACCAAAGTACCACTGACCTGTTCTATCTTGAGGACCCCAAGTATTGTCTTTGTTAGTTAAAGAGCTATATGTATTAGCAAAAGGAGTAAGGAAACTATTTCCAGCACTACTTTGAGTAGCTGTTGAATTTGTATCTACTGACGTATCCATATTGTCAGAACCTGCAGCAAATGAAAACGTAGCCGTACCTAATAGTACTGTCGTAGCGATAACAATGTTCTTTAATTTCATCAAAAGCTCCTTTTAAAACTCTTTTTTAAACTAGTAGTAAATAAATAAGACTGAAGCATTATACAAAATTAGAATAAAGTTTCCAAGTTTTTTTTAATTTTTATGAAGTTAATATTCTATATTTGATTAATAACTCTTCTTGGCTTTCGATATTATTAGGGTCTGTTATGATACATCTTATTGGACATACCTTGGTACATTGAGACTCTTCAAAGTGACCTACACACTCTGTACACTTATCAGGATTAATTTCATAATACTCCTCACCTTGTGATATTGCCTCATTAGGACATTCTGGTTCACATATATCACAATTTATACAATCATCTGTAATCAATAGTGCCATACTAGTCCTTAGAATATTTTAGCTTTATTTTATTAAATACACACTCTGGTACAAATTCACCTACTCTTTGATAGTTATGAATAGCAACTGCCCTAACTAACGTAGATGATATACAAGAAAATTTTTCACTGGGAGTTAAAAATATAGTCTGAATATCGCTATTAAGCTTATTGTTCATACTAGACATCTGGAACTCATAATCAAAATCAGATACTGCTCTTAATCCCCTCACAATAGCACAGGCATTATACTTTGCGGCAGTATCTACCAGAAGTCCCTCAAAGCTAACAACCTTAACTCTACTATTATCTTTGAAAACTTCTCTAATCATTTGCTCTCTTGTATCTAAATCAAAGAGAGTTTTCTTACCATATGCGGTAGATGCTGCTACCACTATTTCATCAAAAATATTTAATGCTCTATCAACCAAATCAACATGGCCATTTGTGATAGGATCAAAAGTACCAGGATAAATTGCTATTTTTGTCATGACTCAATTAAAATAATCCTAACTCTAGTTTAGCCTCTTCTGTCATAAGTTCCGAATTCCATGGTGGATCAAAGACCATCACAACATCAACCTTATCAACGTTTGGCAACATTGCTACGCGCTTCTCAACATCAGTCATTAGTACAGGGCCCATACCACAACCTGGAGCTGTAAGAGTCATATCTATAATCACATGAAAATTACCATTCTCTAACTTTCTAGTAACCACATTATAAATCAAGCCTAAATCGACTATATTAACTGGAATTTCAGGGTCATAAACTGTTCTCATCTGATCCCAAACTGCATCCATATTTATAGGGTCTCCAGGCTTGATTTCATAATTTTCAACTGGATATTTAACTACCTGCTTACCTATTGCATCAGCATCCTTTCCATCTAAGTGGAGCAAATTACCATTTACGTTTAATGTAAAACTTCCGCCTTTATCTTGAGTTACCAAAACTTCCTGACCAGGCATAAGCTCAATCTCATTACCAAATGGAACAGCTACTGCTTTTACTTGCCTTCTTACTATAGTTACATCTGTTGTCTTCATTTTTTATATATTCCTAAATTGTAAAGCTTTCACCACAACCACAACGAGCTGATTCATTTGGATTAGTATATTCTAATTTGTATAGTCCAAAGTCATGTTTAACATAATCAATTTGCAAGCCATTTAAAAAACCCATGGACTTATTAGATACAAAAAACTTTAGACCATGCTTATCTACTATCGTTGTATCATTTGGCTGTTTAGTAACAAAATCTATATCATAAGCTAATCCAGAACAACCCATTAACTTTGTACCTATATATATACCTATGTTTTCAGAGTCTTTAGCCAAATGCTTTTCAAAATGCTTAGCAGCAGCTTCTGTGACCTCTAGAATATTATTAGGATCAAATACTTCGACCATATTATCTAACCTTTTCAGTTTATTGTGACTATTTTAATTGAGATATTACTTTTTTCAATGCTTTAATAAATAAGTCTATTTCTTCAACAGTATTATACATACCAAATGATATGCGCACAGTTGATGAAACACCCATTCTATTTAATAAAGGATGCGCACAATGCTTGCCTGTTCTAACACACATACCTTTTATAGCCAATAGCTCTCCAATATCACCAGCATTACAGCCATCAGCAACAAATGTTATGACTCCTGCTTTATTTTGAGCTTGACCAATTATTTTTAGACCTTCGATTTTTTGTAGCTCTGTTGTTGCATATTCTAATAACTGTTGCTCGTAGTTTGCTATATTTTCCATACCAATAGAATTAACGTAGTCTATAGCCTCACCAAACCCTATAGAACCAACTATATCAGGTGTCCCCGCCTCAAATTTGTACGGAGGTAACGCAAATGTTGTCTTATTAATTGTTACGTCATTGACCATATCCCCACCATAGTTATATGGAGGTAATTTTTGTAGCAACTCATATTTACCATATAGAACACCAACACCAGTTGGTCCATATAATTTATGACTTGAAAACACAAAAAAATCACAATTTAAATCTTGGACATCCACTTTTGAATGTATAATAGCTTGAGCACCATCAACAACTACTAATATATTTGTGTTAATCTTTTTAATGTCTTGTATTATCTTTTTGACAGGGTTAATAGTCCCTAAGACATTTGAGCACAAGGTTATAGCCACAACCCTAGTTTTATCTGTAATCAAAGATAAAAGGTTTTGAATATCAAGTTCACCATTATCATCGACTTTAGCCACTTTGAAAACTAATTGTTTTTCTTCACAGAGCACTTGCCATGGCACAAAATTAGCATGATGTTCCATTTCAGTAACAATAATTTCATCTCCCTCAGAAACAATTGACTTGCCAATAGAATTTGCTAGCAGATTAATTGACTCTGTGGTGCCTTTGGTTAATACAATTTCATTTGATGACTTAGCATTTATAAACTGCTGAACCTTTACACGTACATTTTCATATCTGTCGCTAGCTTCTTGGCTTAGCTGATAAACTCCACGATGTACATTAGCATAATTAAACTTATATGCATCAGCTACAGCATTGATGACTGCTTGTGGTTTCTGAGCCGAAGCCCCGGTATCAAAAAAAACAACAGGCTTGTCATTAATTACTTGTTCAAGAAATGGAAAATCTTTTCTAATTTTTTTCACATCATACATTGTATACTGCCTATTAAATATATAAATCAAACAAATTATACTAAATTAGTATAATTTTGTCAGTAGTAGAATTTTATGATTTATGTAGAATAATTAAAATGAATTAGCATACAGGGACATTGGTCGCTAAACCTCCTAGAGAGGTTTCTTTATACTTACTACACATATCCAGACCTGTTTCATACATAACTTTAATAACATAGTCTAATCCAACGAATCTCTTCTCGCCTGTATCTAAATGAGCTAATTTTGCAGCATTTATAGCCTGTACAGCCCCCATTGCATTACGCTCAATACATGGGATCTGAACTAATCCTCCAATAGGATCACAAGTCAATCCTAAATTATGTTCCATACCAATCTCTGCTGCTGACTCTATAGAGTCAATATCTCCACCAAGCAGTGCACAATAGCCAGCAGCCGCCATCGAACAGGCAACTCCGACTTCACCTTGACAACCAACTTCTGCAGCAGATATAGAAGCTCCTGATTTATATAAAATACCTATAGCGGCACATACAAGTAAATATTTATTAACAACTTTTGATAATTCATCTTGATTAATAATTTCATGAGTCTGCAGATAATACTTCAATACAGCAGGAATCACACCAGCAGCTCCATTCGTTGGTGCTGTAACCACCCTTTCACCACATGCATTTTGCTCATTCACAGCAATTGCAAAGGCGTTTAGATAGTTAAAGTCAGTATTAACAACATTCTGCTCTTTAAGTTTTTTTATCATACTTGGAGCTCTTTTCCTAACCTTAAGACCACCTGGTAATATTGCTTCCGGACAAGTTAAGCCTTTTTCTATTGATGTTTCCATAACCTGCCAAATTTCAGCTAATTTCTTCAAAGAATATTGTTCTCCATAAGCTGTTTTCTCATTTTCAAACATTATCTCAGCAATAGACATACCTTCTTTTTGACAAATATTTTTTAGTTCTGCCATGCTAGCGAATTTATAAGGCTTATTACACTCCACCTCTGTAGGAACTTCATCTTTTTTTATTTGTTTTTTATCAACGATAAAACCACCACCTATAGAGAAATATTCTTTTTGACAAAGAAGCTTATCATCATCAAATAACGAAAAACGCATACCATTAGAGTGCTCTGGAAGAAATTCATCATAATGAAATATTAAATCCTGATCATAATCAAAATTAATTTCAAATTTTTGACCTAAATTAAGTTTTTTTTGCTTTAAACAGTCGTCATAAAGCTGTTTTGCTAATTCAATATCTACAGATTCTGGCAAGAACCCCATTACACCTAAGATAACTGCATAATCTGTTTTATGACCTTTGCCAGTAAGAGCAAGTGACCCATATAAATCAATCTTAATTCTTGTGGTTTCAGTTAACTTGTCCTCATACAAACTAATAAAATTGCTGCCAGCTCTCATTGGTCCTATAGTATGAGATGAAGATGGTCCTACCCCGATAGAAAAAAGCTCAAACGTACTTTCCATAAAACTCCTCCAAAAGTTAAAACTGAAATAATACAAGATAATCAAATTATATCTTATTTTAATCTCTTTTCTCTAGCTTTCCAATCTGGCATATAGCATGAAATATAGTCATAAAACTCTTTGGAGTGATTAGGATGAGTCAGATGAGCTATTTCATGAAGCACCACATACTCTATAGCCTCTATATCTCTTAAAATCAGATTAAAACTTAGATTTATATTTTTTTTAACGTAGTTACATGAGCCCCATCTAGTTTTTGTCTTCTTTATTGTTACTCTATTTATTTCTTGATTAGTGATTTTCAGATATTTAGCCACAAGATTATTGAGAATAATGTCTGCTTGATCCTTATAGAATTCTTCCAATAGTTTTTGCTTAAACTCTTTATTATTGATAACACTAGAATTTAGTAAGAACTCGATATAATCATCACAATAATTAACCAAGTTATGTTTTGAACAAGTTATTTGAATAGGATATTGTCGCCCTAAAAAATAAATACAATCTCCATCATCCAAATTATAATTATTGTAGTCATATCTTTGATTGATCAGTAAATGTTTAGTATGCCTATCTATCCACCTTTTTTTTGTTTGTAAAAGCTCTAGAATTTCTTTTTTTGAAACTCCTTTGGGCGAGGTAACTGTAATTACACCGTCGACACTCAGGGAAATTTTTAGATTTTTAACATTTTTATATATTATATCAACTTCATATGACATAAGTTATTGTACTGTTATATTCTGCCAGCCCTGTTTAATATCAGCATTATTATTCGACCAATATTCAGTTACCATATCTCTGATAGTAATATTAGTGTCTTTATAGTTTTTAACATTATCAAAGATGAAACCATCTCCTCCAGTAGTTAAAAAATCAATAGTTGCAAGTTTATAAGTATTATTTTCGTCTAAAGGCTGATTGTCGATTAAAATCCTTTTTATTTGATTTGATTTATCTAATGTAATATTTAATCCAGCAAAAACACCTACCTGTTTATCTCCAAGTGGCTGCAAACTATGCTCAATCATTTTAAATAAATCACTCCCTTTTATATCCATAGTGACTACCATATTATCAAAAGGCATCGCCTCATATATCATACCATAGGTAATATTACCTTGTGGTAGAGATCTTCTAATACCATGTGAATTAACAAGAGCTAAATCCGAACCGGTTTGATTTTTAATAATATCTGCTAATGTATAAGTTAAAGGAATATTGTAGTAACCATCTTGTGCTTCGTCTGACATATCAGCAGGAGCCTTTGTTATGATCTTATCAAGCTCAGATTTAACAGAATTATTGTATTTAGCTATTATATTACTAACTTCCTTGTTAGGTTTAAGATTTTTTGTAGCCTGAGCTAAATTAATAACTTCAGGTGTTACTTTACATACATCGGATGTGTGACAATCATAGTGTAAAACACTTATATCTTTACCTTGGCTCTCTCCTTGCTCAACTACAACACCATTTTTCAAACCATTAACAAACTTATGGCTATGTCCCGTCAAAACAGCTGAGATATCGTCAACACCATTTACCACCGCATATATTTCTGACTCATCGCCCAAATCAGCCCTCTGTGCAAAAAAGATTTCAGAGTTCTGTTGATCAGTAGGAATATGAGTTAATAAGACTATTGTGTCTGGTTTTGGCAGTTTATGCTTATTATAGTTATTTATGTATTTAATCCATTTATTAGCGCTTGTAACAGGATTCATAAACTTCAAATTCGAGACATTTTTTTCTGCTGTAGTATCAGGAGTTTCTAAGGTAGCTAATCCTATAAAATATATTGTTTTACCACTTGGTAAGGTTTCATAGCCAAAAGGCTTAATATAATCTAATGAATTTTGCTCAGTATATTTCCTATAAAAATAGTCAAATAAAGAATCATCTTTATAACTAATATTCGCAGCTAAAAATCTAATACCATTCTTGTCATACCAATGCTTGAACCACTTCTGACCATAATCAAAATCATGATTCCCCACAGCAGAGTACTTAACACCAATGTAATCAAAAAAATCATTAACCACATCACCATGAGAAATATTTGATATACCCGTACCTTGATAGTTATCGCCAGCTGCAACCACTACCAGATTTGGATGTGTCTTTTTATAATTATCTATAAAACTAGCTAGTTTTGCTGCTCCAACCATGTCTTTATTGGGCTCAACCTGACCATGAAAGTCATTTAAAGATAAAACCGTTATATCATCTTGAGCATAAACAAATACAATACTAAAAAATATTAGTATAAAACTAAGATACCTTCTCATAATCATGTCCTTTAATTATAATGATAGCTTTTATATGAGCCCAAAACTTTCAAAAAAGTACTCTTTTTAAGCACTTCCAACAGAGCCTTTTGAACATTTTCATCATCTTCAGAGCCTTCAAAATCTATAAAAAACAAATAATTCCAAGCCCTATTTCTTGATGGTCTAGATTCTATTTTTGTAAGATTAATATTATGTTTACCAAAAACATTTAAGGTATTTACGAGTGCATTAGATTTATCTTCAACAGAAAAAAGTAAAGTTGTTTTATATTTACTATTATCTATATCAACCTGAATATCGTCATATCCCATTAATAGAAAACGTGTATAGTTAAAATGTTCATCCTCAAACTCGTTTTGAAAAATTTTTAACCCATAAGTCTTTGCTGCAAGCTCTCCAGCTATTGCTAAATTATCTTTAACATTCTTCTCAAAAATATACTTTGCGGCTCCAGCGGTATCAACAAAAGCCTCAGGAACAAGTTTTAGTTTATTAAGGCTTTTAGAACACTGAGATAATGCTTGAGGATGAGATATAACACTCTTAACATCAGAAAGCTGCACTCCCTCCAATCCCATTAAACAGTGTTTGATTTTTAAAACTACTTCAGCTTTTACTTTTAAATTACTCTTAATTAATTCATCATAAGCTGGCACGACTGATCCAGCCAATGAGTTTTCAACGGGAATCATAACAAAGTTTGATTTACCAGCTATAGTATGTTCAATTGCTTCAGAAAACGAGAAGCATGGAACTGTCTGAAAATCTTTAATATTTTGTTGATTTAAGAAATTAGTTATTGCTTGCTCAGAATAAGCCCCATGCTCACCCTGAAAAGATACTTTAATCATATTGTATTATTAATAAACTTTTCTAAACAATATAATACATTATGAGATAATAAGATAAAATTGTTTATTTAGATATAATTGTCGTCATTAATAGCTTTTTTGATTCCTTCTTGCATATCTTCAGCAGACAGACATAGATTCTTCGCTATTGTAATAACGATAAAACTAATCACAAGAACTATTGCTGAACTCCAGTATAAATCTAAATCCCCTGTTCCGCCAAATGAGCTAAAATAAGAAACTATTGTAACTAGTACAATATAAATCCAAAACCATATCGACTCTCTAAAATTCCAATGTATTTCTTCTGATCTATCTTTTCTAAAGGTTCTATAAACTCCAAGCATAATCAAAGCAATAATTAGAGCTATACCAGCTTTTGAAACTATTGCCCATCCACTCCATAGAAATACCAAAGTAGCTGCAAACATACCTAAAGTTGATAGCAAATAAGCACCTTTAAGCCTAAATGGTCTATGCATGTCAGGTAGATGATGTCTAAGTGCCATGGTTGATGTTGGACCAGTAATGTATGTAAGAGCTATCAATGACGTTAAGAAAGTAGCCATTTCTTTCCACCCAGGGAATGGAGCAAACATAACTAAAGCGATCAAGAAATTAAGTCCAATAGCATAGATTGGTTTTTGCATAATTGGGCTTAACTTCCCTAAAACACTTGGCAAGTAACCGTTATGCACCATAGCTCCCAAAGATTTTAGTGCAATACTAAAGTAAATTAGACCAGCCATAAGAGGGAATACTATAGCTCCAAAGTAGAGTGGGTACATAACCCATGTAACTCCAAAACTTTGAGCCATTACAGCAAATGGACCAAAACTAGATGAACTAGCTCCTGGCATAACAACACCTTGCCAATCATTATTGTGTACAAACTTTGACATTACTAATAAATACGCAGCCTGTAAGAATAGAAAAATAATCAAACAAATCAAAACTGCCCCAATCGTTGCAACTGGAATTGATTTCTTAGGGTTTTTTGTACTTCCTGCGAGTTCTACTATAGTTTTAAAACCAGTAAAAGCATAAGCAATACCACCAACTGAAACTGCAGCCAAAACACCATTAAACCCAAACGGCATAAATGATAATTCTTCTGCTTTCATATCTTTTAAAGCTGGTAAAGTAAAACAAAATATAACAAATACAATCGATATAAATATTGGTACAGCAACCTTAAATAAAGTAACAATATTATTAATTTTTGCTAACCATTTAAGTGAATAAAAATTAATAACACAGAATCCTAAAAGGAAAATTATTGCTAACGGTACTCCAGCCATCGACAAAGCACCATCTCTGCTAGCATCAATGAGTGATGGATAAAATACTGCCAAATATTGAATAACTGCCTGAACCTCAATTGGTGCTAAGACCAAGTATGATATCCATGTAATC
The DNA here is from genome assembly GCF_000219045.1 of Francisella salina. Taxonomy (NCBI): domain Bacteria; kingdom Pseudomonadati; phylum Pseudomonadota; class Gammaproteobacteria; order Thiotrichales; family Francisellaceae; genus Francisella; species Francisella salina. The sequence continues at coordinate 1,654,064 of NC_015696.1, forward strand.
CATGCGAACATATAGCTTGTCATAGTCCCATGAGTAATGTGAGGAATGCGTGAAGTAGACCCCTCAACTGGTACGATTGTACAAACCTCAGCAAACACTAAGGCTATAAAAATCATTAAAATTGCACCTATTATCCAAGAAAGAATAGATCCAGGACCAGCTTCCTGCGATGTATACTGCGCGGCAAACATCCACCCTGACCCCATAATAGCACCAACACCCATAGCTACCAAGCTAAGGGTAGAAAGACTCTTCTTTTCCATGTTATCCTTTAATTAACAAATTACTAAATAGTAATTAAGAGTTTACTGCGAATGATCTTACATGTAAATACTTCAGGAGTTATATAACCTCTCTTATAACTCTCTCGTTTAAGGTACTCATAATATCATACTCGATTGTATTGACTTGCTTAGCCATCAAAAAAGCACTATTCCTATTGCGTGGAATATCAGATATTAGTTCTACTACATCTCCTACTTTCACTTCGTGTTCATTATAGCCTAATGAAACCGTTAATCCATCCATACTCATTCTTCCAGCCATAGGGTATAGTACATTGTTGATACTCACAAACCCTCTATCACCAAGCTCCCTAGGAAAACCATCGCCATAGCCAATAGGTATTACAGCAACTTTCTCTCCATGCCCCCCCCTATATATCATAGAATAACCTACACCATCACCTTCTTCCAAATCAATTATCTTAACTACCTTTGATAATAGCCTTGCTATAGGCTTAATTTCTCTTATAGGTCTATCAACATAAAACTCTGGAAGAAAACCGTAAGTTACAATACCTGGGCGAATCATATCATAACAAATTTCCTTATCTCCTAGAAAACCATAAGAATTTGATAAATGACAAATTATCTTACGAGATAACTCTTTAGTATATTCAACAATTTCTGAAAATCTCTTTTTTTGCTTAGTATTTGTTGGATGATCTCGATTATCAGCACATGCTAAATGGCTATAAACTCCTTCAAGTAAAATCCACTGAGAGTCATGTGCTCTTTTTATAGTTCTACAAGCATCACTATAACACACTCCCATACGATTCATACCCGTGTTTATATTAATATGGGCATATACTTTTTTATCAAGCTCTTTGGCTATTTGCTCTAACTTTTCAATATCTTCATAGTCTTGAATGCTAACTCTGATATTTTCTGAGATCATTTTTTCAATATATTCATAGTATATTACTCCAAATACTAGCACTGGATTTTTAGCAACAGCTGTTACTCTAAAAGCCTCTAGAGAATTAGCAACAGCAAAAAAATCTACTAAATCTTGTGTATTCTCTACTATCTCTTCTATACCATGCCCATAAGCATTTGCCTTGACAGGAAAACACATCTTAGCGTTGCCAACATACTCTCGAATAACTTTAATATTATTCCTTAAAGTTTGTTTACTAATTTTTAAAATATTCATAAATTTCCCACACTATTTATAAATAACATTATTAATTTTATTTTTTAGGACTAGAAGTGAAAAAGCAGCAACTACAGTAACAATAGTAATCCACATAAATAAATTCTCATAACCCAGATAACTATTAATCTTAGTTTGCCCAATTAGCAAAGAGCTCTTTGAGTGTTCCAAGTCTTTACTTGCATAAAGTGAAGCCACGTATGCTCCTAGCTTAATACCAACTGCCCAAGTTAAAAACCACATCCCCATACAAAAGCCTCTGACCTTAGTCGGGACAAGTTGCGTTATCAAAGATAAGCCAACAGCCGTTGCCATAATCTCAGCCCAGGAAAAAAACACACCTACAGCTATGACTTCCCACCAAAAGGAAACTTTTGTAGAAGGATCATTAAAAACACACACCAAATATAAGAAACCGTAACATATCCCAGCACATAACAAGCACAAAGCAAATTTACTTGTTGATCTTAATCTATCACCCATTTTATTGAAATACATAGCAAGAAGTGGAGAAAAAATTAGAATCCCTGAAGTATTTAATAGTCCTGGTACAGTTTGCGAATTTAGCTTAATACCTAAAACATTCAAATCCACATGATGAACATTAAATAGGAAGAATGACGTTGTCTTTTGAGCATAAGTCATAAAAAATATTGTTGCATAAAATATAAATACTAATAAAAGTAGCATTTTTAAGCGATACTCTTTATCTTGCTGGAAAGTAACATTTATGAAATAACCAACAATAACTACTACCGCTAAAATAAGTACAATAATAATTAAATCACTAAAATACAATAAGCCAGTAACTACTGATATAAAAAAGACTATTCCTACTATAGCTAAAACCAACTGCTGAAAACTAAGTGTTTTTTTACCAACTGGCGCAGCTATTGTTGAAAATAATTTCTTATTCATAAATATATTGCCAAGAGCTAGTAATACTCCACAAGCGCACACCCCTAAAGCAATTCCATAATGCCTATTTTCTAAACCATATGAATCTGCACTGCTTAAATAAGGTATTAGAATAGCACCTGATAATGCTCCAATATTATTAGCCATATTAAAGTAAGCGTATATAGAGTCTAACTTTGCTGGATCTCCTGCATATAATCTAGATACACTGTTCAATGTCATTGGCACAAATAAACATGCTCCAACAATAATCATTGCCAACCCTATATAGATCGAAAAATTCATTAGCATATCACTAGTCGCTAACAATGAATATCCTGATAATAGACAAATACCACCTGCAATTAAAGTCCTTCTCACACCTAGGGCCTTATCAGATATAAAACCTCCCAAAGAGCTCAGAACATAACAAAGAGCAGTAAATGAACCAGCAAAGGTTGATGCGTAAGATTCTGTAAGATTTAACTTATTTATACAGAAAAATATTAAAATATAAAAAAAACCAAAAAAACTAAACCTTTCAAATAATTGTAATAAAAATAATGAAATGAAGTATTTCGTTCGTTGTTTTTCCTCTATATATTGCACTACACACCCTCCTTGTGTTCAAGTCAAATTATCTACAAGCTACTGAAACTCTCTCAAATAGCTCTTACAGCTTTATAATTAAGATCACCCATAAAGATATTACTTTATAGATCAAGATAGTTACCTAGATCAACAACTGATCTCAAATGATTCTTGCATATTTTTTATGAAATTATCAAGCTTTAGGCTAGCCAAAAAACTTTGTAACCTACGCCCACAACTTCCATCTGCAATATTGACAATAAAACTAAACACCACTAAATCTAGTAATGATAGCTTAGAATTGAAGAAATACTCTTTTTCACCTAAATAGTCTGCTATAGCTTGTAAATCACGCTCAGCTTTTAAATAAATTTCATTATTAGTTAAATTTGTTACACCAGCAGCCTTTAGTTGACGCAGAACATTTCTCTTAGCAACAGGATAAACTATACTCGCCATAGCCTTTGGTAGCTTGGTGGACTCTAGGAACTCTTTTTTCCATGTATAATTATCTTTATCAGCCCAACGACTATACACTCCGACCCAGTACAAGCTATCCTCACATAATCTTATAAATGCTGTAGATATGGCTTTTTGTTCAGGGTTTAGATGCTCATCCAAGTTATTATGATTTTGCTTATCTAACATTTCGATAATGAGATTGCTATCAGCAAATTTCTTACCCATAGTCTCTATATATGGCATTTTGCCTGTTGGTGATTTATTAAACTCTAAACTAAAATGATTTTGATAACTCAAATCAGTAGCTTTTAAATATAGCTCAAGCTTTAGACAAAAAGGACTACAACTATAACTCCTTCCTTTTAATTTCGGTAACTGGTGTAAATGAATAATCATAACTTCCCTTCTTCATCAAAATTTATAACATTATTTGCTGCTGACCCTGATTGAGTGTCTTCAAATTGCCTAGATACAATATTTTCTTTGACAATATCAGCTTTCTCAAACTCAGATATCACAATATCATCAAGTCTTCCATTTCTTATAACAATATACCCTCGAAACCTCTCATCAGATGATGAGCTATTATAATCAAATGAGTATACTCTATAAAAAACTAAACGCCTATTCTCAAGCTTAACATCTATTTTACGTAAACAAACAGTTTCATCTAGCAACTCTAAATCATATTTTGCCGTTGAACGTTGAGCAACATCTACAGCATATTCCTTATTTTTCATAAAATTACGCCATAAAAAAAAACATAATCCTAAAAAAATAATCGTATACAATGCTAACGACATATAACTACCTTGAAAATATCTTGTAAAATATCATTATATGTTAAAATCTACTCGTTAAAAACATACTTTTTGATCGCTTTGAAAATTTTAAAATACTTCTATGGTTCTTTCTTTGTAACTCTTATTGGTATCAGTATTGCTATATTTATTTATCCAACTGCTCCATTAGAAACAATATACTCGGTATTAATTCTGGCCATACTTGAAATTTCTCTTAGTTTTGACAATGCTATTATCAATGCTAAAGTCCTTGGCCAAATGCCTAAAAAATGGCAAAAGATCTTTATTTTTGTAGGATTACCTATAGCTGTATTTGGTATGCGTTTAGTATTTCCAATTTTATTAGTGAAATTAACTAGTGGCATCAACTTTATAGATGTTATGCACCTTGCTTTAAATGATCCTGCAAGATATCAAAAAATACTAGAACATTCGATGCCATATATATGTAGTTTTGGTGGTAGTTTTTTACTTATGGTATTTTTAAATTTTTTCCTTAGTGAGAATGAGGGGCATCATTGGATTCCTTTGATTGAGAATAATAAGTTAATTAGAAAGATTCGTGAATATGATGGTGGTTATATTTTTTTCGCGATAATTATTGGCCTTATCGTGATTTATAGTACAAGCCATACTTACCAAGGTGAATTAGCTATAGCATATCTTTTAGGAATAATCGTTCACGAAAGTTTAGGTTTACTTAACTCATTCTTTGATTCAGCTAAAATTGATACTTTAAATGTAGCTCGTAATGGTTTAATGGGCTTTATTTATTTAGAGATAATTGATGCTTCTTTTAGCTTTGATGGTGTTGTTGGAGCATTTGCAATTACTACAAACATAATAATAATAATGATAGGACTAGGTATTGGTGCTATGTTTGTTAGATCTTTGACTATACTTTTTGTTGAGAAGAAAACATTAGCTAAATATATATACCTTGAACATGGTGCTCATTATGCAATTGGCTTTTTAGCAACAATACTATTATTAAAAATATTTATTCATATTCCAGAGTGGTTTAGTGGTTCTATAGGTATTTTAGTATTAGCTGTATCATTCATACACTCAACTATCACTAATAAAAACTTAAAAGATTAAATCTTTTAACTGACTAATATCTTTAGCTATATTATTTGCAACATCAATAACTTTTTGTCTAGATACATGCTCTGTATATGCTATAAATCTATTAGCAAAGCCAGCCTCATATAATTGATAATCAGTATAACCATCTCCTACTGCAATAACTTCACCATTAATTAAGCTTTTAGCATTCTCAAACGCTTCTAATTTAGAGTCACAAGCACCATTAGAGTTATCAAGAGATACAAAGCTACCGTTGTCATCCCAGTTAATCTCAACCGCAAAGATACTTTGTCTAGCAATTCCTAGATAATCAGCAAAAGGCTCTATACTCTCTGTTAACCCTCCGCTAAATATCCAAATCTGATAACCGCTATGTTTTAATGTATCAATTAGCTCTGATATTCCTTGGGTTAATAGACTTGGACAGTATTTATAAGCAAAATCTTTTATACTCTGTTTAGTTGGGCTTGCTATAGCTAACCTTCTTTCTAGAGATTCTCTAAAATTAAGATCTCCTTGCATACCTAAATTTGTGATATTTTCAATTTCTAGTAGCTTCTCTGGAGAGTCTTTTAATAGAGGTTCTAAAATTAGCTCTAATGATTCTTTTTTTATTAAAGTTGAGTCAAAATCAAATATTATATTTTTCATAAAATTTCTACTTTAGATAAATCCCATGTAATGCTGGAGGAATTTGGATTGGTAAATATGCTTTATATATTAGACTTAAATCAGTAGCATTTAAATAGACAATATAACTTAGTTTTTTACTACTATCGATTACATTAACAAAAATTAAACCATCATCTTCATTAGTTGGTTCTGGGTTTGCAATAAAAATAGGCTCTGAAACATAATCATCACCAAAATCATGCTCAGAAACATTATTATTATATAAATCTATTTTTATTATACTGTTAAAAAACTCAGCTTGATCTTTACGATTTGCCAAATACATAAACTGATAATTTTTAGTTAAAAATTTCTCATTGATTCTCGCAAACTCAGCGTTTTTATCTACAATTAAACTTTATCAGCTAAATTATTTTCAAGGTCTATAATCACCCTACTAACTTGCATTTCAAGCTTACAATCGTCACTATTTATATTTTCAAAATAAAACTTTTTATAAGGCTCTAAGTTATCTGTATATTCTATAAAATCTAAATTAATTTTTTGGTCTTTTTCAAAAGCATTTGCACTATGCAACATAACAAAACTAGGGGCATCAATAAGTTTTGTTTCGTGTGTATTTCTATTTACTATTAGTAACTGACATTTTGCATTGTTATCATGAGATATAACCTCTGAAATTGGTTTAGATAGAAAGTCTATTGGATTAGCTCTTAAAGGACCTAAATATAGCACAACGTAATTTTTTGTTAAAAACAAAGTATGATTATAAATAAACTGTTGATTAGAAAACTGGTGTAATATTTCTCTTTCACAACTATCTTTTGAGACTTTATAAAGGCTATATTTACAATCTTTAGAAATATCAACGACGAAATTAAACTGCTCTTTTGTAACTGGATCAACCTGAGGATGTGCGCAACTAAACTGTCCTTTAAGTCCATCAGTAAATTTAAACTCTTCTAATGTCTGAAGATTTTCTCTATCAAACTCAAGCATTGTAGTAACTTCACTAGTAGCTAGTAATTTATTTTTTAAATTAAGAATATTTACATTAAAACTTGGCTTTTCAATTTGTAAACCAAAAATTGTCTTTATTATCGCAGCTATTTTACTAAGCTTTGATGGAACCATAGTACCAAATTCATCATATTTCATTCTGCCTTTTTTTGCAGCAAAATATTGCTCTGATTCTAAGTACTTATTTGAAAAGCAGATATCTTTTCCATTAGTGTTAAAGCTATATAACATCGCTAAACCATCAAACCAGTGATTTAACTTTATCTTCCCATATTCAAACTTAGCAGGTCCAATCCGTAACACTTGTCCACTAAACCAACTTGGCAAATTTGATATTTCAGGCTTTAATACATGGTTTAAGAATTCTTGATTGACACTAGTAAAAGCTGAGGATAATTTACTCATTGTTACTCACAAACAAAACATTATATATATTTATTATACCTTTAGTTATTAGGTTCTATGCACAAAAAATATAAATTAGATTGAAAATAGCTAAACCGTTGTTATTTAAAAGTTGAAAGACAATAAATACCAAGGGTTTAGCAAATGCATTATCATATAAAAGAAGTATTCTGGTCAAGTATTTTATCATTCTTAAAATCACAAAAGGGTATACATACCAATGATGAAGACAAATTAAGATTGTTTATTGAAGCTGTATTTTATGTGTTACGTACAGGCTGCCAATGGAGGATGTTACCATTTTATTATGGTAAGCATAGATCAATACATAAGCGTTTTAAAGATTGGTGTGATAAAGGCATATTCTCTAGATTATTTAAGTCAGTACAAAATCCTGATTTACAAGAAGTTATGCTCGACTCAACAATAACAAGAGCGCATGCCTGTTCTACAGGATATGATAAAGATAACAACCAAGCAATTGGTAGATCAGTTGGAGGGGTAACCACCAAGATTCATGCTATGACTGATGCTTTAGGCAACCCAATGGAAATATTACTATCAGAAGGTAAAACTCATGATAGTAAAGTAGCTATAGACTTACTACAAAATGTATATAATACAAAAGTTATTGCTGATAGAGCATATCATTCTAATGAGATTAGGAAACATATTCAAAATATATTCTCTGAAGCAGTTATTCCTTGTAAATCAAATACTATAAACCCTATAGATTTTGATATTCATATATACAAAGAAAGACATTTGATAGAGAATTTCTTTTCTAAAATTAAGCATTTTAGAAGAGTATTCTCTAGGTTTGATAAAACCATTTCAGCATATTTAGGATGATCAAATTAGCTTGTACTTTTATTTGGCTACGATGAGAATTTATTTTTGTGCACAGAACCTAATTAAGTAAGGTTTATATGATCAAGAGAGTTAAATATCAAAGGAGATTTTTTTAATAGGTTAAAAACTATTAAGTTTGTTATTTTTCCAAGAAAGTACTTTATCCATTCCAAAAGCTTCATTCATCTTTGGTATAGCATCCTTTAAATATTTTAGCGCTTTTTCTTTATCTTGTTTACTTGATTTCGGATCTTCTAAGATCTGAGCATTTTTAATAGCCGCAGCTATAGTACCTTTACGAATAAATACTCCATTAAAAGTATCTACATCAACTCCGTCTTTCAACATCTTTTCTGGTGTTGCATAATTACTTTCTTTCATGATAACTCCTTATATATTTATAAGCGTGTGATATTTTTAGCTCACTTAATAGATCAAATACAATAAAATAGTCTTACTAAAATTAAGTTTTGCAATTCTTATATATTTAATTTCATTCATATAATTTATTAATTTATTTTTAAACTACTTACTCTAGCAACACTTTGAATTAAAATTTGCTTTTTTTCTATATAAAAATTGCTTATTATTAAGCATCTTAACTAATTTGTATATAGAGCTAAAGATGCAAAAGTCTTCAAAAAAACCTTTGGTTTCTATAAAGAGCCTTTCGAAACAGTTTGATGATGGTCATTTAGCTGTTGATTCTGTTAATCTTGACGTTTACCCAAAAGAGTTTTTTTCTTTATTAGGTGGTTCAGGAAGTGGTAAAAGTACTCTTCTTAGAATGCTAGCAGGTTTTGAAAGACCTTCTGATGGAAAAATAATTATCGACGGTGTAGATATGTCAAATACTCCACCGTATAAAAGACCTGTGAATATGATGTTTCAATCTTATGCACTTTTTCCGCATATGAATGTTAAACAAAATATTATGTTCGGTTTAAAACAAGAGAAATCTCTAAAAAAAGAAGAAATAGAAAAAGCTACTGATGCTGCTCTAAAAATCATAAAAATGGATCATCTTGCTAAAAGAAAACCACATCAATTATCTGGTGGGCAGCGTCAGCGTGTAGCTCTAGCAAGATGTTTAGCAAAAAGACCTAAATTAATTCTCCTAGATGAACCATTATCGGCTCTAGATAAAAACTTGCGCGATCAAATGCAGTTTGAGCTTGTGGATATTCAAGAACAAACAGGTAGTACCTTTATAATGGTAACTCATGATCAAGAAGAAGCTATGACCATGTCTACTAGAATAGGTATTATGACCGATGGTTGGTTAGAACAAGTAAGTACTCCTTCTGAAATTTATGAATTTCCAAAAAGTCGATTTGTTGCAAGCTTTATCGGTAAAAGTACAATTTTTGAGGGTCGTGTAGAAGAAGTCGGAAGAACTAGAAGTGTTATAACTTCTGAGCAGGCGGGTACAGATTTTGTATTAAGAAGAAACATAGAAGCAATTGAAGATCAAGAAATTTGGGTCGGTCTTCGCCCTGAAAAAATTGTTATTAGCAAAGAAAAGCCAGAAGACTATGATCCCAACAAACCTATAAACTGTATCAAGGGTATTGTCGAAGATATTGCTTATATGGGGGGATTATCTACTTACCATGTTAGAACCACTAATGGTAATATAATGAAATCTACAGATTTTAATATTGAAAGAAATGCAGACCATCCATCTTGGGATGATGAAGTATATCTTACTTGGGAATCACAAAATATCATGGTGCTATACTCATAATGCAAAACTTAGAGAAAAGCTTTAGACACACATTAGTATACCTAGTTCCTTTTGTGTGGTTTATGGTATTTTTACTTATACCTTTTTTATTTGTTGTAGGTATTAGCTTTACATTGCCAGCGGACGGTACCCCCCCTGTTACTGCATTGATGACATTCAAAGATTCAACTCTAAACTTTACCTTATATCTAAGTAACTATATTGAGTTGATTCACTATAATCTAATATTCATATCTCTTTTAAAATCTTTTAAAGTCGCATTTATAACTACTGCTTTGTGTATTTTTATTGGTTACCCAATGGCTTTAGCATTATCTAGAGCTAAAAAAAATACACAAATTTTCTTTTTGGTATTAATTATTATTCCTTACTGGACATCATTCTTACTTAGAACTTATGCTTGGGTAACACTATTAGGAAATCATACTCTCAACCAGTTCTTAATGGATTTAGGTTTGCCAAGTATGGCCTTATTATACAATGACTTCTCAATGTATTTAGGGATGGTTTATTGTTATTTACCTTTTTTAATACTGCCACTTTATAGTACTTTAATAAAAATTGACCCAAGCATATACGATGCTGCAGAAGACTTGGGATCCAAGCCAGTTAATTCATTCTTTAAAATAACTCTGCCATTATCTATGCCTGGCTTGATTGCCGGTAGCTTGTTAATATTTATTCCGGCTATTGGTGAAGTGGTAGTACCACAGATTATGGGCGGGATGAATTCATTAATGATAGGAAATGTTATTTGGGAAGAGTTCTTCACATCTAATAACTGGGGTATGTCTGCTGCAATATCTGTAGTACTAATAGTCGTTCTAGTATTGCCTATCCTGTGGATGCAACGTATACAAGCTAAGAGAACTTTTGTTTAGGGGGTATAAGCAATGAAAAAATTTTCATTTAGTAGCATAATGCTTGTATTTGGCTTGGTATTTTTATACATACCTTTAGTAATCCTAGTAGTTTTCTCATTTAGTGACTCTCAGATTATAAACTTATGGGGTGGCTTTACTTTTGACTGGTATCATGAAGTAATTAATGATGAAGATATTATAAATGCCACTTTTACTAGCCTAAAGATAGCAACAATAACATCAATTATTGCAACAATACTTGGAACTATAGTAGCCTACGCTATGACTAGATTTAAATTTTTTAGATCAAGAAGTTTTTTATATGGTCTTGTAGCAACACCACTTGTTTTACCTGATATCATTCTTGGGGTGGCTTTATTATTAATGTTCTCAACATTACAACATATTATTGGCTGGCCTCATGAGAGAGGAACGACTACGGTGGTTATAGCACATGTAACAATGTGTACAGCTTATGTTGCAATAGTAATGCAATCACGTATAGCTAGTGTAGATATATCATTAGAAGAAGCTGCTCTAGATCTAGGTGCAGGTCCTATAGAGACCTTCTTTAAAATAACTTTACCTCAACTTATACCTGCACTAATTACATCAGCATTACTTACATTTACATTATCTATTGATGATTTAGTTGTCACAGAGTTTGTGGCTGGTAGTGACAACCCTACCCTACCAATGTACATTTACTCAACTGTCAAGAATGGACCTACCCCTGAAATAAATGCCCTAGCGACAATTATGATAGCAATTATCATAATAGGCGTATTACTTGGTATGTTTATTTCTGCTAAATTCCAAAAAAGACAAAGCTAAAAGGTTACTCAAAAATCATAAGTACTATTGAAAGTATAAGCAATATTCCTAGAATCAGGTTAAAAATTCGTAAATGATTTTCATTATTTAGAATTCTTTTTACTGAATTACCACCAAATAGCCAAAACCCAGTACATAAGAATGAAACTACCATATAAATAACAGTAATAATAACTACCTGAACTAACAGGCTCATATTAGCACTAACTACCGTATAAGTAGATACAACTCCAATTGCCATAATCCAAGCTTTAGGATTTATCCATTGAAATAGAGCTGCTTGAATAAAGCTTAGTGGTTTACTACTTTTTTCATCATCAAAATTGGATGATAAAATTATCTTAAAAGCCAGCCATAACATATAAATACCGCCCACAACTTTTATCACTGTATGTAGTCTTGGATGGCTTACAAAAATTGACTCTAAACCGAGCCCTATAATTAAAACCATAAAAGGAAAGCCAAGACAGACTCCTAGATAATGAGATAGAGTCTTCCTCACGCCAAATCTGATTGATGATATCAAAAGCATAAGATTATTTGGTCCAGGTGTAATAGTCGATGATATGCAAAATAAGAACAAAGGTATATAGAAACTCATATAACTAACTTTAAGTTTTAAAGTAAAGATTATATCTAGAAAATAATTAATTATGATATCTTTTTCAGCAAATAATCAATATGAAATTATGATATTCTCAAAAGATAGATAGATATAGATGGATTATTCGTCGATTGAAACGAACTTACGATTTAAAGCACCACCAACATGGAACTTAACAGTACCATCTTTAAGAGCAAATAAAGTGTGATCTTTACCACAACCAACATTTACACCAGGATGAGTCTTAGTACCTCTTTGACGCAGAATAATTGTACCTGCTTTAACAAACTCACCACCATATCTTTTAACACCTAAATACTTAGGGTTTGAATCTCTTCCGTTTCTAGTACTACCACCAGCTTTCTTATGAGCCATTTGTATACTCCTTAAATATTCTTAATAAAATTATAAACTAATAGATGAAACTTTTACCGCTGTAAAATACTGACGGTGACCTTGTTGCTTCATGCTGTGCTTACGACGACGGAACTTCATGATCTTAACTTTTTTGTTACGACCTTGCTCTACAACTTCGCCTACAACTTTAGCACCTTCTACAATAGGAACGCCTATTTTAACTTCGCCTTCTGCTGTCTGACCCATCAAAACTGTATCAAACTCAACTTTTTCGCCAATACCAAGATCGAATTTCTCAAGTTTAACAACTTCGCCTTCTTTAACCTTGTATTGCTTACCGCCATTTTTAATTATCGCGTACATTTATTACTCCATTTATTAGATTTTAAATCCTCAGAACTGCCTACAATCAATAGACTTCTGACTTTTTGTTATTATTCCATAGTACCTAGTTATAAAACTAGACACCATATTATAACAAAAAACCCAAAAATCACAAGCCTAATTATATTACGACTATGTATGAAATACTTCTTGCTTTAGGAAGGTAGTTATGAACTTTTAACTTTATAAATATATTCTTATATCTCTCTAGTATAACACCAACACTCAACCAGATGATCATTAACTAAGCTAGTTGCTTGCATATAAGCATAAATAATAGTTGGTCCAACAAAACTCATCCCTCTTTTTTTGAGATCTTTTGAGATTTTCTCACTGATAGACGTTGAGGTTGGAACTTCTTGATGAGATTTCCAGTGGTTTTTAATAGGTTTATTATTCACAAACGCCCATATATAATCACTAAAGCTACCAAACTCTTTTTGAATTTGAAGAAATACTCGAGCATTTTTTCTAACAGAATAGATTTTCAATTTATTACGGATAATATTTGAATTGTCTCGAAGAGCTTCAAGTTCAGAATCTGACATACTTGCAGCTTTAATAGGATCAAAATTATAAAAAGCATCACGATAACCTTGACGCTTTTTTAGAATAGTTTCCCAGTTAAGACCTGCTTGAGCTCCTTCTAATATCAAAAACTCAAAAAGTTCCTTATCATTATACTTTGGTATGCCCCATTCATTATCATGATAGCTTGCATAAAGCTCTTGATTAGGTTTATTACCAAAGCAACGATTTTTGTAAGCCATTTAAGTTTATATAGAATTATTCAACTTTACCATGACACTGTTTATATTTCTTACCCGAACCGCAAGGACATGGATCATTTCTTTTTATTTTTGGACCTTCTCTCTTAACTTGCTGAACTTTTGGTGCTTCTTCTTGCTCTTGCTCATCCTCTGATTGGTTATTATCGATAACACTTTCATGCTCAGCTTTGATTTCACTCATAGACTCTTTCCATTCTTCTTGAGCTCTTTGAGTTTCTTCTTCTGTAGCAATTCTTATCTTAGCAAGTGAAGATATAACCTCATACTTAAAGTTATCTAGCATAGTTGAAAACAACTCGAAAGCTTCTTTCTTATACTCATTTTTTGGATCTTTTTGAGCATAACCACGTAAATTTATACTATTGCGTAGATGATCTATTGAGCTTAAATGCTCACGCCAATGACTATCTAATGACTGCAATAATGAGAACTTCTCAAACTGCCTAACTGCTCCAACCTCTAAATCTTTAGTTTTCTCAGCAAACTCAAACTCTATAGCCTCTCTTACAAGCTTCTTAAGATCTTCTTCTCCTAAACTATCATTTTCCTGATAAGACTTTTGTAAGTTAAGCTCTATCAGAAAGTCAGACTTAAGTGCTTTTTCTAGACCCTCAAGATCCCATAATTCATGCATAGAGCCAGCAGGCACATAATCATGAAATAACTGTTCCGCCACGTCTATACGAATATCAGCAAGAATTTCACTAACATCATCAGAATCTAAAAATGCTTGTCTCTGCTCATAAATAACTTTACGCTGAGTGTTTACAACATTATCATACTCTAGTAAGTTTTTACGGATATCGAAATGATAACTTTCGACTTTACCTTGAGCTTTTGATATAACTTTTGACATAAAACCAAAAGCTAATGATTCACCACCTTTAAGACCTTTCTTAACTCTTTCTGCCATACTTTGAGAAGCAAAAATCCTCAAAAGATTATCATCCATTGATAGATAGAATTTACTCTCACCCGGATCACCTTGTCGAGCAGCACGACCTCTTAACTGATTATCGATCCTGCGTGAATCATGTCTTTCTGAACCAATAATACATAATCCACCAGCATTTTTGACAACCTCGTTACGCTTAATCCATTCTGCTCTAATTTTCTCAACATCATCTGCTGAAGGATCCTCAAGCTGTGCAATTTCAACTTCCAAGTTACCACCTAAAATAATATCAGTACCACGACCGGCCATGTTTGTTGCAATAGTTACATTACCTGGATAACCTGCCATAGCAATTATACTAGCTTCTCTCTCATGTTGCTTCGCATTTAATACATTGTGTCTAATTTTCTTTTTCTTCAACAAGGTTGATAAAACCTCAGATGCTTCAATAGAAGCAGTACCAACTAATACTGGCTGACCTTTGGATATCCTTTCTTTGATATCAGTAACTATAGCATCAAACTTCTCTCTTACACTGCCATAGATTTCATCATGATGATCTTTCCTAATTAATGGTTTATTAGTAGGAATAATTATCACTTCTAATCCATAAATTGAGTGAAGCTCAAAAGCTTCGGTATCTGCTGTACCAGTCATACCCGCTATTTTATTATATAGCTTGAAGAAATTCTGGAATGTAATGGATGCCATTGTTTGGTTTTCAGCATTGATTTTAACGCCTTCTTTAGCTTCTATTGCTTGGTGTAGGCCATCTGACCATCTACGACCTGGCATTGCTCTACCGGTACTTTCATCAATAATGACAATCTCTTGATCACGTACAATATAGTCAACATTCAGTTGGTATAATGAATTAGCTCTCAAACAAGCATTTAAATAATGCATTTTTGTAATATTATGAGGACTATACAAGTTATCATCTTCTTCAAGGATGCCCTCTTTTTTAAGCATACTTTCAATTTTTGCATAGCCTTTTTCTGTTAAATAAGCATTTTTAGACTTCTCATCAACATAAAAATCTTTCTGTTCTTGATCTTCTTCTAACTCTTCTTTTTCCTGCTTCTCTAAGTAAGGCACTAGTCTATTAAAAATATTATACATCTCAGAACTATCATCAGATGCCCCAGATATAATAAGTGGAGTTCTAGCTTCATCAATTAAAATTGAATCAACCTCATCTATAATTACATAGTTGCGACTTCTTTGGACTTGTTGCTCTTTATCATAAGCCATATTGTCTCTAAGATAGTCAAAACCAAACTCGTTGTTTGTCCCATATGTAATATCACATGCATAAGCTTCTTTACGTTGTTCTGGATTTAGGTCAGCTACGATTACACCTACTGATAAACCTAAAAATTCATAAATATCACTCATCAACTCAGCATCACGCTTTGCAAGGTAATCGTTGACTGTAATCACATGAACCCCATTACCAGTCAAGGCATTCAGATATGCTGGTAGTGTAGCAACCAGTGTTTTACCCTCACCAGTTCTCATCTCGGCAACCTTACCTTGATGAAGAACTATTCCTCCGATTAACTGTACATCATAATGACGCATATTTTTGGTTCGCTTACCTGCTTCTCTAACTGTAGCAAATGCTTCTGGAAGAATACTCTCTAAAGTCTCTCCTTTTGCCACCCTTTCTTTATACTCTTGAGTTTTTGCTTTTAACTCTTGATCACTAAGTTTCTCAAACTTAGGCTCTAAACTAGTAATTTTCTGAACCGTTTTAGAAACTTTCTTAATAAACCTATCGTTGCGACTGCCTATAATTTTCTGAACTAAATTTAACATTATTAATTAACCAATTCTCTTATAGTTTTAAATAAAAATAATAACCTAAATGTACATTATATAGAGTTTATAAGAAATTTAAATTAAGATAGATACATTAATTGTACGAATTGAATCATATAGTGTAATAATGAGATATTTTAAGCTAAAACTACTAGTGCTAATAATATTTAGTTTATCCGCGTGTAGTTATTCCAGAAATACTCAAGAAAAATATGATATTACCAAAAACACACCTCAGACACATAAAAGTATTAATAAACAACCTATGGTTAGAGATATAAATATTGAACCAGTTCCAGAGTGGTTTCTAACTAGTCAATCCAATACTGATGAAACTCTATATGGTTTCGGCTCAGGTAAGACCTTAGATCAAGCCACTCATAACGCTTTAGCAGATATGATTCAAAGACTACAGGTGACTGTATCTTCAACAACTAGTTTCAGCAGTATTGCTGACAATAATAAAATATCTCAAAAACTTATCAAAGAAGTTACAACCTCTACAGCAGATATTACAATTCCAAACTATAAAATAATAAATCAGTCTCAAACAAATCAAGCATTCTATATAGAAACTCAAATAGACAAATCTCAAACCATAGAAGATTTAAGTAAATTAATCATTAGCAATATCAACCAAGCAAATCAATTGCTAGCAACTACACATAATAAAAACTCTATCTATAGGCTTAACATAGCTCATCAAATAGATAAAAACATCAAAGTAATAAAATCAAGTTTAAGGGCATTAGTAATTTTATCTCCAACAATTAATATTAGTAGCTACATGGAAGCTCTAAATGATATAAACAATGAACTATTAAATATTAAGCGAACCATAAAAATATACATTGATAAACAGAATAGTGGCTTTTTTTATAGCTCTTTAGAAAAATATATACAAGTAAACAATTATCTAACTACAGATAATAGGAACTCTGCAAATATTAGTATATCTCTAAAATTGAAAGACTATGATAACCAGTTAGTGAAAAGCCAATACTGCATAAACACGGAAATTGAATTACAAATAACTGATAACTTAACCGGTCAACTAGCTTCTAAACCATATACCATTAAATCTTGTTCCGATAAAGGAAGAGACTCAGCCATAGACAATGCAATTGAAATATTCTATTCTCAACTAAGTAATGCAACAAATATATATTAAATTATGAGCATAAAAGTTATCCCAGAAAAAATAGCTAATATAGAATCACATAAGACTAGAAAAAAAATCACTGACTCAACCTACGCCAATAAAACACTTATCGCTAGAGCATCCAATCTAAAGACTACTGTAGAAGTAGCTAATAAAGAACTACAGAAGCTAAATATACCTTATTTAAAAGATACTAGTATAGTTTTTTATTCACCAGTTAAAATTATAGTTAAAAGTGATAAGGAAATACTAAAATCAAAAATAAAAGAACTTCATAGCCAGTTTATTACAAAATTAAACCAAACAACTATGTTTTCAAGAGTTGAGAAAATAGAACTTATTATAGAAAAACCCACCAACTTTTATGCAAAAACAAACAATAAAAAGCTAATAAACAAAGCAGCTAAAAAAGCATTAGAAAAGATAAAACAGGAGATTGGAGAATCAGAAAATTAGATATACTGCTATTTTTCAGTAATGGTACCTAAAGCAACTTCCATCATCTTAGTGAAAGATTGCTCTCTCTGTTGAGCAGTAGTGGATTCACCTGTTATAAAGCTGTCAGATATAGTTACAACTGCAGATGCATTTTTACCCAACTCATTTGCAGTTGCAAATAAAGCAGCAGTTTCCATCTCAACCAAATCACAACCATACTTTTTGATAACTTTTTTATAATCATCAGAGTTTTTTCTATAAAAAACGTCAGTACAATGTGCTTTTGCTTTTTTAAGCTCTATCTTTTGTCTTTTAGCTGACTCTTCAAGATCTTTATTAAGCTCTTCCGAAGACTTAACATCGCGAGCCTTATCACCTGTTACAATTTCAACAAAATCAGATTCACAGTAACTTTCTTCAACAAGTACTACATCATAGACTTTGAATTCTTCTTTATAAGAACCCGCTGAGCCAACCCTAATGATATTATCAACATCATAATACTTAAAAAGCTCATAAGCATAGATACCCATACTAGGCATACCCATTCCAGAACCCATGACACTTACTTTTTTACCTTTGTAAGTACCAGTATAACCAAACATATTTCTAACAGCATTAACTCTTGTAACATTTTCTAAATAGTTATCTGCAATATATTTTGCTCTCAATGGATCACCAGGCATAATAACTGTTTTTGCAAATTCTTCTTTTCTTAATGTTTCTATATGAGGAGTAGGTAATGACATATCTGTTCCCTTTATCTTAATTTCACTCAGAATATATTAGCATAAATTATACAAAAATCTTAGTTTTATAGCTTTTAATATTATTAACTTTAGTTAACACATTAACTTTAAAATTACTATTAATACATATTAGATTTTTACTTGAATATTTTTAGAATTAAGAATGATTTTAATTTAATATATATTTAGAGATCCTCTTTAGGGTTAGATTCATCAGATGTATCTGGAACATCCTCATCCGGAGCTGCAGGAGCTATAACCTTACCAACCTCGACATTTGGCTTGTAGCTATCTCCATACTCACCTGGTTCACGTACATCACGTCGTGCCATCAAATCATCTACCTGTAATGCATCTATAGTCTCATATTTCATAAGAGCATCTGCCATAGCGTGAAGGATATCAACATTATCTTCTAATAATTTCTTAGCCTTGTTATAGCTCTTATCAATCAACTTACGTACTTCTGTATCTACTTCACGAATAGTAGAATCTGACATTTTGACAGATTTACCACCACTTCCTCCAAATGGGCCATCATCTTCAACATCATAAAGTATAGTTCCCATAGCATCTGATAAACCCCAACGAGCTACATAGTTACGAGCGATATCTGTAGCAACTTGAATATCATTAGATGCTCCTGTAGTAACATGATCATACCCAAATATAAGCTCTTCTGCGATTCTGCCACCAAAGATACTACATAAACGTCCATGTAAAATAAGTCTACTTTGGCTAACAGTATCACCCTCTGGCATATACATAGTTACACCAAGAGCTCTACCCCTAGGTATAATACTTACCTTATAAACAGGATCATGTTCAGGCATCAGTTTACCAATAATAGCGTGACCAGCTTCATGATATGCAGTAAGCTTCTTCTCTTTCTCAGTCATAGCCATACTTCTTCTTTCTGAGCCCATCAAGATTTTATCTTTAGCCTTTTCGAAATCTGCCATACTAATTTTATCTTTAGACTCTCTTGCAGCAAATAGAGCTGCTTCATTTACAAGGTTAGCAAGCTCAGCACCAGAAAAACCTGGAGTCCCACGAGCTATCCAGTCAGCCCTAACATCATCGCCTAAAGCTACTTTTTTCATATGAACCTTAAGTATAGCTTCACGACCTTTAACCGTAGGTAAACCTACATTTACTTGTCTATCAAATCTACCAGGTCTTAATAATGCCTTATCTAAAACATCTGGCCTATTAGTTGCAGCAATTACTATAACACCTTCATTATCAGCAAAACCATCCATTTCAACAAGCATTTGGTTTAGAGTCTGTTCACGCTCATCATTACCGCCACCCATACCCGAGCCACGATGACGTCCTACAGCATCTATCTCATCAATAAATACCAGACAAGGCGCTTTTTTCTTAGCTTGGTCAAACATGTCGCGTACACGAGATGCACCGACACCAACAAACATCTCTACAAAGTCAGAACCTGAAATTGAGAAAAATGGTACTTTAGCCTCACCAGCTATAGCTCTTGCTAGAAGTGTCTTACCCGTTCCTGGAGGTCCTACCATTAAGACACCTTTTGGAATTTTACCACCAATTTTTTCATATTTTTTTGGCTCGCGTAAGAAATCAACAATCTCAGCTACTTCTTCTTTAGCCTCATCGACACCGGCTACATCTTCCAAAGTTACTTTGATTTCATCTTCGCCTAAAAGCTTAGCTTTACTCTTACCTACAGAGAAAGGCCCTCCCTTACTACCACCACCTGCCTTCATCATCATATAGAGAAAGAAACCAAAGATTAGTAACATAGGTAACCAATTTAACAAGAATGCCAGAAATATATTTGGCTTCTCAGGTGCTTTTGCTTTAATAACAGCTTTGCTATCTTCTAGCTTATTAACCAAGCCTCCATCAAGTAGTGGAGCATAAGTTACAAAGCTTTCACCATCTTCTGTTTTACCAGTAATAGTTCTACCATCGACATCTACTAAACTAATTTTATTATCTTTTAACTTACTAACGAACGATGAATAATTAATACTTTTAGATGAACTATTCGTATCATTGATACCATTGAAAAGCAGTAGCATCCCACCAATGATTAAAATCCAAAAAATAATATTTTTGAGCATATTATTTTTATTATCATTATTTTGTGCCATATATTTATTTTACCTTTTTCTTCCCTATGAAGTTTTAATACTAAAATCCAACTAATACTATAGTAAAAAATTCAATTATTAGCTAGTCATTTTGCCAAATTAACATATTATTAATACAATAATTTTTTTAAGTATTTACCTGTATAAGATTTTTTACATTTGACAATATCTTCTGATGTTCCCTCAAAAATTATCTGTCCGCCTTTACTTCCACCTTCAGGACCCAAATCCACTATCCAATCAGCCATCTTAATAACATCAAGATTATGCTCAATAATTACTACCGTATTACCTCTATCACGCAGATCCATAATTACTTTTAAAAGCTGATGAATATCATAAAAGTGTAGTCCTGTAGTAGGTTCATCTAAAATATATAAAGTTTTGCCTGTTGAGCGTTTTGAAAGCTCTTTAGCTAGTTTAACTCTTTGAGCCTCTCCACCAGATAAGGTAGTCGCGCTTTGGCCTAACTTAATATAAGACAATCCGACACTCATTAAAGCTTCTAATTTAGTCCTGATACTCGGAACAGCATCATAGAATCCTAGAGCATCCTCCACAGTCATCTCTAATACTTCGTATATGTTTTTCCCCTTGTACTGTACAGCTAGAGTTTCACGATTATAACGCTTTCCTTCACAAACATCACAAGCCACATATACATCAGCTAAGAAATGCATCTCAACTTTTATAACACCATCACCTTGACAAGCCTCACATCTACCTCCGCGAACATTGAAGCTAAATCTTCCTGGACTATACCCTCTAGACCTAGACTCCGCTGTAGCTGCAAACAGCTCTCTTATCGGTGTAAAGACACCTGTATATGTAGCTGGATTTGAACGAGGAGTACGTCCTATTGGCGACTGATCAATATCAATAACCTTATCAAAATGATTAAATCCTTTGTGTGATTTATATTCCATAGGTACAAGTGTACTTCTATTTAATAATCTTGATGCTAGAGGATATAATGTTCTATTAATCAAAGTTGATTTACCAGACCCTGATACACCGGTTACACAAGTCAAAACACCAACAGGAACTTTTAAGTTATCACCTTGTAAATTATTGCCAGTTGCTCCGTTTATTTCAATAAAACGATTCTTATAAGCTTTCAGCCTTTTATCTGGCACTTCTATTTTCTTGCGACCACTTAAATAATCAGCAGTCAAAGATTTTTTATTTTTGATAATAGTCTGGTAATTTCCTGATGCAACTACTTCACCACCATGAACACCAGCCTTTGGCCCCATATCAATAACATAATCAGCTTGCCTAATTGCATCTTCATCATGTTCAACAACGATAACCGTATTACCTAAATCTTTAAGATTATGCAATGCATCTAAAAGGCGTTGATTATCTCTCTGATGAAGACCAATAGAAGGTTCATCCAAGATATACATAACGCCAACCAATCCAGCACCAATCTGACTAGCTAAACGAATACGCTGTGCTTCACCACCCGAAAGAGTATCAGCCTGTCTTGAAAGACTTAAATACTCCAAACCAACATTTGCTAAAAATTCAACTCTTAGCTTGATCTCTTTAAGTAAATTCTCTGCAATAACTTTTTGCTGTCCGACAAACTCTAATTCATCAAGCCACTTCAATAAATCATCTATAGATAAAGCGCACACATCTGCTATATTTTTATCTGCTATAAATATGTTTCTAGCATATTCATTAATTCTAGTACCACTACAAGACTTACACTTAAGGTTACTCATAAGCTCATAGAGATCTTTTTTGACCATATCTGAGTCAGACTCATAGTATCTACGCTCAAAATGAGGTATGACTCCCTCAAATGATTTAACTCTAGTTTGTCTACCACCTCTAATTGAATCAACAGTCATCTTAATAGATTCATCACCAGAACCGTACAAGATTATTTCTTGAACTTTCTTAGATAATTTCTCAAAAGGCTCATCTAATAAAAATTTATAATGCTCAGCCAAGGATTCTAATTGTGAATAGTAGTATTGATTTGTTTTATTCCACTTAACAATTGCTCCATGCTTAAGCGAAATTGCAGGGTCTATTATTACTTTCTTCTCATCAAAGAATTCTTTGACCCCCAGACCATCACAACTACTACAAGCCCCTAATGGACTATTAAATGAAAAGATTCTTGGAGATAGCTCTTTGAGAGCATAATCACACAACGGACAAGCATGCTTTGATGAGAATAAGATATCTTCAGCATTTTCGTTAGTCATATCTGCTAATTTGACGATACCATTACCAAGATCTAAAGCGGTCTCTATAGACTCTGCAATTCTTTGCTCATTGTCTTTCTTAGGCTTAAATCTATCAACTACAACATCTATATTATGTTTCTTATAGCGATCTAACTCTGGATAATCCTCATCTAGATTAAAAAAATCACCATTTATACGAACGCGGATATAACCCTGTGCTAATATTTTATCTAACAAAGTATGGTGAGTACCTTTCTTCTGAGAAATGATCGGAGCAAGTATCATTAACCGAGCTTTCTCATCAAACTCTAAAATTTTATCAACCATCTGGCTAACTGTCTGTGCTTTAAGCTCAATATGATGTACTGGACATTTAGCAGTTCCAGCCCTAGCAAAGAAGACTCTCAGATAGTCATATATTTCTGTAACGGTCCCAACTGTAGATCTTGGGTTGTGAGATGTCGTTTTCTGATCAATTGAGATAGCCGGCGAAAGGCCCTCTATATGCTCAACATCCGGCTTATCCATCATTGATAAAAACTGCCTAGCATAAGAAGACAATGATTCGACATAGCGTCTTTGGCCTTCTGCATATAGCGTATCAAATGCTAATGATGATTTACCAGAACCACTCAAACCTGTAATAACAGTAAGCTTGTCTCTAGGTATCTCAACATCAATATTTCTTAAGTTATGGGTTTTTGCACCCTTAATGATAATTTTTTTCATAAAGAATTTTAGAGAAATATCCGTTGAATTTTAGATTATTTGTATTCTACTTCTAAGATTTCGTAAGTGACTTTACCTTTAGGCGTATCCAAGGTAACTTCATCGCCTTCTTCTTTTTTAATTAAAGCGCGTGCCAAAGGTGCAATAACAGATATTTTATGATTATCTATATCTGCTTCATCCTCACCAACTATCTGATATGTAGTTTCTTCTTCCGTATCAATATTCATAATTGTAACTGTAGCTCCAAATATAACCATACCATTGGCTTGAAGCTTTGTTACATCAATAACTTGAGCATTAGATAGTTTTGATTCTATATCTTTAATTCTACCTTCTATAATACCTTGTCTCTCTCTAGCAGCATGATATTCAGCATTCTCTTTAAGATCTCCATGATCACGAGCTTCTGCTATAGCTTCAATAATCGCAGGTCTTTCAGTTTTTTTTAGTCTATTTAGCTCTGCTCTTAATGCCTCTTCTCCTACTGGAGTCATAGGTACTCTATCATTTGTCATTATTTATTCTCTCCTTTTAATAACACAAATCAAACTATTCACAAGTAAATGCCCCACCACCATCTCTCGTAGGACTATCAGTATAAACTACTCTACCGACCAAGTTAATAACTAATGCTGCTTGATAATTATTATTTCTATCACAATATGTAATATTACCGTTACCTGTAGCCATAAAACCGTTAGGCGCAATTCTCACAAAACTAGAATCTCCTGCTAAATTTATATATATATGCTCACCATGGCCTCTTGGCAAATTTGCTATTATATCATCCTCAGCACTATATATTCCTGTACCATCATCACTCTCGAAGGCGACTACTGGGTTATCATTCCATTGATCAGAATTATCACCTCTTAGACAGCTAAAAGTATTACGATCAAGCTTACCATCATTAAAACTTACTTCAGCATCAGCTGCACAAACAATTACAGTCTTACCATCTGAACGAGCTTTGATAACACCATACTCAATAAGTTTTTGTAAATTAGTTAATCTAGTTTCGGCAAATGTTTTATAGTAAAAAGAAAAGGAACTAATTGCTGCCATCATCAATATAGTCATAATGACAATAACAACCATTGTCTCAACTAAAGAAAAGCCTTTTTTCTTACTAACAAACATTATTTATTTTTTACCTTTGCTATAAGCCATTTAGTTGACTCATCAAGATTCTGATACTCATCAGAAGAATCATCGCTCATTGCCTTTAAAATATTTTTACCAAGTTTTTTACCTAGTTCAACACCCCACTGGTCGTAACTATTCACATCCCACAGTGCTCCTTGAACAAATATCTTGTGCTCGTATAAAGCAACAAGAGCCCCAAGAGCATATGGGCTAAGCTCATCAAGTATAATAGTAGTACTTGGCCTATTCCCTGGAATTACTTTGTGAGGAGCTATCTTTTTTGCCTGCTGTTCACTTAGACCAGAATTTAAGAGCTCATTATAAACCATATCGTAAGATTGTCCAAACATTAGTGCTTGTGACTGAGCAAAACAATTAGCTAGTAAAGCCTGTTGATGATTATCATATCTATGATGGCTTGTAGCCACAGCTATAAAATCAACAGGAATAAAAACATTACCTTGGTGTAAAAGTTGATGAAAAGCATGTTGCCCATTTGTGCCGACACCACCCCATAACACCACGCCAGTCTGATAATTAACCGTTTCTCCAGCAAGATTCACAGATTTACCATTACTCTCCATATCAGCTTGTTGAAGATAGTCCACAAAATAACAGAGCCTTTCATCATAAGGAAGTAATGCTTGTGACTGACTAGCATAAGCACATGAATAGTAACTGGCTAACAATCCCATAATTACAGGAATATTTTTATCAAAGCTTGTTTCTCTAAAGTGCTTATCTACAGAGTATGCACCAGCCAACAGCTTCTCAAAATTATCATAGCCAATTGCAAAAGCTATCGACATACCAATTGATGACCATAATGAATAGCGTCCACCAACCCAATCCCACATCTTGTAGCAGTGTTCAAGATCTATGCCAAACTCTTCTACTTTATCTAATTTACTAGATATAGCTATAAAGTGATTAGCTACAGCCTTTTCATCTTCATAATGATCCAGCAACCACTCTCTAGCAGATATGGAATTTAAAAGAGTCTCCTCTGTCGAAAATGATTTAGATGCCACAATAAACAAAGTAGTCTCAGGATCAACAACATGTAAAGCTTGTAATAATGAATCCGCATCAACATTTGAAACAAAATGAACTTTTAGAGCTGTACAGTGATATGGTTGCAGCGCTCTAACAACCATTTTTGGCCCTAAATCTGAACCTCCAATACCGATATTTACAATATCCGTAATTTTTTTACCCGAAAAGCCCTTCCACTCTCCTGATGTTACTTTTTCAACAAGAGCTTTTACACGTTGCGTCTCTTCATTGACTTCTTTGCGAATATCCTGTCCATCTATGACTAGTGGAGAATTAGATAAATCACGTAACGCAGTATGCAAAACAGATCTATTCTCTGTAGAGTTGATTTTTTCTCCCGTGAACATCTGCAAAATCTTATTTTTAAGGTTAGACTGATCAGCTGCTTCTATAAGAGATTTTAATATAGCATCATTAACAAGATTTTTTGAATAATCAAAGTAAATACCTTCAAGCTTCAAAGATAATTTTTCAACTCTATGATCATCTACTGTGAACTCTTGTTTCAAGTTTACATTCTGTTGTTTTAGTCCCTTTCTAGAATTATTACAAAATGTCATTTAATCTATCCTTATATTTTGCATGCGATATAAATAATAAAATATCTCCATCTGAGTAAGATATTTCCACCCTATCTTCAATAGCATAGTTTCTTGCACCTGTACCAGTATCTATACTCAAGGTCTCACCAGATAAGGGATACCTGAGACCATTATAGTATATATTTTCTGCATATCCAAAAGGCATAACTGAAAACATCTTACCAAGCACACCGCCTATACTATACTTCTTAGGTATAAAAAAATATCTAGAGTAAGTATCTATAAACTCAATATCTAATCTTCGCATATAGTTTTTAGCAATACTAATATTGCATAAAAAATGATCCATTTCTCCCTCTGATGCTCCAAAGACATAAACCTTTGTAACACCCAAAGAGATAATATATTCTAAAGATTTTTCAAAATCTGTAGAGTACTGATCCTTATCAATAAGAAATAGCTCATCATCTAGAACAGCGAATGAATCAAAGTCACCTATAACTTTTTTAACTTTTGGACTTAAACAAGCAGATTCACTAATCTTTTTGTAAGCACCATCTGCACAAAATATATCGTAATTATTTAAAATATCTCTAATGTACTTTTCACAAAAAGACAAATTGATACTACCATTTAGAAACAGTATAGCTTCAGACATCTCTTTATATCTACTAAAAAAATAATAGTAAATTATAGCTTAATAGAACGAAAATAAAGAGCTTTAAGATTGATAATTAGGTGGTTCTTTCGTAATTGTAACGTTATGTACATGAGATTCTTTGAACCCAGCACCTGTAATTTGAACAAAAGTTGGCTCTGTACGCATAGTCTGAATATCCTTTGAACCAGTATACCCCATACTAGATCTTAATCCACCTATTAACTGATGTATAACTGCAGCAAGATGCCCTTTGTAAGGCACTCTACCTTCGACACCTTCTGGAACAAATTTTTTAGCATCAGTATTACCCTGGAAGTATCTATCAGAAGAGCCTTGTTCCATAGCACCTAGAGATCCCATACCTCGATATGACTTATAAGAACGTCCTTGGAAAAGTTCCACCTCACCAGGAGACTCTTCAGTACCACCAAAAAGACCACCAATCATAACCACTGAAGCTCCAGCTACTATGGCCTTTGCTATATCTCCAGAGAATTTGATACCACCATCCGCAATAACTGGAACTCCTGTACCTTCTAAAGCTTCAGCAACATTTGATATCGCAGTAATCTGTGGCACACCAACACCAGCAACAATCCTTGTTGTACATATTGAACCTGGGCCTATACCCACTTTAACAGCATCAGCACCAGCTTTAACAAGATCCTTCGCAGCTTCTGCTGTAGCAATATTCCCACCTACAACCTCAATTTTTGGATAATTCTCTTTGACCCAATTAACCATATCAAGTACACCTTGAGAATGGCCATGAGCTGTATCAACAACAATTATATCAACGCCCTCTGCTGCTAATGCCGTGACACGTTCCTTAGTGTCAGCCGCTGTGCCAACTGCAGCACCAACCCTCAAACGACCAAGCGAATCCTTACAAGCATTAGGCTTATTTTGTGATCTTTCAATATCTTTTGTAGTTATCAAACCAACTAGTTCGCCTTGCTCATTTACTACAAGTAACTTTTCTATCTTGTGCTCATGAAGTTTTTTCTTGATTGCACCTTGAGAAGCATCTTCAGCTACTGTTACTAACTGATCTTTAGGTGTCATTATAGAACTCACTGGCTCATCTAAATCTTTTGCAAATCTAAAGTCACGCTTAGTTACAATACCTATAATCTTATGAGTATCATCAACGACTGGAAAACCAGAGAAATTATGTTCTTTTGCAAGCTGCATGACATCTTTGATTGAGCTCTCTTGTTTTATGGTAATTGGATCAATCACCATCCCATTCTCAAATCTCTTAACTTTTTTAACTTCTTGAGCTTGAGCCTGTATAGACATATTTTTGTGTATAATTCCAATCCCACCTTCTTGAGCTATAGCTATAGCAAGGCGTGACTCAGTAACAGTATCCATAGCTGCAGATACTAAAGGGATATTTAATTGAATATTCCTAGTAATATTTGTTTTCAAATCTACCTGATGTGGAAGTACGTTCGAATATCTAGGTGAAAGCAATACATCATCAAAAGTGATCGCTTGTTGAGTAATTCTTAGCATTTTTAATCTCCGTAATTAAAATCTAAAAGAGGTGATATTTAATTACAGAAGTATTCTACCATACTAGAAAAAATATACTAGTCTAATGATTTAAATCCTAATATAATCCAGGTTATACTGAGCTACCAACCTAATTATTTATATGCACTCACAAAAACTAAAAGAAGATGCTATAAAATTCTTTTTCATGCCTACTATAATTGGCACGTTAATATTTATCTCCATATTTTTGATAAAAAAAATCCTTATACAGTAGCTCTTCTAATGGCTAACTTTATTATTTTTTTAATCATGCTTTTATTATTTTTATTCAAGAAAATAGAATTCTTTTTTGAAAATATCAAGATAAAAACACTAATTACAATTATATTTTTAATAATATACTCTATCGCACATTTGTTTGCTGAAAAAACCGTCAACATTATCATATATAACAGCACAGGCTTCCTTAGTGATAATTTCATTATTACTAAAGGCTTTCTTGTATTTTTATATAGCATCTTTTTTACTTCTTTACCATTCTATGCTTTATCATTACTAACTATCTTACTTACATCGTTAGGTATACCAACAATATTAGAACAAAAAAACAAAAGAAATCTTCAAAAAATAAAGGATTTTACTGTCTCTATAGTTATCCTACTAGGGTCTTTAAGCATCATCTTTGGCTATATCCTATTAATTGAAAAAATTAGTAGCTACATGACCAATAACAACATAAAAAATATCACTATTTTCTTAGATTTCTCAAGAGAAATAGAAGGATATAAAACACCTTTAACAGAAAGTTTAATATTGAAAAATGGCGATATACTAGTATATACTGCCATCGATGGCAAAATTCATAAAAGAAAGATTTTACAAAACGATAATAGAAAATATTAAATGCCTTTTACTTAGACTGAGATAATAAATAATGTATAAGTAATGGTACTGGTCTACCAGATGCTTTGCAATTTGCAAAATCTCCCATTGCCGATCCAGCGATATCAAGATGAGCCCACTCATAATCTTCTGTAAACTTTGATAAGAACAACCCTGCAACTATAGAGCCTGCTGATCTATCGCGACCACAATTATCCATATCAGCAACTTTACTTTCTAACTTTTTAAAGTATGGCTTATGCAAAGGCAGTCTCCATACTAAATCATTAGAGACATCGGCTGCTTGCTGAAGACTGTTGGCAAGTTTATCGCTATTAGCAAACATTCCAGAAAACGCATCTCCTAAAGAGATAATCATAGCACCTGTCAGAGTTGCCATATTAATAACTGCTTTTGGATTATATTTACCAATATAAGTTAAAGTATCACAAAGCACTAGACGACCTTCTGCATCTGTATTACTTACCTCTACCGTTATACCTTTCATACTCTTAAGTACATCACCTGGTCTATATGATCTAGCATCTACAGCATTTTCTGCAAGCCCCATAACACCAACAACGTTAATAGGAAGGTTCAGCATTGCTAGAGCTTTCATTGTACCCATAACAGCAGCAGCTCCACCCATATCCATTTTCATAGAATCCATTCCAGCAGCAGGCTTAATACAGATACCTCCATTATCAAACACCAAACCTTTACCAACAAGTACTATCGGGGCCTGATCTTCATCACCGCCATTATACTCCATACATACAGTATAATTAGACATATCTGAACCACGACCCACAGCTAATGCGCAGCCCATTCCAAGCTCTGCCATAGCATCCTGATCTAAGTAATTAAGATTAAATGTTTCATATTTAGATGTTAAATCTCTAGCTTCATTCAACATATAATCTGTATTACAAATATTTGCTGGAAGATTCTGCAAATCCTTGGCATAATTTTGGCCACACGCAATTGC
This sequence comes from Francisella salina, assembly GCF_000219045.1. Lineage (NCBI taxonomy): Bacteria > Pseudomonadati > Pseudomonadota > Gammaproteobacteria > Thiotrichales > Francisellaceae > Francisella > Francisella salina. The sequence goes on from NC_015696.1 coordinate 1,684,756, forward strand.
TGAACCAACCTTAGCAGACTCTTCCAAATCTTGATTTCCTGAATATACTAATTCGATTTGCTCTAATGAAAAATTCTCTTTTTTAGATTTTAATTGATCAAAAACATAGGTTTCAGAAATCAATGCTCTAATGGTGTCTAAAGTAAACTGCTTCTCATTATAATTTGCAAAGATATAATCTATATTTACAGAAACCTCTTTTATGTTTAATTTTTTAAGCTGTTCGGCTATCTTTGCAATAATTTTATCGTATTCTGAAGCTATAAAATCTTGTCTAAGCCCAAGACCTAGCAGAACTACAACTTTATCACCATGTAGTAAAGGAAGAACCTCACCAGACTCAGCTTTAAAAACTTTTTTATCTAGTAAAGACTTTGAATTTGGACATTTTGTTCCTTCAACAAGTTTCTTAAGGTTTTCTTGAGCAACAATCAACACTTCAGCGGACAAAGTCGACTGATTATTTACAACAATTTTCATTAGAGATCCTGTATTTTTTGTAACATATTTTCAAACATAATATCAAAAAACGACATTTATCGCATTAAATTTAAAACCTAGTTATTCTTATTTACTGACTTTTGCTTATAAAAAATATAGAATTGCTACTAGCATAATTATTATATAAATATAGTGGCATACTTTGATTCTAGAAAAATATTACAACAAAGACATAGTTAATACATTCACATCTATTACTCTTTTTATAATATCTATTGTGTCTGCCAATTTACTTATTCGACTTTTTCAGCAGGCCTATTCACAGGGTCTTGGAATTGACTCTATTATAAAATTTGTAATATTAACAATACCTGGAAATGTAAGTCTTGTCGCGCCTATCGCAATATTTTTAGCTATTGTGATTTGTTTTGGTAAGTACTTTGCAAACAATGAAATGTTTGTAACGCTTGCCGGCGGTGTCACATGGATGCAAATTGTCAAAAACACTATGAAGCCTGTATATGCTTTAACCTTTATAACATTTTTGACAGTAATGTATATTAATCCGTTATCTAAACAGACGCAGGACATCTATCAAGCATCACTGACTGCAAAAGCACTACTATCATCAATAACAGATGACAAGATAATTAAAACTACTGATGGAAAAGTCATATATATAAAAAGTAAATCAGGGAACACGCTTAAAGACGTTTTCTTATATATGGGTACAGATAATAGTGATGAATACAAAGTTGTAACAGCACCTATAGCAAAGGTTATAACAGATAAAGGTGCAGCATACGTAGACTTCCACGATGCTCATATTTATACAAAAGAACCTAAAACATACGAACACTCTTATGACACTGCTAAGAATGCCATATACACTATTTTTGACACTTCTGACCGTGATTACAATCACGATAAAGTTGATAGGCTATACATGCACACATTAATAGAAAATTTTTCTGATAGTGACAACGGAACAGTTTCACGTGGGGAACTTTTTGGTCGTATCAACAACTCTATTTCTGTAATTGTAGCATCATTGTTGGCTCTTGCTCTTTGTCGATTAAGACCAAGACAAAATAAATATGCTAAACTGCTGCCCTCTGTTGTTGTTCTGGCCGTATACTTATGTAGTAATATGTTTGTTAACACTCTTATGGTTGGTGGTAAATTACCAATCTGGATAGGCTGCTGGCTTCCACATATCTTTTTTATAATTTATGCTATTAGAACAATAAGAAAAGATAATGGATCATCTAAAAAGGAAAAGTAAATGTTTTTAAACCGTATTGATCGTTACATTTTTAAAACAGTATTTAGCAGTTTTCTTGTTGTAAGTTTGATCTTTTGTATTTTATTTTTTATTTTCACATATCTAGCACAGGTAAGTAATAATGATACAGGCGCAAGTAACATAGAGCTTATTATAGTAACTATATATCAGTTACCAGGAATCTTATACACATTACTTCCTGCTTGTGCTATGGTGGGAGCACTAATGGGACTTAGCTTACTTGCAAACAACTCCGAAATAATAGTATTAAGATCTTTTGGTCGCTCTACTGCTCAAATTGCAAAAGGGGTAGTATTAGTCGGTATAATTGGCTCTATCATCACAATGGTTTTTGGTGGCTATATAGCTCCAGTATTACAAAAGCTTGCTGACTCAAACACCGTTGCATATAACACTCACGACTTGTGGCTCAAAACTTCTGACGGGTTTATGAATATCTCAAATATAGATCCTAATGGAGGAAAAGCATTCGGAATAAGAAAGTTTATAACCAGTGATAACCAAGTGCAACAGGTTAGATATGCAAAAAAAGCTGAATACGTAAATGATGCGACAGCAAATGTGTTTGATGTAAGTGTTGTAACATTCCCCAACAGCAATGCCAAACATATAAATGTCAAAGAAAATGTTTATAAAGCTATCTGGTCTAATCCAATACCAATATCTGTAGCTAAAGTTATTACCATCAACGATAATGACTATCTAAACTTTACTCAGTTAACTAAATATATGCTTTCCAATAGTCAGGCAAAGGACTCTATATCACTAAAATTTTGGCAAGAAATTTTTCAGCCTATAGCTTTAATGGTATTAATACTACTTTCTGTGCCTTTAAGTATAGGATCCACAAGATCATCAACCCTAATACTCAAACTACTTTTAGGAGCATTTTTTGGATTCGCATTTTTTATTATTAACCAAATATTTGGCCCAATTGCACTGATTCTGCACTTACCAACGATAATTGGTGCTGCAGGACCTACGGTTGTTGCATTAATATTACTAATTTATCTATTTATAAAATCTAAAGAAACATAAAATAATATATGAGCATTAACAAATATTCCTTAAACAATGATTTAAATATATACATTAAAAAAGATTTGAGAGCTCCCGTCACTCTTGCACAGATTTGGTATAAAGTAGGTTCTACATACGAACCCACTAAACTAACTGGCATATCTCATATGCTTGAACACATGATGTTTAAAGGTACTAACAAATACTCCAAAGATGAGCTTAATAGTATAGTGGAGAATAATGGAGGTGTACAAAATGCATTCACAGGTTTTGATTATACTGCTTACTACCAATTTTGGCATAAAAAAAATCTAGAACTAAGCCTATCTATTGAGTCATCAAGAATGTCTAACCTACTCTTTGATGAAAATGAATTTATCCCTGAAAGAAAAGTTGTACTCGAAGAAAGAAATCTACGTGTGGATGACAAAGCATTTAGCTACGCCTTTGAACAATTTATGAGACTTGCATATCAAAATAATTCACGACACACTCCAATAATTGGTTGGCGTGAAGATATTGAAAATTACACTCTTAATGATCTAAAAAAGTGGTATCAACAAAATTACGCCCCAAATAACGCTAGTATTGTTCTTGTAGGTGATATTGATGAATCATCGGCTACACCTATGATAAAGGATTACTTCGGCGGTATTCCTAAATCTAAATTAATTAATATAGAAAAAGAGCCAAGCTTAATAAATATTGGCTATAGACACTCAAAAGTACAGAAATCACCAAATGATACAGATGCTGCGATATTAGGATACATAACACCCTCGCTAACAACTGATTATCATGATAATGATCCTTTTGCCTTAATGATCCTAAATAATATTATTGGTAGTGCTGATGCATCAGTATTACAACAAGAGCTTGTTAGAGATAAAAATCTATGTTGTCATATTGATAGCGAATACTCTCCCTTCATAAAAGGTGAGGATCTTTTTATGATTACAGCTATAGCAAACCACAACCAAAGCTTAGATGAAATCCAAAATGAAATAGAGAATTCAATTATAAAGCTAAAAAGCAATGGTATAACCCAAGAGCAACTTGATAGAGCAAAAGTAACTATAAAAGCTGATAAAGTGTTTGCTATGGATTCTCTTGAAACTCAAGCAAATTTAATAGGTTCTCTTGCCAGTATAAATCTAGATGTTGACTACTATAAGTATCTTGAGAAACTTTATGATGTTTCAACTAGTGATGTTAACCGTGTACTAGACAGATATTTTGACAAATCAAACCTTACATCTCTTCACTTATTAAAGGATTAAAAATTATGATCCATAAATTTGATATAAATAATACAACAATATATTTCCAAGAATCTCCAAGTTTACCAATGATTGATATACAGCTTAACTTTAGAGCTGGATCTGCATTTGATGGTGAATTGAATGGTTTAGCTGATTTGGCAGTAGGAATGTTTGCTACAAAGACTAAGAAATCTAATGAGCAAGAACTTATAAATAAAATAACTGATAATGGAATATCTATACATTCAGAAACTACTAAAGAATTTTTTAATATAAAAATTCGCTTGTTAAATGATAATAATATTATTAGCAATACTATTAATATATTAGAAGAAGTTTTTACTATTCCAGACTTTGATCCTGATATATTAGAAAGAGAAAAAATTCAGACTCTTACTCATATTGACTATTTATATCAACAGCCCAATTACCTAGCATCACTTGAATTTTCAAAGCATATTTTTGCAAATAACCCTTATAGTAAGCCAACAATTGGCTACAAAGAAACTATCAAAAAAATATCTCAAAAAGATATTCAAGATTTCTTTGGTGAAAATATTTGTGCGAATAATGCTAATATTTGTGTAGTTGGTGCTATAGATAAATCTCAGGCTGAAAGTATTTCTCAAAAAATAATTAGCCTTCTACCAAAAGGTAAAAAAAATACGCAAAAATTTGCTCAACAAAAAAACAATATCGAAATAGTTAAAAACAAATTTCCAAGTAAACAAACTGCAATACTAGTTGGTCATCAATTATTACTCGAAATTAACGATCCATTATACTTCCCTCTAAAACTAGGAAATGAGATACTTGGTGGCGGCGGTTTAAACTCTTTGCTTTTCAATAAAGTTCGTGAAGAGCTTGGATTAGTTTATAATATCTCAAGCACAGCTAATATTAATCCTGATTATGGTAGCTTTGTAATATCTGCTCAAACAAGCAATCCAAATCTTGCCTTAGAAACTATAAATAGTGTCTATAGTAATTTCATCAACTCTACTATAGATGAACAAACTCTAACAAACTCTAAAAAGCATATTGAAGGCACACATTTATTAAGCTGTGTAAAAAATAGCTCTAAGCTAAATATGCTATCTTCAATCGCAAATAAAAATCTGCCTTTAGATTTTTTTGATACTTATGTTGAGCATATCAATAATGTTACTGCTACACAAATTTACGATGCTTACCAAGCTATACAAGAAAATAACATAATCACAGTAATGGTTGGAGATATCGAATAAGTGAAGACAAATACTATTCGTATAATATCTGGAAAATACAAAAATCGAAGACTAAAATTTCCCAATGTGAATGGCTTACGTCCAACTTCTGATCAGCTTAAAGAAACTATCTTTAATTGGTTAGCTCCATATATACATGATAGCATTTGCATTGATGCTTTTGCTGGTAGTGGCAGCCTAGGTATAGAAAGCATATCAAGAGGTGCTTCAAAAGCCATATTCTATGAACTTAATTTTAAAGCTTTGCAGCAAATCAAAGAAAATATTAATACATTAGAAATACAGAATTATGAAATATATAAAACCGATAGCATAAAAGCCCTTGCAAATTTTGATCCTTGCAATTCTAGGCTAATTATATTTTTAGACCCTCCATTCAATAAAAACATTACTCCAAAAGCTCTAGAGTCAATATTAAAAAATCAAAATATTCCTAATGAAACATTGATTTATGTAGAAACTGAAAAAACAGCTACATATAAACTTGATGGTTTTGATATATTAAAAGAAAAAACCACAAGTACTCTATCCGCCAAACTTCTACGTAAAAAATAAGTCTTTATATATTTAGACTTTTAAATAGCTCAATTATGCTACAATTTGTGAATATATTTTTAGTAGTACTTATCCTCCATTATGCGTATAACTCTCAAACATCTGAAAGTTTTTATTGAAGTCGCAAAAGCTGAATCTATCAGCGAAGGTGCCAAGTCATGTTTTATATCACAATCTGCAGCTAGTATTAGTTTAGGTCAGTTAGAAAAAATCCTTGAAATAAAGCTTTTTGACCGTAATAAAAATGGTCTAAGCCTAAATAGTGACGGTAAAGCCCTATTTAAGAAAGCTATTGAAATCATAGAAAAATCAAATGAGTTTGAATTATTTAATAAATCCAATGAAAACCTACAAGGTGACATTTCTGTAGCTGCAAACTCTGTGATAGCAACTTATGTACTGCCAAAACTACTTTATAAATTCCAGACAGAATACCCAAACATAAAGATTAATATTATTAGTGATAACCTTGATAAAACTTTCGCTAATATTGAAAATGAAATATGTGAAATAGGCTTTGTCGAGGGACGTGTTCTTTTACATGAAATGAAATCAGAAGAAATCATTATAAAAAAGTCTGAACTCAAAATAATCTGCAATAAAAACCACCCACTTGCAAAGTATGACTCTGTTAACATTGATGATGTTTTTGGATATAAATGGGCATATTATCATGACACTTTTACAACGCGAGATATTCTTATAACCAAGATAGATAAAAACTCAAATATCATGAGGAAATGGGCTGGTGACTACGATGTTAAAGAGAACATTGTTCTAGGAGATATAGTTTTTACAAAAAATGGTGACATGATAAAAGAAAGTACAAACTCTTTCATTGATGATGATTTCTATCTACCGAATATTGAAGCTGTTAAAGTATATGTCGCAAACAGCGATTTTCTTGCAACTGTACCTAATGTAAGCCTTAGTGAGATAGACAATAACTCACTAAAGGTTATTAATGTAAAAAATATTGTAATGACAAGAAATCATCGAATTATATTGAAGAAAAATAAGCACCACACGAAAATTGTTAAACTATTTTGTGATTGGTTGCAGAAACAAGAATACTAGTCTAGTCACAGAAAGTATCAGCTAAAGTAAATACTTCATCAAGAACAGTCACAGCTATATCCAGTTCTTCCTTACTAATTGTTAGTGGCGGCCCAACAAATATATGATTCCATCTTACAAAAGAGTGTAAACCTAGCTCTTTGAATTTACCTGCAATCTTAGTTGTAATACTAACATCTTTAGCATTATAAGGAACTAATGGTTCTTTTGTTTCTCTATTTTTGACAAGCTCAAAACAACCTAATAGACCTTTTGACCTATAATCACCAATACATTTATGCTTAACTTTTAGCTCCTCTGCTTTTTCACCGAAGTATGCAGACATTTTATTTACATTATCAAGTATATTTAGTCTTTCATATTCATTAATAGTCGCAAGACCCGCTGCACAAGATACTGGATGACCACTATATGTAGCACCTAGTACAAAAGCTGTTTCTTGAAATTTAGCCATAATCTTTTCAGAAAGCATACAACAGCCTAATGGTAAATATGATGATGTAATACCTTTTGCCATGGTTACGATATCTGGCACGATATCATAGTTCATAAAACCAAACCATTTGCCAGTACGGCAGAAGCCACTCATTACTTCATCAACGATTAGTAAAATACCGTACTTATCACATAACTCTCTTACACCTTCCATGTAGCCTTCTGGATATAAATAGCAACCAGATGTACCACTTACACCTTCGAGCATAATCGCAGCAACATTTTCAGCAGCTTCGTAATTAATTACTCTTTCTAAGTGCTTTAAAGCTTCTTCTGTTTGTTTCTTAGGGTTTTCATTATAGATGCCATCATAAGTAGATGGTATTTCAAAATGAACAACACCAGGTATACCATCTGCATCATGAGGAAGTTTTCTAGGATCACCGCCTAATGTCATAGTAGCATAACTACCACCATGAAAAGATCTATACCTTGTTAGTATTTTCTGTTTACCTGAATATGCTCTAGCAGCCTTGATTGCAGCTTCATTTGCACTAGCTCCACACAGTGTAAAGTAGGCTTTATTCAAATCACCTGGTAAAAGCTCTGCTAGTTTTTTTGCTAACTCACCTTTAACTTTAGTAGCATGAACAGGTGCAGGAAAAGCAATTGCCTTCATTTGCTCTGTTACAGCATTAATCACAGCTTCATTACCATGACCAAGGTTTACGCTAATTAAACCAGCCGTAAAGTCTAAAATCTTTTTACCATCATAATCATATATGAAAGAACCTTCTCCCCTTTCGATACATGCAGGATTTAAACCACCTTGTTTCACCCAAGTAAAAACATTATGATCAATATTATTCTGTTTAATTTGTTCTCTAACACTCATATCTCTCTCCTAAAAAATACAATATAATTTTTGTTTAAATACATTAGCCTAAGTAAATATTAGCTCATCCAATCTTTCTTATGCTTAGCATTCCATTTTGTTGTAATTTTCTTAGTTTGAGTCCAGAAATCTACCGGTTGAGATCCTGTAATATCAGAAACACCAAATTTAGAGTCTTTCCAACCACCAAATCCAAATGGTTCTCTCGGAACTGGTACACCAATATTCACACCACACATACCAGCTGTTAACCTATCAATAACATAAGTCGCAGCTTCACCATCTTGAGTATAGACAGATGCACCATTCCCATATATAGATGAGTTTTGAATCTTGATAGCCTCTTCAATATTTTTAACTCTAATAATAGTTACAACTGGACCAAAAATCTCATCACAAGACCATGGCTGACCAAACTCTGCACCATCGATAATAGTCGGGTTCACATAGTAACCACCCTCTTTACCTTCAACTACAGCATTTCTACCATCTAGTAAAATCTTACATCCAGCATCTTTTGCTTTAGTAATGTAGTTTTCTATTCTATCTTTAGATTCTTTTGTTATGATTGCACCAAGATTTACACCAACTTGTACATCCTTAGCTTTCTCCACAACTTTTTCAATAATATGATCAACATCACCAACTGCTATTAGTAATGATGCTGCCATACACCTTTGACCTGCACATCCCGTGAAAGATGCCACAATATCGCTTGATGCCATATCAGGATCAGCATCTGGTAATAACAATAAATTGTTTTTAGCACCTCCCAAAGCAATACATCTTTTGCCTGACTTAGCTGATCTCTCATATACGATCTTCGCTACAGGACTAGATCCAACAAATGATACTGCTTTAATATCTGCGTGATCACAAATACCCTCTACAATATCTCTATCACCTTGAACAATATTAAACACACCATCAGGTAAACCAGCTTGCTTTAATAGTTCAGCAGCTCTTATACAAGATAATGGTACTCTTTCAGAAGGTTTAACAATCATTGCATTACCTAAAACTAGAGCCATTGGAATAGTCCAATGAGGAACCATAACCGGAAAGTTTAATGGTACAATACTTGCAACAACACCTAAAGGAGTTCTTTGCTCTTTACATTCGATACCTGTACTAATAACTTGTCTTCTATCACCTAGCGTTTGAGGGATAGATACTGCAAGCTCACAAAGCTCCATAGCTTTTGCTATTTCTGCAGCACCTTCTGCAACTGTTTTACCATTCTCTTCAGCACAAAGCTTTGCTAGTGCTTCAAAATTTTCTTCCAAAAGCTGTCTGTATTTAAAAAATACCTGAGCTCTTGTCTTAAACGTAGTGTTTCCCCAAGCTTCTTGAGCCTCTTTAGCTATATTCACAGCATTGTTTAAATCTTCAACAGATGAACAAGTCATCTTGGCAATTACTTCACCAGTTTGAGGATTATCTATATCAATAACTATAGTTCCTGTTGGCTTAACTTGTTGACCATTTATAAAATTATTTGCTTGATATTTCATCATACTTTCCTCTTAGTTTTAATTTTTCTTATAATGTTTAAATAAAATGTTTTGTTACTGAAACTTATCTGCATTAGATACTTAAAAGAAAGCAAATAATAAATCAGTTTTATTTCATAATCACTTAGGAGTAGGCATAAAGCAAATTGATTTTTCTAATAGCCCGTATTTAAAAAATTAATTATCTTTAAACTTACGAATAAACCATAATCTTTAAATAAATACTTATTATGTTAGATATTTTGATAACTGCATAACAAATTTGAGGTTTTATATTTATATGCAAAAAAGTATTAGTTTGATTAGTTTAATCGGTATAGGGATTACTTCTTTAATAGGCTCAAGCTGGCTATTTACTGCCGAATATAGTACAAAAATAGCAGGTTATGCATCTATAGTTTCTTGGATTATTGCAGCAATAATCACTTTTGTAATTGCTCTATCCTTTATGGAGTTTAGTACACTTTTCTCAACGAATGGTGCTTCATCAAAAGTTCCAACCATTATATATGGTCCTATGACTGGATTTATATTTGCAGTATTTACTTGGCTTTCTTATATGATGTTTGTTCCCATAGAAAGCCATGCTATTATTCAATATTTAGCGGTATATTTCCCAACACTGCTAAAAAATCAAATTCATCACATGATAGCAGGTATAATTATTGTGGCACTTTCCTGTTTACTAAACTTCTTATCAATAAGCTTGATATCTCGTATAAACAGCTATTTCACTATACTAAAAATTATCATCCCAATATTTGTGGCTTTATTTATAGTGATTTTTTGCCTTAGTACTCCAGAACAAGCTACACACTATGTCGGCGATAGCTCACCACATATACTAACTTGGAAATGGTCAGAGATTTTCACAGCTATCACAATGGGTGGTATTGCATTCTCATTTATTGGTTTTAAAACGATTATAGAAATAGCTGGCGAAGCCCATAACCCCAAAAGCACCATTCCATTATCAATAATTCTAGTGATTTTAATATCTTTAATAATTTTCCTTCTAGTGCAAATCGCTTACTTCTACTCTGCTAAGAATTTTGATAATGTCTACGTTGGAACAAATGAGCTTGGAGCATTTGGTGTAGTTGCTTCAAATATAGGTTCAAGACTCCTAAGTACTATCTTATATTTTTCAGCTCTAACATTTCCATTTATATGTGGTGTTATGTATCTACGAGTTTCTGTCGAGTCATTGAATGTCCTAATAACAGAAAATATCTTACTGCAAGATGCCACAAAAAATAGAAAAGGCATGAAAACCTATATGTTAATTAGCTTTATCATTTCTTTATTTATTTTCTTTATATTTGACAACTGGGCAGAAGTATCTACATTTATTGCAGCACTTATGGCTATTACATACCTAATTGGCCCACTAGCCACTATGAACCTTAGAAAATCAATACCAGATGTAAATAGAGCATACAAACTAAAAGCTGCAGATGTCACTTGCTTCTTATCATTCTATTTCTCTAGTATTATTATCTTCTTTAGTGGCTGGAATACCATTGTTAATATTGTTATCTTTGCAATTATTTGTAGCACTATATTTATCATAATAGAAAAAACCCGAGTAAAAAGTCATAAGCTTCATTTTCTAAAGAGTTTATGGTTCTTTCTACATATTATATGCATAACTATTATATCTTTTTGCTATAACACCTACCCAGAATATTTTTCTTTAGTCTTAACTTTATTACTAATTTTTATATTTTCTCTTGTAACTTATATTTATGCTCTTAGCTCAAACCTGTCCATAGAAGAAATAAAAATAAGTTATACCAACCTAATAACAAAAAACCATTTAAATTCTAAAAATAATCTCTAAAATATATGCCAACTCTAGCTTCAGGAAATGAATCATGTATCACGTTGGAATATCAGGACCTTATATTTTTACAGTGATGTTTCTTATAGGAATAATTGCTGAAAGTATGACAGGTGTTATATCTTCGTCTCGAAGAAATATGGATGCTTTTGGAGTTGTAGCAATCGCTTTAACAACTGCTTTAGGTGGCGGTGTAGTCAGAGACCTAATCTTAGGTAATCTTCCTGTAACGATTATCCTCCACCCTTATTACATTGTTATATGTTTATTTTTCTCAATTATTGCTATCTTTACACAAAAATACATTAATAAGTTCTATAAAATATTTTTGATATTAGATTCAATTGGTCTTATTGCTTTTGCTTACATAGGTAGTAGCATTGCACACCAGATTTGTACTGAAGTATTTAATATGCAGTTCTTTAGTGTTTTTATAGTTGGTGTTGTTATAGCTATACTTAACGGCGTTGCTGGAGGTATCATGCGTGATATGATCTGTAATGATATCCCAGTTGCTTTTACAGCAGAGCTATACGCTTCAGTAGCAGCAGTTGTAGGAGGAATGAACATTATTTTCATATACCTAAATGTAAACCTATATATAAGTGCTGCAATAATTATAGGTTTTGGTCTGACAATAAGAATTATGTCAATAATATATAAATGGAAATTACCGATAATCTAGTAAAGTTAATAATCTATACCTAGATACCGCTATGAAATCTAAACTCTGAATCTGAAGATAATATAAGATCCTTTTCTATTTCACCTATTCTTTTGATATCTTCGCCAATATCTGTAGAAGAATATTTTTCTGCAAAATGCAGATATATCGTAAAATGTCTTTTTTCTGACTCTAATAATCCACTATAAAACTTCTGTAACTCAGAATCTAAATATGGAGCAACTTTTGCAAACCTTTCGCAAGAACGAGCTTCTATATATGCCCCAATTATCAAAGCATCAATAAAGCGTCCTTCTTTATCTGTCCTAGCGGCCTTGATTAATTGACTAGCATATCTAGATGCTGATATGGCTTTGTATTGAATATCTCGCTTTTTCATAATACGCAACACCTGCTCAAAGTGTACCAATTCTTCTCTAGCGATCTTAGACATTCTAGTTACCAGTTCATATTTGTCAGGGTGTCTATAAATATATGTCATAGCTGAAGATGCTGCTTTCATCTCACAGTGAGCATGATCTACAAGCATAAGCTCTATATTTACTAATGCTTTCTGTATCCATTGATCAGGCGTTTCACATAACAAAAAATTCTCAATGGTTGCAAAATTCGCGTACTGTTGCTTCATGATAATTTATAAATTTACTTTTTGCAGTATTATAAAAAAATTGCTTAATATATTCTATTTAAAATTATTAAGAGTAGAATGTTTATATGAGTAAATCTGAATATTTAAAGTTATGAGTAATATAAATATAGCTAATAAACGCGTGGCTAGAGACGAAGTGCTTTATCACATAGGATTAAGTGAAGAGATGATAAATAGTGCAGAAATCGCAATTCTTCCTGGAGATCCTAAAAGGTCAGAGCCTTTAGCAAGGATGTTAGATAAAAATGCTAAGTTTCTTGCTACTAATAGAGAATATACATCGTATTTGGCTAAAGTAGCTGGCAGAAATACTGTCATCATATCAACAGGTATGGGTGGTCCTTCAACAGCAATATGTATCGAAGAACTAGCTATGATAGGAATCAAAAAACTAATACGTGTGGGAACATGTGGTGCTATTCAAGAAAATATTGATTTTGGTGATTTGATATTAACCACTGCTTCTGTTCGTCTAGATGGAACTTCATATCATTATGCACCAATAGAGTATCCTGCGGTTGCTGACTTTAAGTTAAATAGTTCTTTATACAACTCAGCAAAATCATTAGATATAAATATTCACTGTGGAATTACAGGATCTTCTGACACCTTTTACCCAGGCCAAGAAAGAAGAGATAGCTATAGCGGTTATGTAAGAAAACATTTTAGAGAATCTCTAGATGAATGGAGAAAATTAAACGTTCTTAATCTAGAAATGGAGTCTTCTGCTTTGCTTACAGTATGTGCCACTTTTGGCTTGCAAGCCAGCTGTATATGTACAGTTCTAGCAAAGAGAACAACTTCAGAATCAGTCAATAAAAGCAGATATGATGAAGGTATGCAAAACATAATATCAATCATAAAACACTCAATTGAGAATAATTTTGAAAACTAAGGAAAAATAAACACTAATGAGCAATGATATTAACAACAAACTAATTGATGCAGCTATACAAGCAGCTGAGAATGCTTATACTCCATATTCTAAGTTTAATGTTGGTGCTGCACTATTAATGAAAGATGGCTCTATTTTAAAAGGTGCTAATGTAGAAAATGCTTCTTATGGACTATGCAACTGTGCTGAAAGAACAGTATTATTCTATGCTTATGCACAAGGCTATCGTAAAGAAGATATCAAAAAACTCGCAGTAGTTGCTGACACTCCGGAAGGAGTTTCTCCATGTGGAGCTTGCCGACAAGTTATGTCTGAGCTTCTAGATCTTGAGTGTCCAATTATATTATCTAACATCAAAAAAACAGATATAAAACAAACAAATATTAAAGAATTACTTCCATATATGTTTTCCTTATAGTTTAAGCATCATCACCAAGTAGTTTTTTGATAAAAAAGGTTGCTACAATGGTTATAACAAATGCAATCACAGCAATACTGATATAGATATTAAAACCATGTAAATATACATGTTTAAGTTCAATAATATTATTTATATTGTTATCAGATATGGCTGCAAAATTTGCAATAATACCTGCTACAAATCCACCAATACCAATATTTACTAGCCATAATCCCATATAAGCACCTATCTGTCCACGTGGAGCCAGTCTAGTTGCTAAAGACAATCCTATTGCTGATACAAAGAGCTCTGCAAAACCAAGACAGATATAGCATAAAGCAACCCAATAACCACTTACTAGGCTTTGTGTATCTACTCCAGATAGATGAATTCCTACTGCGACAGTCACATACATAAAGATTAATATAAACATCCCTATTAAATACTTATAGGTGTCTAATAAATTATATTTTTTCCATAAAAGTCCTAATAAAACACCTCCTCCTAATACTGTCGAAGTATTAAATATCAGAAATGACTGAGTTGGAATATTAACTCCAAAAATTCTATGATCAACAACTCTATCTATAAACAGATTTAACGACATAAATATTTGGTTATATAACGCCCAGAATGCTACAGCAACTATCAAAAATATTAGGTAGGATAATGCCTTCTTCAAATCTTTTGGATCTTTAGCACCCTTAAATATAACAAATAAACTAAATATGATAATTAAAATTAAGAACAAATTAGAAATACTAGGGTTGTATATAACAATTACACTTGCTAACCCTCCACCAATCGATATAGCTATAGCAAGAATCCATTGAAAAACGCTGACACTTTCTCTATACAATTCCAAACTTAATTTTTTGAATCCTAAATAAAAAGTTAAAGTTCCTATCAAAATCATTATCGCAGCTAAAACAAATATTGCTATATCTCCCATGGAATTATATATATAACCTGCTGTTGAAAAACCAAGCAACCCTCCTATATTTATCCCGACATAAAATATTGTGAATCCGCTCTGACGGTGATTATCTTCAGGCTTATAACTATGACCTAAATAGCTACCAACATTCGTTTTCAATAAACCTGTGCCACTACAGACAGCCCCTAAGGCAATGCAAAAGGTAAATAAGTCACTTGCAAACACAAGATATGTATAGCCTGCTATTAAGAAGACGCCTCCCAAAAGCACACTACGATAATACCCTATAAGCTTATCAGCAACTTGCCCCGCTAATACTGATGTTATATAAAGCATTGCACTAAATGAGCCAACTATAATATTTGCTTTACTATCATTTAAGTCAAACCTTTGGATCAAAATAAAAATCATTGTTGTTGCAATTATTGCATAACCAAATCTTTCCCACATTTCAGTAAGAAAGCAAATAGGTAAAGCTCTTGGGTGTTTTAAATTTACACTAGACATAGTAATTTTCTAACTTTTAAAGTATTAATATTATATTGGAACTTCCAAAATAATAATATTAATAAATAATTATTTACCTATTAAGTTTTTTATATGAAATATTTTAGGTAAATGGTGGGTTGTACAGGATTCGAACCTGTGACCAATTGGTTAAAAGCCAACTGCTCTACCGACTGAGCTAACAACCCATAACTACAAAAAAATTGAAGTAAGAGGTAAAATAAATGGTGGGTTGTACAGGATTCGAACCTGTGACCAATTGGTTAAAAGCCAACTGCTCTACCGACTGAGCTAACAACCCTAAAGATTTGATGTTTATTATACTGACTAGATTTTATGTGTCAACACTTTATGCTGTTTTTTTCTATTTAATTCCAATATCTCAACAGGATGTTTTATTGTATGTCCTTCCATACGTTTCACTTGGCACCTACAGGAGAATCCTGTGGCAATCACAGATCTTATACCACTTTCTTTAATTTTAGCTTTCCAACTCAAATTATAAATATGTTTAGAAGCATCAATATGTTTAGTCTCATGTCCAAAACTACCAGACATGCCACAACATCCAACTTTAACTGCTTTTGTCTCAACACCAAAATGCTTAAATATTTTTTGCCACTGTTCTACTGATACGACAGATAAAGACTTTTCTGTACAATGATTAAAAAGATTAAACTCTTTATCTAACATTTTTTGCATAGTAGGTAAAGTATCAAGTTTTGTTATCAACCATTCTTGTACCAGTTTGACTTTAAATCTTATTTTATCTCGACAAGCTTGTTTATACTCATCTCTATAAACCAGCGTCATAGCAGGATCAACCCCAATCATTTCGACTTTAGTTTCAGCTATTTGATTGTATAGTTTAGTAGCTTTTAGAGCATGCTTTTTAAAATACTTCAGAAAACCCTTCACATGAGAAGGCTTACCATTAACTCTAAACGGAGCAAAATATACTCTAAAGCCTAGTGCTGTCAAGAAATCATACAACGACAGAACTATATGAGTATCATACAGTGATGTAAATATATCTTGGACGATACAAACAGCTTTTTTCTTCTGTTCAGTAGACAAACTTCTCATTTCTTCGAGATTAAACTCTGGAGCGCCTCTTTTTTTGAGCTCTGACCTTAAATTTAACGAACTGATGATTGGAGTATCTGCAAAACCAACTAAATTAGTCAATCCAGCTCTAACAAACTGAGTATTAAAAATATCATTATATATTTTTGGCATATATAAGTTGATTCTCAACAGTGACTCACTATATTTAACGAAATAATCTAGACCAGGTCTCTTATACTTAGAATGATAATGGTATAAAAATTTCGATTTCATTGTAGGGATATCAACTTTTATAGGACAACCTGACACACAAGCTTTACACCCTAAGCATTTATCCAAAGAGTCATAAACTTGATGAGAGAAATCATCAGGATAATCTTCTATTTTATCGAAACCTGTATTATAGACTTTATCCTTTGTTGAATATCCTGCTGCCGAAAGCTGATTAAGCCACTCACGTAATATCGCTGATCTTCCTTTTGGTGAATATAACCAGTTTCTACTAGCTTTGGCTGATGGACATATTACAGTATCTAAATTATAGTTTAAACACTGCGAATTACCATTACAGTTATATGCTCCAGAAAATTGTTCGCGCATATCCTTAGGCACTTGCTCATCTGAATAACCTCTGAATGGCCCGTCTACTTTTACAAGCTTATCCTTACTACCTGTTGGAACAGTAATTTTACCCGGATTAAGTTGATTATGCGGGTCAAATACTTTTTTGATATGTCCTAATGAGTCATAAAGCTCTTGACCAAAGTACTCTTTAATATATTCACTTCGATAGCCGTGACCATGCTCACCACATAAAACCCCACCATACTTTCTAACAAGTTCACTAACCTTTTGAGTAATTTGTTTAACCTTCTGAGAATCTTCAGCTGAGGACATATCTAGTGCTGGTCTTACATGCAAACACCCTACATCAACATGACCAAACATCCCATATCTTACACCATAAGAGTCTAGCAACACTGTTAACTCTTTGATATAGTCTGCTAATTTTTCAGGAGCTACTGTTGTATCTTCAATGAAAGGTATTGGTTTACGATCTCCTTTCATTGCACCAAGTAAGCCTACACCTTTTTTTCTCAACTCCCAAAGACTATCCATATCAGTTTGGCTTTCTGTGAAATGAAACACTGATTGTTTTTCTAGTAATTGCCTTTCTAGACGCGAGGTCATATTATCTAACTCATGTTGACTATCAGCAATAAATTCAACTAAATTTACTGCTGCCACATTAATAGAGTTATTCTTTTCAAGCATATACTTTATCTTGTGATAAATCTCATCGCCCTTTGCAATTTCAATTATATTATTGTCTATGGTCTCTATAGCTGATGGCTTAGATGACAATAAATCTCTAGCAGCTCTCAACGCATCATCAAAACTATTGTATGAAATCGCAAACAGTGCTTTAAATTTAGGTTTTTTAGTTAGTTTAAGTTTGAGTTCCGTGACAAAAGCTAATGTTCCCTCCGAACCAGATATTAAGTAGCTTAGATTGACAGTATTGTCATCTTTGTTATAGGTTTTGGCAAGATTGTAGCCTGTTAAATAACGACTTAACTTGGGAAATTTCTCCTCAATTAATTCGTACTTATCTATAATATGTTCAACAACTATTGAGTATATATTTTTCTCAATGTCATTCAATTTATCTTCATTAAGATCACTTAATTTAATTTTTTTAGTAGATAACTTCTGCCCATTTATTAAAGTACACTCCAACTCTAAGACATGCGCACTTGTCCGTCCATAAATTCTAGAACCTTTACCACACGCATCAGTGTTTACCATACCTCCTAAAGTTGCTCTATTACTAGGTGATAAATTTGGTGCAAAGAAATATTCTGAATCAGTTAATGTATCATTAAGTTGGTCAAGCACAACACCTGGCTCAACTTTAACATATCCATTATCAAAATCTACTTCTAGAATATTATTCATGTATCGACTAGTATCTATGATGACCCCAGCACATAATGAGTGCCCTGAAGTACCAGTACCCCCTCCACGAGGAGCAAATTTAATTTCTTGATACTCCTTCTTACTCGCTAATGCAAAAACTCTATTAACATCATTCTTACCATATGGAAAAACAATAAGCTCAGGAACAACATGATATACACTGTTATCCATTGATGATGATATTCTTGAAGCATAATCAGAATGTATATCACCTTCAAACCCTTTACTCATCAACTCTTCAGCAAAAGCACTAATCAAAGCATTTAGAGCATTTGTATTATTTAAGACTGGCAGTTTACTTGTTTTCATATATAAAAAATTATCCTGGTTAATAAAAAGTAGATAATACCCACCTAGAATTATATAAGAAAATTAACTTCACATAAATAATATTAGGAAAATACATAAAAGATAAAAACATTTCATTTTTTTGTATCAAAGCAGACAAACTCCAAATATAAAGTTATAATGACAATCGTATTTAAAAATAATTTCAAAAGTTAAAAGTTTTTGAGGATAAATATGAAAAAAACTACTCTTTTAGTGATCTTGGATGGTTGGGGCTACAGCGAAAGTGATTACTTCAATGCCATCAGAAATGCAAATACACCTACCTGGGATAGCATTTGGCAAGATTTTCCTAAAACATTAATTAGCGCATCTAGCTTAGAAGTTGGGTTACCTAGAGGCCAAATGGGAAACTCTGAGGTTGGACATGTAAATATTGGCTGTGGTAGAGTGGTCTATCAAGAGCTTACAAAAATTGACAAAGCAATCGAAGAAAAAACTTTTGGTGACAATAAAGCCATCTGTGATGCTATTGACAATGTTATCCAAAAAGATTCAAACCTTCACTTAATGGGTCTACTCTCTCCTGGCGGAGTTCATTCTCACG
This sequence comes from Francisella salina, assembly GCF_000219045.1. Classification (NCBI taxonomy): domain Bacteria; kingdom Pseudomonadati; phylum Pseudomonadota; class Gammaproteobacteria; order Thiotrichales; family Francisellaceae; genus Francisella; species Francisella salina. The sequence continues at coordinate 1,704,367 of NC_015696.1, forward strand.
AAGAACATATTTTTGAAATGATAAAAATTGCCAAGCAAAAAGGTGTCAAAAAAGTATACTTACATGCTTTCTTAGACGGTAGAGATACTCCTCCGCGCTCCGCTGAAGACTCTATCAAAAAAACAGACAAGTTATTACAAGACTTAGAAATCGGGTATATCGCCAGCGTCAGTGGTAGATATTATGCAATGGACAGAGACAATCGTTGGGATAGAGTTGAAAAAGCTTACAACGCAATAGTCAATGCAGATGCCGAGTTTGTTTGTAATTCTGCGCTTGAAGCTCTAGAGGAGTCTTATGCTAGAGATCAATCTGATGAATTTGTCATTCCAACTTGTATCCAAAAAGATGGAAAACTGATAAAAGTTGAAGATAATGATAGTGTTATTTTTATGAATTTCAGAGCTGATAGAGCTAGAGAAATATCTCATGCTTTCACAGATGAAAACTTTGATCATTTCCCGAAAGACAGACATTTAAACATAAACTTCACAACTCTTACAGAGTACGATTCAAAACTTAAATGCAGTGTAGCATTCCCACCGGATCAGCCAATAAATACTCTTGGCGAAGTGTTAATGAAGAATCATAAGACTCAATTAAGAATAGCTGAAACTGAAAAATATCCTCACGTAACATTCTTTTTTAATGGTGGTAAGGAAGATCAATTCGAAGGTGAAGATAGGATCTTAATTCCTTCTCCAAAAGTTGCCACTTATGATCTACAACCAGAGATGTCTGCTCCGGAAGTTACTGACAAATTAGTTGACGCTATCAATAATGGTAAATATGATTGTATAGTTTGCAACTATGCAAACTCAGACATGGTTGGTCATACTGGTAACTATGAAGCAGCAATGCAAGCAATTGAATATCTTGATAAATGTTTAGCGAGGTTAAAAGACGCAATACTTGAACATGACGGTAACATGTTCATTACTGCAGATCATGGTAATGCTGATATGATGGTCAATCCTAAAACACAAAAACCTCATACTGCTCATACTACCAGTCTGGTACCATTTGTATATGTTGGACACAAAAAAGCTCAAGTAGCTTTAGAGCATGGTAAGTTATCTGATATTGCTCCAACTATACTTAATGTGATGGATATTACTCAGCCTCAAGAAATGACAGGCAAAACTATTTTTAATTTTGAAAAATAAGGATTTCAGACAAAATGCTTGATGCTAAATATATTAAAGATAATTTAGAAGAAGTAGCTGAGAAACTCGCAACCAGAGGTTATCAGTTTGATATAGCAGAATTCAAAGCTCAAGAAGTAAAAAGAAAAAATCTTCAAGAGAGAACTCAAGAGCTTCAATCTCAACGTAATACTATCTCCAAAGAAATAGGTAAAAGAAAGTCTAAAGGTGAAGATGCTAGTGATATTTTTGCCAAAGTTAATGATATTAACGATGAACTAAAAGTAATCGAAAAAGAGCTAAAAGACCTTCAAGATTGTATAAACAACACTCTTCTTTCAATGCCAAATCTTCCAGCTGATGATGTACCAGTTGGTAAGGATGAGAGTGAAAATGTCGAGATAAAAAAATGGGGGACTCCTCGTGAATTTCATCCTGAAGCTCAAGCTAAAGATCATGCAGATATAGGTGAAATACTCAATATGATTGACTTCAAAGCTGCAGCGAAAATCACAGGTAGTCGCTTTGTAGTTCTAAAAAGTAAAATTGCTAAGCTTCATCGTGCATTGACACAATTCATGTTAGATATGCATACAGAAAAGCATGGCTATGAAGAATTATATGTGCCATATATGGTAAATAATGATAGTTTATATGGAACAGGCCAGTTACCTAAATTCTCTGAAGATTTGTTTAAATTAGAAGGTGACTTTGAATATAGCCTAATACCAACGGCAGAAGTACCTATCACAAATCTAGTAAAAGATGAAATCTTAGATACAGAATCTCTACCTAGATACTACACAGCACACACACCATGTTTTAGAAGTGAGGCTGGTTCTTATGGGCGTGATACTAAAGGTTTAATTCGTCAACATCAATTTGAGAAAGTTGAGATGGTCCATATCACTACAGCTGATAAAGGTGAAGAATCTTTGGAGCTATTAACATCTCATGCAGAAAAAGTACTACAAAAACTAAACCTACCATACAGAGTAGTCAAACTTTGTACAGGAGATATGGGCTTTAGTGCGAAAAAGACTTATGATCTAGAAGTATGGATACCTTCTCAAAATACCTATAGAGAAATATCATCATGTAGTTGGTGCGGAGACTTCCAAGCACGTCGTATGAAAGCTAGACACAAAAATCCAAGTATGAAGAAACCTGAATTAGTACATACTTTAAATGGTTCTGGTTTAGCAGTTGGTAGAACATTACTAGCTATTATTGAAAATTACCAACAAGAAAATGGATCTATCATGATTCCTGAAGCACTCATTAACTATATGGGTGGAATTTCTGTTATTAAATAATCCTATGACTTCTCTTTGTCAACTTCTTCTTAATCTAGAGCAATCTTTACTATCCTATGAAACTCGCTTTGATTATAAATATATATCTAGAGTTTTAATGGATGACTTTAAAGAGTTTGGAAAATCTGGATATTTCTATACAAAAAAAGACATTTTAGAATCCACATTCTCACCAGCTAAAATTAACATAAAAATAGTTAATGATAGCTTTGAGATTGATAAGCTTAATGAGCATATAGTATTGGTAACATATAAAACTATAAATTTAGATAGCCCTCAAAAACACCATAGATGCTCTATTTGGATTAAAGTAGATAATGATTGGAAAATGAAATTTCATCAGGGAAATATTATGGAAGATTAAATAATGTCAAAATTTATAAACCTTGTAAAACATCAGATATATATACTTAGAAGTAAATTGTGGTTTAAACCTGCAGCTTATTGTGTTGTTGCAACTTTAGCAATATATTTTTGTTATCTATTTCAGAAAATAGGTATAAATTTCTATTCTACAACTATTAATAAAGATACTGTTACTACCCTACTCTCTATAATTACAAATAGTATGATTGCAGCAATGGTTTTTGCTGTGGGTGCTATAGTTACAGCTTATACATCAGCTAGTCAATCCGGAACACCTAGAGTACTATCTATACTTCTAAGAGACAGCACCTCTCATAAAGCTACATCAACCTTTATCGGCGCTTTTATATATGGGGTTGTTGCTACTATTGGTCTTAAATCTGGAATTTTTAATCAAACAGGAATCTTTTTAATATTTATTATTACCATACTCGTATTTATATGGGTTATTCTTACGTTTATTGTATGGATTGACAATATTGCAAAACTTGGACAAATAAAAACTATCTTGCAAAAAACAGAGAAACAAGCTTTTTCTACAGTTAAACAATATACAAAAAATCCGTACATGTACTGTAATAAGCTGGATAAAGAAAGAATACCAGAAGAGGCACTACCAATTTACTCTGATCATTATGGATTTCTTAATGAAATTCATCTAGAACTTCTAAACAAGCATTGTGAAAAACTAAATGCAAAACTATACATTGTAAAATACAAAGGAGAACACTTAGCTAGCTCTGAAATTATAGCTTATATCAAATCTCCCAAATATTTATCTAAAGAGATGCTTAGCAAAATTACTGATAATTTTATTATCTCTAATGAAAAAAACTTTATTGAAGATCCAATATTTGGAGTAGAAACTCTCAGTGAAATCGCAGCTAAAGCTTTAAGTCCTGGAACAAATGATCCTGGAACTGCTATTAATATTATTGATTCGCTTAATCGTTGTTTGAAGTATCTAATTGATCATACAGACTCTACTACCAAAGTTATTTATAAAAATATTTATGTTGAGGGTATTGAGATAGATCGTTTTATAAAAAGTGGATTTGAATATATAAGAATTTATGGAAGCAATAATCTTCAGGTAGCAAAACGCATCCAAAAAAGTCTTCTTCATATTTCTAAACAACTGGAGAATGATAATAGCATTAATTTTATAAAAGGATATCTATCAAACTGTCTAGCTCAAGCTAATAATGAATTAAAATATGACTTTGAAAAAAAAGACCTGAAAATATTTACTGATAAATTAAAAAATCAAAAATAAACTTCTCAAAAACTTAATAAACATTCAATCAAATAATTCTAAAGTAAGCTTATCAGTGATACTATTTAGAATATTGAATACACTATTTAAATCAATTGATATGCATTTACTAGGTATAGAAGCTGGTGGAACCAAGTTTTTTACAACTATTGGTGATTTTGATGGAAATGTAATTGAACGTCATCGTACAGATACTACCACTCCTGAAGAAACAATGTCTGAAGTTCTTAGGATAATAGCAGGTTATCAAAACAACTATGAGATCAAAGCCCTAGGTTTGGCATGTTTTGGACCTATTGATATTAATACTAAATCTAAAACTTATGGATATATTACAAACACCCCTAAGATAGCATGGCAAAACTTTGATATCGTTGGAGCTATAAAGTCAGTATATAAAGGACCGATTGGTTTTAATACAGATGTAAATGCTGCGGCAGTTTGCGAACAACTTTGGGGTTGTGCTCAAGATTTAGAAAATCTTTTATATCTAACAGTTGGTACTGGTGTTGGTGGCGGTGTTATATGTAATAATAGATTAGTCCAAGGAGCTATGCATCCTGAGATTGGTCATCTTTTCATCCCACAAAATCCTAAAGATAAATTCGAGGGCTGTTGCCCTTTTCATGGCACATGTATAGAGGGTCTAGCTTCTGGTACAGCTATAAATAAAAGATGGCAAGTTGCTCATGCAGGAGCTCTTAACGATGATCATATTGCATGGGTATTTGAAGCAGAATATCTAGCAAAAGCATTGGTAAACTATATATGTGCATTTTCTCCAGAAAAGATTATTCTTGGAGGTGGTGTAATGCATAAAACAATCTTGTTTGATATGATTCGTAAAAATGTGAAACAATACTTAAATAACTACTTTGATTATCCTGCATTAAAAGATATGGATAGCTTTATAGTACCTGCTTCTTTTGGCGATAATACAGGCGTCAAAGGTTCTCTTGCTCTTGCACTAGAGACATTCAATACACAAACAAAGTAATCTAGTCAAAATTATCCTTATATTATCTGCTCTTTACTGTTAAAATCTTGTTAAATTAATTGAAAAATAAACTACTTAGCTAATCTTGATAAATAAAATACGTTCTAATCATATACTATCTAAATCTTTGCAAACAATGGTAGTTCAAGCTTTGGGTCAAGCATGTGCATTTATTACGGCTATACTATTGGCTCGCCACCTGAATATAAAAGACTATGGCTTTTATATCTTTGGAGTTACAGTTGCTACTATCATAGCAGTAATAGCAACTATGGGAGCCGGAGGCATATTAGCTAGAACTTGGGGTAAATCTGACCTAAAAAGCAACTTTGAGCGCCATAAAGAAACGTATCGAGTCCACAACTGGTACTTTAAACGAGGCTTTGCAATAGTAATCATATTGATTGCTCTAATAACTTTTTATAATCACTCTGAACACCATGATAATTCTATAGAAAATTTTGCACTCTTATTTGCCGTACCATTTTTTATGGCAAATATATTCCAATCATTCTTTGTCGCAAGAAGAGTCGTTGTTTTTGCCAATTTAATGCAACTTGGATTAAGACTTATTATGCTATTTTTAACTATAGCTTTTATAGTTTTATACATTAATGATACTGCAATGCTTATTGGCACAATGATGATTTTTATGACCATATATGTTACATCTATATGGCTTATCCAAACATCTAAATATAGTTTCGAAAGTGCCAAACCTGTTGGTAGCAATTTATCTTTTGCTTTGATGCAATGGGGATTATTACTTCTATCACAGATTGATATTATCATTTTAAAAGGATTATCAGGTCCTAGTGATGTAGCGCTATTCGGTGTTGCGCTACAGCTCAGTGCTTTAGTAAGCTTTGTATTAAATGCTGTCAACTCAAATGTTTTATCACAGATAGCAGATGACTACAAAAATAATTCTAGAGAGATATTTCAACAAAAGATATCATCATATACTAGAATAATATTTATTCTTTCTATTCTCGCTATTCTAGGGCTTATTATTTGTGGTTATCCAATAACTTTGATGTATGGAGAGCAATATACAGCATCATACTTTATTTTCTGTATTCTAATGATTGGGCAAATTATTAATGTCCTTTCTGGCTGTGTAGCAACTATTCTTAACATGGCAGGGTTTGAAAGAAGTACTTGCTTTGCATTTTATATTGCACTAATTCTAAATATCGTATTAGGAAGTATTTTTACAATATACTGGGGTGTATATGGATTAGCAATTGCCTCAAGCATATCAATGATATATTGGAATATTCATCTACTATATAAAGTAGTTACAAAAATAAAAATCAACCCTACTATTTTTACTTTTAGATAAATCTACAGCTATGATTCTATTGGGCTACTATTGCTTTTTGCTGCACTATTAAGTGACTTAGAGACATTATCCACAGCATTATTTACTTTTTCTTTAGCTTCTTTTACAGGTTGATTCTTCATATTCGCAACAAATAACAATCCACCCACTAATACTAGGAAAATAATTAATGGAACATTAATTTTCCCAAAAATTTTCTTAAACATTTTCATAAAAATTCTACTCTAACTATTTAAAAAACCATCGTAGCGCCGCTACTGGCTTGATTATCACTTGTACCTTCATCAAATCCTTTTTTAAAGTTTTGAACTTTTGTTTGGGCGCTATTAGTCATATCATTCAAAGTATCTGATGCATCACTTGCCTTTGCTTTTATAACTTCTTGACTTTTATTTGCCTGATCTACTATCTGATTAGCTGTTTCTGAAAATTTATTCTTAACATCATTATATGTTTGATTCATAGATTGTGAAGCATTGTTAGTCTTCTCAATAATATCCTGTTTTGCTTGAGTAACTGATTGACCAAGCTCCTTGCCCACCTGATAAGAATCTCCTTGTGAATAGTCAAAGTCATCGGCATATCCTAATGACAAAGTAGATAACCCCAAGGTTGCCATGGCAATTGCTATCTTAATTTTTTTCATAAAATAATCTCCTAATAGCTATACGTCAAATTTATTAAATTTAGCTAGCTGGTCAAACCATTAGCTGCATCATCAATATTACTAATTTCATCTTTCATAGTTTGAGTCTTACTGGAGTTATTAATAGTTGCTTGATTATTTTCAGACTCGACATCCGACAAAGTTTTGACAGTTTCTGATTGCTGTTGATTTGTACTACCATCATCACTTATATTTTGAGCTGGAGTATCCATAGAGGTAGCTTCAGGAACAGCCCCACAAAATAATGGTACTATTACTAGGCCCAATATAAATAAGTGTATATATCTTTTTTTCATCCCATAAACCTCAGGGTAATGAATTAACTATTATAAAAATTACCACAAAACTCTTTTTTTTACTATATTTCAGCACTAGTTTGACATGATAAACAAGTTTGTAATTCTATTGTGTTATAATTTAAAACAAAATAAAAACTAATGAATTTCTAATGCTATCAGATGCATCTAAAGAAGATAAGAAACTAGCAAGGAATTGGCTTAAAGATATCGCATCTCCTGCTAAAAAATGGATTAAATTAACTGTATTAATCGCTTTTCTTAGTGGCCTACTACTAATAGGTCAGCTGTATTTACTTGCTCATATTTCTTATGAAGCATATCTACAAAATTCAACCTTAGGTCAACTAAGTACTTATTTTGTTTTGATTATTGTAATTGTACTAGTTAGAGCTGGTCTAAGCTGGATCCGAGAAATAATAAGCTACAAAGCCGCAACAATGGTCAAAAAGCAAATTCGTGAAGATATCCTAGCTCATGTCAATAACCTTGGTCCTATTGAGCTTAATAAAACTTCTAATGCCAACATAATAACTAGTGCTATGGAGCAAGTTGAAGGGTTAACAGGTTTCTTGACTAAATTTTTACCTCAAATAACATTATCTGGACTATTACCACTGGCTATTCTAGTATTCATATTTCCACAAAGTATAGTCTGTGGGATTCTACTACTAATATGTGCTCCTCTTATACCACTATTTATGATCTTGGTAGGTTTAGGTGCAGAATCTGAGAGCCAAAAACATTTTAAAACACTTGCAAGAATGAGTATGACTTTCTTAGATACTCTAAAAGGACTTACAACTCTAAAACTTTTTAATAAAAGTAAATCTCACAGCGAGACTATTTACGAAGCATCTGATAACTATAGAATCCGTACAATGAAAGTTCTTAAAATTGCCTTTTTATCTTCGGCTGTACTAGAGCTTTTTGCCGCTGCTTCTATCGCTCTTGTTGCGATATATCTTGGTATGGGCTTTATCAATGCCGGCGCAGGTAATGATATTTGGTGGTCGCTAGAAAATATAACTTTACAGGGTGGATTATTTATTCTACTTTTAGCTCCTGAATTTTTTATGCCTCTTAGAGAGCTTAGCACTCATTATCATGCCAAAGCGGAAGCAGTTGGTGCTGCTCTAGAAATTTCTAAAATATTTGAGATGCAACCGTCTCATCAAGAAAGAAATGAAATATTTAGCGATAAAGTAAATTCTATAAACATTAAAGATTTGATAGTTAAGTATGATGATAAAATAGCTCTTGATAATGTTTCTTTAGAGATTAATCACAAACAAAAAATAGCTATAGTTGGAGCTAGTGGTGCAGGTAAAACTACACTGATAAATACACTACTAGGTTTTATAAAATATCAAGGCAATATCTTAGTTAATAACAATGTTGAGCTCAAAAATCTTGAAGAAAAATCTTGGCTTAGAAATATCTCGTGGCTAGGACAAAACTCATCATTATTTAAAGGTTCTATCAAAGATAATCTGCTACTGGCAAATGCTAGAGCTACAGATAAGCAAATAAATCAAGCTTTACAAAACACTGATTTAAATGACTTTATAAACTCTCTCTCAAATGGTTTAAATACGGAGGTTGGTGAGCAGAATATAGGAGTATCTGGAGGTCAAGCACAAAGATTAGCTTTAGCACGAGCATATCTAAAACCTCATGATATTCTAATTCTCGATGAGCCTACAGCGAGCTTAGATAAAAATAGTGAAGAAAAAATTATCAACTCACTTAAATCAAACTGGAATGATAAAACTGTGATTATGCTAACTCACAAACTAAGCTTCCTAGAGTGTGTTAACAAAATTGTAGTCTTAGCAGATGGAAAAATAGTTGAAACAGGAACATTTGAAGAGCTAGTTAGCGATCAAAATAGTGAATTCTATAACTTCTATAGAAATGAGGTAACAGCATGAGAAATCTAATACCATTTATAAAGCTGTTTAAAAATCAAACTCAATGGATGCTCTTAGGTACCCTACTTGCATGGTCAGCAATACTTATGGGCATAGGATTAATGTCACTATCTGGTTGGTTTATCTCATATACTGGTTATTTAGCTACTACTACCTATGCTATTGCAACTTCATTTAACTATTTTTACCCTTCTGCTGGTGTACGCTCTTTCTCACTTGGTAGAATACTAAGTAGATACGGTGAAAGAATACTAACACACGAAGCAACTTTTAGAATAATCACAGATATTCGTGTATGGTTCTATCAAAAGCTTGAACCACTTGCGCCTTCTCATTTGTACAAATATAAAAGTGGCGACTTACTTACACGTCTAGTCAATGATATTGGTGCATTAGATAATCTATATATTCGTATAATTTCCCCAACCGTTGTATTTGTCTTAGCAAGTATAACTATAGCTATATTATTTAGTTTTTTTAGCTTAAGCCTTGCACTACTTACATTTATAGCATTGCTGTTAATAGGCTTTGTGATACCATTGGTTAGTAGTCTATTAGCCATGAAAAAAACTCAAGATCTTAATCACACTAGTGCAGAATTAAAAACAAATATCACAGAACATGTTAACTCTCTAGCAGAGCTTAAAATCTTTGACTTAGAAGGCAAGCATTTTGAAAATATTAAAAAGCAAAATTCTGAACTACTAAACCAAGAAGAAAAAATCAGCTTCATAAGTGGTTTTGGTAGTGCTTTAATGACTTTGGCATTAGGCTTAACTGTAGTTATGGTAACAGTCTTTGCAGTCAAACTAACTCAAAATGGCTATATAAGTGGTGCATTTATTGCTTTGATATTCTTGGCGATAATGGCGATGTTTGAATCAATTATGCCATTACCACTAGCATATCAGTATTTAGGTAAGACAATTTCTGCTTCAAAAAGGATATTAAATATTACAGATGCTAAAGCAGATGTTGAGTATCCAACAAACTCTGACATTAGTTTAGATAACTATAGTATCAGCTTCAATAATGTTGATTTTGGATATAATGCAGAGCAATCAGTACTTAAAGATTTTTGTTTAAAAATCAAACAAAATGAAAAAATAGCACTATTCGCACCAACAGGAAAAGGCAAATCTACCATTATCAACCTACTTGCTAGATTCTGGGATGTTAGTAGTGGCGAAGTCACTATCGGCGATAGAAATATCAAAGAATTTAACGAAGACCAACTTAGAAACCTAATGACTGTGATTAATCAATCTCCACATATCTTTAACACAACTATTAGAGAGAATCTAAAGATTGCTAAGGATAATGCTACTGAAGAAGAGTTATTAGAGGCTTTAGAAAAAGTTGAATTAAAAAAACACGTTGAATCACTACCAAAAGGTCTTGATACTTGGACTGGTGAGCTTGGTAGACAATTATCAGGTGGTCAGCAAAAACGTCTAGCTTTAGCACGTGCATTCTTACAAAATAAGCCTATACTTATCCTAGATGAGCCTACTGAAGGACTTGATAAAGAAACTGAAAGGCTAGTTTTTGAAAACTTAGTTAAGCTTATGCAAAATAAAACTGTTATATTTATTACTCATAATGCTAAGCTTTTGGAAAGTTTTGATAGAGTTGTTAGACTGTAAGTTACCCTCTCAACTCTCTATTTAATTTATCAATATCTAATTTCTTCTGCCATTTGGATATTATAATTGTCCCAATAGTATTACCAATCATATTTGTAATAGCACGCCCTTCTGACATAAATCTATCTATACCCAAAATAATCACAATACCTGCAACTGGTACTACGCCCAAGGCGCTCAAAGTACTCGCTAATATAATAAATCCACTGCCTGTAACACCAGCAGCTCCTTTTGAACTAATCACCATAATTAACAGCATAAAAACCTGCTGACTCAAAGTAAGCTCTATACCTAATGCTTGTGCTATAAATATCGCAGCTAGTGATAAATATATCGCTGTACCATCTAAATTAAAAGAATATCCAGTTGGTATCACCAGACCCACAACCGATTTATCACAACCTAAGTTCTCAAGTTTCTCCATCAAATTTGGTAGAACTGTTTCTGATGATGAAGTACCTAATACGATAAGTATTTCTGTCTTGATATATCCAAGTAGTTTAAATATATTTATGCCACAATATAGCTTTAGTATTAACCCTAAAAATACTAAGATAAATATCAAACATGTAATATAAAAGCATAATAACAACCCCAACAATCCAAGCAGTGTACCTGCTCCATACATACCTATTGTATAACCAATCGCAGCACAAGCAGCTATCGGCGAATAATGCATTATCACATGAATTATCTTAAAAAACACTTTGGATAAGCTCTGAATACCATCTAGTATTGGCTTGCCTGATTCTCCATACATTACTAAGCCAACAGCAAATAATATTGATACAAATAGTACCTGCAAAATATCACCATCTGTAAAAGCTCCTACAAATGTATGAGGGATAATATTCATAAAGAAACCTTGAATACTCTCTACATGCTCAACATTACCCATATAAGCTTTTGCAGCACTAGCATCTAGAGTAGATGGATCAATATTAAGACCTAATCCAGGCTTTAATAAATTTGCTGTAAACATCCCAATGATTAGAGCAACTATAGTCATTGAGAAAAAATACAATAATGCCACTCCACCTATCTTACCCACTGCTTTTAAATCTTTCATTGCAGCAATACCAGATACCAAAGTGAGGAAAATAATTGGAGCTATCATCAGCTTGATTAATTTAACAAAAACATCTGCAAAAGGCTTCAAAGCTACTGCAAATTCAGGAGTCATAATTCCAAGTAAAACTCCTATAAATATACCAAGTAAAACCTGTGCATATAAATGACGAAATATTTTCATATTGATCTCAAAATTAAGAAGTCATAATTTCAATATATCTTATAAAGATATCCTAAGTAAATTGTTTTTACTAAAGTTTGCAAGTTATCATTTAAGAAATCATAATACTTCTAAGAGATAAAAATATAGGATTAGATATAATGACCAATGAACAAAAAGGCGTTTTACAGGGATTATTAATTGGAATAGTTCTATCTATTTTGATAGTTGCTATAGGATCAATATGTGATGTTTTTAATTTGGAAAAAATAGATAATAAAATTACTATAGCTTTTAATAGTTTAATAATTCCCGGGGTATTTCTTGTAATTGCCGTAGCAAGATTAGCAAAATATCGCTTCTTTCGTGATACTGATATAAATGGTAGCGGGTTAACACAAGGATCACAGCAAGCTAAAATCCTACAATCTTTAATACAAAATACTTTAGAACAATTATGTATAGCTTTTGTAGCATACTCCGCCTGGTCTGTAACCATGCCAGCTCAAAGTATGTCAACTATCATTTTCGCAGCTATCACTTTTGCTCTAGGAAGAGTATTATTCTTTGTCAATTATAGAAAAGGTGCTGGTGCCAGAGCTTTAGGATTCACTTTAACATTCTACCCTTCTGCGGTAATGATAATTACTGTCTTAGGCTTTAAACTTTATAATCTCTTACACTAAGAGATAGTATATTAGAAAATCATTACTCTGCTAAAGCAACCGCTTCTATTTCAACCTTCACATCTCTTGGTAACCTAGCTACCTCTACACATGAACGAGCTGGGAAATTACCATTAAAGAAAGAGCCATAAACTTCATCAATAAGCTTAAACTCTGTCATATCTTTGATAAAGATAGTTGCCTTGATTACTTTATCTAGACCTGAGCCTGCTGCTTCCAATACTGCTTTTAGATTTTGCATGACTTGAGTAGTTTGTTCTTTAACACACTCTCCAGACATAGTGCCATCTGCTTTTAGTGGTATTTGACCAGAAGTATATACAAAGTTTCCTACTTTTATAGCTTGCTCGTACGAACCTATAGCTTGTGGTGCATTAGTAGTATTTATTTTAGTCTTTTCCATTAGACATCCCTCGCGACTTTATAAGTTGGATCTATTTCTTCAAAAACACAGTATGGACCTGCACTTTTGAGTATTTTACGACAATCTTCACTTAGATGTTTAAGCGTAACTTTTTTACCTAGATCTAAGTATTTCTTAGTAATATCATCTATTGCTTCGGCTCCTGATATATCCATAACTCTAGAGTTAGCAAAGTCTAATATAACACTTTCTGGATCATAATTTACATCAAATAAGCTCTTAAACGAAGATGTTGAACCAAAAAATAGTGGTCCAAAAAACTCATATACTTTTGTATTGTCATCTTCTCTGTGAGTACGGCTATGTACTTGTGAACTTTTCCAAGCAAAAACTAAAGCTGAAATAATCACACCAGAGATAACAGCAATCGCTAAATCTGAAAATACAGTAATAACAGTAACTGCTACTAAAACCACCTTATCTGAATTTGGCATATAACGGATACGATTAACACTCTCCCACTCAAAAGTATTGATACACACCATAAACATAATACCAGCTAAAACCGCAACAGGAATATAAGATATATACCCAGATAGAGCAACTACAAAAGATATCAATAGCAATGCTGCTGTTAATGATGATAAACGCCCACGTCCACCATTTGTGAAGTTAATTATCGACTGACCTATCATAGTACAACCAGCCATACCACCAAAGAAACCACAAACAATATTACCCGTACCTTGAGCGATACATTCTTGATTACCATTACCACGCTTATTATCCATTTCATCAAGCACCGATAATGTCAGCAGTGATTCAATCAAGCCAACAAGTGCAACAATCACAGCATAAGGTAATACTATAAGAAATGACTGCATAGTCAAATGAATATTAGGCAATGCAAAACTTGGAAATGCTCCAGAGATATCTGCCAAATCTCCGACATTTTTTGTCTGTAATTTGAAGAATACTACTACAGCTGTTATAACAATAATTGCTACTAGACCTGAAGGCACTTTGTCAGTAAATTTAGGTAAGAAGTAAACAATCAGCATAGTTACACCAACTAGAACATACATTGCAATTCCTTCATCTCTAAATAATGGTATTTGCGCTAGCGCGATAACTATCGCTAAACCATTAACAAAACCATACATCGCTGGTTGTGGTACTAGTCTAATCAACTTACCTAAGCGAAGTATCCCAATTATAACTTGTATAACACCAGCCATAATCGCACATAACAATATGTACTGTAAGATATAACTACTCAATTCTCCTGAAGCTGTTAAGCTATGAAGCATCTCAGGAGAAAGTGATGCTTTAACTTGAATACCTAAGCTTACTAACACAACTGCTACCGCTCCAGTTGCTCCAGAGACCATTCCAGGCTTACCACCTATAAGAGCTGTTATCAAACCTAATATAAAAGCAGTATATAAGCCAACTGTAGGAGATACTCCAGCAATAAATGAAAAGCCTATAGCTTCAGGGATAAGAGCAACTGCAACTACAAAACCAGATAATACATCTGACTTAATGTTCCTGCCAACAAAATTCTCTTTATAATTTAACAAACTTATTTCCTAATTTTTTAGATTCTAATTTTTAAGCCTTAAAGATACCATAAAAGAAATTTGTATTTAAGTAGAATTAAAGTTCATCTAAATAATCTAAATAGTATTTTTGTATTTTTTAATACATATTATCGAAACCACTATCATAAAAATCAATAGTGGGTAAATACTATTGAGGATATCAAAGAATCCTCCTCCTTTGAGAAGAATTTCTCGGACAATATTTAGATAATGAGTTAATGGTAAAATATTACCTATGACTTGTGCCCACTCTGGCATACCATCAAATGGAAACATAAACCCTGACAGCAATATCGATGGTAAGAAAAAGAAAAATGTCATTTGCATTGCTTGTAATTGTGTGTCAGCAATAGTTGAAAATGTAATACCCACCAAGAGATTTGCAATAATGAAAGGAAAAGTTGCGATAAGTAATAGTAAAATACTACCAACTATAGTTATTCCAAATATTACTTTGGCAAATATTATAATAAGCAATAACTGAATATAGCCAACCACAATATATGGAGTAATCTTACCGAAAATAATCTCAAGAGATGTGACTGGCGTTGCAAGCAGAGATTCCATAGTTCCATACTCTTTCTCGCGTGTGATTGTCAAAGATGTAACCATAACCATAGTCATAGTCAAAATCACTCCTGCCAATGCTGGTACGATATTATTTTGTGTTTTACTCTCTGGATTATATTTATTATGGATTACAAAATTAAAAGGCTGTGGCTGAGGTATTTGTTTATTAGAAAAGTATTGACTGTATATCTCTTTGACCTTATCAACAGCTTGTAAAGCACCTGAGTTTGAAGTTGCATTTGCTCCATCTGCTATTATTAGAATATTCGGAGATTCACCACGATAAACTTGCTTAGAGAAGTTAGGCGGTATATCTATAATAAACTGTACCTTACCTTTACGCATTAGTGTTGTCGCATCATCTCTTGAGATGTCTTGATATTTGATATCAAAATAACCAGTATTATTAATTTTCTCGATTAGATAGTTTGTTTGTAGTGTCTTATCAGCATTAACTATTGCTGTACTTAGATGCTTTGGATTCATATTTATAGCAAAGCCAAATAGTATTAGCTGAATAAGTGGTATACCAATTACTAGTCCAATTGTGACTTTATCTCTAAGCATATGAATAACTTCTTTGAGAAAAATCGCATAGTATCTATTAATATCAAAATACTTCATGCAAAGTTATCCTTTTGGCTACTCATCAAATATATAAAAGCATCCTCAAGTGATGTTTCTATTGATTGCCATTCAAATTGATTATACTTTGTTTGAATGTGTGTAATATCAATATTATTTTTAACACTAAGATGTACACTACTGCCAAACATTGACACTTGCTCAATTTCAGTATTATCTTGAAGCTCTAACACAAGGCTATAGACATTTTTGCCTGAAATATTGTATGTTTTGATACCACAGCTATCAATAATATCTTTTTGAGTACCACTAGATAACAGCTTTCCATAAGCGATATATGACAACTTATTGCATCTTTCTGCTTCATCCATATAGTGAGTTGATACCAATGTTGTGATGCCTTTACTTGATAGTGTAGATATATAATCCCAAAACTCTCTTCGCGCCTTAGGGTCTACTCCGGCTGTAGGTTCATCTAATAGCAATAATTTAGGATCATGAATCGTAGCCACACCCAAAGCTAATCTTTGTTTCCAACCACCTGATAACTCATAAGCCTTTTGATTTGCTCTAGCTTTACCTATCTGTAAACTATCTATAGTCTTCTCAACAGCTTCTTTAATATTTTTTAAACTATGAAGTCGCGCAAAAATCTTGAGATTCTCTCTAACTGTAAGATCGGGATAGAGTGTAAATTTCTGAGTCATGTAACCAACTTGCTGTTTAATAATACTCGCGTGAGTACCTATATCATAACCAAGACAAGTACCCTCACCTTTTGTAATTGGAAGTAGACCACATACCATTCTTATAGAGGTTGTCTTACCTGAACCATTAGGTCCCAAAAAACCATAAATATCCCCTTGCTTAACTTGCAGAGAGATATTATCAACTACCGTTTTATCACCATAGACTTTGGTAAGGTTTTTGACATCTATTATTAGTTGATCCTCTTTGTCACTTATCATCCTAGCTCTACCTTTACAGGCTCTCCGATATGAATCTCAGAGCTATTTGCGGAGTAATCAACCTTAGCATGCACTTCAAAAGAAATCTCTGAATCAGAATTTATGCCATACAATAATGGCGGTGTATATTCAGCCTTTTGTGAGATATAACTAACTTTAGCTTCTAAACTCTTATTATTAGGTGTAATAAATTTAATAGTTTGGCCAATATGTAGGTTAGCTAAATTATCCTTTGATAAATAAAATACAATATATACATCTTTAGGATTAATAATAGTCATTACTGGACTATACGCCCGTACTTCTTCACCTTTGTGATAAAAAATCTGATAAACATAACCATTTTCTAGTGATTTAACATCTGCTGAACTGATTTTTTGTTGTAAATATTTAGAGTTGCTATTTATAAATTTTGACATAAAGTCAACCGCATTTCGCAAATCCTCTCGAGCAGGTAAATTATTAATAATTTGCATTACCTCTAATACTTCAACTTGATTATTTGCTTGGATATATTTACTTTGCGCCTGTTCAAATTCTTTTTGAGAAGTACTATCATCTTTTAATAACATTTGTTGGCGCTGATACTCTTTAGATGCAACGGCTAAATTTGCTTTAGCATTAGATATATCGATGGCTGTCTTTTCTATATATGGTTGTCTTTTACCTTTAGACATATTTTCTGAGACTGCCTGAGATATACTGTACAAAAATTTATTTGAATCTAATAAGGTCTGATTTTTTGATGAATCAATTAGAAATAATGATTGCCCCTCTCTAATATACTCTCCTTGACTTACATCTAATCTAAGAAGCCTACCACTTTCCTGTGAAGATATATATTTAACATCTGTATCAACGTAACCAGGAATTACTTTAATACTCGATCTACTAATATAATAAATAAATCCTAAGACAAAAATAACAAATATAATCGATACAATTATAATTTTTTTTCTAATCGACATCACTAATCAAAGATAAAAATCACTACGGTGATTATAAAGTAAACAACTATCATAAAAAACCATTTTTCTGATATAAAAATATTGCTATTTAATAATAAAAAAGTAATTATATTTGTGTTTTAAACCAAAACCACTTAAATCAAAATGTTTAAAAAAATCGCCGTTGCTACTTTTGCAGTATGTAGTGTTAGTATTGCTACTGCTGATGTTATAAATATTTATGCTCATAGAGGTCTTAGACCTATTGCTCCAGAAAACACTTTGCCCGCATATACAGAGGCTATGCGTGTTGGTGTCGATGTTATTGATATGGATATAAATATGACTAAAGACAAAGTTTTAGTTGTAACACACGATTTAACACTAAACCCAGATCTTACAAAAGATGAAAATGGTAATTGGATAACAGAAAAGACTCCAATAAAAGATCTCACTTTAGATCAAGTCAAAAAATACACAGTTGGATATATAAAGCCTAATTCTGCTACAGCTAAGATGTATCCAGACCATATTGGCATGGACAATGTTCATATGCCAACCTTAGAAGAAGTTATCAACTATGTCAAATCTAATGTTGGCAGTAGAGTTCGTCTGCAAATCGAGATAAAAACCAACCCTTATGATCCAAATGCAAGCTGGTCAGCAGAAGAAATGGCTGAAGCTTTAAATAAGGTTTTAGTTAAAACAGATATGACTGATAATGTTGAGGTACAATCTTTTGAATGGCAAGCTCTAGTAGATTTACAGAAATTAAATCCAAAAGTCAAAACAGCATACTTGACAGATCATACAACAGAGCCAATGAATGCTGAACAAGCAAAACAACTTACCGATTATCAAAAATGGACCGCTCCACTTGATCCTAAAGACTATAATTACAATTATCCATTGATGGTCAAAAAATTAGGTGGTACATTCTGGGAACCTTATGAAAAAGATCTAACTAAAAAAGATGTTGAAGAGGCTCATAAACTAGGTGTCAAAGTTGTGACTTGGGGCTGGACAGAAGATGAAGGTAGCGATTTTAATTATAAAGTTATTAACAACTTAATCGACTGGAAAGTTGACGGTATCATCACTGATAGACCAGATATACTAAGAGGTGTAGAAGCAGCCAAAGGTTTAGATTTACCACCTGCCTATCCCAATATTCCTTTTCCAAAAAAATTCTGATCATTATTTAAAACATTAAAATTAAACAGTTAATTTATATTGCCGAATACCAAAATTTAAACTAAACTAGCAAGCTATTATTGTTTAATATTTACTAATTAACGATGAATTTCCTTAAACCAGCAAAAGCTCTGCCTTTATTAGCTAAAGAGCAAATTCAAAAAGCATACCCTCATTGGCGTCTAAGAATGTTCTTGGTTGCATATATAGGTTACTTTACGTACTATTTTGGTCGTAGTAGTTTCGATGTATCAAAACAATATATTACAACCTTAACTCCAGATGAGCTTGGACTAATTGGAGCGGGTTTAGGTATAGCTTACGGTATAAGTAAATTTTTGATGGGAAATATCTCAGATAGAAGTAATGCAAAGATATTTTTGGCTATTGGATTATTTATCACAGGGCTTATAAACCTAATATTACCTAGCTTATTATCATTAGGCGTACTTGTGTTATTCATTGCCATGCTTATCAATGGTTGGGTGCAAGGTATGGGATGGCCAGCATGTGCGCGTATCATGACACACTGGTTTTGTGCTAATGAGCGTGGTACAAAAATGGGAATCTGGAATACTGCTCATAATGTTGGTGCTGGATTTTTAGCTATTGCAGTTGTACCTATTGGGCTACTAATATTTCATGATAACTGGCACGGCCTTTTTTATGTTGCTGGTGCAATGTGTATATTTGTATCTATTTTAGTTCTAATTTTTGGTGCAGATACTCCTCAATCAGTGGGTTTACCAGCTATAGAAGTATACAAAGGCTATACAACTTCAGAAGCTCATCATGAACAAGAGTTTTCAGCTAAAGAAATCTTCTTTAAATATGTCCTAAATAATAAATGGGTTTGGCTAATTGCATTTGCAAATGCTTTTGTTTATTGTGCTAGATATGGTCTTTTAAGCTGGTCAACATATTACCTTGTTCATGTTAAACACATGTCAACAACAACGGGACTTTTGGGATTTGCATTATTTGAGTTACCTGCGATTCCAGGAACTATAATAATTGGCTGGATAACAGATAAATATTTTGGTAGTCGTAGAGCTCCTATGGGTGTGATATGTATGCTTTTATTTATGGGTGCTTTGTTTGTATACTGGTACAGCGACACTGCTTGGATATTACTACTTTCACTATCTGCTATGGGTGTACTTATCTACGGACCTGTCGCTCTGATCGGAATATTAGCCTTGGACTTAGTCCCTAAAAAAGCTGGTGGTACTGCAGCCGGATTCACAGGATTATTTGGCTATTTCTTAGGTACAGTTGGAGCTCAAGCAGTGATTGGTATTATCGCAACTATGCTAAGTTGGGATGCTGTATTTATATTCTTATTAGGCTCTTGTGTAATTGCTACTGCATTATTAGCTATCTGCTGGAATCTTAGTTATAATCAAGCTTCTGAAAGTTAAATGCAAAGACTTTAATGTCTACAAAAATATTTAAATCATTATTATTTTTCATACTAACAATTCACTTAGCATTCTCATTTAACTCTGTAGAGTTAAATGAAAAACTAAATAACTCAATAAAATATCATAATCTTGAATCAACACTAATTGGGATCAAAATTATTGACTCTCAGAATAAAGCCATTATTTTTTCAAAAGACTCTAACAAAAACTTCATGCCCGCTAGTAACACTAAATTATTAACGGGCATCTCAGGATTACTATTTCTTGGTAAACACTTTAAATACTCAACTGCTATATATTATGATTATATTAATAATCATAGCGTTAATAATCTCTATATTGAGTTTTCAGGTGACCCTAGTTTTACTACCAGGGACTTGTATAAACTTTTAATGAGCTTACAAAAAAAACATATCCGCAACATAAAGAATATCTACTTTGTAAACCGCTACTTTAAGGGGCGTGATACACCTATCAATCAAAGCAATACTAGTTCTATATTTGGTTACGGAGCTCCAAGCTCAATATATAACCTGAATGAAAATGCAATAACCCTTCAGCTTACACCAAGCTCTAACTCCTTCAAAATAAAGCAAACTGATGGTGAAAAAATTAATTTTATGAATAAGTTAGTTGTAGCTAAACCAGAGCAACTAAAGACTTGCCAATTTAGCTCTAATTATGTGGATCATAAACTTGTTCTTAGTGGTTGCCTACCATTAAACAACTATACCTTTAGCTTTGCCATAGAAAATCCTCAACGACATATGCAACAAGCTGTCTTAGCTCAACTTGCACAGCTTAAAATTTCATCATCCAAACAAATAAAAGTCACAAATAAACTTCCAAAAAATCTAATATTTTTAGCAGATCATAAATCAGCTAATCTAACAAAGTTGCTAAAACATATGCTTTTAGTATCCGATAATCTTTATGCTCAGACAATCACAAGAACTATAGGCTATAAGTATAATCAAGTCGGAAGTATCGTATCCGGCAAAAATGCTATTGGTGAAATACTAAAAAGTAAGCTTAAAATTGACACTAGCCAAATTCAAATTGAAGATGGTGCTGGAATGTCAGATAATGATTTATTATCAGCTGATTTTATTAGTAATCTATTACAACAGATATCTCAGCATAAGAGTTTTGAGCTTTTTAGGAGTCTACTACCAATATATGGAGAAACCGGTACACTTAAAAATCGCTCAAGCGTCATATTAAAAGGCAAAGTTTATGCAAAAACCGGCACCGGAACAACTTCAGTTTCTCTATCTGGATATCTTTACACTAATGATAAGCAATATATATTCTCAATATTGATTAATAACCTCAAAGATTCACAAAAACAAGCTGCTATCGCTGTAGAAAGAGACTTGCTTGAGGGCATCTGCTAGAATTGCGATAAAATAATTTATTGAGCTTTAATAATGACTAAAAATATTTTAATAACGGGCGCTAATGGTGGGATTGGATCTGCCATAGCTTTAGCTGCAGCAAAAGCTGGTTATAATGTTGGTTTACATTATAATAAAAATCATGAGAATATTGATAAGCTAAAAACTCAGCTATCTAGCTATAATATCAATATATCAACATATTGTGCTGATATAGCAAATGAAGAAGATATCAAAAAAATGTTTGATGAGTTTATATCTGACCATAGCTCCATGTATGCGCTTATAAATAACGCTAGTACGATTTTTCATACTTCTCGTCTAGAGGATATGAGTATTTATCGTCTACAAAAAGTATTCCAAGTAAATGCTATTGGGAATATTCTATGTGCAAAACATGCTATAAAAAATATGTCGCAAAAATATGGTTATAGCGGTGGTAAGATTATTAATATATCATCTGGTGCATCTCTCTCAGGCTCGCCTAATGAGTATATAGATTACGCTTGTACCAAAGGTGCAATTGATACTCTTACAAAAGGTTTATCAAAAGAACTAGCTGATGAAGGAATCCTTGTAAACTGTATAAGACCTGGTTCTACATATACAGATATCCATAAACTATCTGGTGATGCTGCTAGAGTTGATAAAATCAAACACAAAATCCCGCTTAAAAGAGGTGGTTATCCTGAAGAGATTGCTAGTGGAGTTATTTGGTTATTATCAGATGGTGCAAACTACTGCACCGGTACTATTATTGATATTACTGGTGGACTGTAGAATATAAGATTATCAATTGCAGAACCCATTACAATATAAATTATATTAATCATAATTTATCTTAAACACATATTAAATTAATAAAATATTTACTTAATATATGCTATGATTTAAAGCACTTCTTTTATCTCATTTAAATAAGAATATGATAAAAAAATATATTAATGCTTACTCATTAGTTGAATTATTAGTAGTACTCGTAATCACAACAATACTTGCTATAGCTACTATTAGTTATTTTAAAATGGATAAATACTATCAAAACAATCAGATTAATGAAATTTATACTCTAATGAAAAAAGCAAGGATATCTGGACTACAAAATAATAAAGATGCAGTTATTTGCTCCTCAAATAATGGCATAACTTGCGATACAAATAATTTATGGACGGGCAAATTTATCATTTCTTTTATCAGTAACGATGGAACAAGTGAGTATAATTCTAAAGATGACTATTTACTTGGACATGTTGAGACACCTAACCCAAATTTTTATTATCAATGGAGTCGCTTTCCAACTACATCATTTATAAAAATAAAAGGAAAAGGCCATAGTTTAGATGGAACTCTAACATTATGTCAAAAAAATGATGCCTATAAGAGAATATTAATTAATTCTACAGGAAATATTACCATCGAAGATCCTCTAAATAATGATGCTTGTAATATTTAATATATTTTTGTAATCCCAAATGGTGATGGAGCATTAGTTATATTTATATCATCTAAATCAGATACTATACTAGTTTTATACATATTAGGGTCATACTCAACCCTTACATTCGAATCTGTTGTTAATGCATGACTATATACAGCTTCTCGCTTAGAAATACTATATACGTATGCAACTACAGAAAAATCAAATTTTTTCTCAATAATTACTAGAGTATTTTCATCCAAAGGTATTATTTTACTTATGTTCTCATAACTATCTACTGATAGTATCTCAGAAAGTGAATTATTATCTACATTTATTTCATAAATTTTTAAAGTATCATTATTAGAATTTTCATGAGATGCATATATAAGAAAGATACCCTTATTATTTTTTATAATAATAGGAATAGAGTTAATTTCTGAAGTTGCTACTATAGAAGTATTAAGATTTTGTAAATCAGCATCTAATATATCAATGGATGAAAACTTATCACCTGAAGTACCAGACTCCATTGGAATTACTATCACTTTATCTATAAACTGATTATTATTAATTGATATTGGAATAGTCACAATATTGTTTAAAGTAATGCCCGTATCTATTGAAATAGATGACCCCATATTACTATATTGATCATTTTGTAAAGATGTTAACTGTAAGTTTATGGTTGAAGAAGATTCCTTTTTTGTTATTAGATTATACATTCCACTATCAGTAGGAACAAAATTAATCTTTACAAATGCAAGCACCATATTAGGAATTATTATCAATAATATGTTTATAATAAAAACTCTATATATTATTCTCATTTTTTGATTAACCCCCTAAATATGCTTTTTATATTTTAATTACTTATCTGCTAATTTAATTTTATCACAACATTACCATTAATTATAAATTAATCATTTTTATAAACAAATATGTATTATAATTAAATTTATAACACAATAAAATTTAAAATTTATAGATTTAACAAAGTGTAATATTAATGATAAATTTGCAAAATTTCAAATTTCAAATATAATATGTGATATTAAATTAATATATAGTTTATTTATATTTATGAGATAACACAAAATGATTAATATTTTTTTAAGACATGAAAATATAAAAGGACTTTCCTTTGTTGAATTAATTATTGCCATGACTATTATATGTTCAAGTATACTAGCTTTTGAATTTGCATTATATAAAACTTTTGATACCGTAAACTCTATAAATAAAAATAAAAATTTAACGAATCTTATTAACAATAGATTTCATGAATTTATTATAACTGGAAGTTTAGATACTACTCCTACAAATAATATTGATATTCAAATATCAGGAAGTACCTGGATATTTCAAAGTAAAAATGATCCTAATTTAAAAATGAGTTTAAATATTTAAATGATTTATTCAAAAAAACATAAAGGAATATCACTAATAGAAGTTCTTCTTACTATTACAATTATGATGTTTGTATCAACATTAATTATACAAAGTCTTTATCAAATGCATACAGGCTATAAATCCTCTATAGAAAAATTTAATACATTTAATAGAAATATTGAAGCAAGAGCTATTTTTCAAAACTTAATAAATAATTCTTATATTAGTGGTAATATGATTTGTTCATTTTTAATAAAAAAAAATGTATCCGTAGATCAAACCCTAGAAATTAACCCCTTTGATTACCCCCTAATTTATGCACAACAAGCTCCATTAATTAGTGATAAAGATTATCCTACTAATGTACAAATTGGAACAGACATCTTAGTCCTTCAAACGATTGACTCACCACAGACTCTAACATCTCCTGTATCTAGGGGTGATCAAAGTATCTTAAGATTAGTTGATGATAATACCTCTAGTGTTGAAAATGGTACATTTATGATGTTAACAGATGGACAAGAAGAAACACTATTAAGTGCTAGTGAAACTGCTACTGATAATGATAGCCTCATTCACTTATCTAAAAAGATAGATCATAGTTTTCCATCTGGCTCGGTATTATATACAGATTATAGTTTCAAAATCATATACATTCGAGATACTGGTCAAAAAGAATATGCATTATATGAGATATTTTATACAGGAAACAATAAAGTTAGCGAACAAATACTACTTAAAGGTGTTTCTGATCTACAGATAAGTTATAACTTGAATAACACGTGGCAAAGAGTTGCTCCAGAACAAAATGCAAATGATCAATATAAAAGATTGTGGAATAGAGAAGTAAAAGGAATAAAAATAAACTATTTATTAGATGGCAAAGAACAAGAAGCCATAATCTCTTTTAACGAAGTTGGTGGACCATTTTAAAATGAGACGTAATATTAAACTAGCGAAATCACAACAAGGGGTAGCTTTAATAGCAGCTATAAGCATAGCAACTATTATGTTAGTTGTAAGCTATACACTATTTAATATTTCATATTCAAACTCAGTATTAAGCAAGAATCAAACAGAAAAAATCCATAAAATGTCTTCTATGCAAGAAGCATTTACCAACAGTATAGCAAATAGTTCTTTTGATTATTCAGAAAATCTAATACTTCCTGAAATTGCAGAATATAGAGATATAGAAAGTGGTAAATATTTTTATGAAACTACAAATAGTGACTTAAATGAAGCCAGCTTACAAGTAAAACCTTTTATTTTAGCAGGTGATGGATATACGACAAGAGCGTTAGACTACTATATAAAACTAACTATAAATAATTACGAGAAAAACGTAAATATTAGAGTAATTAGTAACAAATATATAAGCCAAGATAATGTTATAGACCGATCTTCAATTTCACTAAATATTCCAGCTGTAGATTATCATGCTCTATCACAAATACAGCTTAATTCAAATGATACTCTTACTAATGCAGATGTTGGGTACATAGGAGATTTATCTATTAACAATGATAATGAACTTACTTTTACAAATACTGATGGATCAAAACATTACCTTAATTTACCATCAAATTTCACTGGCATATTTAATTTATCACAAGGATGGTTGTTAAATAACGGAGTTTGGGAAGTATCAATTGGAGTATATAATATAAACTCTTCCCAAGGTTGTATTATAAAATCTTCTTTAGACGATTTTATTGCTGATATATCTGCTTTAGAATGTGTACCTATTGAGGAAGATACTGACATAGATTATGAAGGAGCTAGATATCCAAACCCAGCAGGGTTACCTATTTGTGTTGAAAATGATAGGTACCGTCAAGGAGATATATGCCAAGAAGATGGAATTTTGTTTATAGCTAATAAAAATAATGCGCGAGCGCTACCTTTTCAAAGAAGTAATGATTGGAGAGTGTATTATCCTGACTCTGATTGGATAGCACCATATACGCAAGGTGCTAGATATAGTGATGGTGATTTAGTAGCATACGATAGTATTGTTTTTAGGAGTACACAAAACAATCAGAATAGAAATCCTTTTAGAGATAATGACTGGCGTGTTAATGGTATTTACGCATGGAATGAGCAAGTTAGATACTTATCAGGTGATATTGTGACCTTTAATGGAGATTTCTATCAAGCAAAACGTACTAATAAAGGTAATTCAGATTCTCCAACAGATACTAGAGATTGGACAAATATTGGTAGTACACTAGAACAAAGTAATATAAATCAGTTACCTCAACAGGCTCAGGCTAATGTCTCGGCAGGAACAACAGTCAATGACTATCAGCCAATTAATATAGTGTTCCCATATAGAGATGAAAGTCCTAGTCAGGCACAGCTAAATTGTGAAGGTGAATATCCGCCAATAAATACTAATACATTTAGCCAATGTATTGATGGTCAAGTATATAATACAGGTGATACTTGCTATGAAAATAATATGTTATTCACAGCACAGTATTATACGACTGATTCACCGTTTAATAGACCTAATGCATGGAGATTAGATATTCCAACACAAGCTGATACGGGTCTAGATTGGGTTGTACCATATGGTAATAATGTAATGTATGCAGATAATGTTACCAAAGTTATTTATGATGGTAGGAGATTTACTAATAGTTATTGGATTAATGAAGGTACAACACCATATGAAAATGATTCTTGGATAGTCGATGGTATTTATGGGTGGCACGAAGATATTCAATATAGAGTAAATGAGGTTGTAATTAGAGATGGCAACTTCTATAGAGCTAATGGTTGGAGTAAGAATAGTGATCCTTTAACTAACAGTACAAATTTTTGGGATGATTGGGAAAATCTTGGATCAACTTATAATAACCAGACTGCTGAAGAAGCTTTAAATTCTTGTGGTGCTTCTAACATCAATAATGTGGTTGTACAGTTTAATTTGGGGGATAATCTTTTTAGAGATAGAAATGGTAATGGTGATTATTTAACAACAGATATGCAAAATTTACCGAATGGTTTTGGACTCTATGGCGATAGTAATCCTACGACTGTTAGTTATACGTTATCAGGTAGTCTTTTTGATGCTGCTAGCTTAATATATGTTACAGATGAGAATGGTTGGGTTGCTTTATATAATCCAGATGCTCAAGGAGAGACATTAGTTCGTGACTGGGGTGATAAGAATGCAACTATTTTTATAAATACTGATTATGGCAACATTCCTTCAGGAGATTATGATTTAACTATAGATTTAGAATATTCTCTTAACGGACAAACTTACCAAGGATCTAGCTCATATAGTATAACAATATAGTAATAGATGATTACTGGAATTATAATTTGAATATTGTGTTATAATAAAGTGTATCTATTGTTAAATTAGAAAGGAAAATTAAAAATGAAAATTAAATATTTAACACTAGTTTCTATAGTGGTGGTATCTTGCTTGAGTTTTAGTAGTTTGTATGCAGCAACAAATAGCTACTATAGTAATACTGATAGAAATCAGAGTAAGAAAGTCGTTTTAGATGAGAATTATTTAAAGAATAAAGGAAAAACATCATCGATTAATAATGTTGATAATTCAACAGCCCCTCCACATATGTAAATTAGAAATATTTAATAGATTAAATATCATACACCTTTCTAACTACGCATATACAACTTCGTGAGCTACCAACTTTTTATACTACATCGAGCATAAACTTATCTGAATGCAAAGCAGCTGGTGGAATACTATATCAAGAGTATGGTAGTTTAAAATGTGGTACTCAAAGTGATTTAGATCAAGCAACTATCAATAATCAAAAATATATTGATGCTGTAGAATTAGTCAATAGTCCTAGTGGCTCTTGGGGAGGAGTATGAGGATCATCCCCAAGAAGATGTGATTGGGCATATATAAGCCTAACAGGTAATCCTGGAGATCGTTACGGTGGATTTGTAAGTGCAAGATGTCCTCATCCTAATGGTGTTCATGATACAACCTATATGTACTTAGAAAGATGTGATCCAACAAAAGGATTACATAATAATCATGCGCACTTGGTCTGTTCATGTAAATCAGGATATACTAGAAAATGGGTAGGATCTTATACGCATGCATGTATCAAATAAATATAATTTTCCAAAAACATCTAAATTACTATTTATTTTCTATCTATAAGAATTTGTTATAGAGCTTATAACCATATACTATTTGACTAGACTTTTTCATTTACATACAATCACTTATAGACCTTAATTTTATTTTAAACATAGGATTTGGTTTAATTTAGAGAATATAAGAAAAATCTTGTATTAATAGTTAACTTTATAGTAAGGAAATCACCATGCTAAAAAAAATTGTAACGGCATTAGGAATGTCAGGTATGCTATTAGCAACCAGTAGTGCTATTGCTGATGACAAAAGTACAGAAGTGGCTACGCCTCAAAGTGTAGATTTATCTCCACTACGCAATTTGAATAAACTCGATAGTCCAATGGGAAAAAATTACAACTATCATCAGTCTTTTAAAAAGCTAGATACAGAACAGCTTAAGAAAGATATGCAAAATCTATTAACCCAATCTCAAGACTGGTGGCCAGCTGATTTTGGTAATTATGGGCCATTTTTTATTAGACTATCTTGGCATGATGCGGGTACTTACAGAGTAGTAGATGGTCGTGGTGGTGCTAATCGTGGTCAGCAAAGATTTTCTCCTCTAAATAGCTGGCCTGATAATGTTAACCTTGATAAAGCAAGACAGCTTTTATGGCCAATCAAGCAGAAATATGGTGATGCTGTATCATGGTCAGATCTAATTGTTCTAGCTGGTACAGTTTCTCTAGAATCTATGGGTATGCAGCCGATTGGTTTTGCCTTTGGTAGAGAAGATGATTGGCAAGGTGATGATACAAACTGGGGGGTATCTCCTGAAGAGCTAATGTCTAGCAATGTCAAAAATGGCAAACTTGCTCCAGCTTATGCTGCTACGCAAATGGGTCTGATATATGTAAACCCAGAGGGGCCAGATGGTAAACCGGATATCAAAGGTGCTGCTAGCGATATTCGTCAAGCATTTGGTGGTATGGGCATGACAGATAAAGAAACTGTAGCTCTTATTGCTGGTGGACATTCATTCGGTAAAACTCATGGTGCAGTTCCTGAAAAAGATATCAAAAAGGATATTGGTCCTGCTCCAGATAAATCTCCTATTGAACAGCAAGGTCTTGGCTGGCATAACAGTTATGGTACAGGTAATGGTGATGACACCATGGGTAGTGGTCTTGAAGGTTCTTGGACTTCTACACCGACTTTCTGGAACCATGACTTCCTACATAACTTGTATAATCTAAATTGGGAAAAAACTCATAGTCCTGCTGGAGCTCACCAATGGACTCCTACAGATGCTAAGCCAGAAAATATGGTTCCTGATGCTCATAAGCCAGGAGTAAAACATAAGCCTATTATGTTTACAACAGACTTAGCACTAAAAGAAGATCCAATATTTAATAAATATGCTGAAGAATTCTATAAGAATCCTGAAGAATTCAAAGAGGAGTTTGCTAAGGCGTGGTTTAAACTGACTCATAGAGATATGGGTCCAAAATCTAGATATATAGGTCCTTGGATTCCTGAACAAAACTTTATATGGCAAGATCCTGTACCAGTTGCTGACTACAAGCAAGTATCAGCTCAAGATATCGCTCAACTTAAGCAAGATATCATAAACTCTGGATTAACTAATCAACAACTTATAAGAACTGCTTGGGATTCAGCTTCTACTTATCGTAAAACCGACTATAGAGGTGGATCAAATGGTGCAAGAATTGCTTTAGCTCCTGAAAAAGATTGGCAAATGAATGAACCTGCTAAACTTGAAGTTGTTCTTGCTAAGCTTAAAGAGATTCAAACCAACTTTAACAATAGCAAAACTGATGGCACTAAAGTATCATTAGCTGACTTAATAGTACTAGGTGGTAATGTAGGTGTTGAACAAGCAGCTAAAAAGGCTGGCTATAGTATAGAGATACCATTTGTACCAGGTAGAACAGATGCTACCCAAGCTCAAACTGACATTGCTTCTTTCAACTATCTAAAAACAAAAGCTGATGGCTTTGTAAACTATAGTGACGGTAGTCTAGCATCTAATAAACTACCTCAGGCATTAGTTGAAAAAGCAAGTATGCTTAATTTAAATATCCCTGAAATGACGGTATTAGTTGGTGGTATGCGTGCACTAAATGTAAACTACGATGACTCTCAAGAAGGTGTATTTACCAAAACTCCAGGTCAGTTAAATAATAACTTCTTTGTAAACTTACTTGATATGTCTACAAAATGGGAAAAATCTGACACAAACAATGGTGAGTATATCGGTATAGATAGAAAAACTGGTGCACAAAAGTGGACTGCTTCTTCTGTAGATCTAATCTTTGGTTCAAATTCTGAACTTAAAGCTGTGGCTCAAGTTTATGCTGAAAATGGTAATGAGCAAAAGTTTGTAAACGACTTTGCGAAAGCTTGGCATAAAGTTATGATGCTTGGCAGGTTTGATGTTCAAGAATAATTATTCTTAATCTCTTTATCTTTCTTACTACTAAAATATTGCATATCTAATCATTTACTCTAATATTTAATATATAATCACAAATTATATTCGAGTATATATGGCATTAAATCTTTATCATGAAAATGATTATCTAAGACAAAATAACGATATTGCTAAGAAAGAAAACTTTTCACCTTTTCGTAGAGATTATGCACGGGTTGTTCATTCTTCATCATTTAGAAGACTTCAAGCAAAAACACAAATTTTCCCTAGTTTTGAAAATGACTTTTTTAGAAATAGGCTTACTCACTCTCTAGAGGTAGCGCAAATAGCCAAATCTATAGCCGTTAAACTTAACGCAGAACATGGACTAAATTTAGATTATGATCTAATTGAAACAGCAGCACTCTGTCATGATATTGGCCACCCTCCTTTTGGTCATAACGGTGAGGTTGCTTTAAATAAAAAAATGCGTAATTTTGGCGGCTTTGAAAGTAATGCTCAAACGCTACGACTAATATCACATACAGCCAAAAAAGATATTGATCAAAAGCAAACTTTTGGTTTAAATCTAACATATAGAACTCTTGCAGCAACTATAAAATATGATCAGCTTATTCCACCAATTAGTGATCTAGGTAAGCTTACAAAAGGCTACTATAATGAAGAATCAAGACTAGTTGAAGATATTAAACAAAAACTCCTTGAGCCTTATGGTATAACAACTGTAGAAAACTTCAAAACTATAGAATGTTATATTATGGATGTAGCAGATGATATTGCTTATTCAACTTATGATATCGAAGATGCTCTTAAAGGCGGATTTATAGATCCACTATCTATGGCAAGTATTGATAATAAGCTTCTAGATAAAATCTATAATGCAATGCCTAACGATTTAGAGATAACCAAGGATGAAATCCAAACTATCCTCAAAGATATATTTTCAGATTATATTGATTTCAATGCAGATAGCACGGAGATATACAAGATATCAAAAAATATTGCTAATAATAGCTTGTTACGTACAAAACTAACCTCAAAACTAGTCAATAGTTGCATTCAAAATATTGAACTAGACTTAAACCTAGAAGTTCCTATTATTTCAAAGGTATATTTAAATAATAAAATTAGAAAACAAGTCGAAGTACTTAAAAAATATATTTTATTTAAAATAATAAAATCACCTAAACTTAATGTCTTAAGATATCGTGGTCGAGAGATAATTTCAGAGATTTTTGATATTTTGATTAGCTCAACTCCGGATGAAAGCCTACTACCAGATGATATTGGTGCTATATTCTATAACACCCATAGCTCTCATGGTAAAGCTAGAATAATAAGCGATTACATATCATCTATGACCGATAGATATATAATAGAACTATATAATCAATTCAAATCAGACCCTTCAGCAATGATTTTTAAGCCTTTCTCATAAACCAACTAGCCGTAGCAATCCCAAAAAATGATACAGCTCCAGCAAATACAACTAAATACACCGGTACTAAAAGGCTATTAGTTGTAGCTATAAGTGATATTGTCAAAGCAGGTATACCTGCAGAAAATATCAGATATCCCAAATTATAGGCAATACCATAACCACGACATCTATACTCTAATCTAAAAAAATTTGTAATAATCACATTGTATGTTGAAGCAAAAAATCCCATTATAATTGACAAAATAATAAAACATGCAAAAACATCAGTTCCGGCAATCATATTTTTATAGAAGATTGGGGTTACTGCTATACTTATCAAAATCAATAGCGCCATCATCTTAGACTTAGATACATAATCACTAATAAAACCACCTAACAAACAACTAACCGCCATAATTATAGAACCAGTTAGAAGTAAACTAGAAATATCATAATTTGACTCTACATACATTTGTTTATACGCAGGTAAAAACATATATAGCTGAGTAGTTAACATAGCAATACAAGCAACTAAGGCTATACCAACAATTACTTTCACAATAAACATAGAGTTTTCAGAGCGAGGTTTATCTAACATTTCAGTAACTTTAGGAATATCTACAATATTTTTTCTCAAGAAAAATAATATAAATGTAAAACAAGCACCTATAAAAAATCCAATCCGCCAACCGTAATTTTCTATAAAGCTTTGGCTAGTAAAATGATTTAATATAAACAGTACAAGTGATGTCATCATAATCCCAATACTCAAACAACAAAACACTATACTTGTCATAAAGCCTTGTCTTTGAGGGTAGTTCTCGACAATATATACTACTGATACTGGTATCTCAGCACCTACTGCTAATGATTGTACACAGCGTAATCCAACAAACGAAATAGTAGCTAAAACACCAATACTTTCTATCGTGGGTAAAAAAGCCAATGCTAGAGTCGCAAAAAATAGTAAGAACATATTAAGCCTCAAGACAAATGCTCTACCCTTCTTATCAGCGATATATCCAAATCCCCAAGCACCAATAGGACGCACAAGATATCCAACGATATAAACTAAAAAAACCAATAAAGTATTACTTATAGAACTACTTTTATCAAAAAACTTACTACCAATAGCTACAGCAAATACAGAATATATTGCAAAATCATAGAACTCAAAAGCAGCACCTAATGATGAAAATAGTAATCTATTATAGTTTTTCATTAATTTTCTAATATCTAAGTTTGAAGATTTTAGTATATATTAGTGAAATAATAACGATAATCAAATATTAATTAGCATAAGCAGTAGATAGCTCCATCAACTCTAAAGTTACACTATAACTGTCTAGATTAACTTCAGAATTTAATAATTGGCGAATTTTAGCTTTCAATTGTTGTGAGATTTCTTCTAAATGCTCAGGCTTTCTTCCTTTTAGAACTTTAATATGCACATGGATTACATCTAAGCTATCATCTCCTGCTACACTACTAAAACTGTACCTATAAACTCTACTTTTAAAGGTTTCTAATCTAGTTGGTAACTTCTCTACCAAAAATTGCTGCGCTAAATTTATTACCTTCTTTGCTAATTCTGTATCAAATTGTTGAGGTACTTCTAAGATTATATGCGGCATTTAAACTCCTTTTTTAATATACTGACCTAGTGGTGGCATCAAAAATACTGTTCTAGCTATATAGAATAATATTAGCGCAATCCATAAACCATAATTTTCATAGGGTTGTAATAAAAAAACAAAAGCAATATACACTCCTGCTGATAAAATCATCGCATTTCTCATTGCTACAGCCTTTAGGAGACCTACAAACACACCATCTATCCAAAAACTAAAACTTGCAAATAACGGCATAAGAAACGAAAAAATAATATATTTATTTATCTGGATCTTAACATCTACAATATCGGTAAAGATTGATATTATATAACCACTAAAAGAAAAATAAACCAAAGATAAAACCAGAGTTAGTATCATACTTTGCACAAATGTTTTGTAAATAGTTTCTCTCAATAGGCTAGTATTTTTATCAACGTACGCTTGAGCAACTAACGACTCAGTTGTATTAGCAAAAGCATCTAGAAACATCGCAAAAAACATACCTATTTCTACAAGTATAGTATTTGCTGCTAGAATAGTTTTTCCGTAATTCGAAGAAAATATATAAAAAGAATTAAATGCTAATAATAAACATAAAGAACGCACAAAAATATTTATATTAAGTTGAAGAAAAGGCATATAACTACGCAAATTTAAGAGCTTATAATCCACCAACTTTTTGATACTAAAACTACCTAATTTATAGAAATATCTAAATATTTTTGTACTCAGATAAATACTACAACTAGCAGAGGCTATAACTAAAGAAATCGCTACACCAACAACATTGTAATTTAAAATAACCACCAAGAGCGTGCTCAACCCTATTGCTACACTCATGTAGATAATAGAACTATAAAGTACTACTCTAGGATTTCCAACACCAATAAAGAAACCAATAAAAATATAATTTAGTAATGAAAAAAGCAAAATATAAATAGCAACATTATAAAAGTTTGCTAGTAACATTTTTATATCAAATGAAGTATTTACTATTTTTAATACAGCAATCAGAATCACACTTTTAAGACTAAAAACAATTATTGATATTAGTAATGCTATTAACACGGCCTTTATGACTATTTCTAGCATCTTTTCAAGATTATTTAATGACTGAGCTATCAACCCTGTCAAACTCATTCTAAAAAATGAAAACATGAAACAAATAACATTTATTATTGAAACTCCTAAGCCTATTGCAGCAAGATAATTGCTGTCACTGAGATGACCAATTAATGCAGTATTGACAATACCAACCATTGGTAAAACCAAATTAGATAATATAAGAGGTAAAGATAATAAAAATATTTTTTTGTGCATCTAAAGAATCAAAAATCTAATTATGAACAAAATTATAACATTTAAAAATATATAACAATTCCATTAGTTATACATATTTTAGCTATTAGTTTTTACAGCCAGCTATTAGTTTTTGATAATTAACAATTTATGACAATATGTTATATTGTGTCGCAATCAATAATACATAACCAGCTTTAAAGAAAAATTAATATTTATTTATGCAAATCATAATAAACATCAGGAAAAATATTTTTTCCTTGATTAGCTTTACTTGGTAAGCATAAAATTGAGGTGTAGGCAATACGCTTACAGTTATTAATACTTGTATAAGGAGAATTCCATTATGAAAAACAAACTTAAACTAACACCTACAATGATTTGTGCTTTGATGGGCATAGGCTCATTCTCAGTAGCAAATGCTACTGACGCTTGGTCAACATCTAAACTTTCGTCTTATGTGGCTGGATCTCAAGTAACTGATAGTGGCAAAACATATCAGTGTAAAGAATGGCCAGCTTCTGGTTGGTGTCAAATTGCTGCTTATCAGCCTAGTGGCACATATGGTTCTGACGCTTGGAATGTTATTAGTGACAACACTGACAACACTGACAACACTGACAACACTGACAACACTGACAACACTGACAACACTGACAACACTGATAACACTGACAACACTGACAACACTGACAACACTGATAACACTGATAACACTGATAACACTGATAACACTGACAACACTGACAACACTGATAATACTTCTAGTTCTTCTGATTGGAGCTCTACGCAAATATATACTAAAGGTGATTCTGTTACTTATAATGGTGAATCATATACAGCTAAATGGTGGACTCAAGGTGAAACTCCTAACAAAGATTCTAAATGGGGAGTTTGGGAATATAATGGTGAAGCAGCTCAAGGACAAGGAACTGTTTCTATAGTATTACCAGCTAAGCCTGACTTTGTAAGCACTAGTACTCTCGCAGATGTTCAAATTCTAAAAAATGGTACTAAAATAGCCGAATTAAATAATGCTCAGTGGGGGTCAACTACTAAACTTGATGTCACTGTCGGTGATAGCGCTAATCTTACTATTAGTGTAACTGCTCTTGATGGAGCTATCGGCTCAGCTTCTCCTGCATCATTTACTTTAGCTAAAGGTGCATCTCAAACAGTTTCTGTAGAATATACAAAATCTAGTACTACTGGTGAAGGATCTATTAGCATTAATCCTCAAGCTGATGTTAGTGGAAACCCTACTACTTCTTATACTCTTACAGATGCTAATGGTAATGTTGTTTCTTCTGGAAGTCTTGAAATTAATAAAGCTATTACATTAGATAATATACCTTCTTCTGAAGACGGTATCGTTTATACTCTTACTGTAGATAGCTTTATTAGTAATGGATATAGTTATACTCCTTCTGAAACATATTCAATAGGAGTATATAATTATAATACTTCAAATGCTGATGTTACATTCACTAAACAAGCTATACCTACAGAAAATGTTGCTATTACTGTTAGTGGATTACCTGATGGTAAATCAACTACTTTAACTCTATCTAATAGTAGTGGTGATACTAAAGAAGTTACTATAAATAGCAACTCTACAGTATCTGCTGAAATCCCTAAAGATAATACTCTATGGACTGTAGCTGTAGCATCTCTTACTGGATACAAAATATCTACATCTCCTTCTTCTTTTACTACAAATCAAGATAGTCAGAGTATTAGTGTAACTATAGCAGAGAACTCTTCTAATACAAATTGGCCAGATAGAGCCGTCGTAGGCTATGTTAGAGGTTATGATGCAGAATGGTATAGTCAACCTGAAACTACTAATGAAATGATTCAGGCGGCTATGACTCATGGATATAATGTAATTGTATATGCTTTTGCCGGTCAAGATTCTGATGGTACGGTAACTCTACCAAAATGGACTGATGAAATGAAATCAAGAATACCTGCTCAACTGAATATCATTCATAATAATGGAGGTATTGCCTTATTATCAATAGGTGGTGCAGAAAATTATTTTGATCCTGATATGAGTGGAGATAATGCTACCACAACTGGTCAAGCAATGGGTAAATTCTTAGCAGATAATGGTTATGATGGTCTTGATGTCGACGTAGAACATCCAAACGCTTCTACTTCAGAAGCAACAAACTTTATCAAATATCTTGATGCTGCTAGGACAGAATTCAAATCTATCACAGATAAAGATATGTATTTAGCTGCAGCACCTCAAGTCAATGGATGGTATGGAACAGGTCAATGGGCGAGTGGAAGTGCTAAATTTGCTGAAGCAATGTATACTCAAGACTTTATGAATGAAGCTAAGTTTAATGCTGTATTTATCCAAACATATAATCAGTATGGTGGAGCTAATTTTGGTGGATTAAAAGGTTTTGATGTTGGCTTCTTAAGTATGACTTTTGACCTATTAAGTCCTGAAACTCGTGCTGATATGACTGGTTTAACTGCTGATTCATTCTATGTTCCAGAAGGTACCAAGATAATTCTTGGCGTACCTGACTTTAGAGATCCTTCAGTATCAGATTCAGAGTATCAACAAGGATCTTGTTTAGCAGATGCTAAATGTTCTGGTGCGGGCTTATATGATCCTGTAGATATATCTAAAGATATAACAAATGGTGGTCTTGGCAATTATAGTCAATATGGTGGTCTAATGACATGGATCCTTAACTCAGATTCTTATCAAGGTTGGACTTGGGTTGATGGTGTAAAAGGCGTAGCCTACAATTAATCACTAATCAAATTCTTAAAAAGAAACTTTATCATTAGTTTCTTCATATCTAATTAATCATTTTGAATCTAATACTTTGATTTATATCTAAAATAATCTATATCTCATAGAAGTTAAATAGGTCTAAAGAATTATCGTTTTATTATTGTAAATAAAGATTCTATCATTAAGAACTAAACTCAAAGCTGTTGATAAAACATTTTTTTCAACATCATGTCCAGCATCTCGCATATCTTGCCATGAGTAATTATGATCAACTCTAATTATATCCTGAGCTATAATTGGCCCTTCATCTAAATCATCTGTGACAAAATGACTAGTTGCACCAATTATTTTCACCCCTCTTTCATAAGCCTGCTTGTAAGGATTAGCTCCAATAAATGCTGGTAAAAATGAATGATGAATATTAAGTAGCTTACCTTGAAACTGTTCAACAAAACTCGGAGATAATATTCTCATATACTTCGCAAGTACAATCACATCATAATCATAAGTTTTTACGATATCTTGGACTTTTTTCTCATGCTCTTCTCGAGAAATCCCCTCATGAGAAACATACTCAAATGGTATATCAAACTTCTCAACCAAATTCTTAAGATTATCATAGTTTGATATCACTGCGATAATATTCGCATCTAGTTTTCCTTCTGCGTGCTTTATTAGCAAATCTCCTAAGCAATGCATTTCTTTTGTGGCCAAGATAACTATATTTTTTTTAGAAGAATCTACTAATTTAATCTCTGAATTATTAGGTAAAGTACTCTCTAAATCAACCAACATTTGCTCAATGTTTACTTCTCCAGAAAACTCCGTACGCATAAAAAACTTATTATGCTGTTTATCAACGAACTCTGAGTTCCTCTCAACATTAAGATTATTCTCATAGATAATTTTTGAGACTTTATAAACCAAGCCTTTTTGATCATCCGTCTCAATCAATAATCGATACTTTTGCATTATATATTTTTAAAAGAAATTAATAATAACCATAAACTATAATACATAATTATTATTTTAGTTAGATTTTTAAATATTTTTTTGATTTATTTAGTTCCAAATATCTTATCCCCAGCATCCCCAAGACCTGGAATTATATATTTTTTCTCATTTAGATGACTATCTATAGATGCTGTGTATAACTCAACATCTGGATGAGCATTCGCTAATGCTTCTATACCTTCTGGCGCAGATACCAGAGTAATAATTTTGATATCTTTTGATCCCGCTTTTTTTAATAATGTAACAGTCTCAATCATAGACCCACCTGTCGCCAACATTGGATCTACTATTAGTGCCACTCTCTCATCAAGCTTATCACAAAGTTTAGCAAAATAAGCCACTGGTTTAGCAGTTTCTTCATCTCGATACATACCAACCATACTAACTTTTGCAGCGGGTACATGCTCAAACACTCCATCCATCATACCAAGTCCAGCACGAAGTATAGGTACAACAGTCAACTTTTTACCTTTAATTTGATCAACTTCAATATTTTCACCTTGCCAACCTAGAATTTGTGTTTTTTCAATTTCAAACCCTGCTGTGACTTCATAAGTTAATAAGCTAGTTATTTCCTTAGTTAATCTTCTAAACTCTTGTGTGCTAATCACCGATGCGCGCATAAGACCTAATTTATGTTTAACCATAGGATGTTTGACTTCGACGACTTTCATAACTTTCTCAAAGTAAAATAATTTGCTTAATTATATAGGTTATCAATATATAATACTCTACTTTTTAGAGATTTATATTCTCATTAACTTTATAATGTTAAGATATTATTTATTTTATTCCACTTATACTAATAAAAACTAATATCTAAATAGAATCATAGCATTTTAAAACTATCTATAGTCAACCCCATTATGTATATCCCAGCTATTAGTTTTTACTGTCAGCTGTTAGTTTTTGATAATTAATTATTTATGACAATATGTTATATTTTGTCTCAGTAAAAATTTAGCAGGATTTTTAAAGAAAAATTAATATTTATTTATGCAAATCATAATAAACATCAGGAAAAATATTTTTTCCTTGATTAGCTTTACTTGGTAAGCATAAAATTGAGGTGTAGGCAATACGCTTACAGTTATTAATACTTGTATAAGGAGAATTCCATTATGAAAAACAAACTTAAACTAACACCTACAATGATTTGTGCTTTGATGGGCATAGGCTCATTCTCAGTAGCAAATGCTACTGACGCTTGGTCAACATCTAAACTTTCGTCTTATGTGGCTGGATCTCAAGTAACTGATAGTGGCAAAACATATCAGTGTAAAGAATGGCCAGCTTCTGGTTGGTGTCAAATTGCTGCTTATCAGCCTAGTGGCACATATGGTTCTGACGCTTGGAATGTTATTAGTGACAACACTGACAACACTGACAACACTGACAACACTGACAACACTGACAACACTGACAACACTGATAACACTGACAACACTGACAACACTGACAACACTGACAACACTGATAACACTGATAACACTGATAACACTGACAACACTGACAACACTGATAATACTTCTAGTTCTTCTGATTGGAGCT
Source organism: Francisella salina (assembly GCF_000219045.1). NCBI lineage: Bacteria > Pseudomonadati > Pseudomonadota > Gammaproteobacteria > Thiotrichales > Francisellaceae > Francisella > Francisella salina. The sequence goes on from NC_015696.1 coordinate 1,745,325, forward strand.
CTACGCAAATATATACTAAAGGTGATTCTGTTACTTATAATGGTGAATCATATACAGCTAAATGGTGGACTCAAGGTGAAACTCCTAACAAAGATTCTAAATGGGGAGTTTGGGAATATAATGGTGAAGCAGCTCAAGGACAAGGAACTGTTTCTATAGTATTACCAGCTAAGCCTGACTTTGTAAGCACTAGTACTCTCGCAGATGTTCAAATTCTAAAAAATGGTACTAAAATAGCCGAATTAAATAATGCTCAGTGGGGGTCAACTACTAAACTTGATGTCACTGTCGGTGATAGCGCTAATCTTACTATTAGTGTAACTGCTCTTGATGGAGCTATCGGCTCAGCTTCTCCTGCATCATTTACTTTAGCTAAAGGTGCATCTCAAACAGTTTCTGTAGAATATACAAAATCTAGTACTACTGGTGAAGGATCTATTAGCATTAATCCTCAAGCTGATGTTAGTGGAAACCCTACTACTTCTTATACTCTTACAGATGCTAATGGTAATGTTGTTTCTTCTGGAAGTCTTGAAATTAATAAAGCTATTACATTAGATAATATACCTTCTTCTGAAGACGGTATCGTTTATACTCTTACTGTAGATAGCTTTATTAGTAATGGATATAGTTATACTCCTTCTGAAACATATTCAATAGGAGTATATAATTATAATACTTCAAATGCTGATGTTACATTCACTAAACAAGCTATACCTACAGAAAATGTTGCTATTACTGTTAGTGGATTACCTGATGGTAAATCAACTACTTTAACTCTATCTAATAGTAGTGGTGATACTAAAGAAGTTACTATAAATAGCAACTCTACAGTATCTGCTGAAATCCCTAAAGATAATACTCTATGGACTGTAGCTGTAGCATCTCTTACTGGATACAAAATATCTACATCTCCTTCTTCTTTTACTACAAATCAAGATAGTCAGAGTATTAGTGTAACTTTCGAACAGCAGGCTCCTATTGAAGATGGTAAAAAAGTTATTGGTTACTGGGAAAACTGGAAACCAGGTTTAATTAGTGGATCTTACTCTGGTAGTGCTGAAGATGTAGCTCCTTACACTCATGTATTATACTCTTTCTTAACATTGGACTCTTCTCCAAACCCTGATAATCCAGCAAACAAACAATGGAGTACTGGACATTTAAATGAAAGCATGGCTGGTGCCGACGTCCTAAGTGTAATGGGAGTCTATGAAAATTCATGGGATAATAGCTCTAATTGGCAAAGAGTTCGTATAGACTCTCTTATAGACCTGACACATGCGAATGGTGGTAAATTCATATGGGCAATTGGTGGTTGGTCTGATTTACAGCAAACTATTAGTGATAGCCAAATAGATGCTTTCGTTAATCAAATTGTTGAATTATTAAAACTTGGTGGTGATGGTGTAGATTTTGACTGGGAACATTTAAGTCAATTAGCTGATGGCTCTGTAAATCCAAATAAAGATCAACAGTTAGCAACATTAGCCAAAACTCTTAAAACATTAAGAGAAAAGTTAGATGCAGAAGGAATGAGTGACAAGCAAATTGGTTATACAACTAGATTTAATGCATTCTTTGAAAGCAGTAAAGCTCATGGTTTTTCAAATGATTTTAATTCTGATGGAGAAGGTATTGCTATTGAAAAATGGTTAGAGGAAAATGGTTCATCATTAGATAAGGTTGTTAATTGGGTAAATATTATGGCTTATGATGTTGGGCCTACTGATATGCCTAATGGTCAAACTTGGACAGCTAATGTATATGAAGATGTTTTATCTAGCTTTGCTAAATATGTAAATCCTAGCTTAATCGTTCTTGGATTTGAACCTGGTGGGCAAGCTGCTGGAGGAGAATGGGAAGGTCTTACTTTAGATAAAGAGATGATTGATTATGTGTCTGATAATGGTTTTGGTGGATCTATGTTCTGGGCTATAAACCAAGTAGCAATGGGTACAGCTTCTACTTACTATCAGAATACTGTTACTGGAACAAATGTTCATGATTTAGCGAACTACTCTCAAGAAGCTTTTGCTGAAGAAGAATAATTCTATAATTTCTTATCTTTATCTTTATCTTTATCTTTATCTTTATCTTTATCTTTATCTTTATCTTTATCTTTATCTTTATCTTTATCTTTATCTTTATCTTTATCTTTATCTTTATCTTTATCTTTATCTTTATCTTTATCTTTATCTTTATCTGAGAAAATCATTCTATGTATTTTTTTTGTTATAATACAAACTGAATATATAAAGGAGAGTTTTCATGAATAATAATTTCTATACTAATGTAAATAATAAAATACTAGAAATAAAAGAAGCAGGCACATATAAAAGCGAAAGAATAATAGCTACTCCACAAGAACCTGTAATTAATCTAGAAAATGGTGAAACACTAATTAACTTCTGTGCAAACAACTATCTTGGCTTTGCAAATAATCCAGAAATAGTTTCTTATGCAAAAAACCATATTGAAGAATGTGGTTATGGTATGGCATCAGTTAGGTTTATCTGTGGTACAAACTCTGTGCATAAGCAACTAGAAAAAGAACTAAGTGAGTTCTTTGAGTTTGAAGATACAATCCTATATCCATCATGTTTTGATGCCAATGCAGGACTTTTTGAGACACTTCTTACTAAAGAAGATGCTATTATAAGTGATTCACTTAATCATGCTAGTATTATTGATGGTGTTAGATTGTGCAAAGCGATGCGTTTTAGATATAACAATAATGATATGCAAGACCTTGAAGCAAAACTTATAGAAGCTGATCAAGCTGGAGCAAGGTTTAAAATGATTGCTACAGATGGCGTCTTCTCAATGGATGGTATTATTGCTGATCTAAAATCTATTTGTGACTTAGCCGATAAATATAATGCCATTGTTATGGTTGATGATTCTCACGCTTCAGGGTTTGTAGGTAAAAATGGTAAAGGTTCAATTGAACATTGTGATGTTATGGGTAGAGTTGATATCCTAACTGGTACTCTAGGCAAAGGATTAGGTGGCGCTTCTGGTGGCTACATTTGTGCTAAAAAAGAAGTAGTAGATTTACTTAAAAATCTTTCTAGACCATATCTTTTCTCAAATGCTTTAGCACCTATAATAGCTAAAACATCTATTAAAGCTTTAGAGATAACTAAAAATTCAAATGAATTAAGAGAGCAATTACAGGCAAATCAACAGAGATTTAGATCAAAAATGACTGCTGCAGGCTTTGATTTAATACCAGGAGAACACCCTATTATTCCTGTCATGATATACGATGAGAAAAAAGCAGCTGAATTTGCAGATAAGCTACTAGATTATGGCATATATGTAATTGCTTTTTCATATCCAGTGGTACCTAAGGGTAAAGCCAGAATTAGAACACAAATGTCTGCTGCTCATACTTTTGAGCAAATTGACAAAGCTGTTGATGGCTTTACAAAAGCTGCTAAAGAATTAGGTATTATATAGTTAATAGGAATCAAACTATGAAAGCACTTGCTAAATTAAAAAAAGAACCTGGTATTTGGATGATTGATGATGCTCCTATGCCAGAATATGGCTACAATGATGTTTTAATTAAAATTAAAAAAACAGCAATTTGTGGCACTGATTTACATATTTATAATTGGGATAAATGGTCTCAAGCTATCATACCTGTACCAATGATTACTGGACATGAGTTTGCTGGCGAAGTTGTAGCCAAAGGAAATGGTGTTACAAGTGTAGATGTTGGCGATAGAGTATCTGGTGAAGGTCATCTTGTATGTGGACAATGTCGTAATTGTAGGGCAGGTAAGCGCCACCTTTGTAGAAAAACCATTGGAATAGGTGTAAATGTACAGGGAACTTTTGCTGAATATTTAGTAATGCCATCTGTAAATGTTTTTAAGATTCCTGATTCTATCAGTGATGATATAGCTAGTACATTCGATCCTATGGGTAATGCTATTCATACAGCACTTTCATTTAACCTAACTGGTGAGGATGTGCTTATAGCTGGAGCTGGTCCTATTGGACTTATGGCAGTCAAGATAGCAAGATTCTGTGGTGCTCGTAGAATAGTTATCACGGATATTAATGAATACCGTCTTCAGATGGCTAGAGACCTCGGAGCTACTGTTGCAGTAAATGTATCAGAGTTTCAAAATCAACAACAATTGACAGCACAAATGCGTAAAGTCATGTCAGAAATTGGCATGACAGAAGGGTTTGATGTAGGTTTAGAAATGTCTGGGATTAACTCAGCAATATCTATGATGCTTGATGTTATGAATCATGGTGGCAAGCTGTCACTTTTAGGCATATCAGCTGGAGATATCTCTGTTGACTGGGGAACTATTTTGTTCAAAGGTCTTACTCTTAAAGGTATTTATGGCAGAGAGATGTTTGAAACATGGTATCTAATGACTAGTATGCTTCAAGCAGGTATGGATATGGAACCAATCATCACACACAGACTTCATATCAATGATTTTCAAAAAGGATTTGAAATAATGAAAAGTGGTCAATGTGGCAAAGTAATACTGGATTGGAGTAGCTAAATGGAAAATTCAAATCACACAAATACAACTAAAGTTGATATACAGTGGATTTTTACACTATTTGGTACTGCTATCGGAGCTGGATTACTATATCTTCCTGTTCAAGCTGGGCATAGTGGGTTATGGGCACTTGTAACAGTTCTTATTTTTGCGTTACCATTGACTTATTATTCACATAAGAATATGGCGAATATAGTTTTATATACAGATAATGGTGGCATCACAGATGTTTTCACACATAATCTTGGTAAGCTATTTGGGCTAATTTGTGTAGTCCTATATTTTTTTGCTATATTTTTAAATATGCCGATGTACTCAATTGGTTTAAATAATGAACTAAGTAACTTCTTATTAAACTATCATATTGTTAACACCAATCTTTCGACTAATACATGGTTTAGCTTTAGTATTCTTGCTGGACTATTAATTATTGTTTCTTTAGGGATCAATTTAATCCTTAAATTTATGCAACTAATAGTAATATTTCTAATAATATTAGTAATTACACTGTCACTATATATAATTCCATATTGGAACTTTGAGTTTATAACTGATAGTCATTTTGACACTATTAGTTATATCACAGGTGTATTAATGGTCTTGCCAATTTTGATATTATCAATGAATCATTCACCGGTTATTTCTAGTCTAGTAATATTCTATCGTGATTATGTAAAAGTAGAACGTTTGCAAGAGAAGTACAAAGTATATAAAATCCTTCAGATTAATGCATTGATTCTTTTTATATTTGTACTATTATTCGTAACATCTTGCTTACTCAGCACCACAATACATGACCTTGATAGAGCGAATATGAATAACCTCTCAATAGTAACTCTAATACAAGAACAACATCCAGGGACATTACTAAACATTCTAGCTCCTATGATAGTTTTTACAGCTATTATAAGCTCATTTATCGGTTGCTATATTGGCTCTAAAGAAGCATTAAAATATTTATTCAAATACTTTTTTAGAAATATCTATAAGATCAATATCACAGAAGCAGTCATAAATAGAATTTGTGTCGGTTTAATATTTATGATTTTATGGATATGTACAATCTGTAATTTCAAGATACTTAACATTATAGGAATATTAGTCGCTCCTACCGTAGCTTTCTTATTGTACGTATTGCCCGTGATAATAATCTACAAAAACATACAATACAAAAACTACAGACGTGTAGTACTTGATTCTATTTTATTTATAATGGGATTAGTGATAATATTTGGATATGTAATAGGTTTACTACTAAAATAGATAACTAGCTAATCTGCCAGTTAGCAAACTCCAAATCATCTTGGGTTGTGATTTTAATATTCTTTCTAGAGCCTTCAACGACTATTGGGTTTATACCATACAGCTCCAAAGCCGATGCTTCGTCTGTTATTTTATCTATGAGATTATTTGTATAACAAAAATCAAATGCTTTTTCTAACTGACCAAGTCTTGATAGTTGTGGAGTCTGTGCAAGCCAAATATCTTGTCGATCAATAGTCTTAGCTATAATCATCTTTATAGCTACCTTTTTAACCGTCTCAAATGCTCTAATAGCCAAGATACCAGCTTGAGTATGAGAGTCTTGAGTTTGATTATAAAGCGCTATGACATCTTCTATATTCACACAAGGTCTAGCCGCATCATGTACAAATATCCAATCATCACTTTTACGATCACCGATAAATTTAAGCGCATTATAAACACTATGAAACCTTGTAGCACCACCTACACAGTATTGAACTTTTGGATGATCAAAATACTCAGAAGTATTCCAAAGATTATCGCTATCACTAATCGCCACAATAACTTTGTCAAAGAAAGAATCTTCCACAAATTTTTCTAAAGTATTATCAAGTATAGTTTTACCATTAATGAGTTTGTAATATTGCTTAGGAATATCCAACTCCATCCTTGAGCCTATACCAGCAGCTGGAATTATTACATACTTATTTGACACTATAAAAAATCTCTCCCTGCTTTATCAACCCCATATTTTCACGAGCCAAACTCTCAAGCACTTCACTATTTTTACGCAGCGAAACTACTTCTGAATACAGTTGAGCATTGGTCTGAGATTTATGCTTGATTTCTTTTGTCTGTGTAGCAATTGATTTTTTTAAAATCTCATACTTTAATAAGCCTGTATTACTAAACCAAAGTTGATATTGTAATAAGGCAATTAATAATAAAACTATTGAAATAAAAATATAAAAAAAAGAATTAGATTTTATACTCATGAAACTATTATTCTTCTACTTGAACCACAACTTTTTCAGTTTCACTTTCTTCTACAACAATTTCTTGAACTTCATGATCAGCTTCTTCTGAACTAAAGACAAATGCCTTAACACCTGGATAGATAGCATTTTCACCTAGCTCTTCTTCAATTCTAATTAGTTGATTGTATTTAGCTATACGATCAGATCTAGATAAAGAACCTGTTTTAATTTGTCCTGAACATGTTGCTACTGCCAAGTCCGCAATGATAGTATCAGATGTCTCACCAGAGCGATGAGATACTACACATGTATAACCCGCTTGACCAGCCATTGCCATCGCTTCGAAAGTCTCAGTTAAAGTACCTATTTGATTTAGCTTAATCAAAATTGAATTAGCGACACCTTGTTCGATACCTTTAGCTAGGATACTTGGATTAGTAACAAATAAATCATCTCCAACTAACTGTACTTTATTACCAAGCTTCTCAGTCATTAGTTTCCAACCAGCCCAATCTTCTTCTGCCATACCATCTTCGATAGATACGATAGGATATTTTTCTACCCATTTAGCATAGTATTCAACCATTTCTTCAGAGTTTAGAGACTTCCCTTCAGATGCTAGCTCATATTTACCATCTTTGTAATACTCACTACTTGCTGGATCTAAAGCTATAAATACATGTTTGCCTGGCTCATATCCAGCTTCCTTAACAGCTTTCAAAATCGCTTCGATAGCTGCTTCATTAGATGGCAAATCTGGAGCATAACCACCTTCATCACCAACACCAGCGACACTGTAACCGTCTGCTATTAGCACCTTCTTAAGTGTATGAAAAACCTCTGTACCACATCTTAACGCTTCAGAGAATGTCTCAAAACCAGCAGGAACAATCATAAATTCTTGCATATCAACATTATTATCTGCATGTGACCCGCCATTAATAACATTCATCATCGGAACTGGCATTAAATACTCTTTAACATCCATTAAGTAACGGTAGAAAGGTTTTCTCAACTGAGATGCTGCAGCTCTAGCAGTTGCCAATGAAACACCTAGAATAGCATTAGCTCCAAGATTACCCTTATTCTCTGAACCATCAAGCTCTATCATAGTCTTGTCTATTAATCTTTGATCTAACGCATCCAAACCTTTAACAGCTTGAGCAATTTTTGTATTAACATTCTCAACTGCCTTGTAGACACTTTTACCCAAGAAAAGAGATTTATTACCATCTCTTAATTCCAATGCTTCTCTAATACCTGTAGAAGCTCCTGAAGGAACAGCAGCACGACCAAAAGCACCACTTTCTAAAATCACATCCACCTCAACAGTAGGATTACCACGCGAATCTAATATTTGTCTAGCAAAAACTTGCTTGATTTGTGATGACATAACTATAATCTCCTTTAGATAAATTAAGTCTTATTATGAATTTAAAAAAATCCTATCAATTATAAGCTAGCAATGTATGCTTTGCAATTTAATATACTTAGATTATTTTTCTGAAACTATCTCCTGAGCCTCACTAAAGTTAAGACTCTCTGGCGTAACTATGGTGAATGAAGAAGTATCTACCGCTGACTTTCTTACAAAAATTCTATATATTGAATACACACATAGAATAGCACTAAGTATTGCTGTTATGATAAAAAATCCAAATGGCCCAAATACAGACATAACACTAGATATTATAATAGGACTAGCAACGGATCCTATACCATAAGCAATTGTTAAAACCCCTATTGCTCCTAGCACCTCATTTTCCTCCAAAAAGTCACTAGCATGTGATATTGACAATGGATATATCACAAAAGCGCAACCACCAAACACAAATATCACTATTGCAAATATTAAATAAGATGTGTGGAATAGAGCTATAAGTGAAGATGCTATAAATATACCGGCACCTGCTAATAATATTACTTTTCGTCTATCGATAAGATCTGAGATTTTACCCATAGGAACTTGTAGTAACATTCCTCCAAGAATAGTTGTCATCATTAACACGGAAACCATATCATGATCAATATTTACTCTAACCATAAATATTGGTAACAAAGTATAGATAGAACCTAAAAGGGATCCACCTATAACACTAGCAGCCATAGCAAGAGGTACTTTCTTGATAATTTTTATTGGTGAACAAACCTCCTCAGAATGTGGTACCGGAGCGACTGTTTTTGTGAATGCCATCAAAACAATTGCAATACTACAAAGCGACGATATAAAGCAATAAGCCAATAGTCCACTGCTAAAATGAACATTTATCATTAACTGTGATAATGCTTGAGTCCCATAATATACAAATAGATATATCGAAAATACTAAACCTCGATTTTTTTTCTCTGCAGATAAAATACACCAACTCTCTATAACGATAAATAATGCTGCAAGAGAATACCCACATACAAATCTAAAAAACACCCAAACAGGTACGCTTTTATTAACACCTACAATCAATGTACTAATTGCCATAAGAGACGCAAATAAAACAAAAGCACGAATATATCCGACTCTAACTATCGTAAATTGAGAGAAATATGATCCTGCTGTCATTCCAAAAAAATAGGCTGCTGATATTATACCTATCATTAAGTTAGAACGACCGAGGCTATTTAGCTCTATTGATGAGTAAGTTGTGAAGAAACCATTGCCAAATGATAGTACACACATTGCAACTATAGGAGTAAGAATAAGAAATAGAGTTTGTCTAACAGTCATTGCTCTACCCTCCGTAAGATATATAATCAATACAGCAGATTATATAGAAATGGACTAAGTAAGTTAAGCTAATTATAGGAAAGTTTTTATAAGAAATTCTATATGTCTTTTTTAAGCTTTAGCCAGTTTATATAACCATATATTGCATTAAATAAATATATCAACCACATTGCCAAAAATGCAACGCCATCCCCTGAACCAGAAAAGTACTGTTGCACCCATATAACTGTTGAGAGAGTATTAATAACTATCCATAATACCCACTGCTCAATATATGCTTTAACCATCAAAATAATTGCTACAACTGATACCACACCAGTTAGAGAGTCAGCAACTAGGCCTATCTGTTGGTCAAAATATCCTTTTAGAATGAAAAAACCATACAAAAATGCAGCAATCACAATTCCACTAATAAGATAAATCCTATATTTGTTAGATAGCGTTTTTGTGATGATATCACTATTTTCTGTTATATTCTGCGGCTTAGTCCAAGTATATAAACCATAAAATTGCATTGGAAAAAAGAAAAATGCAAAAAGTAAAAACTGTCCATAAATACCCTGAGTATAACAAATGTAAGCATAAGTAAGATTATTTACAAACGCAAAAAAATAATTAAGTATCTTACCTTTAGCAACTAACAATAAATTTAACATACCAGTGACTGTAGCTATAACAGTAAGCACTAAATAATCATCTGTAGTCAAAATACTTATGACAGCTAGAATACTTACAGAAGCTATAAGCCAAACTATCTCAAAAATATTCCAATCATTAAAAATTTGCGTCAAACTTATATTTCTAAAGCCTTTAAAATAAGCAGACAATTGCGAAAAAAACTCACTTAGAACACGAGTCATATTAATATAATCCTAATTAGATTAACCAGCAACTAACTCCATAGCACCATAAATTCCTGCTTGATCCCCGAGCTTTGCAAGTTTAAATTCACATTCTGCATAAATGTCAGCAAATGAGTTTCTCATAGCAGCTCGTTTAATTTGTGGCAAATATTGCTCACCAATAGCTTCCATAACTCCTCCACCTAATACTACCATCGAAGGATTTATCATATTAATAGCACTACCCAAACCAGCACCCAAATATTCCATTGCTTCGCTAAGAATATCATTTGCAATTTCATCATTCGCTTCGATTGCCTTTTTGATATGACTACTCTTAAGCTTTCCACCATTTTCAGTTACTAATTCAATAAGAGTACTTTTGATCTTCTTTTTTGCTAAGTTTTCAATCTTTTTCTCTATACCTACTTTACCAGCATATGCCTCTAAGCAACCTTGAGATCCACATCCTGGACAGTATGCTCCACCTTGTTTTATGATTGTGTGACCTAACTCAGCAGCTAAACCGCTATTACCACCATAGAGTTTACCATTTAGAACTAGTCCACCACCGATACCAGTACCAACAAAAGCTCCAACTATGTCATCACAACCAACACCTGCTCCATATTTTGCTTCCCCTAAAATACCAACATTAACATCGTTATCTACTTCAGACTTAATCTTGTACCTATCTTCAACAACTTCTTTCAGATTAACACCATTAAGGTTTATGTTAACACTTCTACGAACAACAGATGTTCTTTTATCTATAAGCCCTGCTACACCAATACCTATACCATCAAGCTTCTTGTCTGAAGGAATTTCTGCGATTAACTTATCGATAACTTTAAATAATTGACCTATGACAATACTTGTTTCTTCTTTTGCTTTTGATTTAACTTTTGCCGTAGCTACTACTTTTTTACTTTCATCAAACAGTCCAGCAGCCATATTTGAACCGCCAATATCTACACCTATTAACATTACCAATTTCCTTCCAATCTATTAACTGCTATATCCATAGCTCCATAAACACCTGAGTTATCACCCAAAGTTGCGATTTTTAATTCACAAGCATCCAACATTGTCTTAAAAGCATATTTTGAGCATGAGTAATAGATAGCATCTAAATACTCACTCCCAATTGCTTCCATAACGCCACCACCAAACAATACAAGTGATGGATTCAAAAGATTTATATAATTAGCTACTGCAATACCTAAATTCGTCATTGCTAAGTTAACTATGTCTTCTGCTACAGGATCTTTGGCAGCTAATGCTTTTTTTAGGTGAGATCCTTTCAGTTTACCATTATTTTCCAGAACCAAGTCTATAAGCAAGCTTTTAATACCCTTTTTATGTAGGTTTAGAATCCTATTTTCCATACCTACCTTACCTGCATATGTCTCTACGCAACCCTGTGAACCACAACTTTGACAATAAGTGCCTTCAGTATTAATAGTAACATGGCCAACAGCTCCAGCACCGCCGGTAACACCATATAGGAACTGATTATTTATAACTAGGCCACCACCAATCCCTGTGCCTGCAAATATACCAACGATATTTTCATGTCCCTTACCAACTCCATATTTCCACTCGCCGATGACACCTACATTTACATCATTTTCGACAAAAACAGGTACATTATCAAATTTTTGACTAACTCTTTTAGCTATATTTATACCGTTGAGATTAATATTTGCACTAAAGTTTAAAATACCATTTTTCGAATCAACAAAACCTGCTATACCAATACCTATAGCTTTTATTTTATCTCTTGTTGAATCATCAATTAATTTGTTAATAACTTTAAAAATTTGACCCAAAATCGTATCAGAATCACTTTTACCTTTTGATTTTACCTTGGCTGTCTTAAGTAGATTTTTATGTTCATCAAAAATTCCTGCAGAAATATTACTACCACCGATATCTAAACCTATGTACATAATTATACCTTCTCAAAAACAGCTATTGACTCAACATGCATAGTATGAGGAAACATATCCATGACTCCGGCACTAACTAGCTTATAGCCTTTGTCATTTACTAAAATTCCAGCATCTCTGGCTAAAGTAGCCGTATCACATGACACATAAACAATACGCTCAACATCAAATTTTTCAATATTGCTACAAACTTCTTGAGCCCCAGCTCTCGGTGGATCTAAAAGCATTTTGTTATATTCAAAATTATTAAACCACTCTTTATCTTCGAAACTTTCAAAAAGATTAGTCGCATAAAATTTAACATTATTAATACTATTACTAATAGCTGTTTCTTTAGCTCTACTAACCATTGTCTGCTCACCTTCTACGCCAATTACTGTTTTTGCATACTGAGAAATTGGCAACGTAAAGTTTCCTAAACCACAAAACAAATCAATAATAGAATCATTTTCTGATATTTCTAAAAGATCAATAGCTCTTTTAATCATCTTTCTATTAATATCATTATTAACTTGAGTAAAATCATTAGGCTCAAAACCGATATTTATCCCAGTAACTGGTTGATAGCTTAACTTCTTGGGCTCAACATCTTCTTGTGGATATAGCCTAAAGATAGTATCAGGACCTTTTGATTGCAGATATATCCAGTAGCCATTTTCCAAACCAAAAGCTTTTAGCTTTTCGAGATCTTCATTCACGAATGGTTCAAGGTGACGCACGATAAGCGCTGGTCTAGCATCATCAATTGCAATCTCTAATTGAGCTATATGCTGATATATAGAAAGTGTCTCTATGAAAGAGGCAATTTTCGTTAATTTCTCTCCCACAAGAGGATTTAAGACTATACATTTATCTATATCAGCCAAAAATCTGCCATTACGTTCTCTAAAGCCTACTAAAATTTTGCCCTTTTTATTGACATATCTAACACCTAAACGTGCTTTATTACGATACCCTTCGGTTTTAGCTGTACATAATGGTCCTAAAACATTCTGAGGCTCTACACCCTGACCAATATATTTTAGCTGATTTAGCAAAGTTTGCTGCTTGTGCTCAATCTGAGCATCTGTAGACATATGTTGCAAACTACACCCACCGCACATTTCAAAATGTTCACATGGAGGGTTAACTCTATTAGATGATTTTTTAATATACTCAACTACCTTTGCTTCATCGAATTTTGCTTTTGTGAATGTATACTCAAACTTAACTACTTCACCAGGCAGTGTAAATGGAATAAAAGTTGTTTTACCATTAATCTTTGCTATTCCTCTACCATCATGGCTGAGAGCTATAATTTCACCTTCAAAAATACCCTCTTGAGGTTTCTTATATCTTCTAGATCTTCCCATAAAAAATTTTATCAAATCATATTACGACAATTGTATTTAATTAAACTCACAAATACAACTCAAGGAATTACTTCAAATCCATAGCTTTTCCATCATATGCAGCGACATGACCTGGAGCAAACTTATATACACCTGCTGCCGAGTGAGAAAAAATCATATCAACCTTACCACTATTTGATAATCCAGATATTTTCTGAGGATAAATAGCAAAGTTAACCTTTCCTAATGATGATGATAATAATTTAATCTGGCCGGCCTCTGGTTTTGTATCCAACGGTTTAGTTGGACCATATACTCCACCAATATTTGCATAGACATCATATTTAACACCCTGTTGCAGTTTTTCTGGTACGAATATAAACATATTAGAACCCTTCATGGTCTCTGCACCAAACCCAGCAGCAAACCATCCACTACCGCCTTCTTGCCAGTCACTATTTTTACTCATATCAACACTCAAAACAGCACATATATGATCTTCATATTGTGAATATTCAAAGGTCATGTCTCTCATATTAATAGTTTGATATTTCAAATCAGCTGGGCACACTGTAGTACCCGAATCATCTGCATAAAACAATGAACAAATACTCAAAGATAAAAACAACGAACTCAATAATATTCTTTTCACATTAACTCCTAACTACATTATCTATGTAAATTCTAGCACACAAAAACATAATAATCTTAAAGATAATGTATATGAAAAAATATTAGACATAAAAAAAGCGACTAATGTCGCTTTTTGGAGTCGTGGTGGGTGCTGAGGGGTTCGAACCCCCGACCCTCGCCTTGTAAGGGCGATGCTCTCCCAGCTGAGCTAAGCACCCGATAACTGAGAATTATACAGCCTTATAAAAACAAGTCAAGCTTTTTATATAGATTTTATTAGCCTTCTATTTCATTTCTTAAGATTTGTTCTGGAGATATTTCAGATTCTGCTATTTCTCTCAATGCTACCACAGTAGCCTTTTCTCTTTTTTCATTATCTACAGACTCTGAATAACCTTTTTTAAGTATATTATTCGCTCTCATCGAAGCTAAAACTACTAAATCAAACCTTGTTTCTACCTTATCTAAGCAATCTTCAACCGTTACTCTAGCCATTTTTTACTCCATTTTTCTTCAATAATTGTTTTACTTTGTTATATATTATATCAATCACAGTTTTATTTTGAGCTCCATCAGGAACTATAATATCAGCTTTTCTCTTTGATGGCTCAATAAATTTTATATGCATAGGTCTAACTGTTTCTAAATACTGACTTATAACACTTTCAACACTTCGGCCTCTTTCATTTTGGTCACGCATAAGCCTTCTAATGAAACACAGATCAGATGGTGTATCCATATATACTTTGAAATCCATCATTTTTAGTAGCTTACGATCATTAAATAACATAATGCCTTCAAGTATAATGACACTTACACCACCAGCGATCTCTTCTGATTTTTCTTTGACTCTTGAGTGAGTTGTATAGTCATAGTAAGGAATATGGATATCTTTACCCTCAACCAAATCAGCTAAATCTTTCCTTAAGAGTTTGTGATCAAAAGCATCTGGATGATCATAATTAATTTTATTAGCTTCTTCAAAGCCAACCATCTCTCCCCAATTTTTATAATATCTGTCTTCAGAAATTACTGCTATTTGGTTTAGATGTTTTGATTTTAATTTTTTTATAATTTCATTTGAAAATAAAGTTTTACCGGAGCCAGATCCACCAACAATACCGATTATAAAAACATCGCCTTTACCAGCCATTATTTTTTACCTTATAATTCTATTTTTGGTTGACTTTTAACTAAATGATCCAGTTCTTTTAATAAGCTTAAAAACTCTTTTATTTTATACATCGGGAATGAATTTGGACCATCACTTAATGCTTCTTCTGGCTTTGGATGAGTCTCCATAAAAAGACCATCAATACCGACTGCCATAGCAGCCTTTGATAGAACAGGTACAAATTCTCGTTGACCACCTGATGAGCTACCTTGTCCACCTGGTAATTGCACTGAATGAGTAGCATCAAACACTACGGGGCAACCTGTATCTTTCATTATCTCAAGAGAGCGCATGTCTGAAACCAAATTATTGTAGCCAAAGCTTACACCTCTTTCACAAACCATGATCTGCTCATTACCGGTAGATTTTGCCTTAGTAACAACATGTTGCATGTCCCAAGGAGCTAGAAATTGACCTTTTTTGATATTCACAGGTTTGCCTTGCTTACATACATCTAGTATAAAATTTGTCTGACGACACAAAAAAGCTGGCGTCTGCATCACATCAACAACTTCTGCTACTTCAGCAAAAGGAGTATCTTCGTGGACATCTGTAACAACTGGTACATTATAGGTTTTTTTAACTTTAGATAAAATCTCAAGACCCTTATCAACACCAAGCCCCCTAAAACTGTTAATAGAAGAACGATTCGCCTTATCAAAAGATGACTTATATACAAAATTAATGCCTAAATCATTAGTGATCTCAGCTAGATACCCAGCAGTATCCATAGCCATTTGTTCTGATTCAATCACACACGGCCCAGACATCAAGAAAAATGGCTTACCATTTCCTACTTCAAAATTAGCAATTTTCATAAAACATTTCTACTTTAAATAAGTTTGATTACGATTAAATATTATACAGAAAAAGATGAACCACAACCACATGTTGTTTTCGCATTTGGATTTCTTATCACAAAATAAGCTCCTTCAACATCATCTTTATAGTCAACATCAGCCCCAACTAAATACTGAAAGCTCATAGAATCAACAAGAAGGCGAACACCATTTTTCGTAACAACCATATCATCTTCTTTTATCTCATTATCAAATGCGAAAGCATATTGAAATCCTGAACATCCACCACCAGTTATATAAACTCTAAGACTAAGAGAGTTATCTCCTTCTTCTTCAATTAGCTCTTTAACCTTTAAAGATGCCGATTCTGTAAAGTTGATTGGATCAACACTTTGAACTACTTCACTCATAAAATTACCTCGCTACAAGAGAAAGTTTAACTCTACCACCTCTGTCTATATTTTGAACCAAGACTTCTAAGCCCTGACCCTCAACTAATGAATTAGTTTTCATACCAGCTTGTTCAATTTCTGAGAATGGTAAATATCCATCTTGACTACCAAGAAGATTAACAAATGCGCCAGAGTCTAAAAGCTTAACAATCTTACCCTTGTAAATTTGCCCTTCTTCAACTTCAGCAACAATTTCTTCAACTATAGATTTAGCTAGATCTAATGATTTTTTATCTTTAGCAAATATTTTAACCTCACCAGAGTCACTAGTATCAATTTGAGCTCCAGTTTTTTCTACGATACCTTTTACAACAGATCCACCTCGGCCAACAACATCTTTTATCTTAGCTGGGTTTATATTCATGACATGAATTTGTGGAGCAACATCAGAAACAGATTCTTTGTGCTCTCTTATTACTTCATTCATAATCCCTAAGATATGCAACCTACCTGTTCTAGCTTGCTCAAGTGCTTGCTCAAGAATCTCTCTAGAGATGCCTTTGATTTTGATATCCATCTGAAGTGCTGTAACACCATATCTAGTACCAGCAACTTTGAAATCCATATCTCCCAAATGATCTTCATCACCTAATATGTCTGATAAAACTGCATACTTTGCTCCGTCTTTGATAAGACCCATAGCAATACCTGCAACTGGCTCAGCTATTGGTACACCTGCGTCCATCATAGATAAAGATGAGCCACAAACAGTTGCCATGGAACTAGAGCCATTTGACTCCAATATTTCCGATACTATCCTTACGACGTATGGATAAGCAGTTTCATTTGGAAAAACCGCTTGTGTTGCACGTTTAGCTAGATTTGCATGACCAACTTCACGACGCTTCGGAGCCATACCCACCATACCACACTCCCCTACAGAGTATGGAGGAAAGTTATAATGAAGCATGTATCGTGATTTTTCCATACCATCTAAAGATTCTACAAGCTGGGCATCTCTATCGCTACCGAGAGTTGTAACCACTAAAGCCTGTGTCTCACCTCTAGTAAATAGAGCTGAACCATGCACGCCTGGCAATACACCAACTTTAACATTGATAGGTCGTATTGTTTCCGTACATCTTCCATCAATCCTTGGCTTACCATCTAAAATATTTGATCTAACAAGATCCTTTTCAATATCATGGAAAGCTTCTAAAATTTCTTTTTCAGTATATTCATTACCATCAACATCACTCGAGAATATATGCTCTAAAACATTTTTTCTTACTTCATTAAGCTTAATATTTCTCTCTTGCTTAGATGCTATTGTATATGCGTTTTTGATTTCACCAAAGAAATGTGACTTAATCTGAGATTTTAACAACTTATTTATCTCATAAATCGTATATTCTATACGTGGCTTTGAAGCTACTTTAGCAAGTTTATTAATAGAGCTAATAATAGTTCTAAGATGCTTGTGTGCATATAGGATACCACCGAGCATCACAGATTCTGGCAAACTATTAGCTTCTGACTCCACCATTAGTATTGCATCATCAGTACCAGAAACTACTAAATCAAGATCAGACTCTTTTAAATCTGCTTTATTAGGATTAAGAATATACTTACCATTAGTATAACCAACTCTTACACCAGCAATAATATCATCATAAGGCGCTCCTGATATTGCTAAAGAAGCAGATGCTCCTATTAGTGCCAACATATCTGGTGAAAATGTCCCATCATAAGATAAAACTGTAGCTACAATTTGAATCTCATTAAAAAATCCATCAGGAAATGATGGTCTTATAGATCTGTCTATTAATCTAGAAATAAGAATCTGTTCTTCAGAAGGTCTTCCCTCTCTTCTTAAGAAGCCTCCAGGTATCTTACCTGCTGCGTATGTTTTCTCTAAATAGTGTACCGACAATGGAAAGAAATCAGCACCTGCTGATACTGATTTTTTAACTACTGTAGTTACCAATACAACATTATTACCACAACTTACAGTCACAGACCCATCTGCTTGACGAGCCATACCACCTGTTTCTAGAACTATTTCTTTGTTACCTAGTTCAAAGACTTCTCTAAATATTTTCACAGTTTAACCTTATATAATTATTTGATTTAATGACGTAAGAACGATTAGAATGAAATTATTATCTACGTAAGTTTAATTTCTTGATTAGAGCACGGTATCTTTCTACATCTTTACCATGTAAATAGTCTAATAATTTACGACGTTGACTTACTAACCTTAAAAGACCTCTTCTTGAGTGATTATCTTTTTTGTGAGTTGCAAAGTGTCCTTGCAAGTCGTTAATTCTAGCAGTTAAAAGAGCAACTTGTACTTCAGGTGAACCAGTATCGCCTTCAGACTGCTGATTTTCTTTAATAATATTTTGCTTATCTTGAGTTGTTAACATAACATTTCTCCATTTGTTTTCTATTAGTTAATGTGTACGACAAACCGCACAAAGGAACAGTTTACCGGTTAAAGATTATATACCATTAAAACAAAAAAGACAAAAGATTTAGTTACCAATCTTATCAGGCCTAATGCCCAATATTTGCAAGCTATTAAGTGCCACATCAGCAAAAACTGGAGCGGCTACAGAACCTCCTCCGTACTTATCACCTTTAGGATCTTTTATTGTAACAACAATAGCCAACTGTGGATCACTAGCTGGCACGACACCAACGAAGCTTGCCAAATATTTCGCACCATACGTCCCTCCTGACAGCATCCTAGCCGTACCTGTTTTACCTGCAACATGGTATAAAGGAATTTGCGCTTTTGCTCCTGTCCCACCAACCCCTTCAACAACAGATTGCATCATACTAACCATTTCTTCAGAAACTTTTTTAGATGCTACCGGCCTAGAGTCAATTTCTTCTCCAGCTCTTCTTTTAAGAATTGTTGGCTTAACATACTTACCATCATTGGCAATTGCTGAGACTCCAGCAACTAGCTGAAGATCTGTTGCATTCATACCATACCCAAAAGATAAGGTTGCTAGCTGAAAATCTCCCCACTTATCTTTAGCTGGGACAAATCCATCACGCTCACCAGGTAGTTGTATACCTGTTTTATCACCAAATCCGAAGTTTCTAAGTGATGGTTCAAGTATTGTAGGATCAGTTAGGTTCAATATCATCTTTGATATACCAACGTTACTAGATTTCATAAGAATATATCTTAGATCTTCTTCACCATAATCCCTTTCATCTCTCACAGTATTTTTACCAATACGATAATAGCCTGGGTGCGAATTGATAATAGGTTGCTCTGGTGTCACATTATCACCATAAATAAGCGCAGTAGCCGCTGCAAAGACTTTCATTACCGAACCCAACTCATACACATCAGTAGTAGCTCGATTTCTGCGTCTATCAGGATAAGCATCTGCCATACTATTAGGATTATACGAAGGATAATTAGCCATAGCTAATATCTCACCTGTATGAATATTTTCAATAATAACTGAACCTGCTTCAGAATTCGTCTTGATCACGCCTTTTTTCAGATACTTATATGCAATGTACTGTAGTCTAGAGTCAATACTTATTTGAAGATTATGACCATTTTTAGGCATTATAAAGTTATCTTCAACTTTTGCAACACCACCATGTAAATCTTTCTTATACTCGAAATATCCATCTTGCCCTGTCAAAAACTTATTAAATTCCAGCTCTAGACCTTCTTGACCTTTACCATCAACATTAGTAAAACCAACAATATGGGACGCAACCTCAGCCATTGGATAATATCTCTTAAATTCACGTATCACATGAATACCTGTAATATCCAAATCTTTAACTTTTTGTGATAAATATGGCTGAACTTTTCTCTCAATATAGACGAAGCCACTCCTTCCTTCTCTGACTTTAACTTGTCTTTCTATCTTTTCTCTTTTTTCTTTAGATAGTTTTAAAATACTCATAACCTCTTTCAATTCAGAGCTATCTGCACTGACATAGTAAGGGTCAACCCAAATGGTATCAACCGGAGTACTTATAGCCAAAGGATTACCATTTCTATCAAGAATTATGCCTCTATATGATTTTATATCTATACTTCTATCACTTCGATTATCACCTTCTTGCTTAAGTTTAGGATACTGAATTGTTTCCATATAAATCAATTTGGCAAATAGGACTATAAAACTTAACAATAGCAATAGAATGACCACTAAGTGCCTTAATTTTGGTCTATAGCTATTCATTTGCAGAGCTCTCCTCTTGATTACTCAATGTACCTATACTCTTTCTAGTTGGTAAAGACATCTTTTCTTTTTCAGCAAATTTTTCTACAGCCGTAGGTGTTGCTAACGAACTGTACTCCAATACAATTTGACTCCACTGCTCATCTAATTGGGTCTGCTCAACAATTAGATCTTTACGCTCATTTAACAGAAGTTTAAACTCAAAACGTGTCACAATCAAAGCAAATGCTGTAAGCAATAACACAAATAAAAGTACAAATGCAATAGCCACCGTTTTCTTAAAAAAACTATTTTTTAACGACTCAAATAATCTTATCCGTATTTGACGGTTTGTTAGCATCATATCTTTTCAACAATCCTTAAGATAGCACTTCTAGAGCGAACATTTTGACTAAGCTCATCTTGATTTGCTTTAGCTTTTTTTGTAATCCATTTCATTTTTACTCCACTGGTATCTTGTGGAAGCAACTTTGAAATCCTATTTAACTCTTGTTTTGGATTAATAAGAGAAGTGAAATTTTGTTTAACTATACGATCCTCTAATGAGTGGAAAGAAATAGTAGCAATTCTTCCACCTTTTTTAACAACATCTAGAATATTTCCTAAAAGGAACTCTAAATCCTTAAGCTCATTATTAACATATATACGTAATGCTTGAAAACACCTTGTCGCAGGATTTTTTTTCTCTCTTTTACCAATGGTTGCTCGAATAAGGTCAGCTAACTGGTGTGTTCTAGTTATGCTTCCATTCTCAGCTATATAGTCTTTAACTCTTAGAGCAATTTTTTTTGCAAAACGTTCCTCACCATAAACCTTAAAGATGTAAGTTAACTCATCTACTGATAACTCTTCTAAAGCTTGGCTAGCAGTAAGGCCTTTTGATGTGTCCATTCGCATATCTAGTGGACCATCATGCGTAAAGCTAAACCCTCTATTAGCATTATCTAATTGAGGAGAAGAAACTCCTAAATCCATAATGACACCATCAATCTCACCTAGAAGATTATTCTGAGAACAATAATCATAAATACTAGCAAAACTTGCATGAACTATCTGGAAACTTTCAAACTGGAAATTTTCTTTTGCATAATTTATAGCATCCAAATCCTTATCAAAAGCAATAAGCTTTCCAGATGTTAGTCGATCCAATATAGCTTTTGAATGCCCGCCCCTGCCAAATGTTGCATCGATATAAATACCATTTGGCTTTATATCCAAACCATCTACAGACTCTCGAAGTAAAACTGAGAAATGCATCCAACCTATGCCTTAACTAGTTCATTAGTGAGCTTTTTAGCCTTAGAAAAGTCTGTCTTCCCAGAGCCTAATTTAGGTATTGATATAACCTTGAAATAGTTGGTTGGCTTATAAAGATTTTCAATACCAGAGTGTCTTACGATCTCTTTCAACTCAGTTGGCTCTAAGTCCTCTAGATTATATAGTAAGTTAATAATCTCGCCTCTTTTAGTATCTGATGTAGCCACAGCTAAAACCTCAAAATCAATTTTATGAGAATCATACCCCTTTTCTCGCAAAGTATCATAGACTTTTTGCTCCAAAAGTCCCAAACTCACCATTTCACCAGCAACTTTTGCAAACCTGGAGTACCTATCAACTACCGTTAAATAACCTTCGCCATCAATCTTACCCTTATCTCCTGTTATGTACCACTTATATCCATATTTCTCGATCATAACCTCATTAGTTTTTTTAGGATCATTAAGATAGTAATCCATCTTATTAACACCTCGGTATATAATCATGCCCTCTACACCAATAGGTAGCTCTTCATGAGACTCAGGATGTATAATTTTGAATTGACCACCAGGAACTGTCAAACCTACAGTACCTATTTTATTTGGTGACTTAGTTGGTCTATTAACAGCAGCTACTGGTGAAAGTTCGGTAGTCCCATATCCTTCATTAATAACCTTATCAAACTTGTCTTCGAACATAGTGCGTACTTCTTTAGAGAGTTTTTCAGCACCTGTAATAATAAGCCTAAGTGTTGCAAGATCTTCTTTTTTGACTGCTTTATTTTTGGTATAAATTCTTAAAAATGTTGGTGTCGCACACAACACTGTAGTTTTATTTTTTTTGATTAAATTAGCAACTCCTTTAGCATCTGTTGGATCTGGATGGCATGCTATATACCCCCCTTGAAACAGAGAAACTAGTGAGATTGTAAGACCAAAAGCATGAAATATAGGCAAAATCCCTGCCACAGAATCATTCTCTTGGCACTCGATAACATTTGTGCTTTGATAAACATTTGCAAGAAGGTTTTTATGCTTGATTGCAATACCTTTAGGCACCCCTTCACTACCACTACTAAATATTATAAAGGCCAAGTCATCTAGCTTAGTTGGCTTAAGGTATTTTTTAACTAACCATGACGCAGGTAGCATTTTGATTTGCAAGAATGTCTTTATTGACTCAGCTTTGGTTATTTTTGCTTTGATATCCTCCAAATATACAATCTTGCACATCGAAAAAATCTCTTCAACAAAGAAACCTTTGTGAGTTAATTTCTCAACAAATGCTCTAGAAGTAATTATTGTTTTAATTCCTGCATTATTAATAGCATGTCTTAATGCTTCCTCTGAAGCTGTATAATTTAGATTAACTATTGCCTTTGCACTCATCATTAATGCTAATATCGCCAAATAACCGCCTGCGCTTGTAGGTAAACAAACACCAACATTATCTTCTTGCTTAGTAATTTCTTGAAGTTTTTTGGACATCAATGCTGCCCCTGTCGCAAACTTGTAGCCATCTAAAGTGACACCTGTCGTATCAGTTAATACCAAGTTACTTTTAGCGTTTAACATTTGCCTAAACCAAATCTCAGCAGGAGCCTTCAAAAGAGCTAAATATTCCTCCCAAGCTTTCACAGAAAGATCATCCATCTCCTCATTTAGACTTCTCAAACTTTTAAGTTTAGCAATATCAAAAAATACCTGTCTATCTAAATTTTTACGGTCTGAAAAATATGGCATCTCAGGCCCACATACAAACAACAAGAATCTATTATCATTTTGCTCAACCTGAGAAATAAAACTCTTGTCCACAATAAGTACACCTTGATGATCCCAAAAACTAATATCATCAATATATTTTATTTCAGCATTTGCTATAGCTTTTTCAAAACATCTAACTCTAGTATCAAAGTGGCCCAAAACCGTTATCGTTTTTTCTTTCAGAAAACTCTTTAAAGCTAGTATCGTGATTATTGAAGTATCATTCGCAATAATTATAGAACCATTTATGATTTTGCTAAAGTCTATCTGTTTATTGCAGTCATATATGTAAGATTGATTTAATTTTTTATGTATAGAAGATTTAAGCTGTTTTAGGCGCATTTTTATACCAGTATTAGTTGTAATAATAAGCTCATAGATAACCTATTATGTTATCATATAGTAATCTTAATTTTTATAGTAATATTAAATTTATGCCTGAACTTCCTGAAGTAGAGACTGTCAAAAGAGGTTTAACCAAAAATATTATTAACAAAAAGATTAAAAGCATACAGATAAATACAGATAAGCTTCGCTACCCCATAGATAAAGCTCAACTTCTATCACTAAAAAGTAAAGTAGTGAAAGATGTCCAAAGAAGAGGCAAACACCTAATTATTTTTATGGAAGATAACTTGCAGTTAATTATTCATCTTGGTATGTCAGGTGTTGTCAAAATTATAAATACCTCTGAATATGATAAGATCAAGCATGACCACATTATCTTAGAATTATCTGATAACCTAAGTCTAGTCTATAATGATCCGCGTAAATTTGGATATTGGTTAGTTAATACCAATATGATGCCACTAGAACACAGAGTTTTAGCCACTCATGGAGTTGAACCTTTAACAGATGATTTCAATGCTGAATATTTGATATCTAAATTAAAGAAAACCTCTAGAAAGATCAAACAAACTATCATGGATAATAGCATAGTTGTTGGTGTAGGAAACATATATGCCAGTGAAGCATTATTTGATAGTAATATCTTACCCACAAGAGCTTCTACCACCATCACAAAAAAAGAAGCGGAGAGGCTTGTAACTTCAATTAAGAAAATACTTGATAAAGCAATTGCCGAAGGTGGTACAACACTCAAGGATTATAAAAATACAGAAGGTAAACCTGGCTACTTCACGCAACAACTCAATGTTTATGGCAGAGCCAATCAAAACTGTTACATCTGTAGTACTAAAATCGAAAGTTTAGTGATAGCCCAAAGAAACACATTCTTTTGTAAAAAATGTCAAAGATAAAACTACATATTTAGAAAGTACTTATGCACAGAAGAGTCCTCAGTCAATTCAGGATGAAAACTACTCACTAAAATATTACCTTGCCTAACTAGTACAGGTAAATCATCAAATTTAGCCAACACCTCAATATTATCGCCCACTCTAGTAAATTTTGGAGCTCTAATAAATACGGCTTTGATAGAATTACTCATAAAACCTAAGTCTGTGACAAAACTATCAACCTGACGACCATAGCCATTTCTCTCTACCTCCAAATCTATAAGACTTAAATACTCAGAGCCTTTTGATAGAATTATACTACCTGCACAAGTTCCAAAAACTGGTTTTCGTGAGCAAAAATCTTGTAATTCATCAAAAATTTGATGCTTATTCAAAAGATTTAGTAATGCTGTACTTTCTCCTCCGGGAATAATAAGCCTATCAATTTTATCAAAATCATTTGCAAATTTGACTAACTTAACCTCTGCCCCCAAAGATTCAAGCATCTCAGCATGCTTTTGGAACCCACCTTGAATAGCTAGTACGCCCACATTCACAGACATTTTTTACCATCCTCTTTGTGAAAACTTCTCAAAATCACAATTAATACCCGTCATAGGCTCACCAAGATCTTCTGAAACTTCAGCTAATATTTTTGGATCATTAAAATATGTAACAGCACTAACTATAGCCTTAGCTCTCTTTAAAGGATCTGCTGATTTAAATATCCCAGAGCCTACAAATACTGACTCTGCTCCTAATTGCATCATAAGAGCCGCATCAGCTGGAGTTGCCACACCTCCTGCAGAAAAGTTTGGCACTGGTAACTTACCATTTTTATGTACATACTTAACCAAATCATACGGAGCCTGCATGTTTTTTGCTATAGCCATAAGTTCTGATTGATCAGCACCTTTAATGTAACTGATATCTTTATTAACTTGTCTTAACTGCCTAACAGCTTCAACAATATTACCAGTCCCAGCTTCACCTTTTGTTCTAATTAAGGCAGCCCCCTCACCAATCCTTCTTAGAGCTTCACCTAAATTTGTACAGCCACATACAAAAGGAACTTTAAAGCTATCCTTGTCTATATGATTAAGATCATCTGCAGGACTTAAAACCTCACTTTCATCAATAAAATCAACACCCAAAGATTCAAGAATCTGCGCCTCAACAAAATGTCCTATACGAGCTTTTGCCATCACAGGTATAGAAGTTACTGACATAATTTCTTTAATCAACTTTGGATCTGACATTCTAGCGATACCACCATCTTTACGGATATCTGCCGGCACTCTTTCTAAAGCCATTACAGCCACTGCACCTGCCTGTTGAGCTATCTCTGCCTGCTCGGCATTGACAACATCCATGATAACACCGCCTTTTAACATTTCAGCTAAACCAATCTTCAAATTAATATCTGACATTTATAGACTCCATTAAGTTTGTCATTCTTCAAAATTCATGAAAGATTATAATTTTTTAAATTGCTGTAGATAAATTAATTTTTGTTAAGATTTGAAAAAAAAATAGAGATAAAGAAAAAATTAGATTAAACATCCAAATTAACAACGTTAAGCGCATTAGACTCAATAAAATTCCTACGAGGTTCAACTTCATCACCCATAAGAGTAGTAAATAAAGCATCTGCCTCAACAGCGTCTTTGATTGATACTTGAAGCAAGACTCTATTATCAGGATCCATAGTTGTCTCCCAAAGCTGGCCCGGGTTCATCTCACCTAGACCTTTGTAACGCTGTACATCATTACCGCGTCTTGCTTCTTTAAGTAACCAGTCAATTGCTGACTCAAAGTCATCAACATATTCTTTTTTAGCACCCCTTTCTACATAAGCACCTTTAAAAGAAATATCTGATAATACATCACCATAAGTAACAAGATCTTCATAATCTTTAGTAGTAAAGAAACTATTTCTAACAATATAATCGGTGTCATAACCATTTATATAGTGATTCACACCGTAAGAGATAGTTTCCTGACCATCTTCATCAACATCTTTAGTTTCTATAAGCTTAAATCTTTCATAAGATAATGCTTTTTGATTACATGCTTCAGCAATAGTCTCCCACCATTTCTTGATATCTGCATTCTCATCTACATACTTAGCGCTATAAGCCATTACTCTGAGCAGTTTTTCAGGATATGTCTTTGCGTACTTTTTAATTACCTTCTCAGATTTTTGATAAAGTTCATAATAGTTATTTAAAATTTGACCAGAAATAGCATTACCATCCTCAAGTAAGATATTAGCCCCTTCAAGACCAATATTACCCAGATATACTGCTAGAGCATCTTCATCTTTCAGGTATGTTTCCTGCTTACCTTTCTTGACCTTATATAAAGGTGGTTGCGCAATATATAAATACCCTCGTTCAACAAGCTCCGGCATTTGTCTATAAAAGAATGTTAGAAGAAGAGTTCTAATATGAGATCCATCAACATCAGCATCCGTCATCAAAATAATCTTATGATACCTAGTTTTATCAGGATTATAATCTTCTGCGCCTATACCACACCCTAGTGCTTTTATGAGAGTAGCAACCTCTTGAGAGCCAAGCATTTTATCAAAGCGAGCTTTTTCTACATTTAGAATCTTACCTTTTAGGGGTAGAATCGCTTGCGTTTTACGATCACGAGCCTGTTTAGCTGAACCTCCTGCAGAATCTCCCTCCACAAGGTATATTTCAGATAATGAAGGATCCTTTTCTTGGCAATCTGCAAGCTTACCTGGAAGACCGGCTATATCTAAAGCTCCCTTACGACGAGTCATATCACGAGCTTTACGAGCTGCTTCACGAGCCTTTGCTGAGTCTAGAATTTTTTCACAAACGATTTTAGCCTCTTTAGGGTTTTCTAATAAGAATTCTTGAAGCTTTTCATTTACTAGTGACTCAACAGCTGATTTAACATCTGATGATACTAATTTATCTTTTGTTTGAGATGAAAATTTCGGATCTGGAACTTTTACAGATAATACTGCAGCTAGACCTTCTCGAGTATCCTCACCTGTTAGAGACACTTTTAGCTTCTTATTTAAACCTTCTGACTCAATATATGTATTCATTGTACGAGTAACAGCCGCCTTTAAACCTGATAAGTGAGTACCACCATCGCGTTGAGGAATATTGTTTGTAAAACAAAAAATTGATTCTTTGTAAGAGTCATTCCACTGTAATGCAAGCTCAACCTGAATATCATCTTTGATACCACTTACAGCAATAACATTTTCATGAATAGGCTTTTTACTATTGTTTAAATATCTAACGAACGCTGCGATACCGCCATCATACTTAAATACTTCAGACCTATTATTAATTTTATCGATAAGCTCAATTTTGACACCTGAATTTAAGAAAGATAATTCACGAATTCTTTTCATCAAAATGTCATAATCAAAATCAACAAAAGAGAATGTATCTTTACTTGGCTTGAATGTAATTATTGAACCTGATTTATCTGTTGGCTCTAACTGTTTTAGCGGATAATCTGGCACACCATGCGTGTACTCTTGGTAATACCTATAACCATTACGAGATATATCCAAAGTGAGCTTTTCTGACAGTGCGTTTACAACTGACACACCCACACCATGTAGACCGCCAGATACTTTGTATGAATTATCATCAAACTTACCACCAGCATGAAGAACTGTCATAATAACTTCAGCAGCTGAGCGACCTTCTTCCTTATGAATATCTGTAGGTATACCACGCCCGTTATCAGATACGGATACTGAACCATCCTTATTGATGATAACTTTAATATCATCACAATGGCCAGCTAAAGCCTCATCGATAGCATTATCAACAACCTCAAACACCATATGATGCAAGCCACTACCATCATCTGTATCACCGATATACATCCCTGGTCTTTTTCTAACTGCATCTAAACCCTTGAGTACTTTAATACTCGATGAGTCATAAGCTTTATTTTCAGACATTAACAAGCTCCAATATATATTTATATTTAAAATCCACAATCACACCACATTATAACACAAATAAAGATTTATATTAATTTAGATCAGTAACCTTGTAATAATCCTTCAGGGGTTTTCATTTGATATAGAAATGCTAATATAATCTTATACTTTAGATATAAGGCAAGTTTGAAAACCTTGAAAAAGAAAAATTTTTTAGTAGTAATATTGTTAGTTGCTGTAATTACCTCTAGTTTTCTAATTGGGAAAAAATCAGGTATTAAAAAAGCAGAATCAATACACCAAAGTGAACTTAAAATACTTGAACAGAGTAAGTTATCACAAACACCAGAGAATAGCATAAATTGTCGCCCAAAAGTGAGCTCAAAAAGAAACAACTACGTTATTGGTTATGGAAGCTTGATGAACAAGGATTCTAGACAAATAACTGTTCCTGAAGCGACTTATGCTGCGCCAGTACTGGTTAGTGGCTTTGAAAGACTATGGGCATCAAGAGGAGAAAAATCTCACGCTACATTTTTACTAGCAGTCCCTAACAAAGGCTATGCTATGAATGCAATATACTACAAAGCTAGTGCTTCTGATATTTCTGCGACTGATTTGAGAGAAGCATCATACTGTCGTGTAAAAATACCTCGTAAAGATATAGTACCACTAGGTGTCAAAAGCTTACCTAAGGGTGATTACTGGATGTACGTGAAGGACTTTAAAGATGCCGACTTCCCAAATAAGAGCTATCCAATTCTACAAACTTATGCTGATGTTTTCATGACAGGGTGTTTACAAACTCAAGCAGAGTTTAATCTAACAGAATTTGGTAAACTCTGTTTCCAGACTACTTACGGATGGGACTTGGCTAACTGGTTATATGATAGATCAAACCCACAGTATAGTAGATACTCAAAAGATACAGTAAAATACCGTACACAAATAGATAGCATCATTCATCGCTTAACTTTTGACGATGATCCATTATAATTATCAGTAATTAATCTTTTGATCAGAATAATAAAAAATGAAAGCTTCCAATAGAAAAATATGTATTGCTCCAATGCTAGATTGGACTGATAAACACTATCGCTACATGATGCGTCTAATAACAAAGCACACTATGCTGTATACAGAGATGATTACCTTGAATGCCATAATACATGGTAATAAAGATTTCTTATTAAAATATAATCCTGAAGAAAACCCTATTACATTGCAGCTTGGAGGGTGTGTACCAGAGGATTTCATAACATGTGGTAAACTTGCACAAAATCTTGGCTACAATGAAATAAATATAAATGTAGGCTGTCCTAGTGAAAGAGTGAAAAAAGGTAATTTTGGCTTATCTCTAATGGCAGAACCTGAGCTTGTAGCAGATTGTGTCAAGGCTATGAAAGATAATCTAGATATACCTATCTCTGTAAAATGTCGTATTGGCTACGATCATAATGACAGTTATGAAGAGCTATATAATTTCGTTGATAAACAAGTACAAGCTGGGGCAGATTATCTCTGTATTCATGCTCGCAAAGGATGGCTTAGTGGCTTATCTCCAAAAGAAAATAGAACTATTCCTGAACTAAAATATAGTACTGTTTATAATATCAAAAAAGATTTCCCAAATCTTGAGTTAGGCATCAACGGTGGTATCACAACCATAGAAGATACCCAAGAACACTTAAAACATGTAGATAGCGTAATGATTGGACGCGAAGCCTATCATAACCCAATGTTATTTAAAAATTTTGACAATCTGTTCTACAACCAGCACATTAATGATATTTCCCCACTTGAGGTAGCCTACAAGATGGCTGAGTACATAAAAATCAAGCTAGACAATGATCCTAATATGAGGCTTAATAATATAACAAAGCATACATTAAACTTATTCAATGGTTTACCTAATGCCAAAGTCTTCCGTCGCTATTTAAGTGAAAATGCAACCAAAAAAGATGCCAATGTTGATACTTTCCTGAAAGCTCTAGAAGTATTTGAGTAAACAAATCTAAGAATATACCCCTATAGCTATATTAACTTGATCAAATGTTGACTCGTCATAATGCCTAGGATCAGGGGCTTGATAATATGGATACATTAAAGGCTCAATAAATTCGACATCCATTTTTAATACTCCACCGATATTAGTATAATATATTGCCGTTGAAAAAATATTTGAATTATACTGCGAGCCCGATATTTTTAAATGGCTTTCAGGTCTTAGATGAAAATCCTTATCTACTAAACTAACAAAATCAGGAACCTCTCCTAATATACTATCAGTGATACCTTCAGATATTTTTGTACCGATTTTAAACCAGTTATTATGACCAATAAATTGTCTATCCGCACTCCATCTTAAATCAGAATTTGTTTGATGTATATCATTATTTAAATCATAAGGATTAAAGTAAAAGACTATGTTTATGCCATTTTTATTATAGACAATATTATTATCAAATTCTAAGCTACCTATACCAAACTTTAGCTGACCCACATAAGAACGACCCGCACCATCTACTGGCGCAGTATTTATAAAAGTATTGTTTACGAAACGATAACGCCCAAAACTTGTACCATTTCTAGTTGGACCACCAGAACCACCATCTCCACCAATAGTCAAAGACTTTACCTTATTCTCATTAACTACAACATTGCCAACAAAATCCGTATCCTCTCGAACATAGTTCTCACCATAAGATTTATCAATCTTTCTTAATTCATCTTGTGTAGTATGGTTATCATCGGTGTAGCCAATAACTTCACCTTTATCATTATAAATAGGGTGTGTGCCAGGTCCCAAGTCTGCTCCAAAAAAGTCTGCTTCTGAACTATAATTATTTTCAAACCAGTTGTAATATACTTCATTTCTTGATGTACGACTCTTTAAGCCAGCTCCTTGATAAGAGTCATGAATGTAATTAAACCTGACTTTTGTAACTACATCTGGGTGTCTAACTCTGTCAGAAGCAATATAGATATTATGATCTCCTACAAATGCACCGTTGTAATATATATCACAATATTCTATAGTTAAGCTTCCACTGAAAAGATCGCTACCCATAATACCATTTGCAGAATCATGGACGCTACAGTGCCTAATTGTAATACCATCAGCAACCTGATATAAGCCTCTTCTTGTAATAAGTTTAGGATCCGATGCTTCTTGCATATTACCTACTATTTCAAAGTTATCAAAAATATAGTTATCTCCAAAAAATGTAACAACTACATCTTTTGTTTCAGACTTTATAACAGGTTTTTGACCAGCTACTTTTACACCTATTATTCTTATCGGTTTTACTTTAGTTCCATGGTTTTCAAATTTCACACTCCCTGGATATTCGGCATTTCCTTCAACATACACAATATCTCCAGGTTGTAAAAGTTTGGCAACATCTTGTAATATTTTGTATTCTTTTGTTGGACCTACATTATATGTTGCAGCAATTACAGTTGATATACTTAAATAAAAAAAGAAGAAAATTATTACCTTTCTCACCGGTTAAATTAAAATTAATTATAATTAAAGGCATGATACATTTAATTAAAGCAGATGTAAATATTTGTATTAGTTATTACTAATGTGCAACTTATAATTAAAAGTTATTCTTTATACATCCTATACTAAACATGATTGTTTTTGCATGTGCATAATAATGTATTTCTATTTTACCAACATAAATCAAATAAATATGAATTTGTCATCATTAAGATAGTTGATATAGACATAAATCTTTTTCAACACCTTCACTCTTATGATCCATATCATCGTATTAATTACTCTAGCTTTTATGATATTATTCAACAAATGTAGAGGTTAACAATCAATAGCCATGAATTACATTTTTAAGACTTTATTTATAATCCTAGTATGTTTTTCATCTAGTTACCCAAACCTTAAAACACAAGCCAATAACTCTTATGAAATATCCTTTAACTCTCCAAAACAGATAAATCTAAGCAAAAGTAAAATAGAGCTCATTCTAACAAACCCAAATGTAAAAATTAAAGATACCATAAGTAGTACCAATCTACCGTATTTTTGGAATGCTAAAGTCACTCAACGTTACGATAATGTAACAATATCCTTTCCTCGCAGAAGTATTGACAGAGGGTTATCTGTATTAGGTAAGTCATATCAAACATCAAATAAAGATATAATTATCCCACCAGGCAGCTACTCTTTTGATATTAAGTCGGATAGTTACATTAGTGTAAAAACGACGAATAAAGATATATTTGAAGTTTCTAATTCTGATAAATTAGCTGATTTTAAGCTATCTTATTATAATGCTCCAAAGGGCTCAACATGTGTTGGCTATCTCAATATAGATGCATATGCTATCGATATGCAAATCAACAATCACCCATCATCAGTCAATATAATATCGAAAAATAGTCACACTCCTCTTATAGAAAAAAACATAAATGTTACTAATTCAAATTCTATAACAAACACTCAAACCATAAAACTGCCTGCAAGTATTGAAGGAACTCCATACACACTTATAAGCTCACACTTTGAACATGGAAAGTATATCTATTATGCAGATAAGTTAAGAAAGTCTGTATATTTAAAATGCAATAAAATCACTAAAGTAAAAATTTTGTACCATAAAGAAAAGCCTAAGAGCAATATTTTAAGTGCCAAAGGACTTTGATAAAAAATACTACAGCTATAGCTAACGTCTCAATCAATTCTCCCAAAAATCTAGCGAACAATTATTTGTAAGTTGAACACTTCTTTTAAACATATAGGCTACTTAGTGGATTTTTTTGATTTAATTAATTTTGATCCCAAACTGAGAAGCTATATTTTGAACATCTTTTTTATTGATCTTTTTGATGTCATTTGCATTTAAGTCTTGGATAGACTTACCATTAATCTTGGTGTTGTTAATAATTTGTTGCGCTTTCTTATCTAACCCTGCCTGCTTAGCTACTTGATTTGCAACATTTTTGACAGTATCAGCACTCAATAAGTTCTTCAAAGAAGATGCATCAACACTAAAGTTGAGTTTATTCAAATCACCAGTGATAACACCGTTTAATGTTAAGCTAGGTATTTTCTGAGTAAACTGGTTAAAGCTAACACTTACAATATCAAATTTTAGCTGCAAAGGAATATTGAACATTATATTTCTTACTCCACTAAACTGCCAAGTTCCTTGACCAGATATTGTTAAGCTATTAGCATCTATATTAACCCCTTGAATATTTAAGCCCTTAATTGCTTTTCCAGCTACATTTTGCAAATTAAACTTGATAGTATTATCAACATTTAGCTTATTTGAAACAACTACGCTAACATCAACGTCACTATTATTTACAGATTTAACATTAATTGCTGTTGGCTGACCTAATAGCACAGGGTTTGTTGATATATTAGTTATATTAGCATCGTATGTAGTACCGGCATTTTGATAACCTTTTATATCAATATTTTGAATTACAAAACTAGGATACTTATCACGAAGCATTTCATTTTTTACATTCGCGTAACCATATACTTTAGCTTGTTGCTTCGGTGTAACTGATCCTGCCTGTTTAGCACCAGTTGTATCATCCTCACTACTAGAGCTAAAGTTTGATAAGAACTCTGCTGCTTGCTTAATACCATTAGCAACTTCTTTAGCTTGCTTTGTATTAGCTTCTAACTTTTGCAGATCTACTTGTTGTAAGTTTTGACTTGCCTTACCTATACTTTCTATAGCTTTCTTCTTAAACTCTTCTGAATTCATGCTAGCATCATCTTTAGATGTTGCTTTAGTATTGATATATAAACTAGCTTTCTTAGCTCTTTGTTTATCTAAAGATACACCAGTAACCAAAACATTTCTTAATGTTAATTGTCTAGTAAGTAAATTTGAAATATTTAGACTTGCACTCACATTTTCAGCATAGAATCTATCCTTATCAAGATTTTTTGGATCTGCCACACCTAAACCTTTAATATCAAGACTTGCATTTGTAAAATCTAAGCTTAAAGATTGATAGTCTACTGTTGCTCCATTTGCTTTAGTCAACTGTTGCTTAATGATATTTGATACCATTGATGTTTCTAAAAGCTTAGGAGAATATATCAAAACAGCAATAATTAAAGCTACAAGAACAATTCCTGTTAATCTAAATGGCTGTCTAAACTTACGATTTTGCATTTCAACCCAGTCAACTTTTGCAATATTCTTACCCAAGAAGATCCAACTAGCTATCTTAACAAAAAAATTCTTAGTGATTTTGTTATATAGTTCTGTACCTGACTGAATAGATGACATTTTTGCAATTATCTTTTTGTATATCTTTGCGATAATAAGGCCAAATATAACACCTAAGATTATTGCTAGAACAAACCCTCCTGCGACGAGATAATAATCAAATCCAGCATAAGCTAAGACTGGCGTATTAACCATAGCCTTGAAAATAGGTTGTGTAAAACCATCTAGCAAAAATTGTCCGAATGAGAAGCTAACAATCTCAAGCAAAAATGAAAGTGCTTTTGCGATAATCGCAATAAATACAAACACACCAATATTTATTCTAAGAATTATCACCAATATTATTACTGCTACAAAGAGTAATGGTGAGTATGAGACTCCTGGAATAAAACCAAACACAAACGCTAATACTGATGTAATTAACAATTGTGCAGGCGTGAGTTTAGAAAAAATAGTCGATTTAATTTTATTAAATATGTAATCAAACATTCCCAATCACCTTATTTTATTTTTAAATTTACCAAATAATATTACTATAATTGCATTTTATTAACGACTTTTTTAGGACTAATCTTTCAGCATTCGAGAGTTTTAGTAAATTATATTTACTCTAGGTAAAATGTAACACCACCATAAACAAAATACTTATAGACAATAAAATCAATGATATTGAGTACTCCATTACATGCTTTAGCTAAAGAGTTTTCATATATCCTATTCTTTAAGTTTAAATTCTGTTTTTTATTAGAAAAAATAGCGTAAATGAGTTATTATTTGAGATGTTATTTAACAAAAATTTTCGTCAAACGATCAAATAAGGAAGAAAATCAATGAACTTACATGAATATCAAGCTAAAGATCTTTTAGAAAGCTATGGTCTAAAAGTTCAAAAAGGTATCGTAGCTCATAACCCAAATGAAGCTGCTCAAGCATTTGACCAACTTGGTGGTAAATTTGCTGTGGTTAAAGCTCAGGTACATGCTGGTGGTCGTGGTAAAGCTGGTGGTGTAAAAGTTGTTAAATCATCTCAAGAAGCTCGTGAAGTAGCAGAGAGCCTAATCGGTACAAATCTTGTTACTTTCCAAACTGATGCTGAAGGTCAGCCAGTTAATTCTGTAGGTGTATTTGAAGATGTATACCCTGTTACTCGTGAGTTATATCTTGGTGCGGTAGTTGATAGATCTAGCCGTAAAGTAACATTCATGGCTTCAACTGAAGGTGGTGTAGATATTGAAGAAGTAGCTCACAACACTCCAGAGAAAATCCTTAAAGTAGAAGTAGATCCATTAGTTGGTCTTCAACCATTCCAAGCTCGTGAAGTAGCTTTCAAACTTGGTCTTGAAGGTAAGCAAATTAATGATTTCGTTAAAACTATGCTAGGTGCTTACAAAGCATTTGTTGAGTGTGATTTTGCATTATTTGAAATCAACCCTCTTGCAGTTAGAGAAAACGGCGAAATCGTTTGTGTTGATGGTAAAATCAACCTTGATTCAAACGCTCTTTACAGACACCCTAAACTATTAGCTCTTAGAGACAAATCTCAAGAAAATGCTAAAGAACTTAAAGCTTCTGAGCATGAGCTAAACTATGTAGCTCTTGAAGGTAACATCGGCTGTATGGTAAACGGTGCTGGTCTAGCAATGGCTACTATGGATATCATCCAATTATACGGTGGTAAGCCTGCTAACTTCCTAGATGTTGGTGGTGGAGCTACTAAAGAAAGAGTAATCGAAGCTTTCAAACTAATCCTAGATGATGAAAATGTAAAAGCTGTTTTAATTAACATCTTCGGTGGTATCGTACGTTGTGATATGATCGCTGAGGCAATTATCGAAGCTGTTAAAGAAGTAAATGTAACTGTACCAGTAGTTGTTCGTCTAGAAGGTAACAATGCAGAAAAAGGTGCTAAGATCCTATCTGATTCAGGTTTAAAACTAATACCTGCTGATGGTTTAGCTGATGCTGCTGATAAAGTTGTAAAATCACTAGGTTAATAAATTAAAACAGTTAAAAGGATATTAAATAATGAGCGTATTAGTTGATAAAAATACAAAAGTTTTAGTACAAGGTTTTACTGGTAAAAACGGTACTTTTCACTCAGAGCAAGCTATTGCTTATGGTACAAACATCGTGGGCGGTGTGACTCCTGGTAAAGGTGGTCAAACTCACCTAGACAGACCAGTTTTCAATACTATGGAAGAAGCTGTAAAAGCTACTGGTGCTGATGCATCTGTAATCTATGTACCAGCTCCATTTGTAAAAGATTCTGCAATAGAAGCTATTGATTCTGGTGTTAAACTAGTTGTAATCATTACTGAAGGTGTTCCAACTCTAGATATGCTAGTAGTTAAAGAATATTTAAAAGGTAAAGATGTACAAGTTGTTGGCCCTAACTGTCCTGGTGTGATCACTCCAGGTGAATGTAAAATTGGTATTATGCCTGGTCATATCCACCAACCTGGTAAAGTTGGTATCATTTCTCGTTCTGGTACTCTAACTTATGAAGCAGTTGCTCAAACTACTAAGTTAGGCTTTGGTCAATCTACTTGTATTGGTATAGGTGGAGATCCAATCCCAGGTATGAACCAAATCGAAGCTCTTAAACTTTTAGAGAATGATCCTCAAACAGAAGCTATAATCCTAATCGGTGAAATTGGTGGTACAGCTGAAGAAGAAGCTGCTGAATACATTAAACACAATGTTACTAAGCCAGTTATTGGATATATTGCTGGTGTTACAGCTCCTCCAGGTAAGCGTATGGGTCATGCTGGTGCTATCATCTCTGGTGGTAAAGGTACTGCTGATGAAAAATTCGCTGCATTTGAAGCTGCTGGTATTGCTTATACTAGATCACCTGCAGAGTTAGGTTCTAAACTTAAAGAAGT
The DNA here is from genome assembly GCF_000219045.1 of Francisella salina. Classification (NCBI taxonomy): domain Bacteria; kingdom Pseudomonadati; phylum Pseudomonadota; class Gammaproteobacteria; order Thiotrichales; family Francisellaceae; genus Francisella; species Francisella salina. Next base: position 1,783,476 of record NC_015696.1, read on the forward strand.
TACTGGTTGGTAATTTTTATTTTCTAAATATTTTTTCTTTATTTATATTTCAATTTCATAATTTTCAAAAAACTAATTTAAAGTGATAATATAAGTTAATATAATCTATTAACTAACTAGTTAAATCATGTTTAAGAAGATAATCTTACTTTTCTGCATTACAACACTACTTCTAGCTACAAATGTAGGGTATTGCTTATCAGAGAGCAAAAATATGAGTCCTGTGACATTAGAAACACTAGGAAACGAAAATAATAAACAAAACAAAGAATGTAGCACACTATCTACCATCCTTATTACGCCTATCTCAGTAGTAGGTATAGGAGTAGGAACTATTCTAATGGTACCTGTAGGTTTATTAGGAGGAATGGTTGGCGGAGCCATGATGTCTCCAATGATGTTTGATAGTGGTGGCTTAAGTAAAAACTCATTCGTACAACCATTCCAAATAGGTGGGGCTGTTATTTTAGGAGCTATTTTAGGCGCAGGAGTAGGAGCTGTTGAACTACCTAAAAGTACCGCAAAGAGTTTAATTAGTGATGCCAAAACTAATTGTCATATAATATAAAACCAAATATATAAGTACTAAAATAATGCAAAAAAATATTTTAATTACGGGCGCGAATAGAGGAATTGGGCTAGGTTTCGTTGAACACTATTTAACAAAAAACTGTAATGTAATCGCAACTTGCCGTGATCCAGCTAAAGCAAATGACCTAAAAGAACTTTCTAAGAAATATCAAAAACTTACTATAGAAAAACTTGATGTTAGTAGTCCTACAGACCAAGAGCAATTATTTCAAAAGTATAAAAGTATTGTTATTGATATATTAATAAACAATGCCGGTATTTACCCTGAGAACCATCAAAAATTTAGTATTTCTGAAACTAATCCAAACTGGATAAATAATGCTTTTCAAACGAACTGTTTAGGAGCTTTTTATCTTATTCATAATTTCAAAGAGAATCTGCTAAAATCTGCTAATCCAATAGTTATCAATATGGCTAGTCAAGCTGGCTCTATAGAGCAAACAAAAGCTGGTTTTGGTTATTCATACCGCATATCAAAAGCAGCTCTAAATATGTTAACAAAAACATTTGCTGCTGAGTGCCTAGAGATAATTACTATAAGTCTTCGACCTGGTTGGGTTAAGACTAAGATGGGTGGAGATAATGCTACTATGGAAATTAGTGATAGCATCCAAGCGATGACTAATCTTATTGAAAATCTCCATCATAAAGACTCTGGAAAATTTTTAGATGCTCAAGGAAATATTGAGCAATGGTAAAATCTCTCGAAATACTTCTAAACATTGATAAATCAAGCTTGTTACACTTTAGAATCAACTTAAATAGTTGTAAGTTTTATGAATTAAGCTTATAGAGCAGTTTATAAAACTTAAACATATTGCTATTCTTTATTCTAATTATTACTACAACTATAAATAAAATGTCACTACAAACTATTAAAAAACTATCTATTATTTGCATTATTGGTGCTTTAGTAATGTGGGTTTTATACCCTTTTATTTACTCTATACTTTTTGCAGGACTTTTGGCAATAATACTTGCTCCACTTCAAGAGTATTTAGAGCAACATATTGGTAAACATAGAAGTAGTTTCCTATTAGTTATGGGGATTCTTCTGTGTGTTTTTATTCCTATATTAATTGTTCTGTATTATGCTATCTCAGAGATTGTTTCATACTTACAACATCCAGAAACACTTTCACAAACTTTTGCTACGCTTGGTAGTTCTATAGGCAAAATTCCTTACATAGGAAGTATCCTTCAAGAACATTTTGACAAACTAATAAAGGCAATTAACGATGATAGTGACACCATAATCTCCAATTTAGGTCAAATATTACCTAAAGTTAGATACGTAGGCTCAACATCTATAAGCTTTATAACAGATTTTTTAATTACACTTTTACTGGTATATCAATTCCTAGTTAGTAGCTCTACTTTAGAAAAATTTGCAAAAAAAGTAGTACTTAAGGACTTTGATGATAGCGATAGTTTCATATCTACAGCAATTATTACAACTCGTAGAGTAAGTTTAGCAATTTTTCTAACTGCATCACTTGTTGGTACTGTTATGGCTACAACATTCTTACTAACAGGGATGCCAACACCTATTTTACTTGCATTTACCGTAGCTATTGCATCTATGATCCCATTTATGGTTGGCATTGTTTATATACTCATCGGAGCCAGTGTATTTGTAGTATATGGTGCTACCAAAGCTATTACCATACTAGTAGTTGGTTTTGCTCTAAATATTTTCACAGACAATATTATGCAACCCAAAATTATCAATAAACAAGTACAACTTAGTTTCGCTGCCTCATTGATAGGTATACTAGGAGGAATCCAAGCTTTTGGTTTTATCGGAATATTTCTTGGACCTGTAATATTTAATGTTACATTCGTTGGTATAGAAAAACTTATGAAAAATAGTAAGTAATATTATTCTTTAAGGCATTGGAAAAGCATCAAAACTATGAGCTGAAGCTAAATTTTCGTCCCAATTAGCTTTACTAGCCATAAATATATTAGCTGTCGGCTTAATATCTACTTTATCATCTAGACTACCAGCAGGCACTACTACTAAATTAAATTCTGATTGCTCAAAAGGTAATGCTGAACCACATTCACTACAAAAACTTCTTGTATGATGTGATGCAGGTAGTTTATATTTTTTGACTAATTCTTGACCAGATTGCCAATTTAATTTTGCATTTGATGAAAACAAATTAGCTGCATGAGCTGAACCTGTATCTTTACGACAATGCTCACAATGACACAGAAAGAAATTTTCAAAACTACCATCAATTTCAAATTTAACAGAATTACAAAGACATGAACCTTTGAATGACATACTTATTTACCTTGGGTTATTAATTTATATAAGAGCGGAAATTATATTCAATATACATTAGATATCAATAGCTACTAAGACTTTTTAGCTATTAAAAGTACATTTAGCAATAGCTTATTAATGATTTATATTTAGTGTTTAGTTAAAATGAATTTACCCTATATTTTAATAAAATCAAAAATGGAACATCTTAGGCATCCTCAAGGACTCAAATTCTTATTCTTTGCTGAAATGTGGGAACGCTTCAGCTTTTACGGATTATCAGCTATTTTAATTCTATACATGACTCAGCGATTAGATTTCACAGATGCTAATGCTGCTCTAATTTTTGGTAGTTATGTAACATATCTATATATCACTACCGCTGTTGGTGGAATTTTAGCAGATAGAATTATTGGCTACAGGCGTTGTGTGCTGATTGGTGGTGTCTCAATTATGACTGGTCATATAATTATGGCACTATCTGGATCTAGTGATACTGCATTATTTTTAGGGTTAGGTTGTATTTCTGCTGGCACAGGTTTTTTCAAGTCAAATGTCTCTACAATGGTTGGTAGGCTCTATGATGATAGAGAGTCTCTACGAAATAGTGGTTTTGCTTATTTTTATACAGGTATTAATTTCGGATCTGTTTTAGCTACTTTTATAGTTGGCTTTGTCGGTGAAAAAATTGGTTGGCATTATGGTTTTAGTTTAGCCGCTTTTGGAATGGCTCTCGGGTTAATATTTTTTGAATCAGGTAAAAAGCATTTCCCTAAAAGCTGTGATGCGCCGAACTATGAAGTTATGCAAAGAAAACTTTTCTTGGGATTAAATGTTTGGCAAGCAATTATATTATTTGTGATTTTTTCAGCATGTATTTTTGCTTATTTAATAGCTCACCCTACTCAATCTATGATAATTAATTCATTATCTGGAATTGTTCTGTTGATTTATCTAATATCTCTTTGGAAATCTCTTGGAAGTAATCAAAAGACTAATATTGCTATTCTTTTAATATTATCAATATTTATGCTTTTTTACTGGTCACTGAGTAATCAAACTTCTATTAGTATTCCTATATTTATCAAGCATAATATTGAACTTAATATCTTAGGTTTTAATATGCCTGTTACTACTGTTATGGCAACACAACTAACTTTATTAGTTATAATCACCCCTTTCTTTGGTGTTTTATGGCAGAAACTAAGTCAACGTAACAAAGAACCTTCTGATGAATTAAAATTTGTATTTAGCTTAGTATTTCTTGCGTTATGTTTCTTATTCTTAAGCATAGCAGGATCAATAGCAGCTCAGTCAGGTCATGCTAATGTAATATGGTTATTACTATGCTATCTAATGCTTGTATTTGGTGAGCTGTGCATTTCACCTGTTGGATTAGCCTTAGTCACTCGCCTTGCTCCTGAGCATCTAAAATCAACAATGATGGGTGTATGGTGGACAATTAATGCTTATGCTGGATTCTTTGGTGGTGTAATTAGTTCACATATTGCTGTAGATAAAAACACTCCTGCAAATAGTTTTGCATCAGGATATTTTAAACTTTTTATTGCAGCAATTATTATGGCTGTTATATTATTTGCATTAACTCCATTATTAAAAAAACTTACTAAACTTAGGGTATAAAGATGATTCTAATTGCAAATGATGAAGGTCGTGGTGGCGTACATGAAGCTTTCAAACAACTTAAAAATAAGGAAAATGGTCTCAGATCTATAATTGAGGGTATTAAACTTGTAGAGAATGATACTACTATCAAAACTGTAGGTAGAGGCTCTTGGCCTGATATTTTGGGCAATGTAACTCTAGATGCTTCTGTAATGGATGGTGATGATCTGCGTACAGGCTCTATCGGTGCTCTAAAAGGTTATGCTAATGCTGTCGAGGTTGCTTATGAAGTTATGCAAAGATTACATCATGAGATATTAGTTGCTGAAGGAGCAAATAGATTTGCTAATGAAATTAATGCGACTAAAATCGATAACCTATTACCAGAAATTAAAAAAGTTTGGTTAGAACATTTAGATAAACATTTAACTGCTGAGCAAAAAGCTAAGTTTCCAAATATTCCACTGATAGAACTAAGTAAATTTGCTGTTGATCCTGAAAAAATATTTGATACTACAGTCTATCTATCAAAAGACTATAATAACACTATCTCATCTGCTACAAGCACTTCTGGCTGGGGCTGGCGTTATCCTGGTAGGTTAGGTGATAGCCCAATTATTGGTGCTGGCTCGTATGCCGACTCTAGATATGGTGCTTGTGCTTGTACACATACTGGTGAGATGGCTATTCGTTGTGGCACAGCTAGGTCTGTAGTTCTATATATGAAAATGGGAATGTCTGTAAAAGATGCTGTGTTAGAAGCTGCTAAAGATTTACGCCATCTTAAAACTGGATATTTAGATGAGCTAACAATTCATGCGATTGATAATCAAGACAACCACTATGTGGCTAGTTTTAAAGGTAGTGAACCAGTTTATTACTGGGTTTGGACTGATGGTATGAATGAACCTGTTAAAAAACAAGCACGGCTGATTTTGTAGTCAGATTAAAAATCAATATTGCCATTTGGTCCAATAAGTGATCCAGTCATTGGCGCTATATCTGGTTGTAAGTCTAAATCTTCAATAATAATTTTATAGGTATAACTATCAAGAACAGCTTTCTTTAATTTTATATCTGATCGAAATTGTTTTATTTTTCTTACTAACTCTTTTTGAATTTTCTGAGGAGTTCTTACTCCAAAAATAATTTCTTTGATAGATTTCTCAGGTATTTCCCAAACTCCAGGACCCCATTGAGGAGTTCCTTTCACAGCACAGCTTATTAATCTATACTCATTCTCATAATCCCATTCAGTCGATTTTTTGATGAACTTATCTACATCTCTTTCACAAGGTCTTTCATCAGTATAAATTACTTTTTTAAGAGAATGTATCACAGGACTACCATGACTATTTTTATCACATTCTTTAATAAGTATATCCGTATCAAACCCTATACAAATACCCTTGTGTTGACTTGCATAGTGACTCCACATTGGCATCCTATCATTATGAGGAGTAAAACACGTAACACCAACTACTCTAGACAATCCTTGTTGTAGCTTATAGTTAAGACTATCTACTACGGCGTGAGGCAATTCTCCCTTAGGAAATTCATTTCCCCATGAATTAGGGTAACAATCAAATGGATCATTGAAATCAACCGGATTAGTAAATTTTATAGACCCTTTTGTGATTAAATCTATAAAAAATTTCTTATCTTGCTTACTATTATCATGGATATTACCTCTATATTGATAAAGAATCATAATATCTACCCAATTACCCTATATCCAAACCAATCAGGTTTTAAATCATACACTTCATCACTTAGAGTTAAATGAATATACTTACCATCAATAGAGCTAAGCTCTAAACAATCATCAACTTCCATAAGATTATCTTTATGCTGATGTAATGAGTTTTTTAGTAGACTTTGCTTTGCTTTTTCTTTTGCTTCTGTTTTATCTGCAGCAACAAATAAAGCAAACTCATGTAGCTCATTTAGCTTAGATTCATCATAGCCACCAAGATTGACAAAATATAACTTTTTATTAAAGTTTTGAGGTCTATCTTGGATAGATATCTTATAACCATCTGCACCTTTGAGAGCTTTATAACTATCCAAATGCAATCCTTTGACCGTGCCAAACCAATTTTGTCTAAGTTGCTCATAGGTATCTTCGATAGTATTACCAATTACAAACTGTACATCATGTAACTCGATATTTGCTTTGGGTGCGCTCCCGCCAAGATAAACGATAAATAGTTGACTCATAAAAACTCTATAAAATTAATTTTGTTACAAACAATTATACCAACTCTAAAACAAATTGAAGACTATGAGTTATGATTAATAAAAGGTTACTCATTAGTAGTTAGTAGCGAAACCAACATAAAACTAATGTTATAATATGATAAATCAAAGTTAGATAATCTGTTCATCCATGACAACCCTAGAAATCTGTATAGATAACTATCAATCAATACTCAATGCCCAAAAAGCTGGCGCTGATAGATTAGAACTATGCTCCGCTCTTGGAGTAGAAGGACTTACACCCTCGCCTAGTTTAGTCAAATTTGCCAAAGAGAATTTCATAGGTTCATTACAGGCTATGGTTCGCCATCGTGCTGGTGATTTTTATTACGATAAGATAGACCAGCAAATTATGCTTACAGATTGTAAACTGATGCTAGAGCTAGGTGTTGATGGTATTGTCATTAGTGCTTTAACCAAAGAAAATAAAGTTGATAAAGAATTTCTGAAACCATTTATTGAACTTACAAAAAAAGCTGGCAAAGAACTAACCTTTCATAGAGCAATTGATTTAACAACAGATATATACACAGCTACTCAAGAAGTTATTGAACTAGGTTTTGATAGAATTTTAACATCTGGAGCTAAGCCAAATGTAATACAAGGTTTAAAAATTATAAAAACTCTACAAGAAAAGTTTGGCAGCCAAATTCAAATAATGCCTGGTGGTGGAATTAACTCAAATAATTTAAAAGAAATACTCGAAACTACAAAAGTAACAAATATCCACTGCTCTGCTTCTAAAAAAATTTTACGAGATACTAAATGTACTGCTTTTCCATCGTCTGCTTTAGAAATTAAAGTTAGTCAAGTTGATGAGATGAACAAGATAAAATCACAAATTAATGAGTAAGAAAAAACATGATAAAAAATATATTCTTTGACTTAGACGGTACACTTGTAAATACAGTTGGTGATCTAACAGTTGCAACAAATGCCATGCGTAAATATTTTGGACTTGAGCCGGTATCTGAAGATGTCTTAACAAATATAATTGGTAAAGGTTACCCTACCACCGTTAGAAAAGTTCTAGCATTAGATTTTAATAATAAAGAATATATTGAATCTATAGCTGATACAGGTGTTAAAATTGTCAGTCAAACATACAAAACTCTAAATAGTGCAAATAGTAAAGTATATCCCAATGTCATTGAAACTTTAGATTTCTTAAAGCAACAAGGTATAAAAATGGCTGTTGTAACAAACAAACATGAAGAGGATGCTATACAATCCCTAACCCATTTAGATTTAATTGACTATTTTGAAGTAATTATTGGTGGAGATACTACAACGAGCTACAAACCATACGCTGAACCCTTACTGTTTGCTATGAATAAGCTAAGTGCTAAAGCTGAAGAGAGTTTGATGGTTGGCGACTCTATGAATGATTATTTATGTGCTAGAGAGGCAAATGTAAAAACTATAATGGTAAGTTACGGTTATCATAATGGTGTAGATCTAGAAGCTCTAGAGAGCTTCGCATATATTGATAATTTCGCTGAGATTAAAAACATTGTCAAAGAAATAAATCCACATTAGCAATTAGTAGTTTCAAAAATAAACCTCTTAAGAAGGTTATTTCAAAATTTCACTTGAACAAGCACTATGCTATAATTTCGCCATAATCGTATTTTGAAGAACTTTTTAAAATGGCAAATCATCATAAATTAATAATCCTAGGATCTGGTCCTGCTGGATATACTGCAGCGATCTATGCGGCTCGTGCAAACTTAAACCCTATAATAATCACAGGTATGCAACCCGGTGGACAACTTACAACTACTACAGATGTAGATAACTGGCCAGGTGAAGCTGATGGTATCATGGGTCCTGAGCTTATGGAAAAGCTACAGAAACAAGCTGAGAGATTCGATACACAAATCACATATGACACAATTAACTCTGTAGACCTACAAGCTAGACCTTTCAAATTAGTTGGAGAGATTGAAGAGTATACTTGTGATGCTCTAATTATAGCTACTGGTGCTACTGCTAGATACTTAGGTTTAGAATCAGAAGAAAAGTTCATGGGCAAGGGTGTGTCTGCTTGTGCTACTTGTGACGGCTTCTTTTACAAAAACAAAGATGTCGCAGTTGTTGGTGGTGGTAACACAGCTGTTGAAGAGGCTCTTTTCTTATCAAACATTGCTAAATCTGTAACACTAATTCATCGTAGAGATTCGCTTAGATCTGAGAAAATCCTTATCGATAAACTAATGGAAAAAGCTGAAAATGGTAATGTAAATATTATCTGGGATACGACACTAGAAGAGGTTCTTGGTGATGATATGGGTGTGAATGCTCTACGCCTTAAAAATGTCAAAACTAACGAAGAATCTAAAATTGATGTTATGGGGGTATTTATTGCTATCGGTCATACTCCAAACACAGGTATCTTCAAAGATCAGCTTGAAATGGAAAATGGTTATATCAAGGTAAAATCAGGTTTAGCTGGTGATGCTACTCAAACCAATATACAAGGTGTATACGCAGCTGGTGATGTAGCCGACCATGTTTATAAACAAGCTGTAACTTCTGCAGGTACTGGTTGTATGGCTGCGTTAGATGCTGAGAAGTATTTGGATAACTTAAATCAATAATTTCAACTCATCACTAATTCAATATCTATTACTTAGTTTTGTCTAAAAACTTTAATCCATTAAATATTGGCCATAATGTACATAATGCCAAAGCTGCCAATACATAAAACCATCTATTACTAGGTAATGGTTCTAAATAATTAATCATAAAAAATATTGTATATATAAACATAACCACCAGACCAGATAAACCATAAGCAACACCTTGTATTTTAGCCTGTAAAGTTATCGGCGTATTTTTTTGTGCTATAGTAACAATTATTACCCATGATGATATAAATACACCAGCTACTAGATAATACAAGATAGCAAAAGCTATACTTTGGTTTAATCCCAATAACAAATACATCATAGCTGATGCACTCATAGAAAAAGCTAGCGTTAATTTTGGCGACATTTTTTCTATCATATATGGCAGTAAAATATTCCCAATAATAAAACCTACCGAAAATGCCACTTCTATTAGTCCAAATTCCAAAGATGAAGCATGAAGAATATTCTTAGCGTATGGAGATATGAAGATTGGAGCAATCATATATATACAAGTCATGCTAACTTGAGCCAAATAACACCAATATAACGATATATTTTTACTAAGATAATTAATAACTTCCTTCCAATTATCTAAAAAGCTCCCCTTTTGATTTTTTACAATTCTCTTTGGTACAATCATAAAACTACACAAAGTCGCAAAAATACTTCCAGCAAGCATTATTATCATAATCTGGTGCATATCGAAATACGCTACTAAGATCCCTCCTAAAGACATTCCAATAACCATACCAAATTCAAATAGACCATCCATCGTACTATTTGCATACAATAGAACATCATCATTAGGAAATAGCTCTCGCGACATTATCATCATTGCCGGCATAAAAAATGCTAATATAATCCCCCATATACTTGTAAACAAATATACTAGAGTTAAAGAATCTAAATTACCCAAAAATACAAATGCTGAAAGTAATATAACTCTAAAGATATTTACTAGAACTATAATTATTTTTCTAGGTATAAGATCAGCAAAATAACCTGTAATTGGAGATAATATCACTCCAAAAATCCACCAAGTAAGCATAAATAACATTATAACTTCAAGGTTATTCTTCAGAGTTAACAAATGCCAACTTATAGATATATACGCGATACCTACCACAGTAGCATTAAATAAAGTCATCACACAAGCATAGCTAAAAGAACTATTACTAAATAGTCTACCTCTAACTTTAAAATAATTGAGCATACCAATACCTATCAAGATAAGATTTTTAAATTCATATGACTAAATTAATTACAGAAAATACAGACACAAATAATCTAAAGTCATTCTATATTAAAAATATTTATAAGCAAGAGATACATCGGCAAATGCTAGCTGTGACTATCCATAATCTTAAGGATATTGGGTAGATTAGGTTTATAATTTCAATTATCTAAGACAGCTCCAGTTTTTTATTGTAAGTTTACTAAATTTTTCTCTGCTTCAGCTACTTCTTGCAATGTTACATCTGGATTATTTTTAGCCATACTCAAAAAGATTTTTGGATTTTTTAAAATCAAGCGGGTAAATGTACCTTTGACCAACTTATTATTTTTATGTCCAAGATCCCTTCTAATTTCTAAAAAAGCTCTTCCATCATAAACATAACTTTTGCATCATTTTTACCTTCCTTTAAACGCTCCAACCAGTTAATATAATTTAATAAGACATCTTGTCCTCCCCAAAGAATTATCTTTCTTTGCCATTCCTGAAGAAAACTAACGAGGTCATCTATTTCTTTATTATTTTCTGAAGTACCATAGAAAAGTTTGAGAAGTTTACATAAAAACTCATCGTATATTTGAGTTTTCTTTTCTCTATAGTGTGCTTCAATATCTTTCTTTCGTTCAAAATACTTTCCTAAAACAACTGTTACAGTTGCAGCTATCACTGTTGTAGCGGCTGTTAATAAACTAATTGAAACTTTAGGATCCAAAAGCTTAAATTGATTCCAAACAAGTGAAATAATCAAGTAGCATCCCCAACCTACCGCTCCAAGTAAAATAAAACCTAAAATCGTTGATATAATTTTTTCAAAATAGTTCCTACAAATTTAACACTTATTAATATACTAAATAATAAGTATTTATAATTCTCATATCAATAAAGCTATATTCTTACTTTTATGACTTTTGCACATCAGCGACAAGTAGTTTCAAAAACAAATGATTAGAAAATAAAACTGTTTGAACGAAGTGAGTTTTTTATTTTCCATTTGTTTTGAACTACGATAGCGAAGTGCTAGGCAGTTTTGCATACTTTTTCTGCCATGAAAAAAGTATGTCGCTATAACTTACGCAGTAAGTAGCGAAATAGAAAAGACAGAACAATGTTCTGTCACTACAATAACAAACAAGTTATAGTTTTTTATATTTAAGGTTAACGTCCCCTCAAAAAGAAATTATCTAACTGCGCAAAATTTAATTTAACCCAAGTCGGTCTGCCATGATTACATTGACCGGAATTTTCAACAGTTTCCATCTGTCTTAGTAGATGATTCATCTCCTGAATACTAAGCTTATCATTTGCTCGTACAGCAGCATGACAAGATACTGTAGCCAAAATATGGTTTAGATAAAACTCGACACTCTTTGTCTTACCAGAAGATGTAAGCTCTGTAGCTATATTTGATATTAGATTTTGTACATCTTTATCTTTAACATAAATAGGCGTTGATCGTACAAGTATTGCATCATCAGCTACTATAGATATCTCAAAACCTAACTTTTCGAAAGTTTCAATATTTTCATCAATTGTTGCAACAGTCTTACTAGATAACTGGCATGTAAGTGGCATAAGTAGATTCTGTTTAAATTTATCCGTATCTGCATGCCAAGTTTTTTTCATCTCTTCATAGAGTATTCTCTCATGTGCTGCATGCATATCTACAAGTACCACACCATCATCTACTTGCGCGAGAATATATATACCATGGATCTGACAAATAGCCTGCCCCAAACCACTAGATTTTGGCTTTTGTGATATGTGAATTTCATTTTCTTGAGTATTTTGATTATTTAGATATCTATCAAGTAAGCTAGTATTTGATTCAGATTCCTCTTGCTCATCTTCAACACTAATATCCAAGCTCATATTACCAATATTCAATGGATTATTTGCACTATTTGATTCTTCTTGGATATCCTCTTGAAGAGCAGACTTATCTACTTCAACATCAGCACTAGTAGTTATAGCTTTATTAACTGTACCAAAAAGAAAATCATAGATGAATTTCTGATTTCTAAAGCGCACTTCACTTTTAGCTGGATGAACGTTTACATCCACCTCTTTATAATCCATATCAAGATAAAGCAAAAATGCTGGATATCTATTACCATACATTACATCTTTATAAGCATTTTTTATCGCATGAGTAACAATCTTGTCTTTGATAATACGCCCATTTATATAAAAGCTCTGCATATCTGCTCTAGCTCTATTGAATCTAGGACTAGCCACCCAGCCCCATAGATGAGCATCTCCAACCTCTTTATCTATATAAATAGCATTTTCAATAAAATCACGACTATACAAATCTAAGACACGATTGTATTTAAGTTGCGCATCTTCTGCTGAAAGTAGATCTTTGACATCTTTACCATTATGAATAAGTCTAAAGGCTATACCAAAATAGCAAAGCATATATTTCTTAAGTAAATCAGAAATATGTAAAAACTCAGTATTATCTTTTTTCAAAAATTTGCGTCGTGCTGGAGTATTATAAAAGAGTTCACTAACCTCTATAGTTGTTCCTGTTACATGAGCTGCTGGTATGATTTCTTTAGTTTGATTATTAATTTGCCAAGCATCATCATGATTATAATGTTTAGATATAATCTTTAGCTTAGATACAGATGCAATACTCGCTAAAGCCTCACCACGAAAACCCATACTAGCCACAGATTCTAACTCTTCGAGAGTATAGACTTTACTTGTTGCATGAGGTACTAGAGCTAGTCGCAAATCATCACGAGTAATCCCTTTACCATTGTCTCTAATTCTAATTAATGACTTACCTCCCTCTTGAACTTCTATGGTGATAGCAGTTGCCCCAGCATCTATAGAGTTCTCAATAAGTTCTTTGACTACAGACGAGGGTCTTTCTATAACTTCTCCAGCCGCTATTTGATTAGCTAAGCTTTCAGATAAAACCTTTATTTGACGATAATTCTGCTGAAAATGCATAAATAATAACTATTACAAAGGATCTTTTACGAAATCTCTTGTTGAACACTCCTTCCATAGTTTCTGATCAACTATATTTCCAGACTTATCTTGATATGGGTAGATATTTTCTTTGGTCAAACCACATTCCCATTTTATCTTGTTTGCTTGTGACTTAGGTATCCTTTGCCAATACTCATCTTTACCCAAATAGCCCCAAAAAGCTCTAACATATACTTTGTCTCCATCCTCTATGGTTTGAGCTTTGACGTGATAATACTTACCATCATGTGGATTTAGTACCGAACCCTCCGTATAAACTGGTCCTTTACCATGTGGTTTATCAACAGAACCTGATTTTTTAATATCCCATACAAACTCTAGCCCTTGATATGTATCACTCCCACTAGAGTAATCATATTTATGCCCATAAGCATCTCCCTTGCCACAATTTTTACAATAAATCATAGGTGGATGAACCTTGCCACCATCTACATTTGCTAACGGCACAAACATTCTAGCATTCAAACTACCATGGTCATTAGTATAAGCATGAATCACTCCCACATTTGTGTTAGTTGCTTCATCCTTTTGTAACCAGTAGCCATTTGCATTTGTTTTATCAAATCTAGCATAGCCTGACATAACAATGGAAAGACCAAAAATTAGAAACGTAATTTTTTTAATCATTCTAGAAATTTATTATGACTTTTAAGATAAAGTATAAAGAAAATTTGCAATTATACAAACTAATTAGACAGGACTTTTAACACCAAATTGCTCAACAGGATAGTTAGTACAAGTAGCAGTAACCTTCTCATCTTTATTTACATATTGTCCATCAGCGGTTACACCACAATCTGCTTTAACTTTTTCGTAATCAGCTTTTGTGATTCTTTGCCAATGAGCAGCTTTGCTACCTAACTCTTTGCCCCAAACGATATAAGCAGCTTTAGCATACATTGTTCTACCTGCATCTTGAACTTGTGCTTCAGATGCATAGACTTTACCATCATTTGGATTTATTACACCACCATCTTTATATACGTCACTACTTTGACCAGCAACACCTGTACCCGCTTGTGGCTGCATATTACCTGCGAATACTATTCCTTGTAATGGGGTGTTTTTACCTTTATAGTCAAATCCGTTATATGAACCATTTGAGCAGTTATTACAAGTTGCTCTAGGCTTAGTTGGCTTGCCAGATGAGTCTACATACATTAAAGGTACAACAATCTCCATCTGTAGAGTACCTTTTTTACCATAATCATTATTCTTTGCAAAGTATGTGTGTACTATACCCTGAGGCATACCACGACCAGCATCTGGATCTTCATCAAATTGCACCCAGTATCCTTCTGGTGATAGATTAACTCCACCTGCATCATCTGCATAAGAAAAACTCGTCGCACCAAATGTTGCCAAAGCCATCAATGTCAAAAATTTAGTTTTCTTCATTACTTCTCCTTTAATTCTTCTTTAAGATTAAATATGAATTTTCTTTCTTAATCTCTCGATACTAGCAAAGATAATATTTTTATTCAAATATATACAAGACATTATTCGCATTTTCATAAATAATGCTTATAATTAACTTTAATAAAAAGATAATTCATAATATATCTTTGCAAGGAAAAATCATAACAAACTTTGGTGGCAATATTTCTGTCAAACTTACAAGTGGCGAGAAAGTTTCGGCACTATTACGAAGCCACTTAAAGGGCGAACTTACTGTTGGCGATAATGTAGAACTTGAATATACAAATTCCACTTATGTAATTGCTAAATTATTAGATAGAAAGAATTTAATCGCTCGTCCCAACCAATATCAGCGCAAAAATAAGAATATCGCTGCAAATATTGATAGTGCTGTAATAATTATTGCACATTCTCCGGCACCAGTTGAGCATTATATTGATAGATATCTAGCAGCATTACATAATAGTAATATTGAACCTATAATTGTTATCAATAAAATCGATGATCAAAAAGAGAAAGATAAGAAATATATTCAAGACTTAGCAAATGTTTACCAAGAAATCGGCTATAAAGTATTCTATACCTCTGCACAAAACAATATAGGGATTGACAACTTACTTGAAGAACTTAAAAATAAAACATCTATATTTTTAGGTCAATCAGGTGTAGGCAAGTCTGAAACATTAAATACAATATTAGGTACTAAAATCACTGCAACAACTGCTGTATCGGATTCCACCAAAAAAGGGCGTCATACAACTACATGCTCTACCTTGTACGAGATAGATGATACTACTAGCATAATTGACTCTCCTGGCATTAGAGAATTTGGACTTTGGCATATCACAAAAGAAGAGCTTTTTGATGGTTTCTTAGATTTCAAAAAATACAAGGGTATGTGCCAATTCAGAAATTGCTCACATGAAGAGGGTTCTAGGGGTTGTGAAATAGTCGAACAAGTTAAACGAGGTCATATCAACCCCGTTAGGTTTAAGAATTATCATCGAATATTAGCAGAGATCAAAAACTAAGAATACATGCTAACCAATCACCTCTTTTAGAAGTACTCAATCCAAAAGGGCTTTAGACTAATTTTGGTTGGGCTTATAATACTTAGGTGTAAATTCTATACCATATTTAACATTCATCCACATTCTACTAATAAAGCTCTGCATTTCTGCATCATGAATGTTAAGAACATACATCTTTTTGATCATCTCATCAGTAGGCCTGATATTAGTGTCACTAAATATATCATCTAAATATTTTTCATTTTGCGTAACTGCATTAGGCTGATATAAATAATTACTGTTTTGAGCTGCTACATACGGATCTATAATATAATTCATAAGAGCATAAGCTTTATCAAGATCCTTGGCTCCTTTTGGAATCATAAGCATATCAAACCAAATATTAGTACCTTCTTTAGGTATCACATAAGCTAAAGTCACATCAGGATTAATAGTTTTCGCTCTTTCGACAGATCTAACTACATCGCCAGAGTACCCCATCACTAAACATAAGTTACCTGCTGTAAAATCATTTTGATATTTGTTACTATCAAAATACTTAATATATGGACGTATGTTCTTGATAATATCCAAAGCTGCCTTCTCATATTCAGCTTTACTATTAGTATTAGGATCAATACCATGATAGTAGAAATAATTACCAAAAATCTGCTCAGGCTCATCAAGCAATGAGACTCCACATGGTGCTATTTGTTTGAGATACTTTTTATCAAATACATATTTCCAACTATTAGGAACAATACCCTTACCTAATCTTTGTTCTATTTCTTGTTTGTTATAAGCTAACCCAGTAGTACCATAGCTATAAACTACAGCATAATTATTCCCTGGATCATTAATTTGAGAAACCTTATCATAAATTACTTTATTACGATAATCTAAGTTTGGTAATTTTGACTTATCAAGTTTAATAAGTGCTTTAGATGCTATTTCACTATTTAGATATAGAGCACCTTGCTCAATCAAATCAAAACCTGAAGAGCCTGTCATTATTTTTGCCCTAGTCATATTATCGTCAGATGTATATATGTACTTAACTCTGGTATTAGATAAATCAGAAAAGCAAGGTACTATATCAGGAGATATATAGTCAGCCCAGTTTGTAAAATTCAACTGCGTTCTTGACTCTGTTGATATAATTGGATTTTTAAGAATTTTATTATCACAAACATACGAGTTTTCTTCAGAATAAGCCACATTAAATAGGCTAACTAGTAGGCCTAAAACAAAAACTTTTTGTTTCATAAAACTAACACACGCTCTAGTTGTTATAAAATTCCTTTAAGTATATACTAAACCGTGGTATCGGAGAAATAGAAAAATAGAATAATGGAACAAATTGTTAGTAGTAAAAAGTTTGGTCTAATCAGACTAATTATGATAAATATTATTGCTGTTGATAGCTTAAGAAACATATCAATTACCGCTCAAGCTGGCTGGATAGTTATTACTTTTTATATACTAGCAGGTATTTTCTTTTTAGTTCCATGCGCCCTACTTACTGCTGAAATGTCTACAGGATCCTCTCAAGAAACTGGTGGTATTTACATCTGGGTCAAAAAAGCTTTTGGTAAAAGATTGGGCTTCCTAGTGATATGGATACAGTGGGTTTATAACTTAGTTTGGTTTCCATCTATTTGTGGCTTTTTCGCTGGTATTATCGCTTATGTAATAGCTCCAACTATAGGTCAAAATGCCAACGAACTAGTAGCTAACCCTTGGTATATGATCTCTATGAGTTTGGTGATGTTTTGGAGTGCTACAGCTATCAACTTATTTGGTATCAAAACTTCAAGTACAGTTAGTACTCTTGGTGCTATTATAGGTACACTCCTACCTATGTTTATTATTATATTAATAGCTATTATTTGGTCATTTTCTCACAGCTCTGAAATAGTATTACCTAGTGTTACTGATTTTATCCCATCAGGTAATAACATGAGTAGCTGGGCTTTATTTATCACAGTGATGTTTAGTTTATTCGGTCTAGAAATGAGTGCAATCCACGCTGCTAATGTCAAAAATGCCAAAAAGAACTTTCCTAGAGCCCTACTAATTTCAGGTTCTGTAATATTAGGTTCTTTGATTTTGTCAAATATTGCAGTGATTTTAGTTAGTAGTCAGCTACAGATTGGCGATGTTGATATTGTTACAGGATTGATGGTTTCATTTCACTACTTCTTTAACCAAATCAATATGCCTTGGATGACATATATTATTGCTATTACATTAATATTTGGTGCATTTACTACAACCTCAGCTTGGATTATGGGATTATCTAGAGCATTTATGGT
Source organism: Francisella salina (assembly GCF_000219045.1). NCBI lineage: Bacteria > Pseudomonadati > Pseudomonadota > Gammaproteobacteria > Thiotrichales > Francisellaceae > Francisella > Francisella salina. The sequence goes on from NC_015696.1 coordinate 1,801,841, forward strand.
TGTCAGTAATGACAATATCCTACCTCAGATGTTTGGTAGAACTAACAAAAATGATGCTCCTGATACTATGCTAATTACTCAAGCACTCATTTTCACAGTATTTTGCTTCTCGTATATATTTATGCCATCAGTAAATGAAGCATATTGGTACCTAAGTGACTTAACTGCTCAGCTAGCTGTTATTGCATATATACTCATGTTTATTACAGCTGTGAAGCTTAAACTCAGCTCTCCTCTTCAAGAAGGTCAGTATGAAATATGTAAAGGCTCTCTAGGTACTATACTAATGGCTCTTTTAGGGTGTATTGGATGTATTGTTGCAATTATAGTTGGATTCATACCTATAGATAGCATGGCAATGTCCGTTTTTAGTTTTGATATGATGCTTATTAGTGGAATTGTAATAACATTAATTATCCCAGCTGTTATAACTATTAAGAAATAATATTTTAAATTCTTTCCATTAATACCTTTATATATTCAATTTTTTTCAAAACTGATACAATATTATCAATTTAATAATAGCTTAATTAACAATGCTCTTACGAACTATAAAAAACTGGTATGGTAACAGATATCAAAACAATGAACCAATAGTGTTTTTTGGTTTAATGTTATTTTTCTATCTAGTTTTAACTTTCTTGGGTGACTATATAGCACCAATATTGGCTGCTCTAGTTATTGCTTACTTACTTGACACTCTTGTAAATATTCTACATAAAATTACAAAAATTAAGAGAATCATTCTAGTATATTTTGTATATGTACTATTCCTAATTTTACTTTTGTCATTGATATTTGTATTGCTACCGATTATCGTTAATCAGTTGATTGACTTTATTAAACAAGCGTCTCACACCCTATCAAGTTTGAAAGAAAGTCTAGAGCAACTCTCTCTCAAATACCCTACAATTCTTACAGATGAAAGAATTAACTCTATTGTAAGTTGGTTTGACAGCATTGATTGGAAGAAAATCAGCTCCAGTATTGGCTCATTTATATTAGAGAATACAGCTACAACACTACCTGTTATTTTCTCTATATTAATATATCTTTTCTTAGTACCACTTATGGTTTTTTACTTCCTAAAAGACAAAGAAAAAATGATTAACTGGTTCAAATCATTCTTACCGGAGCAAGATGGAGCCCTATATTTTGTATGGAATGATTTAAAACCTAAGCTTGCTGACTATGTTAGGGGCAAAGCTATTGAGCTAATTATTGTTTCGATTGTAACATATATTGGTTTTGCGTATTTTAACTTGAACTATGCATTACTATTAGCGGTAGGTGTTGGCCTATCTGTTATTATTCCATATATTGGAATGATCATTATCACAATCCCTGTTGTTATGGTTGGTATCCTTCAGTTTGGACTAAATGGTACATTTGTATCAATGCTGATAGTATTTTTTATTATTCAAGCTTTAGATGGTAATTTATTAGTACCTCTTCTTTTCTCTGAAGTTCTAAATATCCACCCAGTAGGGGTAGTATCATCTATCTTGATATTTGGGGGTATTTGGGGATTGTGGGGTATATTCTTTGCAATACCATTAGCATTACTATTTATATCAGGTGTAAATATGTGTCGAAACCACCTCAGTGGTAAAAAAAATCTTTCTAATATAAATTTATGCTAATAAAACAAAAACAAACTAACCAAAAAGTTTTAGATACTTTGATATCAAAAGGTTACGATACATTCTTATCAAAAATAATCTCTTCTAGAGTAAATAATTTTGAGAATATTGACCTTATATTGAAAGGATCAATCAAAGATCTATCATCCCCCTTTCTCTTCAAAGATATCGATAAAGCCGTAGATAGACTTTTTCAAGCGTTACAAAATAATGAAATCATTGGATTAGAAACCGACCATGACTGTGATGGCCAAACATCTCATGCAATTTTATATGAAGCGCTGACAAAGATATTTAATTACCCTCAAGAAAAGATTCGTTCATATATAGGTCACAGGATGCAGGAAGGATATGGTCTATCAGAGTCTTTGATGAATAGGATATTAACAGATAGAATTAGACCAAGCCTTGTTATAACAGCTGACAATGGTTCAACAGATGAGCCTAGGATTGCAGTTCTTAAACAAAATGGAATAGACAGCATTGTAACAGATCACCATGGTATTCCACCAGAAGGCCCTCCGCAAAGTGCTATAGCGATACTTAATCCAACTCAACATGATTGTAACTATCCAGACAAAGCTGTAGCTGGCTGTATGGTTGCTTGGCTTTTTATGGCAGCTCTTCGTAGAAAATATCTGCAAAATGCTAAATCATTATCTAAGTCTTACGGATTAAGTAATTTACTTGACTTTGTTGCAATTGGTACAGTTGCAGACTGTGTTAGCATGGCAAATAGTCACAACAACCGCATTGTTACAAAACTAGGTATAGAGCAACTAAAGAATAACGATCGTCTATGTTGGGACTTCTTAGATAAAGAGAAGCTATCAAGTGAGTATATTAGCTTTAGTATAGCTCCCTTGCTAAATAGTGATGGAAGAGTTTCTGATGCATTAGGATCTGTTAGCTTCTTACTTGAAAATGATGAACGCAAAATTGAAGAAACATACGAAAACCTAACCAAGCAAAATAACCAACGTAAAGAAATTCAAAAAAAGCTTACTCATGAAGCAATAACTAAAGCTCATCAACTGAACGACGACAATTTCTCTCTGTGTATATTACTTGATGATGGCCATTCTGGAATTCACGGTATAACCGCAAGTAGAGTCAAAGAAATGTTTGGCAAACCTGTCATTATTTTTTCTGAAACACAAAATGATTCCAACTTAATATCAGGCTCTGCTAGAAGTATAGATAATATTAATATCAAAACCATCCTTGATACTATAGCACTTAAATCACCTACTTTGATGATAAAGTATGGTGGTCATAAAGGAGCTGCTGGCTTAACAATTAATAAATCTGATTTCGATACTTTTTATGATTTATTTGAAAGTGAAATTATCAATTTCGTTAAAAACAATAATATATCTTTAGAGCCTATTTTAGAGTATGATTTTGAGCTTGACGAAAATGATTTCAGACTACAAACTCTAGAAAAGATAGAATCTCTTGAGCCATTTGGTAGAGAATTTGAAAAACCTCTATTTTACAATAGTTTCACTATAGAAAATCTACGTTTAGTTGGTAAAGATAAAAACCATGCTCAACTAGTTTTACGCTATAAAAACATTCCTTCAATCAAAGCAATATGGTTTAATGCTTCAGACAATAAAATAACTAAACATATAGCTATTGGCGATACTATAAGAGCCTGTTATGAGCTCCAAAAAGAAGAATTTCTCGGACAGACAAACTTATCTCTCAATATTAAACTTATCAAAAAATGAAAAATCATAAATATATTAAGACAACTCTCAGTAAAGCTATTGATGATATATATGTTGAACATTTCACTACAATAGGCTCAACTAATGACTATTTACTAGAAAGAGAGCTATCACATAAGTATCATTTTTGCTATGCAGATCAACAGACTAAAGGACGTGGACGTCGTGGTGATAAATGGATCTCTGATAACAGTGATAATATTTATTCAACATTAGCATTTAGCTGTAACTTTAGCATCGTAAAAGACTCTTTTATAAGTCTTAAAATAGCACTGGGAGTTTTAGAAACTATCAAGAAATATATTCCAGCTGATCAACAAGAAAAACTAAAAATAAAATTACCAAATGATATATATTTTGAAGATCATAAATTAGCAGGAATACTTATTGAAACTAAAAATATTAAAAAAGATAGTTTTGATATTGTTATTGGTATCGGTATAAATGTAAATATGAAAAATATTAACGAAGATATTGATAGGCAATGGACATCATTGTCTATAATTAATAACCATGAGATAGACTCGTCAAAAGTTATAGTTGATTTAGTAAAATATGTTATTAATAATTTTGAAAAATCTTACTTAGATATTCTTGAGACTTTTTCAGAGTATGATTACACTCTAAACAAAAAGATTACCTTTAACTATTCAAATAAGAGTTTTCAAGGGACCGCAAAAGGCGTTACTGATAATCTAATGCTAAGAATTTTAGATGACAATAACAATCTTCATGAATTTGATCTAGCAAATATCAGCAAAATAAGAGTTATACAATGAGCCTAGAGAATGTTAAAAAACGTGCGAAATATTTAGAAAAAATTCGTACTTATTTCAAAAACCTAGAAGTACTCGAAGTGGATACACCCTTAGCATATGAGTTTGGTGTAACGGACCCTTTTATAGATGTTTTTAGTATTGAGACAGTTTCTGGTAAAAGATACCTCCAAAGTTCTCCAGAGTATGCGATGAAAAGACTATTAGCTGCAGGTAGTGGTAGTATATACCAAATTTGTAAAGCATTTCGTGATGAGCCTTGTGGACAACTCCATAAGCATGAATTTACAATGATAGAATGGTATCGAACAGGTATAGATTATCTACAGCTAATGCAAGAAATGCAAAATTTATTCTTAGAGCTTAAACTAAGTTTAAACTTTGTATATTTAAGTTATCATGAAGCATTTGAAAAATATTATAATATTAATCCCCACGATATTTCTCTAGAGCATTTACAGGATATGGTCAAAGAAACAGTTGGAGATATTCAAGGACTATCAAATCCAACCATTGCAGATTGTTTAGATATACTTTTTAGTTATAAAATTGAAAAAAATCTTAACCAAAAAGATACTATTTATTTTATTTATGATTATACAATTCATCAATCCGCACTAGCTAGAAAAGTATATAATCCAAACAATCAATTAGTAGCTGCTAGGTTTGAAGTATTCAATAATGGTATTGAGCTAGCAAATGGATACTATGAACTTATTGATAAAGATGAACAACTGAAACGATTTAATAATGATTTAAAGATAAGAAAGCAACAAGATAAAGTCACTTTAGATATAGATCACAAACTTCTAAACTGTATAGAAAACATACCAGAATGCTCAGGAGTAGCATTAGGTTTTGATAGACTCATTATGAGTTTAGAAAATATTGATAAGATACAAAATTTGACTATTTTAAACTAAAACAATCGCTAATTAATACTTAAGATTGCTACTGCGACTTATTCAAAGTAATTGGATTAATTGCAAATTCAACATTTAAATTATTCAGCTCTTTTGCAATACTCAAAAATATCTCATCCTGAACTGTTATGAAGTCAACAAAAAATACTTTACTTACCATCGCATAGACCTGCAAATTCACGCCATTAGCTCCAAAACTCCCTTCTAATTTACCAGAGATATTACTTCCACTTGAAGCTAATGATACTGATACTGTTTTATTCTGATCAATATTAGGATGAGATTTAAGCACCGCAAGAATTTTTTCTTTAACAACTGGTATTTTATCGATATATCTATAATCAATAGTTATAAATTGTACTATACGTCTGTGAGTACGACGCGAAGTTGTTGTTATACAAGTATTCAAAAACACTGAATTTGGAATATGCATTGGCGCTGTTTCATAATTATCAACCTGTGTTGTAAGAGTGCCAATTTTTTTAATAGTTCCACTAAACTTTATCGATGAATTAATATCAGATGAAATCACATCCCCCTCAGAATACTTACGATTAAATACAACAAATAAACCACCAAAAAAATTCGTTATCAAAGTACTTTGAGAAAAAGTCAGTCCGGCAAAAGCAACTCCACTAAAGGCTCCCAAAGCTGTTAAAGGAACATTAAATGCTGCTAAAACCAATACAACAGAGATAGCCACTGCTCCTAATTCAAAAGCTTTATATATGGCATTAATATCTCTAAAATCACTATACGCATCTTTATTTTGTGCTTTTTTCTTTTCAATAGCTATACTTTTACTATTATACAAGAATTTGAATAAACTAATAATAATTGCCAAGTAGACGCAAAAATCAAAAATTTTGTCAGAATACAGAATTATAACTTCTTTATAATTTGGCAGATGGACTATTACGGGTAAATCGACACAAGTCTTAATAAAATAAGCCCATATTATTAGATATAAAGTTAACTTAAATGATTTAACAAATGTAAATCTAATTGTATTTTTATACCTAATTACTAAGATACTACCAAGAACTGAAATAATTACACTAAGTACGAAGCATAAAATAAAATCTATAAATAGAATATAAGAAACTGAGTAATTCTCTACTCTAAGTAATACATTATTTAAAACATTCATTATAAAGAAACTATAGTTGAATATTATTTAGTAGTATCATCAATACCGTCATCAATAACAATATTATTCATATTAGCAGTTGCAGGTGGATGTGCCTTCATAGCTCTTTGATTAATAGTAGCATCAGGAGAATCATTACCAGCCTTTGTTACCTCTGAAGAGCCACTATCCACTCCATTATTACTACTTGAGACATTTTGAGTAGCAGATATATCAGCGACAGGCTTATGCTCTACGGTCTGCTGTTGTTGATCAGGTTCATTTAAATCATAATTGATTGGTGTATAGATTATAGCTGATTTAGGACTCTCTTCTGATACTGATACATCTACATCTTCTTTTAAGTGTTTAATCACTAAAACTATTATTACTACAGCTAGTATAAGAATTGCAAATCTGTTTATATAATCAAACAGTTTTAACTTACCATAACGTGACTTTTTATAGTGCAACACATCTATTTTATTAAGTATCGATACTATCTTCTTTTCAGAAATTTCTAAATATTCACAGTATCTTCTCACTTGATTTTTAAGTACACTACTAGAATTTTGTAATAATGAATCATTATCAGCTTCTTCGATTATCTCAATTGTTTGTACTGATAAGTTTATAGCATCTGCAACTGTCTCTCTTTGAAGCTCTTTTGCTTCTCTTGTAGACTTTAGAAAAGTTTGAAAACTATGCATAATTTACAAATATGATATTATTTTAAATATTGATAAAAGTATATAAGAAAAAATTTAAAATTTAAATGAAGATATAGGTGAAAGAATAGATTTACTTAGGTTGTTTTTTCTTTTCTAACATTTTTTCCAAGAAATGAATGTTAGTTCCACCCTTAATAAATTCCTCATTATTAAGAATTTCTTGATGAAGAGGTATATTAGTTTTGATTCCGTTAATTACCATTTCTTCAAGCGCAGCACGCATTTTTTGTAGTGCAGTCTCTCTATCATGTCCACGAACAATTACTTTTGCAATCATCGAATCATAATTTGGTGGTACTGTATAACCAGAGTATATATGGGAGTCAACACGAACTCTTGGACCAGCAGGAGCATGATACATATCTATAGTACCTGGAGAAGGAATCATTTTCTCAGGATCTTCAGCATTAATTCTACATTCAATAGCATGTCCAACTATAGCAATATCTTCTTGCTTCCAGCTTAAGTTACTTCCACCTGCAACTTTAATTTGCTCTTTGATAAGATCTGTAGAAGTAATTGATTCTGTAACTGGATGCTCCACCTGAATCCTTGTATTCATTTCAATGAAATAGAACTCTCCATTCTCATATAAGAACTCAAAAGTACCGGCTCCACGATATTTAAGTATTTTACAAGCATTAACACATTGTTCACCAATACGCTTTCTTTGCTCATCAGTCAAACCAATTGCAGGAGCTTCTTCTATGACTTTTTGGTGTCTTCTTTGAGTAGAGCAGTCCCTCTCAAATAGATACACTGCTTCTCCTCTACCATCACCAAATACCTGAATTTCAATATGACGAGGGTTTTCTAAGAACTTCTCCATGTATACCATATCATTATTAAAAGCAATTCTAGCCTCACTTTTTGTTAGAGAGATAGAACTAATTAAATCCTCTTTCTTTCTAACAATACTCATACCACGGCCACCGCCGCCGCCAGCTGCTTTGATAATAACTGGATAACCAATTTGCTCAGCAATCTCTAAATTTTTCTTTTCATCACTACCAAGTGGGCCACCAGATCCAGGAACACAAGGAACACCAGCTTTTTTCATCCACTTAATAGCTTCAACTTTGTCACCCATCACTTCGATACTTTCTGCACGTGGCCCTATAAAGATAAAACCACTCTCTTCAACAGCTTTTGCAAACTTTGCATTTTCTGATAAGAAACCATATCCTGGATGAATAGCATCGGCATTAGTTATTTCTGCAGCTGTGATGATTGCTTGAATATTAAGATAGCTAAGGTTAGGTGCAGCTGGACCTATACAAACTGCTTCATCAGCCAACTTAACATGCATCAGATTAGCATCAGCAGTTGAATAAACAGCTACTGTTTTAATCCCCAACTCTCTACATGCTCTTAATATTCTAAGAGCTATCTCACCTCTATTGGCAATTAATACTTTTTTAATCATTTTGTATTACCTTTAAAAGTTTATACTAGATTTATGAAGTCTTTACTTAAATTACTGATTGTTTATTATTCAATAATAAATAAAGGTTGATCGAATTGTACAGGATCACCATCTTTAGCGATAATTTTAACAATTTTACCAGCTTTCTCAGCTTCAATCTTGTTCATAATTTTCATTGCTTCAATTATACAAAGAACATCGCCTTTTTTAACTTCTTGACCTTCTTTAACATAAGGTGCCGCATCAGGAGAAGACGCACTATAAAAAGTACCAACCATTGGAGATTTAACTTCTTCACCGTTAATTTCTTCTGCTTCTACTTGCTTAGGAGCTGAAGTTGCAGTAGTTGGAGCACTAGCTGCTACTGGTGCTGCTGAAGCAACACTACTTACAGCAGGAGCTGATGATACAACCGTAGCAGCAGTATTATTTTTTGTCATAAAGATGCTTGAGCCACCATCTTTAACTCTAATCTCTTTGATATCACTCGAGTTAAGAATCTCTGCTACTCTATCTATCGCTTTTAATAAATCCATGTTTCTACTCTCCTTTCATATTAATATAGTTAATTGCTTCTATTAGCGCTAATGTATATCCGTTTGGTCCAAACCCAAATATGCATCCATGAGCAATATCTGATAGAAGCGACTTAGTCCTAAACTCTTCTCTATTATATATATTCGACAAATGTATTTCAATAAAAGGCTTATCTATAGCCAAAAAAGCATCGCGTATTGCAATGCTTGTATGAGTATATGCAGCTGGGTTTATAATTATTATTTTAGATGCTGATTGTTGAATTTTATCAACGATCTCTCCCTCATGATTACTCTGGAAAAAATCAACAGTTACATTATTATTTTGTGCTATTTTAAGTAACTCATTATTAATATCATCAATAGTCTTATTACCATAAATATGAGGTTGTCTCTTACCTAATAGATTAAGGTTTGGACCGTTAATGAGTAAAATATCCATATTAAACATCCTTATAGCTTTTCAAAGCTTTAACACTATAGTGCTTATGCGTTTCTATACAATAACAACTTAGTCGACCACCAAAAACACAACCTGTATCCAAAGCTATAGCACCTTTATCTTTTGTTTCTCCTTTGATAGCTGCCCAATGACCAAAAACTATCTTATACTTATTTTCAAATTTCTTATGTTTGATCTTAAACCATGGTTTAAAACTTTGTGGGATTTGATCAATTGTTGAGCTGAACTTAAGATTTAATCTTCCATTTTTATCTACAGTTCTCATTCTAGTAAAGTAGTTAAGTATACACAACCATCTATCTATACCCTCTAACTCTTTATTCCACTTTTCCATTTCATTATTAAACAGATTAGCTAATAAAAGCCTTCTAGTCGTTATGTTTCTTAATACAAACTCTACTTCATTAGCTCTTTTAAGAGCTTTTTTAGGCGACCAAATATGTGGAATTCCTGCATGAACAACAAAAGTATCATTTACTTTGATTAGAAGGCTTTGATTACATAACCACTCTTGAATTTCTCTTAAGTTATTAGCTTTAATAATATCATCGAAAGTATTTTTACTACTTGACGGCAAGTAGTTATAGCTAATAGCCAGAAATAATATCTCATGATTACCTAATACAACTTGCGCTGACTCTCCTAAAGACATTATGAAATCAACTGTCTCAAGAGACTTAGGTCCTTTATTTAAAATATCTCCTGCAAAAATAAGTTTATCTTTATTTTTATTAAACTTTATATCTTGCAACAACAATTGCAACTCATCGTAACAGCCTTGTACGTCACCAATAACATATGTAGCCATTTATCTTACACCTTATTTCAAAAAGTTTGCTAAACTAACAAAATCCTCCACACTTAAATTTTCCGCTCTTAACTTTGTATTTACGGGCAAAGTACTAGGATCTACATTAAGTTCTTTTAATATACCTTTAAGATTATTATGCAGAGTTTTTCTGCGTTGCGCAAAGCTTTGTTTAACAATACTTTCAAAAAAGTGATAATCATTAATAATCAGTTTATCAGTTTTTGGTTTAAGACGTAAAATAGCCGAATCAACTTTAGGCTTAGGGTAAAACACTTCAGGAGGAATTTTCATTATCATATTGCAATCAAAATGATACTGTAAAACCACTGATAGCCTCCCATAAGACTTGGAATTTGGTTGAGATATAATTCTCTCTACAACTTCTTTCTGAAGCATAAAATGAGCATCGATAATCTTGTCGCTTTGCTCAATCACTTTGAACAATATTGGTGATGAGATATTATAGGGCAAATTACCAAGAAGTTTTATTTTTTGCTGATGTTCGACTCTAAGGATATCTAAGTTAAATTTCAAAAAGTCTTCATTAAAAATTTTTGGCTCGCCATATTTTTGACAGTTTTGTAACAAAGTATCAATGACACTAGCATCAAACTCAACTACACTTACATGGTTAGAGTATGTGAGTATATAGCGAGTCAATGCTCCTAAACCAGGGCCTATTTCAAGCACCATATCATCTTTTTTAATATTCGCTAATTGAACTATCTTTCTTATTATATTTTCATCTTGCAGAAAATTTTGACCTAATGATTTTTTAGCTTTTGTTTTATATTGCATTTTAATAAAGTTCTGGTGTCTTTAAATCACTTTCTAATATTTCAATATAAGCATCATCCTTCATAGAAGTTAACCATGTCTTATATACTTCTTGGGCTTTCTCAGAGAATATTGCTTCCAGTGCTTTCTGTTCTTTAAGCTCCTCTGCTGCATCATGTTCTTTTACTTTAGTATATTTGATAATCATCCAAGTCTTAGAATCCGCCTGAAAAGGTTCAGAAACCTCTCCTTTTTTCATTGACTCTAATTTTGAAAATGCTGCTGGTGGTATGACAGGTGGACTATCTAATCTTGAAACCCATCTAAACCTACCATTCGCATGATCATAATCTTGGTTATACTTTAAAGCGACCTTTGTAAAACTTTGACCACTCTCTATAGCAAGCCTAGCTCGATCTAAGGAGCTTTTAGCACCCTCTTCTGTCATGCCTCCATCTAGCTTTATTTCAATAGCATAAACATAATACTTAGTAACTTTTTTGCTTAGCATCGGAGCTTTTTCATCAATATTATCTACATATATCATTTGTAGAGTATGGTTTATTATAAAAGGTTTAGATACTTGATGTTCTTTCAAATCTTTTACATACTCTTTATACATACTAGGTATTGAATCAAATTTTACCTGTTGGCTAACAATACCACCATAAGTAGCATTAGGGGCTTGAGAAAATTGCTTAACAACTTCAGAAAAGTCAATATAGCCTTTATTAACAGCAATTGCTAATTTCTTAAATAAACCTATTTTCTTTTGACGTGCTTTTTTTGAATCTGGTAGAGCCACAATCAGATTTTTTAAAGTATAAAGCTTAACAGGAGCCATTTCTTTATCGAATTGCTCTTGATGCTTTTTAATATATTTTTGGATTTCCTCCGGAGAAACATATACTTGTTGTGAAATGGCTTGTTGTTGTAATTGGCTCACCATAAGCTGCTCTCTGATTCTTTTCTTATAGCTATCAAAAGACATGCCTGATGCTTCAATATTTAATTTAAGAGAGTCAACAGAAACGCCATTTTTTGCAGCTATATCTTTTATTGCAGAGTCAAGCTGCTGATTAGAAACCACAATATTATTTCGCTCAGCCAATTGTAACAAAACGCTTTGAGCTATTAATTCTTGCAAAGCTTCTCTTCTAATTTGTAATGAATCAGAATTAAAATTTGCATTTGGGTTCATAGCCTCAAGCTTTGCCACCTCTCGATCCAGTTCAAAAGAAGTAATAGGCTTACTATTAACTATCGCTACTGTCTTATTAACCAAATGTCTTTTATCTTCAGACATTTCTGGTGAATTTGCTGGTGCACTTATACTAGAATTAAATGAATTTTGAAACAAACTAGACGAAATATCAGACAATCCCACAGAAGTAGTTAATAGCACTATAGTAATTGAAGACAGTAACCTCTTCATTATATACCTTCTCCCCATTCACCAACCTTATAACCGTTTATCTGTTGTAAACGTGAAGATAGATTACTAGTGTCACCAATACCTCCAAGACCCTTTAATTCGAACTCTAACATATATGTACTTGTCAAATCAGCTAAATTTTGTGGGTTGTTAGGATCTTCGTTAGTATATGAACTAGCCTGCCACATAGCCCTAATAGCCCAAGATTTAGCATTATATTGAATACCTGCAAATACGTTCGATATTTGCTGCTGTTTAAAGTTGTAGTTCCACAACGCTGTAACACCCCAGTGATCTGTAATATTTAATATTGTAGATAACGTTATTGTCTCCTGAGGCTGTGGAGTCTGTCCATTATTAATTTGCTCTTGTGTAATAGAGTTCCAGTTATCTTCTATACTGTTATAAGAAATATTGAAAATATTTTCATTCTCATCTTTATATGATAGTTGATAGACTTGATAATCAAACTTTGATGTTTGAAGCCTATAGTTAATTTGTGCTGACAAATAAATATTTTTAATTACCTGAAATTCAAAAGATGACATAATCGGAGAAAACATATCATTCGCATACTTATCTTCCATTCCAGGATATGGACATTTTGCATCACCTTGGCACAAGTTAACTTTTCTATCCTCAAAATATGCCATCTGTCCAATTTTGGCAGAAGCTAATGTACTTCCGTCATCCTGACTTGTTGTATAAGTTTCCAATGCATAAGTTAACTGATTAGCATTATTGATTCTATCAAACCCAGTAAATCTGTTTACCTGGAACATCTGCATATATTGTTCATTCTGCATGCTTGTATCAAATATTGGAATATCCGTTTGATTCTGATACGGGATATATGTGTAGAATAATCTCGGTTTAATTGTTTGAGTATAAGAGCCACTTTCAGTTGTATAATCCCTGTCAAAATAAGCAGCCGCATCTATATTGAATATAGGTAAAACACTTGTAACTGTACTATTATCAAACTTAATTGTATCAGATGATTTTCTATCAAGCTGGTAATAACGAATAGGTAGTTCTAAGGATGGATTAAAATACCCCCAACCATTATTAAAGTTACCCTTGATCTTTGGTGCTTCATAAGATCTAAAACCACTCACGTTAGTTCCTCTCTCAGGGCCAGCAGCAGGATTTATTTCCCAAGGAGACTTATAAAAGTAAGTATTAAGAGTATTTGCACTAAGAGTTACATAATCAGGAGTATAGCCATCAGAAGTTATATTAAACCTCACTTCTGGTAGCTTAGCATAAGGTATATTTGCTAAGTCAATAGCTGGATTTACAACTCCATAATCTAGGACTGTTATCCCAGAGTCTATATATTCATTACCATAGTTAAGGTCAAATTGTCTAGTTAATAGTGTCTTTGTAACCAAATCAACATTACCTGACGAGAAATCATTATAGTAATTCTCATCACTAACATACTCATATATTAGATTTGTAGATAATGTTCCATCGCCAAGTGCATAACTACCTGTCGTGGTTATATCGAACGCTCCCCTCATTCTTCCTTCTTTGAAGTCCCATGGAACTAACGACCCTTCAAACTGTCCCTCAAAGTATTTGGTCATGTAACGGAATGTACCATTCTCCATAATACCTCTTTCTGACCAAATAACGTTATTAAGTAAGAAATCATAGTTTGGTGCTAAGTTGAAATAATATGGTACTGAAACCCCTATGCCAGAATTACTATTTTGAACAAAACCTGGGAATAAGAATCCAGATTTACGTTTATCATTTATCGGGTGTGAGAAATATGGTATATACATCACTGGCACATCATCTATTTTGAAGAAGCCATTTTTAACATATGCCATCTCTGTATTAGTATCGATATCGATATCACTACCAGTTATTTTCCAAGCATTATCATATGGTCCACCAGAAGTAATATAACCATCTGAAAGCATTATATTACCATCTTCCTCTTTCTTAAGAGTTTTCGCATAACCGCGCAAATAACCAGTAAAGTTCTCTTTATTATATATTCTAGTATCAGGTGTCTCACGTGCCATTCTAAAGTAAGCTTCGCCAGTACTATAAGTACCATTAGTCATATCAGAGTCTAGCTCTTTAGTCCTAATTACGATCCCAGTAGATGGTTGTTTAGCAATAACATCACCTGTCATGACCATTGATCTAATTGCACTATTATCACTAGTTAGATTTACTATGGCATTATTCCCATATAATTCTTGATCACACTGAAGAACTTGAACATTACCAGAAGCAATTAATGTACCGTCATTGTCAAATTCTGAATTTTCATAACTAAGGTCGGTCTTCTTTGAAGCACATAGCGCTTGAGTAAACTGAGGATCATTACTATAATAGCCTCCTACAAAAGTTTCTGGTTTCTTAACCCACGCTAAATCATCAGCTAAAGCTTTCTCTTTTTCTGCTGCACTAATTTCTTTATCAAAAACGTTCTTCGGCTTTTCTGCTCTTTTGCAGCTCCATTGACCATCTACAATTTCACACTTCCAATCTTCTTTGATAGGATTTTTACTAATAATTCGCGCAGCATGCGCTTGCACTGTAAACGCTACAGTACCTAAACATACTAGTAAATACCTGTGAATCCCCTTTAGCATATTTGACCTTTAAAAGCCTTAATTTTATTGAGTTTTTAAAAATAACCGTGATATTATATCTACATTTACTTAATTTTTCCATTTTTAATTTTAAAGACGGTAACTTCTAAAACAAAGAACTGGACTATTTCAATGAATATAGAAAACTATTTATCAGACATATTCGCTCAAGCATTTGAAAAGCTAGGGTACTCTCAAACTTTTGCTAAAGTTGTAACATCTAATCGTGAAGGCGTGGGTCACTTTCAATGTAATGGCGCTATGCCACTAGCTAAATTTGCTAAGAAAGCTCCTCTAATAATAGCCCAAGAGATAATAGAGCAAATTGATAGAGAAGATATTTTCTCTAAACTTGAAGTAGCTAAGCCTGGATTTATAAACATATCATTATCAGATAAATTTCTGGCTAGTACAACTGACAAATTTCTCAACTCACCTAAATTTGGCGTACAAACTAATGCCCAATCAAAAAAAGTAGTTTTAGACTTTGGAGGTCCAAACGTAGCCAAGCCAATGCACGTTGGACATATTAGATCAGCACTTTTAGGGGATGTGCTACAAAGAATACACAGATTCTATAATGATAATGTAATATCAGATGTTCACCTTGGTGACTGGGGCACACAAATGGGCATGCTAATAGAAGAAATAAAACTAGAATCCCCAGAGCTTGTATACTTTGATGAGAACTATAGCGGTGAGTATCCAAAAAGCTCTCCTGTAACAGTTCAAGAACTTGCGGAAATATATCCTAGAGCGTCAAGAAGATGCAAATCAGATATAACTGAAATGGATAAAGCAAGACAAGCAACTTTTGAGCTTCAACAAGGCCGTAAAGGCTACGTAGCTCTATGGCAGCATTTCGTGAGAATATCTATAGAAGCTATTAAAAAAGATTTTGATAGTTTAGATGTCCATTTTGACTTATGGCTTGGTGAAAGTGATGCGAACAAGTTCGTAGATGAAATGATTGACTATTTTAAAACGAATAATTTCATATATGAAGATGAAGGTGCATGGGTCATTGACACCAATAAGGAAGGAATTCCTCCTCTTATAGTTATCAAAAAAGATGGTGGTGTGATGTACGGCACAACAGACCTTGCAACACTATGGCAGCGTGCTAAAGATTTAAATCCCGATGAAATAATTTATGTGGTAGATAAAAGACAGTCCCTTCACTTTAAGCAAGTATTTAGTGTGGCTAAGAGAACAAAAGTCGTTAATGAAGAATGTAAACTTAAACACGTTGCATTTGGTACAGTAAATGGTAAGGATGGTCGTCCATTTAAAACACGTGAAGGTGGCGTAATGCACCTTTCAGATCTAATATCTCAAGCAAAAGAGTATGCTCACAAAAGAATGCCTGAGGAGAAGGATGAAAATATTATTAATCAAGTAGCTATGGCAACCATTAAGTTTGGTGATTTGGTTAACAACTACTCTAATGACTATATTTTTGATTTAGAAAAATTCGCCCAATATGAAGGCAAAACAGGTCCATACTTACTATATACAACCGTTAGAGCAAAAGCTATTTTGAGAAAGATCTTCGGCGAGAATTACAACATTAACACTTTAGCTAAAGAGTATAGAATAGCAAAAGCAGCTAATGAACATGAAGAAAAACTGCAACTACAGTTAATACAATTCCCTATTGCAATATCTCGTGCTTATGAAAACTCCCAACCTCATCATATTTGTGAATATGCATATTCTCTAGCCAATAGCTTTAATAAGTTTTATGTAAACTGCCCTATAATGAATATTGAAGATGAGCAATTAAAAAAATCAAGAATAGCATTATGTATGGCAACAATAAAAGCCATGACTACAGCAGCAGATTTGTTGGGAATCTCTATTCCTGAAAGAATGTAGAGATAAATATCACTTCATGCTCATTAAACTTAACCTCAATCTCTAATATCAAATTAATTAGAAATAATTGGAAACCAACTTATGTTAAAAATCTTTGAACAGCCTAAGGCTTTTTATACTATCTTTATGTTAGAGATATGGGAGCGATTTGGCTATCAGGCTTTAGTTGCCATTTTAGTTGTTTATTTACAACGTGGTAGCATTCAATTAAGCGAAAGTTCGGCAATTGCGACCTATGCTGCATTTGCAGCACTAGTATATGCTTTTATAGTATTAGGCGGCTATATTGGGGATGCAATTCTCGGGGCAAAAAGAACCATTGTTCTGGGACTTATTGTCTTGTTAAGTGGTTATGTACTTCTAACGATTGGGGATAAGGAGTCAACACTATGGGGGCTTTCTTTTATATGTGTTGGTACAGGTTTATTTAAGTCAAACCCTACAAGCCTGCTATCAAAATGTTATGAAAAAAGTGACTCCGGACAAATCAGCAATGCTTTCACTCTTTTTTATATGGCTATAAATTTAGGCTCACTACTTGGTAGCTTAGCAATTCCAACGATTGCAAAACATTATGGTTACTCTGCGAGTTTTGTAGTTATCTCTATAGCTTTGATCTTTGCTATAGCTACTTTTGTAGGCTTTGGTTTCACAATGAAGCATATATCTACTCACGCAGGTGCCCAAAAGCTTAGATTAAGTTATTTATTCTGGGTAATAATAGGGGTAATTGCTATGATATATATAGTCAAAGCTCTACTTGCATATCTATTCTTAGCAAAATTAATAGTCATTTTGAGTTTTATTGCTTGTCTACTTATCTATATGTATTTAGCATTTTTATACAAGAAAGATGGCTACTTCTACAAGATGATGCTTGCTTTGATACTAATGTGTGAAGCTATAGTATATAAGATATCATACATACAAATGGCATCATCAATAAACCTCTTTACTATCAAAAACACAGATCATTCAATTTTAGGATTTATAATAGCACCGGAGACATTCCAAGCACTTAATCCTTTCTGGATATTTGTTTTAAGTCCAATCTTAGCGATGTACTATGTACACTCTAATAACACGAAGTTTAGCTTAAATGTATATAGCAAATTCTCTACTGGGTTACTTGTAATAGGCCTGTCTTTCATACTACTGTATGTTTCTAAGTTTACAGCTCATAGTGGTGTAATCTCATCATACTGGCTATTTGGTAGTTATGCACTTCAAGCACTAGGGGAATTGCTAATATCCGCGATTGGGCTATCAATGTTTAGTAGACTTGCTCCAGCTAAAGTTAATGGCTTTATGATTGGAGTGTGGTGGGTATTCTTGGCATTTGCTTCGATTTTGGGTGGATTAGTTGCTCAATTAACTGCGATAAGTAAACAGCAAGTATCTTCAGAAACCCTCACTCTATCTCTAAATACCTATACCAGCCTTTTCTTAATGATTGGAATTGCTATAGTAATTGTTTCATTTATATCTTTTGGTCTTTCACCATTTAAAAAGAAACTTATTAATCAGTAAATTTCACAAACTTTAACCAAATAGCTCAAATAAACACTAATATTTATCTAATATTATTAGCTATAGAGTTTCACTACAAAAGGCCTAATTTATCGAAGCCTATATTACTCAATGCTCCATACAAAATTACTGCCACAGAATTTGATAAGTTCAAACTACGACTGTTTTCATGCATTGGAATCTTGAGCTGAGTTTGTTCAAGCATTCTTAAAACTTCGGCTGGTAAACCTCTTGTTTCTGGACCAAAAAGTAAAATATCATCACTATCAAAATCTACTTGATGATAGTACTGCTTCGCTTTTGTTGTGCACGCCCAAATCTTATTTTCTTTATTTTTCTGATAAAACTCATCAAAATTTTTATAAATCTTAAGATCTGCAAATTCATGATAGTCAAGACCAGCTCTTCTAAGTTGCTTATCTTCTAACTTAAACCCTAATGGCTCAATCAGGTGTAATTTAGCACCTACATTTGCACATAATCTAATTATATTACCAGTGTTGGGTGGAATTTCAGGTTCATATAATGCAATATTTATCATTTTTATATATCTATATCATTGTTTAAAAAGTTATTGAATTCTTCTTGCTTAGCTTTTTTTGCTGCTTTTTTATTTAAATGATATTTTTCTGCTCGTGCTATAAAATCCTTGTTCATGATTTTTTTCAGATACTCAGGATCAAGCAAGAATGGTTTATTAGGTGTTTTTTGTCTTTTCATAGCTTCTGGAATTCTAACAGAATATAAGACCAAGATGTCATCATCATTTTCTATAACTACTAAATTAGCTTCAAGGTTATACTGTTGATTAACTAAATGATACTCCTTATGGTTATCAATATCTATCTGCTTCACAGGCCTAACTTCATAGTTTATCTTCACAGCTTTTTTAATAGATTTTTTATTTGTTTCCTTCATATACTTTAAAAGCTTTTGCTTATACTTTAAGATCTTATTCTCAGCGGTTATCATCTTAGGTAGCACATTATCAAGGAAGTATTTTGTTTCATCTTCATCTAATGCAAAGCATGTTCCAGACTCTTCAGATTTGTAGAAACAGCCTTTAGTATCAACAAACATATATAAATTTTGAGTTTTATCATAGTATATGTGATATTCACTTAAAGACTTCGGATGACCTAAATAAACGAACTCGTCACTGAACATCGTTGAACACGAGTACAAAGCTAGACCCAGAATTACTATAAAAATCAAACTAATCTTTTTTTTCATTATCAAATAGATCCAGAAAAGACTTATAAATTAAATTTTATAGAATTTTTTAAAATATTTATAGTACTAAAAATAAGTTATTGAATTAAGTGAAGCCTATTAGGAATAGCTACTATTACTTTTTACCCTTATTAGGATTATGTCTATATAACACCAGGATATTCCCTATAATTTGCACAATCTCAGATTTTGTAGCTTTAACAATCTCCTCTGCAATTTCTTGCTTTTCTTCTTTCGGTAAACGTCCTGCCTTTACTTTAATTAACTCATGTGATGCTAGAGCCAAATCTATTTCTAACATTACATTCTCAGTAAGCCCCTTTTCCCCCATTAGGACAACGGGCTTTAATGAGTGTGCTTGAGCTTTTAATTTTTGTTGTTGTTTAACATCCATTTTATTTCACCTATTTTATAATTTCTAATATTAAATTTTCTATAACCAATTCTTTATCAACATTCTTGAAGTTTGCAAAATAACCTTTTGCTTCCAATGATTTATAATAAAGCTTATATATATAATCATCTGTAAACTTAGCTGAGAGGTATTTTATAACTGCCAATTTATCGTAATTAGCAATACTAGCTTGCTCATCGAGATTATAATTATAAGCATCAATTATTACACTCGTTAACCAATATAAAACATCTCTAAAATGTGGATTAACCTCTTTCAAAAACACATTAAGGTTTGTTTGCTTAACCAAAACCTTCATTAGATTATTTCTAAGAGTCCAAAAATGTTGTTCAAGCTTGATTTTAGCTACAATATTCACATCATCACGAGCCATCAACAATGATTTCTCAACTGCTTCTTGAGACATATCAAATGTATACTTTAAATAGTTATATTTATCTTTTTGGCTAAATTTAATGTCATAAACTAAAGATCTACTTTTAACTGTAGGCAAGATATCAGTATAATTTTTGGTAAACATCAAAAAGAATGTGTCTATTGAAGGCTCTTCTAATGTTTTTAATAAAGCATTAGCTGCAGACTCATTTAAGAAATCAAGTTCTTCAATTATAATTATTTTACATAAATTATTATGCGCAGTTAACCCACAGTTTTTGGTTATCTTTTTTATTTCTGAAACTTTAATTTCATCATTCTCTATAGCAGCTATACTTATATAAGGAGATTCTTTATAGTTTACAACCTTCTGACCCAACAATAACTGGCACAAGGAACTTACAAAACCATCTAGTAACACAGCATCTTTAACTCTAAAAATAAAAGCATGATGAAGCATTTTCTTAGTTTTTTGTTCAAAAAAACTATCAAGAAGTTGCTGATGAATATCTAAAGATAACACTTTCGTCCTATATTATTTTACGTGCATACAAAAAACTTGTAATAGTTTTTTTAATCATAGCAAGCTTAGATTTTATTAGTCCTTTATCCTTTTTCCTAACATAACTGACTTCATAAACAGAATAATGATTGTTTAATAACTCAATCAAATAGTCATCATAAGTTCTAATCTCATCAACTAGTCCTAAACCTAAAGCATCTTTACCAAACCAATACTCTCCAGTAGCTACTTCGTGTATATTCAAACTAGGACGATATACCAAGATATGCTTTTTAAATAGTTCGTGAATATTTTCCAAATCTTGTTTAAATTTCTTACGCCCTTCCTCTGTATTTTCACCAACAGTTGTAAGCGTACGTTTGAACTCACCTGACGTGTGCATTTCAACATTAATACCATTTTTCTCAAGTAACTCTCTGACATTAGGAACTGTTCCAACGACCCCGATTGAGCCCACTATTGCAAAAGGTGCAGCAATAATCTTATTAGCAACAGCTGACATCATATAGCCACCACTAGCAGCAACTTGATCAATACAAACTGTCAAAGTTATTCCTGCTTGTCTAATACGCTCCAACTGAGCCGCAGCAAAACCATAGCCATTAACAACACCACCAGGGCTATCAATTCTTACCACAACCTCATCTTCAGGTTTCGCAACTGCTAAAATTGCTGTTACTTCGTTGCGTAAATTTTCAACCTGAGATGCGTGAACATCTCCCTTAAAATTGATAACAAACTTTCTTTGTTCTGGCTTTTCTTGCTTATCAACTTTCTTCTGCTCTTTAACAAACTTTTTATATTCTTTTTTATCAAGAATAGTTCCTAAAATCTGCTCTTTAGTAGATCTATACTCATCGCCTATTTTATTTATCTCAAGCTTGCCTTTAGCTAACTTTGCAACTTCTTGCTTTGCCTTGGCAAGTAAAGAAAAAAAGCTACCTATAACAAAAACAATAGCTATTACAACCAAGATTGTACTCAAAACAAAAAATACAAAATCTATAAAACCTTGATACCACATAATTATTATATCCTATCGATGAGCTCTTAGAGTCTTTAGCAAAGACTCTCCAGCTCCACCTTTTAAATTGGCTTTTTTGACAGAATCTCTTGCAAAAACACGCTTCTTATAATTAAAAATTGACCCATACTCTTCATCAATTACAAAACCTTCTGCTTCTAAACAAATAATTAAAGCAGCTATGTAACAATCAGCAAGTGTAAAACCTGAGGATATGAAATAGTCAGAATCCGAAAAAGCTTTTTCCATAGCTAATAAACTCTCTTTAAGATCTTTAAAAATTGCTTTCAACTTAGCTTTATTTTCTTTATTTTTTCTAATTTCATCAAGTACTGGATACCACTCATTGTCAATTTTGTCCAAAGAAAGGCGTATCTTAATACGATCATTAACAACACTTGGCAGTAGACTTGGAGCCGGAAATCTCTCATCTATGTATATTAATAATGCTTTTCTATTATTTATACTATAGTCTTTCTCCATTAAAACAGGAAAAATACCATTTGGAGAAATTTTTTTCACAACTTTTGGTTCCAAATCTCCTGCCTCAACAATATCCATTGCCATTTTCTTTTCTGCTAGAGCTATTCTTGCTCTCAAAGAATATGGACAATATTTAGTAGTATATAATGTAACTTTCATCAAATATGCCTTTTTATGGATTAAAACAATTACTCTTGTTTGCTATAATTGTCAGATAATAAAAACTAGTATGAAATTTTACCATATTTGTGGATAACTACAACATAGACAAGCAAGGCTTTTTATTAGACTTTGACAGTTGGGATGTCAATTTTTGCGCTAAAATGGCTAATGATGAAAACATATCATTAACAGATGAGCATATGCTAGTCATCAACTTCTTACGCGACTTTTATCAACAAAATAAGAAGTCTCCGGCTATAAGAGAACTTGTAAAGGCCCTAAAAGAAAAATATGGAGAAAAAATAGGCAATAGTTTGTACTTACAGATACTATTTCCTGTATCGCCTGCTGTACAAGCTGCAAAACTAGCAGGACTTCCAAAACCTAAAAGATGTATTTAAATATTCAAAGGAGTGAATAATGACAAAAATTTTATGCAAAAAATATAATGAAGAACTAGATGCCATCCCATTTCAACCACTACCTGGTGAACTTGGTAAAAAAATACATGCTGAGATTTCAAATAAAGCATGGCAGGCTTGGTTAGCTCATCAAACAATTTTAATCAACGAATATCGTTTAAACTTAATGGATTCAAAAGCTAAGGAATTTCTCAAAGACGAAATGCAAAAATTCTTATTTGAAAACAAAGAGGATAAACCAGAACAATTTAGCGAAATTTAAAATGTTTCTCTTCAAAAGAAAATATTATTAATTGTTACAACTATTTTCTTACTTTCTTATATATATATTTTGGATTGATAGTATCCGCTAAGAGTTTGTTTTCAAAGTCAACTCTTACTAGAATACCAAGTGTAAAGCACATAATAAGTAAACTACTACCGCCGTAGCTTATAAGCGGTAAAGTAAGACCCTTTGTTGGTAACAATCCGGTATTAACACCAATATTAACAAAAACCTGAAAACCAATCCAAAAACTTATCCCATAAGATAGAAATGCTTGATAATATCTTTTTAGCTCAAAAGCCATTTTTGCAATATTCATAGCCCTAAATACTATAAATAAATATACCATGAGTAAAATCATCAACCCTATAACACCTATCTCTTCAGCTATCACAGATGTTATAAAATCCGTATGTGCTTCAGGTAAGAAAAATTGCTTTTGAACTCCATTACCTAATCCGTCACCAAACCAACCGCCTCGACCAAAGCCTATAAGAGCCTGCACAAGCTGATAACCTGAACCATTCGCGTTTTCCCACGGATGAAGAAATCCTGTAATCCTATGCATTCGATATGGCGATATAATCACAAGCATAGTCGCCATGATAAGCATTGCTCCTATAAGTAGACCATACCAACGCACCTTATTACCAGACACAAACAACATTCCCATAACACATATTGAAATAACTACAGTTGATCCAAAATCAGGTTGCATAAGCAACAAAACTGCAATACATCCTAGTAATGTAATAGGCGTAAGAATACCTTCTTTAAAATTAGTCATTTTAGGTAAATTTTCGGCTATATACCCAGAGAAAAAGATAATTGCTAAAAGCTTAGCTAACTCAGCAACTTGGATATTTATAATAATAAGAGGTATCCAACGTCTAGCCCCATTTACACTTTTACCTACACCTGGAACCAAAACAGCTACCAATACTATAAGCATTATAAAGAAAAAAGCATTATAGTTTTTCTCATAATTCTTAGTAGGTACCAACAGTGCCAATAAGAAAAGAAATATTGCAATAACTGCAAAAAATCCTTGTCTAATAGAGTAAAAATATGGATTATTGTAATCATCTAACGCAACAACCATAGAAGCAGATGTAACCATTACCCAACCAAAAATTAGCAATCCTAACATTACAAAAACTATTGAAATATCTATTTCTAGCTTTGCTCTAACACGCTCTTTTTTTGTATTTTGACCACTTAATAAAAGCTTTAATCTATATAGCACTACATTTTCCCATTTTTTTATTTTAGCTTAGCAACTAATCTTTCGAATACATCACCACGCTCCGCATATCCACTAAACTCATCAAAGCTTGCACACGCTGGTGATAGAAGAATAGTATCACCATTCCGAGCTTTTTGATTAGCTGAGTCAAATGCATCTTTCATATCATTACAAATCTGATACTGGCATAGATCTTTGATATAATTCTCTATATATTCCTTGTCTTGACCATATACACAAATGTATTTAACATACTTGTCTAAAGATTTTTTCATTAGATTAAAATCACCACCTTTAGCAACACCGCCTAATAACAATATAATATTCTTCGAATTAGTAATACTATTTAGTGCAGCTATAGTAGCTCCAACATTTGTACCTTTTGAGTCGTTGATATAAGTAATACCGTTTGTTTTTTTGACAACTTCGCAACGATGCTTAAGCCCCTTAAACTTTTTAACTGAATTTACTACCTTAAATGCATCTATACCAAATCTATCAAAAATATTGAGAACAACTATAATATTCTCTAAATTGTGTTCTCCGAAAAGATTTGTCTCATTTATATCTAACAACTTAGTCGCATTTTTATAGATAGAGCCTCTTACTATCTGATATTCACCGGCATACTTAAGACCATTGTTATGCACATCATAAACAAAAAAATCATTACTAAACTTTGCTAAATTTAGCTTCGACTGTTTATATTCTTCATAGTTATTATATCTATCTAAGTGATCAGGTGATACATTAATCACACACCCTAAATCAAACTCTACACTATTAAACAAATCTATTTGAAAACTCGAAACCTCAACCACACAGTAATCAAATCTCTCACCAATCTTATTGAGGGGTGGCGTACCAATATTACCAACAAGGATACTTTTATAGCCTAAGTCTCTTAAAACAAAATCAAGCATTGTGACGATAGTACTTTTCCCATTCGATCCTGTAACAGCTATCATTTTTGCCTTAGTGTTTCTAATTGATTGATAAAACAGATCAATATCACTAACTATTTTTTGTTTAAATTTAGATAAAACTCTATACGGCGACTTATTAAGTGGAATACCTGGACTTACAGTTATTAAATCATATTGTTCTAAATCACAATTTATAAAATCATTATCGTTCTGTGAGATATCAACTGAAAGATCAATAAAGTTAGCTAAAAAATCGCAAACAGACCTACCTGTAGAGCCATAACCAACCATAAGTAGTTTAGATATTTTTTTATCATCAAAATAGAAATTGAACATTACCTAACCTTAATAGCTATCAAACCGATTAAGAAAAGTATCAAAGAGAATATCCAAAAACGTATTACAACTTTTGTCTCAGGCCAGCCCATTAGTTCAAAATGGTGGTGGATAGGTGCCATTTTAAAAATTCTTTTACCATTTCTAAGCTTATATGATCCTACTTGCAACATCACAGATAATGCTTCTATAACGAATAACAAACCCATAATAAAAAATATCAATTCTTGGCGAATCATCACAGCAATCACACCCAAAACAGCACCTAACGTCAATGAGCCTACATCACCCATGAAGACCTCTGCTGGGTGCGAATTAAACCATAAAAATGCTAAGCCCGACCCACATAAAGCCGCACAAAAAACTACTACCTCAACAAGTCCTTTATTGTCGATGTACGGGAAAAGTAAATAGTTAGCTAATATACTATTTGTTTCAATATAAGCATAAATACCTAATCCTGCAGCAACAAGAACTACAGGAACTATCGCTAAACCATCTAATCCATCAGTTAAATTTACAGCATTACTACTTCCATTAATAATGAAAAAGGTCAATACCACAAACAGAAAGATCCCCATAGGAATATATAGATTCTTAGAAAAAGGTATTGAAAGACTCATTTCTCCATTTTTAGACAAAAGATAAAACAAAACTATAGCCAATATAACTGAGAAAACAGATTGTAAAGCAAATTTGTGCTTAGCCCTTAGTCCCTTTGGATGCTTAAGAACTAGTTTTAAGTAGTCATCAAAAAAACCAATAGCTCCAAAGAAGATAACTACTAAAATTAAAATCCATAGATATATGCTAGACAAATTCCCCCAAAGTAAAGCCGATATGATAACAGAAGAAAGAATTAAAACTCCACCCATAGTTGGTGTATTTCTCTTAGAAAAATGACTTTGTGGTCCATCATCTCTTACAACTTGGCCAATTTGCATTTTCTGCAACCATCTAATCATTGGCCTACCGAGAAAAAGCGTTATTAACAATGAAGTTATGGAAATCATTATAATTCTTACAGATACATAACTGCTAAAAACTTCTAGACCTTTATAGTAATGACTTAACCAATTAAAAAGATAAATTAACATATAATAAAAAATTTCAGTGTATTGGCGCTATTATAATCGATATATTATGTTTTTTATAGAGAGAAAATTAGTATCTATATACTTGGTTCAAATTTCTTGTATTTAAGAGCGAAATCATCATCTTCAAACTGCTCATAATTTTTGATAAAACTCTTAATTAGAGATTTATATTGTTTCTTGTATGAAGATTGATCTTCCCATATATTTTTTAAATGCATAACTTCATCGTTATCATAAATAGAAGTCAAAGCTTTAAAGTTAAAATACTTTTGTCGTTCAAACTTAAAACTGACATTTTCTGGCTCCGTCAAAAGATAGTTTACAATCATTTTTGTTTCTTCGACAGGCACTCGTCTACCAGTTTTATAATCACCATCAATCCAACCAACATTAATCATATATATTTTAGCATCACTATGCTTCAAACGTTGACGTAGAATATTGGCATAACGAGTTGGCTTAAGTAATAAAAATGGTTGCGCATAACAACAAGAAAATTCTGGCTTAGGTTCAGTAACTCCAGCCTCAATGCCTGTAGAAGTACATGTATAACCTGATAAGAAATAATAAATTGCCTGACCTTTACTTAGTTTAGCTACTCGAGGCAGAACTCCTTTGGCATCTTTTACAAGAAAAATTATTTTACTTGGATCATTTGTATTTACTATATTTTCAAAATTTTCTCTCGGGAAAGTTACGTATGTGTTACTTTGTGACTTTGATTTCTCTCCAAAAATAATATTTTGACTGTCATCAAAATTAGGATTTTCAATTAATAAGTTACCTTGAAGAGCTTTTTTTATACGTCCATCATTTTTCTTAAAACTTGCTGATTTGATAGTTAAGCCAGACTCTAAACTATATATTCCTCGCATTTCAGTCCATGCTATAGCTTCATTAGCTACTAGTTTTTTATTATTATCTAGTGCCAAAGTTGTCTTACCACTCCCTGATAATCCAAAAAACATAGAGCTATTAGCTTCGTCATCAACACCAACTGCACAATAAAAAACACCAATATTATTCAAGGACAAATAATAACTCATAACAGATAACAACACCTTGTTAATCTCTGCCAAATACAACGTCCCAACAAGTATGCTTTCACGTTGTTTCAGATTTGTAGCGATAATTTTAGGTGAGTTTAAACCTATCTCAACATAATCACTAATCTCTGTCTCTGGAGAGTGCATAATTACCCATTGAGGCTCAAACTCATCTAATTGTTGCTGATTAGGAGCTATTGATATTAACTTAAAGAAATATGCTGCAGATGCTTGAGTTGTTATCAAACGAACAGCAATTGTATTTTTTTCATCATGGTTGTAATAACCTTCTACAACAAAAATGTCTTTCGTTGAAACATCCTCGTGAAACTTCTGTTTTATTAACTTCCAGCTTTTTCTTTTTAATCTTTTATTATCAGATCCATTCTCGTTCCACCATATATTCTTTTTAGCATACTTGGTCTCAACGATATACTTATCATCAGGAAGTCTGCCCTTAACATCTCCACTGTCAACGACTAGAGTTTTGCCTTCGCAGCCAACAAAACCACTATTCTCTTTGGCATGTTGAGCTAGTTCATCTAGTGATAAATTTCTGTGTACTTCCTTGATTGTATATAAGTATTTATTATCGTCTATGGTTGAAGGATCCATAATGAAAGTTCCTATGTTGCGAAGCATTTAGATTTTAACTGCAAATTATATCCAGTATATACTTTTTTTTCAAAAAAATATGTTATTGTTTTTGTAATAAAGTAAACTATTACTTAAATTTACTAAGTAAATAATTTCTTTGACAAAATGAATAATGAAACTAAAGCAAATAAAACTAATTTTATCAAAAATATAATCAAAAAAGATATTGGAACAAAGAGAGTCTCTAGTGTTCTAACACGCTTTCCTCCTGAGCCAAATGGTTATCTTCATATTGGACATGCAAAATCTATATGCTTGAACTTCGGTGTAGCTGAGGAGTTTGAAGGTAAATGTAACCTAAGATTTGATGATACTAATCCTGATAAAGAAGATATTGAATATATTAATGCAATAAGAGATGATGTAGAGTGGCTAGGTTTCAAATGGCAAAATGAGCCTCGTTTCGCTTCAGAATACTTCGATAGAATGTATGAATTAGCTGTGCTACTCATAAAAAAAGGTAAAGCATATATCTGCGACCTATCAGCAGAAGAAGTACGTGAATATCGAGGCACACTAAAAGAAGCTGGTAAAAATAGTCCATATAGAGAACGTAGTGTAGATGAGAATCTCAAGCTTTTTGAAGCAATGAAAAATGGTGAGTTTGCTGAAGGAAGTAAAACACTACGTGCTAAGATAGATATGGCTTCTGGTAATATCAATCTTAGAGACCCTGCTCTATATAGAATAAAATTCTCACACCATCCAAAAACTGGAAATAAATGGTGTATATATCCAATGTATGCGTTTGCTCACCCACTGGAAGATGCCATAGAAGGTATTACTCACTCTCTGTGTACTTTAGAGTTTCAAGATCAAAGACCTTTTTATGACTGGGTTATCGAAGAAACTGAATTTCAACAAAGGCCTCAGCAAATAGAATTTTCAAGGCTAAACTTAAACTACACTATAACAAGTAAGAGAAAACTAAAATATCTTGTAGATAGCAATCTTGTCAATGATTGGGATGATCCACGTATGCCAACAATCAAAGGTTTTAGACGCAGAGGTTATACTCCAGAATCTATCCGTAATTTTTGTGACATGATAGGGATATCTAAGCAAGATTCAATAATAGATATATCTGTTTTAGAAGAATCTATTAGAAATGACCTTAACAAAAATGCTCTAAGAAAAAATGCAGTTTTAGATCCTATAAAGGTGAGCATCCAAGACATGCCTCTTCATGAGTTAAATGTACCAAACCATCCACAAGACCCTGAGTTTGGTCGTCGAAATATAACTATATCTTCTGATATTTATATCGAAAGAGAAGACTTTGTCTTTGAACTAGAAAAAGGTATGAAAAAACTTAGCCCAAACGGTAGGGTACGACTTCTAAATGCTTATGTAATCGAATGTAAGGAAGTTATAACTAATGATGAAGGTAAAGTTACAGAACTAGTATGTTCTTATTTACCCGAAACTTTAGGCGGTAAAAAACCTGATGATGGTGTAAAACCAAATGGTATTGTTCACTGGGTTGATGCAAACAATTGTATTGATGCTGAAGTCAGAGTATATGACAGACTATTTAATCACGAGAACCCTGCAAGCTTCGATAATGTTAAAGATGTACTAAACCCTGATTCTCTAAAGATTATTAAAAATGCTAAAGTAGAAAAATCTCTAGAAAATATAAGACCTGAGCAACACTTTCAATTTAACAGAATTGGCTACTTCATATCTGACTCAAAAGATTGTAGTCATGAAAATTTAGTATTTAACAGAACTGTTACTCTTAGAAATACTTGGGAAACTAAATAAACTTAAACCATTTCTTCTTAAACCATGCTATGTAGCGTTCCTATTAACATACTTTCTAACCAAAACAATAAACAAAGAAGTTAATACAGCAATTACAACAAAAGTATCTAATGCATCTGAAATATTTGCTTTAGCAAGAACTACATTATTCTCTGGAACATAGAAATAGCTAGATAAGAGTCCACCTAACTTACCTCCAATGCCTAATGTAATGAGCCATATCCCCATATATAAAGCAACAAAACCTTTAGGTGCAATTTTAGTCACCAATGATAAACCTATCGCAGAAATACATAACTCAGATATTCCTATGAAAAAATAGCCAATAATAAATGCAAATGGAGATACTTTATCTACTCCTGGAGTAGCATAGATAAAAATTTCTATTATAAGAAAACTTAAAATCATTATCACAAATGCCATATTAAACTTATCTATATCATTAGTCATAATGTTTCTACGACCGAGATATATCCAGAGTTTACCCATAACAACAGCAAATAACAAAATTGTTACCGAAACCACACTTAATATCTGACTGGAATTCAATAAGTATTGTTTAACCGTATACTCAGTAAATAGTAGTAAGCTTATAAACATCTGGAAATATAAAGCCCAGTAAATAATAGACAATCCGAAGAATATCATTGCTACAAAGACCTTGGTAAAACTACTCTTACGAACAGATATAAATAAGATAATTAGAGAAACGAATAAGGATCCTAATACAGAAAAGTTTGCAACTTCAGGAAACTGAAATATAAAAAATAATAAAGTTATATATACAAATAAAATTACAGTAACTTTTAAAATAACTGTCAGATTAATTGTGACATCTAGTAAATGTTTATCTATTATTTTATAGCCTACTGATAATAAAATAAGCATTCCAAAACTTACCACTAAACTACTGTAGAATGCTGCATCATAACCAAAATGATCTTTAAGAGACATCGCTAAGACTAATCCTAAAAAACCACCCAGATTAATCCCCATATAAAATACATTAAAACCAAAATCCCTTCTAGTATGATCGTAAGATGAACGATCATAAAATCTTCCAATAAATGCCGCCATATTAGATTTTATTAAGCCGCTACTTATACATACCAAACTTAATCCTAGATATAGTGCAGTCTGACTTACTGTCGATGCTAAAAGAAAGAATCCTACTAACATAAGAAAGGAACCGAGTAACCCCGACCTATAATACCCCAACAAACTTTCTGCAATATAGCCACCAACAATAGCTGAAATATAAATCATAGCCAATGTTGTTCCTACTAATGAGGCAGAAACCTCTTGAGAGATATTAAATTTTTCAATAAGAAAAAATATTAATAATGATTGAACCACATAATAACCATACCTTTCAGCAAACTCTGCCAAAGCGGTCAATGTTAAAACTTTTTTTTCTTCTGCAGAGTCATGAATATCGCGCTTATAAGTCCTCATGAAGTATTTGTTCTAAAATTAGCTATAATACAATGATAGCATATTAAGTATCATTAAGTTAAAATTAGAAATCAAAATATGAGTAAATTAAGACTATAAAAGCTACTCTAGCTCTAAAAGCTCTTCCCATAAAAGATACTTACCTTCAAGATCAGTATTCAAAGTATCAAGTTTTTGCTGAATTTCATTTTGCTGTGTTTGTGACTTTTGATAAAAATCCAACTCTCCCATTTGCTGTTGAATCAAAGCAATATTTGCTTCTAGTTTTTCTATTTGACTTGGTAAATTACGTAGCTGCTTTTTCTGCTCATAAGTTAATTTATTTTTTGACTGTGGAGCTTTGTTTGTCTCTTTGACTGGCTGCACAAGTTGCTTTCGTTGTGCTACCCAACTATCATAGCCACCAACATATTCTTGCAAATTACCATTCTCAAAAACTATAGTACTAGTTGCAACATTATTTATAAACTCTCTATCATGACTGACAATAATTACAGTTCCTTGATAGCTTATAAGCATTTCTTCAAGAATCTCTAGAGTTTCAATATCTAAATCATTGGTTGGCTCATCAAGTATAATAACATTACTAGGCTTTGATAAAATCTTAGCTAACAACAATCTATTTTTTTCGCCGCCTGATAAGTGTGTAATAGGAGAGTATAATCTCTCTGGAGTAAACAAAAACTTTTGTAAATAGGTAATTACGTGAGTTTCCTTACCATCTATATTGATAAAATCAGAACCTTCTTTAACGTTGTCAATTATACTCAAAGACTCATCTAGCTGATCTCTTAACTGATCAAAATATGCAATTTTAATATTATCAGCTAAAGTTACTGTACCTTGCGTAGGTTTATCCAATCCGAGCAGCGAATTTAAGAGGGTTGTTTTACCACAACCATTTTGACCAATAATTGCAATCTTATCACCCTTTTGAATTTCAGTGGAGAAATCTTTAAATAAAAAGTCGCCTTCATACTCAAAGCCAATATTGTCAGCTTGAATAACCTTCTTGGAAGATTTATTAGCTTGAGCCACTTTGATATCAGCCTTTCCAATACTTTCTCTACGCTGTTGTCTATCGCGACGCATTTGTTCTAGTGCTCTAACACGCCCTTCATTTCTGGTACGTCTTGCTTTGATACCTTGACGAATCCAAGCCTCTTCTTGAGCTAACTTTTTATCAAACTCGCTATTTGCTTTTTCTTGTGCATCTAGAATCTGCTCTTTCTTTTCAAGAAACCTCGTATAGTTACCATTAAATGAATATAAATGTCCCCTATCAAGTTCTACAATACTTTTAGCAACATTATTTAGAAACTTCCTGTCATGCGTAATAAAAAGTATCGCACCAGTAAAGCTTGCTAAGAATTCTTCAAGCCAGCTGATCGAGTCAATATCCAAATGGTTTGTTGGCTCATCTAATAAAAGTAAGTCTGGTTTTTTTATCAAAGCTCTTGCTAGAATAACTCTTCTTTTCATCCCCCCAGATAGATCTTTAAAAGAGGCAGCTGAATCAAGATTAAGTTTAGAAGCCAAAACTTCAACATCATTTAAGTATGACCATCCATACTTTTCATCAATATAGCTATGTAAATTTTCAAGCTTAGTAGATTCAGGATCTAAAACTAAAGTCTGCTGATATGCTATCAAATGCTCACCAAGCTCTCCTAAGCCTTGTAATATAACTTCTGAAACACTTCCTCTGATATCACTAGGAACCTCTTGTATCATACTAGCAACAATAGCATTATTATGAACTATTATCTCACCAACATCTGGAATAACATTACCTTCAATAATTTTAAGTAGTGATGATTTGCCTGTACCATTTCGTCCAATTAAACAGATTCTTTGTCCTTTTGTAACTTCTAAATTAACCTTATCAAGGACTATTTGAGTGCCGAAGTTTAAACTTACATTTTTAAGAGAGATTAGCTGCATTTAAGAAAAATAATCAAATTTAATTAATGCTGATTATTGTACCCTTTCACGCAAGATTTTGATAGAAAAGACAAAGATAATAGCAGCAATAAAATACATAAAGCCAGCAAATGTAATAGGTGAACTTGGCGATATTGAAGATAAGTGTCCCATCATAATATCATTTAAAAACCATGCAAGACCAAAACCTGCACCAGCTGCCCCCATAGCTTTACCTTGCTCTTTATCAGATACTGACCCTGAAATCATTGAGAGAAGAGCTGTATAACATATAAGTTGAGAAGCCGATAAAACTATTGTCAACATCCATTGTGCAATTTCATTAAAGATAATTGATACCAGAATGAATCCGATACCACAAATAACGGCAGCTCTCACAAAAGCTACTTGATTTGATACTTTTGCAAAAATTTTGGGCTGTATCAAAATACTCGCTAATGCTGTAGCTAACCCCATCACTGCATAAAATGCTCCTGTCATAGAAACATTATAACCATATGTTAGGTTTAAGAATAGAGCTACTCCCTGCGCATAAAAACCCCAAGCACACTGAATAAGAAGATATACAACTCCAACTAATCTCACACGTTTATCTGATAGTAGAAAAGATATAGTTTTATAGATCGTACCCAGCTGAATAACCAAACCTGGATTTTTTGGTAGATCTCTCTTCATGATAATAACTATAAATGTGATATTTACTAATGCTAAGACAGCAGCAAATACAAATGGTATTGTATGGCTTACTTCCATCACTGATACAAAACTAGTAATTACTGGACCAACAACAAAGCCTAAAGATGCCGCCATAGTTATGTAACCCAGATTTCGTGATCTATCCTCCTCCGTGGATACATCAATAACCGCAGCTTGAGCGATTTCAAAAGCTCCACCAGCTAAGCCACAAACAAATCTACTAGCTACAAATAATAAGTAATCATGTGAATATATCGCATACGCTGATAAAAGATAAGAAACACAAGTTGTTGATAAAGCCACAACTAATATTATCTTACGCCCATACTTATCAGATAGCTCACCTATTATTGGGCAACCAATCATCAGTCCTAGTGGCCAACAAGCCAAAGCTATAGAGTAATACCAATTTTGAAAATTACCACCTGGATCACCAAATGTGACACAAGATTGGCCAAAGAATAGCGAAGGCATAATTGGAAAAACAAGTCCTGCTCCCATAATATCTATAATAATTGTCGTGATAAGTATGGGAATTAAAATATTTTTAGAGTGTAAGTTCATAACTTCTATAACCTCGTAACAAGTACAAATAAAAGATTTTTAAATAAGAAAATTTAAGCGTATATACTACCGTAACAAGCTTAGTTTATCAATGTTTAGAGATTTGCAAAATATAGTTATATTCTAAAGAAAGCTTTTTCAATGCATTAAGGAACATCTTTATATAGAATATAAAACTCTCATCCTTATCGTTCAAAACTTTAACATCTTTTAATAAAGGTAAAATATGTCTTTCAAAACGCAATAACTCCTTATAACTTATGCGCTTACGTTTCTTAATATCTTCTGATACATCAGTTAATGATTTCATAATATAACTCTTAAATTCTATAAAAGCTGGCTCCTTATCAAGATCTGCAATTGTTTGAGGATCAAAAGAAAACTCTATGTATTCATACATAACGATCATATATCTGTATAGCCTACGAATATATAAACTCATCTTTTCAAACTCATGCACTTTTTTTGCAGATTTTTCATACTTCAGCTCTTTAATAAGAGTAAGGTGTTTTGCAAATTCATGAAATATACTAACTCTAAGCTTTTTATGAGAATGATTACGCTCAATAAACAGAATATCAAAAAAATCATGAATCTCTGAAATTGTTTTAATATAGCTTTCTTTAAGCCTTGTTTCTGCTCTAATTGGAAATATAAACCTATTCACAAATAATGAGATCGCTATACCCAAAGATATTTCAATAGCTCTATAAATAGCAACTTGAACACCCGGCTGTTTATTTAGAATAATAATTATAAGAGTAATTCCCGCTAATGTACCGGCATAGCTATATTTAGAAGCTCCAGCAAAGTAAACAGCTAAAAATATAAATGGTAGAATTAACACTACTTGTAAAATATGATTTTGGACTGAAGCTATAATAACTAAAGCCACTAAGGCTCCAGCGACTGTCCCCAAAAACCTCATTAGTGCCTTATCTAGAGCTCCTCCTAAGTTAGGCTGAGTAGACATCACAACTACTACTGTAATTGTCATCCAAAGATACATTTGCTCTATATTAAAAAAATTCCCTAGCAGAAGACCTAGTGTATAAGCAATCGCAACAGCTATTGTAGCTTTAAGAGCGTTTATCGCTGCATACTTATTACTATTTAAAAAAGCAAATTGCATTTAAATACCTTTAGTTTATAAATTAACTACTCAGCACTAGCTCTAAAAGTTAACAAATCTACCTGAAATAAATACTCCTTTGTACTGTTATCACAGGCTTCTCTGCCTTACTGCTTCATATAATGCCACACCTGTAGCAACAGAAACATTTAAGCTAGAAACTTCTCCTAACATTGGTAATTTAGCAAGAAAATCACAACTAGCCTTTGTACGCTGACGCATACCACTACCTTCTGCACCAGCAACTATTGCTACAGAATCTGCCAAATTCATCGAATATAAACTATCATCTGCCTCGCCTGCTAAACCAATAACCCATACCCCTAATTGTTTGAGTTTTTCGATTGCTCTAGCAAGGTTAGTAACAACTACAATCTTTGTATGCTCTGCAGCACCGCAAGCAACTTTTTTGACCGTTGCATTGACTGGTGCACTATTATCTTTGGGAATAATTATAAAATCAATACCTGCCGAATGTGCACTACGTATACACGCACCAAAATTATGAGGATCTTGGACATTATCTAATATTAAAATAAAAGCATTTTTATGCTGAGGAATTAGATTTTCAATATCATTCTCAGAATATGTTTTAAAATCATTTATCTCTATGGCAAAGATATTTTGATGATTTGCATCTTTTCTGATTCGTCCAGGAAGTTGCTTAAAACTATCAATAAACGTAACTTTCAAGCCTTTTGACTCAGCTTTAGAGATAATACTTTCAATCTTTTGATTAGCATTTGACTTCTTAAATACCAATATTTCTTTTGCTTGATTAGCTTCTACTAAACTATCAACAGCATGAATACCATAAATTAAACAGCTCATTTAGTCTCCAAAAACTTAACTAACTTCTCTCTTAATCCATCAAACGAGCCATTACTCATCATCACAAGCTGGATATTCCTGTCTTGGTACTTAGTTAACAATTCACTTATACGATTAACAAAATCATCAACACTAACTATAAAATCAACATTACTACTATTTTTAAGAACTTCTTTCGCATCCCATTTTAGTAAACTATGATTATACAACAACACTCTATCAGCTTCTATAATTGACATCGGCAAATTATCTTTATTATCACCTTGACGCATTGTGTTTGAGCGAGGATCTATAAGAGCTATTAAATAAGCTTCTTTATCTTTATTACGCACAGCTTCTAAAGTTAGCTTAATAGAAGTTGGGTGATGGGCAAAATCGTCATACAAAGTAACATCATTCTGATGAGATAATACTTCCAAACGTCTTTTAACTCCTCTAAAGCTTTCTAAAGCATTTTTTATCACTTCATCAGATATGTTTAGTTGTTTTGCTACAGCATAGGCATTCATAGCATTAAGAGCATTATGCTCACCAATTAAGTCCCAAGATATTTCGACATTATCATCATTGAAATCACATAATTCAAATCTTGAATAATCTGCTACATGTTTAGCTATTTTGATTCCATTATCAGAATTTACTCTAACTACTTCTGACCAACATCCCATTGATATTATCTTTTGAATATTCTCATCTTTGTCATTACAAATAATCTTTGCTGTTGATGGCATTTTTCTGAGTAATTGATGGAATTGCCAAAATATTGCATCAATATCTTTGAAAATATCAGCATGATCAAACTCAATATTATTAATCACAAAAATACTTGGATCATAATGAATCAATTTTGAGCGTTTATCAAAAAAAGCCGTATCATATTCATCAGCCTCGATAACAAAATATTCTGAGTCTGTATAACGCGATGAAACTCCAAAATCACTACTAACCCCTCCAACCAAAAAACTAGGATTTAAGCCAGCTTGCTCTAGTATTTTGATAGTCATTGTTGTGGTTGTAGTTTTACCATGTGTACCAGCTATTGCAATAACTTTTTTATACTTAAGAATATTTTGATATAGCCACTCTGGACCTGAGAAATAGTTTAACTTTTCTGCGAGGATTTTTTCTATTATTGGCATACCTCTTTTCATAATATTACCAATAATAATTTCATCAGGATTTGTATCTAGTTGATCACAATCAAATCCTTGTAGTATCTCTATACCTTGAGATTCAAGATAAGTACTCATTGGTGGGTATACATTAAGGTCCGAACCTGTTACTTTATACCCCTTTTGTTTGGCTAATACCGCTAAGGAGCCCATAAAAGTACCGCAGATACCTAAAATATGAATATGTTTTGACATTAATTTTTTTTTGAAACTGACTAATAAAGTAGTTAAATTATATCAGCTTATTAAGTTTAAATATATTAATAGATCTTTTATCTTAAACTATAATTACTTGGTATTCCCAAAGTTATTATCTATAATTTATAGCAAGTTTGGATATATTAGGAATAATATATGTTTATAGAGTTTGCTCTTAAGAATCAGGTACTTAAATTTGGCGAATTTACGCTTAAATCAGGACGTATTAGTCCATATTTCTTTAATGCAGGGTTATTTAATACAGGTGATCAACTTGCCACACTTGCCGATTATTACGCTCAATTGATTATCAAAAGCGATGTCAAGTATGATATCCTTTTTGGTCCAGCATATAAAGGGATTCCTCTAGTTGCAGCTATTTCTACTGTACTAGCGCTGAAGTACAATATAGATATGCCTTACGCGTTTGACCGTAAAGAAGCGAAAGATCATGGCGAAGGTGGTGTATTTGTTGGTGCCGATATGACTAATAAAAAAGTATTGCTCATAGATGATGTGATGACTGCTGGCACAGCATTTTATGAATCATACAACAAGCTAAAAACTATTAATGCTGAAATAGCTGGTGTTGTACTGTCTATAGATCGTCAAGAAAAAGCTAAAGATAGCGATATTTCAGCAACTAAGAAAATATCTCAAGATTTCAATATTCCTGTTCTAGCAGTAACTAACTTTGAAAGTATTTTTGAGTATGTCAAAGAAAATCTTGATGAAACAATAATCGAAAAATTTAAACAATACCGTCAAAAATATGGCTCATAATAAAGATATTTATCTAATTTCGGATCTTCATTTAAATGCTAACCATGCTGAGATGGCCGATCTTTTTAAAAGGTTTTTAGATAATATTACATCTACACAAAACCAGCTTTTTATTCTTGGTGACTTTTTTGATTATTGGATCGGTGATAATCACAGAGATGACTTTTATCATAAAATCACAAATTGGCTAAAAGAAGCTTCAGATCAAGGTTTAGAAATATTTTTCATGTATGGAAATCGTGATTTTTTGATTGGTAGAAAATTTGCTAAACAAAGTGGCGTGACTCTTATTAAAGATCCGTATTATATAGATATATCTAATCAAAAAATACTCTTCTCGCACGGAGATCTATTTTGTACAGACGATAAGAGTTACCAAACTTATAGAAAATGGATTGCATATAATCCTATTCTAAGATTTATTTTTAGAAGATTACCTTTATTCATAAGAGAATATACAGCAAGAAATGTGCGAAAAGCAAGCTATGTAAAAAATCGTAAAAATCCGAATGTTGATGTAACGACCAAAGGTATCGAAAAATATCGTAACAACTGTGATATTATCATTCATGGTCATACGCACAAAATGGCTATACATATAGCGGATAACTATACTAGATATGTACTTGGCGACTGGTTCAAAGATGGTAACTATATAAAAATCTCAAATAATGGTGAAATCATTCAAGTTACTACATTAAATGGATACTAATTTAACTTCCGTGCCGAATTAAAAAAGTTACTTTTATTCAAAAGCTTTTGTGTAAACCTCACAAAGCTCATCCATAGATTTATTTATTACTACTTTATATTGTTCTTTATCTAGTAGCTTCTGTAACGCCAGAGTAGCTGGGACTTGTATGTCTAATACTGGCTCAATTACACTTTCAAACTTAGCAGGGTGAGCTGTTGCTACAATTATATAATCTTTATTTGCATCTAGCTGATTTTTAGCTACAAAGCCTGTTGCAGTATGTGGACAGACTACTTCATTATACTGACGATACACTTGCTTAATTTCTTCTATGATTTCAAAATCAGAAACACATATAGCTTTAACATTTGCTTTGAAATTCTCATAACCGCCTAACAGATATAAAAGTCTTTCAAAATTACTAGGATTACCCACATCCATTGCATTTGCCAATGTCTCAACACTTGCTCTTGGGTTAAATTCTCCAGTATTTAAATAATCTATCACTGTATCATTAGCATTTAAGCTCATAGATATCTCACCGATTGGGAAGCCCATTTGTTTAGCCCAAAATGCTGCTGTGATATTACCAATATTACCAGATGGAACTATGTAGTTTGCTTTCTCTCCAGTCTGTAAATAATGCTGCCACGATGTGTAAGCATAGTAAGTAGATTGCGGTAATAATCTACCAATATTAATACTATTAGATGTATTTAGTTTTGTTCTTTCTGTCCACCAAGGTGTCTTAAAAGCTTCTTTAACTAAACTTTGACAATCATCAAAAACTCCTTCAACTTCAACAGCTTGGATATTATCGCCCCAGCAAGTTATTTGTTTTTCTTGTCTTTTAGAGATTTTACCCTTAGGGAACATCACTATAACACGAATATTACCCTTACCGTGAAAAGCTGCCGCTACTGCAGAACCTGTATCGCCAGAAGTTGCTACTAAAATTGTAAATGGCTTCTCACTATCGATAGAGCTTAGACAATTTGCTAAAAATCTCGCACCAAAATCCTTAAAAGATAAAGTTGGTCCATGAAAAAGCTCTAAAACAGATGTTGTTTTATCCAAGCGCTTAACTGGCACATCAAAAGTAAAAGCATTATTACAAATCTTATCTAAAGAAGCTGCAAGCTGA
Organism: Francisella salina; assembly: GCF_000219045.1. Classification (NCBI taxonomy): domain Bacteria; kingdom Pseudomonadati; phylum Pseudomonadota; class Gammaproteobacteria; order Thiotrichales; family Francisellaceae; genus Francisella; species Francisella salina. The sequence goes on from NC_015696.1 coordinate 1,842,843, forward strand.
TCTCCTTTAAAGAACTCTCTCAAAGTATTTGCAGCAAATTCAGCATAGCTGATATCTTTGGTAAAACTCTGCCAATCAACCTTTGGAAATCTCTGAGGTACAAATAATCCTCCATCTGGAGCTAATCCAGACTGCATTGCCTCACTTAATGAAACTTTGATATTTTTATCTCTTGTACTAATAAAATTCATGTCTTACCTTTATTATTTTTTCTCTAATATATATGCACCTTTACCGCTCATAGTACTTATCCAACTATCTGACTTAAGGTTAAATTCTTTAAACTTATCTTGCATTGTTTTAGCAACAACATTCGCATCATCTTGTTTTTTTACAAGTGCAAACATTGTTGGCCCAGATCCTGATATCCCACAAGCTATCGCACCTGCATCATAAGTGGCTTTCTGGACATAATAAAATCCTGTGATTAATTTCGATCTTCTTGGTTCAATCAATATATCTTTCAGGCTTTGACTCAACAGTTCAATATCTTGTGTATATAAAGCACTTATCGTAGCTGCTAAACATGCACTATGCTCAACAATTGTAGTTAAATCATAAGGCTCTTTCAAAAGTTCACGTGCTTTTTTTGTCTCGATTGAAAGATCAGGACAAACTATAACCACATTACAATCAACTATTGGTAAATCTATTTTTTCACATGGTTTTGAACTTTGTAATAATACCAGCCCTCCAAACATACATGGCACTGCATTGTCACCATGAAATGATCCTGATATCAAACTCTCGCCATAGATAGCATAGTCAATTAAATCATCATAGTTATACGGTGTTTCAAAAAAAGCATTCATCGCGACTAGAGCAGCAACTGAAGAAGCTGCTGAACCACCCATACCAGAACCTAGAGTAATGCCTTTTTGTATATAAACATCAAAACCCATTTCAATGTCTTTATCAGCCAAAAACTTTTTAATTACAGCTGTAGCAACATTCTTATCACTGTCAAAAGGTAGTTTATCTGCGCCAGTAGCTCCACTAATTTGTTTGATAACCAACTCGGCATCATCTCTTTTGATAAGTTCGACAGTATCACCTACCCCATCTATAGCAAAACCCAGCAAATCATAACCAACTGCAAAATTTGCACTAGTTGCTGGAGCAAATGCCTTAGCTGATTTAATATTAGCTAATTTCATGACTACTTTTCTCTTATCACAGTTATAACATCGGCATATACACCCGCTGCTGTTACCTCAACACCAGCACCAGCACCTTGGATAACCATAGGTTGAGTATATCTATCTGTATTTATCATCACGATATTACCGGTACCTTTCACATTTGCAAAAGGACTAGATTCATCATAAGCTTGGATACCTACATTTGCAACACCATTAACGATAGATCCAACATAATGTACTCCAGTAAGATCTTTCTTTTTGTCTGCAATTTGTTGCATTATTTGCTCGTTAAATGCAGGAAGTTTAGCAAAAAACTCTTCTACACTACATTCACGTAATTCTTCAGGTACTAAATTTTCGATAACCAAGTCATTCAGGCCTATATTTAGACCTATTTCTCTAGCTAAGATCACAGTTTTTCTTGCGACATCCATACCTGATAAATCTTGTCTTGGATCTGGCTCTGTATACCCAGCATCATAGGCCATCTTCACTGCATCTGAGAAAATCACACCATTATTTAACTGAGTAAACAAATAACTTAAAGTTCCTGAGAAAATACCATTTATAGATCTAACATGATCACCACTTTGAACCATATTTTGCAATGTAACTATGAGAGGAAGGCCAGCACAAACATTTGTTTCATATAAGAAACTACTGCCATTCTGTTTAGCGACTTTTCTAAGCTCTTGATAGAATTCATAGTTCCCTGAATTTGCATACTTATTAGGAGTAATCACACTGATTCCATTGTTTAAAAAATTAGCATAAATTTTCGAAACATCTTCACTTGCTGTAGCATCAATCACAATTTTTTTGGTAGCCGAAGCATGTGACATAAATTCAGCCAACTTCTCTAGATTAACTTGCTCTGTATTCTCATTAAGTAGATTATCTATATTTTCAAATAATAAATTTTCATAAGAGACACGCATTTGCTTTGAGTTAGTAGCTCCTACCAATACTAAGTTAATACCTCTTGAATACCATTTTTCATAAGTTTGTTTAATTTGCTTAATAAAAGCCTTACCAATATTACCAGCACCAATTACAGCAATTGCAATATCATCACTTACAGAATTATAGTGACGATGCATAGCTTGAACACCTCTAGCTTCATCCTCAGCTTTTACTGCAAATGTAACACTTCTCTCTGAGGATCCTTGAGCAATAGCATGTATATTTATATTTGCCAACTTAAGAGAGTTTACCAATTTTGCTAACGATCCAGTCTTAGACTTCATACCTTCACCAACTGCCGTAATCAAAGCATGATGCTTATGAACAGCAATCTCTTCAATAAGATTATTCTTTATCTCATTAGCAAACTCATGTTTTAAAGTTTCGGTTGCCCTATCAGCATTGACACTATCTATAGCAAAACATATAGAATATTCAGAGCTCGCTTGAGATATCATCATTACAGATACACCAGCTTTCTCTAGTGCTCCAAAAACTTTGAACGATATACCAGAAACACCTATCATACCAGCACCTTGCACTCGTACTATCGCCACATCTGAGACACTTGTTAAGCCTTTAATAAGACCTTGGTCTTCATCCTTGTCAGCACTAATCTTAGTACCAACCTCATCTGGTGAATAACTACTTTTTATATAAATAGGTGTTCTCTCTAGAGCCATTGGAGCTATAGTTAAAGGATGTACAACAGATGCACCAAAATAAGCAAGCTCAAGAGCTTCTTTATATGTTAATTGTGTAAGAGGTTTTGCCTCTGGAACTACTTGTGGATTAGCACTGTATACACCAGCCACATCTGTCCAAATATATAGCTTATCAGCTTGTAATAACTTTGCAAAAATAGCTGCTGAATAGTCACTACAGTTTAAGCCTAATATTGTTCTCTTACCAAGCTTATTTTGAGCAATAAAACCTGTGATAACATATACATCAGCAGGATTTTCAGATTTTATAGCCTCGATTGACTCCAGGCTTTGTTGCCAATTAACGGTAACAGGATAATTACTATCATTGACAATCAAACATTCTGAAGCATCTATAAAATACGCATTCCTATCTCTTGATTGCAAATATAACGTAAGAATTTTAGCTGACCATATTTCCCCAAAGCCCAAAATAAAGAATCTCAAACTATCAGCGCAGAACCCTGTAATTACTATAGTACTGAGAATATGCTTAATATCTCTTAAATCTTTAAGAATCGTTTCTCTTAGGGTATTCTCAGCGGGAACTAAATCATGAAGTATAGAACTATGATGCTCAAAAATAAAATTAAGTGTTTCGCTATAATCTTGAGACTCAATTGCTTGATCTATAGCTTTTTGTAAATTACTAGTAGTTTTTGCTGATGCAGAAACTACCACAGCCTCATCGATACAACTAATTATATTCGAAACATTTTTTATCTTCTCTGATGTAGCTAAACTACTGCCTCCAAACTTATGTACTATCATATTCTATACTCTTACTCTTAACAAATATCAAATCGATTACTTTTGTATTATACTTAACCAATAAATTTTATCACTAATAATTATAGGGGTTTTATGCTTAAAGTTGGTTTTATTGGTTGGCGTGGTATGGTTGGCTCAGTTTTGATGTCTCGTATGGTTGAATCGAATGATTTTGATGATATATCACCAACGTTTTTTTCAACATCTCAAGCAGGACAACAGCCTTCAGGTTTTATGGAGAAATATGGCATACTGCAAGATGCTTACAATATCGAAGAATTAGCTAAAATGGATATACTTCTAAGCTGTCAAGGTGGTGAATATACCAAAGAAATTCACTCTAAGTTAAGAGAATATGGTTGGCAAGGTTTTTGGATAGATGCTGCATCTACATTACGTCTAGAGAATGAAAGTACCCTAGTGCTAGATCCGTTAAATCATAAGCAAATAATCAACGCTATTGATAGTGGTAAAAAAGACTTTATTGGTAGTAACTGCACTGTTAGTTTAATGTCTCTAGCAATCGCTGGACTACTCAAAGAAGATCTTGTCGAGTGGGTTAACTCTAGTACCTACCAAGCGATATCAGGCTCTGGTGCTGCAGCAATGCAAGAACTTCTCCAACAAGCTGACCTTTTGAGTAAAGCTGATGATATAAATGCAGATATCCTAACAAGAGAAAAAACTCTAAGAGAACTATCTAAAGATTCTTCAAAAATCCCTCAACAAAAAACTATAGAAACTTTGGCTTATAATCTATTGCCTTGGATAGATGTTGGTATGCCAAGTGGACAAACAAAAGAAGAGTATAAAGCCGCTACAGAACTAAACAAGATTCTAGATACCAAGAAAACAATTCCAGTTGATGGCGTATGCGTTAGAGTTCCCAGCCTAAGATCACACTCTCAAGCTTTGACAATCAAACTTAGACAGAAATTAACAATTGATGAAATTAAGCAAATAATATCTCAAGGTAATGAGTGGGTTAAAGTAGTAGATAATAACAAAGAAGATACTCTCAAGCATCTAACACCTCAGGCGACTTCAGGAACTCTTGATATTGCTATAGGTCGTATTAGGTCATCCCTATTAGCTGATGATATATTTCATTGCTTCACTGTAGGAGATCAGCTACTATGGGGAGCTGCAGAACCACTAAGAAGAGTTTTAAATATTATTAAAAATAAAATCTAAGATAAAATATTAGAAAGTTTAGACGATAATTATCAATCCTTTTGGACTACTCCCAAACATAACCTTTTGGCAAATCACAAGATACACCTTTTTGACTTAGCATCAAAGTTTTCATATTTGTAATAGGACAACTACAATTCGCATACTCTTTTGAACCTTTCTCATATTTACATGGTTGAGTCATACAACCTGCTACATCAATATTTTGACATTTAACTCCTTCACCTGGTTTTGCGATATCATAGTCCTTATTCATATCAAAACCATAAGTTGAAATTAAGTCAGCACCTGGGATAAAAGATACATTATCATCTTGAGTATTTTGATCAGCTATATATTTACATACTGGAGCTTCTACTCCTTTACAATCACCACTACCATCCGGTAGACAAGTAGAAAGGTTTTTACACTTTGAACCATCTTTACCACAAACTGCTACTGTCTCATAATAAACGCCTAAGTTCATAATTCCATCAATATTGACATAATTAGGACCTGTGAAAACCTTGCATCTACAATTAGCTGCTTTCCCATCTTCGCTTACTTTACATGGCATAGCTTGATTGTTTGGATTTATACCTGTTGCTTTTGGAGAACCTGAGTAGTGACAATTTGCATAAGTAGCTTTTGCACAATATAGTTGTTTAGTTGCACTAGTTGCTCCACCACCAGACCAAGCTGATCCATATTCAGTAGGCTTACATAAGGTAGGATAAAAAGGCATATTACTACAGTTATCACCACAAAATGGTCTTACAGAATCACAAAGTGCATTTGACTCCATTAGTGGATACTTTATGATATCTTTACCAAAAGATACACTTACAAGTAATACAAAAACTAATATGGCAAAAAGTCTTTTCATAATGTCCCTTATAAGTTTTCCTTAACAAATTTGACAACTTCTTCCATCTTAAAGCTTCTAGCTCCTTTGACAGTAAGTTTAGTATTTTGAGACTTATACCCATCAAGTACTTTTAATAGATCATTATTTAACTGTTGTTTATCATCATAATATTTAACATTTGAACCTTTATACTCTTCTAAAACAAACTTTATTAAATTTTTTTTGCCAAATAAAAATATATTATCCAAGCCAGCCTTATTGAGCCATTGTCCCATTTTACGATGATAATTCTCGCCCTCATCACCTAATTCTCTCATTGAAGTAATTGCTATAACTTTTTTACCATCAAATTCAGCTAAATCTGCTATAGCAGCTTGGACAGCACCAGCACTAGCATTATATGTATCGTCTACAAGAGTTAACTTATCATTTAGTTTTTCGGTTGAGAATCTGCCTTTATAGTTTTTGATATTTTGCGTATTTTGTAAGAAATCATTAGGTTCTAGTCCTGCAGCAATCACACTTGCTATCGCAAGCATACTATTAGACAAATTATGTTTACCTATGTTGGGTAACTGATAGCTATATTCTTTGTCAAAAATTCTAATCTTAACATCGTATAACTCTGGCGTAACCTGATAATCTAAAATGATGATATGTGCATCTTGATTACTCATTGAGCAAGTAATTTTGTTACAGTCTAATTTATCTGCATAGTTTGGTATTCTTTCATCATCAAGATTTACAATGCAAAAACCATCTTTTGGTAAAGCTTTAAGAAGCTCTCCTTTTTCAATCATTACACCATCTAGAGTTTTAAGATTCTCTAAATGACTAGCGCCAACATTTGTAATCATCGCAACATTAGGCTGGATAATTTCAGCAGCAGCTTTTATCTCACCTGCAACGCTTGTACCAGTTTCAATCACAGCAAAATCGACATCTTGTGGAGTTTCTAAAACTGTCATAGGCACACCAAGATAGTTGTTGAAATTACCTTGTGTAAAATGTACTTTTTTACTACCAAGTAGAGTTACAATCATTTCTTTAACCGTTGTTTTACCACAACTACCTGTTAAGGAGATAATAGGCATTTTTAAACTTTTACGATATTCCTTTGCTAACGCTCGAAGCCCCTTAATAGTATTACCACAAACTACTTGTGGAATATTTATATCTTGTTTCTTTGAAACCAACAATGCTTTTGCTCCATTAGCAATGGCACTCGGGATAAACTCATGCCCATCACGATTAGCTACAATTGCAACAAATAAAGCATCTTGCTTAATATCATTAGAATTAATGCTAACTGTTTGAATTAATACATCTTCGCCGATATATTCTAAGCCAGCCTGTGTTGCTAATTGTTTTAGTGATTTGATCATAAATATAAGATTAAATAGTTTAGTTAGATATATTCTAAGATAATCAGTAATTAAAGGCTAGTTTTATAATTTTCCACATCTATTAAGTGTTTAAATTTATCACGCAGTAAATCCACTATTTATACAACTTGAATTCATCAGATTCTGAAAGCTCGCACAAACCTTTTAACATACCATACAACCTAGCAATAGCTCCTACAATAGACTTACTATTTAATTTTTGTACATTATTAACTGTAGATACAAAACTGTTTATACGCTTATCTATATTTTCATCATTAAGAGTATGCGCTAGTTTATTACGAATAGCATTCAACTCTTTTATTTGCTTCCATAACCATACCGGTTCTTCTTGATCAAGACACATACTTTCAGCGATAGCTATACATTGAGCAGCACTAAATGTTTGTTTTTGTAAGGCGTCTGGATTAGGTAATCTAGAATTTATAAACTTCCTAACTTTTCTTTCAATTAATAGCTGACCTTTCAAAATAATTAAAATAGGATCTTCATTTTCATTGGGTAAATGTTCTACTAATTCATTATACGCAGACCATTCTTCTTCTGTTGCTGTCTTTAAATCATCTCTAATCTTAAGAAGCATCTCTAGAGTACTCTCACACCCTCTCCCATCTTGGACACGCTTTTCACATTCAAAAATATCTTTGTCTAAAGTATCAAGATCCAGCATCTAAATTCCCTAAAATTGCTATTAATAAGTAAATCTTATTTAAATAAGAACTTTTTATCAAGAATCCAAGCATTAGATAAAGATATCAATATTAATTAAACTAGTCCTATACTAACCACCCTTTCTCTACAGCCAAATCAATCTGTCCTTTTACATATTGCCATAGCTCTGGAGCAATGTCTTTTAATCCTGAGTTTCTACTGATAACTTTTTCTTTAGGTACTTTGCCATAAGCTACCCAACTACCACCATTATTCTGCATATTTTGTAAAACTGGAACTGCTCGCTCGATAGCTTTTGAATATTTTGCTTCTGCTGTTTGATTATCTTCAAACTCAATCCATAAAGCTTTATACTCATTAGCTTCATCTTCTGGTAACAATGAAAATATTTTCTCTAAAGCTTCTAGTTCTTTGGCGTTCTGTTCCTCAAGTACTGCATGATTATCAAAAGCATAAGTATCACCTGCATATATCTCAACAATATCATGAATCAATAGCATCTTAAGCACTTTTAGCATATCAAACTCTTCACTTGCATATTCTTCCAATATAACGCCCATAAGAGTTACATGCCAACTATGTTCTGCTGTATTCTCTCTACGATTATTATCACATTTTATCAATGCTCTACGATATACGCCTTTTAGCTTATCTATCTCTTGGATAAAACTTATTTTCTTTTCTAAATTTGTCATTTTATCTTTTCTTAAAAATTATACTTAGCGATAACTTCTCGCTCATCAAAATACTCTTTAATACCATTTTTATCAAGATAGCACTCATGTCCTTTGCCAGCTAATAGAATAACATCGTTAGCTTTCGAGTTTTCAATAGTATATTTGATAGCTTTTTCTCTACTATCAATAAAAGTATGCCTTTCAGGATGACTAAAACCTTTTTTGATATCATCAAAAATACTTTCAATATTTTCAAAACGGTTATTATCTTCTGTAACGACTATTTTATTAGCGTACTCTTCTGCTATTTGAGCCATTAGCGGTCTTTTGGTAGTATCTCTATTGCCACCGCAGCCAAAGATACACCATAAATTGTTTGGATGGTAGTTTACTAGAGTTTGTAGAGCTTTTTCTAAAGCATCTGGAGTATGCGCATAATCAATTATAATCTTTGCACCATTTACTAGTGCAATTACTTCCATACGCCCTTTTACAGGTTTTAATTTAGAAATATTTTCTAGAAGTTGTTCTCTAGTAGAGATATCATCTAATGCCGCTAAGCTCAAACCTAAATTCATTAGATTAAATTCGCCAACTAAAGATGTTTGATAAGTACCCATGTACTTTTGAGAAATATATAAATCAAAGCTTGTTTGCATATTCTCTATACTCTTAGACTCTATATATATATCTGCTTTTTTTGACTTTAGGCTGACTGTTATAATCTCAATACTATACTTTAAGTTAGTATCTATGGATTCCGTGGTCGGAGCCTGACGGAATGACGATTTATTGGTATTTCCCCAAAGTTTCAGACCATATTCATCATCTATATTTATTACCGCTTTTTTAAGGCTTTTAAACTGGAACAATTTTGCTTTAGCCTCAAAATAATTATCCATAGTCTTATGATAATCGAGATGATCATGACTAAGATTACTAAACACTGCAATATCAAAATCTAAACCTTCGGTACGCTTTTGATCCAATGAATGAGAAGATACTTCCATAACAAGATTTTGATAATTCTTATAATATGAAATAGTTTGATATAAAGATAATATATCTAATGTCGTATGGGTACTCTCTTGTAGATCTGGATAAATCCCATTACCATTTGTACCTAGTAACAATGACTTTTGACCAATTAATTTTTGCAATTGTGCAATATAACTAGAAATCGATGTCTTGCCATTTGTACCTGTTATACCAATTATATTTTGTGGCTTTTTATAATCATAAAACCATTTAGCAAGGTTCGATAACTTATCTTTTAAATTTTCAACATAAAAAATATTAGGTAATTCCCCTTCAGCTACTGAAGGGGTGGCAATCGAAGATTGACGGGGTAGTTTATCACTCAAAATAAGTTTTGTACCTTTAGCTAAAACATTATCAATATATTTATTACCATCATTTGATAGGCCTTTGAGAGCTATAAATACTGATTTTGCGTCACATTTACGACTATCTAAAGATAACGATTCAATTTGAAAGTTATTTTGAGATAAGGTTTGAATATCTAGAAATTTTAATATTTGATTTATACTTTTCATTTTAATTTTCACCACATTAAAGCACTTTGTGGCAAGCTTATGTCAAAGTCATTGATCCAGTGACAACAACTGTCTGAGCTTGCGAGTTTTGTATGCACCAATGACTTACATTAAAGCGCGAACATGTGCTAAGCAGTTTTGCATACTTTTTCTGCTATTGCAAAAAGTATGTCGCTAAAACTTACATCGTAAGTTAGCGAAAGCATTTAATCAATTGTCTTTTTTAAAAGCTGGAAAACCCAATTTTTCTCTAGCGCTATAATATTCTTTAGCTACTTCTAGAGCTAATTTTCTAACTCGTAGAATATAGCCTTGTCTTTCTGTCACAGATATTGCATGACGCGCATCTAATAAGTTAAAAGTATGTGAAGCTTTCAATACAAATTCATAAGCTGGTATTGGCAGATTTTTCCCTACTAGTCTATAACCTTCTTTTTCTAATAAATCAAACTGTTTGAAAAGCTCTTCAACATTAGCCTCTTCAAAGTTATAAGTCGACATTTCGATTTCATTCTGCATAAATACATCACGATAATACAAAGGACCATTTTGCGTATTAGCCCATAAGATATCATACATACTATCAACATTTTGGATATACATAGCTAATCGCTCAAGACCATAAGTAATCTCACCCATTACAGGCTTACACTCCAGTCCACCTACTTGTTGAAAATATGTAAACTGTGTAATCTCCATACCGTTTGACCATACTTCCCAACCAAGACCCCAAGCACCTAAAGTTGGCGACTCCCAGTTATCTTCAACAAAGCGAATATCATTCTCTAATGGATCTATACCTAGCTCTCTAAGTGAACCAAGATATAATTCTTGAATATCATCAGGCGATGGCTTCATCACAACTTGGTATTGGTAGTAATGTTGCGTACGGTTAGGGTTCTCACCATAGCGACCATCTGTAGGACGTCTAGATGGTTGAACATATGCTGCTGTCCATGGCTCTGGGCCTATTGCTCGTAGTGTTGTCGCTGGATGAAAAGTCCCAGCACCTACTTCCATATCTAATGGCTGGATAATCGCACAACCTTTAGATGCCCAGTAATGATGTAGTTTTAAAATAATTTCTTGAAATGTAAGCATACTAATTAAAAATTTTACATAATTATAATTTTGTAAAAGATTTTATCATATTTAGATATCAATAAATATTATATAAAAGTATCAATTTTATATTATTAAGTAACTATCTTAAGTTTTTAATATACAAGTCTAGTTGATTAATCTCTTGCTTGACAGAACCATCTTCCTGATATGTACTCCAAGGATATACAACATTTTTATCAGTTTTCTCAAACTTGTTAACCTGCCAAATATTTGACTTTTTAAAAGACTCTGGTTTTCTTGGATCATTATCTCGATTAACTATCAAAGCACATATCTTTTCATAATTATTTTCTTTTACATAGCCTATATGTTTCTGATACAGATCAAATGCAATACCTTTTCCCCAATGATCTTTCTTTATCATAATATCAGCAAAATAATACGCCTTGTCCATATTTATATCCATATCAAAAAGTGGTTTTGTTAAACCAAAACTTTTAGATATTGGACATCCTAAAGATGCTCCTAATATTTCTCCATTCTCTTCAACATAAAAAATATCAACATCAGAGCTCATTACTAAATAACTTTCAAAATAATCCTCTTCCTCTTGGATATTATATTTATATAGATAAGGAAAATATTTATATATCCTTCTAAGCTCTTTTATCTGATTAAAATATCTAAAGTCTTTTAAGCCTTTAAAATGTTTAACTTTCATAACTTTTTTATACTTCTTATTCAAGTTCTAAACTTCTGTTCTTAATAAGTCAAAATCAACCAACTTCCATTGCCAATTTGGCGAGCCAACAGTACCAGGTGTATTTAGCCTTGCACTTCCATCTAGTTCTAAAACATCTTGTACTGGCAGGATTACATATTCAGCATCACAATTTAGTAAATACTTAATAATCTTTCTAAAAATATTTCTATCATTAGCTTTAAAATATTTCTTTAATAGCTTTCTTTGGTATCTATTTAGTTCATCAAAATACCATCCTTTGAGAGTATTATTATCGTGAGTACCTGAGTATGCAATGATATTAGTACCCTCAACAAACTTAGCTGTTTTTAGATCAAAATGAAATGGGAATACTTTCATACCCTTTAAATTATAGTGATCACGCAACTCAAGTACTTCAGGGCGTAAATCACCTAAATCTTCTGCAATAATATTAGCATCTGGAATACGCTTATAAACTGTATCAAAGAAATCATATCCAGGAGCCTCAACCCACTCACCATTTATAGCAGTCTTTTCACCTGCTGGTATTTTCCAGTAAGTATCAAAAGCTCTAAAATGATCAATCCTAACGATATCAAATAGCTTGAAGTTACCATTTAGTCGATCTATCCAAAAATCAAAATTTGTTTCTTTAAGCTTATCCCAATCATATAGAGGATTACCCCATAGCTGACCAGTTTCTGAGAAAAAGTCAGGTGGAACACCTGCAACAAAACTAGGATTTAGATTCTCGTCTAATAGAAATATATCTTGATGCTCCCACACATCAGCAGAGTCAAAACCAAGATAAATAGGCAAATCACCCATAATTTCGATATTATTTTGATTAGCATATTCTCTTAGCTCAAACCACTGCTTATAAAAGATAAACTGCAAAAATATTTGATAATCTATCTCGTTTTGAAATTGATCAAGTTCTATAGCTTTATCTTTGATCCAGTTTTTATATTCTTGCGACCAAAAATTCCAAGCCTGGTTATTATTAGCCTTTCTAAAAGCTTTAAAAATAGCATAATTTCTAACCCATGAGTTTTGAGCTATAAAATTATTATATTCTTGTTCAAACTTATCTTTTGAACTTTGAAAATTGCTAAATGCTTCTTCGAGATACTTATCTTTGAAATTACGAACAAGTTCATATTCAACTTTGTCAGAGCTTACATTCAAACTTTTAAGAGATGATTGTTCAAGCAAACCATAATCTGCTAGTTTTTCTAAGCTAATATAGATTTCATCACCTGCAAAAGAAGAGCTTGACTGATATGGAGAGTTGCCAAAACCTAGTGGTGTAAGTGGCAACACCTGCCAAATTTTAGTATTTGCTTGTTTTAAAATATCAACAAATTCATAAGCACTTTTACCTAAATCACCAATACCATGTTGGCTTGGTAAACTTGATATGGCTAATAATAATCCAGATTTTTTCATATACTCTCTATATACATCATAGTAATGCACCTTGCGGCAAGCTGTTGTAAATTAATGATCTAACAGTTACAACTGTCTGAACTTAAGTGAGTTTTGTAACTGTCATTAGTTTACAACATACCGAGAGCAGAGTGCTAGGCAGTTTTGCATACTTTTTCTGCCATGAAAAAAGTATGTCGCTATAACTTGCAAAGCAAGTAGCGAAATCACATTTTATACTAAATCTTCCAGATATCTCTGTTATAGTCAGCAATAGTTCTATCTGAACTGAAGAACCCAGCTTTTGCAATATTTACTAAAGCCATAGACATCCACTCTTTACGGTTTTCATAATCTTTGATCATTTGATCTTTAACTTGTGTATACTCTACAAGATCTATCAAAGTCATAAACCAGTCTTTATTAAGTAGCTCGTTATACAACTCTTTCAAGTTAGATTTCTTACCAAGCTTAACAAGTTTTTTAGAGACTATAAAATCTACGATCGGCTTGATTGCAGGCTGCTTGTAATAATCTTTGGAAATATAACCACTAGTCTTGTATAGATCTATGATAGTGTCACTATCCTTACCAAAAGTATAGATATTATCCTGTCCAACTAGCTCAGCAATCTCAACGTTAGCACCATCCATAGTTCCTAATGTGATAGCACCATTTAGCATAAACTTCATGTTACCTGTACCACTAGCTTCTTTAGATGCTAGAGATATTTGCTCAGAGATATCAGCAGCTGGGATTAACTTCTCAGCAACACTTACATTATAGTTCTCAACAAACAATACTCTCATGTACTTATTCACATCAGAATCATTATTGATAAGCTCTTGTAAGCATAAGATTAGATGAATAATATCCTTAGCTATAATATAAGCTGGAGCTGCCTTACCACCGAAAATAAAGTTAATAGCTCTTGCAGGCTTAAGCTTACCTGATTTAATCTGTAAGTATCTATGGATTATATACAAAGCATTCATTTGTTGGCGTTTATATTCATGGATACGCTTGATTTGTACATCAAATATTCCATCTTTGATAAGTTCTACACCATAGTGCTCTTTTGCAAATTTAATAAATTGTGCTTTTTTAACCATTTTGATATCTTCAAGAGCTTTTAAAGTATCATCATTATCAAACTTCAGAAGTTTTTCTAAATCAGTAGCTTTAGTTTTAAAACTATCACCGACAACACTTTCTAAGTATTTTGTTAACTCAGGGTTAGATTGTAATAACCATCTTCTGAATGTTATACCATTAGTTTTATTATTAAATTTCTTCGGATAAATATCATTAAAGTGTTTCAACTCATCATTTTTAAGAATCTCTGTATGAAGAGCTGCCACACCATTCACACTAAAGCTATAATGAATACTCATATGAGCCATATGTACAATACTTTGATCATCAATGATAGATAACTTCTCATCAATATGCTCTAGCTTAACTTTGGCATCTAAATATCTAATAATATCGATTAACTCTTGAGTTAGTACTTTTTTAAGATATCTTAGAGGCCATTTCTCTAGCGCTTCAGCCAAGATAGTATGGTTAGTATACGCTACTGTTTTCTTAACTATTTCGATAGCTGCATCTATAGATATACCTCTAGCCATAAGCTGACGTACAAGCTCAGGAATCACTAAAGTTGGATGAGTATCATTAATTTGAATAGTTGCATGTTCATGAAGCTTCTCAATTGAGTAGCCTTTAGCATCCATATCAGCAAAAACTAAATGCACCGCATTACTTACCATGAAATACTGTTGGAAAATTCTTAATAAATGTCCTGCTTCATCGCTATCATCTGGATATAAGAAAAGCGTTACATTCTTTTCGATAGCTGTTTTATCAAAAGATATACCTTTTTTAACGATACTAGAGTCAACACTCTCAGCATCAAATAAGCATAATTTATTAACAAAGTTATTTTGATAACCAACCATCTCAATATCATACATCTGGGATTGTATACTAAAACCATTGAAATCAATCTTATAAGCAGCTTTTCTCTTATTAAGCCAGCCTTTGTCTTCTATCCATGGATTTGGTGTTTCTTTTTGTAGATTCTTTTTGAATTTTTGCTTAAATAAACCATAATGATAGTTCAAACTAACACCTGTTGCAGGAATAGCTAATGATGCTATTGAATCTAAAAAGCACGCTGCTAATCTACCTAAACCACCATTACCTAGAGATGGTTCTGGCTCACATTCTTCGATCAAAGCAATATCTTTATCATTAGCCTCAAATAGCTCTTTAACATCATTATAAATTCCAAAATTTATAAGATTATTTGCTAGCATTCTACCGATCAAAAATTCACTAGATATATAATATATTTTCTTTTTAAAATCAGGCGTTGGTAGTTTTTCTGTTTGCTCTTTAACATAAGATAATAGTGCATAATATAGATCTTGATCACTTGCTTTAGCTATATCACATCCTAAAGCATCTTGTAAAAAAAGCTTGATTTGATTTTTGTTGTCCATTTTTTTAGAAACCTTTGATAATAATTTATTGATAAAAAGTAATTACATTAAAAATCATAATACCATTTAAGTATTTTTTTTGGTAAAAAAATATTGATTTTTTGAACTTTTTTGAAAGTCTATTAAACTAATTGAGAATAAATTTGATGTATTTTATCAGCAGCTGCATTCCAATCTACTTTTTGTTGCATTGCAGTTTTTCTTACCTTCTTCCAGTCTGCTTTACGATTATATAATGCGAATGCTCGGCGAATTGCTAAAGTGAGCGACTCCACACTGAACTCATCAAAAACAAACCCTGTAGCCATACCATCTGCCAAATTTTCCAATGAAGAATCTGTAACAGTATCTGCTAGACCACCAACTTTGTGTACTAGAGGCAAAGTTCCATAAGTCAGACCATATAGTTGTGTCAATCCACAAGGCTCAAAACGTGATGGTACCATTATCACATCAGAACCAGCAATTATACGATGCGCTTGGTTTTCATCATAACCAATTTGTACAGCTATTGATTTAGGAGATTTCTTAGCCGCAGCTAAAAATGCTTCTTCTAAAGCTTTATCACCACTTCCCAATAAAACAACTTGACCACCTCTACTAGTGATTTCACCTATTGCTTCAATTAAAAGGTTTAGGCCTTTTTGCTCAGTTAAGCGTGTTACAATTCCAAAAACTACTGCATCCTCTTTTTTCGCAAGTCCAGTCATTTTTTGTAGAGCTGCCTTACATTTTGCTTTACCAACATTAGCTGTAGTAATCGAGTAGTTAGCCTCTATAAGAGTATCTTTTTTAGGATTCCATACTTGAGGATCCACACCATTAAGTACTCCATATAGATCATTATGACGATCTGCGAGTAGCCCTTCTAATCCACATCCCTGCTCATAAGACTGAATCTCTTTAGCATATGTAGGACTTACTGTGGTGATCTTATCAGCAAAATACAAACCTGCTTTCATGAAAGATACTTGACCGTAAAACTCTAAACCATTCATACTCAAGAATATACCTGGTAAATCTAACTCCGCAAAAACACTCATTGGGAAAAGACCTTGATAAGCAAGGTTATGCACAGTGAACACTGTTTTTACAGCTTTTTTGCCAGATGCTAGTTCACTTGCTTTAATATAAGCTGGTACTAATCCAGCATGCCAATCATGACTATGAACAACTTCTGGCTTCCACTTAGTATCCAAGCCTTCAGAAATTCTTGCTGCTACCCAACCTAATAAAGCAAATCTAAGATAATTATCTGCATAAGCTTGATTACTACTATCTGCGTATGGATTACCCGGACGAGCAAATAAACTAGGAGCATCTATTACATATATGTCGATTTTAGTATTAGGAATCTTAGCTAAAAATATGTTTATCTCTTCTGCACCAAAACGAGAAGGGATATTCATCAAAAGCTGCTTATCCTTAATAGCATTCATAAATGCAGGAAACCCTGGAACCAAAACCCTACTATCAACCCCAAAACTAGCTAATGCAGGAGGCAAAGCAGCTGTAACATCTGCAAGACCCCCTGTTTTTAGAATTGGATATAATTCACTACATACATGTAAAACGCGCATAAACTTCTCTTATTTTTCTTTTAGTTCATCTATCATCTTTTTAGTTACTAGTACCACACCCTTGTCGGTTCTAAAAAAGTTTTTAGCATCCTCTTTTGGATTTTCTCCAATCACCATACCAGCTGGGATATCACAACCTTTATCAATCACAACTTTTTTCAGACGGCAATTTTCACCTACTACTACCTCAGGCATTATCACGCACTGATCAATCTCACAACCTGCTGAGACTCTAACTTTCGAGAACATCAATGATTTAGATATTTGCGAACCAAGCACTATACAACCACCTGAAGCAAGAGTATTTGTAATCACACCATGATTACCCTTTCTATCTGGCACAAACTTAGCCGGAGGAAGCTGCTCTTGAGCTGTCCACACAGGCCAGTCTTTATCGTAGATATTCAACTCAGGCATATTAGCTGCTAAATCAAGGTTAGCTTCCCAGAATGCATCTATAGTACCAACATCTCTCCAATATGGTTCAACACCCTCTCCTCTAGGAACACATGACATACTAAATGGGTGTGCTAAAGCTTGTTTTTCACTAACCACTCTTGGAATTATATCTTTACCAAAGTCATGGCTTGATTCTTTATTTGCAATATCTTCCTCAAGTAAATCATACAAATAATCAGAATTGAATATATATATACCCATACTCGCATAACATCTGTCAGTTGTGCCAGGAATTGTTGGTGCATTATCTTTAGGCTTTTCGACGAAGCTTGTAATTTTACGATCTTCATCAATACCCATAATACCAAATGCAAATGCTTCTTCTTCTGCAATTTCAACACACCCTACAGTACACTTATAACCGCTTTGGGCATGATCTCTTAGCATTACTGAGTAGTCCATCTTATATATATGATCGCCAGCTAGAACTATGACATACTCAGGACCATAAGAGCGTAAAATATCAATATTTTGATATACCGCATCGGCAGTACCGCGATACCAACTCTCTTCATCAACCCTTTGCTGAGCTGGTAGCAAATCTATAAACTCATTTAGCTCACCACGTAAGAATCCCCAACCACGTTGGATATGACGAAGTAACGAGTGCGATTTATACTGTGTAACCACACCGATTCTTCTGATACCAGAGTTTAAGCAGTTGGATAGAGCAAAATCTACAATTCTAAACTTACCACCAAAATAAACAGCTGGTTTAGCTCTAGTGTCTGTTAGATTATATAAACGAGAACCACGCCCACCCGCTAATACAAGTGCCATAGCTTTTTTATATAATTGATGTGATGATGAATTATGATTATCCATGATAATTAACTCCTTAGTGTTAATGCATTTTTAAATTAAGTTACTACAGTTGGTTCAGTCATTCCTGTCAGAGATTTAATATTGGTTAAATCTCCAGCAATATCTATCAGACTAGCTAAAGCTTGTTGGGCAGGTATATTAAATTTAGAAGAATCAGACTCATATTTCTCTAAATATATACGCAAAGTAGCCCCCTGTGTTCCTGTGCCTGACAACCTAAACACAATTCTAGAGCCCTCTTCAAAAATAATTCTTATTCCCTGATGGTTAGAAACTGAACCATCTATTGGATCTGTATAACTAAAATCATCTGCTTTAGCCACTTTCTCACCATTTAACTGAATTCCTGCAAGACTAGATAATTTATCCCTTAAAGAACTCATGATAGAGTTAGCAATCACAGTATCTATAGCTTCATAATCATGTCTTGAATAGAAGTTACGACCAAATTTTTGCCAATGTTCCTCAACCAACTGATCAACATGTTCGCCTGTTGCAGCAACTAAATTCAACCAGAACAATACTGCCCAAACTCCATCTTTCTCACGAATGTGATCTGAACCTGTTCCATAACTCTCTTCACCACATAGTGTAATTTTCTGAGCATCTAATAAATTCCCAAAGAATTTCCATCCTGTTGGAGTCTCAAAACAAGGTAGACCTATTGACTCTGCCACCCTGTCAACTGCAGTTGATGTAGGCATTGATCTAGCAACACCTTTAATTCCTTTTGAATACGCTGGTATAAGATGCGCATTTGCAGCCATAATTGCTAGACTATCTGAAGGTGATACATCTATTTGTTTGCCTACAATCATATTTCTATCAGCATCACCATCTGAAGCTGCACCGAAATCATACTTACCACTACGCATATGCTTAACTAAGTCTTCAGCATTTACAGGATTTGGATCCGGATGAAAACCACCAAAATCCTCAAGTGGTTCAGCATTGACAACTGTACCAGCTGGAGCTTGCAAAAGAGTCTCAAAAATATACTTTGCATAAGGACCAGATACTGCACTCATAGAGTCAAAACGAACCTTAAAACCATTTGCAAATAGTTCACGAATTTTATCGAAATCAAATATTTGTTGCATTAACTCAGCATAATCAGTTACTGAGTTAATAACCTCGACGGTTGTATTTTCAATTTTGTATGTGCCTACCTTGTTTAAATTAACACTATCTTTAGGTGCATCACTTATTAAGTATTGGTCAATCTTTTTAGTTTCTGAAAAAATTCTATCTGTAATTTTCTCAGGTGCTGGACCACCATTAGAAACATTATATTTGATACCAAAGTCTCCTTTTGGACCACCCGGGTTATGACTAGCCGATAAAACAATACCACCAAAAGCTTGATACTTTCTAATAACACAACTAACAGCTGGAGTAGAAAAGATACCATTTTGTCCAACTATAATTTTACCAAACCCATTAGCTGCAGCCATTCTAACAATAATTTGTACAGCTACATCATTATAGTACCTACCATCACCACCAACAACTAGAGTCTTACCTCCTATATCATCCAAAGAATTAAATATAGATTGTACAAAATTTTCTAAATATCCTACTTGCTGAAAAGCAGTGACTTTGTTACGCAGACCTGATGTTCCTGGTTTTTGATTTTCAAAAGGTTTGGTTAATACTCTTTGAATTGCCATTTTTCTACCCTAGTATTATGTTAACAGAATAAACACACTAATTTGGCGAACTACCTAGTCACCTTAATAGAGCATAGGTGAAAGCCCATACATTTCATCTTATCACTATCTCTATGAATTTAAAATAACCAATATCTGTATTGCTGGTAAAATTATTTTTTAAATTAATTATTCAGTTTACTAAGCTTATATAAACGATTAAGATTGTAATTATAGAGATTTTTAGTACTTATTAGCGTCTACGCTGAAAAACACACTGATTCTATACTTTTGACTAGGAGCTTTTATGAAAAACGTAAATTCAAAACAAAATAAACATTCCACTATTGGCGAGCAAGATATACATTACTTCCATGAAGGCAAGCACATATATGCATATGAATTTATGGGTGCTCATGCAGCCTGCGAAGATGGTATTGATGGTATTAGATTTACAACCTGGGCTCCAAATGCAAAAAGTATTTGTGTCATAGGTGACTTTAGTCACTGGGAGATTCAAAGCAAAAATCAAATGAAACCCATTAGTAATTCAGGATTATGGAGTGTATTCATAGCTGGTGCCAAAAATGGACAAAAATATAAACTTGTTGTAACAAATAAAGATACTAATCATTACGTTTATAAAAGTGACCCTTATGCTTTTTTCTCAGAATTAAGACCGAATACAGCATCCATAATAAATACTCAAATGGAATATAAATGGCATGATGACAAATGGCTAAAAAAACGTGCTACTGATGACTATTACAATAGTCCAATGAATATATATGAACTACATCTTGCTTCTTGGAAAACCAAAGATGGCGAATTTATGAGTTATGAAGAGATAGCCCAGATGCTGCCTGAGTATATCAAAGATATGGGATACACACATGTAGAGTTTATGCCATTACATGAACACCCACTAGATGCTTCGTGGGGTTATCAACCAACAGGTTTTTACTCAGTGAATAGTCGTCATGGCGATTTAGTCGGTTTGAAGCACCTAGTTGATAAACTTCATACACATGATATAGGTGTAATTTTAGATTGGGTACCAGGACACTTCTGCAAAGATCAACATGGATTAATCAACTTTGATGGTAGTGCATGTTACGAATATCAAGAACCTACCAAAGCTGTTAACGAAGGTTGGGGAACTCATAATTTTGATCTGGGTAGAAATGAAGTAAAATGTTTCTTGATTTCAAATGCAATGTATTGGATCAATGAGTTTCATATAGACGGACTTCGTGTAGATGCAGTATCGAATATCTTATATCTTAACTATGATAGAGAAGATGGACAGTGGATACCCAACATTCATGGTGGGCATGAAAATTTGGAAGGTATTGCTTTCTTAAGAGAACTCAATGGTGTCCTAAAGCATACCTGCAAAGGAGTGATCACAATTGCTGAAGAATCATCATCTTGGCCAAATATCTCCACACCTGTTGAGCAAGGTGGTTTAGGGTTCGACTTCAAATGGGATATGGGTTGGATGAACGATACATTACGCTATATCTCTTTAGATCCAGTTTATCGTAAGTATCATCACAACTTAATCACTTTCTCTATGGTATACCACTATTCAGAGAAATTTATCTTATCTATTTCACATGACGAGGTAGTTCACGGCAAAAAATCTCTCATAAACAAAATGTGGGGAGACTTATGGAATAAATATGCTGGCCTACGACTATATATGTCATATATGATTGGTCACCCTGGTAAGAAACTTATTTTTATGGGAAGTGAATTTGGACAGTTTGTTGAATGGCGAGAATATGAGCAATTACAGTGGCAGGTTGTTGATGAATATCACACACATAAAGAAACACTACATTTCTTCAAAAAATTAAATGACTTCTATAAAGCTGAGACTGCATTGTGGGAGTGTGATTACGATCACCAAGGCTTCCAATGGATTGATGCCAACAACTCTGAACAGAGTATCTTATCTTTTGTCCGAGCTAGTAAAGATAACCAAAAAAAGCTAATATTTGTTTGTAACTTTACTCCTGTAACTTATTACGACTACAACATAGGTGTTCCTGATGCAGGATCATATATTGAGGCTTTTAATTCTGACAGCCTTGAGTTTGGTGGTTCAGGCCAAGTTATTTCAGATGAAATACTATCAGTTCCAGAAGCACAGCATGGCTTTGACCAAAAGATTGCCATAAAAATCCCGCCTATGGCCACCCTTGTTCTCAAACTCAAAAAATAAGGCTATAATAGCTTAACTAAATTTTTTAAAAAATATATAAATTATTAAGCAAAAGTTGTAAATATGCAGTCATTAAATAATATATGGATAGAAAAAGACAGCATCTTCGAAAAGTTCGATGCTGAATACTCTCTAGACCAAGACCCAGATACAAACAGTATTAGATTTAGAATAAATGCGCATGGCTTCTCATACGGTTATGTTACAGGGCAATTTAATCAATGGAAAAAAGAAGATAGATATAGGCTAATATGGGAAGCTGACCCTGATGATGGTAGCTTATGGCTGACAAAAAATATTCTTAAGATCTCTGGGCTTATCAATGGCTCAAATCAATATACTTTTATTTTGATAGATCTAGAGGGCAATGAAAGAAGACTTTCTGCAAGCAATAGAGTTTTTGAACCACTGACTTTCAACTGGCTTGTAAATCCTCAGATTCTTTCAATAAAAGCATCTGAAGACTATATAGTACCAGGTTATAAAGTTGACCTGATAGCGATAACAGAGTCTTTAACAAAAAAAAGAAGTATTGTTGATGTTACATGGCGAGTAGAGCCAAAATCAAAGCTTATTGAAGTCAAAGATAATAAATTAAGTGTTGACCCTTCTGTAACAGATATAAGTGAAGTCAAAGTATATTGTAGTAGCAAAAACAATCCTAACCATAAAGCAGAAAGAATTTTTAGAGTAGCTAGGGAACCTCGTAAAGGTCAACTTATTCACTTTATAAAAAAGGATGAACAATATCTAGGACAGGACTTTAGTTGGGATTTATGGACGTATGATGAAAAAGGAAAAACACGCCCAAAATCACTTTCTAAAAAGAGCGACTTTGGACTATATGCTGATTGTGTAAATAAAAACATAATAGCGCGCAAAAGAACATGGAGCACGTACTGGCAGAACGATTGGGCTGAACAAACAAGCTCATTCAAAATAGATGAAGATCATGATAACTATTATATAGTTTATGGAGATCATGATATTTATACTTCTCTAAGTGATGTTGTCAACAGAACTAATGCCAGAATAAATTATGCTGTACTTGATGAGCCAAATAAAATAGAGGCTTATTTATCAGATACTCCTCTGATAGGTACTATATTTGAACTATGGATAAATTCGAAAAAAGTTACAAACGCTGTAAATATCGTTAAGTATAAGTCTAAAAAAGTTATATTTACCAATTTGCCTTCTGAGCTTAAGCCAAGCGATTTAATAGAAATTCGTGCAAATAATACCTTTATGCCAACGAAAGTATTATTCGGTAACTTTTTGGATAAATACTACTATCCAAATGATGATATGGGTGTTGTCTTCTCTAATGACACAGTATCATTTAGGATATGGGCTCCAACAGCGAAACACGCCGAGCTTTTGATATATCATGAAGATGATAATGACAAACACGAGATGCCTGATGATGCATTTAATTTAATTCCAGAATTAGAATATGGTACACATAGTGCCTGTATACCTAGAGACCTCTGTGAAAATAAATTCTATATATATCGACTTTATTTTGATGATATAGACTATCGTGGTAATAAGTATACAAAAATAACTTATGCTATAGATCCTTATGCAGTTGGACTTGGTGCCAATGGTAGAAAAGGATTCATACTAGACCTTAACTCAGATGAGCTATCTCCTGAAAGCTGGAAAAACAGCTACTTCCATACACCTCAAAACCCTCAGGATACTGTTATCTATGAGTTACATGTCAGAGATTTCTCTATTGGCTCCGATAATGGAATACCAGAAAACATCAAAGGCAAGTTTTTAGGTACAGTATATGAAGGATCTGAAATAACTACTCCAAATGGTGAGCTATCTGTTTCAACGGGTATAGATAGTCTTCATGAACTTGGTGTCACTCATGTACATCTATTACCAATATTTGATTTTTCATCAGTTGATGAGTCAAATGCCAATATCAAAGATAATAGAAACTGGGGATATGATCCACAAAACTACAATGCACCAGATGGAAGCTACTCTATTAATCCTTTTGATCCAACTCAAAGAATCAAAGGTGCTAGAGAAATGATTGCCGGATTCCATAACAAAGGTATTGGTGTCGTTATGGATATGGTATATAACCATATGACTGATACATCGAACTTTGACAATATTGTGCCAAAATATTATTTCAGGACTGATAGCCAAGGCCACTTTACCAATGGTTCTGGGTGTGGTAATGAACTTGATACCGAAAAACCAATGGTGCGCAAGTTTATCAAAGACTCTGTTCTGCACTGGGTCAAAAACTATAAAATCAATGGTCTAAGATTTGACTTAATGGAACTAATTGATCTTGATACTATCAAAGAAATTACTGAAGAAGTAAAACAAATAGATCCAGGTATTATAGTCTATGGGGAACCATGGAAAGCTGGTGACTCACCTCTAAGAAATGGTACATATAGGGGCACTCAGAGAAACCAAGACTTCTGTGTATTTAATGATACATTCAGGGATGCGATTAGAGGCAATAATAGTCCAGGTAATGGTTACATCAATGGAGATGCTCATAATCCAGCTAATATCGGCAAGGTTATGGAAGGTCTTAGAGGCTCTATACATGATCTAACTGCTAACCCTAAAGAGACTATCAACTATGTAGATGCTCACGATAACTATATACTTTGGGACCAAATTGAAAAAAGCCTGCAAAGGAACATCCAAGCTGGAGATTATCGAAAAAATATTCCCGAAAATATCTTTGAAAGCCGTAGAGTTCGCCAAAACGGTTTAGCCCTTGGTATTTTATTAACATCTCAAGGAGTGCCATTCTTGCATGGTGGTTGTGAGTTTTTGAGAACAAAGCAAGGTGATCATAACAGTTATAAGAGTGGTGATGATATTAATGCTTTTCACTGGCAAGATAAATTACAATACAAGCCTTTTTTTGATTATGTAAAAGGACTTATAAAGATAAGAAAAGAACACCCTGCTTTTAGAATAACTAGTCCTGAGGATATCAGTAAACACCTAATTGTTTCAGCAGCATACCATGATCTTCATTCTGGAGTTATCGTATCTCATCTCAAGGATAATGCCAATGGAGATATGTGGAAAAATATTGTTATAGTTTATAATGCAACAGCAATTGATAACTATGACATCAACGATATTGTTCCAACTACCGAAACTAATGTGTGGCATGTGATTGCAAATCATGAAAGAGCTGGTACGGAGACTATAGAAAAAACAACTAAAGGCAAGCTCCCTCCTCTTAGAGCATACTCAATGTTAATTATTCATAGCTAAGGAGATAAGATGTCGGATAATTTTAAAGCTCCTCTTAATACTGAGACTAAGTTTTTATTTTCTACTTCTGGGAGTAACTCATCTATATCAAGACATAACACTGCTATACAGAAGCTAGGCTTAAACCTTTGTTATTTTACATTTTCTGGTGATATAACTGCTAAGACTTATACTGATGCTATTAGAGCACCTTTTGTCAATGGTGGTACAGTAACGGCTCACAATGGCCTAAAATCAAAAGTAATACCATTTTTAGATTACATAGAGCCTCTAGCTAAAGAGACTTTAGCAGTCAATACAATCATCAATAAAGATGGCAAGCTTTATGGTTATAATACAGACTGTCATGGCTTACAAACAGCTCTTAAAAAAGGTATCAAAGCATCAAACAAAATTATAAAAACCGCAGTAATATACGGTAATGGTGGCGTATCTGGAGTTGCTTTTAAAGTATTACAAGACTTAGGTATCAAAGTAACTATCGTCGGTAGAAGTGCCGAAAAAGTAGCTCAAAAAAGAAAAGAACTAGGTATAGAAAACATCCCTCATTTTGAAGGTCCGTATGATCTAGTAGTTGATGCTACACCAATATCATCATCACCAGAGCTAGAGCAAAATACCCAATTTATAGACTTAGTTAAAGATGCAAAAATTGTATTTTGTCACGCTATGCCTGAAAAAGATAATAAGAAAAACTATCTACTCGAGTATTGTAATAAAAATGATATTTTCTATATCTCTGGTGAAGATATGTATATTAACCAGCTAATTAAACAATATATAATCTACTTTGAAAATCTCAATCAAAAGAAAATCACTGAAGAAGATATTATTACTGCTTGGGGTTTATAATTCTGCTATTTAATATCTTTAATAATATCCAACCAATTAGAATAAAAAGTCTTTCTATCATTTTGCCATGAATAATTAATATTATTTTGGCTATCATAGTAGTTATATGGCTTATCTATATTATTGGTAGTTGCTTTATCCCTTAAATACTCTGCTTCTAGGGTATCTTGAGTATATTCTAGGTGATTAAACATATAGGTAATATCATACTTTTTATCAGCTAAACAATCTAAACCATCTATTGCAGATGCTAGGATAACATCTGTATGCTCCAATACTTTCTGATCTGTAATTTTTGTTTGTCGAGATATACAAGCTTTAAGCTCACCATCTATACCTTTTAATAGTGGATGATCATGTTTAATAGGTTTATGTTCATATACACCAAATAACTTATTTTCTAGACATTGTTTATTTATATCATATAAATAATTTAGACCAGCCTGAGCAGCCCAGCAAACTAACATCACAGATAATTCATACTCAAGGCTTTTTGAAATTATCTCACAAACTTCTGGATAAAAATCAACGCTCTCAAACTCTAATAACTCAACTGGAGCCCCTGTTATAATAATTCCATCTAAATCAGCAAAATCATAATCCTGCCAATTAGCATAATTTTCTTGTAAGTAACTCTCGCAAACTCTTGTACTAGGACGTACTAATGAATGAAAAAACACTAACTCAACAATTGTAGAGTTATTATGAGAAAGTACATCTGCCCAGTGCTTTTCAGTTTCTTTGACAGTTGGCATCAAATTTACAATAGCAATTTTTAATCTTTTGATACTAGAGTTATTCTTGATACTAATTTCAGTTTGATAATTAAGCTGTAAGTCTCTAAAAAACTCAAATGGCTTTTTTGCATTGATCGTCATACTGCACCTCCGAATAATCCAAAGCCTGCTTTAAGTCCTCTATTAGATCATTAGCATCTTCTAAGCCTATTGATAATCTTACCAAACCATCAGATACTCCTGATTGTATGCGCTCTTGTTCTGTTAACTGTGAATGTGTGGTTGAAGCTGGATGTATAATCAAGCTTCTAGCATCACCGATATTAGCACAGTGTGTGAATAGCTTTGTTTGCTCGACCAAATTCTTACCAGCCTCAAATCCTTCATTTAACTCTATTGTTAGCAATCCAGCGACACCTTTTGGAAAGTATTTATTAGCCAAAAGATTATATGGAGAGTTAACAAGACCAGCATAATTAACTTTTTTAATCTTGGGATGAGCATTTAAAAATTTTGCTACTTTTTCAGCATTTTTGATATGCTTATCTAACCTTGCTCCCAATGTTTCTAGACCTTGTATGGCCAAAAAAGCAGTATGTGGACTAAGAGTAGCACCTATATCTCGCAAACCAACCGCAAGCCCCCTAACGGTAAAAGCCAACTTGTCAAAAGTTTCATGAAATGAAATATTATTATAGGATCTATCAGGTTTTGCCAATAAAGGAAATTTATCATTAGCTGACCAATCAAAAGTTCCTCCATCAACAACTACACCACCTACTATAGAGCCATTGCCACTTAAATATTTTGTCAAAGAATAAGAGACAATATCTGCACCATGTTCTAATGGATTTAGTAGATAAGGTGTTGCAACAGTATTATCCACTATCAAAGGAATACCCGCTTCATGAGCAATTTTTGCAAGTGCTTTGATATCGGCAATAACTCCAGAAGGATTAGATTGAGACTCTATAAATAGTGCTTTGGTGTTCTCTTGGATAGCATTTTTGACCTCATCTAATTTATTTATATCAACTAGAGTTGACTGCCACCCAAACTGCCTTGGAAATGTATGTGTCAATTGTGTTACTGAACCACCATACAAATATTTAGAAGCAACTATATGATCTCCACTTTGAAGTAGATTTAAGAAAATCAAAAGTTGTGCTGCATGTCCTGATGAGCAGGCAAATCCTCCAGCAGCTCCATGAAGATTAGCTAACCTAGAAGCATACTCATCTACTGTTGGGTTAGTTAATCGTGAATATATACTACCAAACTCTTTTAATGCAAAAAGATTTGCAGCATGCTCTGTACTTTCAAATACAAAACTAGAAGTTTGATGTATAGGTGTTTGTACCGACCCGCTCTTTTCTGGTATAGAGCGATGTACAGCTAATGTTTCTAAAGAATATTTACTCATAGTTTTCTCCTACTTATAAAACTCTTTAGCTTGGGAGAAATCTGAGAGGAAAAGATGGAATAATCCAAAACACCTTTTAGCAGATTATTTTTCGTGTCCGCAAGCTGAGTTATCAAATCAACACGTTTATAAGACTATGCTTATAATTCATCTGGAATTAAATCCATACCTTTCAGCATATTACTTAGAATTATCTTTGTCAAATGATTATTTAACAAAATTTTGAAAAATCACTATCACTTATCTCTTGTGACAGGCCTAACTCCTAATTCTGACAATATATAGTTATATAATGCCCTATGCACTTGATAGGTAGGATGAACATGATCCCAAAACGCATAATCTTGGGGATTATCACACATACTACCAGCATATCCTGCATCTATAACACTTTGCATCGATGGCTGATCTAATAGATCATTCATTTTGACTTTAGAGTCTGTTTTGGCGTTAGCCTCTAGGCTATTATATGCACTATCAATACTAGACTTCTCAGATAAAAAATATCCTCCCAACCAACAAGAATCTTTAATATGATCCAAGCTTATAGTTGCATTATATTTTTTATTAAAGCTCTTAGTATTATTTACCATTTCATCAAATACTGTAGCAATATCTATAAACTTCATTTTATGCTTATCTGCATATTCTCTTAAAATTTTGTTATGCTGTTTGTATATTTTTTTGAGAATTTTTTCATTGCTAAGTGATTTAGACTCTCCTGTAATACTTAGATCCGGTAGTCCAACAATAACTGTCTGTTTCGCTGATACTTTTTCAATAGCATTGATAATACCATCGGTCACTTGTTTGACTGCTCCATCAATATCAGTCATCTCTGGATTAGTAGTTAGGTAGTCATTACCTCCGACAAAGAATATTGCTAAATTGTCTTTTATATCATCATTAGCCTCTAAATCTAGGTACAAGTTGACCTGATTATCTAAAACGTATGGGGTACTATTCTCAGCCCATTCAGGAAACACTATAACCGAACTACCACCTACTGCATAGTTACTCACAGGGATATTATTTAAATAAAGTCTATTTGCAAACTGTTCTGACCATACCTCACCATTAGAAAACATCCCTCTATAGTATGGTGTTGATTTTGGTAAAAGCTGTAATGAGTACTTATATAGGTTGCCTTTATCACTTAAGCTATCACCAAATATCATTATTCTTTTGACACCAAATAATAAACTATCAAATATATCTAGCTCTTGATGACATGCAGAAACTGTAAAAGTTGGTGTTATTAAACTACCGTTTATCAATGTTTTGAGGTTCACTGAATAGTTAGTCCAATAATATTCATAACCATCATTGTCAAACTGATGATTTATTTCTATATTACCTTTTGAATCTTTAAATAAAGCTCTATTTGCACCCTTTTTACCAAAATAAAAAAAGCCATTTGATAACTCGTATTCTACAGAACCTGACGAATCTTTAGATTTGAAGCCAATATCATAATACGATGTTGTTGAATCCATGAAGTTGTCATTTGCTAGCTCTTTCGTTATATAGTACTGGTGTGGTTTTAGTGTCTTTGTGAAAGTTGATTTGTTATTTTTTTCTTTAATCGTAAATACAGCATCAGTACTACAGTTATTTTCTAGCATTAAATGGGTATGTGCATATCCAAAAGTATAATTTATAGATAAAAAGGCCAATAAAAGAATACTAGATATTTTTAAGAAAATGTTACGCATCTAATAGTTTGAAAGGATTAGCATATAACGAAAATTATACACTAATGAGCATAAAAACTTTAGCTCTAAAAATACACCCACAAAAATATTAAAATTGTCATATCTGCAAATGTATGAGTAATGATAGGAGCAAATAATCCCTTGACTTTGCATCTCATCAAACCCAAAGCACAAGCATAGACAAAAGTCATCGCAAAACCTATTAACCCATTAGGGAACCCTCCCGCATAATGAAATCCGGCAAATAAAAATGCTTGTAAAAATATTGCTACGGAAATACTAAAAACTTTAGTCAATTCAGTTTGGATAATTCCTCTAAAAACAACCTCTTCAACAATTGCATTTAATAATGCTCCAACAGGTATTAGCATTAAAATTACAATAGTACTAAGCTTCGCAAGCTCTTGAGAAGTTGCCTCTCCAACTCCAGTTAGCTCACTTGTTAATATCTCCCAAACTATCAAGCTTATTGAAGCTACTACAGATACAAGCGCTACTGCTAACCAGATTTTAATATCTTTTATTTCCCCAAAATTAAATAGCCCAAAAATCTGCTTTTTATATACTAGTGCAGATATTAATAGTGTGATTAATAATGTTGCAAGCATTGGATTTTGATAAAGAGGTATTATCAAATAAATTGGCAAGGTTGATAAAAATAAAAATAGATTTGAATTGAAAATCTTCTTATCAAAAATCACACTTGTCATAAGTGATATAGCTGCACATAGTACTGCAAGATTACTAGATAATTCACTCTGAAAATAAAAAGATAAAGTTATAAAAACTATATTTATTACAAATATAGTTTTGACTATATTATGGTTTGTAGGCATGTATATATTTTTTTGATAAATCTACAAGGATTATAAAGAAATTTGTACTAATTCCAATGCGAGTTAATGCAAACAACTAGTGATTTAGTATATAGCTAGAATCAGATACCACGTAGATAAGTATCTGCACATTAGCGATTAGCTTTTACTGAAGACAATGAATTAAAAATAGAATTGTCCGAGTTCATTTTATTTTTTCATTGGATTGAAATGCGGTAGCGCAGTGCTAGGCAATTTTGCATACAGCACCCCTCTTGAGAGGGGTGCCATTTCTATGGCAGGGTGTGGTTGCCATGCAAAAAATATTTCGTTATAGCTTACGAAGTAAGCAACGAAAAACAAAGCTTCATGCTTTAGTTTAGATAATATTTTTACTTAGGCTGCCAAACAATATCTAGCTCTTTAGCTGCTTTGACATCATCAAGACGACGCGCTGGTAGATTATAAGGAGCTCCTTTTAGATACTGAGGATCTTTCTTAGCAATATCTCTGATTTCTACCATTGCTTGGATAAATTTCTCCATACTATCAACATTTTCAGTTTCAGTAGGTTCTATTAATAGACACTCGGGTACCAATAACGGAAAGTACATAGTAGGAGCATGTACACCTCTATCTATCAAGCACTTAGCAAAATCAGTAGCTGTTACACCATAATTTTGGAACTCAGGCTTCAAAGTTACAATGAACTCATGAGATGCTCTTCTCTCAGGATATGCAATTGTGAAGCCTTCTTCTTTTAAGCGAGCCATCATATAGTTAGCATTTAGAGTAGCTATTTCAGAGGCCTCTGTTAGACCATTGCCACCAAGCATTGCCCCATAAATATATGCTCTAATTAATACACCAATATTACCATTAAATGCTGATAATCTACCGATAGTATTTGGTATATCTTTTTCTTCTAGCCATACAAATTTATCATCTTTTTTACCAACCATCGGTACAGGTAAAAACTCTTTCAGCTTATCATTAACAGCTACAGGACCAGCACCTGGGCCACCACCACCATGAGGAGTAGCAAAAGTCTTATGAAGATTCATGTGTAAAACATCAAATCCCATATCACCAGGACGAGCTTTACCCATGATTGCGTTTAAGTTCGCACCATCATAGTACAGTAAGCCACCAGCTTCATGAACTTTCTTGGCGATCACAGCAATACTTCTCTCAAACACACCAACTGTAGATGGATTAGTCAACATAATACCAGCAGTCTTGGGCCCAAGTACTTTATCTAGGGCTTCGATATCAATATCACCACATTTTTTAGTTGGAATCTCGATAACCTTCAGACCACAAACTTTTGCAGTAGCTGGATTAGTACCATGAGCAGCATCAGGTACAATAATCTCATTACGTTCAAAATCGCCTCGCTTGTGATGATATGCTTTAATCATAGAAACACCAGCAAACTCGCCTTGTGCACCAGCCATAGGAGCTAATGATACACCTGTCATACCAGTTAGCTCTTTGATTAGGTCTTGTAAATCATACAAGCACTCAAGAGTACCTTGAACACTCTGGACACTTGCATAAGGATGCCTTTCTAAAAATCCTGCTAATGAAGCATACTTATGCGCCGCTCGCGGGTTGTATTTCATAGTACAAGAACCTAACGGATAGAAGTTCGTATCTATACAAAAGTTCTTGCGTGATAGTTGTGTATAGTGCCTGACAACATCAAGCTCAGCTTGTTCTGGTAAAATTGGTTTTTTAGAACGAAGCATATTTGCAGGGATATTTGAAACATCTCCTTTTTTGCTAGGCATTACAGATGGCGAGTTTTTACCTCTAGTTTTTTCAAAAATAACCATTTAAATTAACCTCCTATCCTAGCTAAAACTTTTTTGGTAGCTTCTATGTACTCTTTGATATCTTCAGATGTATGAATCTCTGTAGCACAAACCATAATAGAGTTAGCTAAATCAGTATGATACTCACCTAAGAAATAACCAGCATCTATACCTTCTTTTTCCATCTCAGTTACAAAATCTTGCGCATTTACAGGTAAATCGATCACTGCTTCATTAAAGAATAAATTATTAAATCTAGCATTTACTCCATCTAGTTTAGATAATTCATTTGCTAGCTTAGTAGTATTTTCATGAGATACACTCGCCACTCTTTCTAAACCTTCGGCACCTAATAGACTCATGTAAATAGTTGCAGCTGTTACCATTAAGCCCTGATTAGTACAGATATTTGAAGTAGCTTTAGCACGACGTATATGTTGCTCTCTAGCTTGTAGCGTCAAACAAAAACCTTCGTTACCATCTAAATCTACTGTTCTACCTACAATACGACCTGGCATTTGACGAATATGAAGCATCTTACAAGTCATAAAGCCAAAGTATGGACCGCCAGAAGCTAATGGTACACCCATAGGTTGACCCTCACCACATACTATATCAGCACCATTGTCACCCCATTCCGCAGGTGATTTTAATAGCGCAAGTGACATAGGATTAGTCACGGCAATTGCCAAAGCACCATGCTTATGTGCCCAGTTAGTCAAAGCATCAACATCTGCAAGCTGCCCTAAGAAGTTAGGACTCTGGATAACTACAGCAGCATATTGAGTATCGGCAAAACTATCTAATCCAGCTACATCAGTCTTACCATTTTTAGAGTCCAAATTTACAACATCAACTTCGATACCTTGATGCTTTGTAATAGTTTCAAGTACATTTAAATAAGTTGGATGTAGAGCTTCTGCTATTAAGACTTTTTGTGACTTGGCTTTTTTATTTGAACGAATCGCCATTAGTACTGACTCTGCCAAAGCAGTTGCCCCATCATACATCGAAGCATTTGAAGCATCCATGCCTGTCAGCTCTGCCATCATAGTTTGGAACTCGTATATAACTTGTAAGCCACCTTGAGACGCCTCTGCTTGATATGGAGTATATGCTGTATAGAACTCTCCTCGAGCTACTATATCCCATATAGCAGCAGGTATATGATGACTATAAGCACCAGCACCTATAAAATTTGTATTATGATGATTCTTATTTGCTCTTTTTCTAGCTACCCTAGCTAGCTCCATCTCATTGATTCCATCAGGAATTTGTAGAGTATCGGCTCTTAACTGAGCTGGAATTTCATCAAAGAGTTGATCTACGGAGTTAGCTCCAATAGTATCAAGCATTTTTTTGATTTGTTCTGGTTTATGTGGAATAAAAGACATATTTCCTCCATGTCTTTGTATATAGAATTTTATAAAGACTAAATAGAAATTCTAAAGGTTTATACTAATTAGTCTTCTAAAGTTTTTGCATAAGCATCAGCAGACAATAGATTTGCCAGTTGAGATTCATCAGAAATTCTGAGTTTAAATAACCATCCATCTCTATATGGTGCATGGTTTACTTGAGAAGGATCGTCACTTAATGATTCATTCACATCAATAACCTCGCCATCAAGAGGAGCATACACATCAGAAGCTGCTTTCACAGATTCAACAACACAAGTATCATCTCCAGCTGAGAATTCTTCTCCAACCTCTGGTAGCTCAACATATACTAAATCACCTAATAAAGATTGAGCATGTTCGGTAACACCTACTGTAACTTCCTCACCATCTACTTTAACCCACTCATGAGATTTTGTGTATTTTAATTCATTAGGAATATTCGACATTTTATACCTCCGTATTGACTACGATTAATTATTGTTGTGAAAATATTTATTGTTTTAAATCAAAGATTGTCCATTTTTGACAAACTTTGCCTTAACTAATTCTACTTCTAATTGTTTACCACGTATATTTACGACTGGATTAGCACCCTCTTTAGGTACATAAGCTAATGCTACTGCAACTTTAAGAGTAGGTGAAAAGCTACCACTTGTTATATAACCTTTCTCACCATTATCAAAATCAATCTCCTGACCTGCTCTAAGCACGCCTTTCGACTTCAAAACAACCCCTGTCCATTTGGTAGCTATACCCTGTGATTTTCTCGCAAGATATGCTTTTTTACCAATGAAATCTCTACTTTCATCAGAGAGATCAACACTCCAACCAAGCCCTCTCTCTAAAGGAGTTGTGGTTGTATTCATATCTGACCCATATAAGTGCATCCCTGCCTCTAAGCGTAAAGTATCTCGAGCACCTAAACCTACTGGTTCGGCACCATTTTCTAATAAATTATCCCAAAAATCTGCTACTTGATCTGCTGGCAGCATTATTTCAAAACCATCTTCACCAGTATAACCAGTTCGAGCGAACATCCAGTTACTAAAAAACTTAAATGTAAAAGGCTTCAATTTAGCTATTTCTTCTGCAATCTCAGTAGTCACAGTATGCTTGACAACCTCTACTGCTTTTGGACCTTGTACAGCAACGATAGCTAAACTTTGTTGTGGAGTTATAGCAACATCTAAATCCTGAAAGTTTTCTTTAAACCATGCTACATCCGACTCTCTATTACCAGCATTTACAACAATTCTGAAATTTTCAGAATCAATTTTATAAGTAATAAGATCGTCAACAATACCTGCATCATGATTTAACATACAGCCATACTGCGCTCTACCCGCTTCTAGTTTAGCAACATCATTAGCTAAGATATGACGTAAAAACTTTTCAGCATCTTTACCTTGGATATCAACTGCTAGCATATGTGATACATCAAATACACCACAGTTTTCTCTAACATTATTGTGCTCTTGAATTTGTGAACCATAATTAATTGGCATTGACCATCCAGAGAAGTCTACCATTTTAGCATTTGCTGCTATGTGCGATTCATAAAGAGGAGTTTTAAGCATTTTTCCACCTAAAATTAGACTCGATAAGCAACACTATACATTTTTTTTTAGCTGAATATAAGCGTTTTATTTCAAAAAAATCTAATATTATTCTTCAATCACTTTGATATATAATTTACCATCTTTTGCTCTCTCTGGACCATGTATATCTGTATCGAATCCTGGCAGCATTGATCCTATCTTTTCTAGCATCAATAAGAAGTCTAATATTACCTTAGAATCTTCTGTTACTTTTTCTCCAGGGAATATCACTGGTATACCTGGTGGATATGGTAATATCATCACAACTGAAGTCTGTCCATATAGCTCTGCTAGAGGAACTTTTTTGACCTTACCTTTTAGCAACTTCTGAAATGCCCTATGAGGATTAAGTCGCTGCTCTGGTAGCACATTAAAAGCATGATACATAAGATTAGGAAGATTAGCCTCTTTCATATACTGATGCAACCTTTCACTAACTTCTTGAACTCTCATATCTTCATAGAATTTAGGGTCTTCAGCATATAATGTTGGTAGCATTTTCTCAACTAATGTATTTTCATCATACATTTGTTTGAATTTATTAAGTACCGATATTAGCCTTACTGATTTTGCCTTTGTAGTGCCTAAACTAAAGATAAATAACAATGAATAAGGTCCAGATTTCTCAACTACAATATCATGCTCGTCTAAAAACTTAGCTACTATATCTGCTGGCACGCCCCAGTCCTCAACATTGTTATCTTTTATGCCTGGAGTTAAGATTGTTATCTTAATAGGATCTAGTGATAAAAAATCACCATCTATATTTTTAAATCCATGCCATTTATCAGCATTTCTTAGTAGCCAAGCCTCTTTATTAGCAATATTATCAGGTTGCCAAACATCAAAGAACCAATCACCAGCTTCTGATCTAAGCTTAACTAGCTCTCGTCTAAAATCTATCGCTAGATTGATAGTTTTGTCAATAAGATTATAGCCCTGCTCGCCCTCCATCATTGCTGCTGCTGTCTCAACACTAGCAACTATTGGATAAAAAGGAGATGTTGAAGTATGCATCATATATGCTTCATTCAAAACTTCATCGTTATAATCACCTTTTATGTGCAACATTGATGATTGGCTGAAAGCTGCTAGAAGTTTGTGAGTAGATTGTGTCTCAAAAATTATATGCTCTGGCTTTGGTTCAATCTGCATTGCAGACTTATGTTTATAGATTGGATGAAATATCGCATAAGGTATCCAAGCACTATCAAAATGTAATTTTTTAACATCTAGTTCATGATGAATAGTATCTGTATTATAGAGAATACCATCATAAGTTGAATTTGTGACAACAGCATATTCAGGCCATTTATCTGCAATGCTACTATTATCAATTTTTTCTTGGATAGTTTGGCGCTGAAATTCTTTTTTAGGTATACCTCCAATTATGCCATAAGCATTTCTTGTTGGTTTTAGATATATTGGATTAACATCTACCATCATCATTAGGTGTGTAACTGATTTATGGCAATTTCTATCTACAAGAATTGTATCGCCATCAGCAACACTATACATACCAACTATCTTATTAGCTGTTGATGTCCCATTGGTAACAATCAACGATCTATCAGCTTGGAAAACTTTTGCAATATACTCTTCTGCATCTTTGTGAGCTTCCGAATGATCTAATAAACTTCCTAGCTCTTTCATTGAAATAGATAAATCAGTCTTAAAAATATTCTCGCCATAAAAGTCATAGAATAAAGCGCCCACTGCCGAACGCTGAAAGCCATAACCTCCTTGATGTCCTGGTGTACAGAAAGATGAGTTAAAAGATTTGGAATATTTAAACAGCTCATAAGTTAAAGGTGGCAAAATATCATTGAAGTAGTTTGTGATAGTTCTATGGATAAAATCAGAATCCTCGCCAGCTAAAGCATCATACTGTAAGAAGTTAATATTTAAGTTAAAATCACGCAGATTGAGTTTGATACTTTGGTTATAATCAGAAACGACAAATACTGGTAACTTAGTGTTAAGATGCGCAATATTGTGAAATGCTTCAATACTAAAACTAGTTCTATCAAGGACTATACAACATATTCTTGAATTATCTTCGAGAATCTCTACAACCTCAGATAAATCATCTACTGTTAAAGTATGATATTCATAACTTTGTAGATCTTTTTCAATCTTTAGTAAAAATTTTTCTTTATAGGATTTTAAAGAGTCTTTATATACAAATACAATTGTCTTCATTAGCTTTACCACTTATAGACTATATATTTATGCAGTATACTAAAAGTGAGTCAGATAAAAATATTTTTTGCTAATGAAAATCAGTAAATAATAAATTAGTTAGTATGTTCAACTAATTCTAATTCACCATCTACTAATCTATAGATTTTATTCATACGACTAGCTAGTCTCTCATCATGCGTAACAATTACAAAGCTAGTTCCAAAATCATCACTAAGCTGCTGCATCAAAGCAAATATACTCTCAGATCTTTGGCTATCTAAGTTTCCTGTAGGTTCATCTGCTAAGATACAGTTAGGATTGGTAACTAAAGCTCTCGCAATAGCAACTCTTTGGCGCTCACCACCAGAAAGCTCGGCAGGTTTGTGATGTGCCCTATGCTCTAAACCAACTTTTGTTAGAATTTCATTAGCAAGCTTTATTGACTCTTTTTTTGTATATTTTTTGGTAATAGCTAATGGAATCATTACATTCTCAATAGCTGTAAACTCTGGCAATAAATGATGTAACTGATAGATAAAGCCTAAATGCTTATTTCGCATCTTTGCACGCTTATTAACAGACTGATTATCAAATCTCTCGCCCATAAGCATTACTTCACCTGAACTACATTTATCTAGTCCACCCAAAACATTTAGCAATGTTGTCTTACCTGATCCTGATAGACCCAATATAGCGACTTTTTCACCTTTATTAATTTCAAGGTTTACACTTTTGAGTATAGCTATATCTGTCTTAAATTCTGTGTAACTTTTTGAGACATTCTTACAACTTAAAACTATATTACTCATATCTAAGCGCCTCCACTGGTTGAACCTTAGAAGCACTCCAAGCCGGATAAAGTGTAGCTAAGAAACTTAAAAACATAGAAACTAAAGTAACCTTAAGTACATCCGACCACATAAGCTCCGATGGGATATAATTAATCAGATACACGCTAGCACTCAAGAATTGTCTCCCTGTAACATGCTGGATGAAATTAACAATCTCTGTAGCATAAGTCGACAGTAAAATCCCCAATAGA
Organism: Francisella salina; assembly: GCF_000219045.1. Taxonomy (NCBI): domain Bacteria; kingdom Pseudomonadati; phylum Pseudomonadota; class Gammaproteobacteria; order Thiotrichales; family Francisellaceae; genus Francisella; species Francisella salina. Next base: position 1,882,101 of record NC_015696.1, read on the forward strand.
ACTCCTATAACTGTACCAATTAAACCAATTATAAATCCTTGGTAGATAAACACAGTTATAATTTGTCTTGATGGCATCCCCATTGTTCTAAGAATAGCTATATCACTTCGCTTATCAGTCACAACCATCACTAAAGATGATAATAAATTAAATACAGCAACCGTAATTATTAGCAACAGGATAAAGAACATCATTGTCTTTTCCATTTTTAAAGCATCAAAGAAAGATTTGTTTTCATCAGTCCAATCACGAGTGAAATAATACGGAGGTATAGCGTCATCATTAAGTTTATTTTTCACGATAGGTGCATCGTAGATATTTTTTAGGCCTAATTGAAGAGATGATACTGAATTTCCAGTCTCAAATACTTTTTGAGCATTTTTGATATTAATCATCGCATAATAAGCATCGTATTGATAACTTACTGAGAATATACCAGATACTTTAAATTGCTTGATTCTAGGAATCATCCCTGCAGGTGTTAAGCTTACTTTAGGGACTATTAAAGTAACTTTATCTCCTACGGTAACACCTAAGCTATTTGCTAAAGCACTACCTAAAACGATATTATACCCCTCATTATCATCTAGTGATGATAACTTACCTTCTATGATATGATCACCAATTGGTAACACCTTAGTTTGATATTTTGGTTCTATACCTTGTATCTGTACAAAAGCAGTTGTACTACCACCATTATTTGCACTTAACAATCCTTGAGACTCCACAATAGGAGCTGCTGCTGTAACACTTGGTGCGCTTTTCTCAACTTCTTTTGCTAATTTTGGCCAATCAGTAACTTGCCCACCCATCTGATATACTTTCAAAGGTGGTACCATCATCAAAATTCTATTTTTGATTTGTTGATCGAAACCATTCATCACAGACATTACTGTAATTAATACAGCAACTCCCAAAGATATACCCAAAAAAGATATAGCAGAAATAATAGATATAAACCGATTACGCTTCTTAGCACGGATATATCTTAATCCTATAAAAAGAGGAAGACTTCTAAACATTTAAGCTTTATTTTACATATAAAATTACCATGTATAATAACATATTAAGGGGCTAAAAACATTTCAAATAAACTTAGCTGAATTTATCAAAAAAATATCTAATTATCAAAATTTGATTAGCCTTGTTAATTTTTACTAATTGTTGAAATATTTATATTGCTATATTATATGCCTCATTGACAAAAAGACATGTAAGTGGATAAATATGAGAAGAAATTTAAAACCTCAGTTTTGTGCTTTACCAATATATTTAGGTGGACTAACTATAGCTTACATAGTAACAGCATCAATAATATCTAATTTGTTGTTCTAAATATGGCTGGCTTAGTTAGGTTTTGATTTAGAAGGTTTATGTTGATCCGCCCCCACACAACTGGACACATAAAGCTATATAACGAGTCTATACATAACTAACTTGAAAACTAACTTCGGTCAGCTATATTTAAACTTCCTTCGGAAAAAAACTTAAAATATTTTGAAAAAAAGATAAAAAGTTGAAAAAGGTTTGACGATTACCTACTTTCACCTGGGCATTGCCAGACTATCATTGGCGTGAGACCGTTTCACTTCTGAGTTCGGAATGGGATCAGGTGGTTCCAGACTGCTATTATCGTCAATGCGTGATATAATACTCTCATTAATTATTATGTCAACTCTATATTTAAGAGTTTTGTCAAAAAACAGGCACTTCCTAAATATCGTTACCGATAACATAATCATCTATGATCAATGGTATTTCATCACCACAGTCTTCATAAGCGTTGATTTCTCCGCTAGCAAATCTTGATTGAAGCTCTTCGTTATCCATATATTCAGTATCAAAATCAACATACACAGAACCAAGCAGATGATTGAACTCATGTTGAAATATTACCGCAGCTATGGAATCTAACTTACCTGTAATTTTCTTACCATGCTGGTTATATGCTTCATACTCAATCTCTTTATATGTTGCTAACTTACCTCTTTTTTCTTCTAAGGCACTTAAACAGCCATGCCAAAAACTAACTCGTTCCTCAGACACTTTTGTAATTTTAGGATTTATAAAAACTTGAAAAGGAACACTATCAAAACTTAATGGATATCTTGCATTAGAACTATCAAACTCTATCATAAATATTTGATAAGGATAGCCAATTTGATTAGCCGCAAGTCCTATACCATTGCCTTGCATTTTTTCATACATTTCAGCTATGATATTTTGTATTTCAGAACTTTGAATATCATTTACAGGTTTGCACCTTTGATATAGCACCTCATTATTTGAGTCATTATATTGTATAAATTGTGATTTCATACTAAAAACTACATTTCCTAACTTTACTTAATTATAGGCGCTAAAGGATTACCATACTTTTTAAGATACTCTTTAGCTATCTCTTGAGAACCTAAGTAATTTAGGTGGTGACCATCTAAATATACTGGTATACCATTTAGAGAGGTCTTACAATAACTATCATTACATAAGACCTTTTTAGGATTTATCAACACCATTTCAGGATACTTGGCTTTAAGCTTATAAATCAGTTTAATAAACTTTTCTTGTTGCTTCTGCACATACTCCAAAGGTAATTCACAATGATGAGGATCAAACAGTAAAATAAACTTAGCTGTTGAAACAATACAATAGTTATTAAAACCTTTTGGTAGTTTTGGTGTATCCAGTATTACTACTGGAACGGCATGATTTTTTATTATCAATTTTATAGATTCTTCAATGCCTGAGATATAAGGTTGATTACTTTTCTCAGACCAATCACCACCCAAAACAACATATTTAAAAGACTGCTTTCTTATTAAGTCTTTCAACGCATTGTTTCTATCAATCATTGATACTCCTAATTCTGTATTAGGAAGATTTTCTATAAAAGGAGTACTTCTTTGAGATACTAAGTAGGCACTTTTATGAATATTTGATAACCATACCCCCAACATTGGAAACTCTGCACGAGCGTGAGAATCACCAATAAATAGTATATTTGTATCTTTATCTTGTGAAGCATCGCCTATTAAACATTTACTTTCCGGAGGCAGCATTTTTGATGTAAACTCTGGAGATGAGTTTTGTAAAAAACATTTATTCTCATCAACTCTTTCAAATCCATAAATACCATTTAATTTACGAAGATCTACAATCGGCGGTGGAATATTAACAGCAAAGTTTTTGATATATCTAGTACATAAGGCAAATGAAGATGCTAGTAATACTGGGATTATCCATAATACAACTAATGTTTTAGAAAATGGCATCTTAAACTTATATCTAAAAGGTTTCTCTACTAAGAAATAAGTAAGTGTAGCTAAGCCAAAACTAGCAATAAGAATAATAGCCTTGATAAAGTAAGTACTATCAATACTCAGGTAATTGACATAAGCAATTATCGGCCAATGCCATAAATATAATGAGTATGATATTAAACCAATCGCAACTAATGGTTTAAGTGAGAAAACTCTGTGTATAAAAGAGACATTATTATTCAAGCCTACATATATAAATAAAGCAGCCCCAAGACAAGCTTCTATCATACCCAAACCTGGATAAAATACTTTTACAAAGAGTATAGGTACTAGCATCAATACAACAGATATTAATCCTAAAATATTTGCGGTCAACTTACTTAGAGTAATTTCTTTGTTAACTGAATATATCGCCAAAAAACAGCCAAACAATAACTCAAATGCTCTTGTAACTGGAAAGTAGTAATACTCTGAGCCATTTAAAAATATCAAAGAAACCAACGACAAAATGGTCAAAATTATACAACCATACAATAGTTTATGATGTATAGACATCTCAACTGGGTTTTTTAGCTTAACAGGAATACTAAAAGCGGCTATCAAAAACAATGGCCAAAAAATATAAAACTGCTCTTCAATCCCTAGAGACCAAGTATGCAATAGAGGTATCAATTCTGAGTCGGTACTAAAGTAGCCAAAACTTAGTGAATGAAAGAAATATAAATTTGAAAATGACCCTAAAGCACTAACTAACGACTTAGAATAATCTCTTAAATCTTGAGGTAATAAAATTAACCATGCAAAAATTGTCGAAAATATAAGCACCACAATTAATGCAGGCAAAATACGCCTCATTCTTCTTAGATAAAAGTTCTTGATAGAAAAAGTCTTATTTTCTAAATCACGAATAATAATACTAGTTATTAGAAACCCTGAAATAACAAAAAATATGTCAACTCCAAGAAAGCCTGACTTAATCCAACTAATATTTAAATGGAATAACACTACAGCTAAGACTGCTAGTGCTCTAAGACCATCTATATGCTTATAATACTTCATTATAAAAATCTACTTTTAATCTTGCTAATAAGTATAGTACAAAAATCCAATCAAAGTAATAACTTTGAACCAACCCATTTGGAGAGTATTTTGCATTTTAGGACAAATTTACAATAGTCTATAAGACTAAATTATCACGGTAGGTAGCATCTAATAAGCTTAACTGATTTGTGAATTTTTATTCAAGAAAATAATAAAAATCTCACTTTCATGATAAAAAAGTTCCAAACGAGATGTTTTTAAACTATCATATATGAATAATTATTCAAAATAATGAAATATGAAGCAGTTTATAGGTGTATTTTTGATTATTGGTTCGACTATAGGTGGTGGCATCATAGGTTTACCTATAGCTGCTGTTAACTTAGGATTTGTGGGAAGCTTATTGGCAATATGTTTAGTATGGTTAATAATGACATTTACAGGATTATGTATATTAAAGATATCTTATAACCTCCCAGTTAAGCACAATACATATTTCTCGCTATCTACCAAATTCTTAAACTTTAAAGGAGCTAAGGTTACTGTTTTTGGAGGTTATCTATTAATATTATTATTTAACACTGACAACTTACATATCTGGCATTAGTTCATCCGTAAGCTTATACTTTGCACAAAACAGTAATTTAAGTTACTTATTATCTGGTGTGATTCTAGTATTTATACTAGGTGGAATTACAACTTATAACTCTAGAATTATAATCAAGAGTAATGTTATATTTGTCGTAGCTAAACTCTCGCTTATTATTGTAGCTATATTTCTAATTTTTTATTCTACAAGCAAAATTAGTCTTAGCATTAATAGCTATCCTATTCAATCAATAGGAACATTTTCATTCTTATTTGTATTATTTAATGCTTTTGGTTATCACTTTATTATCCCAAGTTTAGTAAAGTTTTATGATAATCGTATTTCTTTTAAATCTTTTGTTGCGTTACTTATCTTTAGTACGACAGTCATAGCGCTGATTTATATAGCATGGATTTTGGCAATTTTTTTGACACGGAAACCATGGAATGATGAGTATTTATAATAGTAAAAATCAGCTTATAGCTTTTAATAATAGTATTAGTTTTTTTACTCAGTCATACACTATCAGCAATATGTTGAGCGCTTTTCAATTAATATCTATGATAGGCTCTTTCTGTTGTATTTCAATAGGTGTAATCGATGCACTAAAAGATGCTTTTGGACAAAATGCTTACATTAAGGTCTTAATATGCACTTATTTGCCACCACTAGTTTTAATGAGTCTTTCTCAAAATATGTTTCTAATTGCAATGTCATTAGCTGGAATATTAACATTTTATATTGAGGTTTTTGTACCAATTTTAGGTGTTAGAAATTATTATAAAACTTCTAGCAAGGTAAAAGATAAATCTTTATTTAGTCATCAATACTCAAAGGCTTTTAGTTAGATTTTGAATAATCACTATTCGCTTAGGTTTTCGGCTTTTAAAATCTTTTGAAGTTTTTCTTTTAATAACTCAACAAATCCCTTGTAACTAACATTATCTGCTAAATGTAGATCTATTGTTGATATTTGTAGATTAAAGCCTATATCTTTCGAACTAAACTCATTATCAAAACTCTTTACAAACTGTGGATATAAGAGAATACATTTCTCAGTCCTATAATACTGACTATAGGCAAACATCTGATATACATCACTTTGAGAAACTTGCTTTTTAGTGGAGTTAGACTCTTTTATAGTTTCTATAAGTTTATATTTTGTATCGACAATTATCGTCTTTCCACCCTTTTCAATATAAATATCTGGCTTCATTTTGAAGTTAGCAACACTACCCTTATCAAAAATTTTCTTCTGTGGACTTTGTGCTTTAATATTGGTTATGTCAAAATCACTTTTGTTACTATCTAAAATCTCAAAGATTGCTTCTTCAAATAATGCGTTCATATCAAACATTATTGAAAATGTATAATTATCCTTAGTTGTCAACTTTGGAGAATTGCCAAAAAGTAAAAGTTTAGCTAAGTTAAAAACATATTCATATTTTTGATTTAGACGAGTGAATTTAACTCTCTTACAAATATTAGGATTTGTAAATCTTTTATCATCGACATCTGTCAAAAGCTGATCGCATTTTTGTAATATTGCAAAACTAGATTTTGTAGATGATATACACTTTTTGATAGTTGCTTTTAAGAGCTGATTTAAAAGAATATTTGATTCATACTCATCATAATTACAATAGAACTTTGATTTATCAATATAGTTATGGCGAAGATGTTTTGTAAAATTGATTTTGCCTTTTACAAATTTAAGATTATCCTCTTGAGCAACATAGTTTCTACGATAATCATTTTGCAGCAACTCTAATAAATTATCAGCAAAAAGCCTAATAAAAACTTCTAGCATGCTATCCGTATGCTTACATAATTTAGCTAGCTCAACTTCATTAATCTTTAGCTTTTTAGTTATCTTTAAAAGATACATTAAGCCCGTGATACTATCATTTATAGAATTAGATTCTATGGTCACAGCCTGACGGAATGACATCTTATGAGATTGTTTACTAAAAACTTTTGGTAAAACTTGGACTAACTGACCACCTAGAGAAATAACTCCGACATATTGCTTAGCTTTTATACCTTTTGCAGTGTATTTAAATGGTTTGAAGTTTTGCTGTTTCTCTAACCATTCGAGAGTTTTTATAGCTTTAGATTTATTAGAAACCTTAGACCACTCTAACTCTTGATGTTCAAATATAGTTTTAGCATTTTTCAAACTCATAAACCATTACCAATTTTTACTCTCTATATTCATCGTCATCCTCGTGCTTGACACTGGGATCTTATGGCTATCTGATATTCCCGCCTTCGCGGGAATGACAAAATTCTCATACATGCACATAAGCGGTTAGTAGCTCTAAAAATAAATGATTAGAAAATAAAACTGTTTTAACGCAGTGAGTTTTTTATTTTCCATTTATTTTAAGCTACGCTAGCGAAGTGCTAGGCAGTTTTGCATACTTTTTCTGCCATGAAAAAAGTATGTCGCTATAGCTTACGCAGTAAGCAGCGAAACTTTATAACTAAAGAGTCACCCCTCATCATCCATTCACAATCTAACTATAGATTCTACGATCATAGAATGACACGTTTTTATTCAGTTTTATCCTCAGCCTTTTCACCTAGTGAGCTATCAAAATCTTTCCCTAGTTGAAACCAATAATCATACTTAGTTTCTTTATTAGAATTTTCTAGCAGCTTTTTGATATTAGCTATATCTTTATATTTTTCATGCTTCTCAAATTTTTCAGATGATAAGTTATTATTACCCAAAACCAACTGTATCTTCTCATAATCACCATAAAAATACTCTTCTAGCAAAGGCACTATTTCATTTTGCATAATTGTCGATATTTTATTATCTAAATTACTTTCGTTTTCTGAAATACCACAGAAAAAACTATGCCCTATTAGATGATCTTTATCTAAAAGTATTTCTATTCTTTGATTTAACTCTTCTAATAATTTTGCACAAGAATCATCTAATAAATTTTCTCCATTACCATCTTTAAGGTCATATTTTGGCAACATCTCAACAAAACCAAAACGACGTCGCAAAGCAATATCTAAATGAGCGATACTTTTATCAGATGTGTTCATTGTGCCAATAATATATAGATTTGGTGGTATACCAAACTCATCTTTTGAATATGGGAGTGTCGTAGTTAGCTCATTATCTTCACCAAGTCGTTTGCTGGATTCTAAAAGAGTAATTAGCTCACCAAAGATTTTTGAGATATTACCACGATTTATTTCATCGATAATTAGGTAGTAGTTTCTAAGCTTATTATCCTCTTTTGTCTCTGTAATATCTTTAAAATTTTTAGATTCTTTATCAAATTCTTTTAAAATATTTAAGATATAAGTATCTACTTGCCATTGAGTAGTCCTTTTAAAGATTTTTAAGGCATACTCTTTAGATGTCGATAATTTTTCTCTTTCTTCATAGCCTAAAGCTGTATAAAAATCATTTAACTTAATTTCTATTCGATGATTATTATATTTACTATCATCAGAATTAATAACTAAACTTTGACTATCTATAGATATTATTGTGAAAGTTTTATTTTTCTGTGTTTTAGAAAATTCTCTTTCATTTTCTATAGAGTCATTTACAAAAGATATAAACTTTTGCTTTATTTGTTGTTCATGGTTAACTTGTTGAGTACTTTTAAAACTATTTATATAGTTTTCTTTTGCTTTTTCACAAAGTTCTTTAAATATACCATTTTCAACCTTGTAAGAAATATTACCCTCAACTTCTTCGTTTAAATTTGGTTTTATCCCCTCGATAAAATCCTCATAAGCAAAAGATTGATGAAAAGTTACAAATTCTACTCTGCCTTGATCTTGTAGCTCTTTATATCTTTCATCTATTTTATCTTCATCTACATTATCAAAGGCATGATTCACAATAATATTTTTTGTATTATAAGTCTTACCTGTACCAGCTGGACCGTATAGGATTATTTGTTTTTTATTATTTAAAAGTTGTTTTGAATCAGTTGTCAACTTACTGTTTATATCTATCATAATCTTTCCCATTTTATATTCTTCATTAGCTTCTTTAAAAATGAGATCTTTCTGAGCTTCAAAATCTTTAACTATTTCATCAATAATAGTGCTGTTTATTTCTTTAGATGCAAAGTTTGTCCTACTAATATGTTTCTTATCTTGATGTTTATAAGTACCAAACTGAATACCTTCTTGGCTAATATTTATAAAATACTGTATGCCTTCACTTTGAGATTTCTTTTTAGGATCATATAACGCTATCCAACAAATATCCGAACCAAAGTTTTGTGCTCCATCAAAACTATTCATGGTAACATTGAACGAAATATCTGTTTTGTTTTTTATCTCTTCCACTATATGATTTAACTTCTCAACTACTGTATCCTTTATTGGATTGTAAAAGTACACATAAAGTATTGAAAAAGGTTTTTTCCAACTTTTTGTTATATCAGTAGGATAGTCACTATTAACTTTTTTCTTAATTTTACCTAAAGCACTATGATCGAGCTTCTTATCTAACATTAAGTTTGCAGCTAAATACCTGATTTGATTAATTTTTTGTTTGTTTTCATAACTCTGTTGAACTAACTTAACTTTATCACTATCTAAGTTATTAGCTTGATTAAAAAGGAATTCTTCATTGTTTTTTAATTTATGAAAATATTCAGCTTTTTCAACTATATATCTAAAATCATCTCTCACTTTCACCCCTCATACATTTAAACCCTACAAACAAACCACAAAATGACAGCTTTTTTACTAAAACCTAACATATATCCACCAGTCGTCATACTACGGCTTGACCGTAGTATCCAAAACCAAACAAAAAATTAATCAAACCATCTATCTTAAAATACTAGCACATTTTTAATACTTCACATATCAGCCAAAGAAAGTTTCAAAATTACCCCACCCAATCCACTACTACTTTCCATCCTAGTGGTTGATACTGTTTATTCATCAAACTAACAAACTTATTTTTCGCCTCTTCAATATGCTCTTTTGATGAAGCTTCATTATCTGTAAGTTTTTGAACTTCTTTATATGCGATATTTGCCAGATGATTATCAGGATCAGTATTTATAACGCCTAATCTAGGCAATACCTTAAATGTATATGCTTGCCTACTTAATTGCTTAGTTTTATCAAAATCTATTGTAACGGATGTTACTTTGGGTGGTTTAACTCTTAGTGTTATAGTTTTATCTTTCTCATCAATTTTGATATCAGATTCATCAATATTCATCGATAAAGCAGCAGATGCTTTATAGCTATATTTAGCAGTATTTTCTACTACTGTAGCATTATCAGAGACATATAAAGAATTACCACTGACTGTGACTTTTAATGTAGATAATTCACCGATTTTTTGAACGCTAACAACTGTTGGAACTATCTCAGTATCTTTCTTACTTGTAATAAGTGACACTGTAATTATCAGTATTGCAATAATGAGGATATACTTTAAAAATTTAGACATCTATCCACTCCTCTACAAAAAAAGTAGAGCTAGAATAATCAATATTATCAATATCACTACATATCGCATTTTTTGTTACCTCTGTAATTTTTTTATATTATTTGCCCAAGTGTTACGCGCCGATGTAGCGTTCCATTACATTTACTCGCTAGAATATACACAAATGCCATTGCTAAACCTTTCTTTGGATTCTACGATCAAGTCGTAGAATGACAACTTTTTTACTAAGTCCTAATATATATCCACTAGTCGTCATACTACGGCTCCGACCGTAGTATCCAAAAACCAAAATGTGAAATTAAATCCACTATGCTAAAATACTAGCATACAAATCTAACCACCTAGGATTAAACTTATTTATTAAGTCTAGTTTCCATTTTCTTTGCCAAGTTTTTAATCTTTTCACACGATAAATAGCGTCTGTTATATTGTTAAACTGCTCATAATATACTAGCTTTTTGACATCATATTTTTTCGTGAAACCATCAGAATAACCCTGCTTATGCTCGTAAACTCTTTTGATTAAATTTGATGTTACACCTATATAAAGAGTTCCATTACATTTACTCGCTAGAATATACACAAATGCCATTATCAAGCTCTTCTTTAGATTCTATGGTTAGGCCATAGAATGACTTTATATGTTTTAAAGCCCACTCAAACTAACAGTAGTACCCTCAGCTATTAACCTACTAATATCATTAACAAACTCATACACCGAGAAGGGCTTTCGAAAATATTCAAACTTAGCATCAACATCATCTAGAGATACTTTTATTTCTAAGACATTTTCTCTTTGAATATCAATAGTGGCTATATTTTTCTTGAGGTTATCTAATACTTTTTTTAGGTTTGTAGGGTTTACATTTTGACTTCTAAGATTCAGCTCAACTTTACTAAAATTCTCATCAATATATTGTGATATCGGTTGTACCTTATCAACACTTAGTTTATTGCACTCTCGTTGTTTATCATAGCTAACTTTACCCTCTACTACAACCACATCATCAACTTGGATATTATCCTTAACTGCAGCAAATACATCTTCACCAACTAGACAATCTGCTCTTTCGAACTCATCATCAATATTAATAATATACAGAACTCTACCAGTTTTAGTTTTTCGTCTAGCTGGTGGTGTTATCATACTTGCAATAATTCTTACAGAATTACCATCCATATTTGGTTTTTGGATTTTCTCAAGATCACTAAAGCTAACATGATTACGCCAATGACTTTCACCATCAATAATATGCCCTGAGAAATACATCCCTAATGCTTTTTTCTCATTAATCAAAAGCTCTCTAAGATTCCACTCTTCTACAATACATTCTCTTTCAAGCTCTGTATCAGTATCACTCTCTTGTTCTGTGAAACCAAATAAATCATTTTGCCCTGCAGCAGCCATTTCATTCACATAACCAGCGTTTTTGATAGCTTTTTCGATAGAATTAAAAGCTGTTGCTCTATTTTTAGATATATCCTTGATAGCTCCTGCAAAACATAAGGCTTCGAGTGCTTTTTTATTAACCTTACGCAAGTCCACTCTACGAGTTAAGTCAAAAATAGAACTAAACTCACCACCTACCTCACGCTCATTAAGTATACTTTTAATTGCTTCACCACCAAGACCTTTGATAGCACCTAGACCCAATAAAATTGTTCCTTTTGAAGCTGCAATACAGTCATGTACACTCTTATTTACATTTGGGGCTAAGACTGTGATACCCATATTCTTAGCATCTAAAATAAATTTAACCAACTGATCTGTATTACCCATATCTCCTGACATAAGAGCAGCCATATATTCATCAGGATAATGAGCTTTTAACCAAGCAGTTTGATAAGCAATCAACGCGTAAGCCGCAGCATGAGATTTGTTGAAACCATAGCCAGCAAAGGCTTCCATTTGGTCAAATATTTCATCAGCAAGTCCAGCTTCGATATTATGATATTTAGCGGCACCCTCTTTGAAGATTTTACGCTGTTGCTCCATCTCTTCTGGCTTTTTCTTACCCATCGCACGACGCAATAAATCTGCTCCACCAAGAGTGTAACCAGCTAGCTTCTGCGCCATTTGCATTACCTGCTCTTGATAAACTGGGATACCATAAGTCTCTCTAAGAACTTCTTCTAATAATGGATGTAAGTAGATAGTTTGCTTTCTGCCATGTTTGCGATCTACGAATGTTGGGATATTCTCCATCGGACCAGGACGATATAGTGCTACTAAGGCGATAATCTCCTCAAAGTTTGATGTGCCAAGATCTTTGACAATCTGTTGCATACCTTGTGACTCTAGCTGAAATATACCGATAGTTTTACCAGCTTGAAGCAGTTTAAATGTTTTCTCATCATCAAGAGGAATATCAGAAATATCTAGAGGCGTTTCATTAGCTGGTCTTTTAGCATTGATGCTTGCAATAGCATTTTTGATAATTGTTAAGTTCTTTAGCCCCAAGAAGTCAAACTTAACAAGTCCAACATCTTCCACATCGCCCTTATCAAATTGGGTAACTATATCTCCACCTTTATCTTCACAATATACAGGAGCAAAATCTGATATCACAGTTGGCGATATCACAATACCCGCGGCATGCTTACCCAAGCTTCGTGGTAGACCTTCTAATTTTTGAGCTTTTTCAACAATCTCTGCTACTTCTTCATCTGCTTGCATTTCATCGTACAGGGGCTCTCCCTCATGGAGAATCTTCTTAAATGTTGTCCCTGGCGTTTCTGGTATTAGCTTAGCAATCCTATCTCCAAAACCAAAACTCTGCCCCATCACACGCACTACATCTCGCACCACACCTTTAGCAGCCATAGTGCCATAGGTGATAATTTGCCCAACACTTTGCTTACCATATTTTTGCTCTACATATTTGATAACTCTATCTCTACCTTGGATACAGAAATCAATATCAAAATCAGGCATAGATACCCTTTCAGGATTTAGAAATCTCTCAAAAAGTAAACCATACGGTAAAGGATCAATATCGGTAATAAGCAATGAATAAGCTACTAATGAGCCAGCACCAGAACCACGCCCTGGACCTACTGGTATATCATTCTCTTTTGACCATCTAATGAAATCTTCAACTATCAAGAAATAGCCAGGAAAGCCCATATCGCAGATAATATCGATCTCGCGTTGTAGTCTATCTTTGTAAACTTTTATAATATGCTCATGCTTATCAGCTGGTCTATTTTCTAAAATTTTTGCTAAACGTTTATCTAAACCTTGATAGCATAGCTTTGAAAAGTACTCTCTTTCTGTCAAACCATCTGGAATATCTACCGTTGGCAAACATGGTTTACCTAAATCAAATGTTACATTACATCTTTTTGCGATTGCTAAAGTATTCTCTAACAATACTGGTAGCTCTGAAAAAATTTGATATATCTCATCAGCTGACTTTAGATACTGTTCTCTTGTAAATTTAGATTTACGCGACTCATCAAGAATTGTTGTTTTTTCATTGATACAAGCCCTAATTTCATGGATATCATAATCATCTGATTCCATAAAAACAGTTAAATTTGTAGCTACAGCTATAAGATTATGCTTACTTACAAGTTCAAGTGCTTTCTCGTTATACAAGCCCTCATTTTCATATCCAAGCTTATGAATCTCTACGATATAGTTATCAACACCAAATATTGCGATATTTTCAGCTATTACTTGCTCTGCTTTTTCAATATCTTTAGCCAATACAGCTTGTCCAAATTCGCCATATTGACCACCATTTAAACAAATAACATTATCTAATTTAGTATCTTTCAAACAACTTTTGGGAATTAGTGGAATTGAGCCAAACCTCTCAGCTTCTTGATATGCTTTTGAAACTAAATCAACAATATTTTGATAGCCTTGATTATTCTCTGCCAATAAAACCAGATCACAAACACCAAACTCAGTATCAATCTTTAGCTCTACACCAAAGATAGGCTTAATCCCATTTGACAAAGCTTGCTTATAAAATTTAACTGCAGCAAATAAATTACATACGTCCGTCAGTGCTACTGCAGGGATATTCTTATCTTTTGCTCTGGCAAAGAGATCACTCAAACGAACAGTACTATCGACAACAGAAAATCCAGTATGGATACGAAGGTGAGAAAACATCTTAGTTACTTATCATTTATAAACTTAGCTACAAATATTACTATAAATAATATTTAAAATCATATCTCTTTACGTATGATAACTTAGTTAATATCTCCTAGCCTTATCAATACACAAGGCTAAAAATAAATTGCATAGCTTTTTTCATTAATCTAAAATCACTTAGTTACTTATCTTAAAGTTTATAAAATATGAATAAAAATAAGAATCTATCTAAAACCCTACTATTTTTAAAAATAGTTTTTCTCATATTGTTCATAGTATCCGCATACCTCTATATTAAACCAATGGTTAATGCCACATATTTATCAGAGGCTCAATATAAGGCTCTAGAAGATGGTTCATTCGGCTTCTTGAGTAAGAGTGAAATGGATAAATTCAATAATAAAACACCTCAAAATTTATTTACTAATTTCACATACAAAGCTTTAAGTCTATGGATGGGATACCATAATTACTATTATGATGTGATAAATACTATCTCTCCTGAACCTGTCAAAGTTAATGATTATACTAGCAGTGAAAAAGATATAGATATTGATACCATGCTAGTAGCCATACTAAAAACTGATTTTAAAATAAGTGATGTGCCTATTAATACCACAGGAAATAAACTAGATTTAACGCTGGGTAAAGGTAATAACAAACAAACATTTTATTTAGCAAAAAATAGTCATGGAAACTGGTATTTTACAAAAGAAAATTTCACAGACACTAATACACTCAAGAAATTTGCCGACTTCAAAAAAGAAAAGAGCCTAGGCGAAGATAATATAAGAAATATATCAATGCCAGTATTATCATACATGCAGTTCATATTTGGAGCTAATGATGCATATAAGTTCAAAATGGCAGATGCTTTAAACATAATGGATACCAGCTGGATTAAGGAGAATATTAGAAAAGATTTTGCTTCATTTATAGCTTTCAGTATGGATAGAGTCTTCAAAACTGCTAAAATCACTATACGAAATATACCTGGAGAAGTTCTTCCAGGTAGTAATTTAGTAATGGTCTACACCTCACCTATTTCAGGCAAAAGTATATATTTAGAAAATATTACAAATAAGGATAGCAAGACTAAAAACTGGATTTTCCCTAAAAATGCTCAGATAGATGGGGTAAGTATATTTTTAGATGATTTAGATAGCAATATAAGAGCTCCTTTTGGATCTAATCTACGTAACTCTATCTGGGAAAATATTCCTAGCCTTCTAAAAGAGTATGGACCAAATCTGTATATTAGTATTATATCAATAATCTCACTAATGATATTTTATGTAATTTATAAAGTATTATTTATAGTTTTAAGGCCTATATTTAGAATCACACGTAGTCTTTTTGAAAATAAAGATTATAAAACAGTGAGGAAATTAAATATTGCGACATCACTAATAGTATCAATGTATGCTGCATATTTTTTCTTTTTTAACTCATTAATCATATTCACAAATGCTTCCAACTATTTCAATATAATTTTTAAAATTGTATATGGAATTGTAATAATGTTCTTATGTACAGAGATTATGAATGTACTATGCTCATTCATAATCTCTTCTTACAAAAAAGTTAAGGACCAAAATAGATCTGCAAGATTTGCATTTGCCATAGTAATAGCTAATAAAGTAATTAACCTTATTATTATATTAATAATTGCCGGAATCATAATCGAAGAGCTAGGAGTTGATATGATTCACTTCTTAACAGCTCTTGGAATCGGTGGTGTTGCTATTGCATTAGCTGGTAAAGATACAATTGAAAATCTCTTTGGCTCAATAATCCTAGCCATGGAAAGACCTATAAAAATTGGAGACTGGGTAATCATAAAAGACAAAGAAGGAATAGTTGAAAAAATAGGACTAAGAAGTACAACTATTAGAACTTTCGAGGACTCTGTTCTTATTATACCGAACTATGCTTTTGTAACTTCACAAATTAATAATATGGGTGAGAGAATATATAGAAGATATATGACTACTCTTGAAATTGACGAATCAACACCTACCTCTAAACTTAGATCTTATGTTGATGGTATTAATGAACTAGTATTAAATACCCCTCATATGAGAAAAGAGGGATACTATATACGTGTAAATGATTTAAAACCTGCATCTATCAAAATATTAGTCTATGTTTTCTTTATATCTACAGATTGGGGAGAAGAGCTAGAACAGAGGGAACAATTTATTATGAGCGTACTAGATTTGGCTGAAGAAATCGGTATCAAGTTGGCACCATCACAAAAAATTCAGTTTGATGCTAATTATTCAGAGTAACTCATACCCTAAAAACTTTATTGATAGGTATGAAAACAAAAAGCCTCTTATTTAGTATAATTCTTTTTTTGATAGCAAACCAAGCGTTAGCAAATACTGAACTTGATACTAATATTAAATCAGACTCCAGTAAGCTTGAAAAAGATACTAGAGGCCTTTATCAACTACCTCCGAACTACTATAACATTAACGATCTTGACGATATAACTAAGAAAACATTTAAACCATCAATATATGTAGCAATTAATGGTGGTTGGGGACAACAAACTAACATGTCTAAAGGTGGTGGAACTGTAGTTGCTAACTTAGGATATAGATTTAGCGAATCTTATGCTGTAGAGTTTGTTTACCAAAACTTTCTTGTTAGCCAATATAATACAACCCAAGTTAATAACTACTTTGCTGGGGCTGCAAAATACTATTACAAAATAAATAACTATATAACCGCCTATGCTGCCGCTGGACTTGGAATAGGACATACTAATATTAATGGTATAGCCAACCAGCGTAACGCCCCTAGTAGCTATTTAGATACAAATAATACATGGGGAGGATTTGCAGTCTTCCCAGTAGGTGTAATGTTCCCTATCAAGTATATCGACAACCTTAGTCTAAAAGTAACATATACATATACCATTTCATTCTCTGGAGACTCTCAGAATTTTGTAACATCAGGCTTACAATATTCTTTCTAAAAAAGAATACCTAGCTAAATAAATTGCCTATGAGATACTGTCAATTTGGAATCACCGGAAGAACACCTTTTATTGAGTATATAAGTATGTAAAAAAACTTAAAATATCATTATTTTATGGGTTCTTGAAAATTGCTTTTATTTTGTTGCTCCTAATCTCAGAAGTTTTGAAAATTGGAAAAGATATGGGAATCAAATTTGTTTCCACAAAAGAAATTCAGCTTGAATCTAGTAATAATCAGGGCCAGAAATAAAATTTATGATTTTATTTTTGATTTCTATCCAAGACGAAAACTATAATAATCTTAAGCAATAGTGCTAAACTAAAACTAATCCACAAAGCCAATAGTATAAAATGATAATTTGACATATTAAAGTGTGCTTTTAGAAATCCCCATATTGACATACACAGTGCCACTGAGAATGTTATCATCGCTGCCGCTGTACCATGCCCTTTAGTGATATTGCTCATAGCAGCACCTGTAGCCATTGGTATAAAAAAGCCTAAAAAATAACATATTAAATGCAAGGTTGTCACAGTACTATATGATGATATTTCTAAAAAACTATATAGAGCTATAAAGATAAATATAATAGCTAAAACACCTAAATTATAGCGTTTCTTATGACTACTATCTGCCTTAATACGATAACTAAATATCCCAAGAATATATAGTAAAGATGTTACCAAAAATACCATAGTAAAGACATCCATCGACATATTTAATTCATCAACTAACAAACCTTTAAATGAGCTCACCAAGACACCTAAATAAAAAGAAAAGAGTATCGCTACAATCATTACATTTAACAAGTATCTAGGCTGAGATAGTGCATGAGCAAAGCCAGAGAATATTTTAGATGCTGGAATTACGACCTGTCTTTGAGCATCAGCAGTTAATATCTTTATTGAAAAAATAAATAATACCACTTCAATTGTTGCCATACAAAAATAAGCTGCTCGCCAAGAAATCGGAATCAATAATAAAGCTAAATATGTACTAACTATCGGTGCAACTATTATCATTACTGATAAAACCGAATGTGCTTTTTTCATTTGGCTATTATTGTCAGCATTACGTGATATCAATGCTCTAGCGATAGACGAGTAACATCCTGTACCAAGCCCCAAACTCACAAAACCAATATATACAGTATAGATACTATCTGATAGTCCTATGCAAACTAAACCAAATATAGACAAGCTCTGTGAAAAAAATAGTACTCTCTTTGCTGTAAAAACATCTGATAAAGTCGCAAATAAAATCGCAGAAACACTAAACATAAAAAATGATAGACTCATAGCTATCTGAGTTACATAATTAGACAGATGCAAATTAGATGCTAACGATGGTGTTAAGGTCATTGAGATTGTTAGAGTCATATACCCAACGTATGTCAGAAAGTATGCTAATAAATTCTCTCTTTTAACACCACTTATTACACGCATTAGCTTTATACTATAACGAAATAATTACCATTGATTATAATATACTATTTAGATTTTTAAGAGTTTATTTTCTAAAGCTCTGTTTATCAGATATTTTATAGTCCAAGAAATTACTAATATGATTCTTTTTGTCTTTAAATACAAAATTATTATATACAATCATATACATTAGAACCTTTCTAACATAATGACGAGTTTCGCCAAATGGAATATTCTCTATCCAAATGGTTGCTGGAACCTCTTTACTGTTTAGCCATTTAGCAACATTTCCTGGACCAGCATTATAAGCAGCTATTCCCAATACAGGATTTTTATCAAAGAGCTTTTCCAAGAAATATAAATTAGCTGTACCAAGCTTAATATTATTCTCCGGTATAAATATCTGGCTAGCCATGCCTTCGGATTTATTACCAACAAGAGGTAATTTATATTTCTTTGCAATAAATTTGGCTGTAGGCTCTGTTACTTGCATTAGCCCCTTTGCTCCTGCCCATGATCCGGCTTCAACATCAAATAATGACTCTTTACGCATTATTGATAATACAAGATCTTGGTCTATGCCAAATTTTTTAGCATTCTTCTCAACTGTAGCCAAAAATGCTTTTGGGAACAACATATCAATATTATTGTATTTACCAATTACAGCCATATTAAATATTGCAGCATAGTACATTTTATTATCTTCTGCTAATCTAGCTAGCTCTTTGATCTGTGTAATATCTTTATTCTTAAGTTTATTACGTATTGTCCATTTCCAAAGGCTTGTAGAATCCTTAAATTGCTCAATCTGATATAAATCTATCGCTTGTTGAATAGCTTCTTCTGATTCAAGCTTCTTGGCTTCACGACTATCTAATTTATCAGCATTATCATTACCAAAGTTATATGGCTTACCAAGCTTGTCAGATGCTAGGAATGAATAGTAATCCAGAGAGGTCTTAGTTAAATTTTCAAACACTTCATTAGCTTTTGCTTTTTGTCCTGTTTGTTCGTAACTATATGCTAGCCAATATCTCCATGCTTCATCCTGTTGAGACTTTTTAGGTAACTGATTATATGTTTTTATATAATCTTTGAAATTTTGATTATATAAATCAACTCTCAATAGCCATTCCCATGCAGTGGTATCAAGATATTTTTTATCAACCCTCGCTAGCCAATGTTTAGCTTGAGGTGATTGTGACCTAGCAAAACTAACTGCTATAGCTGAAATACACTGCTGCTTGGTCTGATTACTAAGATATCTTTTATTTCTTAAACTATCCCATATTTTTGCATATTTCTCAGAATTTTTTCTAACCAAATCTTTCGATATATCAACGAATATTTTGTCAAAATTTCTATAATTGTGAAATTTACTTATAAAATCGTCTAGATTATTAGGATTTTTTATCGCATTTCGCCATGCTGATATATAGTTCACATAATCTTTATTGTCTTTAACATAAGTGTTTAGTAACCATAAACTATCATCAAACTTATTAGCAAAAGCTAGAGTATATGCCTTTGTAGTTAGATAGTCTCTTGATTTATCTTCAGAATTATCCCAATACTTTTGCATATCATTACACGCTGATGGCATATAGACACGATTTTGCCAAAGCTGTCCGTACTCATCTATAGCTTTAGACTTATTGCCTAACTCATATTCAGCCTGCATTGACCAACATTTCCCTGATATCCCTAAACCACCGGCATAATACTTTTTAAAGTCTTGCCAATCTTTTTTATTAGCATAATAACTAGCAAGATCTTCTTTGATTTGATTATTCCAATAGCTATCTTGATGTGTTCTTAAATAATCATCAATTGTCGCCGACTCAAAAATAGCTGGATCTGCGATTATTTCTTTGTATTGAAGGTATGGGTATATACTTGTTTCTTTCAGTTTTGATTTTAAGTAATAATAAGATTTATAATCTTTTTTATCTAAAGCTTTAATTGCTTGCTGAGAATATTTTTCTTGTTGGCTTGTGAGAGTATAGCCCGCACTGATAGACAAAAGTGCTAAACTACCTATAATAACTTTTTTCATTGAAATTTAATAATATAAGGAATCATTTTGATAGAAATACTAACATTATTAATGATAAAAGCCCAACACTACTATACGAAATCAGTTTTTAAAATTATATTTATTAGATACTTCTGTATTTAGTAGATTGCTCAACTTTATCTTTTTACTATCCTTCAAAATAACATTATTATAAACAACCATATTAACTAATACTTTTCTCACATAGTGGCGAGTTTCTCCAAATGGTATATTCTCAATCCATTGTTTTACAGGCACTTGTTTATTTGTGAGCCACTTATTCACATTACCAGGTCCAGCATTATAAGCAGCAATAGCTAGAACTAAATTGTTCTTAAATAAACTATCTAAAAAATCTAAATTCGCTGAGCCAATTTTAATATTTATATAAGGATCAAATACTTCATCAGATGAGTTACTGATGTTATATCCTAATTTATACTTATTAGATATAAAATTAACTGTAGGTATCGTGACTTGCATCAAACCTTTTGCACCAATATATGACTTTGCTTCAATTTCAAATAATGACTCCTTTCTCATTATTGAATAAATTAACGATTGAGTTAAATCATATTTAGTTGATTGCTCTTGTACAATATCATCAAATGCATCTGGATATAATAAGTGTACATGACTATCAATACCCATCATATGCATACTAAATATTGCTTGATAGTACATTTCATAAAGCCAAGCTAGTTGTGCCAAAAGAGGAATTTCAT
The DNA here is from genome assembly GCF_000219045.1 of Francisella salina. Classification (NCBI taxonomy): domain Bacteria; kingdom Pseudomonadati; phylum Pseudomonadota; class Gammaproteobacteria; order Thiotrichales; family Francisellaceae; genus Francisella; species Francisella salina. The sequence continues at coordinate 1,903,755 of NC_015696.1, forward strand.
CTCTATGTCCACTCGAGAACTTGTTCCGAATCACCCACTTCCAAAGTTTTACGGAGTCTTTAAACTGGCCTAGCTTGTGAAGTTCAATAGCATGTTTAACATCTGGATCTAATTCAAGTTTCTGGATTTCAGAATAGGATATACCATTATAGGTATTATCACCGTAGTTATAACCTAATCCCATAGCATCAGCTGATAGGTATGCATAGTAGTTATAAGGAGCCTTAGCTAATTCAGTATATATTGGTCTAGCTTTTTTGAGCATACCAAGTTTTTGATAACTATAAGCTAACCAATACTTCCATATTACTCCTTGTTGTACTTGTTTCGAACTACCAAGATAATCTTCAACATAACCACTGTAGTTAGAATTATACAAGTCAATTCTTAAGATCCAGTGCTCTGCAATTTTAGAGATATGCTTTTTATCAATTTTTAATAGCCATTGTTTCGCATTACTATCATGCTTTTGTGCAAGAGCAATTGCTATTTTCTCATCTATTTGTTGTTGTATTTTATAACTCAGAAACTTTCTATACTTTAACTTTTGCCAAACTTTAGCATATTTCAAAGCATCAGTTTTTACATTATCACTAGCAATATCTAAAATCACTTCTGTAAACTTTGGATACTTATGATATTTTCTTATGAATTTATCTAACGTACTAACACTAAGATTATAGTTAACATATTTCCATTGATTTATATACTCAGCATACTCTTGATCTTGTTTTACATACTTTGATAAAAGTTTAGAAGAGTCGCCAAAATCATTACTCAACGCGAGATTATATGCTTTATCTAATATACATTGCTTTTCTTTTTTAGTGTATTTTTTACATCTTTATCTAGTCCAACACACTCAGGAGCATTAAACTTATTTTTTTGCCAATATTTTGCAAACTGCTTTATTGCTTTCTTTTTATTTATTTTATTCTGATTATCTGCAACCCAACACTGTCCTACGGTTTGCAAATCGCCATCATAGTATTTCTCAAACATCTTCCAATTTTTAGTTTTAGCATAGTATATTGCTAAATCATCACATAACTCAGATGCCCAATACTCATCTTTATGAGTTTTAAAAAAATCTTGGATTTGCTGTTGAGAGAATTTATCAGGATGCAGAGATATCTCTTTGTACTTTAAGTAAGTTTTTGTTTTTTTATCAGAGATTTTACTTTCACTTTTAGCTATCAAATAATCTTGATAGTTTCTTTGCTGTAGCTGATCTATAGCCTGTTGAACATTTTTAATTTGCTTATCTGTCAAGCTATAACTATAGGTCGATACTAATACTAGCAACAATATTAAAAGTTTTTTCCCTAACTTAAAAACCATATTACTATCTTATTTTATCAACCAATTTCATTACAAACTCTGCTGATCGGTTTGCTGCCATTTTTGCAAACTCATCAAAATTATCAGGAGCATCGCCATCAGCCGTATCTGATATACTTCTTAATATAAGACTAGGAACATTCATCTCATTACAAATAAGGTTAACACTAGCTCCTTCCATCTCTATAGCTTTTGCATCAAACTCTTTGACCACGAAATCTTTTCTTTCAGCAGAATGGACAAATTGATCTCCAGTAGCAATTACTCCAGTATGTAAATTTAAATTAAGCTCTTTTGCGATTACTTTAGCTTGTTCTAGTATCCGTGCTGAAGTAGCAATCTCAACTTCAGAAATTGGAATCTTGCCATAAGGGTAACCAAAAGCTGTAATATCAACATCATGTTGAACTGTAGCAGTTGCAGCAATCATATCACCCACTTGTAAATCTTGAAGCCCTCCAGCAACACCTGTGAATAAAACTGCTTCAGCGCCAAAATGTTCTATCATTATTGTTGCAGTTAAACTTGAGAAAACTTTACCAATCTTGCTATAAGCTACAACAAGCTCTATACCATTATGGTTAGCAACATAATATTTATTATTTGCATATTCTACAGTTTCGTATTTTTCTAACTTTTGTAATATCGGCTGGATTTCTATCTCCATAGCCCCTAATATTGCTATTTTTTTCATTCTACACTCTCTATATCTATTTTTGTTATCTTTCTAAATCCTTGAGGTAATAATACACCTCCACCTGATGGCTTATCTGTATAGTATGTTTCAAAGTTTTTATTATCAATACGAATAAACCTCTTACCCGCACTAAGAGTAAGCTCTTGCTCTGGTTTGAATAATTCTATAAATTTAAGTTTATCTTTTTTATCTAGTTTAATTATAGCTTTACCTTTACCTTTTTTAAGCACTGCAAAACTTTCAAAATCACGAATAATAGTTCTGCCTTGTGAGCTAACTGCAAGCATTTTCAAACCTTTATCATACGGTATAAACTTAAAGACATCATCAGCATCAAAGATATTTTTACCTGTAACTTTATTTGCTATCAAATCTTCAGCTGGTATCACGAAACCTTTTCCGCTAGTACTAACAATTAAGAAATGCGTAGAAGCATTAACAAACTCCATACTGATAATTTCATCTTCTCTATCTAAAGGAATATATGTTGTTATATGCTCACCATACCCTCTAGCTGATGGAAATTTATCAACATACATCGAATATGCTTTACCAAGTTTAGTAAAGAAAATTAGCCTAATATTACTGTTACCTGAAGTAGATAGGTATGGCTTATCTTCAGGCTTATAGCTTAGACCTTTAGGATCAATATTATCACCTTTAGCACATCTTACCCAGCCAGCTTTTGATAAGATAACCGTTACTCTCTCACTAGGCATAAGATCTTTCTCTTCTAGAGCTTGTGCTTTATCAGCTTGAACTATTTTAGAGCGTCTACTATCACCAAAGTCAGCAAGAATTTGCTTTAGTTCTTTTTTCATTAGGTTTCTAAACTTAACTTCACTGTTTAGATACCCTTCAAGTAACTCTTTCTCTTTTTGTAACTCTTTTTGCTCTTTTTTAATTTCAATTTCTTCAATTTTCGCTAATTTACGTAGTCTAATATTCAAAATTGCTTCAGCCTGAATTTCAGAAAGTGCAAATCTACTCTGGAGTTCTACACTCGGATCATCATAGTTTCTGATAATATCAATAACTTCATCAATATTTAAAAAAGCTATTAACAAACCTTCTAAGATATGTAGCCTATCTAAAACCTTATCCAAACTAGTTTGTAATCTTCTGCGTAATGTACGCTTACGATATTCTAACCATTCATTAAGTATATCTAAGAGATTTTTAACCTGAGGTCTATTATCCAGACCAATCATATTCATATTTACACGGAAACTTTTTTCAAGATCAGTAGTCGCTAATAGATGCCCCATTATTTTTTGGATATTCTTCTTTGTAGACGCTGAATATAGAACTATTTTGACAGGCTCTTTATCATCTGATTCATCTTGGATATTTTTAATCCATGTGATCTTTTGTTGCTTAAGCTGATTAGCAATTTGCTCCATTACCGAAGCACTTGAAACTTGATGAGGTAATCTAGTAATTATCACGTTACCATGATTATCATACTCATATACAGCTTGCTGACGTATAGAGCCATTACCAGACTTGTATACTTCAGCGATCTCTTCTTTACTACTGATTATATTAGCTCCACCTGGATAATCAGGAGCCTCAATTATTTCTAATACTTCTTCAATACTAGCTTTAGGATTAGACAATAAATGTAAGCAAGCATTAATCACTTCTGTAATATTATGAGGAGGTATATATGTTGACATCCCCACCGCAATTCCCATTGCTCCATTTAGGAGGATATTTGGTACTTGTGCTGGTAAAAGTTTTGGTTCATCCATTGTACCATCAAAGTTTTTGACCCAATCAACAGTACCTTTTTTCAACTCATCTAACAATAATACTGCATACTTAGATAAACGCGACTCAGTATACCTCATTGCAGCAAATGATTTTGGATCATCAATTGAGCCCCAGTTACCTTGCCCATCAATAAATGGATAGCGATATGAGAAATTCTGCGCCATCAACACCATTGCTTCATAACAAGCACTATCTCCATGTGGATGATACTTACCTAGTACATCACCAACAGTACGAGCAGATTTCTTATATTTTGACAAATGGCTTAAACCAATTTCACTCATCGCGTAAATAATGCGTCTTTGTACAGGCTTAAGCCCATCAGAAATATGCGGTAGTGCTCGATCTAATATTACATACATCGAGTAATTTAAATATGCTTGTTCAGAAAACTCTCCTACAGACTGAGTACTTTCTAAGCTTGAGAATAAATCCATTTTTTACAGAAAAATATAAATATTTATCAATAAATTATATATCAACAAGACGTTCTATACTAGATAAGTAGATATTGGTATACAAAGAAATAGTTTCTTAGCTTTTTTGTCTTCTCAGATAAGCTATTGTTTCTAGCTCTTTTGAGAACACAAACTTATTTCTTTGTAAAAAATCCAATGTTTTAAGTATATCTTTAAATCCAGAAAGAACCCAAGCCTGAATATTATAGTCAAAGACAGTTTTTGCTTTTAAATATCTACTAACACCTGCTCGACACTCCTGTGTGAGAAAATCTGTAGCAGGGAATTTAATAACAACGACACCCCGCTTATCATATACAGCTACTTTTGCATATCCACCAAGACTTGAAAGCTGCTCTTTAACTCCTTTGAAGTCTTCCCAAGCCAACATCATTTTCTCAGTGGCTTCTTTCTCCATATACTTTATTGACTTAGAGTTGTAGCTTTGCTTCAGGCTATATGACTCTTCTTTTAGTTCATTATATTTTTCTAATAACTCTTTGTAACGCCTGTCTAAAGTAAGATTTGCTATTTCTAAGCTATCGTTTTTATTTGAGATCTCGACTTGTTTTTGTTTTATCTTATTTATACTCTTTGATATTTCTTTATCAATGTACTGCTTTATATTATTACGTAAAGCATAAGAGAGCTTATCTTCTTTAATATTTGATTCTTTGAGTGTGGATTTAATAGCTTCTAGTAACTCATCTTTAGCAACTGTATTTATTGTTAGTTCCTGCTCACAATCTCCAGTTGCAATAGCTTGCTTTCTATCATTTTTGTATAAAGTAACCTTCTCAACCAAATCAATAATAGAAACACCCTCTCCAATAAGCTTTCTAACTTTATTGACTGTGATCTCTTCATTCTGTGAGCGTAAAAGCTCACATTTTTGATTCACGAGCTTTTGAGTTACTTGTTTTGTCATTTTAGCTTCTTTCTTCTTCTCTTAATGTTAAGACCTCACAACCGTCTTTCGTAACTAAGATTGTATGCTCCCACTGAGCTGAAAGAGATCTATCTTTTGTTACAGCTGTCCAACCATCTTTTAAAACAGATACAGCTCTTTTACCAACATTTATCATCGGTTCAATTGTGAAAATCATACCCTCTTCAAACTTAGCACCTGTTCCAGCTTTGCCATGATGCATAACATGTGGTGGCTCATGAAAGTTTGCACCTATTCCATGACCACAAAAAGCATCAACTATAGAGTATCCAAATTTCTTAGCATGTTTTTCTATTACTGCACCTATATCACCAAAATGATTACCCGGTTTTACTACTTCTATACCTTTCCAAAGACATTCATGAGTAACCTCAACTAATTTTTTAGCCATAACTGACGGTTCACCAATCATAAACATTTTACTAGTATCACCATGATAGCCATCCTTTTTGACAGTAACATCTATATTTAAGATATCGCCTTTCTTAAGTTTTTTATCAGCAGGTATCCCATGACAAACTACGTGATTTATAGATGTACAAATAGATTTTGGAAAACCATGATAATTCAATGGTGCTGGATAAGCATCTTGCTCCGTGACTATATAATCATGACACCTTTGATCTAGCTCTGCTGTTGTCACACCTTCTTTTACATAAGGAGTTATCATTTCTAAAACTTCTGCTGCTAATTTACCAGCTACTTTCATTTTCTCTATTTCTTCTGGAGTTTTTATTATTATTTCACTCATGTAATACAACTACGTTTTATCAAAAAATTTAGATATACATTATAAACTATCAACAAGTGAATATATAGATACAGCAAAAGGATGTTAAAAAATTGTTTAACGCATAAGAGATTTAAATTTCAATGACACCCAAACTTTCAACAAGCTCCCAAAACATCTTCTTAACAGGCGAAGATAAAGCTTCTTTTCTCATTACCACTCCAACAGATATACTTGGCAGACCTTGAGTTTTTATTATATTTACAGATTTAGATAGATGACTGTGTCTTAATATCACCTCTGGCACAATAGAAGTTCCAATACCTGATGATACCAGTGACAAGATAGCCTCATTACCATCCACATCACCATATATTTCAGGTTTTAAATCTTGCTTTTTAAACCACTCATCTAAATTACTACCACCAATATAATGGGCTGGCTTTATAAAAGGTATATTTTCAATTGCTTGCTTTAAATTATTAACTTTCTTTACAGCAGGAGCGATCATTACCATTTTTGTAGTCAACACTTCTTTAACACAAAGATTACTAGGAATATCTTTTGACAAAATAGCTATAATTACATCTGTTGCATCCTCTTCAAGCTGGCTAGTACAATTTTTTATTGAACCTGTAGTTAGCTGTATTTTTATGCCTGGATAATTGATATGTAACTTTTTAATGATATTTGGTAAAACCACATATGATGCCGTTACGGTACAAGATAGCCTAATATCGCCTACTACTTGGCCTTTTTTAGGGTGTAATATACAGTTTAGATCTTCATATTTTTGTAGCATATCTTTAGCAAATTGATAATAAATCTTACCAGCATCTGTTAGTCTAATATTTCTATTGTCTCTCTCAAAAAGTACCACTTCCATTTCTTGTTCAATACGTTGGATAAGGCGGGTTAATGCTGACGGTGTTAAGAAACATTTCTCGCTTGCCTTACCAAAATGTAGAGTTTCAGCCAAAATTTTAAAGGCCTTTAATTCTTTTTTGTCAATCATATCTGTATTTTATTGCATTATCTGCAATAAATAGTTGCAAATTTTTCACTTTATTTCAAGCAAGTCTTTGTATAACTTTATAGTTAGACTAATAATAAAAAAGCTTAATACTGGAGAATAAAATGAAGATTCAAAGCAATATTTTTGAAGTTAAAGAATATAACTTAGGTGGACAAAATGAGACTATCGTTGCTGGTGGTCGTCATCTATTTGAAAAACTTCCTCAAGCATTTGAGGGAATTAAGCAGATTGGTGTAATCGGTTGGGGATCTCAAGGTCCAGCTCAAGCTCAGAATTTACGTGATTCTTTAGAGGGAACAGACATCAAGGTTAAGGTTGGTTTACGTGCTGATTCAAGCTCAGAAAAACAAGCTGAAGCTGTAGGTTTCACTAAAGGAAATGGTACTTTAGGTGAAATGTTTGATGTTATTAAAGAGTCAGATATGGCTATTATCCTAATCTCTGATGCTGCTCAAGCTAAACTTTACGATAAGATTTTTGCAGCTGTTAAACCTGGAGCAACTCTAGGTTTCTCTCATGGTTTCTTAATTGGCTTTATTGAGAGCATTAACTACAAGGTTAGAGATGATATAAATATCGTTGCAATGTGTCCAAAGGGTATGGGGCCTTCCGTTCGTCGCTTATACGAGCAAGGTAAGACAGTAAATGGTGCCGGTATAAATAGCAGTATTGGTGTATATCAAGATGTTAACGGTAGAGCAACTGAACAGGCTCTAGCTTGGGCTATAGCTTGTGGTGCACCATTTGTATTCCCAACAACTATGGAAATGGAATATCGTTCTGATATCTTTGGTGAAAGAGGTGTTTTACTTGGTGGTGTACATGGCATCATCGAAGTGCTTTATCGCTACTTCACTGATAATGGTATGGACAAAGAAGAAGCTTTCAGACGTACTGCTGAAGCAATCACTGGACCTATTTCTAAGATTATCTCTACGCAAGGAATGAAAAAAGTGTACGAAAGCTTAGAATCTGCCGAAGACAAGCAAAAGTTTGAAAATGCTTACAATGCTGCTTATACTCCTCTATTTGATATCTTAATTGAGTGTTATGAAGATGTTGAAAGCGGTAATGAAATTCGCTCAGTTGTAATGGCTGGTGCTCGTCATGATCGTCTACCAATGGGCAAAATTGACAAAACTGAACTATGGAAAGTTGGTGAAAAGGTAAGAGCTGAACGTGACCAGCACACAACTCCTATTGATCCAATTACAGCAGGGGTATATATAGCTTGTATAATGGCTCAATCTGATGTTTTAGCTCAAAAAGGTCATGCATACTCTGAGATTGTCAATGAGTCTATCATTGAAGCTGTAGATTCACTAAATCCATATATGCACTTCAAAGGTGTTGCTCATATGGTTGATAACTGTTCAACTACAGCTAGACTTGGATCTCGTAAATGGGCGCCTAGATTTGACTACAACTTGATGCAACAGACTATCCCATGCATCAACACTAAGGCAGGCGCAAATGCTCCTTTTGAAAAGTTCGCTGATCATCCAGTACACGAAGCTTTAGCTGTTTGTTCAACTTTACGTCCTTCTGTAGACATAAGTGTTGTAGAATAAATAATAACAGAAATTAATTCTTAAAAAATCTCATGCAAATCAAAGAAGCTCAACAAACTATAGACAAGCTTTTTAAAGACATATCTCATCCAAGATTAGCTAGCTTTATTGCTCTTACAGAAGAAGTCGGTGAACTAGCTAATGAAATCATGCAAAAAGAAATTTACGAAGAAACTTTAGATAATGAAAAAATCAAATCAGAATTAACTGATGTTTTGGTATGTGTTCTTGAAATTGCTAATCTATACGATATAAATCTTGAGGCAGAATTTGATAAAAAAATCAAAAATCTAGAACCTCGAGTACATCAATGGTCAAGTGCAAAAGATCTTCTGCAAGCTAAAAGATCTAAGCTAGACTAAATACTACTTCAGATGTACTTAGTGAGTTTTAAATATTTTATTCTAAATTGTATCTTTTAGCACTATTTTATAATACAATCTATACAGTAAGGAACGAGAGAATCTTTATGAGTAAGTTTCTCTGACTATTTAATTTCAGTTTTTGCTTAATCTCTTAAATTGTCATTTCATAAATCCATACAATAATTAGCAGTAATGTGCTAGAACTAACTAAACAAATAACTAAAGAGAATAAAAATGGATAATAAATCACAAGGTACAGTAAAGTTTTTCAACGATCAAAAAGGATTTGGTTTCATCACTCCTGAGAATGGTGGTAAAGATGTATTTGTACATATTTCAAAACTTAATGGCGAAACACTTGCTGAAGGTCAACAAGTTACTTTTGAAACTCAAGAAGGTAGAAAAGGCCCTGAAGCTATAAATATTGAGGTACTATAATGCCAAGTATTAGAGTAGACGAGCGCAAACCATTTGACATAAGCCTAAGAAACTTCAAACGTGCTTGCGAAAAAGCTGGTATCAAGCAAGAGCTTAGAGATAGACAGCACTACGTAAAGCCAACTGAAAAAAGAAAGATAGCAAAACGTCAAGCTATCAAAAGAGCTAGAATAGCTCAAAGAAGAGCTTACATCTAATTATTTCTTAAATTTTCCCAATCTTTTTTATTTAATATAAAAACTAGTCTTTCACGAGAAGTATCATTCTCACAAAGTTTAGCTCCTAATTTGGACACAGATTTTTGCGAACGAATGTTTTTATACCAAACATCAAAAAGTACATTTTCGACTGATTCAAAGGCATAGTCTAGCATTAGTTTTTTAACCTTTTTATTAAGCTCTGTACCCCAATATTCTTTAGCATAGAATGTATAACCTATTTTTATTGATTTTTTAATACAGTCATACTCATAGTATCTAGTAGAACCAACAAGTTCTTTATTATGAAAAATCAGATAACAATTTTGAGAATTTTTTAAACCATCATCAAAATACTTTTTAAACCCATCTACTTGACTACGTGATTTATCATTATGCTGAGCCCATATTTCAGGATCTTTAGCTACATTGTACAACCTATCAAAATCCCTACTAGTCATTATTTCAAGTCTAATATTTTCAGATGACAAAGATTTATTAAAATCCATAATGAATACCTTTTATATAAAATAATTTAGGGAATGCTATCAGAATTTACAGCATCACTATTCTACAGTAACAGACTTAGCTAGGTTTCGAGGTTGATCGACATCTGTCCCTTTGATAATAGCTACATGATACGATAAAAGCTGGAGTGGTATTGTAAATACTATTGGCGCACTAAAATCATGTCCACCATCTAATTCCAAGACAATACTATTATCAAAGCTAACTTTATCTTTTATTGCCTTATCTACAAAAAGAATTAGCTTTCCACCTCTAGCGTGAACTTCTTGAAGATTAGAAAGAGTTTTGTCCAATAAATCATCATTAGGTACCATAGCAACTATTGGCATATTTTTATCAACTAAAGCTAGCGGTCCATGCTTTAACTCTCCAGAAGGATAAGCTTCTGCATGAATATATGATATCTCTTTAAGCTTTAAAGCGCCTTCTATAGCTATAGGGAAATATAATCCTCTTCCAAGAAATATTGTATGTTCCTTATCCGAGAAGTACCCACTTATTTCATCTATTTCAGGGTCAAGTTTTAAAGCACCCATAACTAAAGCTCGAGTATTTTTTAGCTCTTGTGTGTATTTTGCAATCTCTGTATCTGTTAGACTATTTCTAAGCTTAGCCATCGCTAATGTAAATATTGCTAATGCTATTAGCTGAGTAGTAAATGCCTTGGTAGATGCAACACCTATCTCAACACCTGCTTTTGTCATAAATGCAATATCAGACTCTCTAACTAAAGAGCTATTTGGTACATTACATATACACATGCTTCCAGCATAACCTTGCTTTTTACTTTTTCTAAGTGATTCTAGAGTATCCGCTGTCTCACCTGACTGAGATATACTGACAAATAATGAACCATCTACAACAACATTATCTCGATATCTAAGCTCACTTGCAATCTCAACACTACATGGTATTTTTGCATACTTTTCTATCCAGTATTTAGCTGTCATACCAGCATTATAACTTGTACCACATGCGACTATACAAATATGCTTAGTTTTCTCAAATAACTCTTTTGCTCTATTATCAAAATTTTCTAATGTGATTTCATTATCATCTTTTAATGATGCTAAAATTGTATTTGAAATAGCCTCTGGTTGCTCATATATCTCTTTAAGCATATAGTGCTTATAACCGTCTTTAGTAGCACTTGAAGATGAATAGTTATATTCTTCAACTTCTAAATTTTTAGGTATTCCTTTACTGTCAAAGACTTCAACACCCTGCTTAGATATGATAGCTATATCGCCCTCATCAAGATAAGAGAATCTATTAGTAACTGGTAATAACGATAATGTATCAGATGAAATAAAATTCTCATCAATACCCACCCCTATAACTAGAGGAGAGCCTGAACGCACAGCCACAATCTTATCAGAAAACTTCTGTGAAATTATTGCTAAGGCGTATGCTCCTTTTAAAAGCTTAATTATAGTTTTGATATTCTCAATAATAGATTTAGAATCATTCCATTCTCTATCTAACAGATGCGCGACAACTTCAGTATCTGTGTCTGATTTAAAGTGATAACCCTCATCAACTAATGACTTTTTTAATTCAGCAAAATTCTCAATTACGCCATTATGAACTATGCAAAATTTTTCCGAAGCATGTGGATGAGAATTTTCTTTAGAAGGTTTACCATGAGTAGCCCACCTAGTATGGGCAATGCCTATATTACCTTTGAAATCTGATAAATCATTAACAGCATTTTCTAATTCAACAACCTTACCCACTTCTTTACACATATCTATTTGATTATGATTGTCTATGACTGCCAAACCAGCAGAATCATAGCCACGATACTCAAGTTTTTTCAAACCTTCAATTAAAATATTTGTAATATTCCTTGTAGAGTTGGCACCTACTATTCCACACATAATATATACCCTTATCTTTATATTTAACTTACTTCTTAACAGGTCTCTGCCATGTATCAATATGACGTTGTCTTGCTCTTGAAATAGCAAGATTATCTGCTGGAACATCACTGACTATAGTTGACCCCGCACCAATAGTTGCACCAGAACCTATATTAACAGGAGCTATTAGTTGTGAATCAGATCCAATAAAAGCATAATCTCCTATTGTTGTTTTATGCTTATTAACTCCATCATAATTACAAGTTATTACACCTGCTCCAATATTACAATTAGCTCCGATTTCACTATCACCCAAATATGTCAAATGAGAAGCTTTTGATCCCCTTCCTAAAATAGTTTTTTTTGCTTCAACAAAGTTTCCAATAACAGCTCCTTCTTTGACATCGCATTCTGGTCTAACTCTAGCGAAAGGCCCAACAATAGCTCCTTCACGGATAATAGATCCGTCAACCATACTATTAGCCTTTATTTTAACATTATCTTCTATAGTACAGTTTTTTAGAATACAGTTTGCTCCAATCACGACATTATTACCTAGTTTAACATGTCCTTTAATTATCACATTAATATCTAACCAGCAATCTTTGCCAACCTCGAGTTTACCGCGTACATCTATTCTATTAGGATCCGCAACACTAACTCCTTTTGACATTATCACTTCAGCTATGTGTTTCTGCCACTGTCTTTCAAGTTGTGCGAGTTGAACTCTATCATTAACACCTTGTATTTCAAATTCTTCAACAGGGTGAGTTACTGTTATAGAGATATTATCCTCTCTTGCCATTGCTACTATATCTGTAAGATAATACTCACCTTGTACATTAGTATTACCTAAGTTAGGCAACCAGTCATCAAGGTGACTTTTAGCAACACAATACATTCCTGTATTTATTTCTTTAATTTGGCGCTGACCATCTGTAGCATCCTTTTCTTCTACTATGTCGCTTACTGCTCCAAATTTATCTCTTACAATACGTCCCAGACCAGTAGGGTTATCGACAATAGCAGTTAACACAGCTAAATCATCACTCGCAGACTTAATCAAATTAGCAAGCACATCAGTAGAAATCAGAGGCACATCTCCATATAAAATTAGAACCTTATCTTCTTTAATATATGGCAAAGCCTGCAAAACAGCATGACCTGTCCCCAACTGTTCCTTTTGTTCGACAAATGTAACTTTTTTATCTGCCAAATCAGCTTCAACCATTTCCTTAAGATGTCCAGTAACAACAATAATATTGTCTGGATTAAGAGGCTCAACACGGCTTAACACATGCCTAATCAACGTTTTACCAGCAAGTGTTTGCAGAACCTTAGGTTTATTTGAATTCATTCTAGAACCCTTCCCAGCAGCTAAAATAACAACGGCTAAACTCATACCAAAACTCCTTAAGTTTTTAGCAATACTCTTCTAAAAGAAAATTAATAATCTGATAATGATCTTCTAACATGCTATCATATATCTTTCTGTTAATTAAATCAAAATTTAACCATTTAACATCTCTAGCATCATCTGCTGCGTAAATGCTAGGTAAATCAGGCCATTCTTCAAATATAAAAACTCCAACATGACTTATTGTTCTTCCTCGAACAGAACGACCTGGATAGTCAAAAACTTTTTCACATCTTTTTGCCAAAGATAATTGTTCAATACTAAGATCTATATTTGTTTCTTCAAACAACTCTCTTATTATTGCTTGAGATATAGTTTCATCACACTCCAAAAATCCACCTGGCAATGCCCATAATCCCTTACCGGGAAAGCCTTTTCTTTGAACAAGAAGAATATAATTATTTACTATAACTAGAGCATCTACAGTAACTAGATTTGGTTTATATGGCGCATTTCTCCATGAATATTTATAATCTATAACATAGCTATTTTCAGCAACCAGATCTTGATATGTTACGCTTTGCATAAAAGCATTTAATAACTTAAATGTTCCCTGATTTGGTGCTGGACTACACATATACTCATCAAGAATTTTACCTTTATAAAAATATTTTCTAAACTCTGTGGCATTATAATTTTTATAATTATCTACTGGTATATATCCCCACTCTGGAAAACTCTTAATATAATAGCTAGAGTCATCCTTAATATGTCCAACAATAGCTATAGTTTCATCTAGCCTAGCGTACTTATAGACATTTTGACGTAAAGACTCTTCCCATTTTTGCTCTTGATAGAAATAATCTGCTAGTGGTTCAATTTCAACTAAACTTAAATCAACGCCCGCTACCTTTAAGTCCTCAATAATCATCTGCCTTCTAAATTCAAATGAAAATGGATTTTTTATATTTGGAGCATTAAATGAACTTCCTACGTTTATAATAACTTTCTTACTATTTTCCAAAGCTACTAATATGTTATGCAGATGCCCCCTATGAAAAGGCTGAAATCTTCCGATAAAAACTGAAATATCATACATATTCTATCACCTATGTATTTAACTCTTGTGCTTGTGCTTGACTATCGTAGACACTATTGTCGGATGGCGCAGTAATTTTAGTATAATCTTTCATCTGATTTTGAATCTGGTCTGTCTCATCTTGCTGTATAGATTTATCAATAGTCCTATCATATGAACCAAAACCGAACTTGCTCTTCTTAGCAGAACCTAACAATCCTCCTAAACTTGACTGCCCTTTACTCGCATTAGCTTCAGAAGCCGCCATATCCAACTCTGCTTTTTTAGCAATTTCTAGATTATTATCGCTTTTTAATTCGGTATTATTTAATTCTTTACGAATATCACTTAGTAATCTAACACCTTCTGAAATATGGTCAGGTGCTTGAGACTGACCATCTCCAGTAAAGACAGCATTTATCTTAACCAAACTAGAGAGCTCATCAATTTTACGTGCCTTAATAACAAATATTCTATCTTTTTGAGCATCTTTAACTGTAATCAAATGTCCCGATAACACTTCATCTTTCTCAGATGTTACGGTATAACTATTAGGATGATCTTTGAAATAGTCATCTAGTAAATTTATGGTTATAGATAGTGGCTCTCTAAATACAAGTTTCAAAGATCCAGAATCATCATAAACAACACTTATGGAAACTTTTGATATCTGATCACTTATTATTTTAGCCATATCAAACTTGACTGTATAATTTGGAGGTAACATCTGCTGATATGCTTTAGGAACTTGTGACCTAGCGTACTTATCATCACCATCAGGAAGCTTTAAAGCTGGTTTGATTTTTTCACCATTTAAACCTGTAGGAATTATCAAAGAAGGCTCTTCTTTAACCTGAACTTTAGCATACTCATACTTCCTATTTCTAAATATATCCCAGCTAAAGCTCTCATTAGAAAGACTTTCAGCAGTGAAATCATTATCTACATCATTAGTTGCACAGTTTTGTAACAACAAACCAAGACTCACTAAAATGAAAATTTGGAAACTTTTTTTCATCTACAAATATATAGTAACTAGCTAATTAAATTAACTAAACATTATAACACAGTGCTATACTAATAATAATAAAAGCTTCAAGAGTAAAAGATCAATGAAAGATAAACTTTTTATATTTCTACAATATATAATCCCTCATTCTTTAACATCGAGACTAGTTAGTAGATTAGCAGAATCAAAAAATAGACATCTAAAAAATTATCTAATAAATTTAGCCATAAAAAAATTTAAAATCAATATAGATGAGGCTAAAGAAACTGATATAAACAAATATTCTTCTTTTAACAACTTCTTCATAAGAGAATTAAAAGATGGATTAAGACCTATATCTTCAGATAAAAAAGTTATCTCCTCTCCTGCAGATGGCGTTCTAAGTGAGTTTGGAAATATTACTAATGGCAGTTTAATTCAAGCTAAGGGAAAAACTTATACATTAAAGGCACTAATAGCTGATAGTTCAACAACCAATTTCACAAAATTTGCAACTATATACCTATCTCCCAAAGATTATCATAGAGTCCATATGCCTATCGATGGCAAGCTCACAAAAATGGTTTATATACCTGGTAAGCTTTTTTCTGTAAACCAAACTACTGCAAAAAATGTTGATAATTTATTTGCAAAAAATGAGAGATTAGTTTGTTACTTCAATACAGAAATTGGTGAAGTTGCAGTGATTTTTGTAGGTGCTTTACTTGTTGCCGGTATCGAAACAGTTTGGCACGGCAAAGTAGCCCCAAGCTACTATAGAGATGTACAAACTTGGGATTACAACAGTGACAACTTTAATATAGAATTCAAAAAAGGAGATACACTTGGCTGGTTTAACTTTGGCTCAACAGTTATCATCTTAACTCCTAATGACAGCATAACATTTTGCCAAAGCGAAAATAATACAGAAATTTCTGTTAATCAGGATTTAGCTTTGATTGCTGAATAGAGATTCATATTTATCCAACAACGACTAAAGATATTAGCCTTATTAATGTTATTTGACTTACACTCATTCACATAAGCAATCTCTTTGCTTTGACCAAAACGATCTTCATCAAACCTAAACCTAGCTGGCAACTTAATATCAAATCTCTTCGCCCACTTTCTAATAGTTACGTGCTTAAATCCCAGAACCTTTTCAGCTTCCTGATAACTTAAGCCTTCTCTTTGACATTTTAACAAAACTTCTTTTGCTGAACAGTTGAATCTATTTTTTACAATTTGTTCAAAATTTCCCGAATATTGATTTGCCATATAACGAGTCTCCTATAAATAAAATGAAACACAAATCGACCCCCACAGATAGTATATCACCTACTTTATTATCTGCAACAAGCCTTTTATACAGCAAATTTAGAAGTTTAATTTTATTGATAAAATCTTATAATTTATAGAACACACCTTTTTAAAGAAATCTTAAGAAAATACTGTCAAAAAAAATTTAAGTGTCATCATTTTATTCCTCCAAGAATCTAACCTAACGGAATAAATCCTAGTAAATATGTATTTTGTGCACAGGCATTTCTGTCCATATACTTATTGCCATTTGCATCTAATTTAGTTGGACACTCATGCTTGACAACACAAGACATCAAAATCACTGAAAGTATTGTCATAACTGTTACTCTAAGAATATTTTTTCTCATAATGGTCTCCTCATTTTATTGTTGAGATTGTTTATCTGCTGGTACAGGCTCATATGTAGAGACACATGAAGCTAGTACACAAGATACCAAAATTACAGTTATTATTTTTTTCATAGAAACACTCCTTACAAATTTAATAAAATCTAATTAAACTCAATATTAATTAGGCTACACTTAAATTTATACCACACTAAATATTAAATATTAAGTATTTATATGCACCATTCTAGATTTTTTTATTAATTTAATTATTTAGCTTTATATTTATACGTCTAGTAACTATAATTGCAAAATTAAAATTTCTAAAACATGTCGTATGGATCTTAACCATATTTTAATAACATCTCTAATGGCTATAATCCCATTAGTATTTGCAATAACAATACATGAAGCTGCGCATGGTTATATTGCAAAATATAGAGGTGATAATACTGCATATAAATTGGGAAGAGTTAGTTTAAACCCAGTCTCTCATATAGATTTAATTGGAACTATCATAGTACCAGGGTTAATGCTGATAGGATCTTTAGCTTCCGGATTTCCTTTTATTTTTGGTTGGGCTAAACCAGTCCCAATAAATTATAGCAACTTAAAAAATCCTAGACTTGATATTGCTCTTGTAGCCATTGCTGGCCCTCTAGCGAATTTTTTAATGGCAATAATATGGGCAATAATAGCAAAATATATAACTTCATATCCCTATATACAAGGAATGGCTTTTTACGGCGTAATGATTAATATTGTGCTTATGATCCTAAATCTTCTACCAATCCCTCCTCTTGATGGTAGTAAAATAGTAGCTTCTTTTTTACCTAAAGCCATAGCATATAAGTATAGTAATTTACAAAAATATGGCTTTTATATTTTGTTTGCTTTAGTTTTAATCCCATTTAACGGATCTAATTTATTGTTTACTATCATGAAGCCTTTTATCAATATAATAATCAACATTATTCAATTAATCATATTCTATTAAATACAAAAATATATTTATTAATTAATATTGATCAAAATTTGGTTTAAATATACTAGTTTAGTAAAATATCTATAAAGAATAAAAACAGTTAGTAATCATGCTTAACAATAATCTTTTAAAATTATTTTTTTTACTACTTATATCTTTAGCTTATTATAAAAATATGTTCGGATATGGCAGTATTCCTCCACAAGAACCTACAATTGTAAAGACTTCTGCATTCATTACTGATATACAAAGCTTAGATGAAGTTAATGAGCAATTACAAATTGATGTTATTTTCAAATTCAGATGGAATGATCCAAGATTAAAGTTTAATGCAAATGAAGAAAAAACTCCTTACATTTTATATCAAGGAGACTTTCAATATGATGAAATTTTTGAAGGGTGGAAACCTCAAATATCAATAATAAATGAAGTTGGGTCTCCTCAAATAAAAGCAAGACAAATAAAAATTTATCCTGATGGAAATGTTGTATATACAGAACAACGAACACTACATCTTGAAACACCTATGCAACTTGAGAAATTCCCATTTGATAAGCAGACCTTAAAAGCATACATAATTCCGTTTGGATACGACTCTAACGAAGTAAAATTGGTAGTAGAACCAAATCATAGGATTACTGTTAAAGATTACGTTAAAGACCATCCAAATGTAAATATAGCAGAATGGCACCTTACTAACTTTAATTTAGTAAATACAAATCCTACAAAATACTATTATGG